>DATAUB010000050.1:0-556072 GCA_036268475.1 Bryobacteraceae bacterium | reverse complement strand
CGGAGAAATACCTCCCAGCGGAGGGCGCGGCCGTAGTACGTCCCGAAGATGGGGAACAAGGCCACCAAAAGCCAGGGCCAGTGCAGCCGAGTCAGGGAGGCCACCGCGACGCCCCAATCGAAGGCCCGGGTGGACACGCGGGCGTGCAGCAGCCAGACGCACAAACCCGCCGCTACGATCGCTGCCAGCGCCCATTTCCACCCTTGTCTTCGAATATTCTTCTCCTCTCGCCGGAAATGCCTGCGAAATAGGTAGCATACCGGAAAAATTGAACCTATCATGATAAAGCCTCGTTTCTCCATATGAAAGAAACGAGTG
The DNA here is from genome assembly GCA_036268475.1 of Bryobacteraceae bacterium. GTDB lineage: Bacteria > Acidobacteriota > Terriglobia > Bryobacterales > Bryobacteraceae > PALSA-129. The sequence continues at coordinate 555,754 of DATAUB010000050.1, read as the reverse complement.
CTCATGGCGACCGCGACGCTGCCTTTCGGCAATTTCGAAAATCGGGGGACGGGAATTGCACCCCCGGCAGGTGTCATCGCGGGCCGCAATCTGGTAGAAAGTACCTTGGACCCGGACTCAAGCCTCGTAGCGCGATGCCTTCGCGGAGACGAGACCGCCTGGGAAGAGCTGGTCAGGCTCAACACCCGGAAGGTCTACGGACTCTGTTACCGCTTCACGGGAAGCGGCTCGGAGGCGCAGGATTTAACGCAGGAAGTGTTCCTGCGGGTTTTCCGTACGATTCGCACATTCCGGTCGACGGAAGGCTCCTTTGGAACCTGGTTGGCGCGGGTCACGCGTAACCTTTTGATCGATCATTATCGCCGCACTCGTCAGGAGCGCGTTACGGATTCGATCGAAGAACAGCTTCCCATGCTGGAAGAGGCGGGCGCCGCTGCGGCAGTGCGCCCCGATGCGGGAGTGGCGGGCAGGGAAGCCAGTGAGATTCTACAGGCCACGCTGCAGAAATTATCGCCGGATTTACGCGAGGCGGTGATTTTGCGCGATCTGCAGGAAATGGAATACCGGGAAATCGCCCAGGTTTTGGATATCCCGGAAGGCACGGTGAAATCGAGGATCAACCGCGGCCGCGCTGAATTGGGGCGGCTGTTGCGAAAGCAGAAGCTGGCGGTATGAACTGCGCAGAGATTGAAATTCTCATCTGCGACTATGTGGATGGCACGCTCACCGCGGCCGACAAGGCCCAGGTGAACCTCCACCTCTCCGTCTGCCCGGCCTGCACCGAACTGGCGCGCGATGCCGCCGCCGCGGTGCGGTTCATGGGGCGCACCGAGGATGCCACGCCCCCGCCGGAACTGGTGACCAAGATCCTGTTCGAGGCGCCCTGGCGGAAGAACCGCTCCGCCGTGGCCGGCCTGCGCGGGCGCATCTCGGCCTGGCTTCGCCCCGTGCTGCAACCGAAATTTGTAATGGGAGCGGCGATGACGATTCTGTCGTTTTCGCTGCTTTCCAGGGTCACGCCGATCCATCAGATCAAGGCGAGCGATCTCCAGCCCAAAGCGGTATGGATCGGGTTGGAAAACCGGGTACTGGATGCCTGGGATCGCACCGTGAAGTTTTATGACAACTTGAAATTTGTGTACCAGATTCAAACCACACTGCGGGAATGGCAACAACAGGACGAAGAGCAGCAGCCCGTGAAACGGCCAAACAGCCCGGCCACGGACGAGCATAAGCTGCCGGCAAAGTCCGCTCCGCAAGGACAGCCTTCCAACGCAGGTGGCGCAAACCATTAGGGGACAAGACAATGAACTGCCAGAACCATCCCGATCAACCAGCTACTGCCTATTGCCGTGCATGTGGAAAACCGGTTTGCGACGAGTGCCGCCGCGACGCCTTCGGCACTGTGTACTGCGCGGAGCATGCCCCCGCGCTGGCGCCCGAAACGCCGCCTCCCGGTCCCATCCCCGGCCCTAACCCTCCCCCGCCGGTGTATACCGCTCCCCTGGCGGGCGGCTCGGCCGCGTATTCCTACGCCTATGGGGAAACCTCCCCCGGGCTGGCATTTTTCCTGGGATGCATTCCCGGCGTGGGTGCCATTTACAACGGGCAGTACGCCAAGGGCATTGTGCACGCGGTGATCTGGGGCCTGCTGATGAGTATGGCCAGTTCCCGCACCGCTGACGTCTCCGGGATGTTGCCGCTGTTCGTGATCCTGTTGATCGCCTGGTGGTTCTACATGGCCTTCGAGGCGTATCACACGGCGCGCAAGCGGCGCGCCGGCGAGCCCGTGGACGAGTACTCCAGCATCCTCAATCTCAGTGGCGGCCGCAGCCATGTGCCGGTGGCCGGGATATCGCTCATCGCGCTCGGTGCGCTGCTGCTGCTGCACACCCTGGATCTGCTGGATTTCGAATATGTAGCGCGGTTCTGGCCCGTGTTGTTGATCGCCGCGGGCGCCTATCTGCTGGCCGGCCGTTTTATCAGTCCCGGCCACAAGGAGCGCGGATATGAACGGTAATAGCTATCAGATCATCCGCGCCATTCGCGGGCCCATTACCCTGATCACGCTCGGTGTGCTGTTCGCGCTGCAGAACTTTACCAATGTGGGATTCGACAAGACCTGGCCGGTGTTGCTGATCGTATTCGGCCTGTTGAGCATGATGCAGCGTGGCGCAGCGCCTCCGCGTCCGCCCATGCCGCCGCCCATGCCTATGCCTCCGCCGCCGCGATATTCGGCCACCGGCTATAGCGGTAGCCCCTATGCGCAGCCGCCGGCCGGCAGCCCGCCGTCGAATCCGGGTTCTTCCTCTCCAGGAGGCACGGCATGAGACACCGATCGCTTACCGGACCGCTCCTGCTCCTGATCGTCGGCGGTCTGTTCCTGTGGAGAAATCTCCATCCCGAAACTCCGCTGTTCGAGATGCTCGCGCAGTATTGGCCGTTCCTGCTGATTGTCTGGGGCCTGCTGCGGCTGGTCGAAGTCGCACTCTGGCGCGAAGGCCGGGTGGCCGGATTTTCAGGCGGCGAGATCGTGCTGGTGGTGTTGATCTGCGTGGCCGGTTCGATTGTGTGGGCGGCGAACGAGCACGGTATTCACATCGACAGCCGGGGCCTCAACTGGTGGGGCTCGTCTTACGATTACCCGGTGGAAGCCACTTCACCCGCCGGCAACGTGAAGCGCATTGTGTTCGACAATCCGCGCGGCGCCATTAAAGTGACGGGCGGCGATACTACGGAAGTAGCGGTGACCGGCCACAAATCGGTACGCGCCTATTCCCGCGACGATGCCGATAAGACCAACAGTCGGACGTCGGTGGAGATTCAGACGCAGGGCGACCATATTCTGATCCGCACCAACCAGGATCACGCGCCCGACAACCAGCAGATTTCCGACGACCTGGAAGTGACCGTGCCGCGCGGCGTCTCGGTAGAGGCGCACGGACGGACCGGCGACTATGAAATGTCCGAACTGGGCGGCGACCTGGAACTTTCCACCGACCGCGGCGACGTGCGCATTTCCAAGGTGGACGGCAATGCCAAGCTCGATATCGGCCGCAGCGATGTGGTCCGCATCGTCGACCTCAATGGACGCCTGGATCTGCAGGGGCGGGGCGCCGATGTGGAATTGGAAAACATCGGCGGGCAGGTGACCGTCAACGGCGCTTACACCGGCAACCTGGATTTCAAGAATCTGGCCAAGCCGCTGAACTTCCAGGGTGCGCGTAATACCGAACTGAGCGTGGCCGCGGTGCCCGGCCACATCACCATGGACCTGAGCGAATTCAACGGCACCAACCTGGTTGGCCCGATCCGCCTGGTCGGCAACTCGCGCGACATTCGCCTGGATCAGTTCACGCAATCGCTCGAACTGGAGAACCAGCGCGGCGACGTCGAATTGACCCCCGGCCATGTGCCGGTGCCTTCCATCGAAGCGCGTACCGGGTCGGGACGGGTCGAGCTGGTGCTGCCCGATAACGCGTCGTTCCAACTGGAAGCGACCGCTGAGCGAGGCGATGGGATGAACGATTTCGGCCCGGCGATCCGCCAGGAATCGGACGGCAAATCGGCGACGCTGCGCGGTAAGGTGGGGGAGGGTCCGACCATCCACATCACTTCTTCGCGCGGCAATATCACGGTGCGCAAAGAAGGCGCGCCGCAGGCTGCCACGAGCGGCGATAAGGCGGAAGCTGCGCCGCGGCTGGTGGTAGTGCCCGGGATCGGCTGATTGCGGAAGGCGCGCGCTTCTCTCGCAGTCCTCTTCTTCGTCAACGTCCTCAATTACTACGACCGGCAGGCTCTCGGCGCAGTGGTGGAACCGCTGCGCCGGGAGTTCGCACTTTCCGATGCGCAGATCGGCGCGCTGAGCACGCTTTTCATTCTGGTGTATGCGGTGGCCGGGCTGCCCCTGGGGCGGCTGGCGGATACCTGGAGCCGCCGCAAACTGATGGCCATCGGGGTGAGTGTATGGGCCGGGCTGACGGCGCTGGGCGGCGCGGCCGCAAGCTACGCGTTTCTCGGCTTCACACGCCTGGGCGTGGGGATCGGAGAGGCGGTATGCGCGCCGGCGGCCAATAGTTGGATCGGCGCGGTGACGCCGGTGGGCCAGCGGGCACGCGCCATGGCCGGCTTCATGATGGCCGTGCCGGTGGGCGTGATGTTGAGTTCGGCGGTCACCGGCCCGGCCGCACAGGCTTGGGGATGGCGTACGGCGTTGGCGTTAGCGGCGGCCCCGGCCATCCTGCTGGTGCCGGCGCTGCTCTGGCTGAAAGAGCCGGAGCGCGAAGCGGCGGAACACGGAAACGCCGGCGCACCGCCGCTCAGCCTGCTGCGCATTCCAGCGCTGGCATGGATCGCCGCCTCGGGTGCGATTCTGAATTTTGCGCTCTACAGTTTCTCCGCCTTTCTTCCCGCCTTTCTCAAGCGATATCACGGGCTCTCGGTGGCGCAGGCCGGGCTCTGGACCGGTATCGGTTCGGGCGTTTTCGGCGTTGCCGGCGCAGTGGCCGCCGGTATCTGGGGCGATCGCATCATCGCGAAGTGGCCGAATGGACGGCTGTTGCTGGCCGCCGGCGCGGCCCTTCTGGCGGCGCCCCTGGCCGGGATGGCGATTGCGCTTCCGGCCGGCCGGCCGATGGCGGCATTAGTGTTGATCATGCCCGCCTACGGATTGCTGCAGACTTACTACGGGCTGGTCTACGCGGCCATCAACGACGTGGTGGCGCCCGCCCTGCGCGGCACCGCCATGGCGGGGTATCTCTTGGTCACTTACCTGGGAGGCGCGGCTTTCGGCCCGCTCGCAACCGGGATGCTGAGCGACTCCCTGGCGCGGAGGGCGGCGGGCTCGGCCGCCGTCGGCGAAGCGGCGCGCGCCATCGGACTGCATCAGGCAATGTATCTGATTCCGGCGATGTCGCTGCTGCTGGCCGCGGTGTTATGGGCAGGCGCGCGGTCGGCCCAACGCTTACCGGCGAACGGTTGAGCGTGCATCTTCGCAGTCGTGACTGAACGAGCGAGGGCACGCAGATCGATTCGCCGCTCGAAATCCCAGTGCGGTCCGTGAGCCATTCCATCTCGCGATTCAGAATCTGAAACCGGGCAGCCAATCGGGCTGTCGGAAATCCCCCACCTGCCCGCGGACCTGCCGGCGAAAAGCCAGAGTCGAACACGGACTGCTGGATACCGTGGCGCGCTGCCTGCCTGGCGCAATCCGCACGCGAAGCGCCTGCCGCCGCTTGAGCCAGGACCTAGTGCTTCCGGTCTCCCGCTGCCTCGCCACTGTCGGAGTGCCCGTGCAGCACATCCAGCCCGAACTTCGGCGCCGATTTCGTGCCGCTGATATGCACCGGGATCTCCGCGCCTCCGCCCTTCTTACCGAAAAACGGCCGTGCTGCTTTCAGCAGAAACGAGAGCCATGGAGAGTCCACCATCTGCGACAGCGAGACCGCCGTTCGCACTGTCCCGTGGAAGTCGAACTGTTGGCCATCCAGCGAGTAGATCCCTCCCAGATTCACTCGCGCGCCCGGTAGAACATAATCGAGATCGCGGAAACGCATTACGGCGTCGTTCAAATCGAAGGTGCCACTCATGTGGGAGTTCACGTCCTCCGCTCCCGGCTTCGCCTCCTTCGGTTTTCCGCGCGCACGCAGGCTCATCATGTCGACCTTATCCTGCACCTGCGGATTGGTGAAGTGGATCTGTTGCAGCGTGAAGTTGCCCTTCAGGCTGAGCTTTTCCACCACCCTCTCTTTGCCGGGGCGAATATGCAGCTTGGCCTTCGACCCGACCGTACCGGTCATCACCGCCGGTTGGGTCTGAACTGCGAGGTCGAGGAAATCCTGAATCTGACCCTGGGGCACATCGATGTCCAGATCGATGGCGTGGCCCCGGCCTTTCAAGTCGATCACCGACCCCTTCGTGGTGAATTTAGAACCCCGCAGGTCTGCCTCGATGGAGTCCAGAGAAGTATCGCCGTTGATGCCGTCGACAAACGCGTGGAAGTGGGTGTGCAACGGCAGCGGGTGGTTGGCCGTGTCGAGGGAAAAGTCCGGCGTCTCGGTAGTTCCGTCGATCGCAATTCTGTCGAGCTGGCCTTGAAAATCGCCCACCGAAGAGAGGATGCCGCCAATGCCCTTGATGGTATTGAGGTCGGCATGGTCGAAGGTGTAGTGGCCCGATACCGCGGAGTCCCCCGGGCTGTCTGCCTGCCAGGGTCCGAAGAAGCCGGCAGCGTGGATGTCGCCGCGCGGAATCGCATTGGTGATCGCCGCATCGTAGTGCCAGGGCCTGTTCGGTCCGACATTGTGCAACTCGATATGTTTCAGCTCGAAGTCCTTCGGGTCCTTGTCGGGTTTGGATGTACCGATGATCAGGCGCGACCGGTCGCAGACGATCTCGTCGACGGCAATCCCGATCTTGCCGCCGTGCTTCTCCGCTTTCTCCGATACCTGCTGCCACATTTCGTGCGGAGGGATCGTGATCTGGAGCCCCGTCACCTGCACCGTGCGGACATGGGTCGGTTTGACCAGCAGGCCGATCGGCCCGGCCTGGAAAGAGAAGTGACCGACTGCGATCAGCGGTTGCGTAGCACCCGCCGCCACCACCCCATCGGGCGGATAAATGCGCAGGCCGTCTCCCGAAACTTCCACCTCGGGTAACGCCGAAACGTTCAGGCTATCCAACTCCACGCGGCCGTGGAAACGGGCGCTCAGAGTCTCCGTAATGCGCGCCTTCACAATGGGGACGGCTCGATGGACAACGATGACGGCCGCAATCGCCAGAGTGGCCAGGACGATGACGGAGAGGACTGCGATCCAGGTCCACACCCGCTTGCGGTGGTTCGCCGGCGAAACGGAGTGAGTACTCTCTGGAATTTCGTGTCTCCCAATTCCAGCTTACCGGAGGGGAGCGCGTGCCCGCCCGAAGCCTGGTATGGAATCCCACGAGTACCCGGCGCACCTGCTTTAGCGCAGGCTCCTCATCGCACTTCCAGGTATCCGAACAGCACCGGAGCCCGCATCGTGCGAAGCGATACCTCCATCTGCTTCCAGGCCAGAGCGGCGGGCGGCAGGGTGGCGCGATACTCCGTCAGATCGGTATTCCGCGACTCTATGGCGAGCGGCAACGCGACGCCGTTGGCCGACACGCTGAGCCCCACGTCGCCCGTGTCGAACACGCCTATATAAAGATGCTCCGCCGCGTTGCGCGGACCGCCGACGCGGACCGCGGCCGTTCCGTTCATGGCCCGGAGTCCGCGCGGGCCGGCGCTCCATCCCGCGCCCAGATAGCCGGCGAACACGTCGTCTGCCATGTTGACGAAGTGGGGCATGTCGTCCGTCGCGTCTATGCCATTCGATTCGCGATGCAGCATGACGCCGTCGAAACGGTAGAGCAGCGCGCCGGCGTCATCCACCGCGCGGCGTGCCAGGGGCGCCGGCAGGATGTACTTGGAGAGCAGTTCGCGCGGCGCCTGGATGCGGGCGTACTCATCGGGGGCGAGATAGACGTGCGGAATCCGCAGGGCGCGGAAAGGGAGATCGGCCACCCCGGAGAAGAAGAGGTCGGTGTCGATGCCGTCCAGCAGGACAATCTTGCCCGGCGCCGCCTGCCGCAGTTCCTCCACGCCGAGTACCAGGTTCTCCATGCGCTCGCCGCGCCCATGTTCCCAGCGCGCCGTGGCAATCGATTTGGGCAACGACGCGCCAAGGTACATCAGCGCGCATGCCGCGGCGGCGATTCGCCATCGGCCGGCGAGCGCAGTGGCGCCCAGCATCGCGATCCCGATCGCGGGAACTGCCAGGTAGTAGTCCATCTTATGGTCCGGAAGCGGCAGGTACGGCAGCAGTGGAATGAGGAACCACGCGAGCCCGAGCAGCGGCGCGTAGCAGCGATGCCGGATGGCGGAGGCGATCGACAGGCACACCGCCGCCGTCAACGCCAGCGTGAGCCACAGCAGCATCGGACCCAGCACCCACGCCCAGTAGGTCCACAAAGTGGACAGCAGTCGCGCGTCCACCACCGGCGCGTAGGCGCCGGCGTGGGCCGGCGGCGCGAAATAGAAGTGCGCACCGGCGGCCAGCGCGGAGACGGCGAACATCGGCAGCACTTTGCGCACCAGCGGGCGCGCGAAGAGCAGCGTGTAGAGGCACGCCAGCGCGGGATATACCACGTTGCTCTCCAGCGCTCCCAGCCCCAGCACGAAGGCCGCCCACTGAAGCACCCAGTCGCGCGGCTTGCCGGTCTCGCCATAGCGCAGCAGGAAATAGAAGGCGAGAAGGAAGAAGAATCCGCTGAGCACCTGGTTGTAGATCGAACTCCACCCCAGCGCCGGCGCGAGCCCGATGTTCGCCATCCATAAAAGCTGCGCCGCCCACCCAGCCAGGCGCGATTTCGTCAGGCGGCCCACGATCGCGCCGAGCAGTAGCAGGCTTGCCGCCTGCGTCAGAAACGCCACGATGTGCAGGGGGAGCGGATCGGCGCCGAACACCGCGGGAAGCACCAGCCAGTAGGCGTTCTCACCCAGCGGCCGTATGTTGCCGTGGGCCTTGGGAGCGAACAGCGCCGCGCCCAGATCGTGCACCGAACTCACGTCATGGTGAAGATTCAGCCAGCCGAAATCGTCCTGGAAGAACCAGCTTGTGACCGCCGGCCAATAGAGCGCGAGTAACAGAATCGCCGGCAGTACGCGCACCAGCGTGGCGCGGGCTTGCGTCATGAAGACGATGGTAGCGTACGCGCAATGGTCGGACTTCTACCCTGGCGATGCGTAACCAAGGTAGAATGCCTGCTGACGATATGCCAAGAGAAACCTCGGGACGGATCGGCCTGCTGCAAGGCACGCTCGACATGCTGATCCTGCGCACCCTGCTCGTCGGACCCGCGCACGGCCACCAGATCGCCAGACACATCCAGCGTTCCACCGGCGATGTTTTGCAGGTGGAGCACGGCTCGCTTTACCCGGCGCTGCATCGTCTGGAGCGCAAGGGCTGGATCGCGTCGAAGTGGGAGACGGCCGCCAGGGAGCTCAAACGCGAGTACAAATATTACCGCCTCACGCCCGCCGGGAAGAAGCAGTTTCTGGCCGAAGAATCGAAGTGGAAGCAGCTGACCGCGGGCATCGCGCGCGTGATGTGGCCGGCCGCCGAGAGTTGAGATCGAAGGAACAGCCGTCGCGAGGGCGATCTCGATCGTTGTGCCGAATGCCCGCTGCCCGGCATTACGGCGCGAAGCGTCGATGTGATTCGAGCGGCCCTGGCATCGGGGCGCACGCCGCCATGTCGACACGCCGCGTGATGCGATAATTCCGTCGCCGTTCGTCGTCCGGTTCGGGCGCGGGCCGTCGCCAGTGAAGATCGCCATGGAGTGGGCGCCCCCGGCCTGACGTTCGCCTTCGTGTGCTCGCCGTGACCCATGCCCGGGCGCGCCGCCAATCTCCCTCCCGTTCGCTCGTTACGCCGAGAGTAGCTCACGCCTCGAAATAGCGCTTCGGGGTCTGCCCCAGTTCGCGGCGGAACATGGCGATGAACGCGCTCGCGCTGTGGTATCCCAGGTGACCGGCCACGCCGCTGACCGTCTCGCCCGCTGCCAGCCGCCGCAGTGCGTGGAGCAGAGTTTGACGCCGCTGCCATTGGCCCAGACTCATGCCGGTCTCGGCGCGAAAGAGGCGTTCCATGGTCCGCCGGCTGGCGCCGCATTGCCGCAGCATCGTCTTGGTCGACGGCGCGTTGCCCACTCCGCGATTCGCCAGCGCCACAAACTCCAGTGCGCGCGTGTCGCGCGGCTGGGGCAACTGCAACGGCACCGCGATCAGCACCTTCAACTCGTCCAGGATCACGCCGATCAGCCGCTTCTGCGCGGGAATGGCCGCATCCAGCGCTCCCAGCGATACTGTCCGCTGCATCAGTTCGCGCAGCAGCGGAGTCACATTCACCACTGAACATTGGCGTGGAAACGCGCGGTCGGCCTGCCGGCGCGGCCGGATGTAGAGCATCCGCACCGCCGTCACCCCGCTCATCTCCAGGCGATACTGGAACCCCGCCGGCAGCCACACGGCGCGGTGTGGCGGAGCCACCCACGCGCATTCGTCGGTGCGCACCGTCAATGCCCCGCGATTGGCGCAAACCAGTTGATGCCACATGCCCGCCGCCGGCGGCACCAGGTAATGCGGCGAGATTTTCTGGCCCTCGCGAAACGTCACGCCGAAACTGCGAATCTGAATGCGCGCGTCGTCCGCCTGTCGGAAATTCGACATCTATTGGCAATGTAGCGCAATACGGGCAACCCATCCAACCGGATCGCGTCCCTTGGTATCTCACGCGTCCTTTCACTCGATGCCTCTTACGCTACCCTAACCATGAGCGAAGCGCGGTGCCACTCGAACCGCCGCTTCGAATCGCAATCGACGTAATAAGGAGGCTCGATGAGGCGCTCGCTTGGCGCTTCCCTTACTCTCTGTTTTCTCGCCGCCATGGCGTCGCCCTGCCGTGCCGTGGCTGACGACCTTGCCGAAATGCGCAAGACCGGCAAGTTCCTTTGGGGTGGCGATCAGGAGGGCGGCGGCCCCTACGTCTATCCCAAGGAGAACGATCCGTCTCACGTCACCGGATTCGAGGTCGACCTGGCCAGCCGCATCGGCGAATATCTCAAAGTGAAGGCGGAGTTTACGCAAGGGCAATGGGACAAGATGCCCGACATGCTTCGCACCGGCAAAATCCAGGCCATCCTGAACGGCTATGAGTTCACTGCCCAGCGCGCCGAAATCATGGACGCCACCATTCCCTATTACGTGTACGCGCTGCAGTTGATGGCGCGCAAAGACAACACCGCCGTCAACTCATGGGCCGACCTCCGCAAGCGCCCCGCCGGAGCCAAACTCAAAATCGGAGTCCTCGATGGGTCCGCGGCGGAGACCTACACCCGCAGCTTTTGCGGCGATTCCTGCGACGTCGTCGCCTACGACGGCAACACCGACACCATGCGCGAAGTCGAGACCGGCAAGCTCGCAGCCACTGTCGAAGATACCCCCATCGCGTCGTTTTACGCGCCGCGTTTCCCCACCTTGCGCCCGGTCGGCGAGCCCGTGCAGCGCGGCTATTACGTCATGTATGTGAGGAAGGGCGAGACCGCCTTGCTGCAAGCCTTGAATCAGGCCATCGTACTGATGATCCGCAATGGCGATCTCGAACGCATCTACCGCAAGTACGGCATCTGGGACACGCAGCAGTCCGAACTTGCCGGCATCGCGCAGGACGCTCGCTTTTATGGCTACTCCAAGGCCGCCGATGTGCCCGTCACAGTAAACCAGATGCCCGCCGAAACGGCCGTTAACCTCGGCACGCGCAAACACGGCTGGCAGGTCGTCAAGGATTACAGCGGAATCCTCATCGAGTCGGCCGGCGTCACCGTCATCCTCTCGTTCCTCTCTTTTCCGCTGGCAATCCTGCTCGGCCTGACCATCGCGATCGGAAGGCTCTACGGGCGTCCCTGGCTCGCCCTGCCGCTCACCGGCTACGTCGAGTTTCTCCGCGGCACGCCCGTCATGCTGCAACTCTACTTCATCTTCTTCTTTCTTCCCGCGATCGGAATCCGCGTCCCGGCGTTCTGGACCGGCGTCCTGGGGTTGGCCATCAATTACTCGGCGTACGAATGCGAAATCTATCGCGCCGGTCTCCAGGCCATCCCCAAAGGACAGATGGAAGCGGCGCTCTCCCTCGGCATGTCGCGTGGCCTCGCCCTGCGCCGCATCGTTGTGCCGCAAGCCGTCCGCATCGTCATCCCCCCGGTGGTCAACGATTTCATCGCCCTCTTCAAAGACACCTCGGTCTGCTCGGTGGTGACCATCGTGGAGTTGACCAAGCGCTTCTCCGTGCTCTCCATGAGCACCCAGGCCACCGTGGAACTCATGGCCATGACCGCTACACTGTATTTGATGATGAGTTATCCCATGTCGCTGGTCGCGCGGCGCATCGAAACTCGCATGGGGCTCGAGCAACAGGCATGATTACCGTCACAAATCTGGTGAAGCGGTACGGCTCGGCCGAAATCCTCAAAGGCATCTCGTTCGACGTGCAGAAGGGCGAAGTGCACTCCATCATCGGGCCGTCGGGCGGCGGCAAGAGCACCTTTCTGCGCTGCGTCAACGGCCTGGAACTTTTCCAGCAGGGCGAAGTCCGCGTGGGCGACCATCTCCTCACGCCCTCCACCAACGCCCGCACCGACGCGCGCCTCCTCGAAACCGTGCGCCGCAAGGTCGGGTTCGTCTTCCAGCAATTCAACCTCTTCCCGCACCTCACCGTCCTCCAGAACGTGATTGAGGGGCCGGTGCACGTTCTCAAACTCGATCGCGGCGACGCCATCCAGCGCGCCGAAAAGCTGCTCGCACGCGTGGGACTGGGGATGAAGCACGACGCCTACCCGCGGAATCTTTCCGGCGGACAGCAGCAGCGCGTCGCCATCGCCCGCGCCCTCGTGATGGAACCGCACGCCATCCTCTTCGACGAACCGACCAGCGCCCTCGACCCCGTAATGGCCGGCGAAATCCTGAGCTTGATGGAGGATCTCGCCCGCGACGGCCAGACGATGATCGTGGTCACCCACTCCATGGGATTCGCCCGCAATGTGGCGAGTCAGGTTCACGTGTTCGCGGACGGCTACGACGTAGAAAACGGCCCACCCGCGGAAGTATTCAGTAATCCGAAACACCCCACGACTCAGATGTTTCTGAAACAAACTGCCAAAGATTGAGGGCTGTCTCCCGCCTCCGCTCCGGCCCGAATGTCCTACCCACGGGGCACAACGTCCCCTTCTTTGCTACTCGTGCCGTTCGCGTTTGACGGCCTGGGTCAAACTATGAGACTTCCTGGAGCTTTGCAGATGTACGCTGCAGATGGCTATATACTAAGGTCGATTTCACCACACCCAGCAGATAGTGGACGCGCTCCCGGAGCTCCCGCCGCAAGCCACGACCGCACGATGGGACGGTGAGCCTACCTTCCAAATGCCGGTGAGTGTCGTGCTTGCCCGAAAATAGCAGCCAACTAGAATTGCCGCTAGAGATCCGCGCCATCCACCCCGGTAACGGCGCGCAGCGGGCAACCGTGAGCGAATCCGGAGCCGCCAACTCGAATCGATTCGCCGTCAGTGCATCATCGACGGTCCCGGCGTTCCATCGGACCAGGCGCCCGCCATAATCATCATGATGGTCACCCGTTCTTCCGGGTCCCGCCCCGCGATTACCGGGGAGCCCGGCAGATTGGGCCCCCAGCTTTTCACGGCATCGCCCGAAACGAAAAACATGACGTGCGGGTGCCAGCTCTTGCCGTCGTCGCTGAGATACTGCTGCTTCCCCATCATGTAGCACATCGCTCCCGGCGCCAGCGCGGGCAGTTCCTTCTTATCCAACGCGGACGTAGTCGCCGCCAGGATCTCAGCCCTCGATTTTCCCGCCAGCACCAGTTCGGTTTTCATCAGATAGATGCGCAAGAACGTATTGGAGGCTGCCGCATTGAAGCAATTCGGAGCGCTGATCTTCGCGTTCCAGAATTCCGCATCGTCGGTCGGCTTCGCCCAGGATCGCTCCACGATGCAGACAAAGCCGTTCGAGCCCTTCACGGCCGTTGCATAGCCATTCCGTCGCAGCACCATCACTTCGGCCGCATCCGAAATCGCAGCCGGAGCGGAACTCCGGGCCAGCGCAATCTCAGCTTTCTCGTCCGCCATCAAATATCGATTGAGGGGAGCCATCGCCGGATAGGCCGCCGCTTGCGCTCGTGCATAAGCGGGCCAAAGAAAAAGAATCGGAATCGCGATTGCCAATGCTGCAGTCCTGCTATTGTTCTTCCGCATGCATTGACGATGGTATCCGATTCGTCCGCGGCGCGCTTGGCCCGGCGCCTTGAAACATCTTCACCGGCACGGCCGGCCGATTGTCGGGAGCCGCTCGCAGTCCCAATCGCCGGACGTAGACCAGTGCAATCCCGAACAGCCCCAAGGAGGCGAGCGGCGCTATCGAAGTCCAGAGGTAGAGCGCCGCCGGCGACGCCGCTGTCCACACGCCGTATGCATCGTGATAGCGCGTCAGCATCCATTGCGGCAACTGGTACGACGCTGCAAAGCAGGCTGCCGTGCCGAGCGCCATGCGCCACGCCCGCAACCGGATCGCGCCGGCCAGCAGCATGGCTGCCCCGGGATACGCCAGAATCGCATAGTGGCTCCAGCAGACCGGCGCCGCCGCCAGGCTCAACCAAACCAGGGCCGCCATCGCCCACGGAACTTGTGCTCGGTTCAATCTGCCGCGGCACACCCAGGCCAGCGCGCCCGTCCCCACGGTCAACAGCGCGATCGCCGTCCCTGCCGATATCCATTCCAGGCGTGTACCTAAATGAAGGGTGGCCGCTACGTTGCCGAATTCCCACTCGTGCGGCAGAACATTCCCGCGATGAATCGGAGTGAGGATGCGGAGCACCACCGATGGGATCGACCAACTGAAAATGGAGGGCGTGCCCATCCAGAAGTGGCTGCTAACCGGTATTTTGGGGCCGGTGAACGCCAGCCGGATCACCGCCCAAGGCAGCAGGAATGCCGCTATGACAGTTCCCGCGAATCCCACCAGCGCGCTCCAGCGGCGATGCAAGAACAGAGCGGCCACCAGGAGTCCGGGAATATACTTCAACGCGAATCCCACGCCCACAGCTGAGCTTCGAAGTTTGTCGCGCTCCGTGTAGGCGATCGCCAGCGCGAACACAAGCACCGGATTTAACTGTCCGATTTGCAGACTTTCCTTGGCGGCGCCGCCCAGTGCCCACACGCATGCAATCGAACACGCCGCGCTGCGGTTTCGCCCCATCGCACGCCACAGCAGGAACGCCGTCGCCAGCAGCAATACATGTGAGGTTGCAAACCAGATCCATCGCGCGGTCACATAGTCCAGCAACGCGAAAGGCGACATGACAAACGCCACCAGCGGTGGATAAAAATAGGCGAAGTTCTCGAAGGGGCTCGTGCCCCTGAGCACGTCATGCCCGGCATGATAATAGACGTAGAAGTCGCTTGGGTTCGGCAATCCCGGGATGGGGGCAAGGACATTTAGCTTGATGTAAATCAGGGCGCAACATCCCACCACCAGTGCCGTGGCAAGATTTGCACTATACCCCCAGGCCCTGTGCACTTTAGGTCTGCCTGGCGCCCGCGAGTCTACGCCGATTGCCCCTGGAACGGTGAGGAAACGCGGCGCTTTAGCAACTTTGCGAAGCAGAGGAGGCACGGCGATACTCCGGAGCGGAACCCGCGTTTCGGACTCGGTCCAAAGCCCATCGCAGCCTTTGCAGCGCGGCATCTACTTCGCCCGATCGAATTCCAATGTCGCTCGCGCTGCCATAGGAGGCTTTGAGTATCTGCGCAATCTCTTCCGCGGTAGTCTTCATCGCATTTAAGTCGTGATCTAGCTGGACGCTCTGCTCATCACTAAGCGCGTAGTGTGCTGCATCGGCCGCAGCGTTATCAATTTGAATCATCGAGGTCTTCTTCTCCCTCCGAACGCATTAGGTCTAGCATGTTTCTGGCCGAATCAGGGTGGCGGCCGTTGCCGCGTTTTCAACATTTATTTCTCCTGCCCTTTCACCCACTTGCCTCGCGCCGCCCACCCTATCCCGTTGTATGCCCGCTATCCTCCGCCACGTGGCAACTCAAAAACAGATCGCGGCCAACCGCCGCAACGCAACCAAATCCACCGGACCGCGCACCCCTCAAGGCAAGGCCCGATCCTCCAGGAACGCTCTGAAATCCGGCATAGACTCCCACGCCCAAATCATCCACAACGAAACTCCCGCCGATCTCGAACGCCTCAAGTCCGAGTACCACGGCCGTTTCCTCCCCAATACCCCCGAACAGCGCATGCTCGTCGACACCCTCGTCGATTGCGAATGGCTCCTCCGCCGCTTCCGCCGCGTCGAGGCCGAACTCTGGGTGGACGGCATGCGCGATCGTGTGCACCCAACCATCCTCGGCGAGTCTTTCAACCGGATGGACGAGACCTTCGCCCGTCTCCAGCGCCGCGTCGATATGACCCATCGCAATTACCGCAATGCCCTCCATGAACTCGAGCGCTTGCAGGCCGCCGAACCGCAACCCGACCCCGACCCCGTAACCCCGCGTCCCCAAAGCCTCAACCCCGCAAATGGCTTCGATCCGCAGATCGATGACGATGCCTCCGGCGACCCGCCGCGCCCTCCTCTGACGGAAGCTCCAAACGACCGCGTTCCGTTCGACGTAGACTGAGTTCAGCATGTCCAGATGCACCACCATCGCGCTCGCCCTCTTCGCGGCATTCGCGCTTCGCTCCATCGCCCAGGATTCACCCACTGTGATCCGCAGCACCACGCGTGAAGTGCTGCTCGATGTCGTGGTCCGCGACGCCCACGGTCACCTCGTGAAAGATCTCAAGCCTGGCGATGTCACGGTCTTCGAAAACGGTATCCCGCAGGAGGTGCGCTCTTTCCGTCTCGTGGCCGGCAGCGAAGTGCGCGCCGAAGACGCGAAGCAGGCCGCCGAAGTGGAACCGTCGCGCGCCGCTCCGCCTCTACCGTTCAACCCGCTGCGTACCGTCAACGTGGTCTGCCTGATCCTCAACGATCTCAATCCCGAGACGCGCGCTTTCGCGTTCAGTTCGGCCCGCACCTTCGTAAATGAAGAGCTGCGGCCAAATACCTTCATCGGTGTCTTCAGTTTGGACGCTAGCGGTCTGCGGCCGGTCTTTCCGTTCTCCAACAATCGCGCCAGCCTTCTCAAAGCCGTCGAACTGGCGGCCGTCAATCAGCTCCCCTCGCTCAACATGAGCGCCGCCGCCATGTTCAACGGCATCGGCATGTCGGCCACCGGCAGCGTCGTGCAGAGCGCCGGATCCACCGGCTTCGCCGACGGCGCCAACCCGCAAGATCCTCTTGGACTGCGCGGCGACATGGGCCTCTCCACCAATGCCGGCCTGCGCGAAATCGATGCGCTCATCGGTCTGGTCCGCCAACTCACGCCTCTGCCGTTTCAAAAGACTGTACTGCTTCTGGGTACCGGCCTCACGCGGCCCGCCGATCTCACCGCGTATTGGGACTCGCTGATTCATCGCGCCGTCAGCGGCGGCGTCACCTTTTACGCCATGGATGTCTACGGGCTCGGCGTCTGCCAGGGCGACACCAATCCCGATTGCGTAGCGCATTCCGCTATGGCGCCCGCCAGCGCCATGCTTCCCTATGTCGCCGACCTGAGCGCGTCGCAGGGCGGCGGAACGTCCGCTCAATCCCAGGCCGCGGTCGCGCAATCCACCCGGGGCGGGGCTGCGGCCGCTGCTGCCGGCGCGGCGTCGGCCCAGGGCCCCGCCAACACCACCGCCACCGCAAAGATGGCGGAAATGTCCCATGAGGACGATTACCTCAAGTTCATGGTGAGCAGCGCCAACCGCCAGGAGGCAATTCGCGAACTTGCCGAGCGCACCGGCGGATTCCTCATCGCCAACACCAACAACACCGGCAAACTGCTGGCCCACGTGATGGAGGAAGTGGATACCCACTATGAAATCGCGTACGCGCCGGCCTCCGGGCACGAAGACGGGCGCTTCCGCAACATCGAAGTCAAGCTCGCGCGCCCCGGCCTGCGCGTGGAAACTCGCAGCGGCTATTTCGCCGTGCCCGAAACCGGCGAAGGCCCGCTCACCGCGGAAGAAATGGCCGCTCTCAAAACCCTCCACCGGCAGCCGCGCCCCCACGATTTCGATTTCCTGGTGCACGCCTATCGCTTCCGTCCGTCCGGCGCTGCCGCGCAGTTCGCCATTGCTTTCGAACTGCCGCTCGCCAATCTCACCGCCGCCCCGCCGGACGCCGCCAACCAGCGCCGCCTCCACGCCAGCCTGCTGGCGCTGGTAAAGGATGCACAGGGAGAGATTGTCGCTCGCGTCAGCAAAGATGTCCTGTCGGACGTGGCCGGCGATCGTCTGGCCGCCGTGCAGGCGGAGTCGATGACGTACGAACATGCCGTCGATCTGCCGCCCGGCAATTACACCGTGGATGCCGTCGTGGTGGATGAAGAGGGCGATCGCGCCGGCACCGCCTCCATCGGGTTTGAGAATCGCGCGCAGTCCGGCCTGGCGCTCAGCGACATCTCGCTCGTGCGGCAGGTGAGCCATCTCGACCGCCCGCCCGACGCCGCCGATCCGTTCGAATACTCCGGCAAGCGCGTGCTCCCGCTCCTTCAGACCGTGCTGCCCGCCGGCACGCCGCCTCACTTATACGCCGTCCTCTATCCGCAGACCTCCGGCCACACCACGCCGCAGGTGCGCGTGCAGTTGTCGAAGGACGGCCGCACCATCTCCGATACCACTCCTGCCGTGCCGCCGATCGATGCCTCCGGCGCCATCCCCATCGTGATCGCCGCTGACAGCAAGCCCGGCAGTTACCGGATGCAGGTGACGGCGTCGCAGGACGGCACGTCCGCCGAGAGTATGCTCGCCTATACCGTCGAGGGCACGCCCGCGGCGCCGGCCGTGATCCCCGCGGCGGTCGATAGCGGCGATCGTCTCGCTGCCTTTCAGCGCCGGATCCGCACAGACCTCGGCAGCATTCCCAATTACACCTGTCTCGAAACCATCGATCGCTCCCGCCGCGCCGGGCTGCCGGAATTCCAGCCGGTCGACAAGATCCAGCTCGAAGTATCGAGCGTGGGCGGTAAGGAAATGTTCGCGCGGCCCGGCGCCAAAAGCTTCGACAACAAGAACGTGACTTCTCTGGTGAATAACGGGCTGATCGGCTCCGGAATGTTTTCGAGCCTCGCCCGCAACTTATTCGTGGAGGGCAAAGGATCGTTCCAGTACAAGGGCAGGGAAACCGTCGACGGGCGCGCCACTCTGCGATACACGTTCCGCCTCAGTCAGAAAGAGAGCGGCTTCCAGGTGCAGGTCAATAATCGGCGCGAGCCCCTGGCGTTCAACGGCTCCTTCTGGTTCGACCCCGACACTCTGGACTTAGTGCAATTGGAGGCGTTCGGCGACCGCCTGCCCGTCGAATTGAACGTCGACATCGCGGTCATCCGCACGTCCTATGCGCACACGCCCATTGGAAAGTCCGACGCCCTGCTGCCCCAGCATTCCGAACTGACCGTGACCTATCTCGACGGCAAGACGTACCGCGACCGAATCGTGTACTCCGGCTGCCATCAATTCGGCAGCGACTCTACCATCCGTTTCGATACGCCGGTGATCCATTGAACTGCGCCTTCACTTCGCCGGTTCACTCACCGTCAGGATCTCGTCCGCCTTCACCTTCTTCAGCGTCTGCAGCGTTCCGCTGGGCCAGCGGATTTCGAGCGATTCGATCGCCTTCTCCGTGCCCAGCCCGAAGTGCACCCGCTTGTCGCTTGACGACATGAATCCGTCGGACGTCGTCACGTGATTATAGAGCGTGCGGCCGGATGCCGTCGTCAATTTCAGCTCCGCGCCAATGCCGTCGCGATTGCTCCGGCGGCCGATGGTGTTGACCAGCAGCCAATGGTTCCCGTTATCCGCCGAGTTGAGGAGGATGCGCGGCTTCTCGTCGAGTGAAGTCACCACTAAGTCAGGGAAGCCGTCGTTGTTAAGATCCACAAAGGCCGAGCCGCGCTGAAAGCCGGCGTGATTGAAGTCCGCGCCTAACTGGCTGGTGACGTCGCGAAACTCCTTGCCGTCCACATTCTCGAACATCGTGTCGGGCTGCCGCGAGACTGTGCCCATATCGTCGATATCGCCGTTGGACGAATAAAGATCTTTCCACCCGTCATTGTTATAGTCGATGAAGCCGTTGCTCCAGCCGGAACTATGTTCGCTAAGTCGCGAGACATGAGATAGGCCGGAAACGTAACTCATGTACTTACCGCTCATGTTTCGGTATAAGCCCCAGATCTGCCCCTTCAGGTTGTTGTAGAACAGGTCGGGGAACCCGTCGTTGTCGTAGTCTTTGGCGTCGGCGCCCATGGAGGAGTGCGCGTTGCCGTTATCGTCGTAAGCTACGCCCCACTCATAGCCCGACTCTTTAAAGGTCCCGTTTTTCTGATTGATATACAGAAAATTGCGCACCGTGTCGTTGGCCACGAACACGTCCATGTAGCCGTCGCGGTTGAAGTCCGCGATCGCTATGCCCATGCCTTTGCCCAGATCCTTGCCGAAACCCGCCGCGTCCGTCACATCTTCGAACCGGCCGTTGCCTAAGTTGTGATACAGCCGGTGCGCCACGTTAGGATAGATCTTAGGATGGCAATAATACTCTTGTCCGTTCACCGCACAGACCTTATCCAGAGCCGGCGTCCACACGGTGTAGTTAGAGACCACCAGGTCCAGCTTCCCGTCGTTGTCGTAGTCGAACCAGGCTGCCGCCACGCTCAGCACGTCCTTGGGCTTAGTCCCGATTCCGGATTGCTCGGTGACATCGCTGAACGTCCCGTCGCCGTTGTTATGGTAAAGTGTGTTGCGCCCCGCGTTGCACAGGAACAGATCCTCGTGGCCGTCATTATCGTAATCGCCCGCCGCCACCCCGAAGCTGAACCCCACATCTTTCCCTTGCAGGCCGGCGTGCGCCGTCACATCTTCGAACGTCCCGTCGCCGCGATTGCGCAGCAGGCAACTGTAAAAGCGCGGATCGGTCTTCTGCATCTCCGGCAGTTTGGCGCCGTTGGTGAAGAACAGGTCCATGCGTCCGTCGTTATCGAAATCGAAGGCGGCCACCCCGCCGCACATAGTCTGCGGAAAGTATTTCCTTCCCGTGAAGTTATTATCCGTCTTGTAAGTGAAGTGAGACTGCGGCGCGACATCCGTAAAGTGCGGCCGCCGCGGCTCGCTCTGCGCCCCGCCGGCGGTCACCCACACGATACAGCCCGCCGCCGCTGCCGCGGCTACCGCCCACCATGTTCTCATCGCGGTCTGGACCCTGCCGCCAGCGAGTCCCGTTTCTCCATCAACTTCTCGGAAAGGGCGCGTTCGCGGTCGCCGTCCGCGCTGCGATTGAGCCGGTAGTAGACCGTCGCCAGCGTAGCGTGCGCCTCCGCGAAATCGGGCGATTCCTTGGTCAGTAGCTCCAGCGCCTGCCGCGCCGGATCCAGATTGTTGGTCGCCAGATCCACCTGCGCAACCTGGTACCGCACTCCCGGATCGTTGGGCCGCGCCTTCAGTGCGCGCTCCAGAAAGCGGCGCGCTTCCACATACCCCTGGTCCTCTTTGGCGAGCACCCCCAGGTTCAGGTTTGACGTGAACTCGTCGGGGTCCAGCGCCAGTTCCTGTCCGAACGCGGCGCGCGCCTGTTCGTCGTCCCCGAAGGCCAGCAGCAGTTCGCCCAAACGCGCGTGTGCCCCGGGCAGGCGCGGATTGAGCGCCACCGATTTCTCCAGGTCGGCGCGCGCATGGTCGCGATCGTGCGCCGTCAGCTCCAGCGTGCCGCGCAGCAGGTACGCTTCAGCCGAATCTCCGTGGCTGAGAATGCGACTGATGACGGCGGCGCCGCCCGTCTGGTCGCCGGCGCCGATGAGCGCCGTGCCGTACACATAGTCGAAGCCAGCGTCGCCCGCCTTCGCGCTTTCCAGCGGCGCCAGCAGACCGGCCGCATCCTTGTATCTGCCCAAGCCGTTGTAGCAGACCGCCAGCAGCATCGTCACCTGATCCTTAAACTGCGGCGAAATCGAGACGGCGCGCTCGAAGCGCGCGGCAGCGTCCGCGTAATGGCCCATCTTGTAATAGGCCAGCCCGAGATTGAGCAGGAGCGCGGGATTGTCGGGGCTCTTCTGCAGCCCGAGATCGTATTCCGCGATGGCGTCGTCATACCGGCCGGCGCGTGCCAGCGCGGCGCCAAGGTTGGACCGCGCCTGCAACGAATCGGGCTCCAGCGCCAGATAGTCGCGATACGCGCGAATGGCGCCGTCCAGGTCGCCCGCCTGGTGCAGTTCGATGGCATGCTGCAACAGCGCCTCGTGATTCTCCGCGGGCTGCTGCGCCAAAAGCGCCGCTGCCAACAACGCAAAGACTGCGGCCACTCGCGTCACTGGCCGGCCTCTGCCGCCAGTTTCCGCAGGCGCGCGAACTCCGCCCGCTCCTTGGCAGCTTCCTCTTTCTTCCCGGCGATGGAATACGCCGTCGCCAGCGAGAAGTGCACCTGCGGGCTGTCCGGCGCCTCACTTCGTGCCATCTCCAGCTCCTTGATGCCTTCAGCCACCTGGCCGTTGCCGGCCAGCAGCTTCCCCAGGACGGCATGCGCGCCGAAGTAACTGGCGTCCGAATCCACCGCGCGCCGCGCGTAAGCGATCGCGGTATCCAAATCGCCGCGCGCCTCGTACTCCAGCGCGATAGTGGCCAGCGCCTCGGTGTGCTTGGGATTCAGCGCCAGCTCTTTCTGATACTCGCGCAGCCCGGCCTCGCGATCGGTGGACGAGAGGAACGACCCGTAGAGATAGTGAACATTGGGCGCATTCGGATATGCCGCCACCAGCTCCGCGAAGTCCTTCTGCGCCTCCGTCTGATCGCGCAGCGCCATCGCGCAGACCGCCCGCCCGGCGCGCTCAATCAGGTCCTTGTCGGCCTCCGGGATTTCTTCCGGAAAGATGGGACGCCGCAGGCCCGCCAGCCCCGCCGCCTCGATTACGCTTTCCCCGGAGCCGCCGTCCTTCACCACCGTCATGAGCACCTGCATGGCGGCCTCGTATTCCTTCAGCCGCGTGAGCAGCAGCATCTGATGGAACAGCACCACGCGCGTCACTTGAACGTCGTCACCCATTCCCAGCAGGCGTGCCTGATAAATGTGGTGTAGCGACTCGTCATATTCCTTGGTCTCGAACTCGCACAGTCCCAGCAGCGCGAATCCCGGGCTTGATTTGGGGTCCAGTACCACCAGCTTACGCAGCGCATCGCGCGCTTCGGGATACTGATTCTGGTCGTAGAGCAGCTCGCCCAGGAACCACCACCCCTCCGGCCACGCCGGATTCAGCGCCACCGCCTGCCGGTACAACCCCAACGCCTCTTCGCCGCGATTCTGTTCGCGCGCCGCGGTGGCCGCCTTCGATACCTGGTCGAACGCCGGCGGCGCCGCGGTGGCCGGCGCTTTCTGCTGCGCCGTCGCGGCCGTCGCCGCCCAGAGCGCCGCCAGCGTCAGAACAATGCGCGTCCCCTGCATGATTACTGCGACTCCTTCACACGCAGCACCCGATCGCCGCGCACATCTTTCAACGTCTGCACAATTCCAGACGGCCAGTGGATCACCACCAGCTGCGCCGCGTCATCCGCGCCCAGTCCGAAATGCACCGGCCCGTAGCTCGATGAAGCGTAGCCCACGCTGGAGGTCATATGGTTGTACTGCGCGCCGCTCTTCGTCACTACTTGAATGCGCGCGCCCATGCCGTCGCGATTGCTCTTCGTGCCTTCCAACGCGATATCCAGCCAGTGCGCCGCGCCCGGGCTGCGATTCATCCAGATCTCGGCGGGGTGCGCGAGCGCAGTGTCCACCACATCCACCTTGCCGTCGCCGTCGAAATCGCCGAAGGCCAGGCCGCGATGGCGCGCCGCCGGCGCTGCGTCCAGTCCCGCTTCGCCGGTGAGCGCCTGCCATCCACCGTTAGCGGCGTGGGCCGCGCCCAGATTGCGGAATACCGTATCGTGCTGCTCCACTGTGGTGTTCGGCATGGGCCGCGAGAGTACGTCGCCGCGGCTCACGAACAGGTCTTTCCATCCATCGTTGTCGAAATCGGCCAGGCCCACGCCGAAGCCCGCCATATGCATGCAAAGTGCCCGCATGCCGCTCTGCGTCGTCACTTCTTGAAAGTCCTTGCCTGCGCGATTCTTCCAGATAGGGAACGTCTGATTCTCGAGCGCGGCCGTCACCAGGTCGGGGAAGCCATCATTGTTCACGTCGCGAAAATCGAGGCCCATGCCGGAGATGAAATTGCCGTCTTCGGGCAGCGCCACGCCTTTTTGAAACGCCACTTCCTCGAATTTACCGCCCAGATTGTGAAACAGGAAATTGTACGACCCGTCATTCGTGACGAAGAGATCGGGACGGCCGTCCACATCGTAGTCGGCCATGCCGCCGCCCATGCCTTTACCGATATGCGCGCGAATGCCCCACTGCTCGGAGACGTCCTCAAACTTGCCGTTGCCCTTGTTCAGGTACAACTGGTTGGGCAGGCCCTGATAGGACCGCGGCGAGCAGTAATCGGCCGCGCCCTTGTACTCGCACAGCGGCTCGGTCTTGTAATCCCACTGCAGATAATTCACCACGAACAGGTCCAGCAGGCCATCGTTATTCACGTCCATCCACACGCCCGTAATCGCCCACATCGGTCCGTATTTCGCATCGGGCAGGTTGGAGATGCCGGCCTTTTCGGTGACGTCGGTGAAGGTGCCGTCGCCGTTGTTGCGATAGAGCGTATTGTGGTGCACGCCTGCCACGAACAGGTCGGGATTGCCGTCGTTGTCGTAGTCGCCCACCGCCGCGCCGGTGTCGAAGCCCGTGCCGGCCAGCCCGGCGGCATCGGTAACGTCGGTAAATTTTCCGCCGCCATCGTTGCGGAACATGCGATTGCGATACTTGGGGTCGTCCTTGGCCAGGGTGCCGAGATTCGCGCCATTCGTGAAGAAGATGTCCGGACGTCCGTCGTGGTTGTAGTCGAACACGGCCACGCCGCCCGCCATGGTTGCCGGCACATGCCGCGCCGTCACTTCGCCGTGCTCCAGTTGGAAGGCGATCGGCTTGAGTTCGAAGCGGATGGCGGCCACCGGTCCGCCGGTCGCGCGCAGCCACAAACCTGCTCCGGATCCCAGCAGAAGCAGCACGCACACTACGCCACCCTTCAGGCCAAAGGCTTGCCGCACCTGCATATTTCCTTAGGATATCGCACGTGCCGTTGATGTCCCCGCGCCCCAACCGGACCCGCCGGCCACGCGCAAGACCGGGAAGGATATGGAGCAGGCCATTGCCGAATACCGACAGGCCGCGCCGCTGTTCCACGATCTGGGCGACACTCCCATGGAGGCGAAGGCCCTCGAGCAGATCGGCGTGCTCTCTCTGAGGATGGGCAATCTGCAACCGGCGCTGCAAAATCTCAACTCCGCGCTCCTGCTGTTTCGCGCCACCGGCAACACCGCCAAACAGCAGGTCACACTGAG
Organism: Bryobacteraceae bacterium; assembly: GCA_036268475.1. Taxonomy (GTDB): domain Bacteria; phylum Acidobacteriota; class Terriglobia; order Bryobacterales; family Bryobacteraceae; genus PALSA-129. The sequence continues at coordinate 530,604 of DATAUB010000050.1, read as the reverse complement.
CAATATCGGGCTGGTGCAATCCCGCTTGGGCGATCAGCGCCGCGCCATTGAGATCGAACTCGACGCTTTTGCGTCTGGCAGAGCAGACCGGCGATCGCGAAGAAGAAGCGGTGGTGCTCAACAATCTCGGGCTGGCCTACCACGAGTCGGGCGACGAGCCGCATGCTATCGAGCGCTTCGAAAAGGCGCTCGCCATCCAGCACGACCTGGGCAACCTCGCCAATGAAGGCGCGGCCTGGAGCAACCTGGGCGCCATCCACTATACCCAGGGAGACCTGCAATCGCTCGATGCCTTCGTGCGCGCGCTGGCGCTCCGTCGGCAAGGAAAGGATCGCCGCGGCGAAGCCAACCCCATGGGCAAGATCGCCGTGGTGCGCCACGCGTTCGGAGACGACGAAGAGGCACTCCGGGCTTTCCAAACCACCCTCCAGATCGACCGCGAAGTGGGCGACCATGCGGAAGAATCCACCGCCACCATGAACACCGGCAGCGTCTACATGGCGCAGGCCCGCTATGCCGGCGCGGTGGCCTGCTTCGGCCGCGCCATGCGCCTCCAGGAGCAATGGGGAAAGAGCGGTGGCGCTCACCGCCCTGCGCCAGTTCGACGCCGCCGCCCAGGCGCTGGCCGATGCACTTGCCGCGCAGCGCGCCATGGAAAACCATCGCGGCGAATCGGAGAGCCTCACCCACCTGGCCGCGCTCCAACTGGCGCACGGCATGCCGGAAGAAGGAGCGCAGTCCGCCGCTGAAGCGGAGCGCATTGCCGCCACCATCGGAGCGACCCGGTATCTAAGAGTCAGGTTCACGATCACGGCAGCTATGTGACCACTTACAACAAACAGCCCGACGGGTCGTGGAAAGCCGTGGCGGATATCGCTTCGTCCGGAGTGCCGGCGCCACCGCCCGCTCCGAGTTCGAAGTGTAGGCAACGGAGCGGCGCACTCTATGGATTGCGCCGGAACATTGAAACCGATCTTCGCAGCCTAAAGCGCACGGTTGTGACCACCTACAAGAAACAGCCCGACGGGTCGTGGAAAGCCGTGGCGGACATCGCTTCGTCCGGAGTGCCGGCGCCACCGCCCGCTCCGAGTTCGAAGTGTAGGCAACGGAGCGGCGCACTCTATGGATTGCGTTGGAATACTGAAACCGATCTGCGCAGGCTGAAGCGAATGGTAAGGTTCACGATTGCGGAAAGCCGTGGCGGACATCGCTTCGTCCGAAGTGCCGCCGCCATTTCATCAGTTGCCAGCGGTCTCCGCACTACCCTTGGGCACACCTGGCGCCGCGATCTGTCACTCTGTGGGGCGAATCAATCGTGCCGCAGCGCCATCATCGGCGCTACCATGCTGGCGCGGCGTGCGGGAATGTATGCCGCCCCGAGAGTCACCGCGATCACCAGTATGGCCGATATCGCCAGCGTAGGCGGATCGATCGGTTTGATCTCGAACAGCAGAGCCGCCATCAGGCGGGTAGCCGCCAGAGAGAGCGCGATTCCCATCGCTACGCCCGCCGCCGCCATGCGCAGACCCTGCAACAAAACGCCGCGGCGGATCGATTCGCCGCTGGCGCCCAGCGCCATGCGGATTCCGATCTCGGCGGTGCGCCGCGAAACTCCGAAGGAAATCACGCCGTACAGTCCGAGCGTCACGAACAGCACCGCCATGAGCGCGCATACTGCCGCCATCATGGTATAAAAGCGCGGTGCATCGAGCGTGTCCCGCAAACGCGCGCCGATAGTGGTCACGCTCCTGAGCGGCACCTCGGGTTCGGCCGCTGCCAGCCGTCGGCGCAATTCCGGAATCACGGCAGCGGGAGGCGTGCTGGTGCGCGCCACCACGCCGCCATACGACAGCGCGAATTGCTGGTAAGGCACGAACAGTGTGGCCACCGCTTTGGCGCTCAGGCCACGATCGTGAATGTCGCGGATTACACCTACGATTTCGCGCGTCTTGCCGTCCCAGCTCACCGCAAGATGCTGGCCCACGGGATCGAGATTCGGGAAGTAGGAACGCGCCAGGGTCTCGTTGACAATGGCGACGGGCGGCGCGGCGGAGTTGTCGCCCAGGCTGAAGTCCCGGCCGCGCGCGAGGGCGATCCCGGCGGTACGGAAGTAGTCTTCGCTGGTGATCTGGAAATTACAGAAGCGCCGCACCGTGTCGCTCGCGCCCGGAATGGAGAACGGGATGAAAACTCCGGCACGCGTTTCGGGCGGCGGATTGGTGATCCAGCCGGCGGAAATCACGCCCGGGACGCTGCGAGTGGTTTCGAGGATGTGCTGGTACAGCGGCTCAGCAGCTGCTGGCTTGCCGGAGGGAAATGCTACCTCGAACGCCAGCGTGTCCTCGGTGCGGAATCCGGGATCGACTGAGCTGAGCCGGAAGAGACTGTGCGCCAGCAGGCCCGCTGCCGCCAACAATCCCACCCCGAGCGCGATCTGTGCCACCATCAGGCCGCGTTGAAAATGCAGCACCGCCCGCCCCGCGGATGTCCGCGCCGTGGCGATCGGCGTTTCTCTCTGGAGGCTGCGGTGAACGGCGGGCAGAACGCCGGCCAGGATGACGGTGGCGGCGCACACCGTGAAGGCGAACGCCAGCACGGTCCAATCGATTTCCACCCGGCCTGAGATGGGGAGGTGGGCGGGCGAAAAGCGCACCAGCGCATCCAGCGCGAGGCGGGCCAGCCCCACCCCGAGAGCGCCCGCAAAGAACGTCAGGCACGCGCTTTCCACTAACATCTGGCGCACCAGCCGCCAGGCGCTCGCACCCATCGCTTTCCGCACCGCCATCTCACGCCCGCGCTGTGCCGCGCGCGAAAACACAAGATTCATGATGTTCGTGCAGGCGATGAGCAGCAGCACCACGGAGATTCCGAGTGTCAGCAGCAGCGCCTTGCGCACGCCGCCGGTGGTCTCAGAAGCGAGATTGGAGAGTTGCACCGACATGCCGCGGAGTTCGGCGTCCCCGGCTACCATGCCGGCGGTGATGGTTTTCAATTCAGCGTCGGCTGACTGCATGGCGACGCCGGGACGCAGGCGGCCGATGGCGAACCACTGCGTGGAATTGCGGCCCCAGGAATCGGCGATGTTGGCGACCGGGAAAACGATGTCCGGATTTTCGGAGAAATAGGAAGCGTCGGAACGGGGAAACTGGAATGACGCCGGCAGCACGCCGATCACTGTGTCGGAGGCGCCGTCCATCACCAGCGACCGGCCGAGAACATGGGGATCGCTCTGGAAGGCGTCAACCCACAGGCGGTGGCTGATGACCACCGTGGAATCTTTGATCTTGCTGCCGCTGCCGTCCAGGTTACGGCCCAACACAGGTTGGACGCCCAGTGTGGCCAGCAACTCCGGGTCGGCGCCGATGGCCACCAGGAACATAGCGCGGCTTCCGACGTTAACCGGCAGAGCGGTGAACACGAAACTGCCGACAGATTCGAGCGAACGCGACTCCGCGCGCCAGCGCTCCACCTCGTTCAGCGAGACAGTGGCGAACGAGCGGCTGGCGCCGTTCTGGCGAGTGAGCGTCGAGAGAGCCACCAGGCGTGCCGAATCGCGATAGGGAAGCGGACGGATGAGGACCGCGTTGACGACGCTGAAAATCGCCGTAGTGGCGCCGATCCCGAGCGCTAGCACCAGGACGGCTACGGCGGTGAAGGCGGGAGTACGGCGGAGGCTTCGAATCGAGTAGCGGAGGTCCATCGGCAGTTGGTGCATGAGTCCCCTCGATCCGGTTGGACTCTCCCGGAACTGAAACGTTAGGGACGGAATGCGCCGGGAAGCTTGCTGAATCCACTTCGAGACTGGTCCGCGTATAACACCCAGGAGTGAAACGATGACCGAGCCAACGAACCTTGAGCTGATCGCGGAGGTCTACGAAACCTTTCAACGCGGCGACATTGCCGGCGTTCTGAATCTCTTGCATGACGACGCTGTGCTGGATTTAGAAGGGCCGGCGAGCATCCCCTGGGCCGGCAACTGGCGGGGGCGCGACGGCTGGCTGCAGTTTTTCCACGCCCTGGGCCAAAATGCGGAGCGGATTACCTTGCAGATGCAGCCGTTCGCATCGCAAGGAGATCGCGTGGTCGCGGTTGGCAGATATCGGACGCAGGTCAAGAGGATTCGGGAAACCGATCGACTCCTGGCTCGTACATTTGTGGACACCCGGGATGGCAAAGTCGCAGGTTGGGGGCTGGATTACGCGGCCCGTTTGAGCGGAGCTTCCTCCGGGCTCTCGACGCGAGAGCCGGCGAGAGCAGTCCGGACGTTCGTTACCAGGCGATGGCGGCGCCGGTCGCGGTAGAACTCGATCCCGAGGGTCGCGGCGATGGCGAGGACACCCGCGAAGACGGCAGTGAACAGTAGAAGGTATGTGGTAGCGTGCATGCTGAATCCCCTTTTCCGCTACGATGCTAGGGCCGTTTTATGTGCGCTTCAATACGGAGCTTGGTGAATAAGAGAGTAGCCGATTGTGGTATGACAGTACTGGAACTGCGCTGGAACCGGCGGCCCAAAAGACCCCGATTCAAGGTACTCGCAGGACTGGTCTTGGCGTCCGAAACTGCCGATGATGACGTTGTATGGACCGGAAAGATGTTATCCACGGAGACCGCCGAAGCGATCGCCGCTACGCTTACGAGATGGAGCTGCAGTTCAGCTACACGCTGTGCGGCGCCACCTATTTCGGGTCGGGGCATACGGTGGATTTGAGCCGCGGCGCGGTACGGTTCGTGTCCGATAACCCTCCTCCCAGCGGCGTTGAGGTCGAACTTCGGATCGCCTGGCCTTACCTCCTGCAAAATGTCTGTCCGCTGGAACTGGTGGTGGCGGGCCCCACCACTTCCAACAGCAGCCGTGGAACGGTACTGGCCATGAATCACTACGAGTTCCGCACCTGCGGCCAGCGCTCGTTCGTTTCCGCCTCGACGGCTACCGGCAACAGCAGCATCCTCGCATAGCGCCGTCACCAGCGCTTCAGTGGGCGCCACGGCCGATTGCCGGAGAGCAGGACTGCGAGAAGGCAAAGCGCCAGCAGAGAGACCATCGCAGAGGGAATGCGGTCGGGACGGCCCGTCCAGCGCAAGGCGATCTCGCAGGCGCCCTCGCACGCCGGGTGGAGGATCTGAAAGCCCAGCCCGTCAGCCGAAACGGGAATCCGCCGGCCTCCCACCCAAGCCTTCCAACCCGCGAACCACGGCACTTCCACGGCTACCAGGTCGTCGCGCTTCAACGTTGCGCGAACGCGCGCCACGCCATCGGAGAGCCATGCGAAATCGGCCGTAGGACGCGCCGGGTCCTCGATCTTCTGCGCATAGGCGTACACCTGATACACGGTGGGCGACGCGGGCACGATGTCCGCGCTTTCCACCACGTGCGCCAGCGATGAACTAAGCTGCGGTACCGCGTAGATGGTATCGCCGAGTTCGCGATGGAGCACCGGAAACATCGCGTCGAAGCGACCAGGCCCCTGGATATCCTTATATTCATCGGTGCTCTGGGGTCCGCTGACCACGATGGCCTGCGCGCCCAGCACCTGTAAGTAGGCCTTGGTCAGGATCTCGTGATACGGGCCGGTGGCCGGGCTGATGAGGTACGGTACATTGGCGAGGACGTCGAGCGATTCACCCTGGTCGCAGCAGCCAATCACCTGCGGGACGTCGGTGAAGGCGTTCCACCAGAAAGAATCGGAGCCCGTGACGTAGACGCGCTGCCCCGCCAGGTGGCTGTCGGCCCACATCGCGCTGGTGTATTCGGACCGCGCCGGCAGGGCGGCGGCTTGCAGGTCGATTTCGGCGCGATGGCGGTAATTGCGAATCTGATAGCCCGCACCGATGGCAAACAGCAGCGCCAGGACGATGCGCAAACGCCAGGGCGAAGCGCGGTAGAGGTAGCGCAGCGCGCTGCCGGCCAGAAGGCAGAAGGCCATCTCCATTTCGAGCTGCAGGCGGCCGGCCTGCGGCAGCAACTCAAAACTCTTGGGACGGTCAGGGAGCACCAGGGCGGCGGTGAGAGCCAAAAACAGCATGGCGAAGCGGATGAGCAGCGGCACTCGTGTACGCGATAGCCACCAGCCCGCACCGGCGACCGCGGCCAGTATCGCGACAAGCAGGAAGGGTGCGATTTTCGCGGCCGAGGAGAAGCCGTGGTGCATGCGCCCGATGTTTTCAAGAACGGTCGCCTCCGAAGACGGCGGAATGCCGTAACAGGCCAGCGCATACCCACATACCGCGGCGCCGGCGGCCACCGTCCACGCTGCCCGGCGGCTGCCCGTGGGCTGGACCACGATCCAGCAAAAGACCGCCAGGCCCGTGGCCATCGAGCCCGGCACGTTGATGAGGAAGATGAGGGCGAGCGCGCCGACGGCGCACGCGAAGGCCCGCCCGGTCCGCTTGCGCAGCGCATATTCCAGTCCCACGATGGCGAGGGGCAGCAGCGTGAGCGCCGCAATGTGCGGGCCTTCCCCGTACACCGCGAGAATCTGCAACCGCCGGCCGAACCAGATCCCGCCGATATCGCGAGCCACCGCCGGCATGAGCAGGGCCGCCGGCGAGAACAGCGAGTAAATCGCGGCCGAAGCGAAGGCGCCGGCGCGATCCGCCCCCAGGTATACCGCCGCCACATACAGCGTTACCGGGCCGAGCGTGTACGCAATGGCCACCACGATGTGATACGCATGCGCGGCGGAGATTCGGCCGAGCGTGGCCAGCGCCGCGACCGTAAGGTGCAGCAGTGGAACGTAGGTGTCCTCAAAGGGCATGCCGCAATGCCAGATGGGCCACCACGAATGATTGGCCCAATGGCGCGAGAGGTAATGAGCCAGGGAGATGAACGCGCCGTCAACCGAGCTGAACTGGTTGAGATACCCGGCCGTAAATAGTTGGGCGCAGAGAAATGCGTTCAACGCCGCGAGCACCGCCAGCGCGGGCAAATGGCGCTTGAACGAGGGCATTAGAACCGATTATTTCATCGATTGCAGTTTCTTGCGAACGGAGCCGGCGTCTTTGGCGTCGGGCGCCAGGGCGAGATACTTGGTGAAGGCCTTCCGGGCGGCGTCGATGTCCTTCATCTTTTCCTCGGCCTTGCCCAGCTTGAGCCACGCCTCAGCGTTGCCGTCGTTCCACAACGTGGCGTCCTGGTAGCGATAGATCGCGCCCTGTAGTTTGCCGTTGTGGAAGTAATGGTCGCCCACTTCGACACTCTTCTGCGATTGCAGCGGGTTGAAGGAGTGCTCCTCATTCAGAAACGACTTGTCTTCCTCGGGCGGCACTGCCTGCTTGCCGGAAGTTTTCGGCGGCGTGCGCTGTTCGAGCTGCGGCTTAGGCTGAGTATCTTGCGAAGCGGTCTGCCCCTGCGCGGCCAATGGCAACAGGCCGGCCAGCAGCAGCCACGGAATCCGGCGTGACATAATTGGATTATACCCTCCGCCCATGGAACTCCGCGAAAAAGTAGCGCAACTCCCATTTGCGCCCGGAGTGTACCTATATAAAGACGCCGGCGGCAAAGTGATCTACGTCGGTAAGGCCAAGATCCTCCGCAATCGCGTGCGCAGCTACTTCCTGGAAGATAAGCTGGCCGACGTCAAGACGGGCACCCTCATCTCCGAAGCGCGCGATATCGACTACATTCTGGTCGACAACGAGAAGGAAGCGCTGGCCCTCGAAAACAATCTCATCAAGCAGTACAAGCCGCGTTTCAACATCCTGCTGCGCGATGACAAGACGTATCCCTACATCAAGCTGACCAATGAAAAGTATCCGCGGGTGTACGTTACGCGGCGCCTGCGCAAGGATGGCGCCACCTATTTCGGCCCGTACTTTCCCGCCAACCTGGCACACCGCCTGGTGCACTTCATCCATCGCCATTTTCTGGTGCCTTCCTGCAAGATTGACCTGACGCGCTTTCATCCCAAGCCTTGCCTGCAATATCACATTCACCGCTGCCTGGGTCCGTGCGTACAGGGACTGACAACCGACGATATCTACGCGTCCGCGGTCCGCAACGTGCGCCTGTTTCTGGAAGGCCGCCACTCCGACCTGGCACGCGACCTGCGCGGGCGCATGGCCTTCGCGTCCGACGAAATGCGCTTCGAGGAAGCGGCGTCTTTGCGGGATCTGCTTACTACCGTGGAAGAGATTGAGCAGCGCCAGAAGATGGCCGCCGCCAAGGACGACGACACCGACATCTTCGGCGTTTACGCGGAGCCGCCCATGGTGGCGCTGAATCTGTTTCACCTGCGCCATGGGCAGATTGTGGACCGGCGCGAGTTCTTCTGGGAAGACCAGGACGAATTCAGCGAGCCTGAGTTCTTCTCCTCCCTGTTGCTGCAGATTTATATGGACCAGCAGCACATTCCGGGCGAGATTCATGTGCCGGTGGAGTTCGAAGACCGCGAGGTGATGGAAGAACTGCTCTCAGAAAAGCGCGGCCGGCGAGTCGAAATCCGCACTCCGCAACGCGGCCAGAAGAAGGCGCTCATGGACCTGGTGAGCACCAACGCCAAACACAGCTTCAATGCGCGATTCCGCGTGCTCAAGCCCTCCTCGAAAGCCATTCAGGAAGCGCTCCAGGAGACGTTGAGCCTGCCGGCGCCGCCGGCCCGCATCGAATGCTTCGACATCTCCCACATCCAGGGCACGGATAAGGTGGCCAGCATGGTGGTGTGGGAAGACGGCCGGATGAAAAAGAGCGACTACCGCAAGTTCATCATCAGAACGGTGATCGGCAACGACGATTTCGCGAGCATGCGCGAAGTGGTGACGCGGCGGTACGCGCGATTGAAAGAAGAAGGCGCACCCATGCCGGGGCTGGTGCTGATCGATGGCGGCCTGGGGCAGTTGCACGCCGCGGCGGACGCGCTGGAAGCCATCGGCATCTGCGACCAGCCGCTGGCGTCCATCGCCAAGCGCGAGGAAATCATTTACGTCTACGGGCAGGAGGACGAGCCCTACGCGCTCGATCGCTTCTCGCCGATCCTGCACCTGGTGCAATCCATCCGCGACGAAGCGCATCGCTTCGCAGTCACGTTCCACCGTTCGCGCCGTAATTCGCGGCAACTCACGTCAGAGCTGGACACGATCCCGGGAGTGGGCGGGATCACCGTCCGCAAGCTCCTGAAGGAATTCGGAAGCTCGGAACTGGTGCGCGCGGCGAGCGAAGATCAACTGGCAGCGGTGGTGGGGCGGGCGGCGGCGCGCAAGGTGCGGGCGCACTACGAAGTGCCAGCCGTGCAGCCCACGCCGTGACTGCTTTTGCGGCGTAAAGAGGCGTGCCGAAATGGTGCGCAGGCGCAATGCCGTTTTCCACGGCGCCGTTCCATAAATGGGCGGCAAATCGGCCGCGGCGTTCGGATGCCGCGGCTTTGCCCATACCGGTGGATGATTTCCAGCCTTCCGGCGTCTAGTTCGGGAAAGACTCGCCCGCGCGCACGATGCGAATCTGGTGATCGGTGAACTGATGATGCGCGCCCGGCAAATCGACCTTGGGCATATGGCACGTCACGCAGTTCTCTTTCGCCACGCTGCAGACTTTGGTGTGCAACGCGGTGGAGTGGCAGGCCTCGCATTTGGAATCGTAGCTCGCGAGATTAGTATTGAGCTGATCGTGCGGATTGTGGCAGGCAGTGCAGCGGATACGCTGGTCGTCCACGTCATAGCATTTGCTGTTGGTTAGCCGGTAGGGCTGGAAGCGCACGGTATTCGGGCCGTGCATTCCGGTCTGCGCAATCTGCGACCAGGTGCGATGGCACTTGCCGCACAGCTCGGACGTGTCCTCGGCCGGCAGGTCGGCCAGATGAGGTAACTTGGCGGCGGCCACATTGCCGGCGCGCACGGCGGCCGCGTGTTTCTCCACCTGGCCATGGCACGATTGGCACGCCACGCCGGGCAGTACCGAGTCGAGATGCAGCACGCCACCGGCCGAGCCGCCGTGCGAATGGCAGGCGAAGCAATTGGCGGCATCCACGGGCGTGAGCCGCCGCCCCGCCGCCTCCACGATGCTCTGCGGCTTAATGCCGATATCGCCGATGGTGGTATCGAGCGCGCCCAGCTCGTTGTAGAAACTGGCGCGGCTCTCGTAGATCGCCCCGTCGTACTGGAACACGTACGTCTGGCCGGCCTTACCCTGGCCGAGCGCATAGAGAATCGGAATGCTGAAAGTCTCCGCGCCGCGTGTGACGGTGATGATGCTGCGGTCGCCCTCGCGCTTGATTTCGGTGTGGTACGGCCCCTCCTGGTATTGCAGGTCGGGGTGGTTCTTGAGAATGGCGCAGCTATCCACCGTGAACAGCGCCTGCGCCATGGGGGTGGCCGGAAAACTGGCGCTCTCCTTGGCGTGGCAGGCTGCGCAGACCTGATCGTTTTGCGCCGCCCCGGCAGCCAGCGCCGCCAAACCAAGCGCCAGCAGACCCACTCTCACTTCGAGGTACCTCCCGCCAGATCCGCGTGCTTCCCGGAATTCAACTGGAGCACGATGGCGCGCTGCTTATTTCCGTCCTGCTTGCGTTTCAGACGATAGTAAGCCGTGGCCAGCGAGATGTGCGCCTCCACATCGTTGGGATTCTCACGGAGCAGGTTCTCGAGCGCGGTTCGCGCCTCATCGGTGCGGCCGTCCTGCAGGTCTAGCAGCGCGATCTGATAGCGTGTGGCCGCGTCGTTGGGCCGCTGGCGGAGCGCGCGCTCCAGGCAGGGGCGCGATTCCGCGGAGTTGGTTCGCAACAGCAGTTTGCCGAGTTGAAAATTGGCCGGGTAATCGTTGGGGTCCATCGCCAGTTCCTTGCGGAACGCCGCTTCCGCGCCGGCGTCGTCGCCCAGGTTGGCGAGCGCTGTGCCGTAATATCCATTGAGGCTGGGCAGTTGCGGATTGATGGCAAGGGCTTTCTGAAACTCCGCCAGAGCGCCCGGAAAATCGTTGGCCCACATCCGCGATTCGCCCAACAGCAGATGCGCTTCAGCGGAATCGCCGTCGCGCAGGATCAGATCTACCAGCGATTCGCCGCGTGCCGTTTGCCCGTCGCGCACCAGCGCGGTACCGAGCATGTAGTCGAGCGCTTTATCGGCGGGGGTCTGCTGCTGCAGCGGTGTCAGCAAGTCGATCGCCTTCCGGTTCTCGCCCAACCGGAGGTAACAATCGGACAGCAGGAGCGCGGGCTGCCGCTCACTGGGCCGCTCCGCCAGCACGCGCTCCAATTCCGCAGCGGCGTGTGCGATGTCCGACGATTTGTAATAGGCCAGCGCCAGATTCATGCGAACCGGCAGGTTGGCAGGCTGCAGCTCCAGCGCCTTCTGGTATTCGACGATGGCCTCCGGGAATTTTCCGGCGTGCGAAAGCGCCGCACCCAGGTTGGAACGCGCCATCACGCTGTCCGGCACCTGGTCGAGATAGGCGCGATACTGCGCAATGGCGCCCGCAATGTCGCCCGCTTGATGCAGTTCCACCGCGTGCCGCAGGATGGTCTCCGGCGAAGACACGTCCTGGCACCATATTGCGCCCGCAGTCAGTAAGATGAATCCGGCAAGCCCGGCGAGAGCCCTGCCACAAACCAGCATCTGCCCCTCTTCCGCCTAGGATCTCACGAATGGGGCGCAGCAAGCCAATTTGCGCGGGCCGGCCGTCCCATTGCCAACGCGCTTCACAGTGCGTATCCTGGTAACCACTCTGGGGGACGAATGATCACACTCAAAGTCAACGGGGCGGCGCGCCAGTTCGATGGCGATCCCGACATGCCTCTTCTCTGGTACCTGCGCGACATCGTGGGGCTCACGGGATCGAAATTCGGCTGCGGCATGGGACTTTGCGGCGCCTGCACGGTCCACCAGGATGGGGTCGCCATCCGCTCCTGCGTGACTCCGGTGCGCGGCGTGGCGGGCAAGGAGATTACCACCATCGAAGGTCTGGGCGAACATCCGTTGCAGGCAGCGTGGGCCGATCTCAACGTGCCGCAGTGCGGCTATTGCCAGGTGGGCCAGATCATGCAGGCGGCCTCGCTATTGAAGAAGACGCCGCTCCCCACCGACAAGGATATCGACGACGCCATGGCCGGCAACATCTGCCGCTGCGGCACGTATCAGCGCATCCGCGCCGCTATCAAGAGCGCGGCGAAGGAGCGCGCATGAAGATCCGCAATTGCAGCCGGCGCCGCTTCCTGCGGCAGTCGTTCGGCGCGGGCGCGTTCGTGCTGGGGGCGCGCTACCTTCCGGCTCCCGCGGCAGCCGCGCTGGAAGACGCGGTCTTCCGTCCGAACGTCTTCGTGGGCGTCAAGTCCGATGGGACGGTGCTCATCGTGGCCCACCGTTCGGAGATGGGCACCAGCAGCCGCACCTCCGTTCCGATGATCCTGGCCGACGAGATGGAGGCCGATTGGAAGCGCGTGCAACTGGAGCAGGCCATCGGCGACGCGAAATATGGCGATCAGGATACCGATGGCTCGCATTCGGTGCGCAGCTTCTTCGGCGTGATGCAGGAATGCGGCGCGGCGGCGCGCACCATGCTGGTGCAGGCCGGAGCAGCCGAGTGGGGCGTGCCGGCGGCGGAGTGCAAAGCGACGCTGCACCAGGTGGTCCATACGCCAAGCGGAAAGAAGCTGGGGTACGGCGACCTGGCCGCGGCGGCCGCCAGACTGCCCGTGCCCGCGAAGTCGTCCCTGATCTTCAAGAAGAAATCGGAGTACCGCTACATCGGCAAAGATATGCCGATTTACGACCTGGCGGCGATTACGCACGGCACGGCGGTCTTCGGAATGGACGCCAAGGTCGACGGCATGGTTTACGCGTCGGTGGAGCATTCGCCCGTGCTGGGCGGCAAGATCAAGTCGCTGGACAACAAGGACGCGCTTGCCGTGCGGGGCGTTTCGCAGACCCTGGTGCTGCCCGATTTCAAGCCGCCGCATGCCTTTCAGGCGTTGGGCGGCGTGGCCGTGATCGCCGACAACACGTGGGCGGCATTTCAGGGCCGCAAGAAACTGAAGATCGCGTGGGACCCCGGCGCAAACGGCAGCTATACGTCGTCGGAATATAAGAAGCAGTTGCAGTCCACCGCGCGGCAGCCGGGCAAAGTGGTCCGCCAGGTGGGCGATGTGGAGAAGGGCTTGGGCGGCGCCGCTAAGGTGCTGGAGGCGGAGTATTACGTGCCGCTGCTGGCGCATGCCGCCATGGAACCGGAAGTCGCGGTGGCCGATTTCCGCGGCGGCAAGTGCACGCTCTGGGCACCGGTGCAGAATCCGCAGGCGGTGCAGGATACGGTAGCGGCCGCGCTCGGGATCGATAAGAAGGACGTCATCTGCAACGTGACGCTGCTGGGCGGCGGGTTCGGGCGGAAGTCGAAGCCCGATTTCTGCGCCGAGGCCGCTATCCTCTCCAAGCAACTCGGCAAGCCTGTGAAGGTGGTGTGGACGCGTGAAGACGATATCCGCTTCGACTACTATCACAGTGTCGACGCCATGTATCTGAAGGCCGGCCTGGACGCCACGGGCAAGCCCGCGGCATGGCTGCAACGGACGGTATTTCCGTCCATCGATTCCACGTTCGGGCTGGGCGTGAAGTATGGCGGCGCGGGCGAACTGGGAATGGGGTTCGTCGACTGGCCCTTCGATATCCCCAACATTCGCGCTGAAAATGGCGAGGCGGTGAACCACGTGCGCATCGGCTGGATGCGCTCGGTGGCCAACATTTATCACGCGTTCGCCATCTGCTCTTTCGCCGATGAGTGCGCGCACGCCGCGGGCCGCGATCCCAAAGATTATCTGCTGGAACTGATCGGGCCGCCGCGCATTGTCGATCTCAAGGCGCAGGGCGTGGCCTACGCCAACATGGGGCCGATCGAGACGTATCCGGTGGACGCGGGCCGCCTGCGTAACGTAGTAGAAATCGTGGCCGAGAAATCGGGCTGGGGCAAGCGTACGCTGCCCAAGGGGCATGCTTTGGGGATCGCGGCGCACCGCAGCTTCCTGACTTACATTGCGACGGTGGTGGAAGTGGCGATCGGTCCGGGCGGCAAGATCTCGATCCCGCGGGTGGATACGGTGGTGGACGCCGGCATGATCGTCAATCCCGATCGCGTGCGCTCGCAGTTCGAAGGCGCGGCGGTGTTCGGCGCGTCGCTGGCGCTGATGGGCTCCATCACCGCGACGAACGGCAAGATCGACCAGAGCAATTATCATAACTATCCGGTGGCGCGGATTCATGAAGCGCCGTACGAGACGCACGTCCACATCGTGGAGAGCGACGCGCCACCCGCGGGAGTCGGTGAACCGGGAGTGCCGCCGTTCGCCCCCGCGCTGTGCAACGCTATCTTCGCGGCGACCGGAAAACGCATTCGCGAACTGCCGATCGGCAAGCAGTTGGCGTAAGGCGGCCGCCACTGAGACGCGCGCGCGTGTAGGCCGAGGCCGCACGGCGCCATTCCGCTTACGGCACCGCGCTACAGTAGAAACATGCGCGCATTTTCAGTTGCTCTCGTTACGTTTGCATTCCTGCTTCCCCTGACAGCTCAAGATGTGAAGCCCAAGGATGTGCGGGAGGTAGCCAAGGGCGGCGCTCCCTCCATTCCCACCTTGCAAAAGTATTTGAAGAACCAACCTCCCGACGTTCGCGCCGAGGCCGTCAAACAGCTCACCGACGTGGGCACCGCCGCGAGCCTCGATCCGCTAATTCTTGCTACCCAGGATGACGATCCGCAGATCCAGATTCTGGCCACCGACGGCATGGTGAATTTCTACTCGCCGGGATACGTGAAGACGGGGATCACAGCTCCCATCCGTAAAGTGGGCAGCAGTATCAAAGGCAAATTCACCGACACCAACGATCTCATCATTCCCGCCTACGTGACGGTTCGTGCCGACGTGGTTGCCGCCCTCGCCCGCATGGTGAAGAGCGGCGTGAATGCCGATGTGCGCGCCAATGCCGCCCACGCCGCAGGCATTCTGCGCGCCAAGGACGCCGAGCCGGAACTGCTGGAAGCCGTCCACACCAAAGATACCGACGTGATTTACGAAGCGCTGGTGGCGCTGCAAAAGATCCGCGACCAGTCGGCCGGCCCGGCCATCGCGTTCCGCCTGCGTGACATGGATCAGAAGGTGCAGATCGCGGCGATCCAGACCACCGGCGTGCTGCTCAATAAGGCCGCGGTGCCGGACCTCATCGACGTGCTCAATCGGGCCAAGAGCATGACTGTGAAACGCGAGGCGCTTACCGCTATCGCCATGCTGCCGGTACCGTCGAGCCGCTCGCTGTACGAACAGTACCTGCACGACAAGGACGATCGCATGCGCGCCGCCGCCGCCGAAGGGTTCGCGCGCCTCAAGAATCCCGCCGACCTGCCGATGCTGACCACCGCCTGGCAGAGCGAGACCAAAACCGCCCCGCGTCTCTCACTGGCGTTCGCGCAGGTGATGCTGGGGAAGACTGAAATGGGCGAGTTCAGCCCGCTGCGGTTCCTCATCAACAACCTGAATTCGTCGTCCTACAACGGTGTGGCGTACCCGTTCCTGGTGGAACTGGCGCGCGATGAGACCGTACGGCAAGCGCTCTACGCACCTATGGCGACGGGAACGAAAGATGAAAAGATTGGATTGGCCCGCGTGCTGGCCCGGAGCGGTGATAGCGGGAGCGTGGCCGCGCTCGATAAATTGAGCAAGGACCCCGATCCCGCCGTTGCACAAGAGGGTTTGAAAGCCCTGCGTACACTGCAGAGCAGGCTGTAAAACTACTTGGCCTTCTTCTGCTTCTGCTGGCCGACGCGGACTTTGAAATGGAGCTGCTTGGCTTCCTGGAACGCCTTGTGATCGTGGCGCGCCACGGCGTCGCTTAAATACTTATCGACGTCCACGTCCTTGGGCAGGACGGCCATCAGGGTGTAACTGTCGTTGCAGGTGGGGCAGAAGGGCCGGAAACGCTTCACATTCGGAATTGCCATAGCTCATCCCAGTGTAGCAAAAGCGAATTGCCACCCGCTGATTGGGGTTACACTGGTTGCTTCCCGCTATGAAACTACAAAGTCACACCATCACTCAGGGACGAGACCGCGCCCCGGCGCGAGCCATGCTGAAGGCCATCGGGTTCACCGATGAAGACCTGGCCAAACCGATTATCGGAGTGGCCAACACCTGGATCGAAACCATGCCGTGCAATTTCAAGCTACGCGATCTGGCGGTACAGGTGAAGGAAGGCATCCGCGCGGCGGGCGGCACGCCCATGGAGTTCAACACCATCGCCATCAGCGACGGCGTGACGATGGGGACGGAGGGGATGAAGGCGTCGCTGGTGAGCCGCGAGGTGATTGCCGATTCCATCGAGTTACTGGTGCGCGGCCATATGTTCGACGGCATCGTGGCGCTGGTGGCCTGCGATAAGACGATCCCCGGCGCCGCTATGGCGCTGCTCCGCCTCAATATTCCGGGCGTCATTCTCTACGGCGGGTCGATCATGCCGGGCAGGCACAACGGCCACGACATCAGCATTCAGGACGTCTTCGAAGCGGTGGGCGCGCACGCCAGCGGCCGCATGTCCGATGCGGAACTGCTGGATATCGAAGACCATGCCTGCCCGGGCGCAGGCGCGTGCGGCGGACAGTTCACGGCCAACACCATGGCGACGGTGATGGAACTGATCGGGCTCGCACCCATGGGAACGGCGTCGGTGCCGCAGGTGGATAAGCGCAAGGAAGATGTGGCGCGCCGCTGCGGACGTATCGTGATGGACGCGGTGCGCAACAACCTGCGGGCGCGCGATATCTGCACACGCAAGGCTTTCGACAATGCCATTGCCGGTGTGGCGGCGAGCGGCGGTTCGACCAACGCGGTGCTGCACCTGCTGGCAATGGCGCGCGAGGCGGAGGTGCCGCTCTCTATCAATGACTTCGACGCCATCTGCGCGCGCACCCCGGTGTTCGTCGACATCAAGCCGGGCGGCCGTTTCCTGGCGGCCGATGTCGATAAGGCCGGCGGCATTCCGGTGATCGCCAAGCGGCTGGTGGAAGGAAATTTCGTCGACGCATCGGCAGTCACGGTCACCGGCCGGACGTTCGGCGAAGAAGCGGCGGAGGCGCACGAAACTCCCGGACAGGAAGTGGTGCTGCCGCTCAACCATGTACTCAAGCCGCGCGGCGGCATCGCCATCCTGCACGGCAGCCTGGCGCCCGAAGGCTGTGTGATCAAACTCGCCGGCCACGAGAAGAAAATGCATCAGGGTCCGGCGCGCGTGTTCGATCGCGAAGAGGACGCCATGCAGGCCGTGATTCAGGGCAAGATCAAGGCCGGCGACGTGGTGGTGATCCGCTACGAGGGTCCGCGCGGCGGTCCGGGCATGCGCGAAATGCTCGGGGTAACTGGCGCGATTGTGGGCGCGGGCTTGTCGGACAGCGTGGCGCTGCTGACCGACGGCCGCTTCAGCGGCGCTACCCACGGATTCATGATCGCGCACGTGGCGCCGGAAGCCTTCAACGGCGGACCGATCGCGTTCGTGCATGAGGGCGACACCATCACGGTGGACGCCGACCGCGGCGTGCTCGATCTCGAAGTGGCGCCGGAGGAACTGGCGAAACGCAAAGCGGCATGGACGGCTCCTTCGCCGCGATATAAGACGGGGGTGTTCGCGAAGTATTGCGCGCTGGTGTCGTCGGCGTCGGAGGGCGCAGTTACGCGGGTGGGGTAGGATTCACCGCAGAGACGCAGAGACGCAGAGAAAATCGAAAGCAAAGGCAAAGCCGGAGAGCGCTGAGGGGGCAGAGGGAACCAGCGTTTGGCTGGGGCTGGCGCATGTTCCCGCAGGCAAGGCCGGTTGCTTTTCTCCGCGACTCTGCGCCTCCGCGGTGAGCAAGCGCCTCTTCGCGATCGGCGCAGTGCGCTTCCGGCGCGATTCAGTGAGTGAAAAGCACGACCATCGCATGTTCCCGGAGGTAACGCTGGTTCCCTCTGCTCCCTCGGCGCTCTCCGACGTTGCTTTTGCGTTCGACTTTCTCCGCGTCTCTGCGTCTCTGCGGTGAACAATCCCCTCTAAATCGCCGCCAGCAGCTTGGCGATCAACGCTGTGCGGTCGACCATGCGATCCGTCAAGATGCTCTCGTTTCGCGCGTGCGCGCCTTCGCCCACACCGCCGAGGCCGTCGAGCGTCGGAATTCCCAGTGCTGCCGTGAAGTTTCCGTCCGAGCCGCCGCCGGTGAGCGATTCCTCGATCTCCACGCCCAGTTCCCGCGCCAGTTTCTGCGCCGTGCGGAACAGCTTCACGATTCCCGCCGAGCGCTCCATCGGCGGACGATTCAAGCCGCCCACCACTTCGATGGAGCAGCGGCGATCCACTGGCCGCAGCGAGCGAAATTTCTTCTCGACGCCCGCGGCATCCTTCAATTTCAGAATGCGGACATCGACCTCGGCGCGCGCTTCCGCCGCCACCACATTCGTCCGCGTGCCGCCGGCGATCACGCCGGGGTTGACCGTGATGCCGCGCTTCAGATTCGTGAAGCCGGCGATGCGTTCGAGCTGCCGCCCCAGTTCGAGAATGGCGCTTGCGCCGGCGGCGAAATCGACGCCGGCGTGCGAAGCTTTGCCGCGGACCGTCACGTTGTAACCGCCCACGCCTTTGCGCGCCGTCTTCAGCTTACCTTCCAGCCCTGTGCCGGGTTCGAGCACCAGCACCGCGCTACTGGCGCGCGCGTTGCGCTCGGTCAAGGCGCGCGAACTTCCGCTGCCCTCTTCTTCATCGGAATTTAGTTGCAGCAGCACTCTGGCAGGCACCGGAATCTCGAGCTCACGCAGCGCGCGCGCCGCGAAGAGGAAGAACGCGATCCCGGCTTTCATGTCGAGCACGCCGGGTCCCCAGAGGCGCCCGTCGGCGATGCGAAACGGCATGGTGCGCAGGGTGCCCATCGGCCAGACGGTATCGGAATGGCCGAGCGCCAGCACCTGCCCGTTTTTCTTGCGGCCCGGCAGGCGCATCTCGCAGACCAGGTGCTTGCCGAAGTTGCCGCCGGAATGGGTTTTCACGCGCGCCACCGGGGCCACCGTGTCGGAGACTAACTGCACGAAGCGATTCACGGCCGCGGGATCGTCAGTGGGCGACTCGCATTCCGCAAACCCGCGAATCATCGCAGCGATGGCGTGTTCCTGCGCCGAGAGGTAAGTCAGTATAGGATCCAATTTCTTCAGCATAACCGAGCGGAGGCCGTTGCTGCATGCGATAATACGGCTTCCATGACGGTTTTGGATATCAATGAAATCAGGGAGATACTGCCCCATCGCTATCCGTTCCTGCTGGTGGACCGGATTGTCGAGTTAGAGGCCGACCGGGTGGTCGGCATCAAGAACGTGACGGCCAACGAGCCGTTCTTCCAGGGCCATTTCCCAGACTTTCCGGTGATGCCGGGAGTGCTGATCATCGAGGCGATGGCGCAGACGGCGGGCGTACTGGTGCTGAAATCCATGCCCGATCGCGAGAATAAGCTGGTGCTGCTGGTGGCGGTGGAGAATGCCCGCTTCCGCAAGCCGGTGGTGCCGGGCGATACGCTGCGCATGGAAATGAAGGTGCTCAAGCGCAAGGCGAGCGTGGCGAAAATGGCCGGAGTTGCCACGGTGGACGGAGTGGTGGTGGCGGAAGCCGAAGTGATGTGCAAGCTGGCCGATAAAGCCGTCAAAGAGCCCGATCCGGTCAGCGCGTAGGCAATGGCGATTCATCCCACCGCCATCGTGGACGCCGCGGCGCGCATCGATGCCAGCGCCGAGATCGGGCCGTACTCGATCGTCGGGGCCGAAGTCGAAATCGGACCGCGCACCCGCCTGATGGCTAATGTCTATCTCGAAGGTCCCACGTGGATCGGCGCGGATAATACGTTTTTCCCGTTCTGCTCGATCGGCGTGGCGTCGCAGGATCTCAAGTATAAAGGTGAGCGCGCCGAGACGCGCATCGGCGACCGCAATCGCATTCGCGAATTCGTCACCATCCATCGCGGCACGGCGGGCGGCGGGCTGACCACGCGCATCGGCAGCGATTGCCTGCTCATGACGTACGCGCACGTGGCGCACGATTGCCAGATCGGCGACCACGTGATTCTCGGTAACAGCGTGGGGCTGGCGGGCCACGTGACGATCGAGGACTGGGTGGACGTGGCGCCGTTCAGTGGGGTGCATCAGTTCTGCCGCCTGGGCCAGCACGCGTTCATCGGCCCGTACAGCGTGATCAAGCAGGACATCATGCCGTACTCGCTCACCAGTTACAAGCCGGAGGTCAGCGTGTTCGGCGCCAATAGCGTGGGGTTGGAGCGGCGCGGATTTTCGAAGGAGACCATCGAGTCGCTACAGACCGCGCTACGTTTGCTGACGCGGTCGAATTTGAATACCACGCAGGCCATCGAGAAAATCCGGGCGGAAGTGGCGCCTTGCGCGGAGGTGGACGAGTTGATCGAGTTCATCCACACGTCGGAACGCGGGGTGGCGAAGTGATGCGAGTCACCGGCAGCAGGGCTGAAGCCCCGCGCAGATTGCAGTCTGCGCCACTTGCGGTCAACTAGCATGCGCTACGGAATGATCGCCGGCAATGGCCGCTTCCCCGAACTGGCGCTCGAAAGCGCGCGCCAACTGGGGCACGACGTTACCGTCATCGCCATCCAGGAGGAAGCATCGAAGAGCCTGGAGGCGTTGGCGCCGCGCCTTCATTGGATCTCGCTCGGGCAACTCAGTAAGCTTATCGACATTCTGAAAAAAGAAGGCATCACCGAGGTGGTGATGTGCGGACAAGTGAAGCACGCCAAGATTTTTTCGTCGATTGCGCCCGACTGGCGCCTGGCGAAGCTGCTGCTGTCCCTGCCTTCGAAGAATACCGACGGACTGATCGGCGGCGTCATCAAGGTGCTGCAAGATGAAGGCATCCATCTCTCCGATTCCACTGCGCTGCTCAAACCCATGCTGGCCACCGAAGGCTCGATGACCAGGCGCAAACCCGCGAAAGACGAAACCGTCGATATCGAATACGGCCGCCGCGTCGCGAATGCGCTCGCGGGCTTCGATGTGGGCCAGAGTGTGGCGATTTGCGAGCGCGCCTGCGTGGCGCTGGAGGCTATGGAGGGCACCGACGCCATGTTGCGGCGCGCCGCCGGGCTGGTGAATGGCCGGCGCCTCTCGCTGGTGAAAGTGGCGCGGCGCCGCGAACATCTGCTCTTCGATGTCCCGGTAATTGGGCTCGCGAGCGTCCCCGTGCTACGTGAAACCGGAACCACGGTGGTGGCGGTGGAGGCCGGCCGCACCCTCATGCTCGACCGCGAAGAGATGCTACGCGCCGCCAACGAAGCGGGAATTTCCATAGTGGGGTTTTAGTGTGCCGAAACATCGAATGGCAGTAGTAGGCGCGGGACAGTTCGGGAAGAATCACTGCCGCGTCGTGCACGAATCGCCGCGCGCCGAACTGTGCGCGGTGGTGGATGTCGACGGCACACGCGCAGCCGCGGCGGCCGCTCTGTATCAGGCCGAAGCGCTAATCGATTTCCGCGCGCTCGCCGGGAAGGTGGACGCCGCCGTGGTCGCCGTCCCCACCACCGCACATGAAGAAGTGGCGGTGGCACTGCTTGACGCCGGTATCGACGTGCTGGTGGAGAAGCCGATCGCGCCCGATATGGAATCGGCCGGGCGGATGGTGGATGCCGCCACACGGCGCGGGCGCATCCTGCAGGTGGGGCACCTGGAGCGCTTCAATCCGGCGGTAGTGGAACTGGAACGGCGCACCACACTGCCGCTGTTTTTCGAGATCCACCGGCTCAACGTCTTCAGCCCGCGCAGTCTCGACGTGGACGTGGTGCTCGACCTCATGATCCACGATGTCGACATCGTGCTGGCGCTCGCCAAAGACGAACCTTCGGAGATCCGCGCGGCGGGCATTCGCATCCTCTCCCAGAAGGAGGACATTGCCAACGTGCGGCTGCAATTTCCTAATGGGTGCGTGGCCAATCTGACGGCCAGCCGCGTTTCCACCGAGCGCGTGCGCAAGCTGCGCCTGTTCCAGCCGCGCCAATACCTGTCCTTGGATTACGGCCGGCAGGACCTGGTGCTCTTTTCAGTGGGCGAAAACCAGCAGATCGGGTTCGAAAAGGCGCCCGTTAGCCCTGGAGAGCCATTGCAGTTACAGCTCGACGCCTTCCTGAATTGTGTAGAAAGCCGCGAAATTCCGAAATGTTCCGGCCCTGCGGCGCGTCTCACTTTGGGGACTGCGTTGGCTATACTTGATAAAATAAGAGAGCACTCGGTTATTGTCTCGCAGTCGTTGGAAGACAGATGGAAACTGCAGTAACACCGGCGCCTGAGGCGGATCTTCATCTGCTGACGGATTGGTCGGAGCCGGGCAGAGATGTCCGCCAACGCCGGTCCGCTGTCCTGTCGCTGTTGACGCACGCCGCCGCTATCCTGTTTGTCTTGTGGATGCCGGAGACGTTCATGCAGCCTGCCGCCCCCAAGCCGCAGGAGAGCATCGTGACTCCGCTGGTGCTGCCGCCGATGGCGCTGACACAGAGGGCGCCGAACCCCAACAATGTCATCCGTGAGATGCGCTCTCCCGATCTGACGCCGCGCGTGCATGCGCCCAAAGGCCCCTCGCCCGAGCCGCAGGCCGCGGCGCCGCACAAGAGCGTGCCGGCCGCGCCGCCGCCTCCTCCTAAAGCAGCGCCGCAGACGCCGCTTCCCGAGCCGCCCAAAATGGAGATCGCGGCGACCGAACCGAAACTGGTGCTGCCGGCGCCGCCGCAGGCGCCGCCGCCGAAACCGCCGTCGGCTTTCGAAGATGTCAGATCGCCGAACGCCGCCAGCGGCGTCCGGCCGCTCGACGCTCCCACAGTGGAGGCTACGGTGCACGGCACCTTGTCGGGCCACGGGACCATCAGTTCGCAGGGGACCGCGCCGTTCGCATCCTCCGGTGACGAATTGCCGAAGCTGCTGAGCGATCCCAAGGGCGTGGATTTCAAACCGTACCTGGCGCAGGTGCTTTCCAGCGTGAAGCGGGCCTGGTACACCATCCTGCCGAGGAACGGGCATCGCGGCTACGTTTCGGTACAGTTCATCATCCAGCGCGACGGCCGCGTGAGCAAAGTGGTGTACGCCGAGCAGACCGGCGATCCGAGTCTGGACAACACCGCCGTAATGGCCATCAGCCAGGCCGGCCCCTTCGGTCCGCTGCCGGTGCAGTACACCGCCGGCGAGATTCACGTGCAGATGAATTTCGCGTATAATCAGCCCCGGCAATAGAACGCCGGACCATTTTGGTCGGAAGGTTAAAGTCAGCGGGGAAATCTGCTATCTTAATTCCCAGCGAAGCTGCACTCCGCTTCGAACCCCACCATTAGCGCATCCGCACGCCGGGCGCCGGGTCTTCCAACCAAACACCGTAGACGCTTCCGCACGCCGGGCGTTCGAATCACCGAACCACAGGAGTGCGCCATGGAGAACGCTTTTGCCGAAGACGACGGCATGCTGCGCATGTCGTTTCTGGAACACCTGGAAGAATTTCGCAGTCGCATCATCAGAGCTCTGGGCGGCTTCGGCGTCATCTTCACTATCTGCCTGATCTTCAGCCCGCAATTGTTCGCAGTGGTGCTGGCCCCGGGCCTGAAAGCGCTCCACAGCACCGGGATTCCAGGCGCGGAATTCATCGCCATCGATGTGGTGGAACAATTCTCCATCGTGTGGGTGTGGACTCCGCTGGTGGCGGCGATCTTCTTCAGTTCGCCCTGGATTTTCTGGCAGCTTTGGGCCTTCATCGCGCCCGGCCTGTATGCGCGCGAGAAGAAATGGGCCGTGCCATTCATCGCCTGCACCGCGGGCCTCTTCATTCTCGGCGGCCTCTTCGGGTACTTCGTGGCGCTGCCTTCGGGACTGTCGTTTCTGTTCGGCGCGAGCGGCGCCACGCACGTGGTCCCCAAGATCACCATCGAGAATTACTTCGACCGCTTTGTCGACGCCATGCTGGGCATCGGCATCGTGTTCGAGATTCCGGTGATGGTCTTCTTCCTGACGCTCATCGGGGTTGCGTCGCCGTCGTTTCTGCTCAAGCACTCGCGCTACGCCATCCTCATCATCGTCACCATTGCGGCCATCGTCACGCCGACTACCGATGCGTTCAACCTGACGCTTTTTGCGCTTCCCATGTGCCTGCTCTTTTTCCTGGGTGTATTCGCGAGCTACCTGCTGGTGCTCAAGCGTGAGCGGCGCCGCTTCCCGTGGAAAGCGTTTCTGAAATGGCTGGCGATTCTGGGTTTTTTGGCGGCCTGCGCGGTGGCCATCGTCACTAAATACCGTTTGCTCGGGAGCTGACCGAATGGCGCCTTGGTGTACTATGGAGACGGTTATCCCTCGCGCCCAAATTCCATGCACACGAATCAGCTTGCCCACGAGAAGAGTCCCTACCTGCTGCAGCATGCGCACAATCCCGTGGATTGGCATCCGTGGGGCGCGGAAGCGTTCGAAAAAGCACGGCGCGAGAACAAGCCTATCTTTCTTTCCATTGGATACTCCACCTGCCACTGGTGCCACGTGATGGAGCGCGAGAGCTTCGAGAACGAACAGATCGCCGCCCTCCTGAATCGCGATTTCGTGGCCATCAAAGTGGACCGGGAAGAGCGGCCCGATGTCGACCGTATCTATATGACGTTCGTCCAGGCCACCACAGGCAGCGGCGGCTGGCCTATGTCAGTCTGGCTGACTCCCGACTTACAACCTTTCTTCGGCGGCACTTACTTTCCGCCCGTCAATCGCTTCGGACATCCGGGCTTTCCGGCGGTACTGCACCAGATCGCCGACGCGTGGCGCACGCAGCAGCCGCAGATTGCGGAAGCGGCGCAGGATGCGGTGGAGCAGCTTCGCAAGCAGGTAACCGTGGAGCCGGGACGCGGCGCATGGGCGGAGATCGACGCCGCCACGCTCGATACCGGCTTCTTCGTCTTCCGCCGCACCTTCGATACGCACCTCGGCGGTTTCGGCGGCGCGCCCAAATTTCCGCGACCCTCGGTGTTCAATTTCTTGCTGCGCTATTACGCGCGCACCAAGAGCGAAGAGGCGCTCGAAATGACGCTGAAGACGCTGCGCGAGATGGCCAAGGGCGGCATGCACGACCAACTCGGCGGAGGTTTCCATCGCTACTCGGTGGACGAGCGCTGGTTCGTGCCGCATTTCGAAAAGATGCTGTACGATCAGGGACAGCTCGCCATCGCCTACCTGGAAGCGTTCCAGATCACGCACGACGAACAGTACGCCGCGGTGGCGCGCGACATCTTCGATTACGTTCTGCGCGATATGACCGACTCCGGCGGCGCCTTCTATTCGGCCGAGGACGCCGATAGCGCAGCCGACGCGTCGCGGCCCACGGAAAAAGGCGAAGGCGCGTTCTATATCTGGACCGTGGAGGAGATCCGCGGGCTGCTCGACGCGCCGGTGAGCGACTGGTTCTGCCATCGCTACGGCGTAGTGGACGGCGGCAACGTGGAGCACGATCCGCACAGCGAGTTCAGCGGCCGCAACATTCTCTACCAGGCGAACGAACTCGAAGACACCGCGCTCCATTTCGACCGGCCGGTGGAAGAGATCCGCGACGCGCTTGCCAAGGCGGTGGAGACGCTGCTGGCGGCGCGCGGCCAGCGGCCGCGTCCGCATCTCGACGATAAGGTGCTGACGGCGTGGAACGGCCTGATGATTTCGGCGCTGGCCAAAGGCGGCGCGTTACTGGGCGAGGCGCGCTACGCGGAAGCGGCGCGGCGGGCGGCGGAGTTCCTGATCGCGCACATGCACCAACCGGCTACCGGCGTTCTGCTGCGGCGGTATCGCGACGGCGACGCGGCGATCCGCGGCTTCCTGGACGATTACGCGCTCTTTGCGCAGGCGCTGCTCGATCTCTACGAAGCGCAGTTCGACCGGAGGCACCTGGAACTGGCGCGCGGGCTCACGGAGAAGCAGCGCGAGTTGTTCGAAGACACCGCGGGCGGCGCGTTCTTCAGCTCGGAAGAGGGCGACAGCGGCCTGGTGCTGCGCGTGAAGGAAGATTACGATGGCGCCGAACCGTCGGGCAATTCGGTGACGCTCGGCAATCTGCTGCGGCTGGCCGAAATGTTCAATCGCGAGGATCTTCGTGCGACTGCCGAACGGCTCCTCGCCGCCTTCGCGCCGCGTTTGAGCGCCGCCCCGGTGGCGCTGCCGCAAATGCTGGCCGCCTGCGAGTTCCGGGCGGGACAGGCGCGCCAGATCGTGATTGTGGGAGCGCCCGAGGGAGACGATACCCAGGCGCTGCTGCGTACGTTGCGCGGGCGCTTTGTGCCGCACCAGATCGTGTTGATGGTGGACTCCGCGGAAGCGCGCGACGCGTTCGCCGCCGGCATCCCCGCCATTGCGGCGATGGAGCGCGTGGACGGCCGCGCCAGTGCGTACGTGTGCAGCGACTACACCTGTCAAGTGCCCGTCAATTCCGCGGCAAGCCTGAGCGAGTTGATACAATACTGAGTCACCACAAAAGAAAAAATGGAGGAATTTATGGAAAGAGCAGGAGCAACGACCCTGAAGGGAAATCCTTTGACCCTGGTAGGTCCGGAATTGAAAGCCGGCGATGCCGCGCCCGATTTCCAGGTAGTGGATAACTCACTCAAACCGGTCAGCCTGAAAGATACCGGCAGCCAGGTTCGTATCATCAGCGTCATCCCGTCGCTCGATACGCCGGTGTGCGACGCGCAGACCAAGCGCTTCAATGAAGAGGCGGCCAAGCTCACCAACGTCAGCATCATCACGGTCAGTATGGATCTGCCGTTCGCCCAGAAGCGCTGGTGCGGAGCGTTCGGAGTGGACAACGTGAAGATGCTCTCCGATCATGTGGACGGCTCGTTCGGTTCCCATTACGGAACGCTGATTAAAGAACTGCGCATCGAAAGCCGCGCCATCTTCGTGCTCGACCCGGCGAATACCATCCGGCACGCCGAGTATGTCAAGGAAGTGGCCGATCATCCCGACTACGAAGCGGCGCTTTCCGCCGCGCGCTCTGCCAGCGCGGTTTCGGCGTAGCCGGCGCCAGAGGTTCTGCTGAACCCTCCGCAACCATCTCCGCCCATCGCGCCCGCGTTTTCCCTGCTGCGTGCGGCAGGGAGTCCCGTGGTGCGCGGCGGGTTGACGCTGGTGGCGGGCGTCCTGGCGGGTAACCTTCTCGGCTTCGTCCGGGTAGCGCTCACGGCGTATTTTCTCGGCACCCATAGCCGCGCCGATTCGCTGGCGGTGGCCATGGGTCCCATGGACGCGCTGAATTCGGTGCTCATCAACAGCGTGCTGTTCGCCTTCGTCCCCATGCTCACGGCATGCGGCGTGGCGGGCCGCGCGCCGCTATTCCGCAAACTCAATCGTGTGCTGGTGTGGGGCTTCTCGGCCGTGGCGGCGGCGCTGATTCTGTCCGCGCCGCTGCTGATGCGCGCCCTTGCGCCGGGGCTCGCAGCGCGCGATTTCGACGTCGCGGTGACCATCCTGCGAGTGCTCTCGCTATCGACGGTGGCGGCCGGAATGGGCGCGGTGTACTGCGCGCTCCTTTACACCAGCCGGCGCTTCCTGCCCACGGCGTTCTACCAGGCGGCGCTCAACCTCTGCACCATCGTGGCGGCGCTGTTGTTGTGGAAGACGCTGGGGGTATACGCATTCGCGGTGGGATACACCGCGGGTGCGTGGGCGCAACTGGCGATCGTATGGTTCGCGACGCGTTCGGAGTTGGGTGGCGAGGCGTCGCCGG
The DNA here is from genome assembly GCA_036268475.1 of Bryobacteraceae bacterium. GTDB lineage: Bacteria > Acidobacteriota > Terriglobia > Bryobacterales > Bryobacteraceae > PALSA-129. The sequence continues at coordinate 502,899 of DATAUB010000050.1, read as the reverse complement.
CGTGCGAAATCCACTGGCGCGCCATCCTCGCCAAGCCCGCGTTGTTCGCGATCTACGCCATTGGGCTCGGTCTGAATATTACGTTCACGCGCGCGTATTGTACGCACGCCGGGCCGGGGATGGCGGCGGCGCTGGATTACTGCCTGCGCGGCGTCGGCGTGCCCCTGGCCATCCTGGTGACTCCGATTGCCAACTCGCTGCTGCCGGAAATTGCGCGTCTGCGCAGCCTGTCGCGATTGCGCGAAGCGTTCCGCCTGATTGACCGCACCACCGCGTTGGCTGCGGTGGGCGCGGTGGCGGCGTGCACCATCGCGGTGTTGTTACGCGAGCCGGCGATCCGCATCGTCTTCCAGCGCGGCGAATTCCGCGCGCAATCCACGGCGATGGTCTCGGCGGTCTTTTTGACGCTTGGCCCCAGCCTGATCGGCTGGAGCCTGCTCGAAATCGCATCGCGCTCGCTGTTTGCGCTCGATCGTCCCTGGCCACCGGTGATCGCTGCCTGGATTCCGGTTCTGTGCAATGCGGCGTTGACGCTATGGCTGCACAGCTACCGGCCGCAACTCATCGGCCTGGGCGCATCGCTGGGGTTACTGCTGGGATTCCTGGTGTTGTTCGCGATGGTGCACGTCAAGCGCGCACGCTGGCTGGCCGTGGGGTAGAGTGAAGCAGGATGGCGAGCTAAGCGGGGCCGGTGGAAGCCCGCGGCCGGACGGTATGCCGCGGATTTCCAATCTGCCCCACGAGAGACCGACTTCAGCCGGCGCCGCGAATTAGAAATTGACGATCGAGGCGAACGACACCGCGTCGAGGCTGGCGCCGCCTACCAGGCTGCCGTCGATCTCGGGCTGTGCCATGAGCGCTTTCACGTTGTCCGGCTTCACGCTGCCACCGTATAGAATGCGGACCGCGTCCCCGGCCTCTTTGCCGAACTTGGCGCGCACTTCGTTGCGGATGGCGCGATGCGCGTCGGCGGCGATCTCAGGGGTCGCCGTCTTGCCGGTTCCGATGGCCCACACCGGCTCGTAGGCGATTACGATTTTGGCGAACTGCGCTTCCGTCAGGCCGGCGATGCCGCCTGCGAACTGGCTCACCAGCACTTTTTCGGTGTTCCCGCTCTCCCGTTCTTCCAGACGCTCGCCTACACACACGATCGGGGTGAGGCCGCCTTCCAGCGCCGCCAGAGTTCGTTTCAATACCGTAGCGTCAGTCTCGCCGAAGTACTGGCGGCGTTCGCTGTGGCCCACGATGGCGTGGGTGGCTCCCACCGCGTGCAGCATTCCGGCCGAAATCTCGCCGGTGAATGCGCCGTCTTTGGCCCACGCGATATTCTGCGAGCCTACGCGGATGGAAGTGCCCTTGGCGGCGTCCACGGCCGCGGCGAGACTGGTGAAGGGAGGACAAATCACCACCTCGCAATGCTCCGATTTTTCGACCAGCGGCCGAAATTTCTCGAAAAATGCAATGGTTTCCGCGGGTGTCTTGTACATTTTCCAATTGCCCGCCATCACTGGTTTTCTCATAGAATTTGTTCCAGAAAGCTGTCGCCGTGCGCGATCGATGTGCCGAAATTGGCGGCCACCGTCTGCCCGATATCGGAAAGCGAGGCGCGTAGTCCCAGATCGACCCCGGCTTTCACGCGTTCGCCGAAGGCCAGCAGGGGAACGTACTCGCGCGTATGGTCGGTACCCGGAACGGTGGGGTCGCAGCCGTGGTCGGCGGTGAGGATCGCGAGGTCGCCGGGACGAAGCGCGGCGCGAAACAGCGGCAGCCAGCGGTCGAATTCCTCCAGCGCGGCGCCGTACCCCGCGACATCGTTGCGATGGCCGTACTGCTGGTCGAAATCGACCAGGTTGACGAAGATCAGGCCGCCTTCGTGAATCGCCATGGCGTCCAGGGTCTTCGCCATGCCGTCGGCGTTGCTCTTCGTCTTGGTCGAGTCGCCGATGCCGCGTCCCAGAAAGACATCGAAGATTTTTCCTACGCTCGAAACTGCGACGCCGCGTTCGGCCAGCCGGTCAAGCAGCATGCCAGGGGGCGGCGGAACGGCGTAATCGTGGCGATTCGAGGTGCGTGCGAAGTGGCCCGGTGTCCCATCAAACGGACGCGCGATGACGCGCCCCACTTCCGCCGGCCCGCGTAAAATGTCGCGCGCCGTCTCGCAAATTTTATATAGCTCCCACAGCGGGATCACTTCCTCATGGGCGGCCACTTGAAATACGCTGTCGGCGGACGTGTAGACAATCGGCGACCCGGTGCGGATATGCTCGATGCCCAGTTCCTGAATAATCTCGGTGCCCGACGCCGCCTTGTTGCCCAGCGAGTTCCGTCCGATACGCCGCTCGAATTCCTGCATGATCTCGGGCGGAAATCCCTGCGGGTATAGCGGAAAAGGACGGTCGAGATGGACGCCCACCATTTCCCAATGACCGGTGGTGGTGTCCTTGCCCGGCGAGGCCAGCGTGCAGCGTCCGAAGGAGCCCTCCGGCCGGTGGGAGGGAGCGATGCCGGCCAGCGGTTTGATGTTCCCCAGGCCGAGGGCCGCCAGGTGGGGGAGCGCGAGACCGCGCAGGCGCGCGATGTTGCCGAGAGTGTCCGCGGCGGGGGGATCGCCGAACGCCGCGGCATCCGGCATGGCGCCGATTCCAACGCTATCGAGGACTATCCAGATGGTGCGTGCGAACACTTTCTTCGAGGGTAACACGCGGCGAAAAGTTTGCCGCATGGACATCATTTCGAGGAAATCCTGTACGGGTAATCGGGAAATTTCGCCTGGAATTTATTGCGCCCATTGGCAAAATTGACGAATGGCATTCTTCTTGCAGTTTCGGGAAAGATGGCGAAACCGCTACTGCAATCTCTGACCGAAGTGGACGCCAGAATACAGAACGCCAGCCGCCTGGCGCTGTTTCTGGATTTCGACGGCACCCTGGCGCCTATCGCGCCGGATCCTGCCGCCGTTCAGCTCTCCGACTGGATGCGCGAAACTTTGCAGCGGATTGTGGAGCGCGATTCGGTGGTGACGACCATCATGAGCGGGCGTCCGGTGGAGGATCTGTTCGTGCGGGTACGCCTGGAGAACGTGATCTATTGCGGAAATCACGGGCTTGAGATTTTCGGACGCGGCCTGAGCTTCGTCGAGCCCGAGGCCGATGGGCGCCGCGACCGTTTGCGCCGTCTCACGGAAGTTCTGCAGGGCCGCCTGGAGCGGATTCCGGGTGTTCGCGTGGAAGACAAAGGCCTCTCCGCCAGCGTGCATTATCGCCAGGCGGCGGCGTGCGACATTCCCGCCATCGAGCAGGCGGTGCGCGCGAGTGTGGCTACTGCCGGCGCGTGGTTTCGTTTGAATAACGGACGCCACGTATTCGAAGTGGTCCCGCGCACCGGCTGGCACAAGGGCGCCGCGGTCAAATGGATCCTTACCCATCTGGAAGACGGGCGCGCCTTTCCGATTTACCTGGGAGACGACAACACCGACGAAGACGCATTCGCGGTTTTGCAGGATAGCATCACCGTACGGGTAGGGGTGGACGCGGCCACGTGCGCGCAATACGGAGTGCCCGGTCCGACGGAAGTCTATCGCTTCATCTCATGGCTGGAAGGCCGCGCGGCCGCTCATCCGGCGCCGCAGTGAGCGGCCTCACAGCGTCAGCTTGAGCCAGATGTAAATCACCGCAAGCGCGAACAAGGGTGCTGTCCACGCGATCGAGAAAGAGGTGGCCGGGCAGCATGCCGCTCGAATCCTTTTTACCTGGGAGACGACAACACCGAACGAAGGCGCATTGCGATTTTGCAGGATGGCATCACGGATGCGGCCACGTGCGCGCAATACGGAGTGGGTCCGATGGAAGTCTACCGCTTCATCTCATGGCTGGAAGTCGCAGTGAGCGGCCTCACACCATCAGCTTGAGCCAGATGTAAATCACCGGGAGCGCGAACAGCGTGCTGTCCACGCGATCGAGAAAGCCGCCGTGGCCGGGCAGCATGCCGCTCGAATCCTTCACGCTGGCACCGCGCTTGATGGCCGATTCCGCCAGGTCGCCAAGTTGCCCCGCCATGTTCGCGACGATGGTGAGTCCGATCGCCGTAAACAGGCTGGTGCCTGGAATAAAGTGAAGCAGGTACGCGCCGCCCACCAGCGCCGAAGTGACCACCGATGCCGCCGCGCCCTCCCACGATTTCATAGGACTCACGCGCGGCGCCAGGCGATGTTTGCCGAACGTGCGGCCCACGTAGAATGCTCCGCTATCGCCCGCCCAATTGAGCACCAGCGCGTACATCAGCCAATGCTGGCTGTAATTCTGCCGCAGATCGAGCGCCGCCTTCCAGCAACCGAAAACATAGATGACGCCCATCACCAGCAGGGCCGCGCGCGGCAAGGTTTTCGACAGGTTGTCGGCGCGCATGGCCGCCGCCAGCGCTACCAGAGCGATCACCGCAATCAGCGGCCAGGTCTGCGCCTGCCACACCAGCAGCACCACACCGGCGCCATAGCCCAGCACGTTGAGCCGGCCGAAACCGTACCCTTCCGCAATGCCGGCGTATTCGTGGTAACAAAGCAGAGCCACCAGGATGAGGACGGCGAGGAACACCCAGTAATTCGCCCACAGAACGACGTAAGCGACGGCGGGTATCAGCGCCACTGCGGTGAGCAGCCGGTTCATGACGAGCGCAGCGCGGCAATCAACGATTCGTCACTGGCGGCCCCGGCCCCATGGGCCGGCCGCGTGGCTGGCGCTCCACTCAATCCGCCATAGCGGCGGTCGCGCTTCTGGTATTCCAGCACGGCCTGTAGCAGGTCTTTGCGGGTGAAATCCGGCCAGAGCGTTTCGGTAACGTACAACTCCGCGTACGCGATTTGCCACAACAGGAAATTGCTGATGCGCATTTCGCCGGAGGTGCGGATTAATAGATCGGGATCGGGACTGGCAGCGGTATAGAGATTGGCGGCGATGACTTCCTCATCGATACGGAGCGACGCGATGCTGCCATCGAGCCTCGCCATCTCCAGCGCCGCATTGACGGCGTCGACGATCTCCGCCCGCCCGCCATAATTGATGGCCAGATTCACCAGCAGGCCGCGATTGGCACTGGTGGCTTCCACCGCCGATTCGAGCTCGCGCCGCACCTGCGGCGGCAGTGCGTCCAACCGTCCGATGGCTTGCAGGCGGATGTCGTTGCGCTGCAAGTCCGGCAGTTCGTGCTTGAGGTAATAGCGCAGCAGACGCCAAAGGGTTTCCACTTCGGCCCGCGGGCGCTTCCAGTTCTCCACCGAAAAGGCGTACAACGTGAGCACCTTCACACCCAGGCGCGCGCAGGTTTCCACGGTGGACCGCACGGGTGTGATGCCGGCTTTATGACCGGCCATGCGAGGCAACCGTCGGCGGCCGGCCCACCGGCCATTGCCATCCATGATCACAGCGATATGGGCCGGGAGACGGGTGGGGTCGATTGCCTGGACCAAGTCCCAGTCTTTATCGCCGGGATGGACCGCTTCCAGTAAGGCCTTCATGGATAAATTCTTATGGTACAACAGCGCGTGGTGCAGATAGGGAATCTGTGGCCGATTGCCACTCCGCATCGCCCGCCGACAGTTCATCCTCTATAGCAATCCGGCTCGCTCCGCGCCGGATGCCGTCCTGCCCCCTGAACTACTCTGCGCGCAGGCTTTCGACCGGATCGATGCGCGCCGCGCGGCGCGCGGGCAGCCATGCGGCGGCCAGCGCGACCGCGAGCAGTAGCAGCGCCGGCGCCGCCAGACTCCAGGGATCGCGCGCGCCCACCCGAAAGAGCAGGCTGGCGAGCAATCGCGTGACGGCCAGCGATCCCGCCAGCCCCAAGGCGATACCTGCGATTGCCCAGCCGGCAGCGTGGCGGAGGAAAAGCGCGGTAACCGACGCGGGAGTCGCGCCCAGCGCCATTCGCACTCCCACTTCGCGCGTGCGCTGCCCTACCAGGAAGGCGATCACGCCGTAGATTCCGATGGCGGCGAGCAGCAGGCCGACGGCCGCGAAGCCGCCGAGCAGCAGCGCGTCGAACCGCGGCGTCACGGTCAGCGTACCGGCGCGCTCCGCCAGCGTCTGTACCGTCACCGGGATGGCTGGGTCGAGCCCGCCAATTACCCCGCGAAGCGTTTTCGACATCGTCTCCGGCGAGAGCGGACTGCGCACGATGACGGCGGCGGCGCGCCACCCGGTGGATGGCGCGCGATTGCGATAAGTGGCGTCGGCGAAGTGCTTGCGCAGTTCGTAATACTCGGGCTCGGGGTGCCGGTCGAGGCCATTGTTGATGACGTCGCTGGCCACGCCCACCACGGTATGCCAGACTCCCTCGATGCTAAGCATGTGCCGGCCGATGGGGTCGCTCTGCGGGAAAAGGCGGCTCGCCAGTTCGCGGCTGATGACGATCGGCATCTCCCGCGCGCCGCGTTCCTCTTCCGTAAAAGCGCGTCCGCGGATGATGGGGATGCCCATGGCGGCGAAATATCCGGGCGTAATGTAGCGCCACCCTACCATCCCGCCCGCGCCCTGCGGATAGGGCGGCCGGCCCTCCACGTCAAGCACGAAGAAGGGGCGCGATCGCGAGCCTCCGTAGGGCGGGATATTGTCGGCGATGGCGAAAGTGGGGTGGCCGGGGAGCGCGCGCAGGCGCTCTTCGAGCCGCTCGTAGAAGGGCAACTCTTCCACACCTCTGCCGATGACGAACTGCGCAGCCACCGTCTGGTCCGCATCCAGGCCGAGCGGGACGCGCTCCAGATTCCAGAGCGAGCGCAGCAGTAATCCAGCCCCCGTCAGCAAAATCAGCGAAGCGGCAATCTGCGCGGCGATCAGCAGGTGGCGGAGCACTCCGCGGCCGGAGGCCACGGTCCGTCCCGCGGCCATACTGCCGGCCTCGGGAGTATCCATGGCGGGAGCGAAGCCGAAGGTCACGCCCGACAGCAGCGCCAGTGCCACCGCGAACAGCAGCACGCGCCCATCGAGCGAAGCTTGGTCGAGCCTTGGAATGCCGTGCGGCGCGGCGAGGACGAAGAAGCGCAGCAGCAGCCACGCCAGCCCGCATCCCGCCGCCGCGCCCAGCCCCGCGAGCAGCAGACTTTCGGTAAGCACCTGGCGCGCAAGCCGTCCGCGACTGGCGCCGATGGCCGCCCGAATGGTCCACTCCTGGCGGCGGCCGGCCGATCGCGCCAGCATCAGGTTGGCCACGTTCGCCGAGGCGATCAGCAGCACCACCAGCACCGCTGCGAACAACGTCCAGGAAGCGATCCGCATGCTGCCGATCTGGCGCTCGCGCAGCGGGCGGATGACGAGGTGCAATTCCCGGCGAAATTGCGGCGGCACGGCGGCGCGTTCCCGTTCAAATGCCGACTGCAAGGCGGCGCGCGCGCCATCGATGGAGACGCCCGGTTTCAGGCGCGCGAAAGCGCGAAAGAGACGGCCGTTCCCGGGGTGCGCTTCGTTGATGGCTTCGGGCATGAGGAGATCGAACGGTGTGAGGTTGAACAGTTCGAAATCGCGCGGCAGCACTCCGACGATATTCACCGGCCGGCCATCCACCGCAACGGTGCGGCCGACCGCACCGGCATCGCCCCCGAAACGGCTCTTCCAAAATGGATAGGACAACAGCGCCACCTTGGGGGCATTGGGCTGATCTTCAACATGCGTGAAGTTGCGGCCCAGAGCGGGCTGGATGCCAAACGTCGGCAGGAAAGTGGATTCCACCTGCGCGCACTGCACGCGCGCCGCGCTTTCGCCGGTGAGGTCGCAATCGGAGATAAAGCCAAAGGTGGTGATCTGCGAAAATACCGTCTGCTGCGCGCGCAGCTTCACGTAGGCGTCGGCAAATACGAACTCGCTTTTATCCACGCTGGGCGCCATCAAGCCGACGGAGACCAGCCGGCCGGCGTCGGGGTACGGCAGCGGGCGAAAGAGAATGCGGTCCACCAGGCTGAAGACGGCGGTGGTGGCGCCGATGCCGAGCGCAATCGTGAGCACGGCGGTGGCGGTGAAGACCGGCGAGCGACGGAATCCGCGCAGGGCGAAGCGCGCGTCCTGCGCCAGGCTTTCGAGCCAGGGGAAACCACGCACCCGGCGCACTTCCTCTTCAACCAGTGCGGCATTGCCGAACTGCCGGCGGGCGGCGCTCTGCGCGGCATCGTCAGCCGCGCCGCGGGAGCGATTCCACTCCGCGCGCATGGCCAGGTGGCTCTCGATTTCGTCGTGAATTTCCCCCGCGCGGTCGCGTCTTCGGAACCAGTTCTTCATACATACCTCAATAGCCGGCCCACGCCTTTGGCCAGCGCCGTCCAGTTTTCCTCCGCCTCGCCCAGGCGCTTGCGCCCGGCCGCCGTCAGCCGGTAGACGCGCGCACGGCGGCGATTATCGGTGAGCGCCCACTCGGCACTCACCAGCTTGTCGCGCTCCAGCCGATGTAACGCCGGGTAAAGCGACCCTTCTTCCACGCGCAGCAATCCCTGCGATACGGTCTGAATGTGGAGTGTGATACCGAACCCGTGATTCGGCCCCAGTTGGAGCGTCTTGAGAATCAGCAGGTCGAGCGTTCCTTGCAAAGAGTCTGCCATAGTTCCCTAGGGTAGACACCTATGCTACATCGCGCAGGGCTCGGACGCAAGGGAGCACTTCACGCCGCCGGCGGCGGCAATTCGACCTGAAAGTGCGGACCAAGCGAAACAGTGGTCAGGAACAGACTGGCGGCGCGATAAGTGGACCAGATCAAGGTCCAGATCGCTGGAAAAGCGCCGTCGCATCGCCAATTCGCAGCCCGATATCGCCCTGAAACTGGCGCAGCAGCACGCCGCCGAAAGCCAGGTGCACTCCCTATTTCGGGCGTGGTGTACGGACTGGCGGGGCGGGCCGGCGCCTATCTCAATCCCGGCTCGTTGTCCGGCGCCTTGTCGACTTTGATCCTGACCAGTTGGAGCGTCTTGAGAATCAGCAGGTCGAGCGTTCCTTGCAAAGAGTCTTCCATAGTTCCCTAGGGTAGACATCTATGATACATCGCGCCGTGCCCGACGCAGGGCAGGAACTCACGCCGCCGATGGCGGCAATTCGACCACTGAGCGCAATGCGAGGCCGGGGTCGGCGACCTGAAAATGAGGGCGAAGCGAGACGGTTGCCAGGAACAGATCGTCGTCGGGCGGCCGGTCCACCTTGATCCGGGCATCGCGGAGGGGAAACTTCGCTTTGACATCGTCGGACGCGGAGTCGTTCTCTACCACATATTGCCGGATCCAGTCGTTGAGCATTTTCTCGCAGCTTTCGCGGGATGGCTGGCCGGCGGTGTCGCGCATGATGGCCATCAGATAGTGAGCGAAGCGCGAGGTGGCCAGCACGTAGGCAAGCTGTGCTGCTTTGCGGGCGGCAGCGGCGGCCGCCGCTTCCTGGTACAGCTTAGGCCGCAGACAGGTGATCAACGGTAAGGCGGCGCTTTTCTCCGGGACCAGGACGTTGAAGCCGCACTCGTGCAGGTCCTTCTCTTGGGCATCGGGAAGCCCCGACGCTTCTGTCCCCGTAATGGCGCCGCACCAATGATGACGCTGGAAGGCTTCCGCCAACCTTGCCCCTAGTAGAAAAGCGGCGCTCCCCCACTCCGTAAAAGACATGCGCGGGACGAGCAGGACTGCGAAGGCTGCCTGCCCGCTTTGCCGGAACGATCGCCAGCGGGCGTACGCAGGGCCCTCGAAGATTCGGGCGAGGCCCCGCTTGTTGCTGAGTTCGGCGAAGTCCTGACAGCCAAACATCTGTGGGCTGGCCGTGGCGACGAAGGGGGCATGCGCGGCCGCGCCCAGCGACGCCAAGCTGTCCAGCAGTTCGAGGTCGTCCGCGGTGTTGGAGAATTCGTAGTCGCCGACTATTGCGGCGGCAGGCTCGGCGCCCCAGACGCCGAAGGGTTCCACATACACTTTTCGAAAGAGGACGGTCCGTTCGAGCGCCCTGGCCTCCCGGAAATCGGCGAGCAGTTCGTGCTTGCTGACGTCTAGGACGCGCACTTTGACGCTCCCGCCGGCATCGACGGACGAGAGCAGAGCGTGCAGGCCTCGCCAGGTCGCCGCCAGCCGTTGAAATGCGGGCGCCTGGAGGATTTCGGCGAGTTCTTCGGAGGCGCCTGCGTGTCCCGTCGCGATCAATTTCGCCATGGCGGGAATCTGGCGGGCAACCCCTTCCGGTTCGAAATCGGCGAGGCTCCGAAAGCGCAGTTCCACCTGCAGCGGCGTGCCATGCCGCTCTAAACGGTTGGGGATCACGAGGTGCAAGCGCGGCTCATAGGCCGCTACGACGGAGTCGAGGTTCTCGCGGTCTACGTAGGTGAACTTGCGATCCCGCAACGGGTGCGGGTCCGAGGGATCGCCTCGAAGCGCGGCCAGGACGTCCAGCACAAACGGCAGTTCGACGCTCCGCACGTTGCCGTCTTCCTCTACGTTGTAAGCGATGTGAACGGTCGCCATATCGATCTCCATTCAAAACGGCAATCGTATCACTTCCGCGTGGCGGTGCGGTGCGCTGACGTGACTGCATCGGCAGCGGGCGAGCGGGACTTGAAATCCCGCTCAGAATGAAGCCTGGTTATTTATTTCTGGCCGGGCGCGTTGCCAGCCGGCCAGGAAACCGGCGCGGCCTGGGTGGCAGGCGCCGCGGTGCAGGGGCTGGGACGCTCAGGCGCGGTCTGTCCGGCGGGCAGCATGAACTCCGCTACCGGCGTCACCGGCAGGTTGGGGTTCACGCGGGCGGCGCCGGGACGGGCGCGTGGAGTGGGAGGCGGCGGCATGGTGGCGGCGGAGCAGCGCGGCACCATCTCACCGGCGTTAGCGAGGGAATAGAGGGTGAGCGCCTCTTCCACCGCCGCTTCGCGCATATCGGGTTCATAGATCCGCTCGTAGGTGTCGTAGCTGGTGTGGTGGGTGAAGGTGTTGTAGTCGAACGGATCCTGGCTATAGCCCACACCGGGGAGGCCGGCGTTGTTGAAGGAGGTGCTATCGGTGCCGCCGGTCTGGCGTCCGAGGGTAGGAGTGACGTGGTAGAAACCCCAGTCCTTGAAGTGATCCATGGCGGTGCCCACCATAGCGGCGGCCTCGGGCGGCCCGAAGACGCTGGCGGCGCGAGGCTTGCCGGTGCCGTCGTCAAGGTTCAGGTAAGCGTCGAGTTTGAACCATTCGGGCTTGGGGTTCTCAGCGCTGCCGAAGTGCTGCGAAACATACGCGATGGAACCGTACAAGCCTTCTTCTTCGCCGCTCCACAGGGCGACGCGGAGAGTGCGGCGATGGGGCAGGTTCATGGTGTGAATCAGCCGCAGGGCTTCGACCGCGACCGCGCCGCCGGCGGCATTATCGGTGGCGCCGGTGGCCGGGTTCCAGGAGTCGAAGTGACCGCCGTTCATGACTACTTCGTCGGCCTTGTCGGTGCCGGGCAACTCACCCACCACGTTGTAGACAGTGCGTCCGGCGGGGTAAAACTCGTTGTGGATATTGAGGCGGAGGACGACGGGAATGTGGTCGATGGTGGTGGTGCGGTAAATGCGGCCGTAGTCTTCATTGCCCATGAGGAGCGTGGGGAGGTTGGGACTGTCGGGGTTCTCGTTGTAACCCGCGGTGCTTTGCTGGCGGATGGTGCCGTAGGCCTCGCCGGCATCGGTCACTTTAGCCAGCGCGCCGTTGGCCACCAGGAATTTGTTGACCTGCCCGGTGATCTCGGCTGCGGTGAGTCCTTCGGGAGCGGCACCGTCCGGGCCGCGGCCGCCGCGAGCGCCACGGCCACCGCGCCCCGCGGGCTGCGACCAGGTATCTTCCGGCCGGCGCAAGGCTGCGGGCACGAAGTTCTCCGCCACCTGACGATGCGCGCCATAAAAGATGATGGCGCCGTGAAGTTCGCCCTTGATGGAGGCAAGATAGGTATCGAGTTCGGCCTGGCTGACCGGCTTTCTTTCAACGGGAGAGGCCGCGGGCATGGGAGGAGGCGCGCTGCCGGGGTTCTCGATGGCGGCCAACTGCTCGGCCGTCATAGCATTGCCGCCGCGCCCGCCGAACCCGCCGCGTCCGGCAGGCGCCGGGGGCTGGGGTGGGTCGATCACCACGACCGTGCCCTCTACCGGGCCGTTGGTGCCCGGCGTCCAGGAGACTGCCCGTACGTTCAGCGGTTGTTGGAAGGGCGAGATGGTATTGGCTTCCAGTTCCCAGTTCTGCCAGCCGGGATGGTTGAAGTTCCAGGCTTCGAGGTGGACATTGGAGAAGCCCCATTTCTCCATCTGTCCGACGGCGAAGTCCTGCGCGGCGCGCAGCCCGGGCGAGCCGGTGAGACGCGGACCGTAAACGTCGGTTACCTCGTGCAGCCACCACATGAGCTGCGAATCTTTGGTTTCCTGCGCGCGTAACTGGCTATCGATGCTTGCCAGGTCGGGCGCCTGCGCAAGCGCGGGAAGAATCGCCAGGCTGCAGGCGGCGAGGGTAAAAGCCAAACGTTGGGTCACGGTCTCTCCTTCGAATCGGAAACTGCGCAATGCAGCTTTGTAGGAATCGGATTTTGAGAAGCCATTGTACACCCACCGGCGGTTTCGATGTCAATTCAGGGTTACAAGGCGGCATCGACGGCGGAAGAGGACGACTCTCCCGTGAAGTACTATTGATAAGCACATCTTATTAAAGTGCTTTAGTGCGATGGATCCGGCGGAACATAGACGGCAAATCGAAGCGCTTTATCAGGCGATACGCGACCGGTCTTCCGCGGACCGCGCGGTGCTGCTTTCGACCGTCAGCGCGGAATTGCGCAGCGGCGTGGAAGCGCTTCTGGCGCGCGATGCCGAGACAGACGACCGGCCGGCATCGTTGACACAGACCATCACCTCGGCGGGGGCCGGCACATTCCTGGGACCTTATCAGATCGAGGCTCCGCTGGGACGAGGCGGCATGGGGCAGGTCTTCTCGGCGATCGATACGCGTCTGGGTCGGAAGGTCGCCATTAAGTTCTCCTCCGAACAATTTGTCGACCGCTTCGGGCGCGAGGCCAAAGCTATTTCTTCGTTGAATCATCCCAACATTTGCACGCTTCACGATGTTGGCCCTAACTACCTGGTGATGGAGTTAGTGGAGGGCGAGACACTGGCCGGGCGGCTCACACGGGGCAAGCTTTCCTTCGAGGAGGCGCTCGGATACGCGCAACAAATCGCGAGTGCGCTGGCCGCGGCTCACGCCAAGGGAATTGTGCACCGCGATTTGAAGCCGGGCAATATCATGCTGTCCGCATCCGGCGTGAAAGTGCTCGACTTCGGACTGGCCAAGACTGCCGGAGACGAAACCCTCACGGCGGCACACGCCATCGTGGGGACCCCGGCCTATATGGCTCCGGAACAGCGAAAGGGCGAACCGGCAGATGCCCGCACGGATCTCTACGCGTTCGGCTGCGTTCTTTATGAAATGGCGACGGGCGAACGGGTGGGATTGGGGCGGCGCGCGTCTGTGCCAAGATTTGAAAAAGTGATTGCGCGTTGCCTGGAGACAGACCCGGGCCGCCGGTGGCAAACGGCTGCCGAACTGGAGCAGACACTTCGCGCGCTTCAACCGCCCGCCCGCCACTGGAAAACCATCGCGACTACTGCCACGCTAACCGCCCTGGTACTCGCTTTGGGCGGATATTTGTTTTTTCACCGCACTACCAGGCTTACCGATAAGGACACGATTCTTCTGGACGACTTCGTGAACAAGACCGGCGACCCGGTGTTCGACGACACGCTCCGCCAGGGCCTGATCGTTCAGTTGGAGCAGTCACCGTATTTGAGCCTGATTCCGGACCAGAAAATCCACGCAACTTTGAAACTGATGGGCAAGCCGATCGAGTCGGCTCTAAGCGGAGAGACGGCGCGGGAAGTTTGCGAACGGGTGGGCGCGGCGGCCATGCTTACGGGATCGATCGCAAGCCTGGGCAGCAGCTACGTGATGAGTTTGCGTGCCGAGGCTTGCGCCAGCGGCGAAGCGCTGGACAATCAGCAGGTACAGGCAGCCGGCAAAGAGCAGGTTCTGCATACGCTGGACGAGATGGCAGGCAGGTTTCGCGCCCGCGCCGGCGAATCGTTGGCCGCCATTCGCGAACACAGCGTTCCCCTGGAGGAGGGGACCACTTCGTCGCTTGAAGCGTTGAAAGCTTACACCGCGGCAATTCAAAAAGGCGGAGGCTCGGCCGCTCAGTTCCTCAGCCGCGCCACGGAACTGGATCCGGAATTCGCAGTCGCATGGAGCTTGCTGGCCATCCAATACAGCAACCTGGGAGAGACCGCGCTTTCGCGGCAGTGCGCCATTCGGGCCTATCAGGCAAGAGACCGCGCCAGTGGGCCGGAAAAGTTCAATATCGAATATTCCTACCACCGCAACGTTACGGGCAATCTCGAGAAGGCATGGCAATCCATCTCCCTCTGGCGGCAGACATATCCACGCGATCCGAAGGCGTTCAGTCTATCCGGAGGCTACGCCGCGAATGGTACGGGGCGATTCGAGGAAGCCTTGGAGATGTCGGCCCGATCGGCGGTGCTCGACCCGGACCAATTCCATGGATACTCCAATCAGGTCGGCGCCCTTTTTCACATGGGGCGATTCGATGAGGCGGACAAAATGTTCGCGGTTGTGGCGGCACATCACGCTACGGAGGCGAATACGCTGGTGTACCGTTACCGCCTCGCGTTGTGGAAACGGGATCAAGCCGGCATGGAAAAAGCCCTCGCGGAGGCCATCGGAAACCCGGAGAGGGAAACGCTGATGGCGCAGGTGCAGGCACTTGCGGCGGCACGCGATGGCCGCCTGAACGAGGCGGACCAGCACTCCCGAGCGGCTGTGGAAATGGCTCTCCGCTCCGGTCTCCGGGAACGAACGGCTGTCTTCCAGGCGGCCCCGGCGTTGTGGAATGCGCTCTACGGGAACAAAGGTGCAGCACGAGTGGCAGCGGAGAATGCCCTCCAGACGTTCGAAGGGCGCGACGTTGCCTACGCTGCGGGACTAGCGTTGGGTTTGGATGGCGAGACGGTGAAGGTGGCGTCGCTGGCGGATAAGCTGGATAGAGAGTTTCCGGAAGACACCCAGGTTCAGGCCACCTATGTACCGACGCTACGGGCTCTGGTGGCTCTGCACAATCAGGACGCGCACAAGGCGATCGATCTGCTGGAAGCGAACAGGCACTACGAATTCGGGGTTGTGCCGCTGGCATTCAATCATTTTTACGGCGGCTTATTCCCGCTCTATGTTCGCGGCCTGGCGTATCTGGCGATGCACCGGGCAGAGGATGCCGCGACTGAGTTCACGAGGCTCCTGGCACACCCCGGCCTGATCATGGGCGATCCGGTGGATGCCGCGGCGCGGCGCCAGTTGGCGCGGGCATGGGACATGGCGGGAGACAAGCCGAAAGCGAAAGCAGCCTATCGGGACTTTCTTACGTCCTGGCACGATGCCGACTCCGGAATCGCCATGCTGAAGCAGGCCCAGACGGAATTCGCCAGGCTCCAGGGTCAGTAGAGGCGGGGCGCGGATGCGGGATGAAGATGGTACGCGGAGAGTTCGCTGCACCGCCCGCGAAGCAAAGCGCGAGCCTAAGCGATTCAGAAATTTGAGCTCTTTCGCGATCCGGTTCCGCAATACCTGACAGCGGCCCGGAAGAGAGAAACGGGCGGAACGACTCCGGGCGATACCGAGAGCGTTGCCGCCCGCGCGAGATTCACGAACCGACGATGCTTCGCGGGCAGCCCTGATAACTCTAAGGAGATAAGTACGATGCCTGTTGCAAGATTGGCAGCCGCAATTGTTTTATTGACCGGAGCCGCTCTCGCGGCCGATCCGTCGTGTAAACCGCTGCTCGATACCAATGCACAATACCTCAAAATCCCGACGCACGTTTACTCGACGGTGACCGCAGATTATACCGGCGGCAAACCGCGGAATAGCCAAACCATCTACCTGATCGACAAAACCTACGTTCAGATCGATGGCAAGTGGCGCGTCAGTCCGGTGACGCCAAAGAAAATGCTGGAGATGCTGAAGGATGCAAAAGCGGACCCCGACAGCCACACGGATTCCACATGCCGTGTGGTGCGCGATGAAGTAATCAATGGAGAATCGGCAACCCTCTACAGCGAGCACCGTGAAACTCAGGATGAAAAGAGCGACTCTCAAATCTGGATTTCCAAATCGCGGGGTCTGCCGCTCAAACTGGAGGCGACTACGGATAGAGGAGGACCGAACGGCAAACGCCATACGCTCTTGCGATTCGAATATACCAACGTTCAGGCCCCAGCCGGCGTTCAGTAGATTTCCGGAAGCGTCCGCGCCTGGCATCGCGGCGTTCTAATGTGAGGGCATGGTCGGAATCAGCGTATTCAGGGCGTTGAGAATGATTCCGGTGAGGGGTGCGCCGAGCGGATATTTCTCTTCCAGGAGAAGCGCGCCGATGCTCAGGGAGGCGCCCACGGCTGCTTTAGCACGAGCACTCAGGCAGAAACTGCAATCGTCGGCGAGGTCGTGAACGAACTGCGCCGCGTCGTGGTTTTCGCGATCGATCTTCAACACTTGTTGGAAACAGCCCCTTGCGGAGCGCCTGTCGTCATCAAGGAGTTGCAAGCGCCCCAGGACCATCAGGGCGATCGCCTGCTCGCCGGGGACGGGCGGTTCCGACCAGACTCCGGGGAAACTCGGCCCTGCGCCGGACTCTTTTACGCAGCCCTTCCTCTGGTCGACGTCGAGGACAGCGACGGCGCTCTCGCGGGCGGTGATTTTGAAATATCCGAAATCGGGGGTGGCTGTTCGTCCTAAAAACAACAGCATTCGCACGGCATCCAGGGAGATGCTGCTGGAAAGCACGGCGGCGCTGGCGTAGCGGTTGCGCACTTCATCTTCTTCGCCGAGTGGCACGTTGGCTCCGGCCAGCAGACCTTCTTGTATGGGCGTCTCAAGCACGCCTTCCGCCTGCCGATAGCCAGTCAGCGCGCGATTCATATCGGCTGGATCGTTTCGGCGCACGGCCGCGGACTGTTCGGCGCGCCGGGCGTCGTCATACCGCGATTCCGCTTTCAGAATCAAACTACGGACGGTATTGGGTTGCGCCGGCAAGTTGGTGGCGAAGCACAGCGCGAGCCCAAGCCAAGCGATCCGCCGGGCGCGTAACATCATCGGGAAAATTCTATCAGAAGAGGCCGGCGCGAGTTAGTGGATGTACGCCCAGCCGGCTTCCTGCTTGCGGATGATTTCGGCGATGCCGGAATCCACTTCGCCGGCGAAGGGGAAGAGATCTTCGGATTTCACGTTCCTCATCTTCATGGCGTTGCGGCAGGCCAGGAGTTTGACGCCCTTATCGGAGAGTTGTTTGAGCGACTCCTCGGAGGACTTGCTGGCCTTGGTGAGCATGGTGAGGCCGGGTCCGTAGAACACCACCTCGATTTGCGAGCCTCCGTCGTCGGCCAGGGCTTTGATGACGTTATTGACATGAATGGGGAGGGAATTCCAGGCGGCGCCGTCGGGTTCGCTGAGTTGAAAAACCACGTGATGTTTGGGTGCGGGCGTTTGAGAGATGGCGGCCACGCCGAACAGAAGAGCGAGCGCGGGGACGGCGAGAAGAGATTTCATAAGGGCTATTCTCGCACTGTGGGGTCGGCATGCGATTTTTTTCGGCGACTCTGTCGATTTCGGGCCCGCTCATTCGTCCAACGCTTGAAAAAGAGATACACGGCCGCGCAAAGGGCGGTACGGAAAGGAACCAATATGAAAGTCATGGCGATGGTCAAGGCGACCCGCAATAGCGAGGCCGGCGTGATGCCGAGCGAGCAGTTGCTTACGGCGATGGGCAAGTACAATCAGGAACTGGTGGAGGCGGGTGTCATGCTGGGCGGGGAAGGGCTGCACCCGAGTGCGAAGGGCAGGCGCATGCTCTTCTCCGCAGGCAAGCGGAGGGTGATCGACGGCCCTTTTGCCGAAGCGAGGGAGCTCGTCGCGGGATACTGGCTCTGGCAGGTCCGCTCCCTGGACGAAGCTATTGAGTGGGCGGAGCGCTGTCCGGACCCGATGCCGGGGGAGGACGCGATCCTCGAGATACGGCCGGTGTTCGAGGCGGAGGACTTCGGGGCGGAATTGACCCCTGAACTTCGCGAGCAAGAGCAACGCCTCCGCCACGAAATGGACCGGCAGCGGACGGAGAAGTGAACTCGCGTTATCCCGACCGGCCGGCGAGCCAGCGTTTCCATACGGGCGGACGAGAGGGGGTGACGCCGAGCACCCGCCAATACGGGGTGGCCTCTTCCGGCGTCAGACCCTGATTGCCGCGCAGCAGTTCGACCACTTCGAGCAGGCGGCAAAAGTGGTCGATGCAGTGCCAGCAGCGCGTCACGTGACGCTCCAGTTGGTCGCGGCCCGACCAGGTGGTGCGGCCGTCGACCATATCGAGAAAGGTCTTGGGCGGCAGGCACTCTTCGGTTTTGGCGGCCGCGGCGGCGGTTCCCAGGGCGCGGCCGTTCTCCGGCAGAATATTGCGGCTCCAGGTGTCCACTTTGCCGCGGACCAGGTCGGCCGCTTTGCCGCGGATCTTCTCGGCGGTGGTGGGCGCCATGCGCAGCAGCACGGCGGTTTCGGCGGGGGAGTAGAGCATGGTCTCGAACCAGGCCACTTGCTTTTCCACCAGCGTCAGGGGTTCGAGCGCCGCACCGAGCGTCTCCAGGTCCAGTGTGCCGGAAGATCCATCGGCGGGCATCAGTTCCAGGACTTTCTGGCGCAATTCCGTGACGAACCAACGCTCCGGCGCGGGTTCGCGCGACTGGAAAAGGTCCGATTCCGGACGGTGTGCCGCGAGCAGCACGCGTTCGATGGCGGCCGGGTCGACCGGTTTGCCGTACTGGTAGCGGCTCAACAACTTGCGGATGGCGGGGACATAGGCGGTCACGAAATATCGCCAGCCTTCGGGGCGGCCGGCGCGGCAATCGGCGATCATTTCATAGCAGGTGTATATCATCTTCGACCTTACGATCATACCTGTCGGCTTGCCAGCCGGGGGTGGCGGGAGTAAGCTGCGAGGTAGGGAGAGCTTTATGAGAATGCTTCTGCGAATCGGCATGTGGAGCTTGCTGGTGGTGGGCCTGTCCCAAGGCCTGATGGCGCAACGGGGCGGCGGCGGGCATGGCGGGGGTGGTGGATCTCATGGAGGCGGCGGTATGGGCGGCGGCGGGTTCCGCGGCGGCGGGGGTGGCCGAGGCGGAGGAGGTTTCGGAGGCGGAGTGCTGCGCGGCGGTGGCGGATACCGCGGCGGATACGGTTTTGGCGGTTATGGATACGGCCGCGGGTACGGTTATGGATATGGCCGCGGACTTTACGGCGGCTACGGGTACTGGCCCGGGTACGCGGGCTTAGGGTACGGCCTTGGATATTGGGGTTCGCCCTATTACGGTTATTGGGACGATCCTTACTCTTACGACAATCCCTACACTTACTATCCCAATTACTCCACAGGATATGCGGCGCCCACGGAGTACAACCCGTCTCCCAACGTGACGGTGATCTATCCGGCCAACACGCCGCCGGCATATTCGGCGCCGGTGCGCCCGGTGATGCGGACCTACGACCAATACGGCCAGCAAGTGCAGCCGCAGCAGCCGCAGGTGCAGCCGGAGGCGCAGTCGCAGGCGTCGAACGGGGGGGCTTCGGCGGGATCGCCGATCTACCTGATCGCCAGTAAGGACCAGACGATTCGCGCCGCGCTGGCGTACTGGGTGGATGGCAGCATGCTGCATTTCGTGACCCTGCAGCACGAAGAAAAGCAGGAGCCGCTCAATTCCGTGGATCGCGGTTTGACCCTGCAATTGAACCGCGAGCGGCGCGTGCCGATCCAGTTGCCGCAATAGAAAAGCCTCCACTCCCGGGCGCGCGCCGCGTTACAAATCTGAAACGCGGCGCCCCAGTGAATCTTTTTACATTCCCTTCCTTCCCTACGGTTAACGTGCGGCTATTCCGCACCACACATCCGGCGGCGGACGTGGTACATTGTTTGACCAGTAGCGGGAGGGTTGGCATGAAGCTGTTTACTGCTCTTGCGCCGGTTTGGTTGGTTTTTGCTGCTTCAGTTCTCCAGGGCCAGGATCTTGAGCAAGTCAGAAAATTGGAGGCATCGGGGGATGTAGCGGAGGCGCGCGCGCTTTTGGCGCATGCCGCCGAAAGCGACTCCCATAGCGTGCCTGCGCTTACTGCGTACGCAGAATTTCTGCAGCGTTATGGCGATCCGGCAGCCAAAGAGGCTTATACCAGGCTGATCGCCCGCCTGCGCCAGTCCGGCGACAGCGCGCGCGCCGACGCCATCACCAGGCGGCTGGCATTGCTGGATCTGGTAACACCCGATCCGCACCAGCCCGAGATTCTGGCCAAGGACGGCCTGCCGACCGTGCCGATTCCCGGACCGCTACGTTCGTTTGCCCGCATGGTTGCGATCTCCGGCGATGCGCGCCCCAATGAAATCCTGCAGTCACTGGCGCGTAACGTAGTCACCAACGGATACCAGGCTTCGCGCAGTAATGAGGCGCTGGAGCCGACGGAATATCTCAAACTGGTCCACCGCTACCTTTCGCAGGCGCAGGAATTGCAGAAGCTGGCGGGCGATTCCCAAGTCATCAAGATTGACAATTGCGATTCGCCTTCGGTGGGCGAGCTGCTGCGCATCCTCGGCTTCCGTATTCGCGGCGGCTGCGGTTCCGAAGTGGTGCTGGAGACGGTAAACGCGGCGCGCGCCTTCCTGACCACGGACTCCGGCTTCCCCATCAACGTGCTGGAGGAAGCGCTACGCACCAATCGTCCCTTCACTTACGATTACCACCCGACCTATGCCAGCGTGCTGTTCGGACCGGAGTATTGGACCGGCGGCGTAAAGGAAAAAGATCCCGGCGATTTTGTGGACACTTTCATTTCCGACCCCTCCCTGTGCCGCCTCTACCTGGGCTACTCCAAGCTCGATCCGGAGACCGCGGAAGAGCTCCGCAAAGGCATCCCTTTTACGCGCATCAAAGCGTATGCCCACGTGCTCGATTTCTTCGGGGGCATGTTCGAGATCCGCGGCGGCAAGGCGGTGGTGCCGGGCGGACCGCGTAACGCGGCGGCGTGGGGCGACCTGGCGGGCGCATCCGCCGACCACGGGGCCGACTTCTTCGACAAGCTGATGGCTAAAGACGATGGGTGGCTCGCGAGCCTGTACGATTCCATCGCGCGCATCAACGGCCCGGTGCAGGACTACCTGCTGCAGCCGGAGCGGCTGAAGCGTTTTTATTCGGCGGTGCGGGGCCGTCTTACCAGCCCGGGACCGGCGCGGCCGGTGTTCCGCTCGAACACCGACATGATGCTGCTCACCACGCGCCTGCGCCTCGACGCCGATGGCAAGCCGCACGTGCCGGGCAATCTGGACGTCTGGAAGGCGCTCTTCACCAGCCATCCACAGGGCAGATATGACGGCAAGCTGACCCGTCTGGCGGCCACATGGAAAGATCCCGACGACGTGATTGAGGCCCTGTTTGCACTGTCCCGTAAGACGGTGGAAAACGAGCCGCTGAAGATCTTCATGGCGGTGAGCGACATCGACCATAACCGCCTGCATCCGCTGGAGCCGGCGACGGTAGATCGCCTGGCGCGCGATTATCACGAGTACGGCGCGCAATATCCCGTCTTCAGCGAAGCGCGCAGCCTTACCGATAAGACTGTGGTGCAGTTCCTGGAGACGATGGAAAGCCTCACCAAAATCAAGGAGCCCGCGTTCCGTTCCGACACCATCGGCTCGTTTCAGGCGCTGGTGAGCCTGTGGCAGATTCTAGTGCGGCAAGGGTCCATCCCCGCCGGACAGGCGGACGCCACGCTCTCCGCCCTCGCCGAATCGTTCAGCGCGGTGCACACCGATCGCGAGCTGTTCGATGCCGGGCGCCAGGATCTCAAGACGTTGATCGCCGCCGGAGGAGAGGGTAAGGGCACGGCGCAGGAGCGCATGGTGGCGCTGCTGAGTGGGGGCGAGGCGGGAGATAGCGACGCCCACCAGGAGATGGCGCAACAAGTCCAGCGCATTCTGGAAGCGCAGCACATGATTTCGCTGGACACCCTGTTTGGCATCGTCGATAACCTGGAGGCGCTTCCCAAGGGTGAAAAGCTCAATACCGCGCTGGTGAACAAGCTGGCCGCGACGCTGAACGAGATCCCGGTGGCCCGCAATTCCCTGACCGGCGCCGAACAGAACGCGATGGGATACGGCTACTGGACCGACCGGCACATCAGCACGGAGCGCAAGCTGAACTTCCGGTCGGCGATTGAGAAAGCGGGGACGGACGCCGAGCGGCTAAAGGAAATTCGCAGCATGATGGCTCCGCTGCTGCGCGATACGCTGCTAGGGTTCAACTATGCGTATTACGCGCCGCCGGGGGCGCAGATTCTGTATACCAATCCGGTATTTGTGCGCGGCCACGATTTCATCGGATCGCAGGGGAGCTACAATACCTGGCGCTCCACGGAAGTGTACGGCACGGGTTGGCCCTCCAACGCCGGCGGCCGCCTGGTGGGTTCGCTCTCCACCCTGCCTTACGCGCTGGCCGAGGCCGAGCAGAACTTCCTCATTCCCACGCAGACGCAGGCGCTGATTTGGGGAGACCTGGTGCCGCAGATGATTCTCAGCGCGACCACGCCGCGCTGGTGGAACGTCACGCCGTCGCAGATTCATTGGGTGGGCCTCCATCTGCGCTACGGACGCGAGTTGATTGCGGAGGCGGCGTCGGATGCGAATGTACGGGCGCAGGTGATGACGTCGCTCGGTACGGCGGCGTCGCCGGCGCGCGTCGATGAGGTGCGCCGGGTGCTTGCGCAGGGCGCGGCGCGGGAAGCACTCGACCTGGTGACCCCTTCGGAACTGTTCGAGGTGGCGAGCGATGTGGGGCCCAAACGGACAGAGGACAGCTCCTGCCTGCTGGCGGAGATTCACCGGCTCCAGCAAGCCGATCCGCAGGAGATCAGCTACACGGCGATCTCGCGTGCCTTCGGCACTCCCAAACCCACGCTCGCCAATTCCTACGAGCCCGAACTGCTCCATCTGCGGACGTTCCCCACGCTGATGGGATATTCCAGCCGGATCATGGCGGAGAGCTGGGAATCGAACACCATCTTCTGGGCGGGGCTGGCGGATGAGTTGAACCTGCCGCCGGGGGAACTCAACCTGCGCATTCCGCAGTGGACACGCAAATTGGTGGAGGAAATTTTCGCTTCCCATCTGGAAGATTGGCCCGCGGTGTTGCGGTCATTGCGGCACGTGGGTGACGAGGTGCGTGCGCAGACGCGCGCTGCCAATCCGGATATTAAGGCCGAACCCCAGGGGATTCCCAACCGGTAACCGACATGACGATTTCGCGACGAGAACTATTCGGAATCACAGCCGGCGGGCTGTTGCTGCGGGCGCAGGATCAGAAGCGCCCGATCTTTCGCGTCAAGGTGGATATGGTGGTGCTGAGCTATCAGGTGACCGATAGCAAGAATCACTACATCAAGGGGCTGAAGCCGGGCGATTTCCGGATCTTCGAGGATGGCATCCAGCAAAAGATTTCCACTTTCGCCGAGGGCTCCAACACGCCGGTGGCGGTGAGTGCGGACGGCAGCACTCGTCCGCTGCTCGACGCCAAACAGGAGACCCTGCCGGGGATGGAAAAGCCGGATGCGTTTGTGGGCACCAACGTCTTCGTGCTCTTCGATACCAGCAACTTCATGTACAAGGGGTTCGTGTACGCCGAGGACGCCATCACCGATTTTGTACGCGGACTGGACGGCGCCGATTCGGTGGCCGTCTATACGTTCAGCCGCAATCTTTCGCGCGCCGCCAGCCTGACGCACGAAAAGAGCGACGCCATCGCGGGACTGCGCAAATCGGTTGCGGGCGACGATACCGCGCTCTACAACGCGCTGCTGCTGACGCTGCGCGACGCCGCCAAGGTGCCGGGACGCAAGGTGGTGATCGTGTTCTCCAACGGTCCCGATAACGCCAGCATGGTGGCGCCCGACGATGTGCGCGCGGTGGCGGAAGACGAAGGTATTCCGATCTATGTGATCTCCACCAGCGAGGTGAACAAGGACCCGATTTCGAGCAACGTCTTCCGCCGCCTGGCGCAGCGCACCGGCGGGAAGGCATACTGGGCGCACAATTGGCAGAAGCAGGTGGAAGCGCTGGAAGATGTCCGCGAAGAAATGAGTAACGCTTACACCGTGACGTACTACCCGGCGGCCAATCCCAATGAAGGCTTCCGTAAACTGCTGGTGGAAGTGGTGAACGATCCGGGAAAGAAGCTGCGGGTCAAGTATCGCCCCGGCTACCGGCCTTCGCGAACGTTGTAGGGGTCCAGTTCGAGTTGTGGCTCGGCGGCGCTCGGATGCGGAATGGCCCGAGCGCTCGGCTTAATCCGAGATCGCGCGCAATCTGCCGCAGATCTCCAAATTTCTGTGTCTGCGCCACTTTGCCCGATAATCAATCTCATGCGGTCCCGAAGCTGGATCTACGCGGTTGCGATTGGTCTTCTTACTATCGTCCAAGTGAACGGACAATCGACGATTCCCCACCTGGAAAAACGTGGGAACGTCACCCAACTGATCGTCGATGGCAAGCCTTTCCTGGCGCTCGGGGGCGAGCTGTACAATAACTCCGCCACGAGTCTGGAATACCTGAACGGCGTGTGGCCGGGACTGGCGGCGATGCATCTCAACACCGTGCTCGCGCCTGTTTCGTGGGCGCTCCTGGAGCCCGCGGAAGGCAAGTTCGATTTCACGCTGATCGACGGCGCGATTCAACAGGCGCGCAGCCACAACATGCACCTGGTGTTCCTCTGGTTCGGAAGCTGGAAGAACACCTGGTCGAGCTATGCGCCCGATTGGGTGAAGCGCGATTTCGAGCGCTTCCCACGCGTACAGTTGCGCAACGGTTCGGGCACGGAGCGCCTGTCGCCGTTCAGCAATGTCAATCGCGACGCCGACGCGCACGCGTTCGCCGCGCTCATGCGCCGCATTCGCGAGGTGGATGGCGAAGCGCACACGGTGCTCCTGATTCAGGTGGAGAATGAAGTGGGCGTCATCCCCGATGCACGCGACTACTCGCCGGCGGCCAATGCCGCTTATGGCCGCGCGGTACCGGACGAATTAATGAGCTATCTCGCCAGCCACAAGGAGACGCTCAACAGGGAACTGCGCGCGTTGTGGCAGTCGGCCGGCTTCCGCAGTTCCGGCAATTGGGAGACGGTGTTTGGAAGCGGTCCCGAGACCAACGATCTTTTTATGGCGTGGTATTACGCGCGCTACATTGGCAAGGTGGCACAGATGGGGAAGGCCGAATACGCGCTGCCGATGTACGCCAACGCGGCGCTCATACGGCCCAACTACGCACCCGGGCAATACAACAGCGGCGGCCCGCTGCCGCACTCAATAGACATCTGGAAGGCGGGCGGTCCGCAGCTCGATTTCCTGGCGCCGGATATTTATTTCGAGTTCAAGGACTGGTCGGGGCAATACGATACTCCCGAGAATCCGCTGTTCGTGCCGGAGGCGGCGGGCGGCGCCGCGGGCGCAGGCAACGCTTTCTACGCCATCGGGCAGCACAACGCGTTCGGGTTCTCGCCGTTCGGAATCGACGGTATGAGTGAAGGCGGCAGCCAGGAACTAACCCGCAGCTACGACGAGCTATCGCAATTGGCGCCGCTGATTCTGGAAAACCAGACGCGCGGGCGCGTGGCCGGAGTGGTGCTGGAAGAGCTTACGCCTTCGCAGCGCTTCCAGCTTGGCGGGTATACGCTGACGGCAACGCCCGGCGGCCGGCGAGCCGCAGGCAGTGCGCCGCACGGCATCTTTATCGCCGCCGGACCGGATGAATTCTACATGGCGGGCACGGGATTGAACGTCACATTCGTGCCCAATACCGCCGGCCCTCCCATTGTGGGGCTGGCGACGGTAGAGGCGGGACGGTTCGTGGACGGGCACTGGCTCCGCGGGCGGACACTGGCGGGCGACGACACCGGCCAGGGCAATAACATCTCTCTCGATGAAGGCCGCGGACTGGGACTGCTTCGCGTTACGGTGTATCGATACCGGTAAGCGTTCAGCACGCCTTCAGGCGGCAGAGTTGCGTCTGCGCATCGCCGATTATTTCCTGCATGAAGCCGTCGCTGTTCCGGAGCGATGCGAGGCGCACGATTTCCTGAAGCGGCGCGCGTCCATCGATGCCGCTCTTCTCGCACACCGCGCCCCAGGCAAGCGACCACGCTTTCACCAGGTTGCGGGCGTCGTTGCCCACCTCGGCGAGATCGCTGTTGTCGGGAGCGAGCGCGGTGAACTTGCGGATCTTCGATTCGGCATCGGCGGCGACGTCTCGCAGCGCCTGTACCACGGCCGGATCGACGCTGGTGAGGAGTTGGGCGGCATGCATCGCATGGTCGGACTCCTCCCAATTGGCGGATCGCAGCGACTTTGCCAGATCGGCCTGCCGCGCCTCCACGGTCTTCATGATGGTCTGGGCGCTGGCGGTATCGTTGTAATCCAGATAGGCCAGCCAGTTCGCCAGCGGGGCATCGGCGCCCAGGGCGGCCAGCAGGTCCGCGGTCGTAGGAGTGGTCTCGGTAGTGGGTACCAGCTCGGAAACGGAATAACGATACGAGATTTTTGTGTCGGGCCAGGGCTTCCCGCCCATACTGGACGGTTGCCACGGGCTCCATTCCTTATCCTTGTCGCCGGGATGCGCGGCCAGCGGCAGCACGAATCCGATGGCGTGCCGGTCATCCATCACGATGGTGAGAACGTGTGTCCCTCGTGCGGTGAACAGCTCGACGTCGCCGGGAATCACCCAGCGGCCCTCCGTCAATTTCGCGTCGGCCACATGCAATTCGCCTTGCTTCGATTTGCGCGGCGCCGCGGCCGGGCCGCTGGCGGTGCCCAGGGAAAGAAACCGGGAAGGCGTCGTCGTCGCAACAGGCTGCGGCGCGCCTTTCGGCAGGCGGACCTCAACCTCCAGCATCAGCTCATTGCCATGGAGGGTGGGAGGAACGTCGGCCAGTCCGCGGGCGATGAGAGTCGACACGCCCGCCAGACCGAGAATGACGCCGGCCGAAACGCCCAGGCCCTTGAGAAATCCGCCGCCGGAGAAGCGCGAGAGGACCAGCCCGAGCACGAAGCCGCCGAAACCGCTCAGCAAGGCGATCGCGACCATGAAGTATCCGGATTCGCCTTCGCGCGCCGGAATCCGGTACCACTGCACGCAGCCTGCGGCCACGAACCATCCCACCACCGCCGAAAAGATCGACGTGAGGAAGGCGATTGCTACGGAAGTGAGCCAACTCATGGGTAGCCTCCTGCACGGACAGTCTGCCGCAGGATACCATTCCCGGAAAGCCGTTATCGATGTTCGCCCGCGGGAATCTCGCGCAGCGTCACGTGCTGTTTTTCGTTCTCTTTCAAAACTACCCTGACGCTTTGGCTTTCGTGGGCCTTCATCGAATCGGGGTCATAGCGCTGTGCGGCCTCGATATCTTCCCAGGCGAAAAGCCGGTAGGCGCCCGGTTCCAGCGTGGAAAATGTGAAGTCCCCATTCTGGTCGCTGCCGGTCAATGCGGTCCTCGTGCCTGGCTCGCCGATGAGGATGATCGTGCTGCCGGCTACCGGCTTTCCTCGGACCGATTTGACGACGCCGCTGATCTGCGCCTGCGCCGGGCTCAGCGTGATTCGCAGTGGCGTGGAGCCGCTGGTTTCGCGAACCGCGATTTCGCCATTCCTGGCGTCCTGGGAACCGAGGCGGATCGACTTTGGCCAAGCGAGACCCGGAATTCCCGACAAACGCACGGTGTAGCTTCCGGGCGCAACGTCGGCGATGGTAAAGGATCCATCGGCGGCGTCAATCCTGGCGACGCCGCCGCTGAGCAGCATCGGACTATTTGTGGGAAGAAGCGAGATCCCCATGGTCACCGAGGGCGGCGGTGTGCCGGGATATTTGCTGAAATCGGTGCGCGCCCGTCCTTCCATCGTTACACTGCCGTGCAGTTGCACGAACGGTTGCAGATTCAGCACGGCATCGTCGATATCGCGATTCGCGATGGTGAGGCGCTGGGGCGCCACCACCAGCCGGCGCATCTGCAGCTCCGCTGTGAGGAAATATTCGCCCGGAGGAAAATGCGAGCCCGCAAAATGGAACGTGCCGTCCTTAGCGGGATGGTCCACTACTCCCCGCGGCCAGGGGCTGATGGTGGCCGGCAGATCGGCGCGAGTGAGAATGACCTGGCATTGCGCCCCTGGATCGCCGGGCAGAGTGCCCACCAGTTTACCCTTCACCAAGAATGCGGGCGTCTTGCGGAGATGGATGTCGGCTCCGGGTACATCGTCGGCGGAAATCGCAATCGCTTTCGCGCCGGCCTGGTCCACAGCGCCCGGATAGAATGTGTCGGCGTAATAGTCCTGCGCAGCGAAGGACGGATCCGTTACGGCCCGCATGCCGACGATGGAAAAGGCCCGGCCGTCGCCCGGACCGGCGCGCAGATAATATGACCCGGGTGCGAGATCGGGCATGGTGTATTTGCCGGCCTCATCGGTATAGACGGAGTGCGTCGCCTCCATGGCGGAGCCGGATTGAAGGGTGTGCCGAAGCAAACTCACGCTCACAACCGCCACCGGATCGCCATCGGCGTCCAACACCCGTCCGGTGATGGAGAACGCACGCTGCAGGACGAGATCGACGTTCTTTAGATTTTGTCCGGCGGCGACGGTGAGGGTGCTGAAGGTTTCGTGCAGGCTGGCGCGGTAGAGTTTGCGCTGATATCCGGTGCGCTCGGCGGACAAAGTGTACCCGCCCGGTGCGATCCGCGCGAAAGAGAATTTACCGTCGGCATCGGTGGCCACACTGAAAACCGAGGCGCCCTGGGCGGCCCTGAGGGTCATGCCCGCTTTGCGAACCGGGCGCCCGCTTCCATCGTGGACGTGCCCCTCGATGGTCGCGAGGTTCGTCTGTTGTGCTAGTGCCAATGCAGCGGAAAAGATCGCCGCCAACCAGAATCTGCTCACGTAGTCATCTCACCTGGCCGGGAGCGTCACCGATCCGAGCCCCTGAATGCCGCGATCGAAGACCATCACGCGGAGTTGTTGAATCCCGTCGGCCACCTTGATGTCACTCGAAATCGCCAGGCCGTTCTTCATGGCGTTGTCGTACTCCGCTTGCGTCAGGGCCAGGTCCTTGCGGGTGGCGGGCTGGGTGGCTTCGCAGACGCCCTCGCGGTAGAACGCCAATTGCAAGCCGAGGCTGCCATGATAACCGTCGTCGCGATGTTCCAGATACAGGTCGGCGGCATCGATATGAATTTCCAGGTGGACCCCCTGGGGCTTCTCCGAACGCCCCACGCGCAGGCCGATCTCGGTGGCGTCAAACGGGCTGTGGCTCTGGCGCGTAAGGACGTCTTCCATGATCTCATCGGGGTTGGCCGTGGGTTCGTCGCCAGTGAAGCCGGCGCGCGCCAACAGGCGCACGCCCTTGCGGAGCGATTCCACGCGCAATTTGTGGTCCTTCGATTTCTTAGCTGTCGCCTGCGGAAGGTATGCCAGTTGGTACATGCCGCGTGTGTCGTTGGAGACCGCGGCCAGCGCGTCCGCAGTCCGTCCGCTGGTAAACCATCGGCCGCCGGTCTGTTCCGAGATGAGTTCGAGCGTCTGCCGCGCCAGACCGGCGGGGTCGGCGCCGGCGCCTTCATCCGACTGGTCCACAGTGTATATCGACACCTGGGAATGCACGGCCGCCGCGGCGGCGCCGAGCAGCGGTTGTGTATAGTCCAGCAACTGTTGCGACATGTTGAGGAATTGGATGGGGAATCCATGTGTCACCCAGACCAGGCTCTTCGGTCCGGCAATGTTCCCCATCTGAGAGACGATGTGGAGAGCTTGCAGGGTGCGCTCGGCGCGGTCCATCGGGTCGACGTTGGCCATGTCGCGCAGGCCGGTGAGGGAGCGCACCGTCTGGTTGAATCTGGCGATCAGGGCGGTAGCGCTGAGCGGCGGCGGCATCCGCAGATCGGCTTCGGGCCCGGGAAGAGGCTGCACCGGAACCAGGTCGGCCTGATTGCCCAGGAAGTACAGGTAGAGGCGGTCGACGTTTTCGTAGTGTCCCAGGGCAGTCGCTATGTCCTGCCACGCGGTGGCGAGGGTGAGTTCCCGCTGATTCCAGCGGTCGAGCAGGATTACCGTGACGGGCGGACCTGAGCGGTTCGCGAACTCGTTGGTACCGGTCTGCGACATGGCCGGCCTGCCGCCGGCAAACCGGAAGAAGACCAGCGGATGGACGGCGCCGTCTTCCCGGACCACGATATCTTTGGCGCTGAGATCGGTGACCGGAGCGCCTTTCGAGTCGGTGGCCACCAGGTTGAGCTTCACCAGCGTGCGCGATTGCGCCGGCGCCGGGATGGCGGCAATCGACAAGATGGAGACGGCCAGAACGCTCTGTAATCCGATTCTCCTCACCTTGCTGCCAGTATATACTCAATCTCGTCGGGGAGGCCTCCGGCGAATCGTTCCACTGTTGCTGAGCGCCGTTCTGTATGCGCTCGACCACGAGTACGCGGCGATCGGGATCGTGCACCAGACAGCTCCGCGCGATGGCGCCCGGCGACCGTCAATCGACCGCTCTACTTTGCGCTGAGCAGGTTGGCGAACAAGCGGAACGCGCCCGGGACGCCGGCGGGCAGTTGGCGGAACCAGTCGTAAGCTGTGAAGATGTAGACGCCCTTACCGTAGTGCGTCCACAATTCGCCGCCCTCCAGCGGTTCCTCGCCGGGATCGTGCGACGCCATCACAGTCTGGTAGCGGTCGTCCCACTTGGTGGCGACGTAGACCGCGCGCTCCTGCACCCAGCCATCGAAATCCGCCGGCACAATGTGATTGGGCATTTGCAGCAGTGCGCTATCGGGATGCGGGAAGGTGACGGGCGCCTCCTCCACGGTGACGCGATACCGATTGCCGCCCGGTACGGTAAAGGGGTATGGTCCCAAGTTCAAAGACGGGTCGGCATTCTGATATTGCACGATGTAGGTGCCGCCGTTCTTTACGTAGTTCATGAGGCGCGCCTGATTGGCCCGCAGGTCGGCGCGCACATTGTAGGCGCGGACGCCCGCCACGATGGCGTCGAAGCGGGAGAGATCGCCCTGCTCCAGGTCGGCTTGCGAAAGCAACGTCACTTCCAGGCCCAACTGGCGGAGCGCGCCCGGCATATCGTCGCCGGCGCCCATGATGTAGCCCACCTTATGCACCGTCATGGCGATGTTGGCGCGCACCAGTTTGACGTTCGATGGCGGGAACAGCGTCTGCGGCGGGAAGTGCGGGTAGTCGATGGTCTCCATGCCGTTCTGCACTTCGCGTCCGCCCACGTTGGCAACAGCTTTTAGCGTCGCGGTGGCGCCGGCGGCTGGCGGCGTCACTTCGAAACTTAATTGATCTTCCTCACCGGCGGCGGTCAGATGGAAAGGCTGCGCTTCGGGGGCGGCCTTCCATCCCGCCGGCAGATCGAGCCGCAGATCGCCCGCCGCCTGAGCGGTATTGCCGCGCACCGTCACCATCACCTTGCGGGCCGCGGTGGAGGGAAAGACCGCCACCGCATCGGGAAGATCGACGGCCACCGGCGGCACGATGGACAGCAGGCGCACGCGCTCCCCTTCGGCGTGCGGCGCATAACGGAATTCCACCGGGCGCTCCACTTCAATTTCCGCGCCCTCCACCTTGAGCTTCAAACGCACCTGCGCCACCGGCGGAGTGTCGGGCTGGCCGATCAGGAGTTGATTGTCCACCTGGTACACATCGCCATCGGGCGGCTTCACCAGCCAATAAGGTTGCGAGTACGGCTGCGAGAGCGGCACCGCCTTGTCAAACGGAATGGTGACCGGCTGGTTGTACGCCAGCGCTTCGGGCTTGATGGCGAGCGGCTCGTTCCACACGCCTTCCACTGCGCCGCCGGTGAGTTCCACGTGCGCGCTGGAGCGATCGATCACCGTGGTGGTCACGCTCAGGGTTGCGCCCGGGCTCACCTCGGCCTGGCGCGCTTCGGCCGAAACGTAGAGGCCGGCGCACAGCGCCATGGCTTCGTCGAGCTCGGTGAGTTTCGCTTTGGCCAGCGGGTCGTCGATGGCGGCGACCAGCGGGCGGGCTTTCGCTAGCGCGGGCAGCGATTTTTCAGGATGGTGCATGTCGAACTCGCGCAGCGCGTCGCCGATGAGCGGCGCCACCGCCGCGCCGCCGGGCACTCGATTCCACGTGGTGTCGATGCCGTCGAAAAGATCCTTCTCCACCGGCGGACCTTCGATCGATCCGAAGGTAGTCTCGCCTTCACCGGGACGGCGCAGTGCGCCCGTGCCCTGGCTGTGATGCATGCTGCGGCTCATGGTGGCCAGTTCCTGGTAGGAGTAGCCGAGTATGGGATTGAACGCGCCGGTATCGGCCACGCCCGCGGAGTGCAGTTCCGGGAAGGTAGGGAGTTGCGTACCGGGAGGCAGAGCGCCGCGCAATGCGCGGAAGTTAAAATTGGCGCGCACCAGCCGTTTGGCCTGCCACGGCAGCACGTATTGCAGCTGCTCGGTGAATTTGTTGGGGTCCGCTGCCGCGGTGAACGCTTCCTTGCCGAGAATGGCCGATACCTGGTGCTGCCCGTGGCCATCGGCGGGGGTGCCGCTGAAGACCAGAATGATGACGTCGGGTCGATAGCGCCGCACCACCCAGACCACGTCGGAGAGGATGCGTTCGTGGCCCCATTTTTCGAAGGTCTCGGAGGCCGTCTTGGTGAATCCGAAATCGATGGCGCGCGTAAAGAACTGGTGGGCGCCGTCGATTTTACGCGCAGCCAGCAGTTCCTGCGTGCGGATGATGCCGAGCAGAGGCCCCTGCTCCGGCCCGATCAGATTCTGGCCGCCTTCGCCACGCGTCAGCGAAAGATACGCCGTGCGCATGTGGCGTCCGCGGGCGAAATAGGCGAGCACTGCCGTCTGCTCGTCGTCCGGATGCGCGGCAATCATCAGGACGGTGCCGAGATTGTCCAGCTTGGCGAGGGCTTGCTGCACTTCGATCGCGCCGGGGAAGGGTACGTTCTGCTGCGCCGCAAGCGGCGCGAGTGTAAGCAGAAAAAAGGCAGGCAGCAGGCGGTGGCAGATCATGTGAAAACCATTCTACCGGGTAAATGTGGATGCGCACTCATGCGATGGATTGCAGCACGCCGCCTTCGGCGCGCACGGCCGATCCGTTGATTGCCGACGCCAGCGGACTGCAGACGAAGGCCACTACCGCCGCTACCTCTTCGGTGGTGGCGAACCGCTGGAGCAGCGAACTGGGTCGCGCCTTGGTGAAGAAATCGCGCTCGATGGCGGCGGTATCCACGCCGGCGGCGTCCGCCAACCGGCCGACAAATGCGGCCACGCCCTCCGATCGCGTCGGCCCCGGCAGCACGGTGTTCACGGTGACGCCGGTGCTCGCGGTGGTCTCCGCCAGCCCGCGCGCCACGGCGATCTGCGCCGTCTTGGTGACGCCGTAGTGGATCATCTCCTTGGGAATCTGCAGGCCCGACTCGCTGGAAATGAAAACGATGCGGCCCCAGTTCTTGCGCTTCATGGGACCGATATAGTGGCGGCTCAAGCGGACGCCGCTGAGCACGTTGACCTCGAAGAAGCGGCGCCAATCGTCATCAGGAATTTCTTCGAAAGGCTTGGGCTCGAAGATCCCGAGATTATTCACCAGGATGTCGACCTCGGGGAAGCGATCGATCACGAGGCGCGCGCCGGCCTCTGTCGCCAGGTCGGCGGCGACGCCGTGGGCAGCACCGCTGGCGGACATTGCGCGGTCGACGCGTTCCTGCGTGCGGCCGTTCACAATTACAGTCGTGCCTTCTTTGGCCAGCGCGGTGGCGATGGCAAGCCCGATGCCGGCGGTGGAACCGGTGACGAGAGCTGTCTTACCCTTCAGGTCCAGATCCATACCGGATAGGATGCCGCAGGGCACCCTCCCGGTGCGGAGTCTTACTGGTTGCCGCCGCCCTCTTCGCCTTTGGGCGCGCCGCGCGGATCGGCCTTTACGGCGACGGGCTGGGTATATGTCTTGCCGTCGACCGTCAGGCGGACGGTGTACGCGCCGGGCTGCAGGCCGGCATTGCCGCCGCGTCCGCCGCCACGTCCACCGCGTCCTCGTCCTCGTCCGCGTCCGCCGCCTGCCGCAGCGCGATCCGCGGGCGAAGCGGTGCAGGCATCCTGTACTGGAGGGGCGCCGCCGCCGCGTCCGCCGAAGCCGCCGCCGCGTCCTGCCGCGGCGCCGAGCGCGAAGCGATGCATCCCCGCGGTTGCCGCCGGTGGCTGCGCGGGCTGCTGCCAGATGGCCTGTACGTTGAGGGTTTCGGTGTCGACAGGCCGAACCGGCGTGTCGCTGGCCGCGCAGGCATGCACCGCGCCCGCGCCATCCAACAGTTCGAGCTTGAGCGGTCCGCCGGCCGGCGTTTTCAGCCAGTAGTAAGCCACGATGCCCGAGGGCGGATTCTCTTCCTGCGGTTCCTCATGCGGCATGGGCGTGCCATTCATTCCGCCCGCGCGGATGGCGAACGTTTCGCCAGGCTCGAACAGGTAGGCGTTCGATGTTTCGATTTCCTGCCCCTGTTTGGCAATCTGCCGCAGCGGCGTCATTTGATCGAGCACCCAGAAGCCGCGCCCGTGAGTGGCCACGTCGAGATCGTCTCCATGCACCACGATGTCGCGCACCGAGGTCGCGGGCATATTATTCTGCAGCGACTGCCAGCGCTCGCCGTCGTTGAACGACACATAGACGCGCAGTTCCGTGCAGGCGAACAACAGGCCCTTCACCTGCGTGTCCTCTTTAATGGAGTTGACGTAAGCGCCATTGGGAATTCCGGCGGCGATGTTCTGCCAAGTCTTGCCGCCATCGTGGGTGCGGTAGATATACGGCTTGTTGTCGGCCAGGCGATGGCGGTCCACCGAAGCGTAAGCCGTCTCCGCGTCGAAATGGCCGGCTTCGATCTGCGACACTTTACTCCACGCGGTCATGGCGGGCGGCGTCACGTTTTGCCACGTTTTGGCGTCGTCGCGCGTCACGTGAATCAGTCCATCGTCGGTGCCCACCCAGACGGTTTGCGCCTGCAGCGGCGAAGGTCCGATGCTGTACACCACGCCGAAACGGTCCGTCATCGGCTCATCTATATCTTTGGCGGTGAGCGGGTCAAGCGTCTTGGGCAACTCGGGATTCAGGCGCGTCAGATCGGGGCTGATTTTCTCCCAGGTGCGGCCGCGATCGCGCGTGCGGAACACGAATTGATTGGCGTAGTACATCGCTTCGTCGGCCACGGAGAAGACTTGCGGCAGCGTCCAGGTCTTGCGATTGGGATCGTTGGGGTCGGCCGCCGGCAGTTGGCCACCGAGCGGCGCCGGCGTGTTGAAATACTGATCGCAGCGTCCGGCTCCGCCGCCGTAGAGAATGTTGCCGTCCTTGGGATCGGGAATCACGGTGTTGCTTTCCCCGGCTTCGCAGATGGGCTCCCAGTTGCGGAAATTCAGCAGGCCTTCGCGCGACCATGTGCTCACGCCCACGCCGCCGCTATCCTGCTGGGCGCCGTAGAGCCAATAGGGGAAACGATTGTCGGCCGCCACGTGATAGATCTCGGCGGTGGGCTGGTTGTACCACGTGCTCCAGCTCTTGGCGCCGTCCACGCTGATCACCGTGCCCTGATCGCTGCTGATGACGATGCGATTGCCGTCCTTGGGGTTGACCCACCCCTGGTGATAATCGTCGCCGCCGGGTGCGCCCTTGACGGGGACCCAGCTCTTGCCGCCGTCGGTGGTCATGAAGGTGGCGGTGTTCATCACGTAGGCGCGGTCCGGATTCTTGGGGTCGGCCGCCATCTCGCCGAAATACCAGCCGCGGCCCCAGAGACGATTCTCGCTATTCACTTTTTTCCATGTGGCGCCCGCGTCATTGGAAAGGTAGATGCCGCCGGGAGGCGTGGCCCGTTCAGCGCCGGCCGCGCCACCGCCGCCGCCGGTGCGCGACGGCGCTACCGCTTCGCCGGTATCGTCCACCGCCGCCCAGACACGATTGGGATTGCTGGGCGAGATCGCCATGCCGATTTTGCCCACCGTGTCATCGGTGGGAAGTCCGCCGGCCAGTTGCTTCCAGGTGTCGCCGCCATCGGTCGACTTGAACAATCCGCCGCCCGGCAGGTTGGAGGGCGCGTAGACCGACCATGGCGGACGGCGCGTGCCCCACAGCGACGCGTAAATTACGCGCGGATTCTTCGGATCGATCGCGACTTCGATGGCGCCCACGTCGTTGGGCGTTTTCTGGCTGGCGAGAACCTTTTTCCAGGTGGTGCCGCCGTCGACCGAGCGATACAGGCCGCGTTCCGGGTTGGCGTCGTAGACGTGGCCGAGCACCGCCACATACAGGCGGTTGGGGTTCGTCTGATCTACCGCGATGCGGCCGATATGCTCACTGTTTTCGAGCCCGATGTGCTTCCAGGTCTTGCCGGCGTCGCTTGATTTGTACATCCCGTCGCCATAAGAATGCTGGGCGCGGATGTCGGGCTCGCCGGTGCCTACATAGACGATGTTGGGATTGGACGGCGCCACCGCGATCGCGCCGACGGAGCCGATGGGGATGCCTTCGTCGGAGATGGGCTGCCAACTGTGGCCGGCGTTCTCGGTCTTCCAGACGCCGCCTCCCACCGACCCCATATAAAAGGTGTCTGGCTGATCGGCGTTCCCCGCCACGGCGTAGCTGCGGCCGCCGCGCATCGGACCCACGTCGCGCCACTTCAGGCCGGCCAGCAACGCTTCGGGATACTGTCCCGCGGGCGCTGCCTGCTGCGCGAAGACTGCCACTCCTGCCAGGGCGAGAAGGCCCATACCACCGAATGCAACGATCCTGCGGCGATCCACTATCATGTCCGTTTCTCCGGGTTAAGGATTTACTTTACCACCGCACGGAGAAATGCGGCATTGCCCGCAATAATCGCGGCAAGCCAAGTGGGCCCGTCCTGCAAATACCTTTGCGACCGATCATCGCAACTCCCCGGTGCTTGCCCCCAGCTGCTTCATGGCATCCGCGGCGATTTCGAAGGAGCGCAGGCGGTCGGCGTGATCGTAGAAGTCCGACACGAAGATGAATTCGTCGGCGCCCGTCTCGCGCAGTAGGTGCGCCAGCTTTTCGCGCACCGTATCGGGGCCGCCGGTGACGGCGATCGCCATGCGCGTACTTACCAGATATTTCTCCGCCTCGCTCCAGATACCGTCCATACTCTCCACGGGAGGTGGAATGAAGATCGGCTGGCGGCGGATCAGCCTCACCTGCCGCTGCAGGGACGCGGTTGCGAGATAGCGCGCTTTTTCATCGCTCTCGGCGGCGACTAGAGGCACCCCCACCATAACGTAAGGCCGATCGAGATACTCCGATGGCGTGAAAGCCGAACGGTAGACCTCGATTGCCTCCATTAAAAGCGCGGGCGCGAAGTGGCTGGCGAACGCGAACGGCAGCCCCATGCCGGCGGCCAGTTGAGCGCTGTAGGTGCTCGACCCCAACAGCCACAGCGGCACGCGGCTTCCCACACCGGGAAACGCGATCAGTCTCTGGCCCGGTCCCGCAGGCGCCAGGTAGGCCAGCAGTTCCGCCACGGCGCGCGGAAAATTCTCCTCGGCGGTATCGTAGCGCAGCGCTCGTGAGGCCGCTTCGTCCGACCCAGGCGCGCGCCCGAGCCCGAGATCGATGCGCCCCGGATAGAGCGCCTCCAGCGTCCCGAACTGCTCCGCGATGGTCAGCGGCGCGTGATTGGGCAGCATGATTCCGCCCGAGCCCACGCGGATGCGCGACGTTCCTTCCGCCACGTGTCCAATGAGCAGGGAAGTGGCTGCGCTGGCAATGCCCGGCATATTGTGATGCTCGGCGATCCAGAAGCGTGTGAACCCCCACTGCTCCGCGTGGCGCGCAAGGTCGACGGAGTTGCGGAAGGCTTCGGCAATGGCGCCGCCTTCTTTCACGGGTGCGAGATCGAGCAGGGAAAAATGCACGGGCATCGGTTGTTTGATGTTGGCAGCGGCGCGCAGGGTGCAGACAGAAGAGAGCGGGCGGCAGACCGATCGGGTGGCGGGGCAGCTATCGTGTTTGAGGCTTTGCCGGCTGAGAATCGGGCCGCAGATATACGCCGTGGAACGCGGACATCCGCATTGGGGCCGACAGGTACATCCCAGTGCAGACGGAACCACAGCGCTTACCTGGCCTGCGCCCCGCGATAGAATCGTTGGAATGGATCGGAAGATCGACCCGTCCACTGTCGAGACCACGCTGGACCCATCGCCCACCGCGCGTCCTGCGTCTTCGTCCAGCGTCTCACAGATTACTTCCGCCCTCCTCGCCGATGAAGGGCGCTTCGTTGCCGGCACCCTGCTGGGCGGGCGTTATCGCATTATCGGACTGCTGGGACGCGGCGGCATGGGAGAAGTGTATCGCGCCACCGACATGATGCTGGGACAATCCGTGGCGCTGAAATTCCTGCCGGCGGAAGCATCGTCAAATCCGCGCCTGCTGGAGCGCTTTCACGGCGAGGTGCGGGTGGCGCGCCAGGTGTCGCACCCCAATGTGTGCCGCGTCTATGACATCGGCGAGATCGAAGGCATGCCCTTCATCTCCATGGAATACGTGGACGGCGAAGACCTGGCGGACCTGCTGCTGCGTATCGGGCGGCTGCCCTCCGACAAGGCTCTCGAAACCGCGCGCAAGCTGTGCGCGGGACTCGCCGCGGCGCACGAACGCGGCGTCATTCATCGCGACCTGAAGCCGCAAAACATCATGATGAACAAGCGCGGCGAAGTGGTCATCATGGATTTCGGACTGGCCGCCATCGCCGACCAGCTTTCGGGCGACGAAGTCCGCAACGGCACCCCGGCGTACATGGCGCCTGAGCAGCTGAAAGGCTCGGAAGTCACGGCGCGCAGCGATATTTATTCACTCGGCCTGGTCCTCTACGAAATCTTCACCGGCAAGAAGCCGTTCGACGCCAAGAACGTGCGGCAGTTGATCGAAATGCAGGAGTCCATCCACCTTCCGAGCATGACCAGCAGCGCCGCCGACATCGACCCGATGGTGGAGAAGGCCATCCGCCGCTGTCTCGATCCCGACCCTGCAAAACGGCCGGCCAGCGCGCTATCCGTGGCAATGGCGCTGCCCGGCGGCGATCCGCTGGCCGCCGCACTGGCCGCCGGTGAGACGCCCTCGCCCGAACTGGTGGCTTCCGCCGGCCATCGTCAGGGAATGCCGCGCCGTTATGCCATTCTCTGCTTGGCGGGGCTCGCCATTTGTCTGGCGGCGGACGTGTTCATATCGGGCCGGGAGGTGGCGGTTTTCAACTCTCCCGCGGACTACTCGCCGGACGTGCTGGCGAACAAAGCCCGCGAAATGGCCGTGACCTTCGGCTACCCCGCGAAGCCGGCGGATTCAGCGGTCTGGCTGACAGACCTAGACGGTTACCTGCCGCACCTGAACCAGGTTTCCGATCCGCGCATCCGCATCGCATGGCTGGGCGCGGAACCATCGGTGCTCGCCGTCTACCGGCAAAGTCCGAATCTGCTGGTGGCCCAACCGTACGGCGATATTGAGGTCCAAAATCCACCGGCCATCACGCCTGGGATGGTACAGGTCAATCTGAATACCGCCGGGTACCTGCGTAAGTTCGAAGCTATTCCGCCCGGCGATGGCGGCGCTTTAGCGAATCCGGTGACGGCCGAAGCAGTCTTCCACGCGGCCGGCCTGGACCTCACGAAATTCACGGAGATTCCTGCCAAGTTCGCACCCCTGGGCGCCGCCGACGAAGTGCACGCCTGGAAGGGTCCGCATCCCAAAATCCCCGGCCTGGATTTCACGGTGGAAATGGCCGCCTGGAAAGGGCGCCTGACGCGTCTTCACATAATCTATGACTGGAAGGGCGATCCTCCGGCTGCGGCCGCGCAGTCTGTAACCTCGCAGGTTCGCGGGTTCGTGCTGATCGGAATGTCGGCGGCGGGATTGCTCGCGGCCATGCTGCTGGCGCGGCGCAACTGGAAGCTCGGGCGCGTGGACCGCAAGGGCGCGTTGCGCATTGGAACGGCGCGGTTCCTGATGGGACTGGTCGTCTGGCTGGGAACGGTCCACGCCGTACCGAGTGCCGACATGATCAACTTGGGGATCTCCAGTTTCGCCACCTGGCTGGCGTGGGGCGCCGCGCTCTGGTTGCTGTATCTGGCGCTGGAGCCTTCGGTGCGCGCTCATTGGCCGCATTCCCTGGTGACGTGGAACCGGCTTTTGGGCGGCGAGTGGAAAGATGCGCGGCTGGCATCCCATGTCCTCATCGGCGCCGCGGTGGGAGCGGCCGTCTGGACCACCGCAGCGGTGCTGGATCTTTTATCGCACGCCGACATGGGGAGTTCCAGCGGCATCAGTGCGGCGCTCGGCGCTCGTCAATGGATCGCGGTCCACACCAACACAGTGGCCGGCGATTTGGGTATCGGTCTGCTGCTCTTCTTTGCTCTGACGGGGCTGCGACAGCTTGTGAAACGCGATTGGGTGGCGGCGGCGATCGCTGCTGCGTTCTTCACGTTCTCGAACAGCGGCAACTTCACTTCATCGAACTGGCAGGTGAAGACCACGGTTTACCTGTTCGTTTTCGGAATGCTGCTGATGGTGGTGCTGCGCTACGGACTGGTCTCCATCATCGCGGCCGCATTCTTCATCGATACCTTCGACTCCCTGGGGTTGGGCGGCGATTGGAAGGCGTGGTACACTCCCGCCGGACTGGCCACCGCCTCGCTGCTGGCCGGTATCGCTATCTACGCCTTCTGGCGCTCGCTCGGGTCGCGGGCGTTCGAAGAGGCCACCGGTTGAAGGCAGTCCGCCCGTGGATGGTGGTCCTGCTGGTGGTGGCAAGCACGGCGCTGCTGCGCATTCACCTCATCGATACTCCGTTGGAGCGCGATGAGGGTGAATACGCCTACGCCGGACAGTTGATGCTACAGGGGATTCCGCCGTACAAGCTGGCGTGCAACATGAAACTGCCCGGCACCTACGCGGCATACGCGCTGATCATGGCGGCGTTCGGACAGACCACGGTGGCCATTCACGCGGGCCTGCTGCTGGTAAACGGCGGTGCCATCGTGCTGATTTATCTGCTGGGCAAGCGATTGTTCGGAGTCCGCTCGGGTCTGGCGGCGTGCGCGGCGTATGCGCTCTGCTCGCTGGGGGCGGGTGTGCTGGGAACGCAGGCGCACGCCACTCAGTTCGTCGTGCTCGCCGCATTGGCGGGGTTGTGGCTGCTGTTGCGATGGGAGCAGGACGGCCGGCGGCGCGGGATGCTCTTCGCGAGCGGGGTGCTGTTCGGCGTGGCCTTCGTGCTGAAGCAGCCCGGGATCCTGTTCGGCGTGTTCGCCGCGGCGTATCTGGCGGCCACGCGGTGTTGGCGCAGGCTCCCGGAGTTTCTGGCCGGGGCGGCGCTGCCGTTCGCGCTGACGTGTCTGATTCTCTGGTGGGTCGGCGTTTTCGACCGCTTCTGGTTCTGGACCTTCACTTATGCCAGCCACTACGGCACGGAGAATTCTCTCGCCGCCGGCGCGGCGGCGCTGGCCGACACCTTCGTCCCCATCCTGCAGCGCGGGTTCGCGCTCTGGGCGCTGGCCGCCGCGGGATTATGGATGGCCCTGCGGGAACGGCGCTTCTTCGTGCCGGCACTGCTGCTGTTTTCCTTCCTGGCGATCTGCCCGGGCCTCTATTTCCGGCCGCACTATGTAGTGCTGATGCTGCCCGCGGTGGCGCTGCTGGCCGGTGTCTGCGTGCGTGGCCGATGGCCTGCTATCGTCTTCGCGTGCGCGCTGGCGCTTTCGCTTTTCCTGCAGCGCGACGTGCTCTTTCGCATGGGTCCATCGGAAGTCTCGCGCGAACTCTATGGCCTGGAGCCGTTCCCGGAGGCCGTTCCGGTGGCGGCCTACATCCGCGCGCACACCGGCCCGCGGGATCTTATCGCGGTGCTGGGGTCGGAGCCCGAGATCTATTTCTATGCGCACCGCCACTCTGCCACGTCTTACTTGTATACCGAGCCGTTGGTGGAGGATCAGCCATTCGCACTCCGCATGCAGGACGACATGATCGCCGAACTGGAGCGCAACCGCCCGTCGTACGTGGTGCGCTTTCCCATCGCCGAGACCCTGCGCCTGGGGGCCGGCTCGGCGCCGCGCGTCTTCGACTGGTGGAAGACCTACAGCCCCGGCCGTTATCGCCTGGTCGGCATCGCCGATATCATGGAAGATGGAAGTTCCGAATACCGTTGGGATGCGGCCGCCAAAAGCTATCAACCCCGCTCCCTCTTCCATCTGGCCGTGTACCGGCGCAACGCGGTAGGCAACCCATGAAAACACGTGTTCCACGTGGCGTAGGCAGGTACCCTGCGGCCGGATGGCAGCCGGCATGTGCGGGCGGATTGCCATGGGCGCCATGACATCCTCACGCCGCCTCGAGGCCCTGGCGCAGTTGGCCATTTACGGCCTGGCCGCCGTCCTGCTCTTTTGGGGGCTCACGGAAAAGTATCTGTGGCAGGACGAGGCCGCCACCGCGGTGCTCGCCGTCCGCATGCTGAAGTTCGGCCGGCCGCTGGCGTATGACGGCAAGAATTTGCTGACCATCGACATGCAGGACGATGACGACGATGCCTCAGTGAGCGCTCGCACGAAGAATCCGCAAGCGGCCATCGACTACTACGTGGCGGAGGGAAATTTCAAGAAAGATACCACGTGGAAATGGCAGCCCTGGGGCTTATTCGCCATCGCCGCGGCCAGCATTAAACTGCTGGGACAGACGACGCTTGGAGCACGCTTGCCGTTCGCGCTGGCCGGCCTGGCAACAGTCCCGCTGCTCTTCTATCTGGTGCGCAAACAGTTCGGCAGTTTCCATGCGGCCGCTATCGCCGGCCTGCTGCTGGTGTGCAACTGCTATTGGATTTTGCACGCGCGCCAGTGCCGCTACTATTCGGTGTCGAGCCTGTTCCTGGTGCTGACCCTGATGGCTTATGCGCGCTGGCAGTGGGGTGGGCGCAGCGCGGCGGCGTTCATTGTCGCGGCGTGGTGCTGGTTCCAGGTGGATTACGGCACGGTATTGCCGGTGCTGGCGGTGCTGTTTCTGGAAGCCCTGCTGACCCATCCGCGAGCCTTCCGGCGAACCGTCACGGCGGGCGCGATTCTGGGTGCTGCCCTGGCGCCCTTCGTCTGGTTCTACGATCTGCTGCATCGCGGTTCCGACGCCGACGGCACGTGGCTGCAGCGCGCCGCGCAGAATCTGTTCAACCTGAACGAGTACATCTTCCCTCTGCTGCTGCTGGCGGCGGTGGTCTATCTGCTCTGGCGTAGTTGGCACTCGCTGCCCGAAGGCCAACGCCGCCTGCTCTCCGTGGGATGCGGCATCGTCCTGGCGCTGGCGCTATGGATTCCCACGGTCACAGTGTACGCCTTCGTGCGCTATGTCATCATCGCCGCGCCGGTGGGCGCGATGCTTGCCGCCTGGCTGGTGACGCAGCTACGCGACGTGCGGCTGGCGTGGCTCGCGGCTGCGGTGCTGATTGCCACGCCACTGCTGAGTGCTCCCGTGCGCGCGATCGCCAGGCCGGCCGACTGGTGGCAGGGAAGCATCTGGTATCGCGCGGAATGGCAAGATCTGCGCAATGAGATCTTCGGCCATCAGCCCGACCCCAATCGCCTGGTGATCGACTACCTTCGCAGCCACGCCGCGCCCACTGACGAGATCCTCATTAACTACGAAGATATCCCGCTGATGTACTATCTGCCGAATCCCATTCGCGGCGGCATCGCTACTTTCCGCGTGGAAGACGATGCGCGCAATCCGCCGCGATGGGTCGTCATCCGCCACTCTGCGGACTTCGTCCACTGGGCGGTCTTCCAGCGCGAAATGGCGCGCTACCAATGGCGGGTAGTGCCGCTGAAAGCGCCCGATATCCAGTGGGGCAACAATCCCGACCCGATGGGCAACGACGATCCCCGCACCGCCCCCGATCTCTACATCGCGCGGCGCGTGGATGGGCCGGCGCAGTGATGGCGGCCGCTGCGCGGTGACCATCCGCCGAAGAAGCGCCGAACCTCAGTAAAATACGGTGTGCTGATCGTATTCGCAGGGCCGGCCTGTTCAGGCAAGAGTACGCTGGCGTCGGAAGTGGCGCGCCGCCGCGGGTGGCCGCA
Organism: Bryobacteraceae bacterium; assembly: GCA_036268475.1. Classification (GTDB taxonomy): domain Bacteria; phylum Acidobacteriota; class Terriglobia; order Bryobacterales; family Bryobacteraceae; genus PALSA-129. Next base: position 458,643 of record DATAUB010000050.1, on the reverse strand, counting down.
TCTTTCCATGGACGCCACACGTCAACGCCTCATGCCTGGCGCCGCCCACACGCGCGCCGACCGCGAGGTGGCCTATCGCGCCATGCTCTTCGCGGCGGAATTGCTGCTGTCGGCGGGCTCGGGCGCCGTCCTGGATGCGCCCTATGGGCACGCCGAAGATCGCGCTGAACTGGCGCGTACCGCGCAGGGAAAGTGGAAGCTGATCGAGTGCCGCGTATCTGAAGAGATCGCTGTCGCCCGCCTGCGCGCCCGCGGCATTCCCGACCCCGCCCGTCCGGATCTCACCGAAGCGCGCGTGGTGCAGCTCAATCGCGAATACCGCTACAGCGGCGAGGGCCTCCTGCTCGATACCGGCGCGCTCTCCGTGGCGGACTGCCTGGCGCAGATCGAACAGTATCTCCGTTGATCCGCGAGGTACGCTACCATCGGACCATTCGCCATGGCCGCCCTACAGTTTTACCTGAAACCCACTTGAACCACCTGCCGCAACGCGAAGAGTTGGCTTCGCGCACAAGGAGCGGAATTCGAAGAGATCGATCTCAATAAAGGGTTGACCGTCGATCGGCTCGATCGCCTCATTGGCACACGCGATTACCTCACGTTTCTCAACACCCGCAATGAGATCTATCGCGAGCGCCGGATGAAAGAGAATCCACCCTCGCGCGCCGAGGCGTTGGAACTGATGGCGGCGTACCCGAACCTGATTAAACGGCCCATCCTCATAGGGCGCGGCGAAATCGTCTTGGGTTTCCAGCAGGAGGAAATGCAGCGCTTGCTATAGGGCCGCCGCTATTTCGACCACGGCGGCACAATGCCGTTCATGCGTGAGTACGCAATCGCCTGGCCCAGGTGCTCCGCCATGTGGGTCTCCAGATCGATGAGCACGGCGTTGGTGGTGGCCGGTGTCCCGAACCAGTCGACCGCGTGCGAAAGCGTCGCGGCACGGGCGCTATCGAGAACCTTATGGATGGCGGCGAAGCTCTCGGTAAGCGCGGCGATCACCTGCTCTTTAGTCGCCGGTGCAGCTTCCGTTTTCGCTTGCTCGTCCACCATCTTCTGCAGCGTAGCCCCATCGGGCGAGCCGGTGGCAACACTCAACAGCAACCGATTGCCGCTGGCGATGTGCAGGAAGACCTGCTGGAAACTGCGCACGCCCTCCGCCGGCTTCCACGAATATTTCTCCTCTGGAACGGCCTTCGCCAGCGCCATGATGTGGTCTTCCAGGTCGTGCAGCGGCATACTGAGATCGGCGCCTGCCGGTGGCGCCGGGGGCACATCTTTCACACCGAGCAGTTCCACGTCGAAGACCAGTTCGGACTTAGCCGGAATCGCCGGCGGCCGGCCCAACTCGCCATACGCCAGTTCGTAAGGCAGGAACAGACGCCGCTTGCCGCCTACCTTCATACCCTCGAAGCCGGCTTCCCAGCCTGCAATCACGGCTCGCCGGCCCTGTACAAATTTCAACGGCGTTCCGCGATCCACCGACGAATCGAATTTGCTGCCGTCGCGCAGCCAGCCGGTATAGTGGACCGTGTATTCCTGTCCAGCCTTGGCCGCCGGGCCTTCGCCTATCTTCACGTCGATGTAGCGGAGTCCGAACGATTCCACTACAGCTCCCGAGACGGCCGGCACCGAGGCCGGCATGTTGGGATCGAAGGTCTGCGCGCCCAGTCCGGCGGCGGCAGCCAGCAACACTGGCGTAATTGCAAAACGCATCGCGATACTCCTCATTTCCGGCGGTACGCGAATTGTACCGCATCGCCAATCCCATGAGCCGGCGTACCAATGTATAATCGTCGGAATCAAGTCCGCGAATTTCAGCGAGGGGGCACATCGTGATCGATCTTTCCAATAGCCGGCGGCGATTCCTGGCTTACTTTTCGGGCGCCGGGCTCGGCTCTACACTGCTGCCCGGCGTTCTCTGGGGGCAGATGCAGCAGGATGGCGCGCAGCGCGTCACGCCCGAAATGATCAAGGACGCTCTGGCCCTGGCCGGCCTGGACTTCCCGGAAGAAGAGCAGAAGGCCATGCTGCAGGGCGTGAACCGCAACCTGACCAGCTTTGAGGAACTGCGCAAGACCAGCATCCCCAACGATGTCGCGCCGCCGTTCTACTTCAGCGCCATTGTGCCCGGCATGAAAGTGAATCGCGCGCGCGAGCCGTTCCGCCCCAGCGCTCCGAAAGTGAAGCGCCCGGGCGATCTCGAAGAGCTCGCTTTCTGGCCCATCGTGCAACTCGCGCAATTGCTCAAGACGAAGCAGGTCACGTCCACCGAGCTGACCAAAATGTACCTGGGGCGCTTGCACAAATACAACGACAAGCTGAATTGCGTGGTGACGTTCCTCGATGAGGTGGGGCTGGCGCAGGCCAGGCAGGCCGATGCCGAGATCGCGGCGGGCAAGTATCGCGGTCCGCTGCACGGTATTCCGTGGGGCGCGAAAGACATCATCGCGGTGAAGGGCTTTAAGACCACGTGGGGCTCCGGCGCTTACAAAGATCAGATGATCGACGAGGACGCGAGCGTGATCGAGATGCTGCGCGAGGCGGGCGCGGTGCTGATCGCCAAGCTGACCACCGGCGAACTGGCGCAGGGTGACGCCTGGTTCGGCGGACAGACCAAGAACCCGTGGAACCTGTCGCAGGGATCGAGCGGATCGTCCGCCGGACCGGCGTCGGCCACGGCGGGGGGCTGCGTGGCGTTCGGCATCGGGTCGGAAACCAGCGGATCGATTCTCAGTCCGTCGGGCCGCTGCGGAGTTACCGGATTGCGGCCCACGTTCGGCCGCGTGAGCCGCTTCGGAGTGATGACGCTCTCCTGGACGCAGGACCGCCTGGGGCCGCTCTGCCGCTATGCGGAGGATTGTGCGCTGGTGATGAGCGTGATCGCCAAGCCGGACGATCGCGACCTCAGCGTCGCCGACATTCCGTTCAACTGGAATGCGCAGTTGGATATTCACAAGCTGCGCGTGGGGTACATCAAGGAAGCGTTCGACGAAACGCGCGATGCGGCGGCGAAGCAGTACGACCAGAAGACGCTCGACCAGTTGCAGCAATTGGGGCTGAAGCTGATTGAGGTGACCGTGCCGGATACGCCAATCGATACCTCGGGCTTCAATGTGGAATCGGCGGCCTTCTTCGACGAGTTGACCCGCAGCGGCCGCGACAAAGAGATGACCAATCCCGGCCGCGCCGCCGGTTGGCGCACCACCCGCCTGATGCCCGCGGTGGAGTATCTGCAAGGCCAAAGAGTGCGCGCCATGATGATGGCGAAACTGGCGGAGGCCACTAAGGACGTGGACGTGTATCTGGTGCCGTCCGGTGCGGGCGGCGGCGGCGGCGGACGGGGACGTGGCGGGGCTCCCGGCGCAACTCCCGGGGCAACCCCGGCGGCGGGACGCGCGGCCGGCGGACCTCCGCGGCGCGCCAGCGTGACGCAGCGCCATTTCAATATGGCTAACATCGCGTGCTATCCGGCCCTCGCAGTGCCGAATGGATTCTTCGAATCGGGATCGCCGGCGAGCATCACCTTCCACGCGCGCCCCTTCGGCGAGGCGGAATTGCTGGCCGTGGGTAAGGCTTACCAGGACGCTTCGGGCTTCCATTTGAAGCATCCCACGCTGGCGTAGGGCGGTCAGTTCTCGGTCGGAACTTTGTTGGCGCTGTCGACCACAATCATCTCGACGGGAGCTTTCTTGGCTTCGAGCTTGAGTCCCAAGGACTGCTGCAGGGCTTGGAAGAGAGTGGCGATGGGTGCGTCGGAGTCCGGGGATTGTCGCGAATCTCCCGGGTCGGCTACGGGCGGTGGCACAGTGGCGGGCAACCTTCTTCCCATGCCATCGTTCTCATCTCCGAGATAAGTGAAATCGATCGCGTAAGTGCCCTCCAGCCCCGTGTGGTCGAGGATGGGGCGGTCGAGAACGTACGTGAGGTGGGTGACGAGTTGCTCGATGGTGATGTTGCCGCGAACGGTGCGGGCGCCAGCGCGACTCATCCGGAACATGATGGCCCCCACCGGCATTTCATTGAGGGTGGGGGGCGTGTGGCGACGCTGCGGTGGCGGCGCTGCGGAGCCAGGCTCGGGCGGCGTTCGCAGTTTGGTGGGATCGGTCTCGGCGAACTTTGGACCGCCTTTCGCGAGCGTCATCTCGTAGGCTGCGAGGGTGCGCGTTTCTTTGTGGATCTTGGCGCCGAAACGCTCTGCCAGCAGCGCCTGCAGCATTGCCGGGACCTTGTCGGCCGGCACGCCTTCGGGAACCTTGGCCATTACGTCATATCTCTCGCTCGAGATCCAAGCAGGACCTTCAATCTGGTAATCTTCCACGCCGTAAGCGCGCATCAGGAGCGTTTTCAAGGAGGCTCCCGTGCATCTCACCAGAGCTGGGTCGGGCTTCCCGCAGCCGAAGGTTCTCATCGCCCCACCGCCGCCCTGCATGGGACTCATTTCGGCAGCCACCTTCACAGAAGCCACTTCGAATGTCGGAGGAGCGGAGTCCTGCTGCGCCCACGCCGCGCAGGCCAATAAGCAGAGCATCCCGGCGGTCCTCATAACACACCTCGACATCAGTAAAACACATCCGGTGTCTGCTAGCTTGGTAAGGTCGCGATGATTTCGTTTTCCAATATCAACAAACAGTACGGCAAGCAGCTTCTTTTTGTGGAAGCCAACTTCCAGCTGAACCCCGGCGAGAAGGTGGGCCTGGTAGGACCGAACGGCTCCGGCAAGACCACGCTCTTCCGCATGATCGTGGGCGAAGAAGCTCCCGACGAAGGCGACGTCTCTGTTCCGAAGAAGCTCACCATCGGCTATTTCCGCCAGGACGTGGAGGAGATGCAGGGCCGATCGGTGCTGGATGAGGCCATTGCCGGCAGCGGCCGCCTGGGCGACCTGCACCACGAATTGGAAGCACTGCATCATGCCATGGAAGATCCCGAACAGGCCGGCGACATGGATCGCATTCTGGAGCGCTTCGGCGAAGTGCAGGAGGAGTACGAGCATCTGGGCGGCTATTCGCTGGAAGCGCAGGCGCGAGAAGTACTCCACGGGCTGGGCTTCGAGGACGATCGGATCGATGGCGACGTGGGCGCTCTTTCGGGCGGATGGAAGATGCGGGTGGCCTTGGCGCGCGTGCTGCTGGGCCGTCCCGACGTGCTGTTGGCGGACGAACCCACCAATCACCTGGACCTCGAATCGATCATCTGGCTGGAACATTTCCTGAAATCGTTCGAGGGCGCGCTGCTGATGACCTCGCACGATCGCGAATTCATGAATCGCGTGGTGAGTAAGATCGCGGAGATCGACGGCGGCGAAATTATCACCTATTCCGGCGATTACGAATTTTACGAACGCGAGCGCGCCATCCGCGAGGAGAACCAGCAGGCTGCCTTCGCGCGCCAACAGGCCATGTTCGCCAAAGAGCAGCGTTTCATCGAGCGCTTCAAAACCCACGCCGCCAAAGCCGCACAGGTGCAGAGCCGCATTAAGGCGCTCGACAAGATCGAGAAGATCGAACTGCCGCGGAAACGCCACGTGGTGAAGTTCGAGTTTCGCGTTCCGCCGCGCTCGGGCGACCAGGTGGCGGTCATCGAAGACCTGCACAAGCGCTATGGATCGCGCGTGATCTACGACGGGTTCGACCTGACCATCCGCCGCGGCGAACGCTGGGCAGTGATGGGCAAGAACGGCGCGGGCAAGACGACGCTGCTGAAAATGATCGCCGGGGTGAGCGATCCCGATGGCGGCAGCGTGCGTCTGGGCGCCAGCTTGATTATGGGCTACTTCGCCCAGCAGTCGCTCGACGTGTTGAGCTCCGAACTCACCATCATGGAGCAGCTACAAAACGATTTTCCGCAGGAAGGTATCGGCGCACTGCGCACCCTGGCGGGCGCGTTTCAATTTTCGGGAGACGATATCGACAAGCGCATTCGCACGCTCTCCGGCGGCGAGAAATCGCGCCTCGCCATGGCGCGCATGCTCTATAATCCGCCGAATTTCCTGGTGCTCGACGAGCCCACCAATCACCTCGACCTGGATACCAAGGAGATGTTAGTCAACGCCCTGCGGGGCTTCGAGGGCACCATGATTTTCGTGTCGCACGACCGCACCTTTCTGCGTGGGCTGAGCTCGCGCGTGCTCGAACTGGGCGGCGAAAGCGGGCGCGATAAGACGCCCGTGGTCTATCCTGGCAGCTACTCGGAGTATGTGGCCAAGATGGGCCACGAAGCGCCCGGTATTTATGCGTAGCGTTACTTCTTCACTACGGTGAGCGTCACCGCGGAGGCGTATTGCTTCGAATGATGCACCGAGTTGTGCGCTACCGCGCCCTTCGATTCGTCGTAGTTATTGCCGCCGGTATTCAGATTTCGGTCGAAGCGCGGGAAGTTACTGCTCGATACTTCGATGCGAATGCGATGACCCGCGGGGAAGTAATTACTGGTCGTCATCGGCTGCAGCGCCACCTTATATACTTTGCCGCCCTCCATCCACACCGGCGGCTTGTCATACCCATCGCGATAGCGCAGGCGCTGGATGGTTTCGTCCAGGTTATACGCCGTCCCGTCGGGATAGACGTCGATCAGCTTGACGGTAATATCGGTATCTTTCGCGTCGGAGGAAACGTAGAGCGTTGCCGCGATCGGGCCGCTGGCCTCGATCGGGTCCTTGAGCGGCTCGGAAGTGTATACCAGGATATCGGGGCGGGTCTCCATCTTGCGCTGATCGAAGGCGCCTCCGGAAACAGCGGTGCCGGTGCAGCAAACATTCCCGCCGTAGGACGGCACGGGATTCATGGGATCGTAAGTGAACGTGTCGGCGGTGTCGCCGCCCGGCGCTGACGCACTCAGCATGCCGTCGCCATCGCCCGTGTTGGCTTTGCCGCCGCTCCCAAGGTAAAGCGTCATGGGCTGGGCACCCGCCGGCGGCCAGGTGTCGGAAGACTGCCACTTATTCAGGCCCATGGTGTAATAACGGACCTTGGGCATGTCCTGCAGGATGTGGTTGTCTTCGCCCTTCAGGAAGTGGTCGAACCAGCCATAAGTCAGGGAGTTGTAGTCGAGTCGCGCATCGCCCATATTGCGCTCGCCCACGATGGTATTTTCCGTCGCGCGCGTATACCCGCAGTGCAGCGTGGGCGCGATCACCGCGTACTGTTGGTTGCCGATCTCCGGACGGGCAGTCTTGCGGACGTGATTGTAGGCCGCCAGGTTGGGGCCGATGGAAACGTCGTACCACGACATGAACCAAAAGCCGGGGATGTTAATGCTCATCTTGTCGTTCCACAAGCCACCGCGATACCAGGCCGGGTCGTCGGGAGTGCGCTTGATCATGGCGCCGCCGGTCGAGACCTCCATCCGGTCGGCGTAAATCCCGGTGGGGCCGTCGACCGCCTTGATGATGTCCATCACGGGCAGATGTTGCAGAGCCTTGGACCAGTCGACGGGCGGCATCTGCGGCGCCAGGTCGAAGAGTTTTGAGGCCTGGATCAGGTCGGCCTGCGAAGTGTTGGCGGGGAACATGGGCCGCACCTGATTCTGCTCGCCGTAAATCCACGCCGCGAAGAGCATCTGGAAGGCGCCCCCGCGATACCAGTTGCCCTGTTCGTAATATGGCGCCACGCGGCCCACGCCCGCGCCGAAGCCTTGCGGGATCATGGTGGTGAACGCCGGATTGCCCTGCGCCGCCACGCCCAACTGCCACTCCGCGGTGGAGGAGCAGCCGATGGTGCCCACCTTACCGTTCGACCACGGCTGCGAGGACATCCACGTCATGGCGTCGTCGCCATCGCTCAGCGGCGCGCCGAGAATATCGTAGAAGCCTTCGGAAAAGAAGTGCCCGCGCTCGTTCATCTCCACGTAGGCGTACCCGCGCTTCACCGCCGCAAGTTCGCTGCTCATATCGCGCCACACGCCGTTGCGCACGTCCCAAAAATTGAAGTTATAAGGAGTGCGCACAAAGATGATCGGGTACTTCTTAGAGGTATCTTTGGGGCGGTAGATATCGGTTGCCATCCGCTTGCCATCGCGCATCGATACCATTACTTTGCGATCGATGACGGCGATCGACTCCAGTTCCGTTTCGGTGGCGACGCGCTTGGCGCGGTCTTCCTTGCTCATCGGTCCGCCGCGCTGGGCTTGCGCGGCAGTGACTAAGGCGAGAGCCAGGCCGGTTGTAACAACGGCCAGGACCAGGTAACCAGGCACAAATCGTGAGGAACGCATTGGGATTAGTGTATAACGTCCGCCGTGCGGTTGACGGCGCTGCCTGGGCCGGGATTATCCGGTTGTACCGCGTTTATTCAGGACAGCTTGTCCCGCATCCACTCCTTAGGCGGTTACACCCCCACGCCGCGGCGCGGCCGTTCGGTGCGAATCATACGCATATCCTGGTGCGGCTCGCCATCACATTCGATGGCGATGGTGGTCACCGGATCGTCGGGGGCCGTCTCCGGCAGCCCCGTCATGCGAAGGCGGAACTGATCCTGGTCGAACTTGACCTCCGTGCCGCCGGCAAGCAGGCGCGCCGATTTCACCTGGTTGGTGAGCCCGCCCAGCGACACCGTGGAGCCCGGCCAGAAATGCACGTGCATGTACAGCGTATTGCCCTTGCGGGAGAATCGCGCCAGCTCCGAACTGCCCGGCTGGCACTTCTCCGATTGATAAATGGTGGCGCCGTTGCGCTGCATCCACCCGCCCACCGCAGTCAGGATGCGCACCGATTCTTCGGGAATCGAGCCATCGCCCTTGGGACCGATATTCAAAAGATAATTTCCGGTATCCTTAGCGCACGTCACCAGGTTCCGGACAATCGTCTTGGGCGTCTTCCAGTCGTCGTCCGCCTTCTGATATCCCCAGCTTCCATTCATGGTCATGCAGGATTCCCAGGCGCGCTTGTCATCCGCGCGGATGGTCTGTTCGGGTGTGGAGAAATCGCCTGGGAGCCCGTTGCGATTGTTGACGATGATGTGGGGCTGGAGGCTGAACACCATCTGGTTCATCTTTTCCGACTCCCACTCCTCCGCGGTGAGCGGCCAGTCGACGTCGTACCACAGCACGTCCACTTTGCCGTAATTGCTCATCAGTTCGCGTACGTGGCCGTGAATATAATCCACGAAACGGCGGCGCGCCTGTTCGTCGGTCTTGCAGCGGGCGCCATCGGGATGGTGCCAGTCCATGAGCGAGTAGTAGAAGCCCACACGCAGGCCTTCAGCCCGCGCAGCCTCCACATATTCGCGTACCAGGTCGCGGCCCGGACCCTGTTTGGGAGCGCAGTAGTTGGTGAGCTTGGTGTCGAAGTTGCAAAAGCCTTCGTGATGCTTGGTGGTCATCACCATGTACTTCTGGCCGGCGAGCTTGGCCAGTTTGGCCCAGTCGCGCGCGGCGTTGGGCTTGGGCTTGAAGAGCTTCGCCTGCCGCTCGTACTCGGCCACCGGGATCCCTTCCTCTTCCATGGCCCATTCGTGACGGCCGAGCGTGCTGTACAGGCCCCAGTGGATGAACATCCCGAAGCGAGCCTCGTGCCACCACTTCATGCGGGCATCGCGGGTGGCCTCGCCTGCCGTGGGCTCGGACGCCTGCGCGGCGCTGGAGGATGGGGTGGCAACCGCGGCGGCCGCTCCGGCGGCTATCATTTGCAGGGACTGTCGTCTGGTCATGGACGGAACTCCTGGGAGCCAGCGTATCACGGGTGCGGCGCTTCGGGGCTATCATGAGGCATGCGGTATTCGTTACTGCTCTGCTGCGTTGCGCTCCTTTTCGCCGGCACCGAAACCAAACCGAAAGTCGACGATTACGACGTCCACCTGCAAGAGAAAAATCTGGCAGTGGGCGCCGACTTTACGGTCCACAGCTATTCCCGCGGCGAACAGATGTACATCGCCAGGGATTACCTGGTGGTGGAAGTGGCGCTCTTTCCCGCCAAGGGCACGGAGTTCGAGGTGCACGACAGCGATTTCACGCTCCGCATCAACGGCAAAACTCTCATCGATGCTCGCGCGCCGGACGTGGTGGTGGGGGATATGCGCCATCCCGAATACAAACCCGAGCGCGGCGGCCTGCATCCCGAAGTGATGGGCGGTGTGGGCGGCATTGGCGCCAAAATAGGCGGACCGCCGGTGAATTCCAATCCTTACCCTGGTACCCAGGTTCCGGGCACTCCGCCGGCCTATCCGCCTGTCGAAATCCCGCGCGACAACCCCAGCGGGGTGACGGCGGAGACGGTGGATCCATACGAACTGCTGATGCAGACGGCGCTCGAAGAAGGGTCGCATCGCGCGCCCATCAGCGGCTTCGTGTACTTTCCTTTTCGCGGCAATTTGAAATCGGTGAAGACACTGGAACTGGTCTACGGGGACGCGGTGTTAAAGCTGCGCTAAGAACATTTCGGGCCTATTTGTTCCGGCACCGGTATGTCGTACACTGGTGCGGAGGTTAAACACCCCGATGCCTTTTTGCACGAAATGCGGCGCCAATGTCGCCGGCGCCTTCTGCCAACAGTGCGGAACTCCTGTTCCCGGCTCTGCCGCCGCGCCGCCCCCGCCCATGATGTCACAGCCGATGGCGCCGCCCGCATACGGCCAGCCTGTACCGATGGGCGCTCCGGTTGCCCGCAAGACCAGCCCCATCGTCTGGGTGCTGGTGATCGTTCTCGGGCTGTTCGTCGTCGGCGGCCTCGGTGTGGCTGCCTTCGTCGGGTTTGTGGCGCATCGGGTGCATCAGGCCGCCCGCGACGCCGGCGTGTCCTTCGACCACAATCGCGATGGCGGACTGACCCTGCACACCCGCGATCAGGACGGCAAGAACGCCGTCGTGCAATTCGGCGGCAAGGCCAAAGTGCCTTCCTGGGTGCCGGTCTATCCCGGGTCGAGTGGGAAGGAGACTTTCTCGGTGGCGGGCAGCGACGGCAACGGGGAAGGCGGCAATTTCAGTTTCACTACCACCGACGACGCCTCCAAGGTCAAGCAGTTCTACGCCGACAAGACCAAGGACATGGGCATGAAGGTCAATATGGATACCACCACCCCCGATGGAGGAGTGATCATTGCCGCGGACGATGGTGGCGACCGTCGCACGCTTGAAGTCGTGGTGGGCGGACGCACCGGCGAGACGGCCGTCAATGTGACTTACGGAAAGAAGTAGCGGCTATCCGTGGCCGAGGTACATCAGCCAGCCGAGGCCGAACAGCGCCACCACAAAACAGGCGAACGTGTAGATGCCATAATGCAGGCGATCGCGGTCGGTGCGCTTGGTGACCACGCCCATCACCACAGACGCAACCAGCGCGAACAGCATCGACGCCTCAAAATGCGAGAGGTTCATTTTGGGCATTAGTCTTTTCTCCGCACGGCGATCTCGAAAACGTCCACCATCGCAAGAATGTTCAGCAGGCCGGCAGTCACCAAAAACTTGGTGCCGTAATCGTGCACCGCGCCGGCCATATCGATCTGGCTGTATCCCAGCCACTGGCTCAGCAGGTACAGAATGCCGGACGCCACGTCGCCGATAAATCCGCCCACGTTGATGAGGGTGGTGAGCAGATCGCCGGTCTCCGGCTGGAACATCGCGCCGCGCATCATCAGCCCGCAGACGAACATCACGGTGATGGAGGACATCAGCAGGACACCGCGGCCGGTCCGTTTTAAGAGCAGATGACCGCCGCCCGGGACCAGCCAGCTCAGCGCTAACGCGGGAGCCCATTCAGCCACCGGCGGAAGCGACTGCTTCTGTTGTTTTTGCGTTGCCATTCGTTCTAATTGAGTGTAGCAGCACCCGTCTGGATTTTCACTTTCGCACCGGGTCGAGAATCGACCCCCAGATCACCTGATACGCTTCCACCTGCTCGTACAGATTGCGTCCGGCCCGCACGAAAACGCGCATATTGGGGTGTAGTTCCGCGGCTTCCACCGTGTCGCCGTTGTGTACGTAGCGCGTATCGTGGCGAATCAGGACTGTCTGCTCTCCTTCGCGCGTGTGCAGCACCAGGCTCTGCATGCTGCATCGCGCTACCACACCCGCGAACGTGAGGTTGCCGGTGTGGGGAGAAAGATCGAGCAGGGGAAACCGATCGGCGCTCGGACGGGCATCGGAAATCTGCGGCGCGGGCTTCGATACTGTAATGTCGCGCGCATACCGCAGCAACGACCCGGATACGGGATCGGACACGACCACGATGTGATCGCCCAAACGGAGATGCTCCATACCTCCCGACAAGGTTTCGCGATGCACTAAGGTTTTGGGATCGAAGGTGTAGCGGAAAACCTGATAATCGGGAGCGCGGATGGCGAACTGGCCGCCATCCACGTTGAGGTCGCGTTCGAGCAGTACCCCCGCCTGTTCCGGAGCGGGAAACTGTGCCCAGGCGATGAGCGGCGTCAGCAACAAAAGGCACACGCGCATGGCGGTCAAATAAACGGTACCACAGGCACTCCCGCCGGACGTGTTACATATCGGACGGATGACGGCCCTGCCGGCTCAGTTGTCGGTGGGCTTCTCGGCGTGCTCGATGACCAGGTAATCCACCGGACCGCGGCCCTTCTCGAATCGCAGCCCGAGTTGCTCGCGCAAAGCGGTGCGAAGATCCGGCCCCTCCGGCATCACTACCGGCGCCGCTCCCTCAGGCCCGCGTACCCCCTTGCGCTCCAACTCCGCGTTCCCGCCGGGCGCCATGTCCGGCACGAAATGAAACTTGACGTCATAGTGGTCCGGCAGTTCCGTCCGGTCCAACACGTTCAGATCCGCGATGCGGGAAAGGAAGAACGCGAGGTAGTTCATGGTGACGTTGTTGCCCGCAATCCCACGCAGGGGACCGCCGCCGAACGGTTCGTGCACCAGATCCGCGGGGTCGTGTACCGGCATCTTCATGCCCTGCTTGTCGACGGTGAGCAGGTACACGGGCAGTTCGCGCGTTTCGTGGCGTATTTTGAGGTGGAATCGCTCCTCCAGCAGGCGCGCCAGCGCGGCGTGCATTTCGTCGCTGGTGCCGCGCCGGTCGGCTTTGGCTTCGATATTCCAGCGGTCGGAATTGATCCACTCGGGGCCGCCGGAAATCTGCCGGTCAGTCACCGTGTAGGCCACCGTCATGATCGTCCGCAGGGGCGCGCCGATCGCTTCGTAAGTCTGGTTTCCGGGCAACTGGTGCACGATACCGCCCTGCGTTTCGGGGGGCGTGGGTTTAATGGCGGCCAGTTCGAAGGTCAGCGGATCCTTGTTTTTAGTTTGTTGTTGGGCCAGCGCAAGCAGCGACAAGCCGGTTCCCAGGGCGACGGCGGTGGCAACCGCGCCTGTGTGGCGCGACAGGGTCCTCATGCGGCGATCCCTCCCGTATCCTAATCTTAGACTACGCCGGCCGGGGAAGGTCCCGCGCCTTTTACTCGTCGCGCAGTGCTTCCATGGGGTGCAGGCGCGATGCCCTCCAGGCGGGACCATAGCTCGCGAAAAGCGCTACCAGCGCCAGCAGCGCCACCGCGCCACCCAACGTCAGAGGATCGCGCGGCGTCATGCCGTACACCAGCGATGCGGCCGCTTGTCCCGCCCAAATTGCCAATGCCGTGCCGGCGGCCAGCCCCACGGCCAGCAGCAGCACCGCCTCGCGCAGCACCAGGCCGATCACGCTGCCGCGGCTGGCGCCCAGCGCGATGCGCACTCCGATTTCGTTGCGGCGGCGCGCCACCATATAGGCGATCACCCCGTAAAGACCCAGCACCGCGAGCGTCCCCGCGAGCACGCCGAACGCCCCCGCCAGCGCCGCCATCAGCCGGTCGCGCAGAAGCGAATCTTTCAATTGCGAGGTGAGCACCGTAAAATTAACTCCGATTGTCGGGTTCACGTCCGCCACTGCCAGCTCGGCGTTATGGTAAAACTGGCCCAGCGGTGCGTTGGTGCGGAGAACGAATGTGGCGCCCTGCCCGGGGTCGTCGTCCTGTGCCTCCGGCACGTACGCAATCGGCCGGAAGTCCTCGCGCAGTTCGTAGTACTTGGTATTGCGGATGAGCCCCACCACCAGGAATACCGAATCGGGTTTGTCCGCCGATTCCACCCGCCGGAACGAAAGTCCGATTGGATTACGGTCCTGGAAAATCTTGTGCGCAAATTCCTGGTTGACAATGGCCACGCGGGGCGCGCTGAGGTCGTCATGCTGGTTGAAATCGCGGCCCGCCACGAAGGATGTTCCCATGGTGCGGAAGTACCCCGGGCTGCAACGGTTGAACATAGTGTCGGTACGCGCCGCAGCGGAGCCGTCGGCGAAGGTAAGCTGGTCCCAACCGCTGCCGCTCACCGGCGTCATGTCGACCTGGGCAGACGAAGAAGCGCCGGTCCGCGCCTGGAGTTTTTCCAGTAGCTGACGGCGCAGGTTGAGGATGCCGTCTTTGGGAACGTGCGCCGAGCGGAAGTCCACGCCAACCGCCACAATGCCGTCCGGCCGGAATCCCGGGTCCACCGCCATGAGCTTCTGCAAGCTGCGCACGAACAGCAGCGCACCCGCCAGCAGCACCATCGACATGGCCACCTGCGCTACTACCAGAATGCGGCGCAGGCTGAACTTTTCGCGCCCGCCGGTGAGGCCGCGGCCGCTGGCGCGCATCACCGAAGCCGGCGCTACCTTGGTAGCGCGCAGCGCCGGCGCCAATCCGAACAGCACACAGGTCAGCACCGCCACGCCAGTGGTGAAGCCCAGAATGCGCCAGTCGATCCCCAGCCCGACGAACATGTGGTTGCCCGTGGTAGTGAGGAAGGCGATCAATCCACGGCTGAGCAGCGCCGCCAGTGCCACCCCCAGCCCCGCGCCCAGCAACGCCAGCAGCATGCTTTCGGTAAGTAGCTGCACCACCAGCCGTCCCCGCGACGCGCCGATGGCCTGCCGCACGGCGATCTCACGCTCGCGCACGCTGGCCCGCGCCAGCAGCAGGTTTGCCAGATTCGCGCAGGCGATCAGCAGCACCAGGCCGGTGGTCGCCAGTAAAATCCACAGTGGATCCTGATAATCCTGGCGCAAGTTGGAAACGCCGGTCTCGCCCGATGTGACGGTCAGCTTGTTGGCCAGATATTTCTTGGCGTCGTCCGAACGGTAGGAGGGCGGCAGAGTATCCCGCATTACCGCCGGTGCGATCGCCAGGATTTGCGCATTGCCGCGCGCCACGGTCCAACCTGGTTTGAGGCGCCCCATGACCGAGAGCCACCATGCCGTCGGCGAGGAAGCTCGATCTTTCCCCGGCGCCCAGAACAGTGGATCGGAACAGAGAGGAACGGCGACATCGAAGCGACTGCCGATCTCCACGCCGAAAAAGTTGGGCGCCGACACCCCGATGATGGGGAATACGTTGCCATCCAGCATGACGGTGCGGCTGGTCACTCGCGGATCGCCTGCGTATTCGCTTTGCCAGAACGAATAGCCGATGACCGCGCCCGAAGAGCCGCAGCCGGTGCGATCGTCCTGCGCGCTGAACAGCCGCCCCACAGCCGCCGGCACCCCTAGGACGTTGAAGAAATCGCCGTTGACGAATAGGCCTTCGATGAAGCGCGCCTTGCCTTGCGGATTGAGGTTGAAGCCCTGTGCGCTCCAGGCGACCAGCCCGGAGAACGCCTCCTGATTATGCTGCAGGCTATCCCACTGTTTGGAAGTGAAAACGGCGCTGCGCGTGGACCACCAGCCGGAACGCTGCGCGCCTTTGGCGAAATCGAGATATCCCATTTGCTGCGGATTCGCCACCGGCAGCGGGCGCATGCGAATGGCGTCGATCAGTTCGAAAATGGCAATATTCGCGCCGATGCCCAGCGCCAGCGAAAGTACTGCGACCACCGTGAAAAGCGGGTTCAAACGAAGCTGTCGAATGCCGTAGCGCAGATCGGCGGAATACTGGCTCATTTTCACTCCCAGCGTTTAGACTCCCGGGGTGCGGCAATGGTTAGACTCGCGTAACGATTTCCGCAGCGGGATGCCAACTGGCTGGCCGCCGCCATTCCGCGCTATACTCAACGGAACCTCAAGCCAACGGGAGGCCGGGGACCTGCCTGGAGGATAAAATGCCACGATTATTTGCCACCGCTCTCGCGAGCCTTTGTCTCGCGCCGCAGCTGTTCTCGCAGACCGCCGCCAAAGTGGATTTTGCCCGCGATGTGCAACCGATTCTTCGTCAGAACTGTCTCGGTTGTCACGGCCCCACGAAGCAGAACAATGGCCTGCGGGTGGATCGCCGAAGCTCGGTGATGAAACCCGGCTTTCGTCGCGTGATGGGCGGCAGCCTCGAAAACAGTTTCCTCTACCAACGGCTGATCGGTCCCGAATTCGGCATGCAGATGCCGCCTACCGGCGCGCTCAAGCCCGAGCAGATCGCTATCGTGAAGGCCTGGATCGAGCAGGGCGCCGACTGGCCGGATGCGCTCGCCAACGAAATGGAACTGCCGCCGCTCGGCTCGCAAGCGATTTCGCTCGTCACCACTTTGCGCACCGACCGCCAAGCGTTCCTGAACGCCGTGAGCGCCGACCCGAAGATTTTGAACGCCCGCGGACCGGAGGGTTCGACTCCTTTCATGTACGCCGTGCTTTACGCCGACGTTCCCACCCTGGAGCGGCTTCTGAAACTCGGCGCCGATCCCAATCGGCATAACGACGCCGGCGCCACCGCGCTCATGTGGGCCGCGCTCGACTTCGAGAAAACCAAAGTTTTGCTGGCGCATGGCGCTGACGTGAATGCCAAGTCCGACGATTCGCGTACGCCGCTCATGATCGCCGCCAGCCGCCCCGGTGGGGCGCCTGTCGTCAAGTTGTTGCTCGATCACGGCGCCAATCCCAATCCGACCGCCAAGCCCTCCGCCGAGTCGTCGCCTCTACTGGAAGCGTCCATTGCCGGCGACGGTGAGAGCGTGCAGGCCCTGCTTGACAAGGGCGCGGAGCCGAAAGAGGCGGGCATGGCCATTGCCTTCGCCGCGGCCGCCGATTGCACCAAATGTATCGACCTTTGGATGGCCGCCAAGCTGACGCCCATGGATTACACCGTGGGGCTGCAGAACGTCGTGGTGCTGCCCAATCCGGTGTGGACGCGGTTGATGCTCGACCACGCCGCCGACGTCAACGCCGCCGATCAGACCGGCCGCACGCCACTGATGTACGCCGCCGTTGCCGATGCCCTGCCGGTGGAACAGGTCCGGATGCTGATTGAGAAGAAGGTCGACCTCAACGCTAAGAGCACCCACAAGCTGTCGGGGGATTCCGGGCTGACAGCGCTCGATCTGGCCCGGCAGCACGGCCATACCGCCATTGTCGACCTGCTGGAGAAGGCCGGCGCCACCGGGAGCGCTGCCCCCGCGCCACCCCCCGAGCCCACGCGCCAGGGCAATACTATTTCAGCCGCGGTGGTGGCCAGCATGGCGATTATGCAACCGGCGGACGTGAGCTTCACCACTAAGACCGGATGTTTTTCCTGCCACAACAACAGCCTTTCGGAATCCACTATAGGGCTGGCGCGCAAGCACGGTTTCCACGTCGACGAAAATATCTCGGCGCAGCAGGTGAAGACTAATGTCTATCTCTTGCAGACCACCCGCGATCTGCTGCATCAGGGCACCTTCGCGGTCGATCTGAATGAAAACCCGGTCATCGTGGCCTACGCTCTCCTCGGGCTGGCGGCGGAAGGGCACAAGCCCGATCTCGATACCGACGGCGCCACCATGTTCATCCGGACTCACCAGATGGCCGACGGCCATTGGGCCGCCGGTCCCGAATCGCGTCCACCGTTGTGCGCCGACGATATCGACCAGACGGTGCTGGCCATGCGCGCCTTGCAACTTTACGCGCCGACCGTCGATAAGGCGGCGTTTGCCAAATCGATCCAGCTCGCCGCGGAGTGGATTTCCAAGTACCGGCCGACTACGAATTACGACCTGGCGTGGCGCTTGCGCGGCCTGGTCTGGGGCGGCGCGGGCAAGGACACCATCCTGAAAGCGCGCGCCGATCTGCTGGCGGTGCAGCACGCCGACGGCGGTTGGTCCGACCTGCCATCCATGGAAAGCGGCGCATACACGACCGGCTTGGCGATGATTGCTCTCGAAAGCTCCGGCCTGCCGGTCAGCGGCGTGGCATACCAGCGCGGCGTAAAGTATTTGCTAGGGACGCAGCTCGCGGACGGGTCGTGGCACGTACGTACGCGCTCCGCGGGATTCCAGCCGTATTTCGATAACGGCTTCCCGCACGGCGTCGACCAGTGGATCTCATCCGCCGCCACCAGCTTCGCAACCATGGCGCTCACGCTAGCGGCCCCGCCGGCATCGGGCCGGACCGCCGCCGCCCCGGGTGAACGTTGAGTTAGTCCGAGGTCGCGTTAAGCACCCTATCCACATACGCCATTTTCCTTTCGTTACGCGTCAACCTTAGTTGCCAGACGGCCTCTCGATGTGGTCGATCACCAGAAACTCGCGGGGGGCTCTGCCCGGCTCGAGGCGGAGCCCAAGTTGCGCGCGCACCAGCGCAGCCGTGGAAGCCCCCGGATCGCGCGCCCCGTCCTGAGGCGAGGGAGGTGGCGGCTCCTCGATGTGAATGTCGTAGGCGCCGGTGAGACCGGTATGGTCGATTACGGGCCGGCCGGCGACCAGCAGCGGCGCGAACGCATCGAGGGTGATGCCTTTTATCTCCATGCCTTTGATCGTTCCGTTCTTGAGCCGTTAGATGTAAGCGCCGGCCGGCGGCGTCGTCTGGCTCAAATCGGCGGGATCCAAGCGAGTGCAACCGCCTTCCCGCGCCGGTGTCAGTTTAGGACCGCCTTTGGCGACGGTCAGGAAGTACACCGCGGTATCCCGCGTTTCGCGATGCGTTTTCACGCGGAAACGTTCTTCGAGCAACTGCTGCATCATAGGCCCGCGCATCATCGCAGGTGTCTCCGGATGTCCCGCCCCTGCGTCGATGGAATAGCGGGCGGACCCGACCCAATCCGGCAGTCCCTCGATCGGAATCCCCACCCGGAAAGAGGCCCGCGAACCGGCGTTGCCGGTAGCGTAGAGATCGTACGCTTCCTGGATCAGCCGCTTCAGCGGCCAACAGCCCAAGCTGAGGCGCCCGGGTGACGATGTGGCCGGCGCCCGGCGATCGGTAGGCTTGCACTCCTTGATGGAGGCTACTTCAAAGCGGTGCGGCGGCCCGTTTTGGCCGGCGAGGACCGGCGCCAGCGCGACCGTCCACAGAATCGCGAGCAGCAGCCGTTTCTTCATGTGCCTCTCACCGCTAGACGATCTCGCACCGGCAAGCGTGGAGACGTTCTCGCGCCGCCTTTGAGCCCTCAACAGCCACGTGCTATAACGGAGATCTCTCATTCCAGCGAGCTGAATATCATGGAACCAACTGCCGATATCGCCCTCATCGGACTGGCCGTCATGGGCCAGAATCTGATCCTGAATATGGCCGACCACGGGTACAAAGTGGTGGCCTTCAATCGCACCGTTTCCAAGGTCGACGACTTTCTGAACGAAGCCGCGAAAGGCCATGCCAATGTGATCGGCGCTCACTCCATCGAAGAGATGGCCGGCATGCTCAAGCGGCCCCGCAAGGTCATGCTGATGGTGAAGGCCGGTGGTGCGGTAGACGAATTCATCGAGCACATCCTGCCGCATCTGGAACCCGGCGATGTGATCGTCGATGGCGGTAATTCCCATTTCCCCGATACCATTCGCCGCACCAAATATCTCGAAGGCAAGGGCATGCTATACGTGGGCACGGGCGTTTCAGGCGGCGAAGAGGGCGCGCGTTTCGGCCCGTCGATGATGCCCGGGGGCAGTCCCAAGGCATGGCCCTTGGTGAAGGATATCTTTCAGGCAATCTGCGCCCGCACGCCCGCCGGCGAGCCCTGCTGCGACTGGATGGGTGAGGACGGCGCCGGCCATTACGTGAAGATGGTGCACAACGGCATCGAGTATGGCGACATGCAGCTCATCTGCGAGGCGTATCAGCTCCTCAAGGAAGGGCTCGGCATGAGCAATGCGGAGATGCACGACGTCTTCACCGGGTGGAACAAGGGCGAACTCGACAGCTACCTCATCGAAATCACGCGCGATATCCTCGCTTATAAGGATGAGAACGGCGAGTATGTGGTCGATAAGATTCTCGACACCGCCGGCCAGAAGGGCACCGGGAAGTGGACCAGCGTCAGCTCGCTCGATCTCGGCATGCCGGTCACGCTCATCGGCGAAGCGGTCTACGCGCGCTGCCTGAGCGCCATGAAAGAGGATCGCGTGGCCGCCTCGAAGATTCTCGCCGCCCCGAAGTTTAAGTTCGATGGCGATCGCGCGGCCTTCGTGGAAGATATCCGCCAGGGTCTGCTGGCATCGAAGCTGGTCTCTTACGCGCAGGGTTTCATGCTGCTGCGTGAGGCTGCCAAGGAGTACCACTGGAATCTGAATTACGGCGGCATCGCCATGGTATGGCGCGCGGGATGCATTATCCGCTCGGCCTTCCTCGGCAAGATCAAGGAAGCTTTCGACCACAATCCCGCGCTCGGTAATCTGCTGCTCGACCCGTACTTCACTGGTGTGGTGGAGCGCTGCCAGCCCTCCTGGCGCCGCGTGGTGGCGCAGGCGGTCTCGGCCGGTGTGCCGGTGCCGGCGTTCACCACGGCGCTGTCATTCTTCGATGGCTTCCGCAGCGAACGGCTGCCGGCGAATCTGCTGCAAGCGCAGCGCGACTACTTCGGTGCGCACACCTACGAACGCATCGACCAGCCGCGCGGCAAATTCTTCCACACGAATTGGACCGGCAAGGGCGGCAGCGTTTCGTCCAGCACCTACACGGTATAACCATGGACGCCAAAATACTGGAGGCCGCCGCCCGCGCCAAGTTGCTGCTGATGGACGTGGACGGCGTCCTCACCAACGGCCGGCTCTACAATGTGCCCGACCCCGAAGGCAAGATGGCGGAGACCAAAGGCTTCGATTCGCAGGATGGCATCGCGCTCCAGTGGCTGAGCTGGAAGGGCATCAAGACGGGCGTCATCAGTGGACGCCAGTCTCCCGCTACGGCTGAGCGCGCGCGCCAGGTGAAGATGTCATACGTCTACCAGGGCCACATCGAGAAGATCCCCATTCTCGAAGAGATACTCGCCGACGCTAAGATCGACCGCAGCGAAGTGGCGTACATCGGCGACGATTTCACCGACGTGGTGATCATGAATCGCGTGGGCCTGGCGATCGCGACAGCCAACGCGCGCGCCGAAGTGAAGAAGGCGGCGCACTATGTGACCGCGGCCGCGGGCGGGGAAGGCGCGGTGCGCGAAGTAGTGGAACTCCTGCTGAAGGCGCAGAATCGCTGGGGCGAAATTCTGCAGCACTACGAGATTCCCGAATAAGCGGCTGCCCGCCGCCATGCGATCATAGAGCTTCCGCATGCAATCCGACCGTCAGGAGTGGCTTTCCATCGCACGGGCGGCCATCGCGATCGAGGCCGATTCGCTCTCTCGCGCCGCCGCGCGCCTCGATGACCGCCTCATCCGCGCGGTCGAGATCGTGCTGGCACACTCCGGCAAGACGGTCGTCACCGGCATCGGAAAGTCGGGCCATATCGCGCGCAAGATTGTCGCCACCTTGTGCAGTACGGGAACTCCGGCCGTATTCCTGCACCCCGCCGAGGCGGCGCATGGCGATCTCGGCGTGTACACCCCCGGTGACCCCACCATCGTCGTCTCCAAGCACGGGAGTTCACGTGAATTGCTGGCGCTGATGCCCATGCTGCGCGAGTTCCATTCGCCGCTCATCGGCATTCTGGGCAGCCAGACCTCGCCGCTGGCGCGCGAAATGGACGTGCTGCTGGACGCATCGGTGGAACGCGAGGCCGATCCGCACAACCTGGCGCCGACCGCCAGCGCCGTCACCGCCATGGCGCTGGGACACGCGCTCGCCATCGCGCTGATGTGCGCCCGCCAGTTCACGCCGCGTGAGTTCAGCCGCTTTCATCCCGGCGGACAGCTGGGGCGCAACCTTCTGCTGGCGGTGCGCGAAGCCATGCACGGCGGCGATGAGGTCGCCATGGTCGCGCCCGGCGCGTCGCTCAAGGACGTCATCATTGCCATGACCCGGCGGCCGATGGGCGGCGCCTGCGTGGTGGCGGCCGACGGTTCGCTCGCCGGCTTCATCACCGATGGCGACCTGCGCCGCGCCCTCACCACCCACGACGATATCCGCGCGCTCCACGCCGAAGACGCCATGACGCGCTCGCCCGTCACCATCGGGCCCGACGCCACCCTCGGCGACGCACTGGAATGCATGGAGCACCGCCCCTCGCAGATTTCCGTCCTGCCGGTGGTCGATGACTCTGGCCGCGCGCTCGGATTGCTCCGTCTGCACGACGTGTATCTCACTCCACACGCGGGCGAATAGCGCGGTTCGCGCTATCATACGATTTCATGAAATACCGTCAGCTTGGAAGAACTCCGTGGAAGATTTCCGAGATCAGTTTTGGCGCGTGGGCCATTGGCGGCGCGTGGGGCGCGGTCGACGATAACGAGTCGCTGGCGGCGCTCCGCCAGGCTATCGATTCCGGCGTGAACTTCATCGACACCGCCGACGTGTACGGCATGGGCCGCAGCGAACGGCTGATCGCGCAACTGAAACGCGAGCGCAAGGAAGACATCGTGGTGGCCACCAAGGCCGGTCGCCGGTTGCCCAAGCAGACCGTGGAAGGCTACAGCGAGAAAAACCTCACCGAATTCATCGAAGACAGCCTGCGCAATCTCTCTACCGACGCGCTCGACTTGCTGCAACTCCACTGCCCGCCCACCGACGCCTATTACCATCCCGAACTGTTCGGCTTCCTCGACCGCATGGTAGAGGCCGGCAAGCTGCGCTATTACGGCGTCAGCGTGGAGCGCGTGGAAGAGGCGCTCAAGGCCATCGAGTACCCCAACGTGCAGACCGTACAGATCATTTTCAACTGCTTCCGCCAGCGGCCCGCCGATCTGTTTTTCGCGCAGGCAGCGGCCAAACACGTCGGTATTCTGGCGCGCGTGCCGCTATCGAGCGGCATGCTCACCGGCAAGCTGACGCGCGATTCGCAATTCGCCCCCGACGATCATCGCAACTTTAATCGCCACGGCGAGGCCTTCGATATGGGAGAGACGTTCTCGGGCGTCGACTACGACACCTCGCTCGCCGCCGTGGAAGAGATTCGCGCGCTCGTGCCCCAAGGCGTCAGCATGGCCCAATTCGCGCTGCGCTGGATCCTGATGTTCGACGCCGTCACCTGCGCGATTCCGGGCGGCAAGCGGCCCTCGCAGGTTGCCGACAATTGCGCGGCGTCCGATCTGCCGCCGCTTTCGCCTCACGCCATGGCGGCCATCCACGCCATCTACGACGCGCGCCTTCGGCCCCTCATCCACCAGCGCTGGTAAGATAGTGTTTCTTCAGGAGGCAGCAATGCACAGACTCGTACTCTGTGGATGCATCTTCGCTACGTTGGCGGGAGCGGCCGATCTTTCCGGTACCTGGCAAAATGAGCAGCCGGGGCGCAACGGCCAGACCTACGTCACCACCTGCGTCTTCAAGCTGGACGGCGGCGCCATCACCGGTACCTACGCCACTCCGCAGCGCGCCTACGATATCGATAAAGGAACGGTGAATGGCAACGATTTCACCTTTCAGACCGCTGACGGATTCCAGACGCCGCCGCGCATCGCCGAATTTAAAGGCACGCTAAACGGCGACCAGTTCGAACTCACGGGCGGCGGACGGGGCGGCCAAACCGCGCGCGTCTTCAAACGCGTCTCCGCCGATGTGGTGTTCCATCCTTCGCCCGAACTCACCCGCACGCATCAGCCGTTCCCACCGTTCCAGGCGATCGCCCCCAACGGCTTCGCCAAAACGCCTCCCATGGGCTGGAACAGTTGGAATAAATTCGCCGGGCGTGTGGACGACAAGTCGGTGCGCGAAATGGCCGATGCCATTGTCTCCAGCGGCATGCGCGACGCCGGATATATTTACGTCAATATCGACGACACCTGGGAGGGACAGCGCGATAAGGACGGCAACATCACGTCGAATGAAAAGTTCCCCGACATGAAAGCGCTGGCCGATTACGTCCATTCCAAGGGTCTCAAAATCGGAATCTATTCCAGCCCCGGGCGCAAGACCTGCGCGGGGTACGAAGCTAGTTACGGGCACGAACAGCAGGACGCCAACACTTGGGCTGCCTGGGGCTTCGACTATCTCAAGTACGACTGGTGCAGCGCCACCGCGGTCTATCGCCCGGACGAAATGAAGGCGGCGTACCAGAAGATGGCGGTCGCGCTGCGCCACACCGGCCGCCCGTTCGTCTATAGTCTCTGCCAGTACGGCGAGCTCAATGTGGGCGAATGGGGCGCCGCCGCCGGCGGCAACCTCTGGCGCACCACCGGCGACATCAACGATACCTGGGCGCGCATGTCGTCGATTGGGTTCGATCAGCAAATCGGCCGCGAGGTCTTCGCCGGACCCGGCCATTGGAACGATCCCGACATGCTCGAAATCGGCAATGGCGGCATGAACACCACCGAGTACCGCACGCATATGAGCTTGTGGTGCATTCTGGCCGCGCCGCTGCTCGCCGGCCACGACGCCCGCACCATGCCGGATTTCACGCGCGACATCCTGCTGAATAAGGAAGCGATCGCCATCGACCAGGATCCCGCCGGCATCCAGGGCACGCGCGTCCGCAAGGAAGGCCCCGAAGGCGCCACGCTCGAAGTCTGGAAAAAGCCGCTGGAGAAAGGTGTCGCCGTCGGGCTTTTCAATCGCGGACCGGAACGCGCGCAGATGACGGTGAAATGGTCGGAAGTCGGCGTCACGTCCGCCAACCCCAAGGTCCGCGACCTGTGGGCGCACCGCGACATCGACAACGCCCCCACGGAGTACACCGTGAGCGTGCCCTCGCACGGCGTGGTGATGCTGCGCGTGGAATAGCTACCCGGCGGCCGGCACCCTCGCCGCGATCTCCGCGCCGATCGCCAGCGACGCTGTCGCCGCGGGACTGGGCGCGTTCAGCACATGCAGCGCATTGGCCCGCTCGATGAAGCGGAAGTCCTGCACCAGGTCGCCCTCCGGCGCGATGGCCTGCGCGCGCACTCCGGCGCCGCCGGGAGCTAAGTCGCCGGGCTGAATCTCCGGCACCAGGCGTTGCAGTGAGCGGCAGAAGAGCGCGCGGCTGAAGGAGCGCCGCAGTTCGAACCAGCACATCGAGGGATACTTGCGCAGGAAGCGCCAGAATCCGCCGTACGTGAGCACGTCGGCCAAATCGCGCGCGCTAAAATCCGACTTGCGATACCCCTCGCGCGCGGTCGCCAGCACGGCGTTCGGACCGGCCTCGATGCCGCCGTGAATCAGGCGCGTGAAGTGCACGCCCAGAAACGGAAATGCCGGGTCGGGCACGGGATAGATGAGGTTTCGCACCAGGCTCTGCCGTTCCGGCCGGATCTGATAGTATTCGCCGCGGAAGGGCAGAATGCGCACCGCGCGGCGCTCGCCCGCCAACTCCGCCACGCGATCGCTATACAGGCCCGCGCAGTTGACGATATAGTCCGCGGGGAATTCGCCCGCGGGTGTCTCCGCCACCCAACCGGCGCCCGAAGTACGAAGTTCGGTGACGCGCGCCGACGTCACCACGCGCGCGCCGCGCCCGCGCAGATGCATCACCATCGCGGCGCACACGCGGGCGTAATCCACAATGCCCTCCTGCGGCACGCGCAGCGCCGCCACGCCGCCTACATGCGGCTCGATCTCGCGCATTTCTTCGCGCCCCAGCCAGCGCAAGCCTTCGAGCCCGTTGGCGGTCCCGCGCTCCTGTAAACCGCGCAGGCGTTCGACCTCGCTCTCGTCGGCTGCCACCACCAGCTTGCCGCAGATTTCGTGCGGGACGCGTTCTCCCGGCAGAACGCCACCATCTGGCGAATGCCCTCCACGGCCATCCGCGCTTTCACCGATCCCGGCTTGTAATAAAGGCCGCAGTGCAGTACGCCGCTATTGTGGCCGGTCTGATGCCTGCCGACCTCGCTTTCCTTTTCGAGCAGCGCGATCTCCGCGCCCGGCATGCGCTCGCTCAAGCGGTAGGCGGTGGCCAGCCCCACGATTCCGCCGCCGATGACGATGATTCTCACAGTTACCAGGATAGTGCGGCGACAGCCCCTGCCAGGTACGATGTGAATGCACGTAGTAAACATCAGTGTCTACATCCAATCTGCGGATCGCGCTTGGGGGCCCCCTGATCGCCGCGGGCGCCGTTCTCACCGTGGTGAGCTATAGTGCTCACGACGTCTGGAGTGCGCAGCGTTTCTGGCCGCTGCTGGTGGTGGCATTCGGAGCGATGCGGGCCGCGGAGCAATGGAGCCGGATCGAGGGTTGGGTGTTGATGATTGTGGGATGCGCGGTGCTGCTCTCCAATCTCGGCCTCTTCGCGTTACCGGAGGGCGAGGCGGTGCGCTACTGGCCCCTCGCGGTGATTGCGGTGGCGGTGGCTGAACTCCTGCTGCCGCGCAGAAGGGGCGCGAGAGGCGAAGCGGTGGCGACCTTGTTCCTGGGGGCGTGGCTGCAATTGGCCTATTTTGGCGCGCCGCCCATCAGTTCCTATCGACTCTGGCCCCTGGTGCTGGCGGCCGTTGGGTGCGTGATGGTGTGGAGGGGACTGCATTCCATCGAGCGCGAATATCGCCGGACGTTCGAGCGCGAGAAATAGGGCGAGTATTTCGACGGTCCGCCCGGCTCCGGTGGCGCTTCTCTCGGCAAAATCTTATCGCTCCGCTTGCGGCCTGAAATGCGGCCGCCGTTCCCGGGGCGGTGTGCTAGATTGATGTCCGAATGGCTCGCGCCTTCGCGTTCGCCCTCGTGCTAATCGCGGCAACCGTTGTGAATGGCCAGACGCGTCTGGTAATGGATCGCAAGATCGGGAGCGACTGGCCGCTCAACTCGAACTTCTGGATGAGTTTCGCCGCCCTCAGCGCTGACGGCCAGACCGTCGCGGGCGACGGAGGGGTTCCCCTGGGCGCCGGGCAGGTACGATTCTGGGGCTTTCCCGATGGCAAGTTCCTTCGTGAAATCAAGGGGCTCCCCGCCGCCATTTCTCCCGATTTCCGCTACCTCGTCCTGGAGCACCAAATCCTGAACCTCCAGTCGGACAAACCAATCTTCTCCGTGGCGGATCCGAAAGATACGCTCGGCCCGGCCGTATTCTCCGCGGACAGCAAATTGGTGGCAGTCACCGTCAGCCCACATCCCGCGAAGGGCTCGCAACTCACCATCCTGCGCACTGCCGATGGCGGCGTGGTGTCGTCCTTCGGCCGGCGATTCCTCTGCGCCATGGCCTTCACTCCCGACGGGCATACCCTGGTCACAGGGCACTGGAATAATCTCACGCTCTGGGATGTTCAGACGGGCGAAAGACTGGCGCTATTGATGAGCCCCGCACGCAAGGCCGATGCCCGGGGGTATTTGCGAGACGGGCGATACTTGGGCGCGATTGCGGTAAGCCCCGATGGCAGGTTGATCGCTGCGGGATCGGATGACGGCGAGCTACAGGTGTGGAACCTCGCCACTCGCAAACTGATGCACGCGGCATCGCTCGCGGCCGAGGTGACCGCCTTGGCGTTCTCCCCGGACTCCAGCCTCATTGCAATTGGATCCTACCAGGACGGAACGCTTCGCCTGATGGATGCGGCGACGGGTAAGCTTCTATCCGAGATTCAGGTGTCCATGTTCGGAGTCGGTACCGTGGCGTTTAGCCCGGATGGAAAATATCTCGTCACCCCGTCCAATGAAGGCATGCTGAACAATCGCAAGTACAGCCGGGGTGGCGCGATCCGCGTTTTCCGCATAGAGAAGTAGGCGCTTCCCCCGCTCCCGGTGCGCGTCTCACATCTCGCCGGTGAATTTCACCACCAGGGAGACTCGCCGGTTGCGGGGGCTTTCAGGATTGGCCGGGTCGAGCAGTTTCTGGTCGGCGTAGCCCCGAACTTCCACCACCTGTTCGGGTCGCATGCCGTGGGCGTGGAGTAGACGGCGGGCGGCGTTGGCGCGATCGGTAGAGAGTTCCCAGTTGCCGTAGCCGCTGGAGGGCGCGGCGTTGCGGAACGGGCGCGAATCCGTGTGGCCTTCGATCACCACCGGGTTGGGCATGCGGCCGACCTCGTCGGCCAGCAGTTGCAGAAGATGGTCGCCCTCCCCGGTGGGCTCGGCGCTGCCGCTGACGAAGAAGAGGCCCTGCTCGGTTTCGAGGAGATCGATCCGCAAACCTTCGCCGGTGACGCTCAACTGCACGTGGTCGCGCACCGGCGGAAAATCGGGCATGCGGCGCAGGGCTTCTTCGATGTGGCGGCGGATGCCCGCGATGTTGCGCTCATTCACGGAGAGTCCTTCGCCCGCTCCGGCCGGGCCAGCGCCGCGCTTCTGGGTGTACCCGCGGGGATCGCGGAAATAGCCGGTGATGGAGGCCTTCACGCGGTCGGTGGCGTTCATCATCCACAGCACGATGAAGAGCGCCATCATGGCCGTGACGAAATCCGCATAAGCCACCTTCCAGGCGCCGCCGTGGGAGCGCGGAAGGTCCCTGCGGGTGCGCGGCGACGAGAGCAGCGCGCTCGCCTCAGGCGGATTCGCTGACGGCTGATTCGACGGCTTGGGCATGTGACGGTACCTCGGGCGGCGGGGCGGCTTCTCCCGGCGTGCTAACGGCTGGAATTTTGGCGCTCTTCCGGACGGTGGTTTCGAGTTCCAGGAACGATGGCCGCAGCTCTACGGGAACGGAACGCCGGGCGTATTCCACGGCGAGAATGGGAGACGATCCGCGGACGAAGGAACAGATGGCCACGCGCATCACCTGGAGCGCTTGTGCATGCTCCTCCCCCAAGCTCTCCAGCCGAGAAGCCACGGGACCCACCACTCCGTAACAGAGCAGGATGCCCAGGAAGGTTCCTACCAGCGCGGCGGCCACCTTCTGTCCGACGCTTTCGGGCGAGCCGCCGATGGCCTGCATCGTGATGACTACGCCCAGCACGGCCGCCACGATGCCCAGGCCGGGCAGAGAATCGGCGACGGTGTGCAGCGCCAGCACGGGCTCATGACGGCCGCGGCGCTGCACCTCGATATCGAGATCCATCAACTGGTCGAGCTCGTGCGGCGCGGTGGCCCCGATCACCATCATGCGCAGCGAGTCGCAGATGAAGTCCCGGGTTTCGCGGTCGCGGAGGAATTGCGGGTAGCGGGAGAAGATCTGGCTCTTATGCGGCGAGTCGACGTCGTTCTCGAGGGCGGCAATGCCGGCGCGCTGCACAAAGCAGAAGACCTCATAGAGCATGCGCAGATGGCTAAGGAGCGATTCGCGGCGCAGCGGCGGGGCAAGAAACGCGTCGCACGTGCCCGCGATCATGTGGCGGATCAGGCGGGGGCGATGGGCAATGAGAACGGTTCCCGCCGACGCTCCCACCACGATGAGGAGTTCGGCGGGCTGGAAGAGGACCCAGGGGTTACCGTGTTCGAGAAGATAGCCGCCCAGAACGGCGGCGAAGACAGCGAGCACACCTATAAGAGCGAGCATGAGCTTCCTGAATTCATATCGACTCGAATGGGACTGGGATTACGCGCTAAGGCGTATGTGCGGTTGGTTTAGGGGAATGAGCGTAAGCGGTGTTGTCGTCCTCCTCGGGGCTGGCCTCGAAGAGAGCATGAGCCCTTGGACGGCCGCCATCGGTTCCATGCTGTCCGAGGCATAACCCGGCGGCGATCGGTGAGACATGTTTGATGCGTGCCGGTTTCGAAGCGCGAATCTGTCCCGTAATATATACTGCGGACAGAATGACTGACAACACTTGTAACCGCCGCCGGTTCGTCGGCGCAGCCGTTGCTACCGCGGCATCGTACAACCGCATACTGGGCGCGAATGAGCGCGTACGCCTCGGCGCCATCGGGACCGGCTCGCGCGGCCAGACGCTGTTAGGCGCGGTCAATCGCCTGGCATCGGCCGATATCGTGGCGATCTGCGATGTGTACACGCCGCACCTGATCACGACGAGGGCGGCGCATGCCCCGGACGCGCAGGAGTACCGCGACCATCGCGAAGTGCTCGATCGCAAAGACGTGGACGCTGTGGTGATCGCCACGCCCGATCATTGGCACGTGCGCATTCTGAGCGATGCCGTGGCGGCAGGGAAGGACGCGTACTGCGAGAAGCCGGTGACGCATACGCTCGAAGAGGGCGACACCATTATGAAGGCCGTGAGCGATTCCAAGCGCATCGTGCAGATCGGACTGCAGCAGCGCAGTTGGGATCACTTCGCGCAGGCGCGCGACCAGATCGCCGACGGGCGGCTGGGGCAGGTGACGTTCATCCGCACCTATTGGTACCAGAATCATCTGAACGCCGCGCGGGCCGGCAACTTCGACGCCACCAAACTCGACTGGAAGCGCTTCCTGGGCAATGCCGCCGACCGGCCGTTCGATCCCGACCAGTACGCCAACTGGCGCTGGTATTGGGATTTCGGAAGCGGCGCGATGACCGACCTGTTCGTCCATTGGGTCGATGTAGCGCATTGGATCATGGGCGTGGATATGCCGTCCCGGGCCACGGCGAACGGCTTCACCGCGGTATTGAAGCAGCGACAGACGCCGGATACGATGAGCGCGGCCCTGGCCTACCCCGGACACGCCATCGTGGAATTCGACTGCGCGCTCTTGGGATATATCGAAGGCGGCGGCCTGATGATTCGCGGGACGAAGGCGGCGATGCGACTGTGGCGCGGGGGCTTCTCAGTGTACCAGGAATTCCCGCGGTATAGCGAGGACCCGCAGCCATCGGAGCCGGTGGAAACGGTGAAGTCGACGGGCGACGGGACGGTGTCCCACATGAAGAATTTTCTGGAATGCCTGGCGTCGCGGAAGACGCCGAATGCGGGGATCGAGGTGGGGGTGTCGGCGGCACGGGCGGGACACGTGGCGAATCTGGCGATGCGCGGCAGCGGCGTGTGGAACGCCTCGTAGGCCATGGCGGCGCGGTTCCGAGTGCTGGCGTGGGGAGCCGTGGTGGCGGCCGTTGGCAACGCACAAACGGCCCGCCAGTCGCCGAAAGTTGACGTCCAATTCCGCTGGCAAGCGGAACGCGTGGAGCAGGGTTTGCCGCAAGCATTTATCTTTTTGCTGGTGAACCAAGGCGAGAGCGAAGTGCGCTTGCCGGTGCCCGCAATCGGCTGCAGCGGCGGCGACACATATCGCGGCGACATTTCCATACAATTCAAGTTCACTCCCCGGGTTACATCGCAAGGCGGACTGGACACGGCTGTGGAGGTGGCGTCTTCGATGTCTCGTTGACACAGCGGATTCGCGGCTGGCAGCGGCTCGGCGCGGGAGACACTTTGGCCATTCAGGCGGACGCGGAGAAGATCGTATGGAAGATCCTTCGCCCCGGCGAGACCTTCGTGCAAAGCGCCGATACGGAGCATGCATCATGGACTGATGGCCCGCCTCACCTTTACGATGGCCGCAATCAGGGCACTTACGAGCTCTGGGCGGTCTATACTCCGCCAACCGTGCGGAGTTCCGAGCGGGACGTGCTGGAAAAGATGCGGATCGTTTTTCCGCGCGAAGCGCTGGAGACAAACCACCTGACGTTTCGAAATTAGCGGGAGCACCGCCAACGACCCGATCCGCTTACGAGTGCGACTGTCTCTGGCGCAGTCGCTTTCCTAATTCGCCAATGCGATGGAGCATTTCCTGGCGCGCCTGCGAGTACGCTTTGACGTCGCGTTTGCCCGAGGTGGCGCATTCGATGCACACCGTTTCACAGGCGACGAAATCGGCGGCGGCGTGGGCCACTTCACTGCCGATGGCATCGGGGATGGAGCAGACGCCGTTGGCGTCGGCGTGGAGCAGATCGCCGGGACGGACTTCGAGACCGCCGACGCGGACGGGTTGGTGTACCGACGTGATATGGCTGTAGCCGTGAGAGCAGACCACGCCGTTGCTGAAGGCGGCGAAGCCGAGGCGGCGGACCTGGTCGAGGTCGCGTGCGGGACCGGAGGTGACAATGCCGAGCGCGCCGAAGCAGCGATAGCTGGCGCACATGACTTCGCCGAAGGTGGCGCCGAGGGCCGGGTCGTCCAGGTCCTGGAAGACCACGATAGCGGGGCCGGGGAGTTCGGCGAAGCGCGCCACCTGCTCGTCGAGGCCGCTATAGACATCGCCGTCAGTGCGCTGCCACGCGGTTCGCATGGTGGCGGTGGAGGCGTAGCCCACGATGGGCGGCATCTCCGGAAAGCAGGCGCGGATGCGGCCGTCCATATACCCGGCGGTGCGCGGGCGAACCTCGAAGAGTTCAATCACATTAGAAATGGTGGGGGTGTCGTATTGCGCCAGGAGGCGGAGTTCGGCGTCGGAAACGGGCATACCCTCCAGCATACTCGTGTAAGCTGTTACCTATGACCAAGTGGATTCTACTATTGGCGGCGGCAGCCGGCGCAATGGCCGCAGCCCCGGACGCGAAGACCGAAAAAGAGATCATGGCCACCATGGAGACGTACCGCCTGGGCATCATCCACAAAGACGCGGCGGCGCTTTCCCAGGTAATGAGCGATGACGTGACCTATACGCATTCTTCAAATACGCACCAGGATAAGGCGGCGTTCCTGGAGTCGTTGAAGGGGAAGTCGATCACCGAGGACATCGTCTTCAAGGATCTGAAAGTGCGGGTGTACGGGAACACCGCCGTGGTAGTGGGGGATGTCGATTTCCACATGGATAACGGCGGCGTGAAGAGCGTGAGCACGTTGAACGTACTGCACGTGCTGGTGAAGGGTAACTCGGGCTGGCAGTTAGTAGCCCGGCAGGCGACTAAGCGCGCCGACGAAGGTCACTAAGGGAGCGGGATCCGCTCCCTTAGTCGCCCTGGTGAATGGAACCGGGACAGGTTATCGCCGGAAGCCGAAAGTTACCGGCAGGTAATCGGTATGATAGCCGGCGCCGCTGAAGATACGAACGAATTCTGCTTGTGCGAAGAACCTTCCGCCCCACTTACTGCCGAAGGCGATGCCGAGTCCGCCATCGAGTCCGGGCTTATTGACTGCGTAACTGCCCACCACGATGTTGGTTTCATATACTCCGGGATAAAAGCCGAAGTACGGGCTGCCGAAAAGTCCGGTCTCGAGGCCGGGATTGGTGAATTGCGTTTGCTCATGGAAGTAGCCGCCGCCACCGGTGAGATATACGTCGAAGCGCTTCTTCGGTGTGAGGTGCACGATGGGATCGAGTGTCAGGGAGAACACCCGCACGGTGCCGCCGCCCACACTATAGCCGCCCAAAGTGCTGGAATTGATGCCCATATTATCGAAGCCGAAATCGATATTGGCGCCCACCCACGGCAGGAAGTTATAGCCGGCGCCGGCGCGAATGTTATAACCGGTGTCGAGGCTGCTTCCAGTGTTTCCCACGGGGGTGGTAAAGCCCGCGCCCGCGTTGAAAGCGAAATGGGGAAACTCCTGCGCGCTGAGGGTGCCCGCCAGCGCCGCGAACATAGAAAAACATACCAACTTCTTCATTGCGATTTTCTCCCTTGTTAAAGCGAATCGCCAAACCTTGGCGTGCCTTGAGAGAAGCAAACGAATGTCCAGGGTGAAAATGCACTCCTTGTGGAGCGCGGCTCACCGCGGGCGTAAGGAAGTCAGTAAGCGGGCCGGGCTATTACCGTTCGATTCCTAACGAATCGGCGACGCGAACCAGGGTTTGGATGAGACGGTCCACATGGGCCTCGGTGTGCGCGGCAGTCACAGAGATGCGCAAAAGATTCTGCGCGGCGGCCGGACGGAGCACCGGGTTGATATAGATGCCTTGCTCCAAAAGTTCTTTGCAGAGGCGGCAGAGGTCCAATTCTTTTTCGATGACAACCGGCACGATAGCGGTTTCGCCGGGCAATACGTTAAATCCGCGGCTGCGCAGTTCTTCGCGCAGCAGGGAGGCGATTCGCAGCAGATGGGTACGGCGCTGCGGTTCCTTCTTCATGATCTGCAGGGCCTGGGCAACAGCGGCCACTGACGCCGCGGGCAGGCTGGCGGAGAACACGAAGGGGCGGGCGGTGTGCTTCAGGTAGTCCACTACGGCGCGTTCGGCGGCGATGAATCCGCCAACCGACGCCAGCGACTTGCTGAACGTGCCCATCACGATATCGATTTCATCGAGCACGCCCAGGTGCTCGGCGGCGCCGGCGCCGGTCGGTCCGAGGACACCGATACCGTGGGCCTCATCGACGTACACGCGGGCCCCGTAGGGCTTGGCAAGCTTCAGGATGCCCGGCAGGTCGGCGATGTCGCCTTCCATACTGAAAACGCCTTCCGAGACGATGAAAATTTTGTCTTCGGGCGGGCAGTTTTCCAGGCAGCGTTCGAAATGATCCAGGTCGTTATGCCGGAACCGCATGGTGCGCGCCGGGGAGCGCAGGGCGCCTTCCACCAGGCTGGCATGCAGGTTATGATCGCAGATCATCACGTCGCCCTTCTCGGTGAGGGCCGAGAGGGTGGCGTAGTTGGCCTGGAAGCCGGTGCCGAAAATAATAGCGGCCTCTTTGTGGACGAAGGCGGCGAGCTCTTCCTCTAGCTTCACGTGCACATCGAGGGTGCCGTTGAGCAGGCGCGACCCGCTGCATCCGCTGCCATATTTTTTGATGGCTGTGGTGGCTGCCTCTTTGACCTTGGGATGGTTGATGAGGTCCAGGTAGTCATTCGAGCCGAACATGAGCACCTTGCGTTTGTGCACACGGACTTCGCCGGGTCCACATCCCTCGCGCTCGCCGAACACCTCGAAGTACATGTAAAGGCCGGCATCTTTGAGATCACTCGGACGAGTGAAATTACGGCATTTTTCAAAAATGTCGTTGGATGCGCTGCCCTTCTTTTTTCCGGTGATGTCGCTAGTAGTCGATGAGCGCATGGTCCTCAGTTCCATTCATAAATTCGGTAGGTCTTGTACCGCTTTGCCCCCATCACCTCAAGGGAGCGATTCATCAGTACATTATCTTCCAGTATCCAGGACATTTCGCAGTCGCCATAACCGAGCTTTCTGGCATTGCGGACCAGAGTTGCATAAAAACCGGCCGCAAGACCGGAGGCCCGGTATTCTTCCACCACCCCCAGTGCAAGAACTCGTACACTTTTGACCAAACGTTGATAATACAGGATTTTGATGAGGCCTGTGGGAAGTAATTTTCCGTTGGCGTGTTTGAGCGCCTGATTGATGTCGGGCAGGGCGATTGCGAATCCGACGACGCGGCCCTCCACTTCGCCGATGAGCGCGAGTTCGGGCTTCAGGATCTGTTTCATTTCCTTGCCCATATGCTGAAACTCTTCCTTCGACATGGGGACGAAGCCCCAGTTGCGTTCCCATGCCTGGTTGTAAACGCTCCAAACGCGTTCCACCTCGGCGTCGAAATTTTTCAGATCGATGAGGCGGACGGTGACGCCTTTGGCGCGCGTAGCCCGGTCGGCCACGCGGTCAATTTTTTTCATGTCGATCTTGTGGGAGTTGCTCAGCCACGCCCAGAGGTCCTTGGATTTCCGCAGGCCGGCGCCTTCCATCAGCGCTGGATAGTATTCCGGGTTGTAGGTCATCATGACCATCGGGTCGGAATCGAAACCTTCTACCAGCATGCCGCACTCGTAGTTCGTGGAAGGATTAAAAGGGCCGCGCATGAACTTGGCGCCGCGACCGGATACCCAGCGTTTGGCACGTTGCAGAAGCGCATCGGCGACAGCCTGGTCGTTGACGCACTCGAAAAAACCGAAAAAGCCAGCGTTCTCCTGATGAAATCGATTATGCGCCTTATCGAGGATGGCCGCCACCCGTCCCACCACTTTTCCATCTTTTTTTGCGACGAGAAATTCGGCGTCGGCATCCTTGTAGAACGGGTGCTTTTTGCGGTCGAGCAGTTCTTTAACGGCAATGCGCAGCGGAGGGACGTAGTGGGGGTCATCGCGGTAGAGGCGGTACGGAAGCTCCACGAACTGCTTGAGCACGCTCGGATTGTCCGCCGTAATGACATCGATTCCCAATCAGGTCCCCTAGGATAACTTCTTGTACAGCGCTGGACCGGTCAGCGCCAACACGAATGCCACTGTAGCGCCAGCCGCCAAATCAATAGTGTAATGGTATCGAAGATAAACTGTAGCAAAAATGAGGAACGGAGTGTAAGCCAAATAGGCGAGGAACCACCGCTTCGATACGATACGGCTGCTCCAGCAGGCCAGTAACGTCAATTCCGTATGGCCGCTCGGAAAACAGTCGTAATGGTACGATTCGAGCCGGTTGAGCCCGTCCTGCATACTATGGAACAACCACAGTCCTTGTAACGGCATGTGCTGTAAGCCATTAAGCCAGTAGCGGGGTCCCCGCGCCGGCACAATGATGTAGCCGACGTAGGAAACCAGATAGCCGACCCCAATTAAAAATGCATAATATTGGAACTCCACGAAGCGGCCCCGGCGCCAAAGTAGAAGCGCTACCAGGATGACCGCCGGCAGGAACAAAGTGTACAGAAGTTGTTCCCATTCCACCAGTGGGGGCCATTGCAGATGCTCGAGCCAAACGCAGGGATTGGCGCCCCAGATTCGATAGTCGAGACCTGCCAGCCAACGGTCGGATAATTGACGCGAAATGTCGTCCTGGCGGACGGCCGGGATCAGGAAAGCCATTTCCTTGTAAAAGTATCCAACGTACGGAAGGGGATACCAGTTCCGAAAAAGCCAGGAGGTGAGGTTGGGCCGCTTGACTTGTAGCACTATGAGCGCGGCGCCCAGAATGTGCCATGCCAACAGGCCGGGAGCTTGGGGTAGGTGCTTCCACCAGCCGACCACGATGATGCCGGTGAGGAAAAAATAGACCAGAATGACTTTATCGATGGCCCAGAACTTTGTATCCGTGGACTTCATGAACTCCGACCTGCTCTTAGGGCAGGCGATTTCGAGGAAGTTGCTGCCGCCGCGGAATTGCCCGCTGCGGCGCGCGATTCTGAACGCTGTCCTGCAGAAACCGCTAATATTTGAGCCAACCGGCCTCCTTGTACCACACCAGGGTTTTGGCCAAGCCGGCGGCTAGCGGCGTTGGCGCCTCGAATCCCAAGTCCGCAAGTGCTTGCGCCGGGCTACACGTCCAAAACCGGCAGCACGCCTCCGCGACCTTCTCTCGCGAGATGATAGCAGGATTTCGCGAGAGAAGCGACCCCATTTCACCTAAAAATGCGATTGAATTCGCCGCGAACACCGGCACCCGGAAGGTGCGTGGATTTCGGCCCATGATTTGCGCGGCGGTGGCGCCGAAGGATCGCCAGGCGATGGGCTCGCGGTGAGCCAAAAAGTAGGTCTTTCCGGCGGCGCGCGGTTGGCGTGCGACGGCACACAAACCCTCCGCCAGGTCTTCCGCATAAATCGCGCTGAACCAGCGGTCCCCACCCGCGATTTCCAGCACCAGGCCGCGGGAAACGGCTTTGAGAATTTGGAACACTCCGGTATCGCGCGGGCCATAGACCACCGGCGGGCGTACGATCACGGCATCGGGCAGCAGCGCGCGCGCGATCTCTTCGCCCTGCAGCTTGGATTTGCCGTACGTGCTGACCGGGTGTGGCGGGGTGGCCTCGTCCACCGGACGCCCATCCTCCGCCGGCCCCACGGCAGCGATACTGCTGACGTAGACGAACCGGACCGCGCGGCCGGTGAGGGCGCGCGCCAGAGTCTCGGTAGCGCGGGCGTTAGCGGTAAAGTAATCGGCCCGGGCCAGGGCGCGGGTGACGCCGGCCACGTGGATGACGGCATCGACGCCATCGAGTGCACGGTCGAGACCCTGGCCGCTCGATAGATCGGCGGCGGCGCTCTCGACTCCCTTCGGCAGGCGGCGCGCGTCGGTGGCCGGACGGACCAGGCAGCGAACGGCCTCGCCGCGTGCGCGTAGTTTTTCCAGGAGGTGGCTACCGATGAACCCGGTAGCTCCAGTGACCAGAATCATTATTCGGGTGTGCTGCGGAAAGCCACCTCTCCAAAATAACTCTCGGCCAGCGCGCCGGTGTGCTGGGAGTTGATCTGGAGGCGGAGGCCTTTGACGCGTGGAGCGGGGCGGCCGAAGGCGTGTTCGAAATCGGCGGCGACGTTGCGGGTTTCGGTGAGCCAGCGGTTAACATCGGCGGTGCCCGATTCACAGACCACGGCAAAAATGTGCACGAACGGGAAAGATGGTGCGGGAGCTGCTGTGCCCTTGGGCGCGTTGCTGTCCCAGATGTAAGTCAGTACGCGATTATCTTCGAAAGCGACCAGGATCTGCGCGGCCTGATCGTCAGTAGTGGCGCGGCGGAAATCGCCTCCCGCGGGAAGTTGCGTCACTTTCCAGCGCCAGGTGAGGTAGGGCATCTGGCCGGGATGGACATTCACCTTTCGCTCCAGCCCGTACGATGCGCCTTTGCTCTTGAGGTGCAGGCAGGGCATGGAACTGTCCTGGCAAACCCCGAAGTCAGGCCGGCCATGATTCACCTTCACTTCCCAGTCGATTGGCGGGCGGCCCGCGTCCCAGGATGAAGTGTTCAAGACGACAAGTGCCAAAGGAGAACTGCTGGCCTGGAAAAGAGATAGAAGTATGGCGCAAACCAACGCAAACGTCTTCAAATTACCTCGCAGGTACCCTGAGCTTCTCTACTATTACTATCTCATGAAAGCCGGTTTGACGGAATGGCCCGCCAGGGTGAAACGCGGCGGATTAGTGGGCGGCGCGCTGCTGGATGGCCTCGGCGGTGAGTTGCGCCTGGCGCGCGATCTTATCGGGCATACCCGGGATGG
Organism: Bryobacteraceae bacterium; assembly: GCA_036268475.1. Taxonomy (GTDB): domain Bacteria; phylum Acidobacteriota; class Terriglobia; order Bryobacterales; family Bryobacteraceae; genus PALSA-129. Next base: position 419,872 of record DATAUB010000050.1, on the reverse strand, counting down.
GACGCGCGAAACGCTGGACAAATTGGAGATCGGGAGCCTGCCCCACGATGTAGAGCGCGCGCAGGGCTTCCCAGACGTGATTGGGGTCGGCCGACAACTCGGCGAGATCGTCGCCCGGTTTGACGGTGTCGCCATTCCGCCGATCGATCGAGCGCACCTCACCGGGGACGGAGGAACGGATTTCGGTATCGCCGATATGGGCAATCAGCGTGCCGGGATTGACGTAGTTGCCTACCTTGAGGCGGTACTGCACCTTCCCGGCGAGCGGCACGGGGATGGTATAGGGCTGCAGCATGGCGTCCAGTTCGGAGCGGCCGGCGGGGTCGTTGAAAGTGGCGAGGGCAGGGGCGGCGTTGCGGCGAACCATGGGCGCCGGGTCGTGGATGAGTTGCAGGAGTGCCTGATGGAACGGGGCATAGCTGGCGTCCTGCCCCATCACCCAGGCGGCTGTCTCGCGCAGTTCCAGGTTCGGACTGGTGGCCTCGAGGACGACTGCGGGGTACCAGCGGGAGACGTTCTCATGATGCGCCAGCTGATCGCTGAGCTGTACCAGGGCGTGCTGCGCGTGGCGGGGGTGGGACTTGTCGGCGAAGTACTGGTCGAGATCGCCGGCGCTGAGGCGGCGGCCGAACCAGGTGTAATACCAGAACAGGAACGGGAACAGGACCAGCAGGAACGCGAAGAGAGTGATGAGGAGATAGGCCTTCGGACCGGGCCGCCGGGAACTGGTGCTCATGCGAGTGTCATCATAGCGCTTCTCCCGGCGCCACGGTGGAAGGCAGTAAGCTGAAGGAATGGACGAAGCGAAGCCGATTGTGGCGGGGCTGTTCGACACGGTGGCGGCGCAGGCAGCCGCGACGCCGCGGCGGCGCATGAACTATAACTTTCACCAGTCGGCGGCGGACAATCCCCACCGTTTTCTGAATGTGCTGCTGAGCGGGACGTACATTCGGCCGCATCGCCACCTGACGCCCCCGAAAGCGGAAACTTTCCTGGTGCTGGAGGGCGAAGTGGACGCCATCCTGTTCGACGATGCCGGCTCGATCTGCGCCCGCCATGCGCTGGGAGTGGAGACGGAGAACGGTCGCGTATGGGGAATCGATGTGGCGCCGGGGATGTGGCATACTGTGCTGCCACGGTCGGCGCGGGCGGTCTGTTTCGAAGTCAAGCCGGGTCCGTGGGTGCCCGCCAGCGACAAGGAATTCGCGCCCTGGGCTCCGACAGAGGACTCGCCGGAAGCGGCGGAGTATTGCCGGCGGCTGCTCGAAGGGGATTGAGGCGCGGGGGTTCAGTTCTCCGAAGGCCGTTCCACGTGGTCAATCACGAGCACGCGTAATGACGCTTTAGTGGGCGTCAGCTTCAAGCCGAGCTGCTCGCGCACCGCGTCGAAAAAGGTCGGCCCGGGTACGGCATCGGCGGTCGATTCGGTGGGGGGAGCCGCGACGTTCCAATCCCCGGCGAATTCCAGGCGGTAATCGATTCTGCCGGCGATGCCGGTTTGGTCAACCGCGGGAAGATCCAAGCGGAACGCAAGAACTTCAGCGAGCTGATCCATCGTGGCGTTTCGTCCCCCCATCAAAATCAATTTGCCGGGACGACTAACGGCAGCTTGCACGTCGCATTGCGCGGGAAACACTCCCGGGGAAGTCTTGCTATTCACGCTCCGGCCGTCGGCAGGAACGTCGCATGGCGGACCCTGGCTGTGTGGCAGCAGGCCCGGCCCAGGCTTACCCGCCTTGATGAGGGTGAGCGCGAATACCGCGGTTTCCTGGTTTTCGAAATGTACCTTCAACCCGAATCGCTCCGCCAGCAGCGACTGCATCATCAGCCGGAGCTGATCTTTCGTAGGAAGTTGGTTGGCTCGCGCCTCGATGTTATACCGATCCTGCTGGATCCATTTCGGCAGATGCGCGAGCATTGCCTCCCGCTGCTGTCGCGTAAAAGCGATTTTGTACGCAAACTGGATGTCGGTAATCAAAGGAAAGTCCGAGGAAAACTCGGCGCTGGGCTTATATGCATTGCCATCGTCGAGCGGGTAGCGCGGAGGCTTGAACGGGCCCGTGTCGAGTTTCACCGAAGCCGCCTCGAACGCCATTTTTCCTCCCGCAGCCGATTCCCAATCCGAACCTTGCGATTGCGCGTGCAGGATTCCGAAGGCGAGGGGTATGACGATCGCCGCCGCCGCGAGACCGGCGAGCACGGCTCGCTTGGCCGCACTGAGGGACTCCGTCGCGCGGCAGTTCATAATCTCGGCGATCCTCTTCTTCAAATCCGATCCCGTCACTCCCGCAACACACGCAGCCGGCGATTCCACATACAGCCGGCAGATATGGAGAATCCCTTCCGCATAGGCCTGCGGCTGATCGATCTGCCGAAGCACTTCTTCGTCGCAGGCCCGCTCGCGCTCGTCCACCAGGCGCGCGCCGATCCACCAGACCAGCGGATGGAACCAGAATGCCGCTTCCACCAGCATGTGCAGGAACGCCGTCAGGTTGTCCCGCCGCCGCACATGACTCGCCTCGTGGACCAGAATCGCGCGCAACTGCTCCGGTGTGAGCTTCTCCGTAATGCCAATGGGCAGCAGCAGTATGGGGCGCGCAATTCCGAAGACCCCCGGCTCCATCGACGCCGGCGACATCCGCACCGGCGCCGGAAAATTGAGATCGAGGGGCGACGCGGCACGTACCGTCGCTCTCATGCGGCGCCATCGAATCGTCCACTGGCCGAGCACCGCGAGCACGCCGCATGCCCACACGAATTCGATAGCGCGAGTGGGGTCGAAGTGCCTCACGGACACTATACGAGCGGTCGATACCGGCGCCACCAACGCCTGCGCGGTCTGCCCGATCGCCACCGCCATCGCGGGCGCGTGGACTGCCGGCGTCGTCCGCCAGCTCCAATGTCCTCCGAGCATCACCAGCAACGAGAACGGCACTGCGAATTTGATCGATGCCGCCATCCACACGCAATACCGTGTCCGCGCGCGATTTCGTCGCAGCACCAGCGTCAGTAATCCCGCCACCGAGGCGAACAGCGTCGATTGCCACAAGTGATTGGTGAGCTCTGGAATCATTTTGCCCGTCCTTTCTTCGCCAGTTCGCGCAGTGTTTTCTCCGCCTGCTGCACATCGTCCAAGGTGAGCTTCCCCGACTCGATCAATTGCGCCATCACCGGCTGTGTGCGGCCGCCGAAGAGTCCCAGAAAATCGTCCACCAGGGTGCGTAACGCGGCATTGCGCGCCACCATCGGCTCGAAAATGTGCGCGTTACCGATCTTGCGCACGCGCCGCAACGCCTTCTTCGCCTCCAGGCGGTAGACCGTGGTCTGCACGGTGGTATAGGCGGGGATGTCGTCTTTCGGAAACGCTTCCTGGATCTCGCGGATCGAAAGCGGGTTCCGCGCCCACAGCGCTTCCATGATTTGCAGTTCCAGGCGGGTGAGTTTCAGAGCCATCATCTACTATGCTCGTTTGTAATGCTACTACCGAAGAGTTTTCAACGCAAGAGCGCCTAAGCAAATTCGCTCGAAAACCTCGGGCGCACGTCGATATGCAGATCGGGTGTCATTGCTTCGCGCCCTAGGGGAGCTATGTTCTCGATTATCGGAATCGTAGTAGTTTTTGGAGCTATCGTCGGTGGCTTCCTGATGGAAAAAGGCAGTCTGCTGGTGCTGGTCCAGCCCGCCGAATTGGTGATTATCGGCGGCGCGGCTATCGGCACCGTGCTGGTGGGGAATCCGCCGTATATTCTGAAAAAAATCATAGGTGGCGTGTTGGGAGCTTTCGGCGGATCGAAGTTCACCCAGAAGCGCTATCTCGACACCCTGAAGATGCTGTACGATCTATTCAACCTGGCGCGCCGCAGCGGACTGGCGGCGATTGAAGCCGACATCGAAGATCCGTCGAAGAGCAAAGTCTTCACGGCCTATCCCTCCATCATCCAAGATCACCATGTGCGCGATTTCATCTGCGATACGCTGCGCACGGCGTCGGCGGGCACGGTGGAACCATTCGACATCGACCAGATGATGGAGCTCGATATGGAAGTGCATCATCACGCCATTAGCCAACCGGTGGCGGCCCTGAGCACGATGGCCGATTCGCTGCCCGGCCTCGGCATCGTGGCGGCCGTGCTGGGCGTGGTGATCACCATGGGCGCGCTCGGCGGCCCTCCGGAGGAGATCGGCCACCACGTGGCGGCGGCGCTCGTGGGCACGTTCCTCGGCATTCTCATGTGCTACGGCCTGCTGGGGCCGATCGCCGCGAACATGTCGAAGACCGCCGACGAAGAAAATGCGTACTATCACGTGCTGCGAGTCGCGATGATGGCGTTCATTAAGGGGCTAGCGCCCATCCTGGCGGCCGAGGTGGGACGGCGAGCGGTGCCGGGCCACGTGCGGCCGTCCTTCCAGGATCTCGAAAAGCTATGCCGCAGTAAGGGTATGGCGGCGACCGCCGCGGCATAGAGGCGCCCCATGGCTCAAGCACCCATCATCATCAAGAAAAAGATAGTCCACGGCGGCCATCACGGCGGCGCGTGGAAGGTGGCGTACGCCGACTTCGTCACCGCTATGATGGCGCTGTTCATCGTGCTCTGGCTGCTCAATAGCAGCAAGGAGATTAAGGTCGCGGTGGGCGGATATTTCAAGGACCCCACCGGCAAGTCGAAGAAGGTGGGCAATGGCGAAAACGGGTCGGCGGGCGAGAATTTTGTGGTCAACAAAGACAACATGGATAAGATCAAGGACGAGCTCGCCGCCGCCATCCACAAGGTGGATATCACCGAGAAGCTGAAAGACCAGATCGAGATGACTATCACCGCGGAAGGTCTGCGCATCGAACTGATGGAGACTGCGAAGGGCGCGTTCTTCCCCATCGGGACGCAGGAGCCGAATGGCGAGGGCAAGGAGCTGCTATCGCTTTTGGCGCAACAGCTCGGCAAGCTGCCGAATTCAGTATCGATCGAGGGCCACACGGACGCGAAGCCATTCTCCGCCAAGGGCATTTACAGCAACTGGGAGTTATCGGCCGACCGCGCCAACGCGGCGCGGCGCATCATGCAAGACACTGGACTACGGCCAGATCAGGTGACGCAGGTGCGGGGATACGCCGACCAGAAGCTCCGCAAACCGGAAGACCCGGAAAATCCGGCGAACCGGCGCATCTCGGTGATCGTGCACTACGTGCAGAAACCGGCCCCGGAGGACGACGACAAGCCCGTGCCCAAAGAAGGGGCCGCGCCGGCTCCCGCACCGGCCGTAGCCCCTGCGGCAGCGCCCGCCGCGGCGGAGCATAAGTAGGTCGGAGTCGCCGGTTGACGCGCGGCTTCACTTCCTGCCGGCCGCCACCATCTGAATTCCGTCGACCGTGACCATGCTGACATGGCCGGCCGACGGGGCGTTCGCTTCGACGAATGCGCGTACCAACGCCCCGGCTCTCGCGAGAGCCGCGGGATGAACTCGGAACAGAACGAGGCCCGATCGTTCCAACGGGCGCCGGCGCTGAACGGCAATCTGCCAGAAGTCCTTTTCGGCGATGTCCAAAATGACCGCGTCCTTCATTCCCGTGAGATCCGTACGCGCCCACAAAACATCGTGGCCCTCGGATCGAAGAGCCTCGACGATCGGCTTGGGGAAGTTCTCGTCGGCGAGGAGGCGCGTCTACGCTGGAATCGGGAAGGCCTTGTATTCGTGGGCGAGATAGCTGGCGTACGACAGACAGGCAAGGCTATCGTCGCGTGTCAGGCCGGGGTAGTTGGTGAGAACTTCATTCTCGGACTGGCCGGCCGCCAGGAGATCCAGGATGAACTCGACGGCGAGACGCGTCCCGCGGACCACCGGCTTACCCGCCAATACCTCAGGGTCAACGACGATGCGATCGAACGGCGGCATAAACGCAGTCTATCGTGGCCGTTCGTGGCGGGCCCGCCCTCGGGGGGAATTACTTCACCTTCATTACGAACACGGTCTGATCGTCGAACGCCGTGGGATTGAACTGATCGAGCTCCGCGAACACCGACGCGATCAGCTCGGCCGCCGATTGGCGGCAACCGGCGCGGACGAGGCGCGCCAGACGGCCGCGGCCGAATTCGTGGCCGCTGGGCCCCTGATGGTCGGTGATGCCGTCCGAATACAGCACGATGTTATCGGCCGTCTCCGCCTGGAACACAATCTCCTCGTATTCGCGGGCCTCCAGCAGCCCCACCGGGACGCCTTCGGCGCGAATCTTGAGGATCTCGTTGCCGCGGCAGATCATGGGCGGTATGGCGCCTGCATTGGCAATCACGATCTGCAGGGTCTGCGGGTCCCACAGCAGCACCGTCAGGGTAGCGTAGCGCGCTTCCACCTTGCGCGAAATCAGCGCTTCGTTGATGGCGCGCAGCAGCGCGGCGGGCCGGCGATGGCGCGGGGCGAGGGTGCGCAGCAGGCCGCTCATCAGTCCGCCGTAGAGCGCCGCGGCGGCGCCCTTGCCGCTGACATCGCCGAACGCGATTACGGTCTGGTTGTCGCGATGCACGTAAACTTCGTAGATATCGCCCGAAATTTCGCGCGCCGGCCGCAGGCGGACCGCGGCTTCCATCCCCTCGATCTCGGGATCGGCATCGGGCAACAGCACGCGCTGCAAATCGCGCGCCGCTTCGATATCCTCTTCAAGGGCACGCTCGCGCAGCGCCACCTCGTTATACAGGCGCGCATTCTCTACGCTGCTCGCCACCTGCGGCGCAATCAGCGAGAGCGTGCGCACGTGGTCGTCGGTGAAATGGCCTACGCGGTCGCTTTCCAGATCCATCACGCCCACTACGCGGTCGCGCAAAATCAGCGGCACCGCCACTTCGGAACGAATATCGGCGTGCGACGCGATGTAGCGCGGGTCCTTATCGGTATCGTGCACGCGCACCACTTCGCGCGATTCGGCGGCGGCGCCCGTGAGTCCCTTGCCGAGCGGAACGTTGTCGGTATTTACCCGCTCGTCGTAGCGAATGCTGAACAGGTGGCGGAGCGCTTTGGCATCGTGGTCCACCGACAAAATACTGAACGCGTCGTAATTGATGAGCTCGCGCACCGTGCTGGCAATCTTGCCCAGCAGGTCATTCAAATCGAGGATGGAAGAGAACTCGCGCGAAACGTTGGCCAGCATGCGCAGGGTGCGATTCTGGCGGTCGGCGCGGCGATAGAGGCGCGCGTTATCGATGGCGAAGCTCACGCGCGCGGCGATCAGCCGGAGCAGCGCGCGGTCATACTCGGTATAAGCGTTGATGCGCGTGGACTGTAGGTCGATGACGCCCACCAGTTTTCCGCGGGCGAGCATGGGGACGGCGAGTTCGGTGCGCACGGCGTCTACGGTGTGGATATAGCGCGGCTCATTGCGGACGTCGCCCACCAGCACCGGTTCGCGGTGCGCGGCGGCGATTCCGGTGATGCCTTCCCCTAGTGGAATGGAAAGGTGGCGCACGATTTCTTCCCGGTGGCCCACGCCGTATCGAATATGCAGATCCTGCCGCCGGTCGTTATAGAGCAGGATGGCGAACAGGTCGTAGGGTAGAACGCGTTGGATGATTTCGGCGACGTTGGCGAGCAGCGGATCGAGATCGAGCGTCTGCGCGGTTGCGGCCGAAATCTCGAGCAGAAAATCGAGGAGTTCGGAGCGCTCGCGAAAACGCACCGCCGTCCGGCGGCCGGTGGAAGGCGTGCGGGCGGTGGAAGTATGGCGCGAATCAGGCAGCGGTGGCCTCGACAATCTTCACGCTGGCGCTGGCGCCGATGCGGGTGGCGCCGGCGGCGGTCATGGCCTGCACGTCCTGCAGAGTGCGGATGCCGCCCGACGCTTTGACGCCCAGTTCGGGCCCCACCGCGTGGCGCATCAAGGCGATATCGTGCGCCGTGGCGCCGGCAGTGCTGAAGCCGGTGGAAGTCTTGACGAAATCGGCGCCGGCTGCTTTGGCGAGGGCGCAGGCGAGGGCCTTTTCGTGATCGTTGAGGAGGCTGGTCTCGAGAATCACTTTGACGATCGCGCCGCCGGCATGGGATGCCTTGACTACTGCGGCGATATCGGCCTTCACGGCATCCTGCTCGCCCGATTTGAGCGCGCCCACATTGATCACCATGTCGATTTCCTGGGCGCCGTTGCGCACCGCGATGGCCGCTTCGGCTGCCTTCGATTCGGTGCTGGTGGCGCCCAGCGGGAAACCAACCACCGTGCACACCTTGACCGCGGTGCCGGCCAGTTCGGAACGCACCAGCGGTACCCAGTAGGGATTGACGCAGACGCTGGCGAAATTGTACTGGCGCGCCTCGCGGCAGACCTTCAGAACATCGGCACGGGTGGCGTCGGCCTTCAGGATGGTGTGGTCGATGAGCGCGGCGATCGCGGGATCGATCCGGGTCAACTTCTCGCTGGCGGAAACACGCTGGGCGCCGGCGGCGATGATCTCTTTAGTATTCCGTGCGCAGGTCTGGGGGCAGCGCTGGGTGCACCCGGGACACACCTGATCGGGCAGATTGAGCCCTTCGACGCCCTTAGGAGCCGTTCGCGGGGTGGCGGGGACACGGGCGAGAATCTCTTCGCCAATCTGCGCCACCAGACGATCGAGTTCAGCCTGAGTCACGACGGTCCTTTCGTATAGCGCTGTTCGATATCCATGATTTTCTGAACGCGCGCCTGGTGACGTCCGCCGGCAAACGGGGTCGCAATCCAGGTGCGCAGAACCTCCTCCGCCTGGGACTCCGTCAAGAGCCGTGCTCCCAATGTAAGTACATTGGAATCATTGTGTTCGCGGCTATTCCGAGCGGAAGCTTTATCATAACACAGGGCCGCCCGGATGCCCGGAACCTTGTTGGCCGCCATGGAGGAGCCAATGCCTGCGCCATCGATCACCACGCCGCGGGCGGCGGCGCCAGACGCCACCAGGTCGGCCACTTTGACGGCGATATCGGGATAGTCGGCGGGCTTGGTATCGTACACGCCCACATCGCGAACCGCGAGGCCGAGCGCTTCGATCACCGGTTTGAGCGCTTCTTTCAAAACGAACCCACCGTGGTCGGCGCCGATGGCGATGGTGGTCGCGGGCGCGGCGAGCGCGGTGCACTCCGCGGCGGGGACTTCGATGAGGCGCACACCGCGGGAGGCAGCCACTTCGCGCGCCGTGGGGGTGACGATCGCATCGTTGGGAATGCGCCACTCGCCGGAGGGCGGCACGTCTTGGGCTGTGATTACGCGGCGCATAGGATCAGGACCATTGTAATGGAATGGGGCGGCGTCGAAGACGTTGCATTTTACAACTGGCAGTGGTGTTTATCGACAGCCAATCTAAGTTGGAGATTTCATAGGACGATAGCCGGGAAATCGCAAAACCCCACGTTGTATTTCCCTGCAATGGCCCTCTGCTGAAAATTTCTACACCTTGTAATCGCATGAAATCACGACAGTTACAGTCGCAAAAACCGGCAGACTTTGGCAGCACAGGTGCCCCTAGGAGAGGCAGAAAGGTTGGACAAAGATTATGACAGTCATTCTGGTTCTTGCGACGTTTTCGGTATTTATCCTTCTGGATTACGTGATGAACAGAGGAAAAGCGATGCACACCGTTCCGGTGGCAAACGAGCGAACCGTTCCGGCCCAAACCGGCGGCGATGTAGTGGAAGGATTTCATGTTCCCGAGAGCCTCTCCTATCATTCCGGCCATAGCTGGCTGGTGCGCGAACGGAAGAACGTGGTGCGCGTCGGCGCCGACGAGTTTGCGGCCGCGCTGTTGGGCAGAATCGAGAAGATCGAACTGCCGAAGCCGGGCCAATGGATTCGCCAGGGGCAGCGGGCGATGACTTTCATCCGCGACGGCGTGAAGACCGACATGGTATCTCCCACCGAAGGCGAAGTGTTGGAAATCAACCGCGAACTGTTGGAAGATCCCACCATGCTGCGGAAAGATCCGTACGGCAAGGGCTGGCTGGTAGCGGTCCACGTGCCGGATGAAGAGAATACGGGACGCAATCTGGTGCCGAAGAACCTGGTACGCGGCTGGATGCGGGATGCGGCCGAACGGTTGTACGCACGGCAACCGGCGCTGGCGGGAGCGATGGCGGCGGATGGCGGACGGCCGGCGGAAGATCTGCTGGCGGGCGTGCCGGATGCCAATTGGGCCGCGGTGACGGCGGAATTCTTCCTCACGGTGTGAGCAAGCAAGCCGCATCTGTCAAGTTTTACTACACATTCGATTCGATTTCTGTTAAAAATGGAGTTGAAGGCCTTTATATGTCAAAAGCGATGTTGTACGACAGCACGCTTTGCATCGGGTGCAAGGCGTGCGAAGGGGCCTGCGCGGAACGTTGGGGCTTGCCTTATAACGACCAAATCGCCGCCGAGCAGACCATTTCAGCGCACAAGCTCACCGCCGTCGAGACCCACGGCGACCGGTTTTGCCGCCGTCTGTGCATGAACTGCGTGCAGCCGGCCTGCGTTTCGGTATGCCCCGTGGGGGCGCTGCAGAAAACGTCGCTCGGCCCGGTGACGTACGACGCCGATAAGTGCATGGGCTGCCGCTACTGCATGCAGGCCTGCCCGTTCCAGGTGCCCGCCTACGAATGGTCGAGCCGCTTGCCGAAGATGCGCAAGTGCAATATGTGCTATGAGCGGCAGAGCGCAGGCAAGCAGACAGCCTGCGCGGAAGCGTGCCCGGTGGGCGCCACGGTGAACGGCGACCGCGACCAACTGATCGCAGAAGCGAAGAAGCGGATCGCCGAAAAGCCCGATCGATACTACGGCAAGATTTATGGCATCGAGGAAGTGGGCGGCACGTCGGTGCTGTACCTTTCGGCGGTGCCCTTCGCGCAGATCGGGCTGCGGACCAATGTGCCGGATGAGCCGCTGCCGGAAACCACCTGGCGCGTGCTCGAATTGGTGCCTGATATCGTGTCGACCGGTACGGTGCTGCTGGGCGGCATCTACTGGATCACCAACCGGCGCGGCGAAGTGGCCCGGAAAGAAGGACACCGATGACACGCAGACTTCCCAAGATCACGGTATGGCGGGCGATTTTCGCGGCCATCCTGCTGAGCGGCCTCTATGCCACTTACCTGCGGGTGTTTTACGGGCTGGGCGGGTCCACCAACCTGAGCGATAAGTTCCCGTGGGGAATCTGGATCGCGTTCGACGTGATGTGCGGAGTGGGGCTGGCGGCCGGCGGTTTCACACTGGTAGCCATCGTCCACATCTTCAACATCGAAAAATACCATCCGGTGCTCCGGCCGGCCATCCTGACCGCGTTCCTGGGGTATTCGCTGGTAGTGGTGGGGCTGCTGTTCGATCTCGGCCGCCCCGACCGCCTGTGGCATCCGCTGGTGATGTGGAATCCGCACTCGGTAATGTTTGAGGTGGCCTGGTGCGTCACGCTCTACACCACGGTGCTGTTTCTGGAGTTTCTGCCGGTGGTGCTGGAAAGGTTCGGTCTGCACCGTCCGCTGGCCTGGATCCACAAGATCTCCGTCCCGCTCATGATTCTCGGAGTGCTGCTCTCCACCCTGCATCAGAGTTCACTGGGCACGCTTTTCCTGATCGTGCCGGAAAAACTCTATCCGCTCTGGTACACCCCGATTCTGCCGCTGCTGTTCTTCGTTTCGGCGATTGCGGCGGGCCTGGCGATGACCATTTTCGAATCGTGGCACAGCAGTCGGGCGTTCGGCCGGTCGCTGGAATTGCCACTGCTGATGAGCCTGGGGCGCGTGCTGGCGGTGGTGATGAGCGTCTATCTGTGGATTCGCTTCCTCGATCTCAGCCACCGGCACGTGTTCGGACTGCTGGCGCAGAATCGCATCGAGACCTGGCTGTTTGCGCTCGAAATCGCGCTCCTGGCGGTCCCCACGCTGCTGCTCTACCAGCAGAAGATCCGTTCGAGCCCGGGCCGCCTGTATGCCTGCGCGGTGATGGTGGTGTTCGGATTCATCGCGAACCGCCTGAATGTCGGGTCCACGGGTCTGGAGGCCGGTTCCGGTACGCATTACATTCCGCGTTGGAGCGAAGTGGCGATCACGTTGTCGATTGTGGCCGCCGGCTTCGCGATTTTTCGCCTGATCGCTCAATACTTCCCCATTTTCGAGGCGCACTCGAGTGAGACCGCCGCTGAGGAAACGGAAGAAATGGAGACGGAAACAGTAGACGTCGCATGAAGCGTTCGCGTCTATTTCGCATGGGAGTGGCCGCCAAGCTGGCGATCTGCGTGATTGCCAGCACGGCGGCCTTCTTTAGTTTCTTCGGCCTGCTAAACCTGCGCTCGGAACAGCATTTTTCGCAGGATCAGGTGGAACAGTCAGCCCATCGCATCACCGACCTGATCGTACGCAGCACGCATTACGAAATGCTGCGCAACGACCGCGACGCGCTGCTGCACATGATCCGGGAAGTGGGCAGCGGGCCGGGAATCCAGCGCATCCGCATCCTCAACAAAGACGGCCTGATCATCTACTCCACCGACAGCCCGGAAATGGGCACGCCGGTCGATAAGAAGGCCGAAGGCTGCATCGCGTGCCATGCGCAGTCGGCGCCCTTGGCCAGGCTTACGCGCAAGGATCGCACGCGCTACTTCACCGATAAAGACGGCCAACGCATGCTGGCGGTGATGCAGGGAATCGACAACGCGCCCGAGTGTTCCAACGCCTCCTGTCATGTGCACGATACCGGCCGGAGTGTGCTGGGCGTCATCGATACCACCCTCTCTCTGGCGGCTGTGGACCGGCAACTCGCCACCCATCGCGCCAACCTCACCTGGTTTCTGATGGGCGCCACACTGTTCGGCTGTGGCGCGGCGGTGGCATTCGTATGGGTGGTGGTGCATCGCCCGGTGCGCGAACTGACGACCGGGATGAAGCGCGCCGCGGCGGGCGATCTGGATTACCGCCTGCCGGCCGGCCGGGACGACGAATTGGGCGACCTGGCGGCTTCGTTCAACAAGATGACCGCCGAAGTGGGCGGCGTACAGGCCAAGATCGAGGAGCAGGTTCGGCGCAAGACGGCGGAACTGGAACGGGTCCACAAGACGCTGCTGCATTCCGAAAAAATGGCTTCGATCGGGAAGCTGGCGGCGACCGTAGCGCACGAGATCAACAATCCGCTGTTCGGCATTTTGACGTACGCGCGGCTGGTGCTGCGCGAGTTGCTGAAGCACGATGTGGCCCATCGCGATGAAATGGCCGAGCAGTTGCAAACCATCGAGCGCGAGAGCAAGCGGTGCGGCGAACTGGTGAAATCGCTGCTCACGTTCTCGCGCCAGGCGCCCAGCATTCGCGAGCCCAACGATCTGAATATCGTCGCGCATCGCGCGGTGGTGCTGGTGCAGCACAAACTGGCCATGCAGAACATCGAGCTGGAAGAGCGGCTGGCGCCGGACATGCCGCCGGTGTCGTGCGACGCCAACCAGATCCAGCAGGTGGTGCTGGTGCTGATGATGAATGCGGCGGACGCCATGGGCAAGGGCGGAAAACTGCTGGTGGCCACCGAACTGGACGCCGACAGCGATCAGGGCGTGGTGCGGGTGAAGGACAACGGGAGCGGCATTCCGGCGGACGTTCTGCCGCATATCTTCGACCCGTTCTTCACCACCAAAGAGGACCAGAACCGGACGGGACTGGGGCTGGCGGTGGCGCACAACATCGTGGAGCAACACGCGGGCGACATTCTGGTGGATTCCACTCCCGGAGTGGGAACGGAGTTTCGGGTGGCGCTGCCACTGGCGGCGGTAGCGTCCGGGGTGAGTCAGTTGGAATTAGGCAAGATGAGCAAGTGAACGGGAGGAACCGATGGCAACAGCCGTAGAGCCAACAGTGGCCGTAAAAGCCAGGGGTAAAATACTGATCGTCGACGACGAATTAGTGGTACGGGACTCGCTCGGCAAGTGGTTTTCGAGCGAGGGTTACTCAGCCAAGCCGGTGGGAAGCGCGCGCGACGCGCTGGAAGCCATCCAGCACGCCGAGTTCGACATTGCGCTGCTCGATATCAAAATGCCGGGCATGGATGGAATGGAACTGCAGGCGCGCCTGCGCGAGGCCGATCCGGACCTGACAGTGATCGTGATGACCGGATACGCCTCGGTGGAGACGGCGGTGCAGGCGCTCAAGCTGGGTGCCTACGACTACATCACCAAGCCTGTCGATCCGGATGAGCTCTCCCACCTGGTGGGCAACGCGCTGGAACATAAACGGGCGCGGCGCGAGGTGGTGCGCCTGCGCGAGAACCTGCAGGAAACTTCGCCCGGTACGGAACTGATCGGCCGCAGCCCCGCCATGAAGAAAGTGGTGGAACTGATCGAGATGGTAGCGCCCACCGAGGCCACGGTGTTGATTACCGGCGAGAGCGGCACGGGCAAAGAGGTAGTGGCGCGCCTGATTCACGCCGCCAGCCCGCGGCGCTTCATGCCGATTGTGACCATCCATTGCGGGGCGCTCACCGAGACGCTGCTCGAAAGTGAGCTGTTCGGCCACGAAAAGGGCGCGTTCACGGGAGCGCAGTATCGCAAGAAGGGCAAGTTCGAGGTGGCCGATGGCGGGTCGGTGTTCCTCGACGAGATCAGCGATATCAGCCTGCGGACGCAGACCGATCTGCTGCGTGTGTTGCAGGAAAAGGAAATCGTGCGGGTGGGCGGCAATCAACAGATCAAGGTGGATTTCCGCTGCGTAGCGGCCACCAACAAGAATCTGGAATCGCTGGTGAAGGCCGGCTCGTTCCGGCCCGACTTGTATTACCGGCTGCACGTTTTCTGCATCGACCTGCCCCCGCTGCGCGATCGCCGCGAGGACATTCCGCTACTGGTGAATCATTTCCTCAATAAGTTCTGTATGGCCACCAGCCGGCCGCTGCCGCAGCTTGCCGCGGAGGCGATCGAGGCGCTGATGCAGCACGACTGGCCGGGGAACGTGCGCGAGCTGGAGAATGCGGTGGAGCGCGCGCTGGTGGTGAGCCGCTCGAACGAGATACGCCGGGCGGACTTTTCGTTCCAGTTCCAGGCGGAGGAGCCGCGCGCCGGCAAGACGCTGGAAGACATGGAGCGGGCGCATATCGAACGCATTCTGCGGGAAACGCAGCACAACCTGTCGCGGGCGGCGCGCATTCTGGATATCGACCGGACTACGCTCTACAACAAACTGCGACGCTACGGATTGCGGTGAAGCCGATTCATCTCATCCCGCTGGGCCTGGCCAACGGCAGCGGGCAGGGGCTGAGTGTCTCGCCGCAGTTCATCGACCTGGAGTATCTGGCGGCAACCCTGGCGCGCACCTTTCAAACGCCCTGCCGTCTTCGCCCGGAGACCCTCGACGTGGGGTTCGCGTTCGACGAGAGGCGCGGGCAATACTATTCCACCTCCATCATTCAGCGGCTCGAACGCATGGGCGATCCCGATGCGCGGGTGCTGGGCGTGACCGCCTGCGACCTGTTCGTGCCGGTGCTGACGTTCGTGTTCGGAGAGGCGCAGCTTGACGGCAACTGCGCGGTGGTATCGACAGCGCGCCTGGAAGAGGAGTTCTACGGCATGCCGGCGCGCCACGACCTGCTCCGCGAGCGCCTGGTGAAAGAGGGCACGCACGAGTTGGGGCATACCTTCGGTCTGCGACACTGTGTGGACTGGCGGTGCGTGATGGCGTCCAGCCATGCGGTGGAACGGCTCGACGTGAAGGGCGCGGACTTCTGTGCGGTATGCCGCCGGCCAGTGACTCAGAACGGGCGCCGGTTCTTCTGAGGGCGGCGGATTTTCGGTCTGCCTGTCGCAAGGCCGCCGCTGCGCTGAAATGGCCGCCTCGCCGGGAACGGTTCCCCCCAACCTCCCCGCTATGCGAGACACTGTCAGTGGAGGCCCTCATGAGCGGATCCCGAAAGTTGCTGTCCCCCGACGAAATCGCCCTGCATTCCCGGCAAGCCCCGAATTGGAAAATCGCCGAAGGGAAAAAGCTGTCGCGAAGCTTCACCTTCCCCGATTTCCAGACCGGGCTCGACTTCGTCAATCGGGTGGGTGAAATTGCTGAGCGGCAGGGGCACCATCCCGACGTGCATCTTTCCTGGGGGCGCGTCGAGATTGAAACCTGGACCCACGATGCCGGAGGACTTACCGAGCTGGATTTCCTGCTGGCTACGCAGATCGATCGGCTGGGCTGATTACGCCGGCAGCAGCATCGTCATGGGACGGTAGTTCACTGCGCCCATTCCGGGCAACTGGAACAACCGCGCCGACGAGAGAGTGCGTTGTACCAGGCACCGCTCGGTGCCATTCCAACCTTCCACCCGCACCGATGCCGCGCGGCGCTCCACCTTATACACCGCACTGGCGCCGAATTCCGCCGCCAGCGCAGGCAGCGACCATCCCGCCGGATCGAGCATTCTCATGCCGCACTGCCGGTCCATCACGATTACCACGTCGTCCAGGCTGGCGTCGCCGGAAGCCGCGATATTCAGGATGTCTTCGGCCTGTTGCAGAAAACCGCTCACGAAAACTCTTATCGGCAGCAATCCGCATTTTTTCGAAAGTTTGACAAGCCGAGTCCCGCTGCGGTAAAAAACAGCATGGAAAAACCCTCCCGGCGATTCTTCCTCGCCGCCAGTGCGGGCGTGCTCGCCACCCGATTCTCCCGCGCCCAGCCCTCGTCAGACCTCACGTCCCTCTCCCTCAAACAGGCCTCCGACGGCATTCGGGCCAAAAAGTTCTCGCCCGTCGATCTCACCGAGGCGTGCCTCGATTCCATCAAGACCTGGAATCCTAAAATCAACGCCTGGATCACGGTGATGCGCGAAAAGGCGTTGGCGCAGGCCAGAATCCTGGCCGACGAGCAGGCCAAGGGGCAATTCCGCGGTCCGCTGCACGGCATCCCTATCGGCATCAAGGACAACATCGACACCGCCGGCGTACGCACCACCGCCGCCAGCGCGGTCTACGAGTACCGCTTCCCCGCGGAAGACGCGGAAGTGATCCGCCGCCTGAAAGCCGCCGGCGCGGTGATCGTGGGCAAGTGCAACATGCATGAGTTCGACGCCGGCGCGTCCTCCGCCGTCAGCTATTGGGGGCCGGTGCGCAACCCCTGGAACCTGGAGCGCATTGCGGGCGGCCCCTCGGGCGGATCGGCCGCCTCCGTCGCCATGGGCAACTGCTTCGCCTCGCTCGGCACCGATGCCGGCGGCGGTATTCGCGTCCCCGCCTCCGATTGCGGAGTCACCGGCTTCAAGGCTACCTACGGCCGCGTCAGCCTGCGCGGCGTCGTCCCCTTCGCCTGGTCGCTCGATCATTGCGGCCCGCTGGCCCGCTCGGCGGAAGACACGGCTCTCGTACTGCAGCAGATCGCCGGCTACGATCATCTCGATATCGATAGCGTCGACAAGGCGGTCCCCGATTACACCGCTGCCCTGGCGCTCGCCGTGGCGCCGTTCCGGATCGGCATCGCGGCGCAATTTTACGACCACCTCGACGACGATGTCTCCAAGGCCGTCGAAGAGGCCCTCGGCGTCCTCAATAAGCTCACCAAGGGGTCGCACGAAGTGGGACTGCCGTCGCTGCTGCGCGCCAATGTGCTGGCCGAGATCGCCGCCATCCATGAGACGATCCGCGGGGTGAACGGCGGCGGGTTCGAAGCCTCTACCGGCCGCGTGTTCCCGGCTACCGATGCCACCCGCGCAGTGGATTACATCCGCGGATGGCGCGACCTCACCATGGTGCGGCGCACGGTGGACGAGGACGTTTTCACCAAACAGAATGTCGACGTGCTGGTGGCGCCGGTGGTGCGGCATGTGCCCACCACTATCGAGGAGTCGCTCAATCCCGGCGGCGCGGGCGGCGGCGGAGGCCGCGGCGGCGGCGGTGGTGGACGCGGCGCTGCCGGAGGGGGAGGTGGTGGCGGGGGAAACGCCGGCGGCGCGCGCGCCGTGCAGGATGACGACGACAATACGCGCCCCTTCAACGGCTATGGCCTGCCCGTCATTTCCATCCCCTGCGGATTTTCCAAGGAAGGGCTGCCCATCGGCCTGCAGATCGCGGGGCCACTCTTCGGCGAGGCCAACGTGCTCGCGCTCGCCCATGCGTACCAGCGCGAGACCGATTGGCACAAGCGCAAACCGGGCCTGCAACCCGACGCCAAAGTGCCCATGCTATCGAAGAACGCGACTGAGCAGACCGGCGGCTAGCCAAAAGGAACCAAGATGCAGAACCCTGGCGAACCTACTTTCTGGACCCTCAAGCAGGCATCGGAGAATCTGCGCACGCGCAAAATCTCTTCGGTGGAACTCACGCAGGCGTGCCTCGACCGCATCGCCGCCTTCAATCCCAAAATCGACGCGTGGATCACGGTGATGAAGGAGCAGGCGCTGGCGCAGGCCAAGGCGCTCGACAAGGAACAGGCCGCCGGCCACCGGCGCGGCCCCCTGCACGGCATTCCGGTGGGCCTCAAGGACAACATCGACGACGCCGGCGTGCGCACCACCGCCGGCAGCAAGACGCTCGAAGGCAACATCCCCACCGCCGATGCCGAGGTGACGCGCCGCCTGCGCGCCGCCGGCGCGGTCTTCGTCGGCAAGGCCAACATGCACATCTTCGCTTCGGGCGCGACGTCGGCCGTCAGTTATTTCGGCCCGGTGCGCAATCCCTGGAATCTCGAAATGATTTCCGGCGGATCGTCGGGCGGTTCGGCCGCGGGCGTCGCCATGGACCACTGCTACGCCGCGCTCGGCACCGATACCGGCGGCTCCGTTCGCACGCCCTCCGCCATGTGCGGCGTCACCGGATTCAAAGCGACGTACGGCCGGGTCAGCATCCGCGGCATCGTTCCGCTTACCTGGTCGCTCGATCATTGCGGACCGATCGCGCGCAGCGCGGAAGACGCCGGGCTGGTGCTGCAAGTCATCGCCGGCTACGACAACCTCGACCTGCAATCTGTCGATTATCCCGTGCCCGATTATGTGGCCGCCCTCGCCGCTCCGGTGGCGCAGTTCCGTCTCGGGATCTCGCCGCAGTTTTACGATGGGCTCGAGCCCAACGTGGCCGAGGCCGTGGAGGCCGCCACCGCCGTGCTTGTGAAGATCAGCAAAGGCGCGAAGGAAATCGAAATGCCGTCCATTCTCGGCACCGGCGCCGGCAGTGAGGGCGGCGTCTACCGCGACGAACTGGGCGGCGCGTTCGTTCGCCCGGAGACCGAACCGGCCGGCGGCGGTGGGGGCGGCGGCTTCGGCGGAGCGCGCGCAGTGGACTATATCCGCGAATGGCGCGCTCTCCGCACCGTCCGCCGCACGGTGAACGATGAGGTGTTCCGCAAGCAGGAGATCGACCTGATCATCACGCCTACTCTCCGCGAAGTCGCCTGGAGTATCGAAGAGGAACTGACGCGCTCCGCCAATTCCCGTGCGCGCAATCCCAAGCCCGGCAACACGCGCGCGCTTGACGATTACGGTTTGCCGACCATCACCGTGCCGTGCGGCTTCTCCCGTACGGGCATGCCCATCGGCCTGCAGATCAGCGGCGCCAGTTGGCGCGAAGAGGACGTGCTCGCGCTGGCCCACGCCTACCAGCGCGAGACCGACTGGCACACGCACCACCCTACGCTGGCGGCCGATGCCAAGGTGCCCGCGCTATCGAAGGCGGCGTCGGGTCAGACGGGGGAAGCGTTGGGAAGATAGATGCGCCATTCGGGACCCTATCGCTTCGCATTGAACTGCGCGTTTGGCGCGCTGTTCCTGTGCGCGGCCGGCGCGGTTCGCGCCCAATCCACGCGCCTCAGCGCAAGCTGCGACCTAGGTGTTGTAGGGGCGTCCGATACCAAAGGCTTCCTGACCTTCGACCGCGAATTCCGCGCCGCGCTGACGCAGCAGGATGCCGGCATCATGGCTCTGCTGGTGGAGTATCCGCTGCGCATCAACGACGGCCGGGGAAGCTGGCACATCGAAGATGCGGGGTCGTTGCAGCGCCGCTTCCAGCAGATTTTCCCGCCCGCGCTGCGCAGCGCCGTGCTCGCCACAAAGACCGACGCCTTGTCCTGCCTGGCCGCCGGCGTGATGTACGCCAACGGTACGGTGTGGGTGAACCGGATCGCATCGGGCGGAAAATCGCCCGGCCCGCGCTACCTGGTCGAGAGCATCAATCAGGCGGACGGCCCGGAAACGCCGCGCAATGTCCGCATCTCATGCCAGACTGCCCGCCATCGCATTGTGGTGGACAACGGTGCCGATGGCCTGGTGCGCTACCGCGATTGGGATACGCCCCTCTCCCTGCTCGAAAAGCCCAGCCTGGAGATCGCCGGCGGCAAAGAAACTTCGGAGGGTACAGGCGCGTGCCGCCATTGGATCTGGACGTTCGCGAACGGTAGCGCCGCCATCGTGCTGCAAACCATCGGGTGCTACGAAGAGTCGAGCGGGCCGCCATCGGGGGCGCACGGCCAGCTCATCGTTTCCGTGAAAGGGCGCCCGGACGATTTGTCCTGGTGCTTCTAGAGAGTTGTCAACCGCGGCAGCGATCGTGAAAACATTTTTGCGCCCACCTCAAATCTTCTGCACGCGCCGCAGCGTGTAGAGTTCGGGCTTCATATTCTCGCGCTCGAAGCGTTTCCAATCGTCATTGACGTTGATAAGTTTGCCGCTGATGTGGTTCGACCGGTCGGACGCCAGGAATAGCGCCAACTGCACCTGCTTCTCGGGCGGGATGCCGCCGGTGATGCGCACCTGCTGGGCCTCCTCGATCTCGCGGCGCCCGGCCAGTTCTTCGCCGGCATTCAAAATCTCGTCCGTCATGTGCGTGTAGACACTTCCCGGGGAGATGCAGTTGACCTGCACGTTGTGGTCGCTTACCTCTATCGCCAGGCCCTCGGCGAAGCGCACGACGCCCGCTTTCGATGCCGAGTAAGCGCCGAAATTGGGGCGCGTATGGCCGGAGCCGCCGCCCACAATCAGGATGATCTTGCCGGAACGTTTCTCGATCATGGAGGGCAGCACGGCGCGGCAGGAGTTCACTGTGCCCATTAAGTTCACTTCGATGGCTTCGTTCCACTCTTTCGGACTGGTGGAGAGCAGAGGGCCGATGGGACCCTGTACGCCGGCCGACGCAATCAGGATGTCGAGGCTGCCGAAGACCACTTTCATGCGCTCCACGGCGGCCTCTAATTGCTCCAGATCGCGCACGTCGGCACGCAGCCGGAGCGCGTTGCCGCCGGCCTGCTCGATCTCCAATTTGGCGAGGTCCAATTCCGCCTGGCGGCGCCCCAGCAGGCCCACACGTGCGCCGAGTTCGGCGAACCCCAGTGCCAGCCGCTTGCCTATGCCGCGCCCGGCGCCGGTGATGAGAACGCTCTTGCCTCGAATGGTGTCCACAGGAATCAGTTCTCCACTATGGCGTCGAACACCCCGGTGAGGATGCCGCCCGCGCGTTTCACTTGCACAAAAATGCCAGCGTCCCCCGGCTTGGGAAATCCGGACGGGAACGATATCCCCGGCGGCAGTTCCGCGGACAGCATTCCCATAGAGAGCTCCATAACTGAGGCCGGTTTGCCGGCGCCATCCTCCAGGCGAAAACGAAACAGACAGGGTCGCCGGGCGTGCAGAGCAGTCTCGCCGCCGCCATCCCAAACCATCCGGTAGCCTTCGGGTAACGGCGCCACACTGCGATTGTAAACCGCTTGCGCGACCGATGGAAATCGATGCCGCGGCCACCCCAGTCTCTCCCCTGCAATTGCAATCATAGACTGAGCGCTTGACTCTGACCTTGGGTCAGGCCGGAGGATCGAAGGAGCGATGGCGCGATATCGAATTCAGGAGTTTGCCGAACTGGCCGGGGTCACGGTGAAGGCGCTGCACCACTATGACCGGCTGGGGCTGTTGACTCCGCGCCGCAGCGGGGCCGGCTACCGGATGTATACCGATGGCGATGTGGAACGGCTGGAGCAGATCGTGGCGCTGAAGTTTCTCGGCATGCCGCTGAACCAGATCAAAACCGTGCTGGAAGGGAGTGCGGTGGCTTTGCCGGAAGCCCTGCGCATGCAACGCAGGGGGATCGAGCAAAAACAGGCGCTGCTGGCGGCGGCGGTGCGCGCCATTCAGGCAGCGGAGGAGTCGCTTGCCGCGGGTAAAGCGGCCGACCCGGAGATGCTGCGAAGAATTATCGAGGTCATTGACATGCAGAACGATATTGAATGGATGAAGAAGTATTACAGCGAGGATTCATGGGAGCGCCGCCGCCGCTATTACCAGGACGGACCTTCGGCGGAGTGGGTGCAGCTCTATCGCGATGCCGGTGCGCTGCTCCAAGAGGATCCCGGCAGTTCCGCCGCGCAAGCTTTGGCCGACCGGTGGCTGAGGCTCTCAGTGCGCGCCTGGACGGGCGATCCCGACGCGCAGACCGATTCCACCGCCGCCTGGATGGATCGCCAGAACTGGCCGCCCGCCATGAAGCAGCGGATGGCGGAATACCGCCGCGAAGAGGTGACGGCGTTCATCCAGCGCGCGGGTATGTGCGCGCGCAAGAAATACTTTTCGGCGGCCGCGTGGACGCGTTATGAAGGATTGCGCGAGCGGCGTCTCATCGATACCGACGCGCGCGGTGCATTCTGGCAGGAGCGGCTCGATCTGTTTCACGAGCTGGAAGCGGCTGCCGGGGAAGACCCAGCGGGAGAAAGAGGGCAGTCTCTGGCACACCGCTGGACGGCGCAGATCGATGAGGAGAGCGGCGGCGATCCCGAGGTGAAAGCGGGACTGTTGACTTGCTGGGCGGATCGGGCCAACTGGAGCGCCACTGTCCGCTGGTACCTGGAAGGGATCGCCATGATGAATACCGAGCGCTTCGAAAAGGCTGCGGGATTTCTGGATGACGCGGCGCGTTCGCTGGCGGCCCGGTGATTAGAGGCTGGAATATCAGTTTTTATCTACCGCCAAGCCCACTGCAACTGGTGGAACGTGGCCACGAGCTGCAGGCCCAAGACGTTGCCTTTGGAGCCGCTCGACCCGGCGGCGTGCATGACTTCGTAGCTGACTTTCGCCAACACGCGCGGATGGAGCCAGTATCCCATGCCGATCTCGGTGGCGTGCAGCGTGGCAGCAAATTGCGGGGCGGACACCCCATGCGTATCGAGCACCGATTCGGTCTGCAGAAAGCCTTCGCGCGCCGCGGCGAAGATACGTGGTGTGAGGCGCGCTTTCAGTTCGGCGTAGCCCGCCCGAAAGGCTGGCGGCACCACATAATTGGGGGCATCGAAGCGAAAGTCCTGCAGTTCGCCGTTGGCGCTGAAACGGCCGCGCGCCCATTGCACGTCGAGGCCGCGCCCGGTGGCGGGGAAGCTCCCCACCGTCGTACCGGCGGGCAGCGCGGCGGAGAGGGTATTCCCCAGGTACGGCCCGCGGAACATCGAGGCACCCACACGGAAACCCTGCATGATGGTCACCCCGCCACCGGCGGCCCATTGCAGATACTGGCGCGAAACCGTCTGCCAGCTTTCGGGATAAGCGGGAGAGCTATTGGTTATCTGCAGGCGGGCGTCGAAGCGGTGCACCGAAATCTCCGCCTGCGCCGCCGGTATTCCGTAAAGGGTGACCGGCGTGATGCCTGCGCCGCCGCCACTGGTCCCTCCGCATCCTTCCGACACGTATCCGTACCGCTGATGCAGCAGATCGCCCGTGCCGCAGCTTAACTGATCATTGCGGATGGGTACTTCGGTGATGTAGGCCAGCGGCTGATCCATGAGAGGATTCTCGGCGTCGTCATAACGTAAAGGGAACGACCCGAATGCGGTCACCATCTGGCCGGCCTTGAAAACCACCGTCGCCGGGCCGCGGCGTGCGGTGTAACCTACGTAACCCTGTACCAGGTCGGTTTCGACGCCGCGCTCGCTCAAGTAAGCGTCGTAATAAAAGTAGGGCAGGCGGCGCACCTGGATGGCGGCATAGGCGAACCAGTGCTTTCCCAAGCGTAGCGTGGGGTAAAACATCAGGCGGAAGTTGGCGGATGCGGGTGACGCCGTGGGGTTCGCATAGTCGAAACGGTGCGTATCCATCAGGCCGAAACTCGCCGTCACGGGCAGCGACAGGCCCGATTGCGCTTCCTGCGCGAACAAGGGCGCGGCAATCAGCGCGGCCGCCAGCGCTGCCTTCAGCATGTGGCCTCCTCGCGGTCCTTGGCGTCGTCGCCGCCGGCGGAATCCGCACCACCCACCGCCAGCGGCAAGACCACACGAAAAGTGGAACCTTCGCCCAGCCGGCTCTCCACGCTCACTGTCCCGCTCATCAATTCCATCAACTGGCGCACGATGGTCAGGCCCAAGCCGGTGCCGCCGTAGGTGCGTGTCATGGAACCGTCCACCTGCGTGAACTTTTCGAAGATCGCTTCCAGCTTGTCGGGGGGAATCCCGATCCCGGAGTCCTTCACGGCCAGCGTATAAATGCCTTCCGAGGCGCCGACCGGCTTCCAATCGACGCGGATCTCTACGCTGCCGCGCTCCGTGAACTTGATAGCGTTGCCCACCAGATTCATCAATACCTGGCGGATGCGCATGGCGTCGGCGATCACCTCGCTCGGAACCGCCGAGGGATAGGCCAGGCCGAGGCGCAGCCCTTTCGCCGAGGCGCGCACCGCGAGCAGGCTGGTGACTTCGGAGATGGTCTGGCGCAGGTCGCAGGGCGCTTTGCGAATGGTCATCCGGCCGGCTTCCATGCGGGCGAAATCCAGAATATCGTTGATGATGCCCATCAGGCCGTCGGCCGATTCGCGCACCGTGCTGGCGTAGTCGCGCTGCTCCTCGTCGAGTTCGGTGCCGAGCAACAGTTCGGTCATTCCGATCACGCCGTTCATGGGAGTCCGCAATTCGTGACTCATGTTGGCGATGAATTCCGTCTTGGCGCGGTTGGCCGATTCGGCAGCGACTTTGGCGCTCTGCAACTCATCCCAGGAGCGCTGCGCCGCCGTGGCGGTACGGTTAAACGCGTCGGCCAGCACGCGGATTTCGCCGGCCGCGCCGTCCGCGGTGACGGCCTGCGGAATCTGGCTGTCGCGTTCGCCGCGGCCTAACTGCGCCACCAGGTCGCGCAACGGCTTGGATACCGAGCGCGAGGTCATCAGGGAGACGAACAGGGCCAACAACACGCCGCCCACGCCGACCTCGAGCAAAAGGCCTGCCCAGCCGGCGGTGAACTGGCGTACGGCTTCCGTCAGCGAGCGGAATTCCAACAGGCGATAGCCCGCGCCAATGCCGTCCTGATGAACCGGCAGCACCAGCAGGGTGCCGGCACGGGTGGCAATCTCGCATTCGGCATCGAGGTGGGCGCACTGGGTACCCAGCCGCGCTTCGATTTCCGGCCACCCGGCGGCCGCGAAGGTGGCGTATTGGATATGGCCGTCGCGCAGCAGCGCTGCATCGCCGCCGCTTTTGTAGCGCCCGATATCGAAGCGCATGCCGAGTTTGAGCGCGCCAATCTGCTCGCCGGCCCCGATGGTGACGGGCACGCTCGCAAGGTGATACAGCACGTCTTCGAACTGGCTGAGCGCCGCGGCGCCTTGGAACGACGGCAACTGGTGCGGCACGCGCACCTGGCCGCGATCGAACTCCACGGCGGCGAGCGTCTGGCCATTCCAATCGGTGACTGCCAACAGATCGTAACCTACCAGTTTGTGGATGGCGATCAGTTGCTCTTCGATGGTGCGCCGCGCCGCCGCCTCGCCTTCCACGCTGGCGGCATTTTCGTTGGCTAACTGGATGGTGGACTTCAGGCCCGCGCTATCGGCCATGCCGGCCGCAAATTGCGCCATGCGGGCGGCCGACTCCTGTTGGGAATTCTGCAGCTGCGCTTTAAAACTCTCAAAAGAATCCCGCAGACTCACGCGGATGTGGCGCTCGAGCGCGGCCGACAATGCGAAAAAGCTTACCGCCAGCACCAGGCACACCGGAACGAACGAAAATACGAATGCCCGCGTGGCGAGCGAGCTCATCCGCTTCACGGTTTGCGCTCCGTCAGCGGCACCTGAATGTGCACCTGGGCGGCGCCAGAGGCGGGCACATCGACTTCCGCCTTACACATCCCGGCGATCCTGTGCCACGCCTCGGCCTTGTAATGGCCGGCCGGAACATCCTTCAGGACGAGGGTGCCATCCGCGGCGGGGCGTCCATACCATCGACTGGCGGTCACCACAATGGCGGCGTACATGTTGGGGTGTATGTGACAGTAAATCTGGACCACGCCTGCCCGGTCGAACTTTACCACGCGGCTCTGTCCCTTGGGATAAAAACCGAGGTCGAACGGTTGGGCGCCGGAGAGCGAAAAGACGTTATGGAAGATCGGGTCGGCATTGGGAAACTCTACCGTGGAGCCGACCGGCACTACCGCCAGATCGGGCTCGAAACGGCTGTTCCGCTGTTCGACGCGGATGGTTTCGGGGGCTGCCGGTACGGGAGTTTTGCCTAACAGCATGACCACTGTCTGGCCGTACTCGTCGATTGGAAGCCCGGAATCGCCGGCGGGGGCGGGCACTGCACCTCGCAGGTCATAAACCAGCGGGGCGACGGCCTTTTTCGTCAGCCGCCGGGTGATCTGCACGTAGACCGTGACATCCCCCGCTATGGCGGGCGATGCCAGTAGCATCAGGGCTGCAATCTTGTTGGCGGCACGCATTCCAGCACCCTCACACCTGAGACCTTTGATATAGAACGCTAGCATTCGGTGAGGCGGCCTCTCAAGCCTGTCTTTGATTAGCAGGAGTGGCCTAACTGGCGGGAAAATTTACATTTATTTCATAGTTGCGGGGCGCGCGATTAAAGAAATAACCGATAGCAGCCGATAGAAATGAGTGGTGTCCGAGCAAGAGCAGATATTCGATATCGATCAATTGTCGGTGTACCTGAGGGTGCCGAAATCCACCCTGTATCGGCTGGCGTCCGAAGGCAGGATCCCCAGTCATAAGGTCGGAAAGCACTGGCGTTTCCGGCGCGAATCGGTGGACCGGTGGCTCGATCGGCCAGGCGTGCCGGCGACGTCGGGGGAGGCGAGCTGATGGATGCGCCCACGATTCTCGTTGTCGACGATACGGTCACGAATCTTGAACTGGTCCGCGGGGTGCTGGACGCCGAAGGCTTTCACACGTTGGTGGCCGGCGACGGCCGCACGGCGCAGGAGATCAGCCGCAAAGAGCAGCCCGATCTGATTCTGCTCGATGTGCTGATGCCGGGCGAGTCGGGCTTCGATACCTGCGCGCACTTGAAATCCGACCCGGCGACGGCCGATATTCCTATCATTTTTTTATCCTCGCTGGACGACGTGAAGAGCAAGGTCACCGGGCTCAAGATCGGCGGAGTGGATTTCATCACGAAGCCGGTGCATGGGGAGGAAGTGCTGGCGCGCGTGCGGGTTCACCTGCGCATCCGGCAGACCAATCGAGCTCTGGTGGAAGAGCAGCGGACGCGGCTGAATCAGCTCCGCGATGCCCAACAGGCCATCCTGGTCCGTCCCGAAGATCTGCCGGAGGCGAAGTTTGCGGTCCATTACAAGCCGCTCGAAGAGGCCGGTGGCGATTGCTACGATGTACTCCGCCAGGGACCGGATATTTTCGGGTACTTCGTGGCCGATATCAGCGGTCACGGGTTGAGCGCAGCTTATCTCACCTCGGCTGTGAAGGCGCTGCTCCGGCAGTACGCCAGTCCTATGTACTCTCTGGAAGACGCCATGCGCGGGGTGGATTCGGTGATGAGCCAGATGCTCGGGGAAGAACAGTACCTGACGGCTTGTTACGCGCGGTTAAATCGCCAGACACAGCGGCTATCGGTGGTGAGTGCCGGCCATCCTCCGCTCGTCCTGGTCACGCGCGCGGGAGTGCCGCGCTTGGTGGAACTCGACAGCGATCCGCTGGGAATCTTCGGCGGCGCAATCCTGCAACGCACCGATCTTCGGGTGGCGCGCGGCGACCGGTTCTTCCTTTATAGCGACGGGTTGATCGAATCGTCGCCCGGCGGAGGACGCCGTGACGGTTTGGAACGGCTGGTGAGCGCGTGCGTGCGCCATCGGGATAAGCCGTTGGCGGAATCGGTGGAGGCGATCGTGGACGAGGTGGCCGGGCAATCGGTGGAAGACGACCTTCTTCTGTTGGGCGCGGACGTGGAGCAATGAGCAGTTTCGGGCGGTTCGATTGCGAACTGCGTTCCTCTCTTCCGGCCACCCTGGAAGCCGTAGAGGTGTTCTTCGTGGAATTCCGCCGGCGCGGAGAAGCCATGATGGAACGCGCGGACTGCTTCGCGGCTGAGTTGCTGGTGCGCGAGGCTCTGACGAACGCGGTGGTGCATGGCTGCGGGTCGGACCCCGGCAAACAGGTCCGCTGCCGGCTGCGGCTTCGTAAAGGACGTCTGCTGATCGCGGTGGCGGACGATGGCGCCGGCTTTGACTGGCGGACGGCCCGTCATTCGACGGCGGCGACTTCGGAATGCTCCGGCCGTGGCATGGAGATCCTGCGCCAGTACGCCAATCGCGTGCGCTTTAACGACAAGGGAAACGCTGTAACGATCATCAAACAGATTGAGGGAGGAACGCGTTATGACAATGGTAACCAGGGAAGATAACCGGGCCGTGGTGCAGCCCGGCGGCGACATGATCGTCGCCGCCACCATACCCGAATTGCGCGCCCGCATGCGCGACATCGTCGACCAGGGAGTGCGTGATCTGACCATCGACCTCGCCGGGGTTCGCATGGTGGATTCGAGCGGGATTGGGCTGCTGATCGCGGCCTACAACTCGCTGCGGAAGGTCGGCGGCCGAATCGCATTGATCCACGCGTCCAACGATGTGTTGGAACTATTCCGTTCCATGCGCATGCACCAGCATTTCAGTATTACGGGGAACTGAGGCGGCGATGAGCGAACCCAATCTGGACGACGAGTTGATACAGGATTACCTGGCCGAATGCCGCGAGCACCTGGCCACCATCGAGACCGACCTGCTGACCATCGAGCAGGGCGGCGCCGAGATCGACGAGAACCTGGTGAATCGCGTGTTCCGCGCGGCCCATTCCATAAAGGGCGGCGCAGGGTTCTTCGACCTGGCTAATATCCGCGAGCTGGCGCATAAGACAGAAAATGCGCTCGACCTCATCCGGTCGCGGCAGATGGTCCCCACTCCTGAAGTGGTGAGTATTCTGTTGATGGCATTCGACAAACTGCGCGAGCTGATAGGCGATTACGCGGCCAGCAACCGGTCGGATATCGGCGAATTCGTCGCCGCCCTGACGGCGCTCGCCTCGGCCAATCTTCCAGCCTCGCAGCGGGAGTCGTTGCACGAACGCGTGGAGGTGGTGCTGCCGCAGGCCGATAAGCACATCCAGATATCGGCGTTCGATCTCGGTCAGGCGCGGCGCGGAGGGAAGTGCATCTACCTCATCGAATATGACCTGATTCACGATGTCCAGCGCCTGAGCAAGTCGCCGTGGGAAGTCTTTAAGGGCCTGATGCAGTGCGGCACGATTCTGGAGACGGTGTTCGATCTGGACTCGGCCGGCACGCTCGATGAGACGACATCCAATCGCCTGATGCTCGAAGTGTTGTATGCCACGGTGCTGGAGCCCGACCTGATCGGACAGGTGGTGGAAGTGCCGCCGGAGCGTGTCAGCCTGATCGAAAAGAACGGCGAAACTCGTCCCCTGGCAGTCCCGGCCGGCAAGAAGAAGCGCCGCCCGCGCGCCAAAAAGGCGGTGCCGGCGGCGGTGGCCCCGGTATCGATTGCGCCCGAGCCTGCGACGCCTGCGCCTCTGAAGGCACCCGTCAAAACGGCGGCGCCGGTTACGGTGGCGCCGATGGAAACCACCATCCGGCTCAACGTGAGCCTGCTCGATTCCCTGATGACGCTGGCAGGCGAACTGGTGCTGGGCCGCAATCAATTGAACGAATCGCTTTCGCGTACCGACGACCGTGGAATCCGCACCGGAGCGCAGCGTGTGAGCATGGTAACTTCCGAACTGCAGGAGGTGGTGACACAGACGCGCATGCAGCCGGTGGGCGGCCTGTTCGCCAAATTCCCGCGACTGGTGCGCGATCTGGCGCGCGATCTTGGCCGGGAAGTGCAGTTGAAGCTGGAGGGTGGCGAAGTCGAAATCGACAAGACCATTCTTGAAGGTTTGAGCGACCCGCTCACGCACATGGTGCGCAATTCGGTGGATCACGGGATTGAATCTCCCGCGGACCGGGTCGCCGCCGGCAAACCCGCGGCCGGCACCATCCTGCTGCGCGCGTCGCATCAGGCGGGCCAGGTGGTAGTGGAGGTCTCCGACGACGGCAAAGGGCTGGCGGTGGAAAAGATTGCGGCGTCTTCGCTCGCGAAAGGCAGCATCACGCGCGAACAGCTCCAGGCGATGGGGGATCGCGAAAAGATGGCGCTGATTTTTCTGCCAGGCGTATCCACCGCGGAAAAGGTCAGCGACGTCTCGGGACGCGGCGTGGGGATGGATGTGGTGAAGACCAATCTCGATCGCCTGGGCGGCAAGATCGAGATCGATTCCGCGCCTGGCCAGGGCTCGCGCTTCCGCATCAAATTGCCGCTCACCCTCGCCATCATTCCGTCGCTGCTGGTGTCGGACGGCGGCGAGCGGTTCGCCATCCCCCAGGTCAGCGTGCGCGAGTTGATCCGTATCCGGCACGATCAGATCGCGCAGCGCACGGATCGTGTGGGGGACGCGCAGGTGTTGAACCTGCGGGATCGCATGGTGCCGCTGGTGTATCTGGCCGATGCGCTGGGAGGGACGCGCACAGTAGGCGGAAATCGCGCCCTCAACGTCGTGCTGGTGGATACCGGTTCGTTCGAATACGGGCTGGTGGTGGAAGAACTGCACGACACCGTGGAAATCGTGGTGAAGCCGCTGGGGCGGCACCTGAAAGGCATCGCCGATTACGCCGGCGCCACCATTTTGGGGGACGGCCGGGTAGCGGTAATTTTGGATGTTGCCGGATTGGCGGCGCGCGCCGCGCTCACCGCCGGCCTGCCGGAGAGTTCCGCCCGCGCAGAGGCGGCGGAAGCGGCCGGCGGAGAACGCCACGCCCTGCTCCTGTTTCAGAACGCTCCCGGCGAACTGTGCGCGGTGCCGATCGAACAGGTCTCGCGTGTGGAGCGCGTGCGGTGCGAGCAGATCGAGTATCTCGGCGGGCGGCGCAGCATGCACTATCGCGGTTCGAGCTTGCCTGTGGTAGCGCTGCACGATGCCGCTGCGGTGGGAGAACTGACGGCCGGGCAGCAGTGGGTGGTGGTGGTGTTCGAAAGCATGGGGCAGCCGCTCGGGCTGTTGGCGGCGGAGCCGCTGGATATGGTGGAAACCACCCTGGCGGTGGATACCGTCACTTTGCGGCAACGCGGTATCGCGGGGTCGGCAGTCCATAAGAATCGCACCCTGCTGCTGCTCGATATCCTCGATTTGGCAGCCGCTGCGGGGCCTGAATGGCAACGTTCCCTGGCGCCGCCGGCACGCACGGAACACTCGCCGGCCGAGGGTCCCGTTGTGCTGGTAGCCGACGATTCCGACTTTTTCCGCGGGCAGGTGCAGCGCCTGGCGGAGGCAGTGGGCTGCCGTGTTCTGGCGGCCGAGGATGGCCAGGCCGCCTGGGAACTGCTCGACCGCCATGCCGACGAGGTCTGTCTGGTGGCTACCGACGTCGAGATGCCGCGGCTGGACGGCTTGGCGCTGACGCGGCAGATCCGCGCAGACCGGAGGTTTGCGGCGCTGCCGGTGATTGCGCTGTCCTCGCTCGCCGGAGAGGAAGAAATCGCCCGCGGCATGGCTGCCGGGGTGACTGAGTATCAGGTCAAATTCAACAAGGATGAGCTTAGCGAAAGCATTCGGAAGGCTGTCCGCCGAGGCCCGCGGGACATCACCGCCCAAGGGTCCACTTACGAGGGAGATTCACGATGAAGACGATTGCAAACATGAAGATCGGAAAGAAACTGGCGCTCGTGCTGGGCGCTGGAGTGGTGCTGCTCATCGGGCTGGCGGGTGTGGCCCTCTGGGGAAACAGGACGCTAGCGAAATTGGATTCGAACAGCCGCGAGCGTTTCACCAAATGCGTTCTGGCGGAACGATTCTCGAGTGGCATAGCCGAGGCCACCTTGTACGTCGGGCGTCTGGCGCAGGAGCCTTCGCCGGAAGCACAAGAAGCCCTGTTGCAGGTTCGCAAAGAATACCACTCCGCCCTCGACGGCTTCACACAGCTTGCCGACTCGCCGACCAGCAAACAACACGCCGCCGACATGGCGGATCTGATGAAGGAGTTGCTAGCCATAAATCTGCGTGTTCTGGATCTCGCCTCGTCCGGCAACCGGCCGGCGGCGCTGAGCCTGTTTCGGAGCAGATCGCTGGCCCTGTCGAGTGCCGTGCGGACGAAAGCCGCGGAGGCCGAGAAGTGGCAGGAAAAGCGTGTTCAGGACGACCAACGTGAGTTCAATGCGACCTCTTCGACCGTCTGGACGGCGCTGATGTTTTGCTCCCTGGCATCGATTGGCGTGGCGGTTATCGGCGGCTACTTTTTCGGAAAGAGCGTTTCCCGTCCCCTGTCTGCCGCAGTTGCCCATTTGCATGAAGTTGCGAACGGAGATCTGAGTCGGGACGCTCCGGCCGAATTCCAGGCGCGGGGAGACGAGATCGGGCTCCTGGCTCGCGCCAAGCAATTGATGATCACCAACTTGCGACAGATGGTCCAGGACCTTTCCAGTGGAGTCGCGGTACTCTCCACCTCGTCGGCGGAACTTTCGGCCAACTCGGGCCAGATGTCGGAAGGCGGCCGACGGGCATCCGAAAAGGCCTCATCGGTCGCCGCAGCCGCCGAGGAGATGACGGCCAACGTGAGCTCCGTAGCGAGCGGCATGGAGCAGACCACCACCAGCCTGACGAGCGTGGCCACTGCCACCGAAGAAATGACCGCCACTATCGGCGAGATCGCCAACAATTCGGAGAAGGCTCGACGGATTACCGACGAAGCCAACCGCCAGGCGGCGCGCATCAGCGAACAAATGAATCATCTGGGTCAGGCGGCTCATGAGATCGGCAAAGTGACTGAAACCATCACCGAGATTTCGTCGCAGACCAACCTCCTCGCATTGAACGCCACCATCGAAGCGGCGCGCGCGGGCTCGGCGGGGAAGGGATTCGCGGTAGTCGCCAACGAGATCAAGGAATTGGCACAGCAGACCGCTGCCGCGACGGAAGATATCAAGAGCCGGATCGCGGGCGTGCAGTCTTCCACCTCGGCCGGAATCGCGGAAATCGGGAAAGTGTCGCAGGTGATTCGCGAGGTGAGCGATATTGTCTCGTCCATCGCCGCGGCCATCGAAGAGCAGGCCACGGTAACCAAGGACATCGCCCGCAATATCGGAGAAGCTTCCACCGGCGTGCGGGATGCCAACCAGCGGGTGGCGGAGAGTTCGCAGGTGACCCAAAGTATCGCCCACGAAATCGCCGGTGTCGACCAGGCGACGCGCACCATGGCGGACGGCAGCGAACACGTACGGGCCAGTGCGGCAGATCTGTCGAAACTGGCGGCGGCTTTGCAAACTACGGTGTCGAAGTTTCAGCTTCGATGAACGGCGAAAACGGAACAGGTAGCCAGGAAGCCACGATCGAGTCGCGGCTTCCTCAGGAGAAGCTATGTCCCACACTTTGACTTCAGAGGCCGGGCAAACCGTTTTACTGGCCACTTTCTTTGTGCGCGACGCACTGTGCGCGCTGGATGCCGCCGGAATTCAGGAGGTGATCCGCCTGGGGCCGCTGACGCCCATCCGGCACGCCCTGCCGGACGTGGCGGGAATTCTCAATCTGCGCGGCAAGATCGTCACCGTTCTCGATCTGGGGTTGCGGCTGGGATTTGCCGCGGCCGTGCCGACGGCGGACAGCCGGATCTTCATCATGGATGACCGCAATGAGTTCATCGGATTGCTGGTAGACCGGGTGGATGAGGTGGTGGAAGCGGAACGTGCGCAATGGCAGGTGCCGCCGGCCAACGTGCGCGGCGCGCAGGGACGTTTCTTCCAAGGAGTATATCGCGCCGGTGCGCGCGCCATCACGGTTCTGGATCCCGCCCCAATCCTGGCGGAAGGAATCCTCTAGGGGGGCGTGCGTTGTGAGCTTACGGGTCCTGGTAGTCGACGATACGGTGGTGTTCCGGCGCATAGTGTCGGATGCCCTGACGGGTTTGCCGGGAGTGGAAGTGGCAGGCACGGCGGCCAACGGAAAGCTGGCGCTGGCGCGTATGTCCGCTCTGCAACCGGACCTGGTAACGCTGGACATCGAGATGCCGGAGATGAATGGCATCGAGGTGCTGGAAGCGATGGGGCCGGCCGGGATGAAGGCCGGAGTCATCGTACTGAGTTCGGTTACGCGCCGTGGCGGAGAGATGACCGTGCGGGCGTTGGAACTTGGCGCATTCGATTTCCTGACCAAGCCGGACGGGGGGACGGCGGCCGAAAATCTGGTGGGCCTGCGCGACGCTTTGCAGCCCATGATTCGCGCCTTTGAAAGGCGACGCGATATCCGGGCAATGCTTGGACGCGAGAGCAGTACGGTTCGTCGAGCGGAGCCGGCGCGGCCCGTACCGGCTCCGCCCGGACCTTCGCCTGCGAGACGGACCGCCGCGGGTTCACCGCTGGTGCTTATCGGGGTCTCGACGGGCGGTCCCTCGGCCCTGGCGACCGTGTTGCCGGCGCTTCCCGCCGATTTGAACGCGCCCGTTCTCATCGTGCAGCACATGCCCGCGATGTTTACCAAACCCCTGGCCGATAGCTTGGCACGCAAGTGCGCGCTGCGCGTGATCGAAGCGCGCGACGGCGACACCGCACTCGCAAACTGCGCTTATCTGGCACCGGGCGGCAGCCAAATGAAGGTGCTGGGCGGCCCGCGTGGAGAACTCATTCTGCGAGTGACCGACGATGCCCCGGAAAACGGCTGCAAGCCGGCCGTGGATTACCTTTTCCGGTCGGTTGCCGAGCAGTTTCCGGGCCGCGCCGTTGCCACCATTTTGACCGGCATGGGAAACGACGGCACCGCGGGCCTGCGCCTGCTGAAGCGCGGAGGCTGCCGCGCCATCGCGCAGGACGAGTCCACCTGCGTGGTGTTCGGCATGCCCAAGGAAGCCATCGCCGCGGGACTGATCGATACCGTGGCGCCGCTTGACCGTATTGCGGCCGCCATCGTGCGATCGGTACGCGAAGG
This sequence comes from Bryobacteraceae bacterium, assembly GCA_036268475.1. Taxonomy (GTDB): domain Bacteria; phylum Acidobacteriota; class Terriglobia; order Bryobacterales; family Bryobacteraceae; genus PALSA-129. The sequence goes on along the minus strand of DATAUB010000050.1, from coordinate 384,731 downwards.
ATGCGCATGATCAAACTGCTGCCGGAAGAACAGAAGCCGCTGGCCGCATACATCTACTCCATTTGCGCGGTGACGCTCGATCAATCCAAGGCGTACCTCATGGAAGGGCGGCTCGGGCGCCTGGTGGAAGAGACCGGCAGCGGGAGCTACGCCGGCCTTATGGAGCGGGCGCGGCGTGACTCCGGCCGCGCGCTCGAACGCCGCATTATCGACGCCATCACCACGAATGAAACACTTTTCTTCCGCGACATGTCGCCGTTCGACCTGCTCCGCCACAAGATCGTTCCGGAACTGATCGACCGGCGGTCGAAGACCGGCGCCGCCCGCATTCGTATCTGGAGCGCCGCCTGTTCCACCGGACAGGAGATTTACAGCATTGCCATCCTGCTCAAGGAACTGCTGGGCGATCCCGACCGTTACGGCGTCCGGCTGTTTGGCACCGACATTTCCGATCAGGCAGTGGCGCAGGCGAGCCGCGGGATCTACAACGCTACCGAGATCGGGCGCGGCTTGCCCGACGGGCTGCGCGACCGGTATTTCTCGCGTGTTCGCGACGGTTGGCAGATTCGCGACGAGATTCGCGCCATGGCATCGTTTCAGCGGCAGAATCTGATGGCGGACTTTTCGGCGTTGGGGAGATTCGAAGTGATCTTCTGCCGGAACGTGGCGATCTATTTCTCGGAAACCGACAAGGTGTCCCTGTTCCGGCGCATCGAACGGTCGCTCGAGCCCAACGGATTTCTGGTGATCGGAGCGATGGAATCGCTCAATGGATTGTGTCCGCAATTTGAACCGCAGCGGCATCTTCGCTCGGTTTATTACCAGGTGAAGACGAGATGACGAACCAACCGCAGCGCGACGTCCGCATACTCTTGGTGGAAGACGACCCGACCAACCAGGAGGTGGCGCTGCGCTGCCTGCAACATCTAGGCTACCGGTCAGTGGAAGTGGCCGCCGACGGCCGGCAGGCGCTGACGGCTCTGGCGCTGCGGGATTTTGACCTGGTCCTGATGGATTGCCATCTGCCGGGGATGGATGGCTACCAGACGTCGCGTGAAATCCGCAATCGTGCGAGCGCGGTACGCGACCACGCGATCGCCATCGTAGCGCTGACGGCGGCAGCCATGGATGGCGACCGCCAGAAATGCTTCGCCGCGGGTATGAACGGCTACCTCCCGAAGCCCCTGCGATTCCAAGCGCTGCGCCAGGCCATCGAGCAATGGTCGGGCTCCGGAACGGCGGCGAGCGCGCCGCCCACTGGCGACCGCCCGCCCACGACGTCGAGCACCGCGCCATTCGACCGCGACGAGTTTACCGGGAGCGTCATGGGATCCGAGGACCTGGCGCGCAGGATCGTGCGCGGCTTCGTGGAGGACATGCCCCGTCAGATCGCGCGCCTGGCGCAGGCCGTAAGCGATGGCGACGCGGGCAGGGTAACGTTGCTGGCGCACTCCATTAAGGGCGCCGCCGCCAGCCTGAGCAGCTACGAGATGCGCCAGGCGTCGGAGATTCTGGAGCGCCAGGGGCGCACCGGAAATCTGACGGCTGCCTCCCCCGCGGTGGAGGAACTCTCTGCAAGCTTCGATCGCGCTCGCGCGGCGATGGAACGCTTTTGCCAGGAACAGCGGGAAGATTAGGCGCGGCTCGGCTGTCTGTCGTGAGAAGCTGCCCAGGCACAACTGGCGGCGAGTTGCGTTCGGGCCCGCGCCGCGAAAGAACACTTCACCGAGGAGCCGGGGAGAAGATGAGCAGCCCAGCGCCAGAAAACGCCGACTGAACGTGCGTGCCTCGGTGGAGGCGGAATCAAGGACGCGAGGAGGAGTTCGAGGCCGCTTGCTGGCGGGAGTCTGAAAATAGTCCAGGTCCTGAAAACTGGGCCGAAATGCCGCATTCTACAGCCCAGCGCCAGAAAACGTCGACCGAACCTGCGTGGTCTCGGCGGAATCAAGGACGCGAGGAGGAGTTCGAGGCCGCTTGCTGGCGGGAGTCTGAAATAGCCCTGAAAACTAGGCCGAAATGCCGCATTCGAGGGGACCTAAAACTCCTATCGTGCCCGCGCCGCAAGAGAACACGTCTAGCAGCCCAGCGCCAAAAACGCCGACTCAAGGACGCGCCTGCGAGACCCGCGGGAGTGAAAACCCACCTAAAACTCCTCCCGGGGCGTTTGCGATCGCTGCCTGACGCGTGCCTCTCGTCGTCCGATGCAAGCGGCCGTCCTCGAAAGCGCGCCTACTTGGAAGCCGTAAAGCGCGCCCAGCCGCGTGCGTTCATATCGTGCAGGATCGGATCGTACCAGGAGAATTCGGGGTGCGCCGCCAGGTGTGCCGCCGCTTTGAAATGCGTTCCACAGGCGTGGCCCAAGGCGGCGGTCAGCGACATCTTCTCCATCCCGGCCGCGTCCGTCACCTTATTCTGCACCGCGCCGGCCGGCGCGTAGGGCGCCTCCCACGTTCCCATGCCGCGCGGCGACGCCTCGATATGGCCGCACAGGGTACGCTCGCTGGCGTCCACTTTGCCTTCATACGTGTCGAAGTGGTCGGCCAGGAATCGCTGGCCGGCGGCCACGTCGATCTTGCCACGGTACTGCTCCATCAGCGTGAGCCAGCGTGCGTGGCGGGCGTTCTCGCTCTTGCTGCGGTCGTTGACGTCGAAGTCGGTCTCTTCCTTGATCAGTTTCGGATTGACGGGAAAGTTCGAACCGACGAAGAATCCGTCGCGCGTCTTTTGCAAAGTAACGTTCTTCAACCCCAGTTCCAGACTCGCCACTTCTTTGCTCTTGACGTCGGCCACCAGCCAGTTGTTGGCGTACCCACCGTTATTGCCGCGCGTCATAATTTCGGCAAACTCATCGATGCTGGTGGCGTACTGCATCGCCTTGCGGGCGCGCACGAACTCCGGAACGCCCTTGGGATCGAAGCCACTGAAGCCGCTGATGGTAGTCTCGGTGATGGCGATCCCGGCGGCGTTGATGCCGAAATCGTCGGCGCTATGGATGAGGCCGGGCTGTCCATCCATCAGGATGTGGGCGCCATTTTCGGGCCGGATGTCGAAGATGATATTCCAGCGTTCGCCCGATGCATAACTCGTCCAGTTATTATGTCCAATCACCGGCCTGCCGTCCTTAGTGTACTTACCGGTAGCTACAAAGGCGCTGCAATGGTCGGCATTAATGTCAGGATGCGACTTATCCAGCCACTTATCGTAATAAGGCAGCTCCAGCCAGGCGTTCATGGCCACGATGTCCCACACGTCAAGCTTGCCGCCGTGCACTTTCACGCCATCGGCAATGCCGGTGAGTTCCTGCCGGTACTCGGTCTCGATATGCGGCCAGAAAACGTCCTGTGCGGTCTTGCGGAAGAAGGACCAGTCCTTTTTCTCGTCGTGACCCATCTCGGTGGAGATCTCTTTGTAGTTATCCTCGATCTCCGGCTCCAGCAGATAGCCGTGCTGAAATCCGATCTCGGCCGGCGATCCCTCCAGGCGGACCTGGATCCAGCCGGCGCGTTCCGGCGCACGCGACGCTTTCTTCAAGCGCGGATCGGTTTGCGGTTCGCGGGATACCAGCGTAAATGCCAGCACCAGCAGGAGAGCGGCGGAGAGCAGAGGAATGCGTCGCATCCCCGCTATTATATTAGAAGCGAATAGCCAACAATGAGCGGTACGACACTGAAGAAGCTTACGGCGCACGTCAAAGCCGCGGGTTGAGCGTCCAAGCTCAGTCCAAAGGTTTTGGACCAGGTACTGGCCAGCGTGCCCCGATGGGCCGACGAGAACGTTCTGATCGGGTTTGACACCGCCGACGATGCCGGCGTGTACAAGCTGACGGCGGAGCTCGCCCTGGTGCAGACGGTCGACTTCTTCACGCCCATTGTGGACGACCCTGCGACCTTCGGCGCGATCGCCGCGGCCAACGCGTTGAGCGACGTATACGCCATGGGCGGCCGGCCGATCTCGTCGCTCTCGATTCTGGCGTACCCCGGCAAGGGCGATCTCGACGACCTGAGCGAGATCCTCAAGGGCGGCGCCGAAAAAATGCATGAGGCCGGCTGCTCCATACTGGGCGGACACAGCGTGGCGGATGACGAGATCAAGTTCGGATACGCGGTTACCGGCACGGTGCACCCCGGACGCGTGAAGGCGAATGCCGGCGCCCGCGCGGGCGACGTGCTGGTATTCACCAAGCGGATCGGCACGGGCGTGATCGCGACGGCGCTGAAGCGCGGCATCGCAGAGCACGCGCACGTAGCAGCGTCCATCGGCCAGATGCTCACGCTGAATCGCGCCGCCTGCGAGGCGATGCTCGCGTTCGACGTGCACGGTTGTACCGATGTCACCGGCTTCGGCCTTCTGGGCCACGCGCGCGAGATGGCGCTGGCCAGCGGCGTCACGCTCGCTCTCGACGTGGACGCGGTCCGGTACCTGCCGGGCGCGGTGGAATATGCGCGTCAGGGCGCCTTGCCGGGAGGTCTGACGAATAACCGCGAGTTCGCATCGTGCGCCGTAGAGACCGGGCGCGTGCTCGCACCCGAAATCGAGGCTTTACTGTATGACCCGCAGACCTCCGGCGGCCTGCTGATCGCACTGCCGCCGGCCGACGCCTCGTCGCTGGAGCGCGCACTGCCCGGCGCTTATCGCATCGGAGAGGTGCTTGCGAGTCAGGAGAAGGCCATCCGACTTTTATGACACGAAACCCGATTATCGTTGCGCTGGATGTAGACTCCGCCCAGGAAGCTCGTTCGCTGGTGGCGAAGCTGGGCAAACACGTCAACTTTTATAAGGTGGGGCTGGAACTCTACGCCGCCGCCGGAGTGGAGTTCGTCCATGAGCTGATTCACGAGGGCAAAGATGTCTTCCTCGATCTCAAGGTTTACGACATTCCCGAGACAGTGAAGCGCGCCGTGGCGCAGGTGGCGCGCACCGGTGTAAAATTTCTCACCACTCACGCAGTGGGTTCGGTGATGCGGGCCGCGGTGGAAGGCCGCGGCGATTCCCACTTGAAACTGCTGGCGGTGACGGTGCTGACCAGTTTCGGCCCGGAGGATCTGGCAGAGCAGGGGTACAAGGGCGAGATTGCAGACCTGGTGGCGTTGCGCGCGCGCATGGCCATGAAGATCGGGATCGACGGAATTGTGGCGTCGCCGCTGGAGGCCGCGGCAGTGCGGAAAATTATCGGGCGCGACAAGGTGTTGGTGACACCGGGCGTTCGTTCGGCGGGTGCGGCGAAAGGCGACCAGAAGCGGACTGCTACGCCGCTCGAAGCGGTCCGCGACGGTGCCGATTACCTCGTGATCGGACGCCAGATCACGCGCGCGGAGAACCCTGCGGATGAAGCGGAGCGCGTCCTCGACGAGATCGGCGCGGCCTGGGTCGCGTAGCAGCTCTTGGCGGGACGCCGATGCCCCGAGGGGTGAGGGCGGCGGATGATGACGCCGCGCATTTGCTGCCCGTCACCAGAACAGGCAAGACGCGATCGCTTGCGCCTACAGACCCTTCACCAGCCCGCCGTCGATGGCGATCGACTCCCCCGTGATGTAGCTGGCCCGTTCCGATGCCAGAAAGACCACCAGGTTTGCGAACTCTTCAGGCTGTCCGACGCGCCCCAAAGGCGCTTGGCTCGCCCAGCGCTTTTCGATATCGGCGGGTGTGACGCCGCCCTTCGCAGCCAGCGTTTCGGCCAACTCATTCAGGCGCGCAGTAGCCGTGAAGCCGGGACAAATATTATTCACCAGCACGTTGTAAGGCCCGTATTCATTGGCCAGCGACTTCACCAGGCCGAGCACGCCGGCGCGCACCGCATTCGACAAAATCAGGCCGTCGAGCGGCTGTTTCACGGTTACCGACGTGATCGCGAGGAAGCGCCCCCAGCGCCGCTGCTGCATCAGGGGCAGCGTCTCCCTGGCGAGATACACGGTGCTCATCAGATTCAATTCGGCGGCGGTGTGCCAATCCTCCACCGTCGTGTCGGCGAAACTCTTCGACGGTGGACCGCCGGCATTGGCCACGCAGATGTCGAGCCGTCCGAAATGCGACGCCACTTCCGCGACGAACGCGTGGACGCCATCGGGCGATGTCACGTCGAGTGCCTGCGCCAGCACTTCCGCGCCCGTCTCGCGACGGATTTCTTCGGCAGTGGCGTCCAGTGTCGATTGCGTGCGCGCGCACAGCGCCAGCTTGGCGCCCTCACGTGCAAGCCCGAGCGCTACCGCTTTGCCGAGTCCGGTGCTGGACGCGGCCACCAGCGCGACGCGATCCTTCAGTCCCAGATCCATGCGGCTATTTCCTCAGATAGGCGTCGTCTTTGGTTAGCCAGTCCTGGCGGATGGGGCTGAAGATGTCGAGATCGAGGGTGTCTTCGAGCGCGATGGCCATGTGCGGCACATTAGAAGGAATGCGCAGCACCTGGCCCGCCGAAACCACCACTGTCTTACCCTCGAGATGGAATTCCAGCGCGCCTTCCAGAATGTAGGTGATCTGTTCGCTTTCGTGATGGTGCTCCGGCACCACCGCGCCTTTCGCCAGGAACACCTGGGCGACCATGGCCTTGTCGCCGGTCACAATCTTGCGCCCAATGGTGGGGCTGAGAACTTCCTTTTCCATTTCGTCCCAGGTGTAGTGTTCCATGTTCTGCCATTGTAGCAACGCATATAATGAAAAAACGCTTCGCAAGCATCTTATGAATCGCCGTACCCCTCTCGTTTTTCTGCTCGCCGCGGGCAGTCTGCTGGCCGCCGACGCGCACGTGTGGAAGGTGGCCGGTCCGCCGCCGGACTCGTGGCAGAGCGGGCGCGTGGCCGATCTTGCCAGCCATCGCACCGCGTTGCTGGATAAGCTCGGCAGTAAAGCCCTCGTCATCCTCTATGCCGCCGAGCCGCGCAATTATGCGGGCGACGTGGACTGGCCTTATCGCCAGGAGAATAACTTTTTCTATCTCACCGGAATCGCGCAGGAAGGCAGTTTTCTGGTCCTCCTTCCGGGCGAGGATCGAATCCGCGAAATCCTTTTCATGCCGCCGCGCAATCCTTCGCAGGAGACATGGACGGGCCACATCCTGTCAGCCGATGAGGGCCGTGCGATTTCCGGCATTCGGGAAATCTGGGACGCGCGCGATTTCGATTCCTTCCTGGCGACGCTGATTCCGCCGGCGAAGGCCGTGCTTCCGCCGCCGCCCCCGCCATCGCGCTACGGGCGTTCGGGATTACAGCCGCCGGCGCCCATTCCGGTGGACATCAGCCAGACCTTCGCCAAGACGATCGCCTCCGTGGCCGAAGGCTCCGCCCAACTCTACATGCTGAGCGACGATTCTCCGGAATACCGCCGGGAGCACGAGTTCACCGCGAAACTGGCGGCCGCCGACCCGGGGCTTGCGATCAAGAACCCTGGGCCCATGCTTGAAAATCTGCGCGCCGTGAAATCGACGCGCGAAATCGCACTGCTACAGCATGCAGTCGACATTACCGCGGAGGGATTTCAGCGCGCCTATACCGTCGCTGTGCCGGGCACGCCGGAGTACGAAATCCAGGCGCAGTTCGAATTCACCTTCCTGCGGCGCAATGCGCACTGGGGATATCCATGCATTGTGGCCTCGGGCGTGAACGCCACCACCCTGCACTATGAGACCGATAAGGACACCATGAAGCCTGGCGAATTGCTGCTGATGGACGACGCGGCGGAGTTCGGTGGCTACAGCGCCGATGTCACGCGCACCATTCCCGTGAGTGGGAAATACAGCGCGGACCAGGCCGAGATTTACCGCCTGGTGTGGGCAGGCCAGCACGCCGGCATTGAGGCTGCCCTGCCGGGGAAGACCAATGCCGATATCACCGCCGCGGCCAGTAAGGTGATCGCGGAGGGACTGGTAAAGCTCGGGCTGATGACGGACGTCAACAGCAAGCAGCAATTGCGCATCTGGTTCAATCACGGAATCAGCCACGGGATCGGACTGAACGTGCACGACCCCGGGCGGCCGGAGTTTCAAGCAGGAATGGCGATCACCATGGAGCCCGGTATTTATGTCCGCCCCGATGCGCTCGACAACCTTCCGAAAACCGCCGAGAACGCGAAGTTCATCGCCGCGGTGAAGGAGGCTTTCGAAAAGTACAAAGGCATCGGCGTGCGCATTGAAGACGACGTGCTGATCACCAACGGGCAGCCGCAGGTCATGTCGGCAGGCATTCCGTCGAAGCTTGAAGAGGTGGAAGCCGCCATCGCACAATGGCGCAAAGCGGTGAGGACCACCTCCCTCCCATGAGACAGGCGCTGGCTTGTGCGCTGTGCGCCGCGACGCTGTGCGCGCAGCCCATCGTCATCCGGACCAGCACCATTCTTGACGGGCGCGGCGGCGTGCTGAAGAACCGCGAGATCGTCATCGAAGGCTCGAAAATCCGCACAGTGGCGGCAGGAACCGCGAAGGCCACCTACGATCTTCGCGGGCTTACGGTGATGCCCGGTTGGATCGACACGCACATTCATCTGAACTGGCATCTCGACGCGAATCGTAAATCGGTAAGCAGCGGCGGCAAGCCGGAGGAGATGGCGCTTGAGACCGCGGGTGACGCTTACATCACGCTCATGGGCGGCTTCACGACGGTGCAGAGCGTAGGTGCGGCGATCGATGCGCCGGTGCGCGATATCGTGGCGCGCGGCCTGATTCCCGGTCCGCGCATTCTTACCTCAATGCGGCAGATTCAGGCAAACGCCGGCGATCCCGCGGCGCTGCGCGAACTGGTGCGGCGCACCAAAGAGCAGGGCGCGGATGTCATCAAGCTGTTCGCCACCTCGGGACTGGGAGCGGGCGGCGACCAGACCATGACCGATGAGCAGATCCAGGCCGTCTGCAGCGAGGCCAAGGCCGTGGGCTTGCGGAGCGTGGTGCATGCCATCGGCGATAAGGGCGCGCGCGCCGCCGTGCTGGCCGGCTGCACGTCGATCGAGCATGGGACATTCCTCACCGACGAGACGCTCGAACTGATGGTGCAGCGCGGCACGTTCTTCGATCCCAACTTGCTGGTGCTCCACAATTACCTGGAGAATCGCGCCGCCTTCACGTTTACGGACGCGCAGTTGAGCACCATCGAAAAAGGCATCGCGCCCACCGAGGACGTGATCCGCCGCGCGCGGGCGCAACACGTGAAGCTGACCTTCGGCACCGACGCGGTGGCGGGGTCGCACGGCCGTAACGCGGAAGAGCTCATCTACCGCGTGCGCGACGCCCATGAGAAGCCCATGGACGCACTCATCAGTGCGACCTCGCTCTCCGCCGAATCGCTGGGGATGGCGGACACGATCGGCTCGATCGCACCGGGGTACGAGGCGGACCTGGTGGCAGTCGACGGCAATCCGCTCGACGACATCACGGCCGTGCGGCGCGTGGTGTTCGTGATGAAGGGCGGCAAGGTTTACCGCAACGCTCGGTAGCGGCTCAGGCGGTCAGCCTGCCTGGCAAGCCGGATAGGCCTCAATTCGTTCGCGAAGTGCAGACAGGTGCGGTGTGGCAACACCCAGTTTTTCCGCGGTGTGGAGCACATCGAAGTAAAACCGCTTCATTTCATCCGCGCTATTGGTGAAATGGCTGCCCTTCAAAATGCGACGGCCGGCTTCTGAAAATCGAACGCCGTAAGCGGCTGCCAGAGAGGAGAGCCAGACCGGCGTGCTCAACACGCTCTTGGCCTCGGGATAACTGGCGACATCGACCCCGCGGGCTGTTACTACGCTGAGTGCCTCGCGCACTGCCCGCACGCCTAACCGCAAGGTCCGCTGACGCCGCGTTGCTTCCGCGATACCTCCCGCCCACAGGCAGACCCCGATTCCGCCGGCATTGATGGCATGGTGAACCCAGAGCCATTCGATGATGTTGGCTTTCACGTCCAGGCTGAAGCCCGCCCGCTGGAACAACGCACAGACATTCTGGAATCGGCCAGGGTCCGAACCCTGCAACATGCCCAGTCGCACCGCGGGGTCGACGGTCGCGATCAGGACGCCGCGGGCGTCTTCACCACCGGTCGCCTTGGCGTAGCCCCACACCAAGGAGGATCGCGGCAAGACGCGGTCGATTTCGTCAGTGCCGTCCCAGTTGGCGGTGAATAGGAGGATTGTGGCACCCGGCGCATCGGGGAGATACTGCTGAACCGCCGAAACGGCCTGGTAGTGTTTGGTCGCGACGATCACCAGGTCAAAACCGTCGCTGCGGCTGATCTTTCCAACCGTCTTAGGTGTGTAGACGGCTTGGGTGTGTTTGGCGTGTCCGGCGCGCAAGTCCAGTAAGTCGAGCGTACGGCTGGGAGTCAGCCCTTCTTTTCGCACTACGTGGGTGACATCGGTGCTGGCGTTGGCCAACGCCCAACCGTAGATGGCGCCGACCACGCCACGCCCGACAATCAGGACTTTCATTTCCCGGAAGCCGGATTGTAGCGCGATTCACGCCAGTTGTCCGAAATACACTTTCGTTTCGTAGAGGACTTGCACCTGCCCGCCCTTCTGGTGGCGGGCGAACATCGTGTCCAGTTCCTGCATCATCGGCGCGAATTGCGGTGAGTCCGGCAGCGGTACGTACGATGAGGAAAGCAGGCGGCCGCGGATACCGTCGAGGTCAAAATCCTGATGATTCGGGAAGACGGCAGTCTGCCATTTCTCGTGTTCGAAAAAGTGCACGATGGCGGCGGTGTCGATGTTGCGGTGGTCCACGCGGCCGTAGTCGGTGGAAAGGCGCTGCAGAAGATCCTCGTACGCAGCGAGAAACCCCTCGGTAACCAGGCGCTCATTCCAGATGAGCACGACCCAGCCCGCGGGTTTCAGGATGCGCCGAAATTCGGTGCGTGCGGCTGCGGGGTCGAACCAGTGGAAGGATTGCGCGGCGGTAACGAACTCGACGCGGGCGGCTGGTAGGCCGGTGGCTTCGGCGCGCCCGTCGACGCTGTGGAAGCGCGGCTCGCCGGCGAGTTGCCGTTCGGCGCCGGAGCGCATGGCGGCATTCGGTTCGACGCCGAAAACCTCACATCCGAAATCGAGGAGCAGGCGCGAGAGAATACCGGTGCCCGATCCGATATCGGCGATTGCCGATTGCGGTGTGAGCCCGCAATGGGAGGCCAGCCACGGGGTGAGGGCTGCCGGATAGGTAGGGCGGTAGCGGATGTAGTCTTCCACCCGCGAGGAAAAGCGTTTAGTAGGGTCGCGTTCCATCTCGCTACAATATGGTACGCCATGCCGAATAGCCCTCACATCGTAGTGGTCGGAAGCGCCAATATCGACCTGACTACTTTCACAGATGCCATGCCGCGTGCCGGCGAGACGATTTTCGGACGCGAGTTTCATCTGGGATTCGGCGGCAAAGGCGCGAACCAGGCGGTCGCAGCGCGGCTCTGCGGCGCGCGCGTCTCCATGGTGGCGCGCGTGGGCGACGACCTGTTCGGTCCGGCGACCATCCGTAATTTTCAGGAGCGCGGCATCGAGGCCGGTCACGTGTTTGTCACCAAGGGCGTCTCGAGCGGCGTAGCACCGATCTTCGTCGACAGCGCGGGGCAGAATCGCATCCTGGTAGTGAAGGGCGCAAACGACCGGCTGTCGCCCGCCGATGTGGACAACGCCGGCGACCTGCTGCGCAGCGCGGACTGCATCGTGCTGCAACTCGAAGTGCCGCCGGAGACGGTGTACCACACGCTCCGCTTCGGCCGGCAGCACGGCATTCGCACCATCTTGAATCCCGCGCCTGGCCAGCCGCTCGATTTGGCCGAGTTGGCCCATGCCGATTACGTGATCCCCAATGAGACGGAGGCGGAAGCTTTGGGCGGAATGCCGGTCCACAATGTGCCGGAGGCCTGGACCTGCGCTGGGAGCCTGGTGGGGCGCGGGTTGCGGCGTGTGATCGTGACGCTGGGCGAGAACGGCGCGATCTGTGCCGATGCGCAAGGCGTTCGGCATGTGGCGGCGCATGAGGTGACACCGGTCGACACCACCGGCGCGGGCGACGCCTTCATCGGAAGCTTCGCCACGTTTCTGGCCGGAGGCTTCACCGAAAGCGATGCCCTGGAGCGCGCCAATATGTATGCGGCGCTTTCTACGCTGGCGGTGGGCACGCAGAAATCCTTCGCTACGCGCGAACGGTTCGAAGAGGAATGGGGGAAGCGTGGAAAGTGAACTGATTCGTCCGGCGCGCTACACCTGTTATCGCGCCGCCGGACCCATCGTAGTGGATGGCAGGCTCGACAAGCCTTCGTGGCAGATGGCGCCCAAATCGACGCCATTCGTCGATATCGTGACAGGCGAGCCGGCGTGGTTCGATACCCGTGTGGCGCTGCTGTGGGACGACCAGCATCTATACATCGGTTTCTGGGTGGAGGAGCCGGACGTGTGGGGCACGCTCACTGAGCGCGATTCCAAAATCTGGGAAGAGAACGACGTGGAGGTGTTCATCGGCGGCACCCACGCTTACTACGAATTCGAGATCAACGCGCTGAATACGGTGTACGAAGTCTTCTGGATCTGGAAGGACATTCTCAAGCCTGGATCGCCATATTTTGGACGGCCGGAATTCGACCCTGCCGCACAGCGAACCATGGTGCTCGACGGGGTGGGCGGGCACGTACATCCGCGCGGCGAGCGCTGGGGTTTTCTCGACTGGGATTTTCCCGGTCTCCGGACCGCGGTCCACGTGGACGGCGTGGTCAACCGCCGCGAGGTGCGCGACCGCGGATGGAGTGTGGAACTGGCGTTTCCGTGGCGCGGGCTGGCCGATATTGCCGATGGCCGCCAATTGCCGCCGAAAGACGGCGACGTATGGCGTATCGATTGTTCACGGTTTGAGAAGATTGGAAGGAATCGCGAGGTGCTGGATCCGAGCGTAGGCTGGACGTGGAATCGTCACGGCCATTACGACTCGCACATACCGGAGGTTTTTCCGTACGTGACTTTTTCAGATAAGAGCGTGGCGGAGATTTAGCTGGCCTGCGCCAGGGAGACGGGCGCGGTACGGCGATTCATCCAGTGCAGCCAGGCCATGCTGAGCACGCGGACCACTTCAGCGGGATGGTACGGCTTGGCGAGTACATCGTAAGCGCCCAGATTGAGCGCTTCCGCCCAAAGGTATTCATCGGCCGTCCGGGACGTCACAATCAGCATAGGCGGCGCGGAGATGCGTCCCACCGATTCCAGCATGTCTTTCCAGTTGCCCGCCACGGATTCCCGTTCACACAGAACGATCGGGACTTTTTCTTGATCGAGCCGCGCCGCCGCAGGCATCGCTTCGGTCGTGGCGAGACTCCAGTGTGTATCGGGACACAGTTGCCAATCGGTGCGGTCGAGAATTTGCGCCAGTACGTGCAAATCGTCATCTTTTGGGCCGACATGAAAGACGGTCACGTTGGACGATTTAGTTGTCGGGAAATCGGATTTCATGTTGCTCGGGACTTTAGGTGACATATGGTCTCTTTCTATCGACGGTTTGGCGACCTACAAACAGACCTTGTCGACGGAGACTGAGAGGTTTACGGCCCCACTAAGGGGAAATTAACTGCTGGTTATAGCGGAATCACCCTTCCGCTTACGGAAACCTTGCCAACGGTGCGGTCTACGTGGTGCGAATACGGTCGCCTCGATTAAGGGACTAGAAACGCCGATTGAGGGACCCTTCGCTAAATTCAGTTTATCCTCACTTTGAAGATCTTGTCAAACATTTAGCCGGAAGTTAACCCCTATCAAATATATTGATACTCAATATTACTAAGAGCCATGGCATGACTTTAGGTGGGTCGCGCACACGCTACACTCAAAGAACTGTGGATCCCGCACGTCAGGCGCACATGCGCCACCTGGTTGAACAATTAGAGAAGCTCGAAGACCGTCTGCGGGCAGGCGGCGGCCGGGCGAAGATCGAGAAGCAGCACCGCGCCGGAAAGATGACCGCGCGTGAGCGCATCGATGCGCTGCTCGATCGCGATTCGCTCTTTCTGGAGATCGGCCTGCTGGTCGCCTGGGATCAATACGATGGCCAGGCGCCCGCCGCGGGCGTCGTTACCGGACTCGGACGCATTGAGGGACGGCCCGCGGTTGTGGTGGCGAACGACGCCACCGTGAAAGCCGGAGCCTGGTGGCCTGAGACCATCACCAAGATTTTGCGCGCGCAGGAAGTTGCCATGCGCAATCGCCTCCCCATCGTCTATCTGGTGGACTCGGCGGGCGTGAATCTTCCCTATCAGGACGGTATTTTTCCGGGGAAATATGGCGCCGGCCGGATCTTTTATTACAATTCGCAAATGCGGCGAAAATTGCGGATTCCGCAGATCGCCGCGGTGATGGGGCCCTGCATCGCGGGCGGCGCTTATCTGCCGGCGCTCAGTGACGTGATCGTAATGGTGGAAGGTGTCAGCTTCATGGGCCTCGGCGGACCGAACCTGGTGAAGGGCGCCACCGGGCAGGTCATCGATTCCGAACCGCTGGGAGGCGCGCATCTTCACACTGCCGTCAGCGGAGTGGCCCATTATATGGCCAAGGACGATGCCGAGTGTCTGGAGATCGTCCGCGAACGCTTTCGCCAACTGCCGCCGCCGCGTGGCGCCGCGCCCAACCCGGTGCGCGAGCCGGCGCGTGACGGGAACGATCTATACGGCGTGCTGCCGGCCGACCATCGGCTACCCTACGAGATCGAGGAAGTTATCGCGCGCATTTTCGACGCCGGCGATTACCGCGAGTTTCAGCCGGAATATGCGCCCGAAATGCTGTGCGCCAATACCAATCTGGCGGGCCACCCGGTGGCGATCGTAGCCAACCGCCGCGGCTTTCTGAAGTCGCAGGGGCGGCCGCGAATCGGCGGCATCGTCTATGCGGAGACGGCGCGCAAGGTGGCGTATTTCGTGGAGACGGCGGAACGATTAGGCCAGCCCCTGATTTATCTGCAGGATGTTTCGGGCTTCATGGTCGGGCCGGAAGCGGAGCGGGAGGGAATCATCCGCGCCGGTGCGGAGATGGTGGAAACCATGTCGTGCGCCACCGTGCCGAAGATCGTGCTGACGCTCAATCACGCCAGCGGGGCGGGGTATTACGCCATGGCCGGGCAGGGGTTCGATCCGAATTTCACCTTCAACTGGCCCACCGCGCGCATTGGCGTCATGGAAGGCGAGAGCGCCATCCAGGCGCTCTACGCGGTGGAACTCGGAAAGTACAAAGGAGCCACGTTGCCGGAAGAACTGTCTGCTGCCATTCAAAAGACGCGCGCCGATTACGAGCGCTGGCTGGATGCGCGCTACGCCGCCGCGCGCGGCCAGTGCGACGCCGTCATCGATCCACTGCGCTCCCGACAAGTGCTAACCTGCGCGTTGGAGGCGTGCCTGGGATGATTCGCATCGCGAATGGGCAGGGATTTTGGGGCGATTGGCTGGAAGCGCCGGTACGGTTGGTAGAGCAGGGGCCCATCGACTACCTGGCGCTCGATTACCTGGCGGAGGTCACCATGTCGATTCTGCAGAAGCAGCGGCAGGCCGATCCGAAGCTGGGATACGCGCGCGATTTTCCGCCGCTCGTAGCGCGTCTGGCGGACCGCATTCGCGAGCGCGGCATTACCGTGATCGCCAATGCCGGCGGCGTCAATCCGGTGGCCTGCGCACGTGAAGTGGTGCGGCTGGCGCCGGGGCTGAAAGTGGCCGTGGTGCTGGGGGACGACGTCTACGGGCGGATCGACGAATTTCTTGCCAAAGGGCACCAGCTTCGCGACATGGATACCGGCGAGCCCATCGCGTCGATTCGCGATCGCATCCTCAGCGCCAACGCGTACATCGGCGCGTTCCCATTAGTGGAGGCGCTATCGACTGGAGCGCAGGTGGTGATTGCCGGCCGTTGCACCGATACCGCGCTGACGCTGGCGCCTATGGTGCATCGCTTCGGCTGGGGTGAGGAGGACTACGACAAGCTGGCGGCGGGCACCATCGCCGGCCATATCATCGAATGCGGTGCACAATCGAGCGGCGGCAATTGTCAGGTGGACTGGCAGTCGATCCCCGATATGGCGAACGTCGGGTACCCGATGGTGGAGGCGGAACCCGATGGGTCCTTCACGGTGACGAAGCACGCCGCCGCGGGCGGGCGGGTGAGCATCCATAGCGTGAAGGAGCAGTTGCTCTACGAATTGGGCGACCCCAAGAACTACATCACACCCGATTGCGTGGCCGATTTCACCAGCGTGGAACTGGCGGAGACCGGCCCGGATCGCGTGCGCGTTTCGGGCATTCGCGGCGGTCCCCGGCCGCCTTCGCTCAAGCTCTCCATCAGCTATACCAACGGCTGGAAAGCCATCGGCACGTTGGTGTACTCCTGGCCCCAGGCGCTCGAAAAAGCGCGCGCGGCAGATCGCATCGTGCGGCAGCGCCTGGTGGATCTGGGGCTGGCATTCGACGAAATCTACACGGAATTCTTCGGTGTGAATGCGTGCCTGGGTCCATCGGCGCCGCCCAATCCCGATCCGCCCGAGGTGCAGGTAAAGATCGGTGTGCGCGGTGCGGACAAGAAGGCGGTGGACCGGTTCACGCGCGAACTGATTCCGCTGGTACTGAACGGTCCTCCGGGAGCGACCGGATTCGGCGAAGGGCGTCCGCCGGTGCGCGAAATTGTGGCGTACTGGCCGGCGCTGGCGCCGCGCGAAGAAATCGCCACGCGCGTCGAGGTAGTGGAGTGACGGAAGACTCCGAAGCATTGACGGACTACAGCGAAGACGGCGTCGATTTGACGTTGATTCGCTGGTTTCTGTCCTTGACTCCGGCAGAGCGGCTGCAATTTCTGCAGCGTCAGATCAATGCGATTCGCAAGGTGCGGGAGTTGAATGGCATCGGATGATTTTCTGGCGGGACTCTCGGCACTGGCCGGTGGCGGTGTTGAGTTCATCGTCGTCGATGGGATGGCGGCCGTTCTCAATGGTGCTCCCTGCCAGACCTACGACGTCGATATCGTGCCGGCCGCAGACGAAAGCAATTTGACCCGGCTGCTGGCCGTCCTGGGATCGCTCGAAGCGATCTTTCGAATCCAGCCCGATCGGCGGCTCAAGCCCGCTATGAGCCACCTGCGCGCGCGCGGCCACATGAACATGAGGACCCGCTTCGGCCACCTCGACGTACTCGGTTCCATCGGGCGCGGTCTGACGTATGACGATCTGCTTCCCCGGACAGTCGAAATGGAAATCGGCGAGGGTGTCCGCGTGCGTGTGCTGGACTTGCCCACCGTCATCGCGGTGAAAGAATCGCTGGGCGCCGAGAAGGATCTCGCGGTTCTGCCACTTTTGCGAAGAACCTTGCAGGAACGGCAGCGCGGCGGATAGATACTCTTGGTATCATGCGCCTCATGACCCTTGGGAAGGTCCGTCTGGCCGCCGGTGCCCTATTGGCAGGTTGTCTCTGGGGGCAAGTACCCCTAACTGATGTGGGGCAGGATGGCATCCAGCCCGCGTTAGTCAGCGGATGGCGGGCGCGGCAGACTACCATTCGGCGCGCAGGCCCGAGCCCCCGCGACTTCCAGCAGCCCTCCGGCCAGCCCTTTCCGGACTTCACCTATCAGAACGGCGCGCTCATCGCCAATGCCAACTTTTGGATGGTCTACTGGGGCTCCTATTGGACTTCCGGCCAGGGACTCCTCGAGCGCAAGCACTTCAACAGCTTTGTGCAATCGGTGGCGCCATCGGCCGGATTCACCGGGCTGTTCGCGCAATATCAGCAACCTTCCAAGCCTATCCTGGCCGGCGCCTGGGCGGGCGAGAAGCCGATCGCCGACTCTGTGCCTGCGGTGACCGTCGACGACTCGGCGATTCAGAATCAGATCGCCGACTGGATCACCGCGAGCGTCCTCCCCGTTCCCGATGCGAATACCGTCTACGTGATTCTGCCGCCGGCGGGCGTCGATGTTACGATCGGCAGCTCCTCCGCCTGCGACTCTTTCCTGGGATACCACTCGGCGGCCTACTCCCCCACGGGCAGTTTCGGGCGGTACCGCTATATCGTCCTGCCGCATCAGGATTGCGGCGCGGATCTGGCCGTCGACGGACCGGTTATGTTCGACGGCATGACCGACACGCTCGGCCATGAGATGTCGGAAACAATCACCGATCCCGACGGCTTCTTTTCGACCTTCACTGCGGGCTGGACCGATGAAAACACCGGCATGGAATTGGCCGACGTTTGCGCCGACACCTCGGCTACCATCGGGTATCTGAATTTCTGGATGCAGAAAATCTGGAGCCAGACCGGTGGCACGTGCATTGGCCCGGTGTCCGGCAGCCCGTCGATTCATCTCACCGTCTCCACCAATGCAAACAGCTTCGGCGGCGACACCGAAGTATCAGGCGTCGCCGATGTGATGCCCGGCTATCCCGCGACCTTCACCCTCACTACCGATTCCATCCTCCCGGTCAGTCTCAGCGTCTTGGGCGTGCCCAGCGGTGTGACGTATAGTTTGAGCCAGCCCACGGTAACTGCAGCGGCCGCCGCCGCCCTGCAAATTTCGACCGGCACATCGCCCGGCGCCAGCGGCACGGCGACTCTCGTCGCCACCCAAGCCTCACAGCGGGCGCAATTCCAGTTCCTGGTGGTGCCGTGGATCCAGGTGTCGACCGTGAACGTGACGCAGACGGCATTCACGGCTACCGGCAGGCTGTACACCGGCGCCATCACCATCCACAACACCGGCTCGCAGCCCATCGGCCCTACCATTCTGCTGGCTTGCCACGGGCTTGACAGCCGCATCCTTGCAGAGTCGGTGGGCGGCGCCAACAATGCCTCCTCGATTCAGAATGAAGTGGCTCCCTCGGGTGATGCTACCTTCCAGTTCGCCAGTGGCATGCTTGCGCCGGGACAATCGGTCACTGCCAACGTAGCCTTCTCCAATCCGTACAACCTGGCCATCGATTTCACACCGCAGGTGCTCGTCGTGCAGTCCGCACAGCCCTGCGATATCTCCCAGACTGCCGCCACCAACGTCGCCGACGTACAGCTCATGGTGAACGAAAGCCTGGGAGCCATGGCGGCAACGGACGATCTCAACAACGACGGCGCCGCCAACATCGCCGATGTGCAACTGGTGATCGATTCCGCTCTCGGGTTGGGCTGCGCATCGGCTCCGGTGATGCGATAGCCGGGATATCCCCTGAACCGCCGGCCCGACGGTAACGTAGAGCACGCGCAGATTTTTCTATGTTCGATTAAGAACCGCACGCCAACTCCAAATAGGCCGGTAATGGAGTTGTCATGCCTGCCCAGTTTGCACGCTTAACCGATCGTCCGCCCGACATATCGGACTTGCACGTTCTGTGGATCACCGGGGGCTTGAGTTGCGATGGCGATACCATTTCGGTAACCGCCGCGGAACAACCCAGCATCGAGGAAGTCTTGCTCGGCGCCATCCCCGGCCTTCCCAAAGTCCACCTTCATAACCCCGTGCTCGCCATGGAAGTCGGCTCCGAATTCATGGAGCACTTCTATAAAGCCGAACAAGGAAAACTCGATCCGTTCGTGCTGGTGGTGGAAGGCTCCATCCCCAACGAGCGCATCAAAGCCGAAGGTTATTGGGCTGCTTATGGCACCAACCCCGAAACCGGCCAGCCGATCACCACCTGCGAATGGCTCGATCGCCTGGCGCCGAAAGCCATGGGGGTGATCGCCATAGGAACTTGCGCCGCGTATGGAGGCATTCACTCCATGGCCGGCAATCCCACCGGATGCATGGGTCTGTCAGATTACCTCGGCAAGGACTTCCGCTCCGCCGGGGGGCTGCCGGTGGTGAACGTGCCAGGTTGCCCCGTGCAGCCCGACAACTTCATGGAGACACTGCTCTACCTGCTGTACCAGGCGGCCGGACTCTCCCCTATCATTCCGCTCGACGAACAACTTCGTCCCACTTGGCTTTTCGGCAAAACAGTGCATGAGGGTTGCGATCGCGCCGGCTATTACGAGCAGGGAGACTTCGCGCAGGAGTACGGGTCGCCTAAGTGTCTGGTGAAAATTGGATGCTGGGGGCCGGTGGTCAATTGCAATGTCACCAAGCGCGGCTGGATGCGCGGCATTGGCGGATGTCCGAACGTCGGCGGCATCTGCATCGGCTGCACCATGCCCGGCTTCCCCGACAAGTTCATGCCCTTCATGGATGAGCCTCCGGGCGCGCACCTCTCGGCGGGCGGAATCGCCACCTATGGAAGAATTATTCGCAAGCTCCGCTCGGTAACCAACAGTACCGCCAATAAAGAACCGAAATGGCGGCACACCAGGCCAGAACTGACCACCGGGTATCAACCAACCACTTATTAGGGAGCAAGCAATGGCTACGATTACACATCCCGACGTACAAAAGAGCGATAAGCAAAAGAATCTGGTGGAGATGAACTGGGACCCGATCACCCGGATCGTCGGCAGCCTGGGAATCTATACCAAGATCGACTTCGCCAACCGGCAGGTAGCGGAATGCTACAGCACGTCGTCGATCTTCCGCGGGTATAGCATTTTCATGCAGGGCAAAGACCCGCGCGACGCGCCGTTCATTACCAGCCGCATCTGCGGAATCTGCGGCGACAATCACTGCACCTGCGCGGTATATGCGCAGAATATGGCGTTCGGCGCCAGTACGCCGGAGTTGGGCGAGTGGATCATCAACCTCGGCGAGGCGGCCGAATACATGTTCGACCACAACCTTTACCAGGACAACCTGGTGGGTGTGGATTTCTGCGAGCAGATGGTCAAACAGACCAATCCCAGCGTGCTCGCCAAGGCGGAGTCGACTCTTTCGCCGCACGGCAAAGAGCACGGCTATCGCACCATCGCCGACATCATGCGCTCGCTCAATCCGTTCACCGGAAAGTATTATCGCGAAGCGCTGCAGATGAGCCGCCTGACACGTGAGATGTTCTGCCTGATGGAAGGCCGGCACGTTCATCCGTCCACCCTTTATCCCGGCGGCGTCGGCACTGTCCCCACCATCCAGCTCTTCACGGACTACCTGGTTCGCCTCACCAAGTACGCCGAGTACATGAAAATCGCCGTGCCGCTGCATGACGACCTGTTCGACTTCTTCTACCAGGCGCTGCCCGGCTATGAACAAGTGGGACGCCGCAGGATTCTGATGGGCTGCTGGGGATCGTTCAACGACCCCGAGACCTGCGATTACAAGTACCAGCACATGGCCGATTGGGGCCGCAAGATGTTCGTCACGCCGAGCGTCATCGTAGATGGAAAAGTGGTCACCAACAGCCTGGTGGACATCAACCTCGGCATGCGCATTCTGTTGGGCAGTTCCTATTACGAAGACTGGCAGGGCAACGGCGAAACGTTCGTCAAGACCGATCCGTTGGGAAATCCGGTGGACAAACGCCATCCGTGGAACCAGACCACCAGCCCGAAGCCGCAGAAGCGCGACTTCAACAATAAGTACACCTGGGTGATGTCGCCGCGCTGGTACAACGAACGGACCGGCGATCATCTGGCGCTCGACACCGGTGGTGGCCCCATCGCACGTTTGTGGGCGACAGCGCTGAACGGGATGGTCGACATGGGATATGTCAAAGCTACCGGCCACAGCGTGAAGATCCATCTCCCCAAGACCGCCTTCGCGCCGGAGAAGGAATTCGAGTGGAAGATTCCGCAGTGGAGCAATGCCATTGAGCGCGATCGCGCGCGCACCTACTTCCAGGCGTACGCGGCCGCTGCGGCGTATTACTTCGTGGAAAAAGCGTTGGATTGCGTGCGCAAAGGCCGCACCAAGACGTGGTCGGAATTCACCGTGCCCGATGAGGCCATCGGATGCGGCTTCCATGAGGCCGTGCGCGGCGTGCTGTCGCATCACGTGGTGATCCGCGACCGCAAGATCGCCAATTACCACCCCTACCCGCCCACGCCGTGGAACGGCAGCCCGCGCGACGTCTACGGCACTCCCGGTCCGTACGAAGACGCGGTGCAGAATACGCCTATCTTTGAGGAAAACGGCCCGGATAAGTTCAAGGGCATCGATATCATGCGGGCGGTGCGCAGCTTCGATCCCTGCCTGCCCTGCGGCGTCCATATGTATCTGGGGAACGGCAAGGTGCTGGAACAGCGCCATTCCTCAATCTTTGGCAATCACGGATAAGCACGGAGAAGCGCACATGACCATACCGAACAAGCACACCGCCAAATCGTTGATTTCCACGCACACTCCGGGGACTACCCGCGGGGAGGACGGCACGCGCAAGGGTGCCGAGCCCGGCCGCCAGACCGGCACGCGTACCGCTCGCGATTCCACCAGCATCAATCCCGACAGCCGCGAGCCCATCGATCCGCGTATGCCTCACCTGCCGCCGGCGTAGGCATCAAGCTCATGACAGCCTCCGACGATACGCGCGCCCGGACCATTGCCCGAATCGGCGAACTCGTCAGCAAGACTGAGACGATCGCCGATCCCGCCGCCCGCCACGCCGCGGTGGACCTCACCCAGGCAGTGATGGAACTGCACGCCGCCGCTCTCTCTCGCGCCATGGAAATCGTGGCGGCCAGCGGCGGCGACCGTACGCTCGACGCATTGGCCGCGGACGATCTGGTGGCCACCGTCCTGGTGTTGCACGGCCTGCATCCCGACGACACTGAAACGCGCCTGCGGAGGGCTTTCGACAAGCTGCGTGCGTTTTTCGATGTCCGAGGTGCAGGCCTTTCGCTGATTTCAGTCGACTCCACGGGCGTCCACGTGCGTTTTCAAGGCGCGCGCCCGGGCGACGGCACGGCCGCCCGCCAGGTGATCGAAGACACGTTTTACGAGGCGGCGCCGGAGATCGAGAGACTGACGATCGACGGCTTGGACGAGCGGCGCGAGAACGGCTTCGTTCCGCTGACGGATCTATTGGTGCAAAAAGTATGATAGCTACACTGCATCGACGTATCGGCGGCGGCCTGGCGTCGCTACGCCGCCTGGTGTCCAGCGAGGCGCCCGAGCCGTGCGAACTCTGCGGGCACCCGCTCGCAGAAACTCACGAGCACCTCATCGACCCGAAAAACCGGCGCCTGGTATGCACCTGCCAGGCGTGCGCCCTCCTCTTCGACCATCCCGCCGCCCGCTACCGCCGCGTGCCGCGCGATGTGCGCCGCCTGGGCGCGATGGCCGACGATGGCGTTTTCTGGAACGGCCTCGGTATTCCCATCGGCCTGGTGTTTCTGTTCGAATCGAGCGTGACGAACCAGGCGCTGGCTCTCTATCCCAGCCCGGCCGGCCCCACGGAAGCGGAAGTGGATTCTGAGGCGTGGGCCGACCTCAAGAAATCGACGCCTGAACTGCGATCGCTTCGATGCGATGTGGAGGCGCTACTCGCCAAGAGAACCGGCGGAACACAGCAGTATTATGTAGCGCCGATTGACGAATGCTACCGCCTCACCGGTTTGATCCGCCGGCACTGGCGCGGATTTTCCGGCGGGGATGAGGCCTGGACCGCCATCGACGGATTCTTCGCCGAGCTTTCGGTTAAGGCTCTCCCGGCTGGGGCCGCCAGCCATGCCTGAACTCGATTTCCTGGTCCGCGGCGCCGCAGTATCGGCCAACGCGGCCATCCCGGCGGTGGAACTCGCGCTCGAAATTGTCAACCGCCCGGCCAGCGAACGCATCCACACCATCGTGCTGCGCTGCCAGGTGCAGATCGAAACGCCGCGACGCCGTTATACCGCGCAGGAAGGCGAGGCGCTGCACGATTTGTTCGGCGAACCGGAGCGCTGGAGTCAGACACTGCGTCCGCTGCTGTGGAGCAACCTGTCGGTGGTCGTGCCGGCCTTTACCGGCTCCGCCACGGTCGCGCTGCCGCTGCCCTGCACCTTCGATTTCGATGCCGGCGCCAACAAGTTTTTCTACGCGTTGGACGGCGGCCGGATTCCGCTCGGCCTGATGTTCAGCGGGACCGTGTTCCATCAACCCGAGGGGCGCCATCTGCAAGCCGCGCCTATCTCCTGGAGCAGCGGCGTTCGCTTCGATTTTCCGGTGGAGCTCTGGAAGCGCTGTCTGGACGCTTACTATCCCAACACCGCCCTCCTCGCCGTGCGCCGCGACGTCTTCGAGCGACTCTACCGGTACAAGGTCCATCACGGATTGGCCAGCCTGGATGAGGCAATCGAGCAGGCCACCGAAGCCCCGCTCGCGGCAGGTGCCCGATGAATCGCGCGCACCTCGATAAGCTGGCGCACGCCGTGCTCTATGAAGGGTACGTGCTTTACCCCTATCGGGCGTCGTCGCTCAAGAATTCGCGACGCCTCACATTCGGCGTGCTCTATCCGGAAACGTGGCCCGGTGCGCAGGGCGGGGCAGACCGCTCCTTCTTCCACATGGAGTGCCTGCTGCGTGGGGATGGGGATACCAGTTTTTCGGCGGTGTTGCGATTTCTGCAATTGGTATCGCCCGGCGGCGAGGGCATGGAGCGCGAAGTGGAGTGGCCGTTCACGCTGGCGGACGCCTTGGCAGCGCCTCTACATCATGAATTTTCGTTCGGATCGCAGAAGGAAGGAATCCAAGGTGAAATGACGGCCGCCGTCACGCCGATCGCCGGCGGCTTGCACAAGCTCACCATCGTAGTCCGCAACGCCGCGCTGCCCGACGCGCCCGATGCCGAACTGGCAATGGCGTGCGCACTCGTCTCCGCGCACGCTGCCGTCACCATCTCGCGCGGTGAATTCCTGTCGCTGACCGACCCGCCACCCGACGCTCAAGAAGCGGCGCGGGAGTGCCGCAACGTGGGCGTCTGGCCGATACTCGCGGGCACTTCCGGCGCCACCGATACCATCCTGGCCTCGCCGATCATTCTGCCCGACTATCCTGAGGTCGCTCCCGAAAGCGCGGGCGACCTGTGCGACTCCACCGAGATCGACGAAATCCTCACGCTGCGCATCCTCACCCTCACCGATGAAGAGAAGGCCGAAGTGCGCAACTCCGAATCGCGCGCGAGAGAGATTCTGGAACGGGCGGAGGCGATTCCGGCCGAGCACATGATGCGTCTGCACGGCACCATCCGCGGCCTCGCGCCGGCCAAACCCGATGCTTGGAGTGCGTGGGATTCGCCCACCCCCTCGCCCATCGGCGCCGTGGACGTCGCTGGCGTCCGTCTGCGGCCCGGCGACCGCGTACGCCTCTGTCCCGGTAAGCGCGGCGATATTTTCGATTCCGCGCTCGCCGGCCGCGTCGCCGTGATCGAAGGCGTCGAACAGGATTTCGAAGATCGTGTGCACGTCGCGGTGGTACTCGAAGACGACCCCGGCCGCGATCTGGGAGAGCAACGTCAGATCGGTCATCGCTTCTTCTTTTCGCCCGACGAAATGACTCCGCTGGAGGCGGAGGCGCGATGAAACGCGTCCTGGTGGCCGGTATCGGCAACATCTTCAATCGCGACGACGCCTTCGGCGTGGAAGTGGCGCAGCGGCTGTCGCAGGTGGAACTGCCGGAGGGAGTGACCGTCAGGGATTTCGGCATTCGCGGGTTTGACCTCGTGCTTGCCCTCTTGGACGGTTACGACCTCACCATCCTGATCGACGTGGTATCGCGCGGGGGCGCCCCCGGCACGCTCTACGCCATCGAGCCGGAGCTCGATGCCATCGTCCCCGGCGAGGAGAGCGCCATCGAGAATGGACACGGGCTCGATCCGGTAAAGGTGCTCGCCATGGCGAAGAGCCTGGGCGCGCCGCTGGGCCGCGTTGTAGTGTTGGGCTGCGAACCGCAGGACCTCGCGGGCGACACCGGTGAGATCGGTCTGACGGCCGCCGTGCAGGCAGCCATCGACGGCGCCCTCGAAATGGTTCGCTCTCTGGTCGGTGAATTCAATACAAGAAAGGAATACGTGCAATGAGAACTCTGCGAATTATCGGATGCGTAGCTGCGGCGGCTGTGCTGGCCACCCTGGCCTACAACTACGGCGATGTCCGCCGCTATCTCAAGATCGAAATGATGTGACCCATGTGTCTTGCCATTCCAGCCAGGATCGTTGAATTTTCGCGCGAGCAGGAAAACTACGCGCTGGTCGACGTTGTGGGCGTGCGGCGCTATATCGACACCGGCCTGCTGGCGGACGATCCGCCGGTTCCGGGCGATTGGGTGCTGGTGCACGTGGGGTTCGCGATGAGCAAGATCAGCGAGCCGGAAGCGCTCGATCAGCTTCGCATGCTCAACGCGCTGGGCGAGAGCCAGGCGGTGCAGGAAGAAGCCGAGGGCTACGGCTTGGAGGCCGACGAACAGTTCGCACGGGGAGGCGAGCCATGAAGTTCGTCGATGAATTCCGCGATGCCGCCGTCATCGGCAGGACGGTGGACGAAATCCGCCGCCTGGCCGATCCCGCGCGCCACTACCGCCTGATGGAGGTATGCGGCGGACATACCCACGCCATCTATCGGTTCGGGCTCAAGGATCTGCTTCCGCCCAACGTCGAGCTGATTCACGGTCCCGGGTGCCCGGTCTGCGTGCTGCCCATGGGCCGCATCGACGATGGGCTCACCATGACCGAAGAGCCCGGCGTGATCTTCACCGCATTCGGCGACATGATGCGCGTGCCCGGAACCAAGGGCAGCCCGCTGCAATACAAATCGCGCGGCGCCGATGTCCGCACCGTGTATTCGCCCGCCGACGCCCTGCGCATGGCGGAACGAAATCCCGATCAGCGCGTGGTCTTCTTCGCCATTGGGTTTGAGACCACCGCTCCGTCCACTGCGCTTACGCTGCTGCGGGCGCGCGCCCGGGGCATCCGCAATTTCTCGGTCTTCTGCAACCACGTCACCATCATCCCGGGCATCCGCGCCATCCTCGATTCACCCGACATGCGCCTGGATGCCTTCATCGGACCGGGACACGTTTCCACCGTCATCGGCTGCCGCCCCTATGAATGGATCGCGCGCAACGAGCACAAGCCCATCGTGGTCTCGGGCTTCGAACCGGTAGATATTCTGCAATCGGTGCTGATGATTCTGCGCCAGCTGCGCAATGGCGAGGCGAAGGTGGAAAACCAATACAAGCGTGTGGTGCCGTGGGAGGGTAACCGCGCCGCCTTGAAGGCCATCGCGGAAGTGTTCGAATTGCGCAATTACTTCGAGTGGCGCGGCATGGGATTCATCTCGCAATCGGCGCTGGCGATTCGCGAAAGCTTCGGCGCGTGGGATGCCGAGCGCCTCTTCTCCATACCGGGCATACGCGTCACAGACCCCAAAGCGGCACAGTGCGGCGAAGTGCTGAAGGGCGTGCTCAAACCGGAGCAATGCAAGCTGTTCGGGAACGAATGCACGCCCGAGCATCCGGTGGGTGCGCTCATGGTTTCCTCCGAAGGGTCGTGCGCCGCCTATCACAGCTATCAGCATCGCAAGGCTTTCACCAACATCGCCGTAAATGTCTGAACGAGCCAACTATGAGTGCGTCCATTGCGCCGGTCCGCTTTCGCGACCGCAATATCGAGATGGCCCACGGGGCCGGTGGGAAGGCCAGCCGCCGCCTGGTGGAGCAACTGTTCGCGCCGCTGCTGCTGGAAAACGCGCAGGATGAGCTGAACGATGCCGCGCATGTGTGTGTCAACGGCGCGCCCATCGCGGTGACTGCCGATAGCTTCGTGGTGAAGCCGCTGCGCTTCGCCGGCGGCTCTATCGGCGAACTGGCGGTGAACGGCACGGTCAACGACCTCGCGGTCTCCGGCGCTGAAGCCCAGGTGCTGGTGGTGACCTTCGTAATCGAAGCCGGGCTGTCCTCCGATATTCTCGAAGCGGAGGTGCGCGCCATGGCCGGCGCCGCCCGTAAGGCTCGCGTCCGCATCGTGGGCGGGGACACCAAGGTGGTAGAGCACGGTAAAGCCGACGGCATGTACATCACTACCGCCGGCATCGGACGCCCTATACCCGGCGTGCAGCTTTCGGCTCGCGCGGTGCAGACCGGCGACAAGGTCATTCTGAGCGGACCGGTGGGCGACCATGGCATCACTATCCTGCTGGCGCGCGGTGAGTTGGATATCGAGGCTGAACTCTGTTCCGATACGCGCGCCGTGCTGCCCTACGTGCAGGCGCTGGCGCAGGCCGCCGCGCCCGGCCTCCGCTGGATGCGCGACCCCACGCGTGGCGGCGTGGCCACTACGCTCAATGAACTGGCCCGCGATAGCCGCCGCTGCGTGATGCTGTCGGAGGAAAGCATCCCGGTGCACGATGCCGTCCGCGGCGCCTGCGAACTGCTGGGGCTCGATCCGCTGCACATCGCCAATGAAGGCCAGTTCCTGGCGGTGGTGACCGAAGAGTACAGCCAGCGCGCTCTCGCTGCGCTGCATGCCAGCGGCTGCCGCGAGGCCGCCATCATCGGCGAAATTCAAGAGGAGCCGCGGGCCACGGTGCTAGGCGCTACCGCATACGGAGGCACGCGCGTGATCGACATGCTGGTGGGCGATCCGCTGCCGCGCATATGCTGACCGCCGCCGATGGATTAGCGCAGCGCGCGCAGGGCATGCTCACGGAACGCAATGCGCTGTGCGAGCGCTTCTTCGCAGCGGAAGCCACGCGGCTGGCGGAGGCCTGCCGCGAAATGTCGCGCCGCTTCCAGCAGGGCGGGCGTCTGCTGGCCTTCGGGCGCGGCCCTTACGCCACCGACGCGCAGCACGTTTCGGTAGAGTTCGTGCACCCCGTGATTGTGGGTAAGCGCGCCCTTCCCGCGCTCGATCTCTCCATGGGATTTCAGCCCTGGCTGGCAGCCATCCTGCGCCCGCACGATATCGTCATGGGCTTCGGCCCTCCGGAAGGCGATGCCGAAGTAGCCGCCGCGCTCCACCTGGCGAGCACCCGCGGCGCCATGACACTCTCGCTGCCCGGCAATACGGGATCGTACTCTTTCCAAGCGGCCACCTCCAATCCGTTCCGTCACCAGGAAATGATCGAGATGCTGTACCACGTCCTGTGGGAGACGGTCCACGTTTTTCTGGAACGCCGCGGGCTGGGGCAGGACGTTGGCGAGTCGGCATTCCTCTATCCCTTTCTCGGTGAAACGCAGGACGACACCGCCGGAGTGGTGAGCGAAGTGGCCGCCTCCATCCGCGCCAAGGCTGCCGACGATGCGCGCCTGCGCCAGCAGGTCTCCGCCAGCCAAAGCGAGGCGATTGCCGCTACCGTCATGGCGATTCGGCGCCGCGTGGACGCCGGCGGCAAACTGGTGATCTTCGGCAACGGTGGATCGGCCACCGACGCCAACGACTGGATGATCGATTGCGCCATGCCGCCCGCCGGCTACCGTCCCATTCCCGCCATTTCGCTCTCGGCCGAACCCGCCAACATCACCGCCATTGCCAACGATCTCGGACCGGACGTCATCTTCCTGCGGCAACTGATCGCGCACGCTTGCCCGGAAGATGTTGCCATCGGAATCTCCACCAGCGGAGGCTCGAAGAACATTGTCGCCGCGCTTGCCGAGGCGCGCCGTCGTGGAATGCTCACGGTCGGGCTGCTCGGCTACGATGGCGGCGAGATCGTGCGCCGCCAACTGGTGGATCGCGCGCTGGTAGTGCCGTCGGATTACATCCCGCGCATTCAGGAGGTCCAGGCCTCGGTATACCACACCGTGCGCGAATTGCTGGAGGAGACGCATGACTGAACTTTTCGGCGCGGCAAGCTGTCCGTATACCGGCGAAATGCGCGAGTGGCTGGAATGGAACGGCCGCGACTTCGTGGAATATGACGTGGAGCGCGACGCCGCGGCCTTCGAGCGCATGCGCGCGGTCACCGGACAATCCATGGTGCCGGTGCTGCTGGAAGATGGCCGCGCCGCGCAGGTGGGATGGCACGGCCGCGGCTGCTACGCGGGCGCGCCGGAATCGAATTCCCATGCATGAGCTTTCCATCGCCATGAGTATTCTGGATGCCGTGCAGGAAGAGGTCGACCGTCACGGCTATCCCGGCATAGAAGCGGTTCACCTCCGCGTGGGAGACCTTTCGGGAGTGGTGCCCGGCGCGCTCTCCGCAGCTTACGAAATGGCGGCCGAAATGACGCCGTTCGCGGGATCGCGTCTGGTGATCGAGACTGTTCCGGTGGTGATCCATTGCGCTCGCTGTGCCTGCGATCGCCCGGTCGATACCGTGCGGGTAATGTGCTGCCCGGAATGCGGCGACCCTTCCAACCAGCTTGTGCAGGGACGCGAACTGGAAGTGCAAGCCCTGGAGGTGAGCTCATGACCGCTGTCACGCCGCGCATCGTCGAAGTCCGGCGCAATATTCTCAAGCGCAACGATGAAATCGCCCACACGCTGCGGCAGCGATTTCAAGACGCAGGGGTTTTCGTGGTCAGCCTGGTATCGAGCCCGGGCTCGGGAAAGACGGCGTTCCTTGAAAAGACGCTCACACTTCTCGGCCGTACCTGTCGTGCCGCGGCGCTGGTGGGCGATCTGGCCACCGATAACGATGCCGCGCGGCTGGCGCGCAGCGGCGCCCCCGTGAAGCAGATCAGCACCGGCACCGTGTGCCATCTGGAAGCCGCCATGGTGCAGGACGCGCTCGCGGACTGGGATCTTTCGCGCCTCGATTATCTCTTCATTGAAAATGTCGGCAACCTGGTCTGTCCCGCTTCCTGGGACCTGGGTGAGGACTTGCGCGCCGTGCTGCTCTCCGTGACGGAGGGTGAGGACAAGCCCGCCAAGTACCCCACCATCTTCAACAGCTCCGACGTCGCGGTGATCACCAAGATGGATCTCGCCGCCGCCGTGGAGTTCGATCTCGCCGCCGCGCGCCGCCACATCGATTCCGTCCGTCCGGGCATGGCGGTGATGCAGGTGTCCGCCAGGACCGGCGCGGGATTACCGGACTGGCTGGAGTTTCTGGCGGCGCGCTATCGAGACAGTGGGCGCACTCCGTCCGCCTAGCCGTTCGCTCTTCGTTATACGATGTCATTTTGGAGAATCAAACAGAAATGACTCGTGTGCGCGTCATCGGTATCGCCCTGTTCGCCGCGTGCGGCGCAGTTTCCGCTTTGCACGCACAGGTAAAGGAGCGCCCGCTGCCGCGCCTGGAGAAGAAGGACGGGCGCTACGCCTTGATCGTCGATGGCGCGCCCTTCCTGATGCTGGGCGCGCAGGCGCACAATTCGAGCGCCTGGCCCGCCATGCTGCCCAAGGTCTGGCCGGCGATCGAATACCTCCACGCCAATACGCTTGAGATCCCCATTTACTGGGAACAGTTCGAACCGCATGAGGGGCAGTTCGATTACTCCGCGATCGACACCATCCTCACGCAGGCGCGCGAACATCATGTGCGGCTGGATCTGCTTTGGTTCGGCACCTGGAAGAACGGCAGCCAGCATTACATGCCCGAATGGATGAAGCTGAAGCCCGAGGTCTACACGCACCTGGTGGACAAGAACGGGCATCTCGCCGATTCGCCCTCGCCATTCTGCACCGCGTCGATGCAGGCGGATATGCGCGCCTTCACCGCCTTCATGCGCCACCTCAAGGCCGCCGATCCCGATCGCACCGTGCTACTTGTGCAGGTGGAGAACGAAGCCGGCACTTGGGGTCCGGTCCGCGACTACTCTCCCGAGGCGCAAAAGCTGTTCGCGAGCGCGGTGCCCGCCGAGGTCCTCGCGGCCATGGGCAAGCCCGCGGCATCCGCCACTTGGCAGGAGACCTTCGGGTCCGAAGCTGAGGTCGATTTCCACGCCTGGGCGGTTTCCCGCTACGTGCAGAAAGTGGCGGCCGCGGGCAAGGCCGTCTATCCGCTGCCACTCTATGCCAACGCCGCGCTGCGCGATCCGCTCAAGCCCGGTGCTCCCGGCAGCTACGAAAGCGGCGGCCCCACCGATAACGTGATTCCCATCTGGAAGGCGGAAGCTCCGGCGCTCGACATCGTCTCGCCCGACATTTACCTGAACGATCCCGCCGCCTACCTGAAGGTGTTGAATCTCTACCATCGCGACGATAATCCGCTCTTCGTACCGGAGACGAGCGGCGGCGCCGCGGTGGCGCGATTCTGCTTTTCGGCGCTGGGGCGGCAGGCCATCGGATACTCGCCGTTCGGGCTCGATTATTCGGTTGTACCTCCCACGCGCGAAGGCGCTGCCGCGTCGGTCGATCGCTTCCTCGACCCCACCGCGCAGAACTATAAACTGCTCGCCCCCATGATGCGCGACATCGCGAAGCTGAATTTCGAGGGCAAGTTGCAGGCCGTCGCGGAAGAGAAAGGTACACCCGCGCAGTCACTCCCGTTCGGATCGTGGACTGCGAATGTCTCTTACGGCGGCGGTCGCGGAGTGCGCACGCCCGCCGGAAATCCCGAACCCGAGGGCCGTATTCTGGTCGCCCAGTTGAAAGACAATGAGTTTCTGGTGGCGGGTTACTTCTGTACGGTCGATTTCACGCCCGCCGATGCCAGCCGCCATCGCCAGTTCCTTCGGGTGGAAGAGGGAAAGTACGAGAACGGCGTCTTCAAATTCATTCGCATCTGGAACGGCGACGAGACTGACTTCGGCTTGAACTTCCACTCCGAGCCGACGGTACTGCGCGTATCGCTGGCGACGTACTGAAAGCGCAACTCAGCGCAGAAACGAGCCGACCCGCTCATTAAATAGCGCCGCCCGCTCGAAATAGACGGAGTGGCCGCTCTCCGGCACTACTTCCAGTTCGCCATGGGGCGCGATCGCCGCCAGCGCGGACGCCGCCTCGGGCGGGAAGACGACATCTTCGTCGCCCGCGACGAAGAGCACGGGCATCGTGAGTTCCCGCAAACGCGATACCGGCACCGTGCGCATGGCGGCCAGTTTCTCGCGGAGCGCGAACTTATCCACCCGCGCGCTCAGCAGATCGATCTCGCGGTACAGCAGGTGCAGCGCAGGCTGCTCGCGCACCATGCGTTCCCCCGCAGCGGGATGGATGCCGCGCCGGAAAAGATCCATGTTGATCGGGGCGTGATCCGCGTACCATTGCTCCATCGCGCTCCCCGCGGGCGGTTCGAGCGTGCTCAAATCGAAGGTGCCCGAAGTGGCTGACAGCACCAGTCGGCGCACACGTGAGGGATGGCGCAGCGCATACTCGATGGACGACCAGCCACCCATGGATTGCGCCACCAGGCAGACATCCGTCAGGTCCAGATGCGCGATCAGCGCCTCCAGGTCATCGGCGTAATGGGACGGGTCCCAGGCGTCCGGCTCGGCGCCGGTGACTGACGGCGCGAAACCGCGATGCGCGAAAGTCACGCAAGTATACTGCCGGGCAAAATACGCGATCTGCTGCCACCAGGAGAGATGATTGCCCCCGAGTCCGTGTGCAAACACGATCGCCGGCCCGCTACCGGCGACTTCATAGTAAATCTTCGCGCCCGGCCGTCGCAGCACGCCAGGGGACACAGGGAACCACGAAATCGATTGGTCAGCCAGCGAAGTCACGCGCAGATTATATCTGCTTCCCCGAGGCGGATTCAATGGTCGCACTCATTCCAGAAGTCCCAGAGTGCTGACCGTTGCCTCCCCACGGCGCACGCTGTGTGTATTAGCAATACCGCGTCGAACCATGCTCTTCAGAGGAGCCCGCACTCATTCCAGAAGTTCGGAGTGCTTACCGCTGTCTCCCAACGGTGTATGGTGTGTGTCCGCGCAACGGCGCATCGAACCATTTCGTTCAAAGGAGCCCGCACTCATTCGAGAAGTCCGGAGTAACGCCGGTTCCCTCTGCCTCCTCGGCGTTCTCCGTTTTTGAATTCTCCGCGTCTCTGCGTCTCTGCGGTGAATGGTTTTTCATCTCGCGAACAGCGAACGAGGCAGAGGATCGGGGTCGCCCGAGAGAATCACCGGCGCCCATTCCAGGCTGCAATCGCGCCTGCCGCAGCGCCTCCGCGCGACCCGTGCCGGACGTGTGTGTATGAGCAACGGCGCATCGAACCATTTCGTTCAAAGGAGCCCGCACTCATTCGAGAAGTCCGGAGTAACGCCGGTTCCCTCTGCCTCCTCGGCGTTCTCCGTTTTTGAATTCTCCGCGTCTCTGCGTCTCTGCGGTAAATGCTTTTTCACCGTGCGAACAGCGAGCGCGGCAGAGGATCCGGGTCGCCCGAGAGAATCACCGGCGCCCATTCCAGAAAGCTGCCCGCCGCCTTCGAGATCTGCAATTGCGCCTGCCGCAGTGCCTCCGCGCGCCCTTTACCGGCACTCAGCTCTCGATAGAAGGCATCCATCAGTTTCCGCTGGGCCGCATCGTCCACCTTCC
Organism: Bryobacteraceae bacterium; assembly: GCA_036268475.1. Classification (GTDB taxonomy): domain Bacteria; phylum Acidobacteriota; class Terriglobia; order Bryobacterales; family Bryobacteraceae; genus PALSA-129. Next base: position 350,599 of record DATAUB010000050.1, on the reverse strand, counting down.
ACAAAGGCGCCACGAAAGCCTTCACGCCGGCGATGGCAGCGGCCCGCCGCATGCCGAACACACCTTCGCCCGATGACGGAATGCCGTCCGCCATGCGGCACTGCGAGAGCACCACCATCTCCGTTCCATCCAGATCGAGCGACTGCAGTTCGAGTGCCGTCAGCATGCCGTCTTCCTGCGAACCGGCGGCGCGTCCATACGCCTCCTCCAACACGATCGCCGAAAGATTCATCACGCGGGCGGCCGGGTCGAGCGCCGCCAGTCGGCATCCGGGGCTATCCGGAGTGGCGCGGCAATCCTCATCGCCGCGCACCACCCCGTGCCCCACAATATGGAGCAGCGCCGGACGGTGCAATTGCTTGATGCGCTGCTCGCTGGCCTCGCCCTCGCCCAGCAACTCCGCCCGCGGGAACCATCTCTGCACATCGCGCGCCTCTGCCGAAGCGCCTGCAAGCCGCTCCAGTCCATCGGCGCGAAAAGCGCGGCCCGCCGCGGCGCTCGCAGGACCGGCGCCCGGCCCGGGGCTGACCGCGATCACCACCTCGCCCCCGCTCGCATGGGCCGGAACGGCCGCCGCCAGGTCGCGGCTGGCCGAAAGAAAGTCAATAGCCGCCTTCTCGATGAGGAAGCCGCCATGCGCGCCGGAGAGCGCCGCGAACGGCACCAGGTTGAGCATGCCATCGGGAGCGATGCGCAGACGATGCACGCTGACGGCCAGCGGGAGAGCCGGCGCCAGTTTCGCCGATAACGTCGCCATGGCGTCGCGCGCGGTCTGCGCGGCCGCTTGCGCGTTGCGCTGCTCGCCGCGGGTGCGCGCCACGCTCCAATCGTTGGCCGCGCCGAACAGGTCGCGCACCGCCAGGTCGATGGGCGTCGCGGGCCCCAGGTCCGTCCATTGCAGAACGCTGCGGCTCACCACGAACGCGCCATAACGATTGCGGTACTCCACGAACTCCACCAGTTGTTCGTCGGCCTGTAGGTGCGCGCGGATATCCTCGATGCGCGCCGGCCGCAGCGTCGACGCAAGCTGCGGAATGGCGCGGCTCAAGCCCGCCTCCAGCGCGTCGATTCGCTGCCGCAGAACGGTCACCGCGTCGAGCGCCTGTTTACCGCGCGCTTCCGTCCAGGCGCTCCGCAGGTCGTGCAGCAGCCGCTCGTACTTTCCTTCGAGCCCGGTTCCCGCCAGCGTGCAGGCGCCCACCACCGGCGGCTTCAAATCGCGATACCCCAGCGCCACCGTGAGCGACGTTTCGCACTCCATCAGGGCCTCGCGCTGCTGTAAGCCGCGGCGAACCTCCGGGTCGGCATTCTGGCGCAGCGCGTGGCCCCAATCGTGAACCGCATCCAGGATCCGTCCTTTGCGCCGCGCCACCGCTTCGAAGGCGAGTTCCCGCGCCTCCACCGTGCGAGCCTTCGCCTGGAACGCAATCAGCCGCGGGATAGGATCGTCCAGGTGCGCCAGCACCGCCGCTTTGCTGCGCTCCGACCCGATGGTCAACATGTCCGCCAGTGTGCGGTCTGAGATGTCGAGGCTGCGCCGGTAGAGCGGCTCGGCGCTGGCATAGTCGCCGGCCTCTTCATAGACCGCGCCCAGCCGTTCCAGATATTGCGCCAGGTCGGGATGATTGGCGCCCTGCACTTCTTCCACAATGGCGATGGCGTCGCGCAGGTCTTTTTCCGCCGCGGGATATTCGTGCGCCGCCTGGTGGACCGCCCCCAAATCGCGCAGCACTGCCGCATAGAGCGGATGCTTCATGCCCAGTCCCTTGCTCATCACGTCGGAGGCATGTTGCAGTGTGGCGCGGGCCGCCGCCAGGTCGCCGCGGTCGCGCTGCGCGGCCGCCAGCCCGAGGAGTGCGGTGGTGTAATCGAAGGCCGGCGCTTTGGCGTTGCGCGCGTAAAGATCCACGTCCTCCTGGAAGAGCTTCCCGCCTTCCTCCCGATTGCGCGCATAGACCAGGCTCGCCAGATTGCGCAGCGACGCTCCGATGGTGACCGCATCGGGGCCGTACAGCTTGCGTTTGAGTTCGAGCGACTTGCGGTAATCTGCCTCGGCCAGCGTCACGTTGCCCACCGCGGCGTACAGCGCGGCGCGATTGTTCAGGTACGCCGCATACGCCGGGTGCTGTTCGCCCAATTGCTCGCGCAGCAGCTTGCCCGCCTCATCGTAGAGCTTCTCAGCCTCCGAATAATGCCCGAGATCGGCCTGCAGGTAGGCGTATCCCACCAGGCTGGCCGAATACGCGGGATGATCGATTCCCGGTTTGACGCGCAGCACCGCCAGCCCCTCTTCGAAGAGCTCTTCCGATTTGGCGTATCGCCCCACCCGCTGATAAGTCCCCGCCAGATTGACGCACAGGGTGCCGAACTCTTCACTGAATTCCGGCGGTGTTTGCGCCTTGTGAATCGCCAGCGCTTCTTCCAGGTGCGCGATGGCATCGTCATACTCCCCCGCCAGTGCCTCGATACCGCCCAGAGTATTGAGGCTCTCGGCGACCCTCGGGTCCTTGGACCCAAGCATGCGCCGGCGGATCTCGACCGACTGTTGGGCCAGGTTCTGCCCTTCGGGGAACTGGTTGGCATCCCGGCAGAACAGCGCCAGATCGTTGGCGCTCTCTGCATAGTCCAAAGTATCTGCGCCGATTTTGGTTTTGCGGATGTCCAGCGCCTGCCGCAGCGAGGCTTCGCCGCTTTTGAGGTCGCCCGAGCTGAACTGGAAGAAGCCCAGGCGGTCCAGGCTGTGCGCCGATTCCTTCTCGCCGGTGGCGGCCGCCACCGCGAGTTTGCCCACGCGAACCGCTCCCGCCAGGTCGCCCTTGTTGTACGCGGCCTCAGCCTGGGCATCCAGCGCGGTCCAACTGCCGGCATCCTGGGCCAACGCGGCGAGTGCAAACAGCAGCGCCAAGACCAGGGCCGCCATGACTATTGCGCGCTTCCGGAGCGTGCAAGATTATTTTCAATCTCGCGGCGGGCGTCCCCCGGAGGATTCGCCTGCAGGGCCCTTCGATAGAAGCGCCGGGCTGCGTCGCGATCGCCGCGCAGCGCCGCCATCGCGCCCAGATTGTTCCAGTCGGCGTAATCGGGCGAGGCGACGGCGAGATTCGGGTCTGCGGCTGCCAATCCCGCCATGCGTTGCGCTCCCGCTGTATCGCCGCGAGCTACAAGTGCCGCGATCTGGTCGAGCACCGCGCGCAAATAGAGCGCCGCCGGCACACGCACACGATCGGCCGGCCGGACCGTCAGCCCGCCCGTAACTTGCCCGCGCGCCCGCTCGCGAAAAATGGTATCCAGTCCGATCTTGCCGGCCGGCGTTCCATTGCGCAGCACCTCGACCTCGCTGCCCTTTGCCAACCCATCGAGCGAACCCAAGTCGACGCTCGCCGTTCCGTCTGCCACCGCGGTAATCGAACCTTCCGCCCGCGGCGCCCGGCTCTCCGGCTCCGCGCCGCGAAATTGCGCCGCCGCATCCAGCGTATGCGCCAGGAAGACCGGCGGACCGGATAGTGCGAGCGTCGCCGTGGGCTCGGGCGTCGAATGGCGGAGCGTGTAGAGCGCCACCGCCCCCACCACCAGCGCTGCGGCAAGTGCGGCCAGCCGCGGCCACACAGTGCGGCGCGGCCGGCGATCGGGCAGTCCCGTCCGCGCCATGGCGGCGCAGGTCATCTCTTCGAAAAGGTCGGGTGTATTGAGAGCTTCCTGCGCGAGTGCGCGCGATTCCTCCGCCGATAGCTCGCCGCGCGCGAAGCGGTCCAGTCTCTCTTCAATCATGGTCGCCTCCCATGCGCGTGCGAATGCGCCGCCCCAGTTCGCGAGTCCCGCGGCTCACCCAGGTGGCCACGGTATTCTCGTTCACCCCCAGCCGCCGTGCGATCTCGCCGTACTTCCAGCCATCCATGCGCAACTCCAGCACCTGTCGATACTCGCGGTCTATCCCCGCAAAACAGGCCCACACGATGTCGCGCGTCTCCCGGGCGACCAGCGCGTCCAGTGTATCGGGCGCGGAATCGGCCGGATCGAAAACCGGCGCCCCAGAGATTTCGCGGCGAAAGCCCACGCGGCTCTGCTCCTCGCGCACCACAAACTGCAACACGCCGTGGAGCCAGGCCAGCAGCCGGTCGAGCGGCCATTCGGGCGCCGGCGAAGCGGCCGGAGATTCCTCCCCCAGATAGTACTCCACCGCATGCCGCGACTTGGGATTTTCGAGCGATCGCCGTAGCGCCTCCTGCGCCGCGCCCTCCGGATCGCGCGAACCGAAACGCGCTGCCCGCGACGCCAGCACCGACACCAGGCGGCGATAGTCGCTTGCCGGGTCGCGTTCCAGCGGGGGTCCAGTCCGGGAGGTCATGCAGTGCCATTCATTATCCTCCAATTCTCAGTGCACCGATTGGTACTGCAGGCTTCAACGTTGCGGCGCGCACCCGATAACGTGGCGCTCCCACCCCTGCGTGCCGCGCCGGGACTCGCCTGGGCGCTCTTCGATTTCCACCCAGGAGCCGCCCTCCGCGATTCCTTCTGGCGCGCCGGACTTCGTGCGCCTGCGCCCCGTCAATGCGCCAGGTAGCCCTCCACGATCCGCAACGTCTCTTCGAGCGTATCCAGATTCGTCGCCGCCAGGCCATCGTCGCGCATTCCCATCGCTCGGCGCGCGGCCATCGACTGCGTGGGCAGTCGGCTGGCAGCGGCCGATACATCGGGCGGTATTGCCACGCCGGTACGCTGCCGCTGTGCCAACCCCACCCGTGCGCGCGCCACCCTCGCGGTCAGGTCGTTGGAACGCTTCGTCAACTCAGTCTGGGGAGCCGCCACCGGCGCTGCCGCACGAGGCGGCGCCGCGCCTTGGGCCGGCGGAGTCTTATCGCCCAACACCGGCATCACGCCATCCAGGGGCGCATAGATGGTCTCCGCGATGGTGCGGAACGGCTTCCCGCCCATCTCGGTGTGGCTCTGCCGGTGCTCCATCACCAGGCCTCCGGGCACTTCGTCGCTGCGCCACGTCTTGGTGAACTCCATAGGATCGCTGGCGCGCGCAATGGACTCCCACTTGGTGTCGATTTTCTTGCCGTTGATGGTGACCGTCTCCTCTCCGTCAGTCACCGACCACGTGCTGTCCCGCGGAGCGGAGGGTGCTTCCTTCGCCGCAATCGTCAATTCGCTGGCCGGCGATTGCGTTGCCGGTCCGTTGCCATGCCAGATGGTGGAAGACGCCGTCACCACGGCATGCTGCTCGTCGATGGAATCCAAGTGCATGGTGATGCGCGAAATCGGCGTGCGGGTATAGAGGTTGGCGCCGGGCTGGGTCTCCGAGAGGACGCGCGTCTCCAGCACCGCTTTGGTTCCCGGCGGAAACTTCTTCCACCCGAGGTAGCGCGGCGAGTCTACCAGGTTGGACACCGCCGGGGCGGCCGTGCCGCTCAGCCAATCGGGCCGCGACTCGTGGAAGTCCGCGCCCGCGGCCGCGCCATCCAACACCTTCACCTGCTTGGGGTCGAGGATTCGCACGCCGCCCCCTTCGCGCCAGGAAGTGACTTCACCCACTAACTTCACCGGCTTGCCGACGAGGCCGGCGAAATCCTTGCCATAAGTGTCCTGCAGCATGTCGCTGTAGGGCGTGAATCCCATGATGCCGCGGTTGCTCGACTCGCGGAAATAAATGGTGGCATAGAGCGGCGATCCGCTGGTGTCCACGGCGACCCGGGACACCGTGCCGTGCACCTCCACCGTTTTGCCCACCCAGCGCGGATCGTAAGAACTCGCGCGGAAATGCGGCACCTGGCCATCGGGAACCGTCGCTTTGGGATTGCTGAGCAGCGTCTGGAACCAGTAGCGCAACGGCTGCGCCTGCGGATCGCCCTCGATGGCGCCCTGCGCATTCTTCGGCGCCAACCGCAGCCGCTCGGCCGCCGCAAGCACACTGGCTTCGCCATAGCGCGCCACAAGCTGGGTGTAGACCAGGTGGGCCTTTTCCCACGGCGCCCCGGAATTGAATGCCACCGTGGGGCCGGAACTCATGAGGGTATTCGGGTCGAAGGCCAGCGCTACGGCGTAGGCCCTCGCGCTGCCCCTGGTGGCCTTGGTGAGAAACAGAAAGTACGGGTTGGGCGAAGGCGACCGTACATATGACCCGATTTCCACATCGGCGCGCGTGGCCAGCCCGCCGGCGGAATTCTTGGGCGCGTGCAGCGTAGTGTCGGCGGCGGCCGCCACTTCTTTTGCGCCGAAAATTTTGACGAACTCCTTGTAGAGTTCAACCGCGGCGCCCGAGGGGTCCGGCAGATCGTTGGGCTTCGCCTGCCCCAGTGCGGCGCATACGTCGGCCTCCATCTGCTTTTGCATGTAGACCTCCGGCGTGAGGTATCGCGAGAGATCCCTGCCGCTGCTCAGTAACTCCGCCCAGTTGCGGGCATCTGCATACGCCTTATGCCAATTCGATTGGTCGCGCGCCGCCACCCCGACCAGCATCGGGTTGGCCCAATCTCCATCGTGCTCCCGGCCTTCCGAGCGGCGTAGCGCATTGATCCACGCGGCGAACAGCGGGAAAGCGTACGGCCGGATGCCGCCGTCAACCATGGTCGGAAACTTGTCGAGGCTTGTGATAGAGCGATCGCCGCCCGTCACGGCGATCGCATTGGCCATTTTCGTCACGTCGCCACCCATGCCTTGCTGGAGGGTGAACATGGCGTAAAACAGGTCCTTGGTCTCCAGAGCGCCTACGAAAGCCTTCTCTGCCGCGTCCACACCCGGGGCGGAGGGGTAGAGAACCCAATAGCGCTGGCGCGCCTGCTCGACGACGCGGTTTAAATCCGCCGTCTTTGCATTGAAGTCAGCGGCCGCGTTCAAGGCCTGCACCCCCAGATCGGCGATCGTGGCACAAGGCTCCCGCCCGTCCGGCCGGAAGGGGTGCGGATTGCAAACCTGCGCGCTCGCCATCGCGCTCATGAACAAAATGGCGAAGAACGTTCGAAAATTCAGCATTGCGGAGTCCTTAGTTTAGCGATCTCTGGGCGCTTTGCAGGGAGGCGCCTCCGCCATCCGCCGCGCGATTTCCGCCGGACCGGGATCCATGGGCCCAAACCCCACCAGAGTCTTCCATTCATGTACATAAATTGCTGGCGCAGGCTGCGATCCGCCGGTGCGCGAAAACTTCCAATGAATCGCCGCGCCTCCCAGAAACGTACTCTTAATCTGCAGCGTGGGCAGCGGCCTGGTCATTCCGAAATGAATCACTTGCGCGCCCACTTCCGGCCGGTAAAAAACTCCTTTGCAATCGCCTACGCATTCGATCACGTAACGCTCCGTCACCCCCACCCGGTCCGCGGCGGAGCCGTGCGTTCCACTCGCGTCCCAGGCCACCCGTTGCGAGCCTTCGCAGGCGAACTTGTCTTTCTTCATGATTTCCGCCACCTGGTCGATGGGGTCGCCTTCATATACCGTGCCGGGAGGGTCGTACCACCTCGGCACCAGGTATTCGAAGTCCGGACTGTACGACGCCACATCCAGGTAATTCGTGACGTTGGTGGCGCCCGGCAGAGTCTCCGGCCGCTTGGGATCGCGCGGAATCGGCGGCGCGGGCGACGCGTCCGTCAGCGGCGGCAGTTTCTCGCCGGGCGGCACCATCTCGACGGCGTCGCATTTGCCGCTCAGCATCTTCGCCGCTACCCTGCCGGTGGCGGGATCGAAAGTGCCCTCAATCCCAAGGGCTTCCAGTGCCGCGGGATGCCGGGTTGTCCAGGGCTCCGGCTGGAAGTGAAACCGCCCGGTCTTCTGATCGAACGAACCCGTCAGCCGATAGCCCACCGCCTCAATCCCGTTGGCCGAATGGAAGTGCAGCGTCATCGCGGCGGTAATCGGGGCATCCGGATCTTCCACGCCCAGCAGGCCCATACCGGGAGAAGCGCGGAACTGAAACTCCCGCCACGGTCCGCCGCAACGGTAGCGCCCGGTGTACCACTCGGAGAGAAAGCGGTGACTCTGGGCATGGAGCGGGCAGAGCCCGGCTAGAAGTGCGATCGCGCCGCAAATCCCCCGAATTGTGACAGCCATCCTCATGTAAATGCAATGAGGACACCAGACCGATTCTTTCGGAAATTATGCGCCGCCGGGATCGGCGCCGGAGCCCTAATGGGTTAGAACTTCCGGGCGCGTTGGCCGATGAGTAACTTCAGGTGAACAGAGTGACAGACATTCGGATTTCCAGTGCGCGCATCCAAGCCACCGCCATTCTGAAGGCGTGGAACTCGAACAATGTGGTATTGCTCCACCGGAACCTCGCCGTGGCGGCGGAAGAGGCGCAGTCTCCGGTTCCCGACACGGGAGAGGGCGAACGCCTCGAGATGCTCTCCGCCATCGCCGGGGATATGAAGCTCATGCTTGAGGCCGACCAGCTGCATAGCGCCGTTAAGTACCTGCCGCTGTTGCAACATCTGGCCGCTCCGGCGCCCCGCTCCTGGGAATTCGCCTACAGTTGCTGAGGCAGATGCCGCAGCAGGCCTGCCCATCCGGTCAGGTTGCCACGATTCCTTGCATCGGCTACTCGGGGCTCAACGTGAAAGTGCGGATGCTCGGGTTACCTGCTTCCGCGCCTTCGGCGGTCGGGCGCACTCTCGGCCGGTCCTGCCCAAACAAGGCCCACAGCCATTGTTCGGCAATGCTTCCATTCCACGGTAAGAACTCGCTGGCCGCGGAGAAGCACAACGACGCGCACCAGCAGTCGTCCAATTGCATGAAAATCAGGCTCACGTTGGTGGGCAAGTGCTGCGCGGAGACCGTCCGGATGTAGTGCAGATTGATCTTCGCGGTATAGTCACCGGTGGCCGCACTGCGGCGCCACACGCCGCGCGCTGCGTTGGCTCGCAGCAGCGTAGCGACGTTGGCAATCGACCAGTCGGCCCCGAAGATCCGCCCCTCCGTCTCCGGTTGGGCAATCGGGGGATTGTTCATGTTTCGAGGTTTACGAGCCTTGGGTGTGAGCCTATGAGGGTGAGGGGCCGGTGAGGGTGTACTTTACCAGGCCGCGGCAGGCTTCTTCCCTGGCGATCACGGTCGGTTTCTTGGCGATAGTGGGCAGCACCGGACGTGCGCCGGCCTGCAATTGGCGGGCCCGTTTGGACGCGACGATGATGAATCGATACGTGCTCTGATCCGGATCGTCGGGCAGCGTGCTATGCGAGTTGTTGCGAAATGCAGCTTTTTCGGCCATTGATTCCCTTCATTACTTCAACATGAAACAATTCTAAGAATGGGAGGATTCGATCCGGTCCTGTCGGATCGCGGCTCAGCGGAAACGATTGTACTCCCATCGCCCTTTCGATCCGCATCGGGTGTCCGATATCCCAGTGTCTCTCACCTGGCATGTGGATGTCGAGCGCCCCACCCAAGGCCGGGTGGGCGAAAACCTTCAAACGCCGCATTTTGTGAAGCTGAAAAGGATAGCGCCCATGGCTCCCAACAGCTCCCAGCCCCTGCTGAAGACCTCGCGGTTACCCCTACTAGAGGGGGATTGGATCGCCCCCGCAAAAGATCATTGGCAAATCAAATCGCTTCAGTGATAGTTTCATCTGAATGGAAGTACGTCGTTCCCCAAAAGACCAGGCCGAAATCGAAGCCCGCTGGGCGTTGCAGCAAGCGCGTAGTCACTTCGAAGTAGCCAATCCCTGTGACAAGCCTGCTGCCAGGCGTCAACTGATTGAAGCCATGACCAACTTCAGCCGCTTAGTGTTGGGGCCACCCATTCCCGGCTGACTGCCTCGGATGGGCGTTCCAGATGCCTCTCGATTCGCAAGAAACGATTGGAACGCGTCGATTGAGACCGCCATCACCTGGTACATTCCGGTTCGGCGCAAACCAGTCGCGCCCGTATTCATGAAAGGCCGTGTGCCAGTGTGCTCTTCGAGGCGCCTGCGGCGGCGAATAAACCCCACCGAATCAGCGTTACATCACGTTACCAACTCACTGTAACTTCTTCCCTGCACATCGCCCCGGTATGCTTGGATCCGTGAGAATTGCTCTAATTCTTTTCGCGATTGCTACAGCCCAATCGGCACCCGCGCGGCACAGCATGGCATCCCAGCCCGTCCATTTTGAACCGAACCGTGGCCAGGCCGATCCGAGAGTGAAGTTCATCGGGGCCGTCGGCCCCACAAGCGCCCGGTTCGCCCCGGGAACCGTGGAACTCGCCATGGCCGGTGAGACTTTACGCTTCCGCTTTGCCAACGCCAACGCCGCAGCCGAAATCGACGGCGAGGAACTTCTACCGGGCAGGAGTTTCTACTATGCGGGCAACGACCCTTCACGTTGGCAGAAAAACGTCCCCAACTTCGCCCGCATACGCTATCGCGACCTTTACCCCGGCATTGACTGTATCTTCTACGGAACAACCACCCGCCAGATGGAGTACGACCTGATCTTCGCTCCCCACGCCGACCCCACTCAGGTGGTGCTTGAGATCGACGGCGCCCGGCGTCTCGCTGTAACACCCCAAGGCGACCTGTCGATAGAGACGCCCGGCCTGCGATTGCTGCAGAAAAAGCCCAAAATCTTCCAGGCAGGACGCGAAATAGCCGGCCGATATCAGGTCGAAGGGAAACGTGTTCGCGTGGTGCTCGCCGCCTACGACACATCCCAGCCGCTGCGCATCGACCCGGTCCTGGCATACGCCAGCTATTTCGGCGGGACCGGAAGCGAATCCGCCAATGCGATCGTCAGCGACAGCTCTGGCAATTTCTACGTTACCGGACAGACGAACTCGCCCAATTTCCCGCCGGCGCTCTTCTCCGGGAACGTCAACCACGGTGGCACGGACGTCTTCCTGACCAAATTCGACCCTACCGGCACCGCCGTACTCTTCTCCGTGTTTCTCGGGAGTTCTGCCGCCGACACCGCGCGGAGTATCGCGGTAGACGCCGCCGGAAATGTGTATATAGTGGGCCAGACGCAAGGGACAAATTTTCCCGTTCTCAACGCGTTTCAAGCAAGCGCGCCGAACGGAGCGCGCGGACCGAACGGCTTTGTGGCGAAGCTGAATGCTTCGGGAAATCTGCTCTTCTCCACCTATCTGGGCGGCAACGTGTCACCAATCCTGCCGCAGGGCCTGAATAACTTCACTACGGCCATCCAAACCATTGCTCCGGACAATCAGGGCAACGTCTGGGTAGGTGGATGGACTTTCACTACCGATTTTCCGTCCGATCTCGGCCCGGCGCTCGACCCGACCAATTACCCCTACACTTTCGTCACCGGGTTCAATTCCAACGGTGGGCTGCTGCATTCGATGACCTTCAACCACGCCTACAATAACCCTACCGGCCAAGTGGACGGAGCGGTGGCCGGCTTGGTAACGGCGATCGCGCTCGACAGTTCCGGCAACATTGTAATCGCCGCCAACAGTGCTGGAGGCTCACCCGTCAGCGCCGCTGCGGCCCAGCCGACATATGGAGGCGGGGATGCCGATGTCTTTGTGGCCAAGGTCAACCCGAACGCTACATCGGCGAGCTACCTCCTGGCCGCCACTTATCTCGGCGGTGCCGGCATAGATGTCGCCAACGGATTGGCTCTCGATCCCGCGGGCAACATATACCTCGCGGGCTCGACTACCTCAACCAGTTTTCCCGTGAGCTCTGGAGCGCTCGAATCCAACTTGCAAGGGCCGTCGGGGGCCTTCTTCGCGAAACTGAATTCCAGTCTGTCCCAAATTGAGTACGCGACATACTTCGGCGGCGCCAATGGCTCACTGACGACCCCGCGCGCGGTAAGCCTAGATCCGTCGGGCGACATTTTTATTGCCGGCTACACGGATTATGCCGACCTCACTCCCGCTTCACTCGGGTCCAATAGCGCCGCCCCGCAACCGCAATACGCGGGCAACATAGACGGTTTCGTCCTGGAGCTGAGTCCGGCGGAGCAGCCTTTGTACTTCACCTATTACGGCGGGGCGGCGGCCGACTATATTTTCGGCATGACCCTCGACGCGGCGGGAAACCTCTACGCGGCGGGGATGACCAACTCGTCGAATCTGCCCACCGTGACACCCGCCTTTCAACCGGCACCCTCCACACCGCCAGACGGATTCTTCCTGCGGCTCAATTTCGCCAGTCCGAACGCCATTGCGATCGGTTCGGTGAACGTCGCCGGTCTCGGTAGCGCCGCAATCGCGCAAAACACCTGGGTCGAAATCCACGGCGTGAATCTCGCTCCTGCCGGTACGGCTGCCATCTGGAGTACAGCTTCGTCATTTAACCAAGGGGAGATGCCCACCGAACTCAGCGGGGTGAGCGTCCAGGTGAATGGAAAACCGGCATTCATTTACTACGTGAGCGCCACGCAGGTGAACGTACTGACGCCGCTCGACCCCACCCTCGGGCCGGTCCCCATCGTTCTGACCAGCGGGTCCGCTCAGAGTTCTGCGTTCACGGCGAGCCTGCAGACCGTGTCGCCCTCGTTTCTCTTGTTCGGAGCAACCCGCTACATAGCCGCGACACATACGGATTATGCATTGCTCGGCCCTGCCTCCCTGTCGACGCCGGGATACTCGTTCACCCCTGCGAAGCCGGGAGAAACCATTGTCCTGTACGGCGTGGGGTTCGGACTCCCAGCGCCGCCGGCACAACTGGTCGGCGGCTCCTCAAACCAGTCGGGTTCCCTTCCCGTCGCGCCCGCAATCCAGATCGGCAACCTGCCGGCGATGGTGACGTTCTACGGCGTGGTCAGTCCTGGACTATACCAATTCAATGTAGTAGTGCCAGCCGGCGCCGCGAATGGCGACGTTACGGTCCAGGCGACCTTCGGCGGACTTACCACACCAATCGGCGATCTGATAGCGGTACACAATTGACGGTGGCATGTTCGGTCCCTCTCTTGATTGCCCCCGCAAGAGATTGCGCAGAAGCCGAGCGAGCCATTCCAATGTAGATCGAGCTGTCGCCGCGGACGCAATTCTAGCTTGACGACCCACCCAGTCGCCGGACGCCTTACCATCCTGACCCTCCTATTAAATTGTCAGTTGGACCGGATTGCCTGGTAGGCCCGCCGCGATCGGTTGCAGTGCCACATTTCCTGCTCCCGCCAGGGACCGTGGCAGCAGGATGTTGATCTGGGGTAAGACCAGCCGCCGGCGAGGAGCACCTGCACCGGCGTGCCATTGATAGAGACCGTGACGTTGCTGGAATAGCGCATCCTGCGGGCACGCAGTAAAAGGTGGGATAGTGACGAAAAAAGCGGCTGAAGCGCCGTCGGCGCCCGCCGCTTGAACTATTAAAGATTTCAGTGGGATAAATGGTCGGGGCGAGTGGATTCGAACCACCGACCTCCTGGTCCCGAACCAGGCGCTCTAGCCAGGCTGAGCCACGCCCCGAACATCGACCAGTATACCATTGTCCAACCCGTCCCGAATTGCTAACCTCTGTCAGCACTCCAATTCGCAACAATCGTGCCATACTGTTCTCCGGGCTCAAAGAGGAGGACAGATGACATTCCGGACCCTGCCTTTAGGAGCTATTTTGTGCCTTGCCGCGGCGGCGCAACGCCAAACTGGCACTCAGAATAGCAAGAGTACGCAGAGCGCGGAAACGCAGGCCGTTCGTGGCTGCGTGGACCAGCAGGGCGAACATTATGTCCTGCGCGACCTGCAAACGTCGCAACTGGTCACCCTGAAAACTCCCGCCGGCAATCCCGATGAGGAGTTCGCCCGCTACGTGGGCCACCAGGCGCAGGCCAATGGCAGCTTATCGGCCGGCACCATGACGGTCACCAGCATGCATCAGACCGCCGACATGTGTCCGGCGTTGAAATAGACGCCCTCGTCGTCTTGCGCCCCCGCGCGGCAGTCACGTACCATCGGAGTCGTGAATGCCAGCGAGAAATTGCGCGCGCTGCCGGCCGTCCATGAGGTCCTCCACCGCCTGGCGCCGCTCTCCGCTGGCTATCCGCACGCCCTTCTCGTGGCGGAGATCCGCGCCGTGCTCGACGATATGCGCGCCCGGATTCTCGATGGAACGTCCAACGGCGACGATGCCGCGGAGCGCGTCACGCACCGTCTGGCCGCCATCGAACAGCCCTCCCTGCGGCGCGTGATCAACGCCACCGGCGTGGTCCTGCACACCAACCTGGGACGCGCTCCGCTGGGCGAGTGGCGGCCGCTCACCGGCTATTCCAACCTCGAATACGACCTCGCCGCCGGACGCCGCGGCAAGCGCGACACGCACACCGCCGCCCTCTTTGAACGCCTGCTGGGCGCGCCCGCCATCGCCGTCAACAACAACGCCGCCGCCATCCTGCTGGCGCTCGCCGAACTGGCCCCCCATGGCGAAGTCATCGTGTCGCGCGGCGAACTGGTGGAGATCGGCGACGGGTTCCGCATTCCTGAGATCATGGCGCAGTCGGGCGCTACCCTTCGCGAGGTGGGCACCACCAACCGCACTGCCATAGGCGATTACCGGGCCGCCATCAATGAACGCACCCGTCTGCTTCTGCGCGTGCATCCCAGCAACTTTCGCATTACCGGCTTCACCGAGCGCGTCGATCTGCGCGAACTCACGGCGCTCGGGCGTGAATGCGATCTGCCGGTCTATGAGGATCTCGGCAGCGGCTGCCTGGTCGACCTGCGCCCTTTCGGCATCGACGAGCCGCTGGTCGGCGACAGCCTGCGCGCCGGTGCGGACCTGGTATCGTTCAGCGGCGACAAACTCCTCGGCGGCCCGCAGGCCGGTATCCTCGCGGGGAAAGCCGAAATCGTCGCCCGTCTGCGCCGCAATCCGCTTTTTCGCGCGCTCCGGCTGGATAAGTTCATCTGCCAGTCGCTCGAATCCACCTTACGAAATCTGCTGCTGGAGCGTTGGCAGGCCGTCCCCGCGCTGGCCATGATCCGCCAGTCTGCCGATGAGATTCGCGCCCGCGCCGAACGCCTGATCGCAGCTGTGCCCGACTTGCATGCCGAAGTGGTGGCGGGGAATTCGGTGATCGGGGGCGGCGCCACACCGGAGCAGGCCGTGCCATCGTTTTTGATCGCCGTTGCGTGCGCTAGCGCGATGGCCGCCGAAGCGCGTCTGCGCGCTGGAGAGCCGCCTGTGATCGCGCGCATTGAAGACGATCGCCTGCTGCTGGATTTGCGAACCGTGTTTCCGGAAGAGGAACCGGAGTTGGCGGCCGCCCTGCGGACGCTCGCTTAGTTCGCCCGCTCCTGGTAAGTGCCTTCCGACGTGTTGACGCGAATCTTTTCGCCTTCCGTTATGAACGGCGGCACCTGCACCACCAGGCCGGTTTCCATTTTGGCCGGCTTGGTAACGTTGGAAACGCTCGCGCCCTTGAGACCCGGTTCGGTCTCCACCACGGTCATGTCGACCGTGGGCGGCAATTCCACTCCCAGCGGCTTGCCTTCATAGAATTCTACCGTCAGGTGGAGTTGCGGAATCAGATATTGGACAGCGTCGCCCAGCAGGTCCTTCATCAGGTGCATCTGCTCGAACGTTTCGGTATTCATGAAGTAGTAGTACTCGCCATCGTCGTACAGATACTCCATTTCCTGCTGGTCGAGCATGGCCTTCTCCACGCGGTCTTCCGAGGAGAAACGGTGCTCGATCATGGTGCCCGAACGTAGATTGCGCATTCGCGCCTGAACGAAGCCGCGCAGATTTCCGGGAGTGCGGTGCGTCATGGAAAAGACCGTATAGAGATCGTTATTGAACTTGACGACCATCCCCGGACGCAATTGTGTTGCTGAGATCATGAAACTCCTTACTGTAATCTTGACCCTACGGGAGTCGGAAACCCTTAGTATACCAGCAGGCGCTCCATCTCCGACGCCAGGTTCTCGGTCTGCGGCAGTATCGCCGCTTCCAGTTGCGGATGGTAGCCCACCCAGGTATCGAGCGCGCCCACGCGCCGCACCGGGGCGTCGAGATGTGTGAATAGCTCGTCGGCAATGCGCGCGGCAATCTCCGCGCCGTATCCCCACGATATGCAATCTTCGTGCGCCACCATCACGCGGCTGGTTTTCGCCACCGACGTAGCGATGGCCTCCCAATCGTAGGGCGCCAGACTGCGCAGGTCGATAATCTCTACGCTGGCGTGCGCCATGCGCCGCTCCACCTGGGTGGCCGCCAGCAGCGCCTTCTGCACCAGCGCGCCGTAGGTGATGACGGTGAGGTTCTGGCCTGGCTTGATGATCTTCGCGCGCCCGAACGGAATGGTGAAGTCTTCGCCGGGATGGGGCGATCGGTTGTACGGTTCGCGGTACAGCCGCTTGTGCTCCAGAAACAGCACCGGGTCGTCCGACCGCAGCGCGGTCCGCATCAGCCCGCACGCGTCCAGCGCGTTCGAAGGAAAAATCACGCGCAGGCCGGGAATGTGGGTGAACTCCACCTCGCCGCATTGGCTGTGATAAATGGCGCCGCCGTTGAGATAGCCGCCGATCGGCACGCGCACCACTGCCGGGCAGGAGAACGCGCCGTTGGAGCGCCAGCGCATGGTGGCCAGCTCATCGCGAAGCTGCATCATCGCCGGCCAGATATAGTCGAAGAACTGAATCTCCGCCACCGGCTTCAGTCCGCGGACCGCCATTCCGATCGCGCGCCCCACAATGGCGGCCTCCGCGATGGGCGTATTGAAGCTGCGCTCCGGGCCGAACTCGCGCTGCAATCCGCCGGTCACTTTAAAGACGCCGCCCTTGCCCTTCACTTCGCTCAGATTCTGCGCGCGGCTGCAATCCGCCACATCCTCGCCGAACACCAGGATGTTGGGATTGCGCCGCATCTCTTCGCGCATCGCGGCGTTAATCAGGTCGACCATGGTCATCGGCTCGCCGCGGAATTTCGGCTTCGCCAGAAATTCCTCCGACGTTGGATCCACCGTCTCCGAATACAGATGGAGCATCGCCGTGTCGGCCGCCGGGGGAGCATCGTGCAGCGCGCGATGGGTGGCATCGTGCACTTCCTCATCGATCTCGTGCGCGATCAACTGCAGCCGCTGGCGATCGAGCAGGCCCTCCTCCACCAGCCACTGCGGGAAGCGGATCACCGGATCGCGCCCCGCTTCGCCTTCCCGCTCGGCCTTCGTCTTGTACAGCCGCTCATCGTCGGAGAGGGCGTGCGAATAGAGCCGCACCACATGCGCGTGCACCATCGCCGGTCCGCGGCCTTCGCGGCACCACGCCGCGGCCTGTTGCATCGAGCGATAAGAGGCCAGGAAATCGGTGCCGTCCACTTCCAGCCGCAGCAGATCGGGAAAGCCCTCCGCCAGCTTCGACACACTGCGGCCCGCCGTCTGGCATTCAATCGGCACGGAAATCGCGTAGCCGTTATCTTCCACCAGGAACAGCAGCGGCAGCCGCTGGAGACACGCCGCGTTCAAAGCCTCCCAGAATTCACCTTCGCTGGTAGCGCCGTCGCCCGATGTCACCAGGGTGATTTCGCCGGCTGATGCGCCGCCATAGCGCGAGGCTTCGGCGCATCCCACAGCCTGATTGAACTGCGTCCCGGTGGGCGATGACGAACTCACGATGTGATGTGCGCGGCTCCCCCAATGCGACGGCATCTGCCGGCCGCCGGAGGCCGGATCGCCCGCCGCTCCCACCGCCTGTTGCAGCATTTCGTACGGCGTCACCCCGAGTGTGAGGCACAGCGCGCGGTCGCGGTAATAGGGGAAGAGCCAGTCCACTCCCGGCCGCAGCGTCATGCCCGCCGCCACCTGCACCGCCTCATGGCCGGCGGCGCTAATCTGGAAAAAGATGCGATTCTGACGTTTGAGCGCCACTTCGCGATCGTCCAGCCGCCGCGAAGTATGCATCAGCCGGAAGGCGCGAATGAGTTGCTCGGGATCGAGTCCCTCGAATCGTCCGGAGACAGCAGCCGATACGCCGGTTGTCGGTACGGTTGAGATGAGCGAGTCCCCCAAAGACTAGTTTACGCTTTGACCACTACTTCCCGTAAGCGGTCTTTCGTCAGGAAGAACTTTACCGATTCCGATCGTGTAAAAAGCCGCTCCAGACTGCGATTGTTGAACAACTGCAGGGGCCGCCGCGTGCCTTGCAGCAGTACCTGCAAACTGCGTACGT
This sequence comes from Bryobacteraceae bacterium, assembly GCA_036268475.1. Classification (GTDB taxonomy): domain Bacteria; phylum Acidobacteriota; class Terriglobia; order Bryobacterales; family Bryobacteraceae; genus PALSA-129. Next base: position 332,559 of record DATAUB010000050.1, on the reverse strand, counting down.
CCTGAATGCGGAAGGTATAGTACGGCACCGCTTCCAGCTTGTCGTCGGCATGGAAAAAGGCCAGCATATAGCTCCCCGGCCGCACCACTTTATGCAGCCGTTCCACCACCGCCGTCAGCAGCGCCGGCGCCAGGTACTCCAGCACGTCCCAAATCAGCACGCCGTCGAAATGGCCCTCGGGATAATCGAGCGCCTGACGGAGAAAATACTCAATCAGGCCGGGGTTGGACTGGTCGGCCATGCCTTCGCCGTTGGAGGTTTCCCGCAGAATCTGAAGGAAGTTCTCGGAATACAGGCGATGGCCCAGGTCGGTGATGAAACTCACGTTCTGCTGCGTGGCCCCACCCAGATCCAGCAGCGTCAGCCCCGAGAGTCCATGGATGTGTCCGAAGAACTCTTCCAGGCCGCGGCTGGTGCGCGTCGACGGTGTACTTTGCGGAAGGATGGTTCGCGAAGACGCGGCGATTCGTCCGGAGCTGTCATCCCCCGGAGCGCCAGCTTCCCGCTTCCCATTGCGTGATCCGGGAAACCACATCGGCACCCCCGCCCGCTATCGGCGGTTATCCGCCACCGAAGCCGGCGTAGGAGCCGGGCTGGAATTGGCGGCCGGAGCGCCTGCCGAAGCGGCCGGTTTCGAACTCGTCTTCACGGGCTCGGGCTTGATGATATCGATGCTGCCCTTGAAGTACGCGCCGTCTTCAATCACGATTCGTGCCGTGCGAATGTCGCCCAGCAGTTTGGCGTCCTTGCGAATCTCCAGTCGTTCGAGAGCTTCCACATTGCCTTGAATGGTCCCCAGCACCAGCACCTCGCGGGCTTTGATACTGGCCTGAATAGTGCCGTGCGGGCCGATGGTCAGCTTGTTCTCGGAGGCTTCCAGCGTTCCTTCCACCGTGCCGTCCACGAACAGATCTTCCTTACTGTAGATCTGCCCAACCACCTTCACCGATTTTCCGATCGAATTGCCATTGTTGGCCGTCTCGAATCTTGATACAGGCATACTAGACACGGGCGTGCTCTCCTTTTTCACTTCCATGGAATGCGTCACCGGAGCTGGCGTGCTGGCCGCCGCCGGAGTAACGCTTGGTGCAGTTGGCGGATTGAAGGGTTTCGGCGGATCTTCGTCCCGGCGCTTATTCCACATTGTGCCGCCCTCCCGAAAATATAAATACGTTATGCATAATACTGCTCTCTAGTCTAAGGGGCATCCCGGCAAATGGCAACGTCAATCTGTTACCGTTTGCCCGCCCGACCTTTGGCCCGCGTCTCAATCACAATAGGTGTCCCGCGGAAGCCGAACTGCTTGCGGATGCGGTTGGCAAGATGCCTTTCATGGGAGAAGTGCAGCGGCCCGCCGCGGTCCACAAACACCGCGAATGACGGCGGCCGGATGGAGTGCTGAGTAATGTAAAAAATCTTACGTTCCTCGAATTTCAAGTGCTCTACAAAGCGATTCAATTCGCCCGTGGTAACTCGCCGTGAGGCCGATTGGTAGCACTCCCGAATCAGCTTAAACAGCGGCTCCACGCCCGCCCCGCTGCGCGCCGAAAGAAACACGATGGGGGCGTAATCCAGAAACTTGAACTCATCATGGATCTGCTCTTCGAACTCGCGCTTCTTCTGGCCTTTTTGCCCGGTGATTTCGTCCCACTTATTCACGCAGATAATCACCGCGCGTCCACCTTCATGTGCGTACCCGGCAATCGTCGTGTCCAGCGCCACCACGCCTTCGGTGGCGTCCAGCATCAGCAGCACCACGTGCGCCATGCGGATGTGGCGCCGCGCCATCACCACGCTGAGTTTCTCCGCCATGTCGCGCGTCTTGCCTTTGCGGCGGATGCCGGCCGTGTCCACGAAAACATATTCCAGGCCATCGCGATATACCGTCTCGTCGACGGCGTCCCTCGTGGTGCCCGCAATCGGCGACACGATGGCGCGCTCCTGGCCGGTCAGCGTATTGAGGAGTGTCGATTTCCCCACGTTCGGCCGTCCGATGATCGCCACCTTGATCGGCTCCGCCGGTTTTTCCGCCGGCGCTTCTTCCTCCGCCGGACCCTTCGGAAATCCTGCCGTCACGCGATCGAGCAGTGCGTCCACTCCCGTGCTATGCTCCGCCGAAAGCGGAAAGATATCGCCGATTCCGAGGCTGTAAAACTCGTTTGCCAGCGTCTCGCGTTGGCTGGTATCGATCTTATTGACGGCCAGCGACACCGGCTTTCCCAGTCGGAGGAGCATGCGCGCCAGGTCGCGATCGGAGCCGGTGATTTCGGCGCGCCCGTCCACCAGGAAGATGATATGCGCCGCCTTGCGTAGCGCCACTTCAGCCTGATGGAGAATCTGCGCCGGGATATACTCCTGGTCTTCAACGACGATGCCGCCGGTGTCGATCAGTTCGAACGGCTTGCCATCGTGTTCGGCCTGCCCATGGATGCGGTCGCGCGTGATACCTGGTTCGTCGCCGACTATGGCGCGCCGCTGTCCTGTGATGCGATTAAAAAGTGTGGACTTTCCAACGTTGGGCCGGCCCACAATGACCACTGTGGGAATGGCATTGGACATGAATACACATCATAACAGGACGTCTAGTCTATAGATATCTCAGGCGTTGTCTCTATCTAGTCCGCCCGGTGCCGTCCGGCCGCCCCGCTATTCCACCCGCACCGCCTGCCGGATCGCCATATTGCGATCGAGCAGCCGCAATTCCACCGGCAACCCGCTTGCCGAAGCCGCCACGCGCCGCACCAGGTGCTCGAGCGTCGCCGTCACCGCGGGGTCGTTCCACAAACCTTCCTGCACCACGAACGAAATCGCCGTGCCCTCGCCCTTCAGCAGGGCCACCGTCGCGCCTTTACCGCTAAAGTATCCTTCCGATTGCAATGCGCCCGCCAGCGCTTTGGCGTCCTGCTCGGTGGCCGCGCCAAAGTAGTACACCATGTCCTTGGCGCCCACCATCAGCTTGCCCACGTTCATCTTCCGGCGGACCACGCGGTGCGCATCCACCAGTTGCACTTCAATCGGAAAGCCGCCCACCGACGTCGCGATGCGGCGTCCGATCTCCGTGAAATTGGAAATGGCGTGGGGACGATTCCAGGCGCCGTCACCCACTATGAACGAGACCACCGTGGGGCCGCCGCCCATCCACAGCAGCACACTGGTGCCGCGATCGTTGAAGAATCCCGTGCCCTGAAGCGCCTTGCCCAGAGCCCGCGCATCGTCCGCGGTAGCGCGGCGATAGTAGTAGATCTCGTCATGCCGGCCGATCGCCACCCGCGGCTCGCCGGGCCAATGCAGCATGATGGCGCCCGCCACAATGGTGGCCACCATCACAGCGCCCAGGCCGAGGCCGACCCATTGCGGCGTGCTCCTGCTCATCGGGAGGACGGCCCGCGGCTACTTCGCCGCGCCCCGTCCCGCTGCCGGTGCCGCCCCGCTGGCCTTGGCCTTCAGTGCCGACCACTTCGCCATCACCGTGGCGTAGGCGGTCCGCTGCTGGCTGCACGCTTCAAGTTGTGCCGCCGTCGGCGCCATCTCCGCGGCCTGCATGGCCTGCACCGAAGCCACCATCTGTCCCGCCATATTGCTCAAGTTCGGGGGAGCCGCCGGCTCGCCGCCGAATCCGCCGCGTCCGCCGCGACCGCGTCCGCCGCCCGCCGGTGCTACCGGTTCCGGCGGCGCCATCGCCTCCAATTGTGTCAGCAGCGCTTCATTGCCGCTCGATTCCGGCCGCGCCTTCACTTTCTCCACCAGCGCCAGCGCATCCTTATAGGCCGCTTCCGCCAGGCGGGCATCGTCCTCCATCTGCGTGGTCAGGGTGAAGATCTCCTGCACCTCCGGCGTGAGCTTCACGCGCGGATCCATCTTCACCACGATGGGCTGCGACATGATCCGCCCGTTGGCCGTCAGCCGCACGATATAGCCGCCCGGTGCGACCCACGGCGAATTGACGCCGGCATAGGTGTGATGCGGAACCGCTGCGCCCCCTCCGCCGCCACGTCCTCCGCCCCCGCCCCCCGCGATGGGATCGTAGTGCATATCCCAACTAAAGCGATGCATGCCGGCCGAGGTCCTCAGCACTTCCGGCGGCGCCGGCCAGTACAGCGGCAGGCTGCAATCCGGCGCCGTGGGCGTCTTCTGGCAGATCTTGTTGTAGGCCTCGGGATCGGTCGCCGGATCGGGATCGAGCACGTGGTCCGTGCTGCTGTAGGTCCGGATCACCTTGCCCTGGCCGTTCAGCACTTCGAGTTTCACCGGCCCGTCCGATGCCTTCGGCAGATAGTAATCGATGATCGCGCCCGGCGGCGGATTCTCGCCCGCCAGCAGTTCCGGTGGCCACGGCGTCGGGTCGTTGGTGCCATAGCGGATACGGACGGCGGTCGCCGGCTTGAACAGATAAGCGTTGTTCGCGGACGCCGCATCGGCCGCCTGCCGCAGCGGCGTGACGTCGTCCAGAATCCAGAAGCCCCGTCCATGCGTGCCGGCCACCAGGTCGGAGCACACGCACGTAGCGTCGTCCTTCACTTCGATATCGCGCACCGAAATGGCTGGCATGTCCAGCCGCAGGGAATGCCAGTTGTCGCCGTCGTCGAAGGAAACCCACACCTGGGTATCGGTGGCCGCATAGAGCAACCCTTTCTTGCGCGGGTCTTCGCGAATCGAGTTGGCTACCGCCCCGCCGGCAATCCCGTTATCGATCTCGGTCCACGTCTTGCCGCCGTCGTGCGTGCGCCAGAAGTGCGGATTCATGTCGTCCAGCCGCAGCGTATTGGCCGCCGCGTATGCCGTCCTGGTATCGAAGTGGCCGGCATCCATATTAAAGATGCGCGTCCACGCCTTCATCTGCGGCGGTGTGACGTTGCTCCACTTGGCGCCGCCGTCGGTAGTCAATTGCACCACTCCGTCACCCGTGCCCGCCCACAGCACGTTCACGTCGAGCGGGGAAGGCGCGAGCGCCGTGACCGATCCCGTCGCGGTCGGCGTGAGGCCGTTTCCATACTTGCCGGCATTGCGTGGCGCTTCCCATGTGGCGCCGCGCGTCAGGTCGCCGCTAATCGCCTTCCAGCTATGTCCGTTGTTAATCGTCTTCCACACGCCCGCGGTGGCGTAGAACAAAACATTCGGATCCTTGGGCGACCAGATCAATGGCTGCGTGCGCACTGTGCGAGCCGGCGGTTCGTTGGAATTCTCCGCCGCCCCGCCGCGTCCTCCGCGTCCGCCGCCAGGCCAGACATTCATTTTCTGCGACGTCACGCGATTGTAGAGCGACACTTTGCCGCCATAAACCAGGTCGGGATTCTTGGGGTCGGGCGCCGCTTCGCCGTACTCTTCGATGCCCACGGGATGCCAGTCGTGGAAGGTGATCTCGCCGTCCATGCCGCGGCTTTCCACGCACGCCGACCCGGAATCCTGCTGCCCGCTGCACAGCCGGTAGGGAAATGCGTTGTCAGCCGTCACGTGGTAGACAGCCGCGGTGGGCTGGGTATACCAGTTGCTCCACGATTCGCCGCGATTGGCCGAAACCACCGCGCCCTGGTCGCTCACCAGCAGAATAATGTTGGAATTCGTGGGGCTCACCCAGCTCTTCTGGTAATCGTCGCCGCCGGGCGCGCCGCGCACCGCCGACCACGTCAAGCCGCCATCTTCCGTCCGCCAGAAAACTGTGGAGCAGCTATACACCACGTCGGGATTCTTCGGGTCCACCGTAATGGTGGGAAGATCGCCGCCGCCGATGCGCGCCAGGGGCCGCGTGTCCGGCGGATGGCGCTGCGAGCCCGTCTCCGCAATGCGCGGATCTTCCGAGGCCAGGAACCAGTTCTCGCCCGCGTCGGTCGATTTGTAGAATGCGATTGCGCCGCCGCCACCGCGCCCGCCGCGTGCTCCGCCGCCACCGCCGCCGCCGTTGACCGCCACCATGGCGTAAATCGTGCGCGAATTGCTGGCCGCGATCGCCAGGTTGGCCTCGATCACCGCCGGCAGCCCGAGCGTCAGTTTGCGCCAGTTATTCCCGCCATCCGTCGACTTGTAAATGCCGCCGTCAGTGCCGCCATACGCGCCGTTCTCGTAGAAGCCCTGCTGCTGTTGCCACATGGTGGCGTAGACCACTTCCGAATTATGCGGATCGATGTGCACATCGTTGCCGCTGGTGTATTCGTCGGTGTACAGCACTTTGTCGAAATGCTCGCCGCCATCGGTGGAGCGGAAAATGCCGCGCTCCGGATTCGGCCCGTAGGGGTGCCCCAGCGCCGCCACGAAGAGGCGATTGGGATCCTTCGGGTCGACGTCGATCATGGCGATCATCTGCGAGTCGCGCAGGCCCAGATGGGTCCACGTCTTGCCCGCATCGGTCGATTTGTACATGCCGTCGCCCACGGAAAGGTCGGGGCGGATGATGCCCGCGCCGGTGCCCACATAGATAACGTTGGGGTCCGACGGCGCCACGGCGATCGCGCCGATCGACCCGGTGGGCTGGTTGTCGAACAGCGGCTTCCAGGTGGAGCCGTAATCGGTGGAGCGCCACACACCGCCGTTGTCGAAGCCGATATAGAAGACGTTCGGCTCGTTCGCCACACCCGCCAGGGCGCGCGCACGGCCGGCGCGGGGCGGTCCGATGGAGCGCCAGTGCATTTCGGAATACAGCTTGGAATCGAGCGACTGCGCCGGCGCAAGCAACGCCAGCGAAAGACCAATCAAAACGCTACGGCGAAACGGCAAGTTGAGATTCTCCTGATTCCATCGAGTTTAATACGATTCCCATAGTGGATGGGAAGCTTTATGCGGGAACGCCGCGATTGCCTCCAACCCTTGAAAACCAGGCGGGGACGGCATAGCCGTTGTGAGACTTCAGTCCTGCACCCACGGTGGCGAACCAAATCCCGCGGCAGGCTCGCGGTCCTTTTCGAACTCGTTTTCGCTAGAATGAGTTGAAAATGATCCAAACCCTTTTCGGCTCCGTCGAACAAGAGCCATCCCTTCTGGAGAAATTGAAAAGCGGCGTACAGAAGACGCGCGCCGGCCTGGTCAACGCTCTGGAAGATGCGCTCCAGGGCAAAAAGGAAATCGATGCCGGCCTGCTCGATGAGCTCGAAGGCACGCTGCTTTCCGCCGACATCGGCGTGCGCACCACGGAAGAAATTCTGGAGCGCATCCGCCAGCGCGTAGAGCGGCATCAACTGGCCGACGCCGCCGGCCTGAAGGGCCTGATCCGCGAGCAGCTCCTCGAAATCCTGGCGGCCAGCGAGCGCGCCCCGGCGCGCGTTGCCGAGCCTCCCGCGGTCGTCCTGCTGGTAGGCGTCAACGGCTCCGGCAAGACCACCACCATCGGCAAACTGGCGCAGCGCTTCAAGAACGAGCAGCGCTCCGTCCTGCTGTGCGCCGCCGATACCTTCCGCGCTGCCGCCATCGAGCAGCTCGAAGTCTGGGGCCAGCGCACCGGCATTCCGGTGGTGCGCCAGGGGCCCGGCAGTGACCCCAGCGCCGTGCTCTTCGATGCCGTGCAGGCCGCCAAATCGCGCAAGCTCGACTATGTGCTGGTGGATACCGCCGGCCGCCTGCAGACCAAAGAGAACCTCATGGCGGAGCTCCAGAAGATGAGCCGCACGGCGCGCAAAGTGATCCCCGATGCGCCCCATGAAGTGCTGCTGGTGATGGATGCCACCACCGGCCAGAACGGGCTCGAACAGGCGCGCAAATTCACTGAGACCTCGGGCGTCACCGGCATCGTGCTCACCAAGCTCGATGGCACCGCCAAGGGCGGCATCGTGGTGGCCATCGCGCGTGAGCTGAATCTGCCCATCCGTTACGTCGGGGTGGGCGAAAAAGTGGAAGACCTCCTGCCCTTCGACGCTGAAAAATTCATCCAGTCGCTCTTCGAAAAATGAATCCGCAATTTATGCGCGAGGCCCTAGATCTGGCCCGCAAAGGCAGATCGCTGGCCAGTCCGAACCCCATGGTGGGCGCCCTATTGGTGCGCGATGGCGAAGTAGTGGGCCGCGGTTTTCATACCTACGCCGGTCTGCAGCACGCCGAAATGATCGCCCTGGCGCAGGCCGGCGAACGGGCCCGCGGCGCCACTCTGTACGTCAGTCTGGAACCTTGCTCGCACCAGGGCCGCACTCCGCCCTGCACCATCGCCCTGATGAACGCCGGGGTGGCGCGCGTGGTGGCGCCCCTTGCCGACCCCAATCCGCGAGTGTCCGGCGCCGGCTTTCGCGAATTGCGGCAGGCCGGAATCGAAATCGAAATGGCCGGCGAGTTCGCTGAGGAAGCCGAGAAGCTCAACGAGCCTTTCTTCTACTTCATGCGTTACGGCCGGCCGCTGGTGACCCTCAAAACCGCGATCACCCTCGACGGCAAGATTTCCGCGCCCGACGACAATCGCGGCTGGATCACCAGCACCCGTGCGCGCGCTCACGTGCAGCAACTCCGCCACGACCACGACGCGATCCTCACCGGCATCGGCACCGTTCTGGCCGACGATCCCGCCCTCACCGACCGCTCCGGCCTGGCGCGCTGCCGCCCGCTGCTGCGCATCGTACTCGATTCGCAATTGCGCATCCCCCTCGATTCCAAAATGGTCAGCGGCGCGCAGGACGACCTGATGGTCGTCACCACCTCGGCCTCTTCCGCCGAACGCCGCCGCCTGCTCGCCGATCGCGGCATCCAGGTGCTGGTGCTCGACGGTCCGGGCGGCCGTTCGGATCTGCGCGGCGTGGTGGAATGGCTGGGCCGCAAGCAATATCTTTCGCTCATGATCGAGGCCGGCAGCAAGGTGAACTGGACGGCGCTCGAATCGGGCTGCGTGGACCGCATCTTCTTCTATTACGGCACCAAGATTCTGGGCGGCCTGGAGGCCCTGCCGCTCGCCGGCGGCATCGGACGGCGGCGCCGCGCCGACGCCATCCGCATCCACAAAGTCACCATCCACTCCATACCGCCCGACGAATTCGCGGTGGAAGGCTACGTCGATGTTCACCGGGATTATTGAAGAGGCGGGCACCGTCGCCGCGCTCGAATCGCGTGCCGCCGGCGCGCGCCTGAAGGTGCGCTGCGCGCGCGTGATGCCGGGAATGGCGGAAGGCGCCAGCGTCGCGGTGAACGGCGTGTGCCTCACGGCGGTTGACCTGCGGCCCGATTCGTTTTCCGCCGACCTCGCGCCGGAGACGCTCCGCCGCAGCAATCTGGGCGCCCTGCGGGCCGGATCGCGTGTCAATCTGGAGCGTCCGTTGTCGCCTTCCGGCCGGCTCGACGGACACATCGTGCAGGGCCATGTCGACGCTACCGGCGAATTCCTCGCGCTCGAAGCGCTGGGCGACGACAACTGGTGGCTGCGCATTCGCGTGCCGGCGGAGATCGACCGCTACCTGGTCTTCAAAGGGTCCATCGCCATCGATGGCATCAGCCTGACCATCGCCGGGCTGGAGGCGGACGTGCTCTCCGTGACCGTCATCCCGCACACCTATCGCAATACGACACTCGGCGGCTATCGCGCCGGCGCCCGCGTCAATCTGGAGTGCGACATACTCGCCAAGCACGTGGAGAAGTTGCTGGCCAAGCTCGATCTGAAAGCGCCGCTAACCGTAGACAAGCTGCGCGAGCAAGGCTACTGAAGGGGGCAGCCCTACGTCTTCAGCTCCGCCACGATTTCCGCGGCGATCTCTCTTGCGCGATCCAACTCTCCCGGGCTCAAACTGATGGCGCCCACGCGCGCATGCCCGCCCCCGCCATACCGCTCGCAGATCGACGCCAGGTTGTGCTTCAGCACTTCCTTGGTCCACGGATTCGACCCCACCGAGATCTTAGTGCGGAACGTCGAGGGAGTTACCGAAACCGTGTACACCGAGTCCGGAAACAGGTAATACGGAATGAACTTGTTATACCCCTCCACATCGTAACCGGCGAGGTCGAAGAACACCACTCCATCCTTTTGCGTGGCGCAGCCCTGAATAATGTCCTTGATCTCCAGGTGGCGCTGGTACAAAGGTTTGTATAGTTCCTGTATCTCCGGCTCCTCGATGATCTCCGCAAGCTGCCGCCGCTGCATCCAGCCGATCGTCTTGTGCACGATATCCGAGCCCTTCGCAGCCTCGATCACCAGTGTCAGCTTCATCGCCGGTGCGCCCAGTTCTACCGCTGTGCGGGCATCGGGATATTGCGCGCCGTCGATAATCAGCGACCACTTCACCAGATCGTCTAAGTCGGGAGCGCGGAACCCCCAGCGTTCGCACGCTACCGTGCCGATAAATGCCGTGCACGACTTGTAATTGGGGTCGTAGAGTTTGCGCCCGCTGGTATCGCGACGGAAATGCTCCGCGTCTTCCGCACTGAGAAAGGCGCTCTGGTGGTGGTCGAACCACCAGGTGAGCCGCGGATCGCTCGAGTACTTGAAGTCCACAATGGCGTTTTCGTCCCCGTCGAACAGGGCGGGGTCGAATAACTGCGACGCCTTATGGGCCATTCCGGTATAGCGGAACTCCGCATCCGGGTGAACTGCGCCCGCGATAAAGCGGCTGAAGTACGCAGCAGAGGCTGCGCCGTCGAAGCAATGATCGTGATACAGCACGCGTTCCAGCATGGGCTAATCGAATCGGGAAAACCTCTCAGCTTGCCTGAAAGTGCCGAGAAAAGCAAGTCCCTTGCAGTTAATTGTCCTTAATGCCGATCGGCAGGGCGGAAGCTGCGTCAAAATAGAATGGACCGTGCCCCCATCGCTCCATCCCGCTATTTATCTCGATAATCACGCCACCACGCCGGTTGACCCCCGTGTGCTCGCGGCCATGCTGCCTTACTTCGGGCCCAAATTCGGCAATGCCGCCAGCCGCGGCCACCGTTTCGGCTGGGAGGCCGAACAGGCCGTGGAGTTCGCGCGCAAACGGGTGGCCGCCTTGGCCGGCGCCACCGCGCGCGAAATCGTCTTCACCAGCGGCGCCACTGAGTCCAACAACCTCGCCCTCAAGGGCGTGGCGGAAGCCTATCGCGCGCGTGGCAACCACCTCGTCACCGTCGCCACCGAGCATCCCGCCGTGCTCGACCCCATCCGCCACCTGGAGCGCAACGGCTATACCGCCACCGTGCTCGCGCCCCGTTCCGACGGTCTACTCGACCTCGACCGCCTGCGCGCCGCCATCCGGCCTGAGACCCTGCTGGTCAGCGTGATGTATGCCAATAACGAAATCGGCGTCATCCAACCGGTGCGCGAAATCTCTGCCATCTGCCGCGAGAAGGGCGTGCTCTTCCACTGCGACGCAGCCCAGGCGTTCGGCAAGCTCCCCATCGACGTGAATGCCGACGGCATCGACCTGCTCTCCGTGAGCGCCCACAAGATCTACGGCCCGAAGGGCGTGGGCGCGCTCTACGTGCGCCGCCGCAAGGTACAACTGGCGCCCCAGATGGATGGCGGCGGCCATGAGGCGGGCATGCGATCGGGCACGCTCAACGTGCCGGCCATCGTGGGGTTCGGCCAGGCGTGCGCGCTGTGCTCGTCTGAGATGGCCGATGAAAGCGTGCGCCTCGCCGAGCTTCGCGACCGCCTGCTGCGCCAATTGCAGCAGGGCCTCGAAGCGGTGTCCGTCAACGGCTCGCGCGAGCATCGCCTCTCCGGCAATTTGAACCTGAGCTTCGCGGGCGTCAATGCCGAAACGCTCCTCATGAACCTGCCGCTGGTTGCGCTCTCCACCGGCTCCGCCTGTTCATCCGCCGTCGCCGAGCCCAGCCACGTTCTGCGCGCCCTGGGACTCGGCGAGGAAGCGGCGCGCTCCTCCGTGCGCTTCGGGCTCGGCCGTTTCAACACCGCCGAAGAAATCGATTTCGTCGCCGCCAAAGCCATTGACGCCGTCAAACGCCTGCGCGCCTTTACGCCCGTGCTGTAGGGCGCCCCGCGGCCGCACGTTATAATCGCAGAAGAGTGAGACTCGCCGCCGTTGTTCTGTCGCTTCCGTTGGCGCTCGCGTCTCTGTGGGCCGTCCAGCCGCAGGACCCATTGCGGGATGCCCAGGCCGCCATGCAGTCCGGCGACGTCGCCACTGCCATCCGTCTCTACCGCGACTTTCTCAAGACCTATCCCAACGCCGCCGAGATCCGTTCGAACCTGGGCGCCGCGCTGGCGCAGGACGGGCAATTCGCCGCCGCCGTCACCGAGTACAACGTCGCCCTCCAGCAATTGCCCAATAATTCGCGCATCCGCATGAATCTGGCGCTGGCGTATTACAAACTCGGCCGTATGCCGGAGGCGGCGGAGCAATTGGAAACGCTCCACAAGAAACAGCCGCTCGATACCAAACCGGCGCTCTTGCTGGCCGATTGCATGCTCGAAACCAACCGCCCCGCGCAAGCCGTGGACCTGCTGGCGCCCCTGCACGACGAGTATCCCGACGATCGTGCCGTCACCTACGTGCTCGGCATGGCCCTCATGAAGGACAATCGCATTCCGCAAGCGCAGGCGCTCCTCGACCGCATCCTGAGCGATGGCGAATCGGCCGAGACGGCCTTCCTGCTGGGGCAGAGCGAGCTGTTGCGCAACGATCTCGCGGGCGCGGCCAAGCATCTCTCCCGCGCCGTCGAACTCGATCCTAAAATGCCGTGGGCGCACTCCCTCTACGGGCAGGCGCTCAAGGCCTCCGGCAATCTGGATGGCGCGACCGTGCAGTTCCAGGAAGAGCTTAAGGTGAATCCGTACGATTTCACCGCCAATACCGAGATCGCTCTACTGCTAATACAGGACGACAAGCCCGACCAGGCGCTGACCCACGTCAACATGGCGTTGCAGGTGCGCCCCACCGATCCCGGAGCGCTCTACCAGCGCGCCTCCATTCACCTGGCGCAGAGTCTCTACGGCCAGGCGCGCCAGGAGCTCGAACAACTGATTCACGATCACCCCGATTTCTCCGAAGCGCACGCCGCCCTCGCCCGCGCCTACTACAAGTTGCAGCGCACCGCCGACGGCGACCGCGAGGCCGCCGAAGCGCGCCGCGTCCGCGAGCAGGCGCAAAAGCAATTAGAGGAAAAACGTAACGCCGCTACCGGGAAAGATCGGTAGGACATCCTTCAGCTTGTCCGGTTCCCACACACAGCCTCATGCCGCTGGGCCGCACGATATCGATCTCCGGAGACAAGCTGAAGCTTGTCCTACCGCTCTTTCACCGTCAGTATCTGGTCCGCCGCCACATCCCGCAGCGTCTGGTGAATGCCGCTGGGCCACACGATATCGATCTCCTTCACCACCTTCGCGCTTCCCAACCCGAAATGCACGCGCGGATCGCTGGAGCACGCATAGCCCGTGCTGGTAGTGGCGTGATTGTATTGCGCGCCGCCATCTGTCGTGATGCGCACCTGCGCGCCCAGCCCCATGCGATTGCTCTTCACCCCTTCCAGCTTCAGCAGAATCCAGTGATTTTCATTGTGCGAAATATTGTGGAAGTATTGCGCGTTGCCCTGCAGCACGCTCGACACCGCATCCACGCGGCCGTCGTTATCCAGGTCGCCGAACGCCACGCCGCGATGCGCCAGCGGCGTCTCGAATCCCGTCCCCGCCCCCGCGCTCACGTCCTGAAACTTGCGATTCCCCAGATTGCGCAGCACCGTATTGGGCTCCTGCGGCTCGCGCCCGGTCATCACCGCGATGTTATCCACCACGTGCCCGCGCGCCACCAGCAGATCCTTCCAGCCGTCATTATCGAAATCGTAAATTCCGTTCGCCCAGCCCGACATGGTGCGCGTCACGCCGGCGATCCCCGCCGCGCCCGTAATCTCCAGAAAGTCTCCCCCGCCGCGATTGCGAAATAGCGGAAAGGTATCGCCTTCGAATCCCGTCACCCACAGATCGTCCCAGCCGTCGTTATCGATGTCGCGGAAATCCGCCCCCATGCCCGACATGTAGGCGCCGGAATCGGGGTAAGCCACCCCCGTCCGCAGCCCCACCTCTTCGAATTTCTTGCCGCCAAGATTGTGGAACAGCATATTGGGCGCGTTATCGTTCGCTACGAAGACGTCGGTGAACCCGTCGTGATCGTAGTCCGCAAACGCCACCCCCATTCCCTTGCCGCGAATCGCTCCGATGCCCGTCGGCCCGGACACGTCGGTGAAAGTGCCGTCCCCGTTGTTGTGGTACAGCGTGTTTGGAAGCGGCGCGTAGTTCTTAGGATGGCAGTAGGCGCGCACGTTCGGATTGGGCCCGCAGAACGGGTCTTTATTGACCTCCCACACGCAGTAGTTCGACACCATCAGATCCAGCAGGCCGTCGTTATCGTAGTCGAACCAGCCCGCTGAGACGGCCCACATCTTCTTACCGTCCAGCTTCGCTCCGCCCACTCCTGCCCGGTCGGTGACCTCCGTGAAAGTGCCGTTGTGGTTGTTATGGAAGAGTTGATTCTTCGTCACGTTGGCCACGAAAATATCCGGCCACCCGTCGTTATCGTAATCTCCCACCGCCACCCCGATGCCGTAGCCCTCGCCCTTCACACCGGCCTGTTCGGTCACGTCCGTGAACGTGCCGTTGCGATTGTTGTGGTACAGCCGGTTCCAGTATTTCGGCGAGTCCTTCTGCAGCGACGGAATCGCCGCGCCGTTGACGAAGTATACGTCGAGATAGCCGTCGTTATCGTAATCGAGCAGCGCCACGCCGCCCAGCATTGTCTCCGGCAGATTCTTATTGGGCGTCGGAGAATTGTCCGCCACAAAGTGGATGCCGGCGCGGCCCGCCATCTCCTCGAAGGCGATCGGCCCCAGCGCCGGCGCCGCCGCCAGAGCCAGAATCGCCGCGATAACCGCGAGCATGAGCCAGCGCATCAAAATTCAGAATACTACGCCGCCGCCGTCACTTCCCCGCCACCGTATATTTCAAGCTCCGCGTGAATTTCTGAAATCCCTGAATGGCGGTGACCGTCAACTCGCAATTGCCCGGCCGTGTGGCCGCATCCACCAGCACCGGGATGGCGCCGGTGGCGTCGGGCGCCGGCAGCTCCGCGTCCTTTTGCTCCAGTTCCTTCCCGTTCACCGTGAACTGCACCCGCAGGCGCGGCTTCTCCTCCAGCGATCGGTCGGGATACACCACGAAGTACAGCATCGGTTTGGCGGTGGCCTGCAGAGACTCCGTCATCATCGGCACCAGTTCCTTATCTTGAAACACCAGCGGATCGTTGGGCTCGGGCTCCGCCGTCAGCGGATCGGCCCGCGCCACCAGCATCAGGCTGCTCAGCCCCACGCCGTTCGCCCCCGCGCTCTCCAACGCCACCGTACTGGTGCTGGCGCGGGAAGCCGGCGCCTCGCGATCCAGCAGCACACTGTCCACCGTATAATGGCCCGCCGGAAGATGGAATTCGTGGCGGTATTCGATCGGCGTGGCCTGCACGCCGGCCAACTGGTCATCCGGCACGGCGTATTGATAATCCCTTCCGAACGTGTCTACGATCTGCCCCTCGCCGTCCTTCACCACCGCAAACAGCGATGCATGAAGCAGATGCCTCTTCGATGCCGGCAGCGCCCTCGCGGTCAGCGCCCCGCCGGGAAGTTCGAACACCACCGCCGATTGCGACTGCGCACCCGGCCGGAATTCGAATGCCGCCGAGTGGAACGGGAACGCTTGCGGCTGCTGCTCCGCATTCAGCGTCATCAGCCCCGCCACCTCGAACGCACGCAGCGGACCCTGCTCGGGCCGGTCCGGAATCGCGAAATATCCGTTGCGGGAATCCACCTTCCAATCGGCGTGCGCCAGCTTGACCTCGATCCGGTGGAAGCGGCCGTCATATTTATCGATCGCCGGATGGTACACCGCTTCGTAATGCGTCTGCACGTCCCCCGCGATCTGCTGCAGCGGCTTCCGCAAATCGTTGGTGTTGGCCACCAGAAAACCGCCCGTGTCGTCCGCCAGCGCCCGCAGCCCCGATTGCGTATCCGAAGTGCGCACCGCGTCTTTCTGATAATCGCCCTGCCGCGCCAGTTCCATCTCGTATCCGGCGCCGCCGGTGGCCGGTCCCACATTCTTCTGGGTGCCGTTGATCCCCGGAACAATCTGTCCCTGCTGTTGGCTCAGCGTGGCGACGTGCTGCATCGCCATGGACGATGCCTGCGCGGTCGACATCTCGCTGAGACCGTTCGAATCGAATGCGTAAACGCTGACGTCCGCGGCCAGAGCTTTTTTCACCATCGCCTGGAACTGGTCCGGGTCGCCCGTGGTCGTCAGTCCCGAACTGAACAGCAGCACCGTCTTGTGGCCCGGAAAAATCCCGAGCTGCGCCACCATCGCTTTGATCTGGTCCATCTGCCGCGCGCCTTCCACCCCAATGAATTGCTTACGCTCCAGCACCAGGTCACCGCGCTGCGCGTTCGAACTCGGCGAGTTGTCCACCTCCGCGCCGTTGATCGCCGTCAGCGAGACCGAGCCGGTGGTCGATTTATCGAGCATGCCCCCCGTCAGGCCGTTCGAGAACCCCACATACAACTGCACATTGGGAGTGGAATTCACCACCGCGTCCGCCACCCGTGCAATGTCCACCCCCGTGCCGAAGAACGCCTTATCGGCGGCGCGCAACAGGTCGGCGCGATTGGAGGAAAACGGATAGAGCGGCGTAAGCTGCGACCCGAGATTGAAGACGCCCACCCACGTGCCCGGCCGCAACTGCGTCCGGATGTACTCCTGGGCGGCGCTCACCGCCCACTTCTTAGTGCTGGCATCGAGCCCCTGGAAAACGATGCAGACCAGGTTCACGCCCCGCAGTGGCGTAGTCGGTTCCCGGCGGACGTCGGGCGCGGCCGGAGCGTCGGCGCTTTGCACGGCGGGCGCCGGCGCAGGCTCGGCATTCACCAGCCGGAAATGGCGGATGTCCTGCCGGACCCCGTCTTCGTAAATCTCGACGTCGCCCGGCGCGAGATTCTTCACCAGGCGTCCCTTCTTATCGCGCACCACAATATCGAGCGCGACTTCGTTGACAGTAGTATGGATGGCAGGCGAGGGCGCCGCTTCCTGCGCCACTACCGGGCAGGGCAACGCGAACAGCGCGGCGAGGATTACCGCAGGCAATGCTTTCGACATGGGTGTGTCTTTCCCTTAACTGTACCGCCGCATGAGGCGAACGGCCGATGGCTGATACGCGGTGGCACATATGGCGGGGGCAGAAAACGAACTTGCAGGGCCATCCTCACGGAGAAATGAGAGTGAGACCCTCTACGCCTTGAAAGGCGGTGTCGCGGCTTACCAGCGTCGCCTCGAATGCGAGGGCAGTAGCGGCGATCCATAAATCGTTCTCATCCAGCGTCAGTCCCCGCCGCTTTCACTCTGGCGTATAAATCACCAGCCACCGGCGGGATCGAGTCACACGTCAGAGCGCTGAAAAGCCGCTGTGCTTTCGCCTCGAGTTCGGCGCGACGCCGGCCCTGAGCCAGCCGTTCTAAGCCGAACAAAATCTCGCCGCCGTCACGAGCAATCAATCCGGGAAAAGATCGGGCGCCTCAACCGCACTTCGGCCGGCGGGTATCGCTGCATCGAGCTCATCGACATCCGCGGCAGTAAGGTGTGGAGGTTCCTGCATGGCCCGCAACACCGCTGCGGGCGATCCTGGCCGGTCTCCCGCTCCGCCTTCCGCCGGCAGGCGCAGCCGTTCGATAGCCAGTTGCTGAACGCTTTTGTTCTCCGCCGCAGCGATCCCTTCTAGCCTGCGCGCCAATTCGGCTGGCACTTCTATGGTCAGATTTGCCATGGCTCTCGCCCTCATCTCCCGTTGTGCACCATGCCGGCAGGGCTATACCCCGATCGTTCCGGGGAAACAACAATAATTGAGATCCACAGAGGTTTTCGCGCTACGGCCCAAATTAGCTCGACTGCCTGAACCTCCCGGAGACAGGCTCGCACCGGGAAGCGGAAGGTGCTTAAAAACTTCCGCCTCGCCTTACGGCTTCCCGTTGCCGCTCCTTAGCCGCGCCTCCAGATCGGCGATCCTGCCCTGCTGGAATTCCGGCTGTACCGCCTTTGCGATCGTCAGCGCCTTTTGGTAATACCGAACCGCATCGTCGCCCTGGCCGTTCGCCTCCAGAGCCTGCCCCATTGCGTCGTTCACCGCCGCGGAGTCTGGCGCCAGTGCCTCCGCCTGCTGTGCCTCCGATAGCGCCCCGGTCGCATCCTTGGCGCGCAGGAGTGCGCGCGCTTTCTGGGCGTGACTCATCGCCGCCGCCAGCGGAATTTCGAAGTGGCCCTGGTACACGAACACCCCGTAGTCGATGACCGCGGCCGGCTTTACGTTCTGGAACTTGCCATACGGATTGAGCGGACCCGTGCCCGTCTCAAAGCCGGACAGGACCGTCGCGCTGATCAGTACTGGGCCGTCGATCGCCGGCGGGGTGTCGGACGGATACTCGGCCGTGAGCAGCGGGGTGCAGGGAATGCCGTAAGATCGGAAGTCCATCATGGCCTGGTTGAAGTAGGCGAACCAGCAGTTCTTGACTCCGCGCGCGTCCAGATAGTGTCTGACGGCGTTGAGCTGCTGGCCCCATTCCGAACTGGAGTCGCTCACATACTTGTAGCTGTTCGCCGGGCCGCCGAAGAGTTCGTTCGTGTACGAAATGTAAGCCGGGAACGCATGCAGCACCGACACCGCCTGAAAGACCAGCAGCACCACCACCGCGTACAGCCAGCGGCGGTTTCGCTGAATCAGAACCCACGCTGCGCCCGCGATCGGCACCGAAAGGTAAATGTAAACCGGCAGGATGTGCCGGATGCCGATGTTCATCCCTCCCGTCACCGCAAACGCCAGGAAGACCGCGGCCGGAATCCCCATGTAGAGAATTCCGCGTGACAGCCGTACGGTGCCCACCACCACCGCCCCCACGCCGATCGCCAGCAGGATCAGAAATGTGAGGCTCGACTTGATGAGCATACTGATCGGAAAGTAGAACCAGACCGCGTGAGGGTACGCCACCCCCAGCAGGTAGCTGGTGTAGGACTTGGCCTGGTACAGAATGTGAGCGAAGGCGTAGGTATACGGCGCCGGCAAGAGATGCAGCTTGTCGATCTCGCCCAGCAATTTGCCCTCAAACGCGACGGGTACCTTATTGAGATGCTCCGCCATGGGAGGCTCGAACGGCACTGCGCTTCCCGGCGCGTAGCGGAAGCCGTACGCACCCCACAGCATCGTGATAGAGATCGCACCGATGATCGCCAGCGCCGACGCCAGCCGCCAGGCAAGCCTCCCGGCCGGAATGGCTGGAGCATCCGGCTCGAGCTTCCCGCGCCACACGATCTCGACGATGGCGAGCAGCCCCATGATGGGAAACAGGAGGATGGCGCTGTGCTTGGCCGCGAGCGCCAGCCCTACAATGAGGCCGGTCGCGATCAGCCGCCACACCGTCGGTGATTTCACGTATCGGTAAAAGGCGTAGATGGCCCAGAACATGAAGCAGGCGTTCCCCGCGTCCAGCGTGCCGAGCGCCGAATGCGCCATCAGCGTGGGGTCGAATGCGATCAGGCCGAGCGCGATCAGCCCGGCGCCCACGCCGAACATATCCCGTGCCGCCGCAAAGACCAGCAATGCCAATAGCAGCGTGAACGCCAAAGCGGCCATCCGCACGCGAAAAATGATGGCGTTGGCATCGTTCCGGAAGACCAGATCTTTACCGCCCTCGAATTCGATCCCGTCGTAGGACCCTCCCGCCAGCGGCGGCTCTTTCAAGTTCATCCCCAGCAGCGGCAGCGTCACCAGATACGGGATCAACGGCGGATTCAGCAGGACGTAACCGTGCTTCCATTGCAGATACCCGGCGTAAATATGGAACGGTTCGTCGAACGTAGAGGAGTTGTCCCGCGCCATCGGCACGAGTTGCAGCAGGATGACGACGAGTAGGCCGGCCACGGCCCAGAACACTGCACGTTTGCGATTCGCTGGTTTCACGATCCTCCACAACGCCGGGGCGTAAACGGTCCGGGCAGGGAAGGGCCAGAACGGGACCCTGGATATTCGAAGCGCACAGTGTATCACGGCAACTGCTCGCCTGCGCCGCGATTGGGAGCGCCTCAAATGTGCGGCCGATTGCAACCTGCAATGTCCGCTTTCCCGCATTCTTCGAGAAACTGCGACATTTTTTACCCCACCCCTCGAGCGCCATGATCGTCGTCGGCGCTTTTTCTCGCCTTACCCATAGTGGGGAAACCATTGGGACCGAAGTGCCATTTAATCAATGCGGCCGTCCGCCTGGGCCTGTTAGCTTTCCTGGCGGCAGGGACGGCGTACGCCGACTCGGGGTATGTCTATGCCAAAGTCGTGGGCGGCACCAGCCCCTTCGCCTACGCTCCCTTTTCATTCAATCCGGGCGGATCTATTAGTGTGCAGCGGACCGGTACCGGGGTCGACATCGTGACCTTCACCAACTCGGGTATCGGTACCGGGTGGGTGGCGTTGGCCAACGCCGCCGGCTCCGCCTCCGGCGATTATTGCAACGTCAAGACCTGGAGCAATAGCGCCGTAACCGTCCTGTGCTACGGCCCCGGTGGCGCCGCCGTCGACACCAGCTACGTCGTGTTCGCCGTCTCCAACGCCAATGACAAAGGTATCGCCTTTGCCTGGTACAACTTCGCTTCCTCGCCGTCCTCCTTTTATTCCTACAATTTAGGCGGCGCCATCAGCTTCCAGAACCTGAGCAACGGTGACGTAAAGGTAACGTTCAACGGGCTTGGGGCTACCGGCGGGACCGTCGAGGTAGACGCCCTCAACACCAACGATACCTGCACCACCGACGGCTGGACCGGATCCAATGTGGTCAGGGTGAGCTGCGTCGATACCTCTGGGAACTCTGTCGAATCGGCATTCTCCATTGCCGTCGTACCGGCCGGCAGTGCCCCCACCGGACTGGCCTATACCTTTGAGGACGCCGCCGTCGTCACGCTCCCCAATACGCCTAGCGGCCCTACCTACAATCCCACCGGTTACGCCGTGCTTCTGCAGCGCCAATCCGCGGGGCAGTATCAGGTGCTGTTCTACGGCCTGAGTTCGGTGCCGGTTGGCGGACCCGGCTTCGTGATGGCCACCGCCGACGGCGCTTCGGCGCGCTGCAACGGCAATTCCTGGGGACAATTTGGAGCCACCGCAGCCTATGTGGCGAATGTCTACTGCTCCGACTCCTCCGGTAATTTCGTCGACAGCAAATTCGAAGTGCTGGTGCTGCCGCCCTCCGCCTACGCCTACGCCTCCGTCAGCAATCCCAATGGCGCAGTGAACCAAAGCCAGTCCCTAAACCCAGGTGGAAGCCCAATCGTGGGTACACACCTCGGAACCGGAAGCTACCAGATTAGCTTTCCCAACTCCGGTATTGGCGCTGGATGGGCTGTTCAGGCGACCAGCCGCGGCGCCAATTTCTGCAACGTCGGAAGCTGGGGCAGTAGTGCGGTGAATGTATCCTGCTACACTCCTGCCGGCGCTCTCACGGATACCACTTTCGCCATTCTCGCGGTATCCTCTACCAATCAGGAGGGCATCGCATTCGCCTGGGCCGGAAACCCCACCGCCGCCAGCTATACGCCCGACCCCAACTATTCCTACAATCCCTCTGGCGCCATCTCCATTACGCGCAACTCCATGGGGTTCTACGAGGTTGATTTTCTGGGACTGACCGCGGGCGGCGGTACCGTCCAGGTTGCGGCGTACGGGTCTTCGTCAACGACCTGCACCTCCGCCGGATGGACCACGCCGGATTTCCGCGCCGAAGTCGCTTGTTACACCGCCGGCGGCGTCTCCACTGACTCGCCCTTTGTGGTCGCCATCGTTCCGCCCGGAGCAACCCCGCCGGCAGTGGCCTACGCCTGGGCGAGTCTGTCCTCGTCGGCGAGCTACACCGCGCCAGCCGGGTTTTCGTGGGACGAATCGGGTGCGGTCACCATCACGCGCAGCGGAACCGGCGCCTACCATCCCAGCTTTCCCGGAGCATCAGCCTTTCTACAGGTCACGCCCTATCAGTCCACCGCCCGCTGCGCCGCGCCCAATAGCACCAGCGTGCAGTGTTACAACATGTCGGGAACCGCGGCAGATGCGGTGTATACAGCCATGGCATTCAGCTCCATCCCGAGCTTGCCGGGTTCCTTGACGGTCCACGCGGGAACGGCCCAAAGTGCCGTGGTCGGTACCAATTTCGCCAATGCGCTCAGTGTGCTGGTGAAGGACCAGTCCGGCAATCCGCTGCCCGGGGCATTCGTCCAGTTCGTGGCGCCCACCTCCGGCTCCTTCGGTACATTTAACGATCCGCTGTACGAGTTTGTGTCGACCGTGACAATTGCCGCCGACAGCAACGGCGTTGCCACGGCGCCCGCCTTTGAAGCCCAGGGCGCCGCGGGCGCTTTCACGGTCAACGCATTCATTGCGTCATACCCGGCCGCCACCACAGGCGTCGGATTTTCACTAACCGTGAACCCCTTGACTGCGGTCACGCTCCAGACCTCGCCCGCCGGGTTGGCCGTGAAGTTCAACAGCAGCGCTTTTTCCGCGGCCCCGGTGACGGCGTCGCTGACGGGCGGCACCAGCCAGACCATCGCTGCCCAATCGCCGCAACTCGGCACTTTCGGAATGCAGTATGTGTGGACAGGCTGGTCCGACGGCGGAGCGCTCTCCCATACCATCACCGTCCCCGCATCTAACACTACTTACACTGCAAACTTCAAGACTCAGTATGAATTGTTTACTGGGGTCTCACCCTCTGCAACAGGCACCGTCTCGGTAACCAGCGGCACTTACTTCGACGCCAATACCAACGCGGCCATCACCGCCGCTCCAGCCGCCGGATTCCGCTTCGCCTCCTGGAGCGGTCCGGTCAACAACACTTCCAGTGCCTCCACGACTATCAATATGGCCGCCAAGGAATCGGTGACCGCCAATTTTGCCCAGTCGTGCGCCGTCACCGGCGACGCCAACGCGAGCGTCGCCGACGTCCAGGCGATGATCAATCAGGCATTGGGGCGAGCCATGTCCAAGTCCGATCTGAATGGCGATCAAGTAGTGAATCTGGTAGACGTCCAGATCGTCATCCGAGCCGCCCAGGGCGGAGCCTGCAATTCGATCTAGCAATCCACCTGGCCTGACTATGCTCGCGATCCATTCCATGAAAATTTGCTTCAGAATGGTTCTGTGGAATCGCAAGAGACACCCCGGTCGCAGGCCTTCGATTTGCTTGCCACCGGCAACTTATCCACCGCCGTGGCCGCAATTACCGCCATGGCGGACACACAGGCCGCCCTGGAGTCCCTCGCGCGCTTGTGCACGCGCGCTTATCGCGACCTGAAAAGTGTTCCCACTTTGACCGGCCTTGCCTGGGAGGCGATCGGCTTCGCGCTCCAATGCGCGGCCGCTTCGCCGGACCCGAAAGCCACCGGCAGGTATAAGGACCGCGCCAGGGCGATTGCCTACAACGCCGCGGCGAATTGCTGGCCGGGCTGGGGCGATGCGGTCGTAATCCAACCGCTCGATATTGCCCAAGGCCTGAAACTCGCCGAACGAAGCTACGAACTCGTCGAAGAACTTGGTCTCGGCGACAAGGCAAGCGCCACCTCCCTCTGGCTTGTTGGTGCACTCCAGATGGCGGCGGGACGGTTATCCACGGCGATCGCCCAATTCCTGCGCGCGGAGGAAGCGTTCCAGAGAGCCCAACTGCCCGTGCAGGCAACCATGGCCCGAGGGTACGTTGCACTCGCGGAAAAGGCTCTTCCGGAGTCGCAACTCAGGGGCGCCGAGTCGCTGGCGGCGATTCTCCGTTCGCTCCGGGGCATGGATTCCCGGGAGGCGCAATTCTTCGCCGATCAATTGCATACCGCCGACCGGATCTTTTCGTCCCGTTAGCTTCCGGCCGGCGATGCTCCCCGCGCCGGGGCCGTGTGCCAATTGAGAAGCGTCGTCGCGTTCACGCGGCATCGCTCTGAACTGCGAGGAATCCGCGGCCAAACGAAGTTGCCGCGTTCCCGCTGTTTATTTCTCCCCCATTTTCAACCACTTAGCTTTTCCCGCCGCGCCCCACCCCGTTGCCCCCCAGCTATCCTCGCCCCGTATGGCAACTCAAAAACAGATCGCGGCCAACCGCCGCAACGCTCTCAAATCCACCGGACCGCGCACCCCCGAGGGCAAGGCCCGCTCCTCCCAAAACGCTCTCAAATCCGGCATCGACGCCCGCGCCCAAATCATCCACGGCGAAAGTCCCGCCGAACTCGACTGCCTCAAGTCCGAGTACCACGACCGCTTCCTTCCCCCCACTCCGGAGCAGCGTATGCTCGTCGATACCCTGATCGATTGCGAGTGGCTCCTCCGCCGCTTCCGCCGCGTCGAGGCCGAACTCTGGGTGGACGGCATGCGCGATCGTGTGCACCCAACCATCCTCGGCGAGTCTTTCAATCGCATGGACGAAACCTTCGCCCGCCTCCAGCGCCGCATCGATATGACCCAGCGCAATTACCGCAACGCCCTCCACCAACTCGAACGCCTCCGGGCCGAAGCAGCCGAACAAGCCGAAGCCGCCCGCCTCGATCCTGACCCCGAGCCCGAGTTAGACCGCGGCGCTGCCCCCGTAACTCCGCGCCCGCAAACCACTAACCCCGCAAATGGCTTCCTTCCGCGTGAGCTCGTCGTCTCGCAAAATCCTGCCGCTGAAACCACGCCCGCCCCGCGGCTCCCCGCCAAGTTGTAGACCGATGAGTGAAGCTGCTGCCCTACTCCCGCGACATCAAATACACCGCCACTTCCGCCCTCAGATTCGGCAGCGTCTCCACTTTTCGATTGGCCGCCAGAAAGAAGCGCCGCTCCACCCGGATCCCTTCCTTCGCGGCCAGGCTCTCGAAATCGCGCACCGTCAGAAAATGAATATTGGGCGAATCGTACCACTCGTGCGGAAACAGCGACGTACGCGGCGCGCCCCCGCTGGTCAGCATCGAGAACCGCACCCGCCAATGGCCGAAATTCGGAAACGCCACAATGCCGCGGTGCCCCACCCGCAACATTTCGCGCAACACCTGCAGCGGCCGGCGCATTTCCTGCAAGGTCTGGCTCAGGATTACGTAATCGAAAGCCTGGTCGGGATAGTCGGCCAGCCCCGCGTCGATATCGCTCTGGAAGACCGAAACGCCGCGGGCAATCGCACGCTGCACTTTCGCGCTCGAGATCTCCACCCCGCGTGCGTCCACGTCCTTATTGTGCGCCAGCCACTCCAGCAGTTCCCCTTCGCCGCATCCCAGGTCGAGCACCTTCGACTTCGCCTCCACGATCTCCCCGATGATCGCGTAGTCGCTCCGCCCCAGCAGTTCGCTGACGAAGGCCTGCTTCTTCGCAACCTGCGCGCTCATGCCCGTTTCTCGAACGTGCTGGCCAAAAATCCCCGCACCAGGCTGGATTGCTCGGCCACATCCACCAGGAACGAATCGTGCCCGTAATTCGACACCAGTTCCACATACGCCACGTCGCAATTGCGCGAGCGCAGCGCCCGCACCAGCTCCTGCGATTGGTAACTCGGGTACAGCCAGTCGGAGCTGAAGCTAATCACCAGGAAGCGCGCGCGCACCGCCTCCATCGCGGCGGTAAGAGAGCGCTGGCCGCTAGTCAGGTCGAAGTAATCCATGGCCTTTGTAATATACAAATAGGAGTTGGCGTCGAACCTTCCCACAAACTGGCTGCCGCGATAGCGCAGATAGTTCTCCACTTCGAAGTCGACTTCGAAATCGAATCCGAACGTCTCCTTGCCGCGCAGCCGGCGCCCGAACTTTTCGCGCATGGAGTCGTCGCTCATATAAGTGATGTGGCCCACCATGCGCGCCACCGCCAGCCCGCGTCCCGGCAGTTCCTTGCCGTAATAGTCGCCGGCATTCCAATGCGGGTCGGCCATAATCGCCTGCCGGCCCACTTCGTTGAAAGCGATCTGCTGGGCGCTGTGCCGTGTAGTCGCGGCAATCGGAATTGCGGCCACCACGCGATGCGGATACGCCACCGCCCACTCCAGCGCCTGCATGCCGCCCATCGATCCGCCCGAGACCGCCAGCAGTTGCTCAATCCCCAGCGCGTCCACCAGCATCGCTTGCAGCCGCACCATGTCCCCCACCGTTATCACGGGAAACGACATGGCGTAGGGACATCCCGTAGCCGGGTTGATCGACGAAGGCCCCGTCGTGCCGCGGCACCCGCCCAGTACGTTGGAGCAGATCACGAAATACTGATCGGTATCGAACGCCTTGCCCGGCCCGATCATGTTGTCCCACCATCCAGGCTGGCCCGTCTCCGGGCTGATGCCGGCCGCGTGCGCATCGCCGGAGAAGGCGTGCAGCACCAGAATCGCGTTGGATCGCGCCTGGTTCAGTTCGCCGTACGCTTGGTACATCACTTCCACCGGCGCAAGTGTAGCTCCGTTATCCAGGGACAGGGAATCGAAGCGCAGAGTGTTCGCGGTGACGATCATGAAGCGGAACCCTCATGATACCGCGGCCGCCGCAAAACCACCGCCGTTCGATGCCTGCCGATCCGTGTGGAGCCGTGTTCATCTCACTGGCGCGTCGCGCACCCATGCGTGCGCCGCTCGCAATCGAACTATGCCGACGCCAGGGCCAGCAGCGGGAAGTAATCGCGATACATCGCGTAGGTCAGATAGAACACCGTCGGGAAACCTGTGCCTGTGGTGGCGTCCTCGGGCCATGTGCCGTCGGGATTGCGCCGCTCGAGCAGGAACTCGATGCCGCGCCGCACCGCCACGCTATCGCGCTCGTTGGCGGCGATCAGCCCCAGCACCGCCCACGCGGTCTGCGACGGACAACTCGGCGCCCGCACGAACCGGTCGCGCTCATAGCTGGCGCAGCTTTCGCCCCAGCCGCCATCGGCATTCTGGATGCGCCGCAGCCAACTGGCGGCGCGCGCCACCGCGTCGCTCGCTCCCGAAGCTCCGCTCACCGCCAGGCCGCGCATCGCCAGGAACGACCCGTAAATGTAATCGACGCCCCAGCGGCCGTACCAGCTTCCGTCCTTCTCCTGCGCCTGCATCAGATACTGCACGCCGCGCCGCACCGCATCGTGATCCGCCAATCCGCGCCGGCACAGGCATTCCAGCACGCGCCCGGTAATGTCGGGGCAGGTCGGGTCGAGCATGGCGTTATGGTCGGCGAACGGCACCTGATTCAGCACCGCCCAGTTGTTGTCGACATCGAAGGCCGCCCACCCGCCGTCTTCCGACTGCATGGCAAGCAGCCAGTTGATGGCGCGCCGCTCGCACGCCGCCTGCGCCTGCGCGTCCGTCGCCTTGGCGTGCAGCAGCGCCAGCAGCACCTGCGCAGTGTCGTCGATATCGGGATAGAACTCGTTGGCGAACTCGAACGCCCAGCCCGAAGGCTCCGTGCCGGGCCGCTTCACAGACCAGTCGCCGCGCCGGCGCACTTCTTTGCTCAGCAGCCAGTCGGCGGCGAGCGTCATGCGGGCATCGTCGCCGGCGCCGGCTTCGCCCAGTGCGAAGGCGGAGAGCGCGGTGTCCCAGATGGGCGGCAGGCACGGCTGGAACATGAAGCGCCCGGGCGTTTCGATGAGCAGCGATTCGAAATGGCGCACCGCGTCCGCCAGGTCGGGATGGTCTTTGGGGTAGCCGAGCGCGTGCAGCGCCATGATGAAATACATCATCGCCGGATAGATGGCGCCCAGCCCTTCGGTGAAGCGCGTGCGGTCCAGAATCCAATGTTCGGCCTGCCGGATGGCGGCGTCGCGAACGCGCTGCGAGCCGCGCTTTTCCCACACTTTGAACACCCGGTCCAGATGGTGAAACAGCACCGAGAGGCGATTGCGCTTGGGCAGTTTCATGCCCACGCCGGGCAGAAGCAGTTCGTCGAGCGTCATGCCCGCCGGTGCGCGCCGGTTCGATCCGCGCGCCTGCACAATCGACAGCGGCACCAGAATGGAGCGCGTCCACGACGACATTTCGTACAGCACATTCCCCGGCAGCAGCACGATTTCCGGCGGCACCGAGGGCGCGTGTTGCCGCGGATAAAGTCCGAACAGGCTGAGATTGATCTTGACGTAGCTGTTGGCCGCCTGCAGCCCGCCCAGTTCGAGAATGGAGTGTCGTGCGCGCCGCAGCGGCTCGCTCTCCGGCAAATGGCCGGCCAGTTTGAGCGCGCAGTATGCCTTGATGGTGGCGTTGAGCTCCGCCGGTCCGCCGCGATAAATATTGAAGGCGCCATCCGGCAGTTGCCGCTCCAGGATAGACGCACAGGCCTTCTCAATCCGCCCGCGCGAGGGCGGGTCCCACACCTCGCCTTCGGGCTGATGCATCCAAAGCTGCAGCAGGATGTAGTCCGATTCGAGGGTGGTATCGGCCGTCAGTTCGCCGCACCAGAAGCCCTCCGGTGCCTGGCGCGCGAACAGCGCTTCACAGGCGCACTCGATGGCCTCCGCGCGCATTGGCGCCCCATCTTTTGCCTGCCTGATTTCGCGCCGAGCTATCACCGGAGACGGTTCCCGCAACTCATGAGTGGTCGAATCTTCTATCGTAACGCGCGCTCACTGGACGTGGTAGATGTAAAACGCATGGCCCACAATATCCACGGGCCGGGTCCGCAGCCACGCTGCGCCGCCGTTCCCAAACTTCTCGCCGATGGTCGGCATGCGGCCCACCAGGCTGGAACTTACCGCGTACCATCCGGGCGTGGGCGGCGGCAGCAGTTGCTTCACCAGAAACGGCTCGAAACGCAACCCGTAGGCGGCCGGAGGAAAGCTGTCGGGATACGCCAGCCGCACCGGCGGCACCGCGGGGTGGCGATCCAACCACGTGCGCAGTTGCTTGAGACCTTGGCCCCAATCGACGTTGCTGTCGTCCAGCCAGAGCGGACCGCAGCGGCTGCCGCCATCCCATCCGATTTCGCCGGGCTTCTCCAACAGGCACGCCGCCTCATTGAAGTACGAGAGGTGGTCGGGATAGATTCCGGCGGCGGCGATCGCCACCCAGATGCAGAGCGCGACCGCCGCGTAGCGCATCCAGGTCCGGCCGCGCGCCCAGAGCCACGCGAGGCCGATGCCCCCCAGCAGAAAGGCGAAGGGCATGGCGGGGATGAGATAGCGCACGCCCATGTCATCGGCAAAGACGGTCATGGCCAGCACAAAGACCGCCGGCGGAAGAATCACAAAGAGCTTGGCGAGCAGCGGCTCCGTCCGCTTCCGCCAGAAAACCGCGAGGCCGGTGGCGGCCAGAATCAGGGTGGCGAGCGGCTCCTTCAACAGATACGCCGCCACGAAATAGCCATAGAATCGCTTCGATGTGTCGCCGTGAAAGTAATATTGATAGTCCGCCGTATGGTCGGCATTTACTTTCTGCAGACCCTTGAGATAGAGCAGCGGATCGTGCGGGAAAAAGTAAAGAGCTTCCACCACCACCGCCGCAAGGGCGCACATCGCCAGCACCGCAAGGGCACGCTCCAGCAGGCGGCGCCATTGCATGCCGGCGGTGCTCGCGCCTTCCGCGCCGTGGCAGCGCTTGTATTTCTTGCCGCTGCCGCACGGGCAGGGAGCGTTGGGTCCGACCTTCGGCGCCGGCTCTTCGGAGAGCGGCCAGCGGATGGCGGCCAGCATCAGCACCGCGCCCGCCGCCAGCAGAAAGGCCGCCGAAAACTTCGAGGCCAGCATCGCTCCCATGGCGAGCCCGCAAATCGCCAGCCGCTTGCGCGTCGGCTGCTGTACGTAGCGCCACGCCGTCCACAGGAACAGCAGGCCGAACGTCGCCAGGCCGGCGTCCGTGGTCACCAGATAGGAATGCGCCACGATCGTGGGGTCCAGCGCGTAGAGAAAGAGCGCGCCCAGCGCCGCCGCGTCGCCCGCCAGTTCGCGTCCCCACAGGTAGATCAGGAGTCCGAGCAGGCCGGCCAGCAGGAAGAACGGCAGGCGCGCCCAGAAAAGCACACGGTCGGGATTGGCCGCGATGATGTCATTGCCGATATCCCACTCCGCGCCGTCCGCCGCCGGAATTCCCGCGATCAGCGCCCGCGCTTCATTGGTCTGCGGCCAGTGGATGCCCGCGGCATTCAGAAAGAGCGCGCTCATTTCCTTGAGGAGCGGAGGGTGCTGGAGGTTGGCGCGAAATACTCCGGTTGCCAGATAGGATAGCCCGGAGGCGATGTGCGGCGGCTCGTCATAGACCGGACTCTTGAGCAGGCTGGATAAGAATCCCTGTAACAGGGATATAGCGATCAAGGCCGCGGCCAGCAGGTGGTAATAAGTGGGCGTGCGAGGCTCGCGGGGCATAGTTATGGCACATCGTATATATAGAGTGCGTGGCCCACCATCGCCAGCGGGCGCGCGCGCAGCCACTCCGCGGACATCCCGGCCGCTGCCGCCGCCGGCGGGGTCCGCGCCACTATGTGGGCGCTAACTGCGTAGAGGCCGGGCGCGGGTTTGCCCACCAGTTGCGTCATGTCCGTCTTGACATATTGCAAGCCGTAGTCCTCGGGAGGATAGACGCCGAAGTACGCCAGGTGCAGCGGCCTGCCCTGAGCATTGCGATCCACCCAGTCGCGCAATTGTTTGACCGATTGGCCCCAGTCCACGTTGCTGTCGTCGAGCCACATGGTGCCGCAGGCAGAGCCGCCATCCCAGCCGATCCTGCCGGGCGCGGTGAGCAGGCAGGCCGCTTCGTTGAAGTACGAAAGATGGTCGGGATAGATGCCCACCGCTTCCACCATCACCCACAGGCATAGCGCGGCCGCGGCATAGCGGCCCCAGCGCGCCCGGTGAGACAGCAACTCGGCCAGCGCAAGCCCTGCCAGCAGGTACGCGAAGGGCAGGACGGGAATAATGTAGCGGATCCCCAGATTATCGGCCATCGTGGAAACGGCAAGGAAGAGCACCACCGGCGTGAGCAACAGGAAGAGCTTGGTCATCGGGGGCATGGCTTTGCGCCGCAGCACAAGCACCAGCCCGGCGATGGAAAGCCCGACAGTGGCGAACGGTTCCTTCACCAGGAACACCACTGCAAAGTAACTCAGGAAGTGCGGGGAGAGCTCGCCATGCAGGTAGGCCTGGTAACCCGCGACATGGTCGGCATTCACTTTTCGAAGGCCGGTGAGATAGAGGAACGGGTCGCTATTAAAAAGGTAGAGTGCTTGGATGACCACCGCCGCGATGACGAAGATGATCAGGAACGCCCCCGCGGCGCGGAGCAGTTCCTGGGTACGGATGCTCTGCTCGACATTTCGCGAAGGCGCCGCGCCCGCGCCGTGACACTTCTTGTATTTGCGCCCGCTGCCGCACGGGCAGAGGCTATTGGGTCCGGCCTTGGCGAAGCTCTTCTCCGGCGGCGCGCCGGCTGCCGCGGACTTGGTGGCGATGGGCCAGCGCACCGCCGCCGCCATCAGGATTGCCGCCACCGGCAACAGAAAAACGGCGGAGAATTTCGCCCCCAGTACCGCGCCCAATGCCAGGCCGCAGAAGATCAGGCGCAGCCGGCTGGGCCCATGCAGATAGCGCCACAGCGTGAAGAGAAACAGAACCGTGAAGGCCGCCACCCCGACATCGGTGGTGACCAGCGCGGAATGCGCCACCATGGTCGGGTCGAACGCGTAGAAGAAGAGCCCGGCAAGTGCCGCAGTCGACCCCACCAGTTCGCGGCCCCACCAATAGATCAGCCAGCCGAGCAGACCGCCCAGCAGGACGAAGGGCAGGCGTCCCCAGAACAGCACGCGGTCGGCGCCATTATCGTGGATGATGTTCACGCCGATGGGCCATTCGAGCTTGTCGCCCTGCGGGCCGCCGCGTATCAACGCGTCGGCAAGCGGCGATTTGGGCCAGTGAATGCCGTCCGCTAGCAGGAAGAGCGCGCTTATTTCTTTCAGCAGCGGCGGGTGTTGCAGGTTGGCATGAAAGACGCGCGTTTCCAGGTAAGAGAGGCCGGAAGCGATATGCGGCGCCTCATCGAAGACCGGGCTTTTCCGCAGGCTCGCCGTGAAGCTTTGGAACATGAATATGGCCACCAGAACAGCGGCCAGAATAAGATGAAAGCCTGGAGGGCGATGTGCGGACGACATCTGCGCACATCGTAACACGTTAACTGAAGCGCAGGATTTCGGCGGCCGGCGGCGCCCCACTGCATGGCGAAGGCTCGTCGATAGCAAGGCGGCGACGGGGATGGCCTCGCCGGCAGTGCATAAGTGATCCAAAAGCCGCCGCGACTTAGTGCTGACTTGAAAGACGCTTGAGCATATCTTCCGCGATGCACCAGGTTCAAGTGACTGTCCGAAGCCGCAAGTTGCGCGATCATGGGACAGAACGTATATTTCGGAGGCAAGGTGATTGTGGCCGGCGGGGTGAACCTTATGGCAAATCGACTGGGGACCGTGCGGGCGAACGGCAAGGCGAGAAGTTCGGGATTTACTTCAGGGATAGAATGGACTACGCGGACCCGCGGAACTACAATTCGTGCATGGGGAGTGCGGACCCTGGGCCGGCGAATCTCGGTAATCCGGCAAGTTGGAATCGATACGCTTACATCGCCGGAGTCCTAGCCAAGGGTGGTGGGGAGACCAGATCAAACCGGACTCTGATAACGAGAGCCAGAGTAACAAGAACGACGCGGTGATAATGGCTGCGTGCGGAAAGGATTGAACCAGTGACTTTCCCTAAAGTCTGCTCTGTGATGCTGTTGGTAGCCACCTTATCCATCGCGGCGAATCCAGAGCCACGAACGGTAGGCGTTTGCGAAGCTCTAGACTCGATCGGAGATCATCAAACTGTAGCGATTCGCGCAACTTTATCGCTCAATCGACATGGGACATTCCTGGTAGAAGGTACTGGCAATGACCCGTGTCCAGGCTGGCCGTCGCATTTCTTCACGGCTCCATCAGCGATACCGGTATTTAATGGCCCAGGTTTCGATGTTCGAGTGCCGGGCGTCGAGGTGCAACGAACTCTCGATATTTTAGTGAAGTTAAGGAATGCGCATATTGCGAACCCGTCCCGAACCTTCTCCACGACACTGAATGGCGTACTCATACGAAAGAGATGGTCGCTAATCGTCAGGTATCCGGACGGGACGTACCACGGCGACGGGTTCGGTCCGGCCAGTGATTGTGCGGCCCTGTTAGTAGTGACTTCGGTTCTGCGAGTCAGATGACCTAATGAGTAAGACTCCAATAAAATAACGATATGAGACCGTTTCTCGCTTTCGGCCTGAGCCTGGTGGCTTGCGCCGCCGCTGTTGCGCAGTCCGCGCCTGCTTTGGCCGTCGATGCTGCCGCCGGCGCTCACGCGATCAGCCCCTATATTTATGGCGTGAATGAATGGTCCGATAACGGACTGTTGGGCATGATGCGCGTCCCCCTGCTCCGTTGGGGAGGCGACGACGCCACCAGCTTCAACTGGCAGGCCAACGTCAAAAACAATACCGGCGATAATCCCTGGTGTTTCGAAAACTATTCTGTCAGCCCCGGGTTCGATGCGTTTCAAAACGCTAACCTGGCCGCGGGCACGGTCAGCATGGGAACTGTCTCCCTCATGGACTGGACGCCGAAAGCCGCCGGCAGTTGCAGTTTCAGCGTGAAGAAATACGGAGCGCAGAAAGCTACCAATCCCGACAACAGCGATTGCGGCAACGGCGTCCTGACCGCCAACGGCGCGCAGATTCAGAACGACCCCAACGACGCCTACCTTCCGGTGACTCAGGACTTCACAAAGCAGTGGCTGAGCCATCTGTTATCGAATTTCGGGCCGGCCAATACCGGCGGCGTGCGCGTTTGGGAGATGGATAACGAGCCCGAATGGTGGCTCGGAGTGCACACCGACACGTATCCGCAACCCGCCACCTATGACGACATGATGGCGCGCAATCTCAAGTGGGCGCAGGCGGTGAAGGCCTCCGACCCCACCGCGCTGGTCAGCGGCCCGGTGGCCGGCGGCTGGAGCGGGATGCTTTTTTCGAGCCTGGATATGCACGATGGCTGGAACAAGTCGCCCTATCAATACTGGGACAACCCGCTCGATTACAAAGCGCACGGCAGCACCTATTGGATTCCCTATTACCTGCAGCAGATGAAGACCTTCGAGCAGCAGAACGGGTACCGCCTGCTCGACATCGTCGACGTCCACGCCTACATCACACCCACCGGCCTCAGCGGCAGCGCGGGCAACGCCGCCATGGAAACTTTGCGCATGACCTCCACGCGCGAGTTGTGGGACTCCAGCTATTACCCGCCCGGCGGCGGCTACGAAGATGCCACCGGCGCCGAACTGGCGCCCGCCATGGTGCCGCGCCTGCGCCAGTGGGTGGCCGATAACTACCCCGGCACCAAGACCGCCATTACCGAGTACAACTGGGGTGCGCCGGACACTATCACCGGCGCCATCGCGCAGGCGGACATCCTCGGCATTTTCGGCCGCGAGCAGCTCGACTACGCCACCGTATGGACCAGCCTCTCGCCCACCTCACCCGCCGCCTTCGCCTTCCAGGCGTACCTCAATTACGATGGCAACGGCGGCCACTTCGGAGATACCAGCGTCGCCGCCACCTCCGACAATCCCGACGCGCTCTCCATCTTCGCCGCGCGGCGCTACGATTCGGCGCTGACTGTTGTGGTGCTGAATAAGACCGCCGGCGACATCACGGACGCCATCAACCTGGCGAATTTCACGCCGTCCGGTACGGCGCAGGCCTGGCAGTACAGCAGCGCCAATCTGCATGCCATCGTTCGCCAGCCCGACGTCAGCGTGGGCAGCACCGCTCTCAGCACCACGTTTCCGGCGCAGTCGATCACGCTGTTGGTGATCCCGCCGGCGCAAAGCGCCATGGCCGTGCCGCAGCCCGTGGTCAGCGCGGTCACCAATGGCGCGTCGTACGATACCAAAGCGGTCACCCCCGGCGGCATCGTGGCCATCTGGGGGACGGGACTCGGTCCGGCCGCGGGCGCCAACCTCGCGCTCAATGCCGACTATCTGGTGGAAACCGCAATCGGCGGCACGCAAGTCTTCATCAACGGAAACCCTGCGCCCCTGATTTACGCCGGGGCGGGCCAGGTCAATGCCGTGGTGCCGTACGAAGTGGCTTCCTCCACCGCGGCGAACGTGGTGGTGGTGTATCGGGGTAACGCATCGGCGCCGTTCTCGATTCCCGTCGCCGCCACGCGCCCGGGCATTTTCACCAGCACCAGCGGCGGCGCCGGGCAAGGGGCAATTTTGAATGCCGACCAGTCGGTCAATAGCGCGTCGAATCCCGCCGCCCGCGGCACCTGGATATCGATATACGCCACGGGTGAAGGCGTCACGACGCCGCCCGGCGTGGATGGCCGCGTCTCGGCATTCAACGCCACTCCGCTGCCCCGCACGAGGGCCGGCTGCACGGCGACGATCGGCGGCCAGACGGCCAGTGTGAATTACTGCGGCGAGGCTCCTGATTTCACCGCCGGGGTCCTGCAGGTGAACGTGCAGGTTCCCGGCTCGATCGCACCAGGCCTTTCGGTCCCCATCAGCATCACAGTGGGCGGCGTCACCAGCCAGGCGAACGTCACGCTGGCGGTTCAATAGCGGCGGGCGTGTTTCGCCAGGGACTGCGCGGCGGCTCTTGCAGGGAGTGGCATGTTGGCACTCGGCGCGTGTGGGTCTTGGGCGCGTCCGGTTCGATGCGCGGCGATGGGGATCTAGTCTGCGGACGCTACGCCCGCGGGAGCGGAAGTCCGCATAAGAAAGAGCAATTGAGGCAGCAGGCAGATCAGCATCAGGACTGCCGCAGCCGCCAGGATCGGCGCGGCGCCGCGCCACGATAGGGCCACGACCAGGCTCGATACCAGCGGGACGATCAGCAGGAATCCAGGCGCCGCGCCGAGCGCCATCGCGGCGATGTTCGGGGTGCGTGGCAGAGTGGCAAGAACCGCCCCGAGCACCGGCCAGGCAATCAGGTAGCTGATCCCCGGAGCCACCGTGGCGACCCACATTCCGAGCACTGCCAGAAGCAGCAACGGTACGCCGGCCGCCGGCCTGCGCCAGGCAGAGGCGAGCGCGCCCAGCAATGCCACAATCCCCAGGACCGTCGCGAAGCGCACCGGATAGACGATCAGCGGAGTAAAGGCGGTGGCGAAATAGACGGCGTCGCCCGAGGGGTGCGTTCTGAGATCGCGATTGCCGAACCAGCGTACCAGCGACAGCGCGTAGCGGCCCTGTTCCTGCACGCTCATGGGATCGAGGTGCTCCACCGTATCCTGCGCGGTGTGGTAGTACTCGGGGTGGCCGATGAAGGCGAAGTTCATGCCCGCGAGGCCGCCGCCTTTGAAGACCGTCAGGTCGGTGTCGTTGGGCATGCGCTTGTAGATTTCATAGGCCACGGATGTGGCGTCCGCCTGCGGAACGGCGGCTTGCAGGCCGCGGATCAGCCATTCGTTGCCGGTGCTGGTTTCGAACATGGTGGCGCTTCCGGAGGTGCCGCGCGCCTCGAAATTGAGGGTCACGCCGGGCTCGAACCGCCAGGGGTCTTCGCGCATGAAGACCTGCGCGCCCAGCAGTCCGCGCTCCTCTCCATCGGTGATGAGGAAGATGACATCGTTGCGCAGCGCCGGGCCGGCACGAAGGGCGCGCAGGGTTTCGAGTAGCACTCCCACGCCGTGGCCGTCGTCGCCCGCACCCGGGCCGCGCGCGACCGAATCGTAGTGAGCCGCCAGCATGAGGGGCCGCGTGCCGGCCGTACCCGCCAGGCGCGCGACGATGTTTTGCACGTCGCCCGCGCCATGATAGCGGCCGCGAGTGAATTCGGCATGCCCGGCCTCGATGTGGGGCGCGAGGCCCTGGCTGGTTAGTTGGCTCACGATGTAGTCGCGCACGCGATCGTGTTCGGCGCTGCCGATGGGGTGAGGTTGTTGGGCGATGGCGCGGACGTGGCCGATGGCGCGGATGGCGGAGAATTCGGTGGCCGGCGCATTGTCCGGAAGCGGCGCCGGGCGCGAGCGGGGCACCAGGGATAAGCCCAGCCACAGGGCCAGGGAAGCGGCGAGCGCGAGTTTCATAAAAGCAGCCGGCGGCGGCGCGCCGATTCTCCGGACGTTATTTAAGCTGCAACGACGCCTGCCGGCCGGGCGACTCCAGCGGATTCGGCAGGTGGCGTTCGGAATAATATCCAGGGTGTACGCGCTCCACGATCTGCGCTACCGAGCGATCGAGATAGTGGAAGTAGGGCTGCGGGTTGAGGCCGATCCAGAAGGCCCAAATCACTAGAGGCGCGAATACCCCGATCTCGCGCCACGAGAGATCTTTCAGGGAGAGGTTCTTCTCCTTCACCTCGCCGAGCATGGTCCGCTGGAAAAGCCAGAGCAGATACGCCGCGCCCAGCGCGATCCCCACGGCCGCCCAGAACGCCCACCGGAAACTGACTACGTAGGCACCCTGCAAAATGGTGATCTCGCCGATGAATCCGTTGAGCGGCGGCATTCCCATGGAACTCAGCATGGCGAGGCCGAAGATCAGCGTGAAGATGGGCATCACCTTCATCAGCCCGCCGTACTCCGCAATCTCACGCGTGTGGCGGCGCTCGTAGACCACGCCGACGATGAGGAAGAGCATGCCGGTGGAGATGCCATGGTTGATCTGCTGCAGAATCGAGCCCGAAATGCCGGCCGGATTGAGGGCAAAGATTCCCAGTGTGCAGAATCCCAGGTGGCTCACCGACGAGTACGCCACCAGCTTCTTCCAATCCTTCTGCATGAGCGACGCGAGCGCTCCGTAGACGATGCCGACAATCGAGAGAAAAGAGACGATCAGGATGACCTTCTGATTTCTGGCCGCTTCCGGCAGCAGCGGAATCGAGAAGCGCAGGAAACCGTACGTCCCCATCTTCAACAGCACGCTGGCCAGCACCACTGACCCGGCGGTGGGCGCTTCCGTGTGCGCGTCCGGCAGCCAGGTGTGGAACGGGAACATCGGCACTTTGACGGCGAAGCCCAGGAAAAACGCCCAGAAGACCCACCATTGGGCGCCCGCGGCAACCGGAGTTCGCATGAGGTCGGCAATGTCGAAGCTGGGCGCCTGCCCCGCCTGGATGTGCGCCGAGTAGAGATAGATAATGCCGAGGAACATCAACACGCTGCCGGCCAGCGTGTAAATCATGAACTTGATGGACGCATATCCGCGGCGCTGCCCGCCCCATAAGGCGATGATGAAATACATGGGCACCAGCACCGACTCCCAAAAGACGAAAAAGAGCAGGAAGTCCAGCGACATGAAGACGCCCAGCATGCCGGTTTGCAGCACCAGGAAGAAGGCGTAATATTCCTTGAGCCGATCCTGCACGGCATTCCAACTGGAAAGCACGGCGATGAAGCCGATGAGCGTGGTGAGCATCACCAGCAGCAGGCTGAGTCCATCGATGCCGAGATGGTAGGACGCACCGAGGCTGGGAATCCAGGCCGCTTTCTCCTGGAATTGCATGTCCTTACCGGGGTCGAAATTGACAGCCAGCGGCAGGGACACCAGGAATCCGGCGAGCGAGATGATATTCGCCCACAGCTTGACGGCGCGCGTATTCGACGACGGAATAAACAGCAACACCAGCAGCCCGGCCAACGGAGTGAGCAGGACGATCGACAGGATGTGGTCCATAAGTACGGCTTCGAATGAAGGCCTTATATTATCACCCCTACCGGCGAAAAGTGGCGGCCGCGAATTACTGGATCGGCTCCGACAGGAAATACCGCGGACCCGCCGCGAAGGCGTCCGCAATAAACGGGAACCGCGAGATGTTCGGTGGAAGCTGTGTTACCTGTTGCTACTTCTCGGAAAGATCGCCCGCCAACTTATCGAGGGCTGCGCTATCCGGCACGCTGCCCTGCGCCATGCGGGGCGTGCCGCCGCCGCGTCCGCCGGCGGCAGCGAGCGCCGCTTTCAGTTTCTGCCCGGCGTCCACTCCGGAATCGGCCGAGGTGGCGAGCAGTACCGAGGGAGGCGCGGCCAGGGTCGCCACAAATATCGCCTGCGATTGCGCGGTGAAGTTCTGCGCCAGGGCGCGCAGTTCGTCGAGTGAGCCGGATGCCGCGCGGCGTACGGCACGGCGGACACCGTCCGGCCCGGGCACGGTGTTCTGGTACAACTCGCGCCCCTGGTAGGCCGCCAGATCGAGTTCCAACTTGCGGCGCGCTTTATCGGCGGTGCGCGCCGCTTCCATCTGTGCCGCCACTACGCCCGGGGCCTCATCGAGCGACGAGGAGAAAAGCTGGGCCACGCGCGTCAATGCCTCATAATCGGCGCGTGCGCGGCGAATTGCACGGCCTCCGCAGAGAAATTCCACACGAACGGTCTGCCGCACCTTTTCGAGCTTCCGTAACAGCACGGCGCCGATCTCGCCGGTGGTGCGCACATGCGTGCCGCCGCAGGCACTGCGGTCTAGCCGGTCGATGGAGACGATGCGCAGGGTGCCCTCGCGTTCGGAGGCCTTGCGCAGTCCCTGCACGGCGGCGGCGTCCTCATACGTGACGGCCACCGGCCGGTTCTCCCAGACCACTTCGTTGGCACGGGCTTCCGCCGCCGCCAGCGCGCGCGCATCGGCCGTGCCGCCTTCCAGGTCGATGGTGGCGCTGTCGGCGCCCAGATGAAAACTGACCGTACGAAGACTGAACATTTCTTCGAAAACCGCCGATATGAGGTGTTGACCGGTGTGCTGCTGCATGTGGTCGAAGCGGCGCGTCCAATCGATAGAGCATTCCACCGGGCCGGGGGCAAGCGGCGCCGCCAATACGTGGGCAATGCGATCGCCCTCGTCGACCACGTCGCGGATGGCGATGCCTGAGACGGCGCCCAGGTCGAAAGGCTGGCCGCCGGAGGTGGGATAGAAGGCGGTGCGGTCCAGGTAGACGATATTGCCGTCGGGCGAGCATTCTAGTGCCTGGGCGGCGAAAGTATGAAGGTAGGAGTCGTGATAGTACAGCCGTTCGGTCATGGGAACTACAATTTTGACAGAATCGAGGTGGCTGTGGCTGCTACCCCCAAAGGGGGGTTGCCGGGACACACCATAGTACTAGCGATATTGTGCGCACTTCGATAGCGCGGCAAGATAGAACTTCAAGGATGTTGCGGATACTTTCGATATTCGGTCTGGCGGGCGGATTTCTTCTGATTTCCCCCGAACTGCGAAACACCGTGCTGCTGGGGTTGGCAAAGGCCACGTTCGAACTCGCCAAGTACAGCCCTTATTCGTACATTGTTCTGGCTATCGCGTTGGGTGCGGGAGCGGTATGCTCGATGGCCACACCGAGACCGCAGTAGAACGCCCGCTTGCGCCGCCCATACCCGCTTAAACGGCTCGCGCCTTGCGTGACGGAACCGCGGAGGTTTCCGAGCGGGCCGGCTTGCGTTCGGCGGGCGCGGCGAGGCGCTTCGCCTGATCGGTCACACAGACCAGAAACATGGGTTGCCGCGCATTTTTCATGAGATCGATGATGCGGTGCGGCGCCTCTTCCAGAAAAATGCTCTTGCCGTCGGTGAGCAAATGGACATCGGAGGCAGAGGCGAGTGCTTCCGCCAGTCGCTTGCCCATATCCTTTTGCAGGAAGCGCAGCACGCGCCGGATTTTTTGCAGCGAGAAGCCCTTGCGCCGCAATTCGGCGATGACCGAGATTTCTACTACCTCCTCGGTCATGTAGACGCGCTTGTGGCCGTCCTGGCGGGGAGAGACTACATTCCGTTCGTCCCACCACTGCAACTGACGAAGGCTGACGCCGCAGATTCGGGAGACATCGCTACTGGTGAAGCCCTGTTCGCCCGGCGAAGCGACTGGCTTGGATTTCCTGGCTCTAAGCATTTTCCGCTTCCGTTTCCATCGACCAATTCATGCTACCAAAGGATTGTACCTGTGCGGCGGCCGGTGTCAAGGATATTCCATGGAAAAAACAAACAGCATCGAATGCGTTTTTGCCCTTGTCATTGGCCACTCGTTAACATAGCACGTACCAGCAGTTTACCTTAGCGGCGAGTGGTACATACAGAACTGCAATGAACCGGTACCTGCATTGTGGCTACATTCTGCCGATAGTAGGATTGTGCTTAAGGACAGATGCTGGAGCGCATGGTAGATGTTCCGGAATGGGATCAACGTGATTGACGTGAGCGCGAAGGAACTGGAATTCATCAGTAACGAAGCAATCGAAGGCGAGTCGTTGGCAGAGCGTCTGGCGAAGGGCGGCCTGCCTCCGCAGGAAGCGTTACGCTACGCACTCGATGTCGGCTCTGCGCTCAATCGCGCGCACAAGCTGGGCGCGGTGCATGGCAAACTTTCTCCCCACACCATCCTGCTGACCGCTTCAGGCGCGCGCATCGCCCGGCCGCTGGAAGGCACGGACCTGGATGCTCTGGCCTACCGCTCGCCGGAACAGGTGGAGGGCGAGTCACCGGACTGGCGCAGCGATATTTTCTCGTTCGGGACCTTGTTATATGAAATGGTGAGCGGGCGCCGGGCATTTTCCGGGGAAGGCGCGGCACTCGACCGCGCCATCGTGGAAAAACCGCCGGCTACGCTGATGGGCAAGACTCCGATACACGCCGCCATGGAAGGCGTGATTGCCGGCTGCATCGAGAAGGATCCCGCGCGGCGCCGGCAGCGCGTGCAGAATGCCGTGATCGAACTGCGCCTGGCGGCGCGATCGCTGCCGCGGTTTGCGAAAACGCCGGCGCCCGACGCAGTGGAGATGGTGCAGGAACCGGAGACTCCGCAGACAGCGGGAGAGGATTCGGGCATTCGTCCCAACCGCTCGCGCATCTTCAGCCCGGTGCGTTTCCCAGATGAAATCCAGGCTGTGCCCGGAAAGGTGCGGCGGCAGCGGCAGTATTTGTGGGCGCTGGTGCCGATTTCGCTGCTGCTGGTAGGGTCGGGCCTGTGGATCGGGTGGACTATGTACCATACGGCGCCGGCGCAGGTGGTCAACCTGCCGATGGCGCCGCCGCCCAACACTTCTTACCGGATGCCATCGATTTCGCCGGACGGTCAGTTGGTGGTGGTGCAATCGGAGGGACCGTCGGGCAAGCCCATGCTATGGCTGCGCCCGCTGGATGCCATTAAGCCCACGCTGATTCCCGGAACGGATGGCGGCTTCGCGCCCTTCTGGTCGCCCGACAGCCAGTATGTGGCGTTCTTCGCGGATAAAGAACTCAAAAAAGTGAAGGTGAGCGACGGCCACAAGCTGGACGTGAACGATAGCCACGTGGAGAAGGTGTGCGACGCCCAGGCGCTGGCGGGCGGCGGCACGTGGAACAAGGCCGGTGTCATTCTATTCTCACCGGGCCAGGATACGACCCTGTATCAGGTGCCCGCGAATGGCGGAACGCCGAGGGCGGTGCAGCAGTTGAACCAGGGCAGGTTGGAGCGCGCGCATCTGTGGCCGCAGTTTCTGCCGGATGGCAACCACTTCGTATTCTTTGTGCTGTCCGACGCTTCGGCCGTCAAGGGTGTATACGCCGGGTCTCTCGACTCGCCGAGCTATCAGCTCCTGTTTCAATCGGACACCAACGCGGTGTATTCGCCGGCGTCGCCGGAGGATCGCGGCAATCATGGCTACTTGTTGTACGTCCACGACACTTCCCTGTGGGAAGTGGGATTCAACGCCGGACACCTCGCGATTCTGGGCGAGCCTCGCCCGCTGGCGGACGATGTGGGTGCGGTATCCAGCCTTTCGCTCTCGCCCATCTCGATTTCCAGCACGGCTGTACTGGTTTACCAGAGCGCCGGCAAGGCAAGCCGGCAATTGGCGTGGACCGATCGTTCCGGCAAGCCGGTGGCGCAGGTGCGCGAAGGCGGCCATTGGGGCATGCCGCGAATTTCGCCGGATGGAAAGCGCGCCATAGTACCGCGCAAGTCGGACGATGAGCAGACCAGCGATCTCTTCCTGGCGGACGACAGCGGCACCGTGGCGCAATGGACCACTGGTCCGGGGCTCAAAGGTTCGCCGGTATGGTCGCCGGACGGTTCGCGCATTGCGTACTTTTCGCAATCGGGCAATAATTTTGAGCTAATGGCGAGTCCTGCTACTGCGCCATCCAGGGCGGAAGTCCTGTTGAAGAGCGCCGACGCGGCGTATCCCACGGACTGGTCGCGCGACGGAAAATATCTGCTGTTCGGCGTGCTGACGGCGGGCACCAAGTCGGATATCTGGGGCCTGTCGATGACCGACGGACGGTCCGGTCCGATCCTCGACACGATCTATGTGGAAGGCTACGGTGCGCTATCGCCGGACGGGAAGTGGCTGGCATACCAGTCCGACCAGTCAGGATCGTATCAGGTGTACGTGCAGCCGTTCGACGGGATTACGCGCGGCACCAAGCACCAATACTACATCTCCAATGCGGTGGGCGGCGGCGAACCGCGGTGGCGTGCCGATGGCCAGGAGTTGTTCTACATCACGGCCAGCGGACGGATGATGTCGGTGAAGGTGCATCCGCAAGGCGAGGAATTCCAAAGCGATCCGCCGGAGCCGCTCTTCCAAACGCGCGTTACTCCGGATACCTGGAACTTCTACGACGTGGATGCTACCGGACAGCGTTTTCTGATGAACGTGCCGCTCGAGTGGAGCAACTCCGCGCCGATCACGGTGGTCACAAACTGGACCGAAAAGGTAAAGGATTAGCTGCCGAGGTCTGTTCGAAGCGTTTTCTCCTGTCCGTAAGCCATTTATTTTGTTTGCTCTGCGGGCCTGCCGGAGCTG
Organism: Bryobacteraceae bacterium; assembly: GCA_036268475.1. Lineage (GTDB taxonomy): Bacteria > Acidobacteriota > Terriglobia > Bryobacterales > Bryobacteraceae > PALSA-129. The sequence goes on along the minus strand of DATAUB010000050.1, from coordinate 288,953 downwards.
TGCAGGAAGATGCTAAAATGAAGTTGCACCCCTCCTGCGTTTCAGGTAGAAAGCTTATGAACACCTTCCAGTTTTGGCCTCTCGATATGGATCCTGAAGGACAGATTTATGAAAACCCGGCTTGGGATCTGCCGGGTCTCAGGCGCCGTTCGCCGGCACCGAAGAAAAATGCGAAACCGCCGGCCCGAAAGAGCAAGCCGGCTTAAGCGGCTGGCCGGCGCCGGCGGAAGCCCTTGTCCGGCGGGCTCTCTAAGATGTGCGTTTGAGCACATTTTTCCGTCTTTTCAGTCAAACCTTCCGGCCGTGCGTAATCCTTACATCACCGAGCTTGTCAAGTACGCTTTGTCGTTCAAAAAATAAGCCTTTAGAGAACGGCTGCCGGATTGCTAAAGTGGAGTCGAGGTTTTTGAAACTTATGAGAGTTTATCTTGCGACCACGTGCATCGTAGCGGGCTCTTTGCTCGCGGCCGGTTGCGCCACCAAGAAGTATGTGCGTAACACAACCGCTCCCATCCAGGCCAAAGTCGACCAGGTGGGCACGCAGACGACCCAAAACACACAACAGATCGACGACACCAAGACTCAGGTGAAGCAGGTCGATGAGAAAGCGCAGAGCGGCATCAACGCCGCCCAGGAACGTGCATCCGCCGCGGACCAGCACGCTGCGACGGCCGATCAGCATGCCACCGATGCTATGAATCAGGCCAAGCAGGCGAGCCAAGCCGCCGATGCAGCGAGCCAGGATCTCAGCAAACTGCGCGGCGTAGTCGCGAATATCGACGACTACAAGATGCAGACATCGGCGACTGTGCCGTTCGCGTTCGATAAGTACACCCTGAGCGAGTCCGCGAAATCCGATCTCGACGGTTTGGCCACCGGTCTCAGCGCCGACAAGCGCTTCGAGATTTCGGTGGAAGGCTATACCGATGCGATCGGTAATAAGACCTACAACGAAGCCCTGAGCCGCAAGCGTGCCGACGCCGTGGTGACCTACCTGGTGGCGAAGCACGACATTCCGATCTATCGCATTCACATGATCGGTCTGGGCGAAGAGAAGCCGGTGGACGAAGGCCGGGATCGCGCGGCGCGCGCCAAGAATCGCCGCGTGGAAGTGAAAGTATTTACGGCCGATGTGAACGGCGGAATGGCGACCACCGCCAGCCGTCAGGATCAGCAGTAGCTTTTCGAGTGAAGCCCGCCAAGCGAGGAACGAGCCGTGGAGCAACCCTCCACGGCTCGTTTTACGTAGTGACCTTTACCGGCTCCCGCACGCCGCGAAAGGTTCGCCACCAGACATAGAGGCAGATGAGATTTCCGGCCACCGCGATTACCGATCCGGTAAGCGCCAGCGCCAGCGATCTCCGCGGCACACCCAAAAGGACGATCCGCTCGCCGATCGCCTCAGCGGTGAACTGCATCCCCAATGCCCCGCAAATCAGCATCAGGTTGCGATCGCTCTTACGGGCCGCCATCAGGATCATCCACAGGCCCAGATCGAGGACGGTAGCGCACAGGCTCAGATCGCTAGTCCAGGGGGTCATCCAAACCCCGAAGCTGACTGGCGGCGGCTGATATTCGATCCAGAAACTGATTCCCGCAAACAGCAGAGCGCCTACCGCCAGGGCGGTACGGAGCACACGGCGCCGCCGGGCTACCGACACTGCCAGATCGATGAGGCTGAGGACGGTGGCGAAAATCAGGAACTGCAGAACCCATTCATTAATCCAGTAAACCTTAGCGGCCAGCCGGGTAATGGCGGCGTCGTGGGTGAAGAAGGATTGCGTGCCGACGGGAATATCGATCAGCGTGGTGACGAAGTTTACCGCCAGGAAGAGGAAGACCACCGGATAGCGACGGTAAGCGCCGCGCAGCATGGCGGCAATGACCAGCACTTCAAGCGGAATGCCGACAGCCCAACCACACACCTGGATGATAAACCGGGCAACGCCCATACGCTTTCGATTGTAAGACGGAGTGGGTTTACGCGGTAGGCAATGTGGGGATTTTCGGCGTGCAGACGCACGGGCACCCACACCGCGGCGGGCGTGGGTGCCTCCATGAAAACTTTACGCGATGCCGTCCCAGGGGATCGGCGGCAGCGTCGGGCCAGTCAATCCATCCCAGGGGATCGGGGGCAGCGTCGGACCAGTCAATCCATCCCAGGGGATCGGGGGCAGCGTCGGACCGGTCAAGCCATCCCAGGGAATCGGCGGCAGCGTCGGGCCTGTCAACCCGTCCCAGGGAATCGGCGGCAAGGTGGGGCCGGTGGCGACGGTAACAGGGTGGCTATAGCCGGGCGCCGGTCCTACAGAGAGCAGGACCAAGGCAAGAATCGAGAGCACCAGGGTAGAAAGCAGCGTCCTTCGGCGAAAACTGGGCATTATCCAGAACTCCTTATGTGGCGAAGCGCATGATGCGCCAATCGCTCAACAGCGCAGCGAGTGTGTTTTTTGGCACGTGAGCACCAAGACTCGGGGCCTACCTAGTACTTTGATAGGAAAATGCCTAGATTAAGTATCGGGTAAATACCTGATAGCTGGGTCAGAGGTTCGGGACTATACAGTTTGTTAATGGCTTCGCCGGCGGGGCAAAACCGGCCACGCAACAAACAAAAGGCTTATATCCTGTTTTTAAGTGGGAAGGAGCGGCGCGCCTTAGTTGCCCTGGAAGCGAACGCGGGACTGTTGAATGACGGTTTCCGGGAAATTGGGGGAGATCTGAATGGGTCGGGCGACGGGGTAATCGAGGCGCATGTCAGCGGAAACTTCGTCCACCATTTCCATAGTGGCGACGCGCGTTTCGAGGGCGAAACAATTCAGCAGAAGATTGTCGCAGACGGCATTGATGAGGCGGGGAATGCCCTGCGTCCGCAGACGCACTTCTTCCATCAACTCCAGCGAGAAGACGGCCTGATTCTGCAATCCGGCACGCGCCATGCGGGAATTGATGTAGGCGACGGCGTCGTTGGAATCGAAACCGCGCAGCGAGCAGCGGAGCGCGATACGCTGTTTGAGCTGGCGGAACTCGGGAGCTTCCATTTTGCGATCGAGTTCCTGCTGGCCGGCGAGGATGATCTGCAGCAGCTTGCCGCGGCGATTTTCCAGATTGCCCAGCAGGCGGATTTCTTCGAGTACGTCCCACTCGAGGTTGTGGGCTTCATCCACGATGAGAACGGTGGTGCGTCCGGCGGCGGCGCGTTCGAGCAACATGCTGTTGAGCGCCAGCAGCACTTCGGTCTTCGAATGGCGGTTGCACTGCAATTCCAGGTCGTAGGCCAGCAGTTCGAAGAATTGGTCGACCGTGAGCCGCGAATTGAAGAGCGACGCGAAAGCGATCTGCTGGGAATGCAGAAAGTCGCGGAGGCATTCGAGCATCGTCGTCTTGCCGGTTCCCACCTCGCCTGAGAGCAGCACGAATCCCTTGCGGCTCTGCACGCCGTAGATGAGGTTGGCAAGCGCCTCCTCATGCTGCGAGCTGCGGAACAGGAAAGAGGGGTCCGGGCTCATGTTGAACGGGTTTTGGGTGAAACCGAAGAAGGCGTTGTACATGGTCGCGTAACGGTAAGACTGTCCTCAGCTTATCATGGGCCTGGATAGCCGCCAAGCCTCGTGGTACTAGGTAGTGTGAATTCAGACGGAACTACTTAGTACGTCGTGCGGCGAGGGCATCCCACGCCGCGAAAAGCGGATGACGCCGTCGCGGCCGATAAGATAAACCGTGCGTTTTACGATCAGACCATTGGTGCGATAAAGGGCTCCCACTTTCTGGCCGCTGTCCACCAGCAGCGGGAAAGGGAAGCTGAATTTCCGCCGGAAATCGCCATGCTTGCGGGCGCTCTGCGGATTGATGCCGAAGACCTCCACGCCGCGCGCCTGCGCCTCGCTCCAGCCGTCGCGGAACTGGCAGAGCTGTTTGGTGCAGCCGGGCGTATCGTCGCCGGGATAGAACACCAGCACCACGTTGCGGCCGCGGAGACCCGCCAGATGCACCATGCGCCCGGTTTCATCGGGCAAAGAGAAATCCGGCGCTGTCGTGCCGGTGGGAAGGGGATCGGACCAGAGCCAGGAGAACATAGCGGCACCAACTTTCGATAGTAACCTTTTGGAAGCCACGATGGGAAACGGCGGGATTTTAATTGCCCAACTTCGCGAGTAACCAAACGCGCGGTTCGCCGTCTTAGTAAGTGAAGGCAAGAGGGAAGTAAACAAATACTTCCGGGAAGCGGCCGGTACGCGAGCGGCAAGGCTTCTACAATCCGCCCACGGTGGATTCTAACTTCAAAACTCAAAGGAAAACGAGGTGGTACAAATGCAGAGTCGTATTGTGTCTATCGCCAGTCTGTCGATGGTTGTGCTTTCGGTGTTCTTCTTTTTCGCCGGTGCGTGGGGCATCATGTCCCAGCGGCTCGACGTAGGCAGCGGCGTGATGGCGTTGGCAGGCTGGCTGATGGCGGCGATTGTATTCTCGTACCGCTCGGCCGAGCCCCAGTGGCTCGAGCCACTCTCCATCGTGCGATCGCGATAACCGGTTTTTGTCTGCCAGCAGCGTCTCCTTGGGCCCTCCCGACTGCGCCAACGGTCGAGAGGGCTTTTCTTTTTGGGAGTTACTTGCTGCCCAGCGGGCGCAATTCCAAGGTGCTTTTGGATTGCACGTGCTGGAACTGCATGGGGTAGCTCTTGCCGCTGTAATAGTCTTTCCACTCGTCTTTATAGTGGCCGGAGAACGGCTGTCCCGATTGCCCGATCTGAATATTCAACAGCGAACGGTCCCAATCGGACAGATCGGCGTTCATGCGCATGGAAGGCGCGAGCGCGCGCGTGGTCTGCTTGACGGTAGTCGACGATCCGCTCATGGGCACGGGACCGACCTCGAAAGTGTCCAGCATGGGACCGATGACGGGGATGCGCTGCATGGCTCCGTGCAGCACAGGCTGGTCGATCTCGACGCGGAAATAGGAACCGTACTTCCAGCGCGCGGGGCTGTCACCCTGAATGCGCTTGGCCTCATCCACGGAGTCGATCAGAGTTCGGAGGAGCACCGCGTCGTAATTCTGGAACCAGCCTGCGGGGCGATCTCGCAACAGCTTTCCGATGACCGCGGGACCCATGGTGTACTCGTAGAGCTGGCCTTTGCCGGGAGACGCGCTATCCGCTACGGTATTGCGCAGGTGCTGGTAGAGCAGGGAAGCCAGAAACGGCGCACCCTGGTCGCGATCCATGCGGCCGTCCCAGGAACGCAGCAGCGCCACCGCGGGATCGATGGAGGGATTCTTGGCGCCCCGCCGGTCGTAGGCGGCCACCACTTGCGACGCCAGAAATTTACTGAATGCCGAATAGATGTCGGTCTGCACACCCAGCATGTCGGCGGCGTGCCAGCCATTGTGGGCGGAGAGCAGATCGCGAATGCGGCGGGAGCGATCGGGTGGAGCGAAATTGCCGTTCACGGGATAAGGGAAGTCGGCCGGAAACGGATTCTGATTCGCGGTGGCGATGATGCCGCTCGGGGGATTGTAGGCCGAGGGCAGCTCGTCGAAGGACATGTAGCCGTCCCATTCGAAGTTGCCGGAAGCACCGTCCAGCGGCAGGGCGCCATCGAAGCCGTGGCGCTTCGGCAGCTTGCCGGCGGCATGATATCCGATGTTGCCGTCGGTGTCGGCATAGACAAAGTTGGAGCCGGGACCGGTCCAGCGCGCAATGGCCGCGGTGAATTGCTGCCAGTTCTGCGCGCGGTCGATATCGAGCACGGGGTACTGGAGGAAGCCGGGCTCGGCGGCGGTCCAGCGCAAGCTGACCCGCTCGGAACCCTCGCCTAACACGATGGGGCCGTGGCCGGTGACCGTCACGGTCATTTCCACCGGACGGCTGCCTTTCACGGGAATGATTTCATGCTCGTCGCGCGCCTGCTGCACCTGCCCCTTGAAGAGATAATGCCCGGCGGAATCCATCTTTTCGACGTAGAGATCCTGCACGTCGAATTCGAGATTGGTAATCCCCCACGCGATGTGCTGGTTGTGGCCCACGATGACGCCCGGCACGCCGGGAAGACTGACGCCCGAAACGTCCAGGCCGGGGGCCGCGAGATGGGTCATGTACCAGATGCCCGGCAGGGAGTATTCGAGATGCATGTCATTGGAGAGCAGCGGCTTGCCGGAAGCGGTGTGGCTGCCGGCCACGGCCCAGCCGTTCGACCCGGGCATGGGCTCGTCGCCGGAGCGCGCGGCAAAGAGGTAATTCACCTTGGCGCTGTCGCCGTCCTTGAGCATGTTCTGCTTGATGATGTCGTTGTGCCAGGTGGTGGTGAGGTCGCGGTACATGTTGAGGCAGATCAGCAGGGAATCGACCGCGCTCCATGGCTTGGGCTGGTAGCCGAGCAGGGTGAATTCCACCGGCAGATCGTTGAGATGTGTGGCGATAAACTGGTTGACGCCCTGGGTGTAGGCGGCGAAGGCGGCGCGATCCGCGGGGGCCAGGCGGGTGTAGCCTTCTTCGGCGATGCGGCGGAGGCGCAACTGGCGCGCCTGGCGATCGAGGTCGAGCGCGCCCGGCCCCACGACCTCCGCGAGGTTCCCGCCGGCCAGGCGGCGCAGGCTGTCCATCTGCCAGAGGCGGTCCTGGGCAGTGACGTATCCCTGCGCGATAAAGGCGTCTTCCTGGCTGGCGGCCTGTATGTGCGGCACTCCCAACGTGTCGAAGGCGACGGTGGCGGGCGCGGCCACAGGCACGGGAATGCTTCCGGAGTGCTGCGGCAGAGGCCGCCAGACATACCAGTAGAGCGCTGCCAGCACCGCGGCAAGGAAGAACGCCAGCAGGACGTTCATCGCCCTCAAGAAACGCGATCCAACTGTCTGGGTCATCGGGGGTTGTCAATCCATCATAACGGGTGGCGGCGGGGTAGCACGCACTTGGGCCCGTTTGGATTACAATCAGGCAACGGATAGAGAGGGCGCTTTTCAGCAATCCGAAGAAGAGCGCCCTTTCATGTGACGGAGTTAGTCAGTTACAAGATAAGACGCCGGAATCGGGCGTAGGTTATGCAGTAACCAAAAAATATTTATTGCTCGTGAGCTACTCACCCTTTCAACTATTACTGGTAGTTTTTCTGATCGCCGTGAATGGCTTCTTCGCGGGCGCGGAAGTGGCGCTGCTTTCGGTGCGCCCGTCGCGCTTGCGTCAAATGTCCGAAAACGGACAGGCGGGCGCCCAGGCGGCCTTGAATCTCTTAGCGCAGCCCGGCCGGTTGCTGTCTTTAACACAGGTGGGAGTTACTCTCGCCAGCCTGGGTTTAGGCTGGGCCGGAGAAGATACCCTTTATCGCGTCCTGGTGAACGCGCTGCACCCGGTAACCACACCGGTGACGGCCGAGCTCTTGCACGCCGGTTGCCTGGCGATATCCTTTCTGACCATCAGCTATTTCCACGTGGTGTTGGGGGAGGTGGTGCCGAAGAATCTGGCGATCTCGAAGGCCGACCGCCTGGCTGCCCTGGTGGCGCCGGCCCTGGTGGTATTTCTGCGAATCGCCGTACCCTTTGTGGTGATTATCGAACGTTCGGCATCGGCCATTACGCGCGCGGTCGGCGTTCGCGCCGCGGGACATGCCGGCGGCCATTCGGCCGAGGAACTGAAGCTCATTGTGACTTCCAGCCGCGGGCTGGGATTCCTCCCGGAGGCGCAGGAGGACATGATCCATCGCGTGCTGGACCTGGGGGAAGTGGCGGTGCGCGAAATCATGGTGGCGCGCAATGCCATCGTATCCGTACCCGCGGACGCGTCGCTCGACGAGATTCTGCAAACCATGATCCGCGAACAGCACTCGCGGCTGCCGGTGTATGAAGGCGCCCCCGAAAAGATCGTCGGCATCCTGCATTATAAGGACCTGCTGCCGGTGTGGGAAGAACGGCGGCAATCCATTCGCACCGGCCGTCCGAATCGATCGTTTCGGGTGAGCCGGCTGCTGCGCCGCCACCTGGTGGTGCCGGAAACCAAGCCGCTCTCGCAGATGCTGGAGGAGTTCCGCAAGGGGAATTCCCACATGGCGATGGTGGTGGACGAGTTCGGTACGATCGTGGGAATGCTGACGGTGGAAGACGTGCTAGAGCAAATCGTGGGCCGCATTGAGGATGAGCATGACGAGAAGGCCGCCATCCGGTTGGGAGACGCCCAAACGGTGGAACTGGACGGCGCGACGCGCATTCGCGATCTGGAAAGCGAATACGGTATCGAAATCGCCGATGAAGGGGAGTTCGAAACTCTGGCGGGGTTCCTTTTGTTCCGCCGCGGCGAGATTCCCAAGGTGGGCGAAGCGGTGGAGTACGAAGGGCGGCGGTATACCGTGCTGGAGATGGATCGCAACCGGATTGCGCGGGTGCGCGTGCAGAAAATTCCCGTGGCTGGAAAAGCCTCGGGATAGAATGGACTCGGCCGATGAACATGTTGGGCTTCGACTCGCGAGCGGCGCGCTGGACCTGGACCGCGGTCCTTGTGCTGCTGTGCGTCTGGTTGGTCTATCTGGTACGCTCCACGCTGTTCGTGTTCATACTGGCGATCTTATTTGCGTACCTGATGGCGCCGCTGGTCAATCTGTTGGACCGGTTCCTGCCCGGCCGGCGCACGCGCACCATCGCACTCGCGCTGGCCTACGTGCTGCTGGTGGGGCTGGTGGTGTTGGCGGCCATCCTGATCGGTTCACACGTGGTGCAGCAGGCGAACCTGTTGGCGAAGACATTTCCCGACACGGTCAAGGCGTGGGAAGCCGCCTTTCGCGACCGACTGCCGGATTCGCTGAAGACCGAAATGACCACCCGCGTGAACAGCTTCATCGGTTCGCTGCCGGGGTATAGCCTGCAACTGCTGGCGCTGATGGGCAACCTGATTTACGTTGTGATTATTCCGATCCTGGCATTCCTTTGCATTAAAGATGGTCCGCTGGTGAAGGATCACATCGTAAGCCTGCTGGAACCCGGTCCGCAGCGGGAACTGCTGGATCACATTCTGGCGGATATGGACCTGGTGCTGGCGCACTACATGCGAGCGCTGGTGCTGCTCTCCCTCAGTACGTTCACCTGCTACAGCATTTTCCTGTCGATCATGGGGGTTGCGTACGGCGTTCTGCTGGGTGTCCTGGCGGGTGCGCTGGAATTTATTCCGGTGGTGGGCCCGTTGGCGGCGGCCATCGTGGTGCTGGTGATTGGAGGAGCGGCCGGCGGACACTGGCTGGCGTTGCTGATATTCCTGGTGATATTCCGCCTGTTCCAGGATTATGTACTGGCTCCGCACCTGATGGGACAAGGCGTGGAATTGCACCCGTTGCTGGTGCTTTTCGGCGTCTTCGCGGGAGCGGAACTGGCGGGGGTGGCGGGATCCTTCCTGTCGGTCCCGGTGCTGGCATTGACGCGCGTGTTGTATCGGCGGGTCTATGAGGCGCGCCAGAAATCGCAGGCGGCAAAACTGGCGACGTAGGCTGACAGATGTGCGTGCGGTACAGGGCTGTCTGACGGTCACGGCTGGTTGTTCCCCACAGAGACACGGCGACACGGAGATTAGAGAAAGTCAAAGTCGAGATCTGAGGGCACGGAGGGGGCGTAGGGCACTGAGACTTTGGACTTGTCGTTGGTTTGGGCGAGGTTGGATCTACCGACCGCATTGCGCCCGAGGCGGGCGCTTACTCGTGGGCGCCTTCGCGTGCGGCGATGGCCTTCAGCAGGCGCTGGGCTTTCTCGTACTGATCGTCGCTCATGGGAATGGCTTGCAGAATCGCTTTGGCGGCGGCGAAATTGCCCTGCTCGGCGTATGCCCCACCCAGTAAGTACTGCACCGGAACCTGGGGGTCGAGCTTGAGACTGGTTTGAAACGCCTTCACGGCGCTCGCCGGATCGGCCAGTAAGAGGTAGAATCGGCCGGCGGCCAGATCCTGTTCGGCATCGTCGGCGTCAAGCGCGGCGCGCGCGCGGAACAACTGCTTGGCCAGTTCGAGCGGTTCGACATACTCGCTCGGAGGCTCTCGCAATCCCATTCCGATCAGCCCGACGGCCGCTGACAGGCGCACGGTGGCCGTGGGGTCGCGCAGTAAAGCGCCGAGCGCCGGACCGACCTCTGCCCGCGACTCCGGGCCGGGATTGATCGCACGCGCGGCGATGGCGCGCACCAGCGGTTCGGAATCGGCGAGCGCCGCCAACAGTGCATGTGTCACTGCCGGATCGGACTGGAACCTGCCGAGGTATCCGGCGGCGTTAGCGCGCACCAGAGCGCCCTCCGACGGCTGCTGGAGAATGGCCAGCAGGCTCGCGACCGCGGCGGTGTTGCCCTGGCGGGCATCGCTGAAAGCCCCGGCGCGGCGGATCAGCTTCTGGCGCGAGGCCGGACCCCACCAGCCGTTCATCTTTTCCAGCGCCCAGTTGGCGTCGCGATCCGTGTGGCACACGTTGCAGGCGTTCGGAATGCCGTGATTCAGGGTGTTCTCGGGAACCGGAACGGTCATCGCATGATCGCGAATTTTCGCCTTGATGCTGAACACCGTGCGCGGCATGTGGCACTCTACGCAGGAACTACCGGTGCTGTTGGCGGCGTGATGCGTGTGGCTGGTGAGCGACGCGCCCTCCGCCTGGTGGCAGCGCGTGCACAGGGTATTCACTTCGGGCTTCAACTGCGGATTTTTGTCGATATCGGTGTTGTGCGGCACCACGTGGCAATCGAGGCAGGTGGCCTTTCCCTTGAGGTAACACTCGCTTTGCCAGAATCCGAAAGCGTCGGTGGAGAAGCGGCGCGGACGGCCGTCGGGCCAATACGCCGGATCTCCGCCAGATGCCTGCGTGAACTCCAGGATGGGCAGGAAATGATCGTAATAATCGTCGCCCGCGGCGAAGCCGTCCACCAGAATGTCGCGGAAGGAGTGGCACTGCGCGCAGACGGCGGTGTTGCGCGCCGCGTCGAGCTTGGTTTGCACAATGACGTCATGCTGCGGTTTTCCCTGGTGGCCGGGCTTGGCGTAGAAGGCAGCATGTTCCGCGCCGGGCCCGTGGCAGCGCTCGCAGTTGATGCCGAAATCGAGCCACGAAGTCTGGTAGGAATTCTTCTGCGGATCGAAATTCTTCTTCTCCTGGCTGACGTGGCAGGAGTAGCAGTTCTTATTCCAGATCTGTACCTGCGTGCCGGGCGCTTCCTCGGGGTCGTCGATATCGAGATTGTGGAACCAGTTCTTGCGGACGATGTCCCAGGTGGGCGGCAGCACCACGATGCGTCCATCGGCCAGCGTGGTGAGATAGTGCTGGATGCGGCGATTGCCCAGGGTGTACTGAACGCGATGCTCCTGCGGTTCGCCGGTGAGGTAGGACTCAGTGATGAAGAACGCGCCGTTCAGGCGGCGGAAGCGGTACACACTGCCGCGCAGGGTGACCGCGCCGCGCGCGAAATCGCCCACCACACCGGCGACGGTGGCCGGTTGCACCATCTTGCTGTGATGCGAGGCGGCCCAGGTGTGCGTCACGGCGGCGTGACATTTGCCGCACGTGGACGCGCCGGCGAATGACGCCACGCCCGCGGCGCTCGCCGCTGTCATTGTCGACAGCCAGACCAGCAATACCCCCAGCCGAACCATTTTTCTCCCGGTTGGATTATTTTACAACGTCCGCGGCCGCGGCGCTTTTGTGAGAATTGGTGGCGGCGGGGAGACTTGAACTCCCGACCTACGGATTATGAGACCGTCGCTCTAGCCAGCTGAGCTACACCGCCTTGCAGAATCAGTGTAGCAGACAAGTCCGGGGCCCCAAAACCACGGGATTCACCCGATTGAATTGTGGAAAACGCGGCAATCCCTAGAAATTTCCCGAGGTCGCTTGCGACAGAAACCGCACTCTCCCCGAAAGTGCGGTCAATCGCTTTATTTGCAATCAAATAGGTAGGTATGCTGCCAGCGGGGTCAATTCGACGTAAGTGCAATTTTTTACAGGCTTTAATCGGCTTTTGGGAGCAGTTTCCAACAGAGTTTTCCACAGGGGCTGTGGATTGCGGAAATCAGCCGTCCGGTGTGAGACGGCGCTGCAGCGATTCCGGGATTTCGGCGACGACGTCGCATCCGGTTTCGGTATAGTCGGTGGACAAAACCCGTCCGAATTCGTGAAGCATGGCGAGCGTGGCGCCATCGCCGGGAGCAAGATGCAGCGAGGTGTGCACGATCGGGTCGACCGGCAGCACTTCGTCGAGCGTGCGCAACAGGCGGTCCATGCCTTCGCCGGAGAGCGCGGAGACGGCTACGGCGCGGGCTTCGGCTTGCCCCGGAGCGCTGCTTAGCAGACGGCGCGCCATGCTCTCGGTGTCGCCGGGGCCGCCCTCCAGGCGGTCCACTTTGTTCATTACCAGAATCTGCGGAATCTGCGCGGCGCCGATCTCCGCCAGCACCTCCAGCACGTGCGCGGTGTTCTCAGCGGCGGCGGGCGCGGAGATGTCCACCACGTGCAGCACCAGGGCGGCGTCCTTCACTTCTTCCAAGGTGGCGCGGAACGCCTGCACCAGCGTGGTCGGCAAGCTGCGAATGAATCCGACGGTATCGCTTACCAGGACTTTACGGCGGGAGGGCAGCCCCAGCGGCCGCACAGTGGGATCGAGGGTGGCGAACATGCGCGCATCGGCCAGCACACCGGCGCGGGTCAGGCGGTTGAAGAGCGTCGACTTGCCGGCATTGGTATATCCGGCGAGCGCGAGGGTGGCCAGCGGTACGGCGTTGCGCCGGTGGCGATGCAGCGCGCGTCCGCTGCGCACGTTTTCCAGATCGTCCTTGATCTTCTTGATGCGTTGCGCGATGCGGCGGCGATCGGTCTCGAGTTTGGTCTCGCCCGGACCGCGTGTGCCGATGCCGCCTCCCAGGCGCGACATCTGCGCGCCGTGACCGGTGAGGCGGGGCAGCATATAGTTGAGCTGCGCCAGTTCCACTTGCAGGCGGCCCTCACGGGTACGCGCACGGGAAGCGAAAATATCGAGGATGAGCTGCGTACGGTCGATGACTTTGCAGTCGGCGGCCTTCTCGAGATTGCGCTGCTGGGTAGGCGTGAGATCGTGGTCGAAGATGAGAACGCTGGCGCCGGTGGATGCCACTTCCGCGCGCAGTTCGTCCACCTTGCCATGGCCGATCAGGGTAGCGGCTTCCGGGCCGGGGCGGGTCTGCATGGCGCGCCCGACGATCTCCGCGCCGGCGCTGGAGGCAAGCTCGGCCAGTTCTTCGAGCGATTCTTCCATCGGGATAGAGTGGGCGCGTTGCGGCGCACTGCGGGATTTCCACTCGACGCCGACCAAGATCGCCCGTTCGCGGGCGGGGGATTGCGGGTGCAGTCTAGATCTCCGAGGATTCGGCGTGCACCGGCGCGCCGGGGGCCGACCCGGCTGCGCTGCTCGCCACGGGCTGCGCCGAGGCGCTGTAGCTGTGAGTTTTCTGGGTGACCACGGTGGAAACCGCGTGCTTGAAAATGAGCTGCTCCTGGTTGTTGGTTTCAAGCACCAGAGAGTATTTGTCGAAACTCTTGATGCGACCGGAGAGCTTCACGCCGCTCATCAGGTAAATCGTGAGAACAACTTTGTCCTTACGGGCGTTGTTCAAAAAGCTGTCTTGGATATTCTGCGCTGGCTTATCCATCAGTAGGTCCCTCCAACCCTTGCGGGGAAGTAATACAGGTGTTACGAACGGCCCTAGTATTGTACCCCGTTTCAGATAGGGAGGTGGAGAGCGATGAGCGCGTGAGGAAGCGGCTGCTACTCGTCGTCGTGATCGTGCGCTTCTGCGGCGGGCCCGCCGGCCGTGAGCGCGGCGAGTTCCTCGCGGCGCACGGCGCGGGTTTTGATGGGAATCTTCGGATCGGACGGCAGCGTGTCGAGTTGAAAACTCTGCGCGCCGGCCAGCTCCGTTTCGAGGTTGAAATCCGGAATGGTCTTCAATTCCGGTACCTGCGCGATGCCCTGCTCATTGACCACGCACTCCAGCCCGTTGGTGAGCGGAAAACGAACCCGGGTCTGCTGGCGGATCGCGAACTTGCGCAGGTCGCCGAGCATCATCGCCCGGCTTCCTCGTATTCCATAATCTCGCCTTCGGCAATGCGGTTGGCGATCATCTCCTGGCAGGTTACGCAGAAACGCGCCCACGGCACGGCGTCCAGCCGCTTGGTGGAGATGGCTTCTTCGCACTCCATGCAGATTCCATAGGTCTCGTGGTCAATGCGGTGCAGCGCGTCGGAAATCTCGCGCAGCAACTTCATATCGATGGTGTTGCGATTGAGGAAAATCCACTCTTCGTGGTGTTGCTGGCTGAGATCGCCTTCATCGGAGGGAACGTCGAGCCGGGCCACCACTTGTGCCGCCTTCTGGGCGGACATGCTCTCACGGACCTCTTCCGCTTTGCTTTCGAGGAGTTTGCGATAGTGTGCGGTTTTCAATTTTTGTCCGTTCTTCATAATCATACTCATTTCTCTTATATATAAGTGCCGGTCAACCGTGTCAGAAATATAGGACGCGGATGGCGCAGGAAAAGTTGCAGAATCCGCGGAGTTGCGGCCAAAGCAGTATAGCCGTACTGCTCCGCGAAAGTCAAATACTGACAGATGTTTACAGAAGTTTACGGAACCCGCGATTTGGCTCGTGAAGATGCCCTGAAGGCGCGCAAATTACGCTCGCGTTACTTGGCTTTTTTCACTTCCGAGATCAGCTCCGGAACTACCTGAAAGAGGTCGCCCACGATGCCGTAATCGGCCACTTCGAAGATGGGCGCTTCGGGATCCTTATTGATCGCCACCACGGTGCGCGAGCCCTTCATACCCACCAGATGCTGGATGGCGCCTGAGATTCCTACGGCGAGATACAGCTTGGGTGCGACCGTCTGCCCGGAACTGCCCACCTGGCGCTCCATGGGCAACCAGCCGGCATCGCAGATGGGGCGCGATGCCGCGAGTTCGCCACCCAGCGCATCGGCCAGTTGCTGCACCAGCGCGATGTTGTCGGCCTCCTTGATGCCGCGGCCTACGGAGACGATGATCTCGGCCGATCCGAGATCGACGGCGCGTTGCGATTCGCGGAATAACTCGCGCGGCACGGTGCGAATTTGTTCCCGCGAGATGGTGGGATGAAAAACCTCGACCGTCGATGAGCCTTCCGCCACCCGGTCGGCGCGATACGCGCCGGCCTGCAGAGAGGCGAACTGCGGAGCGTCGCCCGAGAGCCGGATATCGGCGTTCACTTTGCCCTGAAAAAGCTGCCGCACCAGGATGGCGCTGCCGTTCTCCACGCGATGCCCGACCGCATCGCTGACCGCTACGCGGCGATGGGCGGTGGCCAGCTTGGGCAGGAAATCGCGCACCTGGTAGGTGTGCGGGAAGAGCAGAATCGACGGCTGGAATCGCTCGATGGCCTGCGCGAGCGCGATGCAATATGCGTCGGGCGTGTAGTCTTTCAGTAGGTCGTGCTCGATGGCGTACACTTTGGCGAGGTGCCGGGATGTCAGCTCGTTTGCTAATGGCTCGACGCCGGCGCCGAGAACTGCCGCGGAGGCGGTCACGCCGAGCTCCGTCGCCAGTTGCTGCGCCGCCGCCAGGGTCTCAAACGACATGCGGTTCCACTGGCCGCCCCGCTGTTCCAAAACTACCAGGATGCTCATATGACGCGCGCCTCGAATTTCAATTTCTCCACCAGTTTGGCGGCCGCTTCCTTGGGACTGCCGTCGAAGAGCTGAGTGTGTTTACTGCGCTCGGGCAGGTAGATACGTTCGAGCGTGGGGCTGGCTGGCGCCGCGGCTGCGGCGAGACTTTCGGCGGTGACGCGCCGCACTTCCTTAGTCTTGGCCTTCTTAATTCCCATGAGGGTGGCGTAGCGCAGTTTGCTGATGCCCGACTGGATGGTGAGCAGCGCCGGCAGCGGCATATCGACATGCTGGAACCAGCCGTCCTCGAGTTCCCGCTTCACGCGAATGCCGGTGTCGCTCTTCTCCACCTGCATGACGATGGTGGCGTGCGGCACGCCCAGCAACTCGGCCAGGATGACGCCTGTCTGTCCGTAGCCAAGATCGTCGGATTGCAGACCGGTGAGAATCAGGCCGGCATTCTCGCTTTTCACGGCGGCGGCGAGCAGTTGCGCGGCGGTCAGCGGATCGAACCCACCCATTTCTTCTTCGATGTGGATGGCGCGGTCGGCGCCTTTGGCGAGCGCTTCCTTAATAGTGGTGGCGGCGCGCGCCGGCCCGGCGCAGAGTGCGACGACTTCGCCGCCGTGCTTCTCCTTCAATTGCAGGCCGGCCTCGAGCGCATAGGCATCGGGCTCATTGATCTCATACGTGAGATCGGCCTCTTCAATCCACTTTCCGGAAGACGCGATGCGTAATTGCGAATCGCGCGCGGGCACCTGCTTGATGGCGACGATGATTTTCATTTCTCAGCTTTCAGCGACTAGCCCTCAGCGATCGGCTTTCAGCTTTTCAGCCAAAACGACGCCCCGAAGCGTCTGAGCGGAGAACTGACAGCTCTCCTATTCCGAGTATCGCTTGAAAATCAAACAGCCGTTCGTCCCCCCAAAGCCGAAGCTGTTGGAGAGTGCGTATTCGATCTTCAGGGGCCGGGCGTGCAGGGGAACGTAATCCAGATCGCAGGACTCGCCGGGAGCTTCGTGGTTGGTGGTGGGAGGAGCGATCTGATCGATAATCGACATCACGGTGATGCCGGCTTCCAATCCGCCGGCACCGCCGAGCAGATGGCCGGTCATCGATTTGGTAGAACTGACCGCGACCTTATACGCGTGATCGCCGAAAGCCCGCTTGATGGCCATGGTTTCGGCGCGGTCGCCCACGTCGGTCGAAGTGCCGTGGGCGTTGATGTAGTCCACCTGGTGAGGCTCGATGCCGGCGTCCTTCATGGCATTGCGCATCACGCGGTAGGCACCGTCGCCATTGTCAGGGGGCGCGGTCACGTGGAACGAATCGCCGCTCATTCCGTAGCCCACCATCTCGGCGAGAATGTTCGCGCCGCGGGCGCGCGCCATCTCCAATTCTTCGAGGACGACGATGCCGGCGCCTTCGCCGACCACGAAGCCGTCGCGATCCTTATCCCAGGGCCGCGATGCCCGCTCCGGTTCGTCATTGCGCGTAGACAACGCGCGCATAGCGGCGAACCCGCCGATGCCCATCGGGGTGACAGCGGCTTCGGTGCCGCCGCAAATCATGGCGTCGGCGTCGCCGCGTTGGATCATACGGTACGAATCGCCGATGGAGTGGGCGCTGGTGGTACATGCAGTGGCGGTGGCGGAATTCGGGCCCTTCGCGCCGCTCCGGATGGAGACGTAGCCCGACGCCAAATTGATAATGGTCGCCGTAATAAAGAACGGCGAGATACGGCGCGGACCGTGTTCCAACAGGTTACGATGTTCGCGTTCGATGATCTCGAACCCGCCGATACCGCTGCCGATATACACGCCGACCTTCTCGGCGATCTCCGGTGTGACGATCAGGCCGGAGCGCTTGAGGGCGAAATCCGCCGCCGCGATGGCGAACTGGATGAAGCGCCCCATCTTCTTAATTTCTTTTTTCTCGATATAAGCGGACGGGTCGAAGCCCTTCACTTCGCCGGCAATTCGGCACGAGAAAGCCGTCGCATCGAACTGCGTGATGGGGCCAATGCCGGACTTTCCCGCGCGGATCGCCTCCCAGGTGGCTTCGGTTCCGATACCAAGCGGCGTCACCAGACCGACGCCCGTCACTACCACTCTTCGCGTCAAAACGGTTCCCCTTGATGAGAAAAGCGGTTATTTCTTGGCGGTCTTATTCTCGATGTATTCGACGGCGTCTTTGACGGTCGTGATCTTTTCGGCGTCTTCGTCGGGAATCTCCAATTCGAACGCCTCTTCAAAGGCCATTACCAGTTCGACAATGTCCAGCGAGTCGGCGCCCAAATCGTCGACGAACGACGCGTTGCTGTCCACCTGGCTCTCGTCGACGCCGAGTTGCTCGACAATAATCTGCTTCACCTTCTGCTCAACAGCCATGAATCCTCCTGGGATCATTTACGGACGCGTTGATTTTAGCTAGCTTCGCTCAGTTTTCGCAACTGAACTGACAAACCGGTACCCGATGCCCACGAAAGCACGATACGTCCGGAAATCATCATTCTGACACAATGAGGTTGGAAAAGGGTGGGGGGGATGCGTTCGGGTGGGTTGTGGACGAAAGATCCTGGGGGATGGCGGGGCGGTCTTGCAGACGTGGGGCGGCCTTACCGGATGCCCACGGATAAGCCGGACATGGGTTTGCGTGGCACAATGAAACGAGAATGGCTGGTTTGGAGCAGGCATGATCACAAAGCGAGAGACTTGCCGCCGATCGAAGATTGGCGATCGAAAGCCTGACCCGCCAGTCGCTGTCGACCAGGATGATGTCAGCGTCCGCCGGCTCAGCCCTGCTCCTTCGCTTTCGCAGGAGAGGCGGCAAAGAGATTATCGAGGGTTTGCGGCAATATTTCGAAAGGGTCGACTCACAACGTTCCACTGCTTCCGATGAAGAGGCAGACGCGATCCTTACCGATGCCTTGCGATCCACGCGCTCCAATTACCGCCCCATCCGGTGAAAATTCTCCTGAACGTCAATATCCTCGTAAGGGCACATGGGGGGTGCGCGAGGGCCGGCCGGTAGATTGCCCATGGCTATTCGCTGCTCCGCCAGTACAAGGATGCTGGTTGAGCTGGCGCCGGTATTGCGCGACCCGAGACTCCAGGCGCTGTTCGGGCTCAACGAAGATGACATCTAATTCCTGCACAGCGTCTGTGAGATCGTAGTCGTGGACCCCCTCCTGCCCGTGTCGATTCGCGAGCCCAAGGATGTCGCTTTGTTGCGAACCGCTGTCGCCGGAGAGGCGGATATCATTTGCACGTCGGACGCAGACTTCCTGGACCCCGTCACTCAGGATTCTTGTGCCTCCACCGGAATCGAGGTCTGTACGATACCGAAATGTGCAAACGTCTCGGTCTATAGACGAATGCCGACTGCGGCGGCAACCGAACCTTCGATATCGGCCCCGGAATCTCCCGTTCCGTAAATCTGGTAAGATAATGTAGATCCACTGTGGTGCTACCGCTCGATATTCCCATCTCCACCCCATCGGCGATCTATCCCCCAGTAATCTACCCGAGGAGCAAAGCGTAGAAAGTCTATGGCTTCCAATACCTTCAGTCAAGGCGCCCAGGTCGAGCACCTGAAATTCGGTCTCGGCCAAGTGCTCTCCAGCAGTGAAGAGCGCATTGTGATCAAGTTTGACGATCACGGCGAAAAAAAGTTCGTCACCGCCATGGTGATGGGTAGTTTAAAAAAGAGCGATCGGCAGCCCCCCACTGAAAAGAAGGGCGCCCGCAAGAAGAAAGTTGCTCCGGCCGCGGTCTGACCGGTGCACGTAATTCGAGGATATTTTCGTTGAACGCCAGCCAAAAGCGATTGTTTGAAGAGGCACGGAAGCGCAATCCGAACCTCAAGATGCCCGCCGAGAGTAAATCCCCGGCGCAAGAGTTAACCGACGACGATCTCGCCCTGATCAAACAGGGCGTCGGCGATAAGAGTAGCCGCCCCGCTTCCGCTTCCGCCGAGACGGGCGAGTCCGGTGGGGAAGTGCCCTCCGGCGAACAGCCGGGTTCGGTGGTCACCTATTTCGAAGCCAAGGGCTTCGGCTTTCTCCGTCCCGACGACGGCGGACGGGATATCTTCTTCCACGTGTCACGTTTGGTGGAAGGGCTGGCTACCGATCTTCGGCCCGGCACGCGCGTCCTCTATGAACTGGGAATGGACCGCACCGGCAAGATGGCGGCGAGCAGCATCCGCATCGCTCCCCCTGCCGCCTAAAATCCCTCAAGACCATGTTTGACAATCTCTCGGATAAGCTGCAACGCGTCTTCAAGAACTTGCGCGGGGAAGGCAAGCTCTCGGCCGAAAACATGGAGAGCGCCCTGCGTGAGATTCGCATGGCGCTGCTCGAGGCCGACGTCAATTTCCGGGTGGTGAAGCAGCTTATCGAGAACATCAAGGCGAAGGCGATGGGCGAGGAAGTCCTGGCCGCGCTTTCGCCATCCCAGCAGGTCATCAAGATCGTGCACGAGGAACTCATCAAGATCCTCGGCAGCCACGAATCGAAGCTCCGTTTCGCCAACGAACCGCCCAGCGTCTTTCTGATCGTCGGCCTGCAGGGGTCCGGTAAGACGACGTCGAGCGGTAAGCTGGCGCGCTGGCTCTCGAAAAACGGCCATCGTCCCATGCTGGTGTCGGTCGATATTTACCGGCCGGCGGCGCGCGATCAGTTGCGCGTGATCGCGCGGGAGATCGGGCAGCCGATTTACGAAGGCGCGCCCGAGGAAAAACTGCCGCTCGATCTTTCGCGATCGGCGCGGCGCGAGGCCGTGAACAACGGGCGCGATGTCCTGCTGGTGGATACCGCCGGCCGTCTGCATATCGACGATCAGCTTATGACGGAGCTGAAGGA
This sequence comes from Bryobacteraceae bacterium, assembly GCA_036268475.1. Taxonomy (GTDB): domain Bacteria; phylum Acidobacteriota; class Terriglobia; order Bryobacterales; family Bryobacteraceae; genus PALSA-129. The sequence goes on along the minus strand of DATAUB010000050.1, from coordinate 268,483 downwards.
GCTGAAAGAACAGCTCAATCCGGTGGAGATTCTCTTCGTGGCGGACGCCATGACCGGCCAGGACGCCGTCAAGTCTGCCGACGAGTTCCATAAGCAACTTGGTATCACCGGTGTCATTCTCACCAAAATGGATGGCGATGCCCGCGGCGGCGCCGCGCTCTCCATCCGCAACGTTACCGGACAGCCTCTCAAGTTCGTGGGCGTGGGCGAGAAATTCGACGCCCTGGAGCCGTTCCATCCCGATCGTGCGGCCAATCGCATTCTCGGAATGGGCGACATTCTTTCGTTCATCGAGAAGGCCTCGACCGAGCTTGACCAGAAGAAAGCTGTCGAGATGCAGCGCAAACTCATCGACAATGAGTTCACGCTGGAGGATTTTCGCGATCAGTTGCGGCAGATTCGCAAATTGGGTCCGCTCAGTGGCTTGCTCGACATGATGCCGAAGGTCGGGATGCTGAAAGAGTTGCAGAACGTCAAAGTGGACGAAAAAGAAATTACTCGCGTGGTGGCCATCATCGATTCGATGACCCGCAAGGAACGCGATAATCACATGCTCATCCACGGCAGCCAGCGCCGTCGCATCGCCAAGGGCAGCGGCACCAGCGTGCAGGAAGTCAATCAGTTGCTCAAACAGTACGCGCAAGCCCGAAAAATGATGAAGTCGCTCTCGGGCGGGCTTATGGGCAGGAAATTGGGTAAGATGAAGATGCCACCAGGGTTTCCGTTCGGGGGATAAGTGTGGCGCCCCAGGTTGGCAGATCGCGAAAATCCGCGCCTGCTTCAGTTCAAATTTATCGGGAGTACAGATGTTAATGATTCGCATGGCGCGTTTCGGCGCCAAAAAGAAGCCGTTTTACCGCATCGTGGTGATTGAAAAGGAACGCGCGCGCAACGGCCGCAGCCTGGAGGTGGTGGGACATTACAATCCTTTGACCCACCCCGCGAAGGTCGTGTTGAAGCACGATCGCATCGAGCACTGGTCGAAAAACGGCGCGCTGATGTCCGATACCGTGAAGCGGCTTGTAGAGAAAAACCCGGCCCCCGTCGCCCAACCCGCTGCATAGTGGGCCTAAGTGTAATGAATAGAACGGGAGAGCGGGTGTTTAGGAGCTCTAGAGGGCCTGCCTGAGTGCTCTGTTCGGTTACCATGAACTTTAGGAGGCCGGGTAGTGAAGCAACTCATCGAAGATATCGCTAAGGCTCTGGTTGACATCCCGGAAGAGGTCTCGGTACGTGAAGTCCTGGGGGAGCAGGTCACCGTTTTGGAGTTAAAGGTGGCTCCCAGCGATCTGGGAAAGGTCATCGGTAAACAGGGCCGCACGGCACGTTCCATCCGTACGATATTAGGTGCGGCGGGAATGAAACTGAATCGGCGCTTCACTCTGGAAATTCTCGAGTGAGCTCGCCCGCGGACGGATGGATCGCCATCGCCGTCCTGGGGAAATCCCGGGGCAACCGCGGCGAAGTCACGGCGGTTCCGCTGAGTGGAAAGCCCGAACGCTACCAAGCGCTCCACGAAGTCTTTCTATTCGGCACCGGTTCGCGGTACGAAGTAGAGTCCACCTGGTTCCACCAGGGGACGCTGATTTTCAAATTCCGGGGAGTGGATACCATTTCCGAAGCGGAATTACTCACCGGGTCCGAGGTGCGCGTGCCGCTTGACCAGCGCGCGCCACTCGATCCGGGGGAGTTTTTCCAGGACGATCTCGTCGGTTGCGAGGTCATCGACCACCGTACCGGGCAGTCGCTCGGCGCCGTCTCCGGTTGGGAAGATGGCGGCGGCACGGGATTGCTGGTGGTGAACGGCAGCCTGCTGATTCCTTTCGCACGCTCCATCTGCGTCGAAATCAACCCCTCTGCACGACGAATCGCGGTGGAATTACCGGAAGGTCTGAAGGATCTGAACCGGCCGTGATTTTCCACGTTTTAACGATCTTCCCCGAGTTTTTCACGGGACCGTTCGCCCATGGCGTGGTAAAACGCGCGCAGGACGCCGGCATTCTCGACATCCGCATCCACAATTTGCGCGACTGGACGTTCGACCGCCACAAGACTGTCGACGATCGTCCCTTCGGCGGCGGCGAAGGCATGGTGCTCAAGCCGGAGCCGATCTTCCTGGCAGTGGAGTCCATCTGGCCGCAGCGCGCCCAAAACCAGAAAGTGGGCCTGCTCTCCGCGCAGGGTGAACGCTTCGACCAGGCTTTGGCCAACCGCTTGAAGGACGAAGCGGAGCTGCTGCTGATTTGCGGGCGCTACGAAGGCGTGGATGAGCGGGTGGCTTCGCATCTGGCCGATTACGAACTCTCGATAGGCGATTACGTGTTGAGCGGCGGTGAACTGGCGGCGGCGGTAGTGATCGACGCGGTGGCGCGCCTGCTGCCGGGGGTGCTGGGGAACGAGAGTTCCACGGCGTTCGAATCGTTTCAGCAGACCGGGCATGGTGAAGGAGCGCTCGATTGCCCGCACTGGACGCGGCCGGCCGATTTTCGCGGCTGGAAAGCTCCCGAAGTGCTGCTGAATGGAAATCACGAAGAGATTCGCAAATTCCGCCGGCAGACCGCGCTCGAAAAGACGGGACGGCTACGGCCCGATTTGATGAAGTAGGGGTGGAGTCCTGCGAAAGCCCCCTCTACTCGTATATGATAGAGATTCAGGAAATTTCATGCAGAACGCGCTGTTGACGAAATTCATTACCAAGAACAAGCGGGCCGATGCCGTCCCCACGTTCCGGCCCGGCGACACGATTCGGGTCCACGTAAAGATTAAAGAAGGCGATAAAGAACGGTTGCAGGCCTTTGAGGGCACCGTGATCGCCCGTAATAACACTGGTCTGGGCGAATCCATTACGGTTCGCAAGGTCAGTTTCGGCCAGGGAGTGGAGCGCATCTTTCCGATCCACGCCAAGGTGGTCGACCACATCGACGTGGTGCGCACCGGCCGTGTGCGACGCGCCAAACTATATTATCTTCGCGGATTAAAAGGAAAAGCGGCCCGCCTGAAAGAGCGTACCTAGGCCGCTTGACGCCATGCGGCCCGAGGCAGCGGGTGGCAAATTCCGATGTCAAGCCACACTGGAAGGAGAGCTGCGTGCGCGCGGCTTCGCCTGCGTGGCGGGCGTGGATGAAGTGGGCCGCGGCTGCCTGTTCGGCCCGGTGGTGGCGGGCGCCGTCATTCTTTCTCCCGAGCGACCCATTCGCGGCCTGAACGATAGCAAGCTGCTGGAACCGGAGCGGCGCGAAGTGCTGGCGGAGCGCATTCGGGAACGTGCCGTGGCGTGGGCAGTAGCGGCCGTTGACGCCGCTGCCATCGATGCCATCAATATCTACCAGGCCTCGCGCCTGGCAATGCGGAAAGCCATCGAACAATTGCATCCCGCACCCGATTTCCTGCTGATCGACGCTGTCCCCATCGATTTACCCATCCCACAGCGCTCGCTCATCAAGGGCGATGCCCGCTGCCACGCTATCGCCGCGGCCTCGATTGTCGCCAAAGTGCATCGCGATGCGCTGGTGTGCGTTTGGGACGAAGTGTTTCCGGGCTATGGCCTCGCTTCCCACAAAGGTTATTCCACTCCCGAGCATTGGCAGGCGCTTCAGAGACTGGGACCTACTCCGCTGCATCGCCTGAGCTTCGAGCCGGTGCGCGCCTGCTCGCGATTTCCGCTGGATACCACGCCGCAGATGGAGCTCTTCGAAACGGCGGGCGCCGCATGATGCCCACCGAGCCGCCCGCGGCCGAAGAGCCGCGTCCGCCCGAGCCGCCGGCGCGGCCGCGCTACCGCTGGTATCACAAAGCTACGGCGGTGCTGTTCATTACCATCTGCCTCGATATCGGCCTGTTCCTGCTAATCGCTCCGTGGACCGATTACTGGGATAACTTCGCCGCGTTCCTCCGCGCCTGGCGGCCCTATCTCGACAATATGTATGTGCGCGGCGCCATCAGCGGCCTGGGCGTAGTGAATCTGTATATCTCGTTGGGCGAAGTATTCCGCCTGCGGCGCTTTTCGGGAGAGTAACAGCTCCCGCTCACGCCACTTCGCCGACCTTCTTCAACTCCAGCACCAGATCGCCTTCGTCGTCCACCGAGAAGGCGGGGGCGAAGCGCTTGTTCCAAACAAACTCGTCGTGCCGGTAGGAATGCCGCGCCAGCACGGTCTGGCTGAAGGTGTCGTCGTACGCCTTGATCAGAATCAGCACCTCTACCTGGAGCCGCGCCAGATCGTCGGCGGACTTGCCCCAGAAAGGGCTGTCCGTATCGATGGGATGGACCACGGTCCAGGAGAGCGGCAGAAATAAAACCTGTGGCCGCTCCAGTCGGAGCAGGTTGTAATTGCGCTGTAGCTTGCCATTGACCGATTCCACCGTCATCAGCATCACCTTGGCTTCCAGTTCCATCAGCGAATTGGACCGCCGGTTCACCAGCCGGAATTGCAGGCTGGAGCCCTCCTGATAGGGCGCCACCAGGAGATTCTCGCTGAAGCCGATGCGTGCCGAGGGACGCGAAACGCGGCCGAACAGGAGACCGGTAGCCAGGGCGAAGCCCAGCACGCCGACCAGTGCTTCAAAGGCAGCGACGGCGCTGGCGCCCACAGCCTTGGGCGCGATGGTGCCATACCCGACGGTGCTGAGGGTTTGTGAGCTGAAAAAGAATTCGTCCAGAAACCGTCCCGCCGCCGAATGGGAATCGACGCCGCTCAACTGGCCGGCCCCAAGCAAGAAATAGGCCCCGGCGAAGATCGAATTGATGACCACATAGCCGAGAAACAGCGACACCAGAAATCGCGGCCAGGACATATTGACCAGGTGCAGGTATGGATGGAAATCGCGCCACGTGGTGCCGCGGCGATGAACGTTGAAACTGCCATCCTCGGCGATTACGCGCCGTAACGGCGCAATTACTTGTTTGGTGAGGCCGGGGTCGAAGGTCGGGGTCTGCATATCTACCAAGTCTAAACGGCTCGCGGTCATTTCCCGGCGCGGGCAGCGGGTGGAAACTCTCAATGTGACGGGGCAATAGTATACGACTTTTCCGGGTGTTACGTCACTACCCAAATATGCGTGTTGCAGCCATCGGCAGACCGCTTACACTACCCGCATCGTTGGGCGCATCAGGATGAATCCCATTTCGAAGGCCACTCTCTTTCTGCTCGCCGTGTGGGTTCCGGCCCTCGCGCAGGATAATTTCAGTCTCTGCGATTTAAATCACGACCACAGAGTCAACGTGGTGGATGCGCAGTTCATGAATAACCAAGCCTTGGGTCAGACCACTCCCGCGAACGATCTGATCGCGGACGGGGCGGTAAACGTGGCCGATGTGCAGAGTGAAATCAACGCTATCTTATTCGGTTGCCCGTTCTACTCCGTCACGCCGCGCTTTGCGATTACCACTGTGTCGCTGCTGAACCAGGCGTGGCTTCCTGTCGATATCCCGAGCGCGGGCGATTTGACCGTGCGGACGGCATTCGCGAGCCCGGCGACGGTATCGAACCAGGCGTGGATTGCCGCCGACATCCCCAGCCCGGGCAATCTGACGGTCAACGTGGCCGCAGCACCGCCCGTCAGTCTCGCCAACCAGGCGTGGATCTCCGCCGACATTCCCAGTGCCGGCAAGATCGGTTTTGTGGCTGGTTTGATGGCCTCGGTGAACAATACCGCCACCACTACCATGAGTCTGGCGGGCCTGAAGATTCTGGGTGGCGGATTCTCTACCGCTCCTATTGATCTGGCAACGGTCCAGAACGGCGACGCACTCATTGCCGGCCAGACCGTCCGCTTCCGCGTCTATCCGCCGGGCGGCCTGTTCGAAGGTTCGGACTTTCTGGTCAATGGACAGCCTATGCGCAGCGACACGCCGCTCGAGATGCTGTTGACGGCGCCCGCGCACGCTGCCGGATTCGATCTGCAGGCGGTGATTTATTCGTCGCGCGGAAAGGCGTGGCGCACGCCTGTGAAGCATCTGGCGATTGTGCCCGACCCGGGCCGCACTATGAGTGGGCGAGCGGTCTATAGCGGCGGGAATCCCGCGGCGGCCACCTCCGTAGGCGTGCGCACCAGCGGCTTGACGGCCGAATACTTCAGTGCCGACCGGGGCTTCGCCACGTGGTCCGATCTCGATCGCACTCCCGACAAGCGCGGCTACGTAACGGCAGTCAACCAGCCGGATTCGGCGGCACTCGGTCCCGATCCCTTCGGCACTGGTTTGGCTGGCAGTTACGCCACGCGATTTCGCGGCGAGATTGCCGTCGCGACCGATGGACTGCATGTGTTTTTCCTGGATGCCCCGCAAGGTGGGCGCCTGATGGTCGACGGAAAAGCGGCAATCGAGACGCCGCCGGCGGTCTTTGCGCCCGAGTCGCAAGCGGCGGTCACGCTGACCGCCGGCTGGCACACCATCGAGATCGACAGCTATCAGCCCGCCTTCCATCCCGGCCTGCAGCTTTCCTGGCAGCAGCCGGATGCGGGCCGTGAAATCGTGAGGCCGGAAGCGCTGGCAACGGAACTTGCGCCCGTAGCGGTAACGGGTGTGGACGGCGCGTTCCGCGTGCCGCTGTTCCCCTACATACTCAATCCACTCGACTGGCATTCCGTTCCCGCGGACCGCGCGGTGCATGTCGCGATGGAGTTATCTATCCCGGAGGAGAGGACCATTCAAAAATGAAAACTTACAAGTCGCTTTTGTTCGCGGCGGCCTTGCTGCTGCCCGTAGATGCTTTTGGGCAAGCGCCGTTTTCCAGCGGATCCGACACGTCGGATGGCGCGCTCAGCTTCATCACGCCGGGAACTTATAACTTCGATCCTACGGCACTCGGTCTGAACAAGAGCGGCGACAACATTTTTAACTTCACTACCATCAATATCGGGACGGGGGTGACGTTGAATCTGCAGAATAGCTACCTGCGCGGCAAGCCGGTAATCTGGTTGGCGACCGGCAATGTCAGCATCGCGGGAACGTTGGTTCTGGACGGCGCGGGCGGACAGAACCTCTCCGCCTACGGCGCTGACTGGATCTCGCAGCGTTACCCCACGCAGCCGGGCCCGGGCGGATATCCGGGCGGTGTGGGGTCGCGTCCCGGTACCGCGGCCTCGCCGGGACTTGGCCCGGGCGGAGCGCCCGCGCAAGCCAGCCCCAACTGCGCCTACGGCGGAGGCGGCGCCTTCAGTTCGGTAGGCACCAGCGCGCCCCCTGGGCTGATCTACGGCAATATTCAACTGACGCCTTTGATCGGCGGGTCGGGCGGGTCGGGCGGATGCTTCCCGGTCGGCGATACGGCGACAGATGCCGCCGGCGGCACAGGAGGGGCCGGCGGCGGAGCGATTCGCATTGTCAGCACCACCCAGATTTCACTCACCGGCCGCATTAGCTCCGCCGGCGGGGGTGGTGGCTATGGGCGTAGTGGCGGCGCTTATGGCGGCGGCGGCTCGGGAGGAGCCATCAATCTCATCGCCCCCATCATTACGGGCGCGGGGACTATCTACACCGGAGGCGGCGGCGCCGGAGGGCCTGGCGGCGCCGGCTACACCCTGTTCAATGCCACCACCAACACCTTCACGGGAAGCGATAGCTATGGCACGGTCACCTTTCGGCCTTTGATCGCGCCTCCCTTGCCGGCCCCCACCACTGTCCCGGTAGTTACGGTGGTGAGCGTCAACGGCGTGAGCGTGCCCCAGCCGCCGTTGGGTGCGTTCGTGACTCCGGACGTGACCATCAATGCCGCCACCGCGGTCACCATCGCGATTTCCGCCGTTGGGGTTCCCGTAGGCACGGTGGTAACCCTCAGTATTCAATCGGAACTGGCGGCGGACCAGACCATCAGTTGTGCGCCGCTCGCCGGCACGTTGGCCGCATCCACCGCTACGTGCAGCGCGTCGTTTCCCACCAGCGTCTCGCGCATTCTGGCATCGGCGAGCTGGTAAGCTGCACTCAGTGGATCTGTCGATGTTCTGGATGGCGTAGCGGGGCCAATCGCGAGAATCGAAGTGCCACCCCTCGGTTTCAACGACGGTCCCGCCGGCGCAGCACGCGTCGCAGAGCAGCAGACCGTAGCGCTGCTTCCAGGGCGCGCCAGGCGGTATGATAGCCGCTTCGTATGGATTCCCCACGAACGATCCTCCCGATAGCTGTCCTGGCCGCGCTGCTGATTGTTCCCGCCGGTCTGCTGACCGCCCAGACCGGTTCCCCCAGGCCGCTGGAGGCCTGGGTGACGAACGCCGACCGGTCCTCGCTTTTTCAGAAAGTAACCCAGCCGATGGTTTTCCGCGACACGTCGCCGCGTGGCGCCGCCATCGTGATCGACCCGGGGCAACAAATGCAACCCATCGACGGGTTCGGGTTTGCGCTGACCGGTGGCAGCGCGGAACTGCTGGCGAAGATGACATCGGAGGCGCGCGCGAAAACGCTGCGCCAACTTTTCGCGGCCGACGGGAATAGCGCCGGGGTGAGTTACCTGCGTTTGACGATCGGGGCGTCCGACATGACCAGTTTTGTCTATTCGTATGACGACCTGAAGGCGGGAGAGACCGATCCCGGGTTGGCGAAGTTCAACCTGGGGGAGGATCGCCACTATGTGCTGCCGGTGCTGAAGGAAATTCTGGCGATTGCGCCCGCCATCAAGATACTCGGCTCGCCATGGTCTGCCCCGGCATGGATGAAGACGAACGGTGACGTGAGGGGCGGCACGCTGAAGGAGGAATTTTACCCCGCGTATGCTTTGTACCTGGTGCGGTACATCCAGGAGATGAAGAAGGAAGGGGTGGCCATCGACGCCATCTCGATTCAGAATGAGCCGTTGAATTCGAAGAATACGCCGAGCATGCAATGGCAAGTGAATCAGCAACTGGTTTTCCTCCGCGACCATCTGTATCCGGCGTTCCGGAAGGCGGCCCTCACCACCAAGGTGATTCTCTTCGACCACAATCTCGACCGGCCCGACTATCCGCTGGCGTTGCTCAGCGATCCGATCGTTTCGCACTTCGCCGATGGCACGGGGTTCCATCATTACGGAGGCGATATGGGGGCAATGAGTCAGGTCCACACGGCGCGTCCCGACAAGAACCTCTATTTGACTGAGCAGATGGTGACGGAGCAGCCCGGCAGCCCGCGGATCGCGATCGCCGGGCAGGTGAAGCGGATGATCGTGGACACTATGCGGAACTGGAGCCGCAACGTGATCCTGTGGAACCTGGCGGCGGACCCGAAAAACGGGCCCCACACCAATAACGGCGGCTGTCCGGTATGCCAGGGAGCCATCACCATCGATGGCGACGCGGTGTCGATGAACCTGGCCTATTACACCATTGCGCACGCTTCCAGGTTCGTGCGGCCGGGTTCGGTACGGATCGGGTCCACCGCTCGCGGAGATCAGGCGGTCGGGTTGACGGAAGATGAGGAGCGGCCCGGGGTGAGCCGGATGGCGGTGATCGAACATTCGCCCGTGCTGCCGAACGTGGCGTTCCGGACGCCCGAGGGCAAGTTCGTGCTGATCGTGGCGAACGACCGCGACGCGGTGGAGTCATTCGCGGTGCAGTATGGAGGGCAGGTGGCCAATGTGCGCCTGGCTCCCGGCTCGGTGGGAACTTACGTCTGGTAAGGCATGTGAGGGGCGGGTAACAAGAATCGTCGTGCCTGCCTTTGCAGCGGCGCCATGCAGGCCTGGAGCGGAAGGCCCAACGCGCCGGGAGCGGTATTCATTTTGTTACCATGAATTTTCCGGCATTTTGAGCCCCTTCTGTCTTCTTGTCTCCAAATGAATATGTATAGTCCCGTACCGAGAGTCCCCGATTTTCCCGCCATGGAGCGCGAGTTGCTGCGCTTTTGGGAGGATCGCCAGATCTTCCGCAAATTGCGCGAGCAAACGGCCGGCGGCCCTAAGTGGTCGTTTCTCGACGGACCGATTACGGCCAATAACCCCATGGGTGTGCACCACGCCTGGGGCCGCTCCCTGAAGGACATGTACCAGCGCTATCACGCCATGAACGGGCAGGAATTGCGCTACCAAAATGGCTTCGATTGCCAGGGTCTGTGGGTCGAGGTGGAAGTGGAAAAGAGTCTCGGCCTCGGCACCAAGCGCGACATTCGCAATTTCGGCATCGAGAATTTCGTGCGCGCCTGCAAGGAACGCGTGCTCACGTTTGCCGCGCGGCAGACGGAGCAGTCGATTCGTCTGGGATATTGGTGCGACTGGGACGATCCCAAGCTGCTGCTGGCTTTGCGCGATGCGCTACAGGACGGCGACCGCACTGTCACAGCAAAATTGCCCAGCGGCCTGGAAGTCACGGCGCGCGCCAGCGAGATCGTCCGCAAGCTCGGTTCGCTCGAATACGGCGGCAGCTACTTCACGTTTTCCGACGAGAATAATTTCACCATCTGGGCCTTCCTCAAGAAGTGCCATTCCGAAGGCTTTCTCTATCGCGGGCACGACGTGATGCCCTGGTGCGGGCGCTGCGGCACCGGGCTTTCGCAGATGGAAGTGGCGGAAGGCCGCCGCATCACCGCCCACACTTCAGTCTTCGTGCGCTTCCCCATCCGCGGGCAGGAGAAGACCGCGCTGTTGGTCTGGACCACTACGCCGTGGACGCTTACTTCGAACGTCGCGGTGGCCGTCAATCCCGAAATGACGTACCTCAAGGTGCGGCACGGCGACTGGAATTACTACGTCGCCAAGGGCAACTACGAGCACGATCGCGTGCAGGACTTGCAGGTGGAAGGGAAGCACGAGACGCATAAACTGCCCTCGATCCGCACCATTCTCAAAGGCAGCGGCGGCGTAGAAGTCATGGAGGAACTGCCGGGGCGCGATCTGCTCGGCCTCACCTATGACGGTCCGTTCGACGAACTGCCGGCGCAGAACACTCCGGGCGGTGTCTTTCCCTACGGGCAGCCGGGCGGCGGCGCTACGGCGCGGGCCGCGCATCGCGTGATTGGGTGGAGCGCCATCAGCGAGGAAGAAGGCACCGGCCTGGTCCACATTGCGCCCGGATGCGGCGCGGAAGACCAGGAGTTGGGCCACGAAAACAATATCCCGTTCATCGCGCCGCTGGATGAGAGCGCCATCTTCCTCGACGGCTTCGGTGCGTTCACCGGCAAGCACGCGAGCGAGGTGCCGGACGACATCGTGGCGGCGCTGAAGGCTTCGGGCTTCCTGGTGGCGAAGGAGAAATATCCGCACGTTTACCCACACTGCTGGCGCTGCAAATCGGAGCTGGTATTCCGTCCGGTGGATGAATGGTTCATCCGCATGGATTGGCGCGATCGCATCCAGAATGTGGTACCGGGCATCAAGTGGATTCCGCCCGAGGGTGAAGCGCGCGAGCTCGACTGGCTCAAGAATATGAGCGACTGGATGATCTCCAAGAAGCGCTTCTGGGGCCTCGCGCTACCGATCTGGGTGTGCGGCGCGTGTGAGCATTTCACCGTGATCGGCAGCCGCGAAGAACTGCACGATAAGGCAGTGGAAGGCTGGGACACCTTCGACGGCAACTCGCCGCATCGTCCTTACGTGGACGCCGTCAAGATCCGCTGCGAGAAATGTGGCGAGATCGCTTCGCGCATTGAGGACGTGGGCAATCCCTGGCTCGACGCCGGCATCGTTTCGTTCAGCACCATGGGATATTCCACCGATCGCCAGTATTGGGAGAAGTGGTTCCCGGCCGACCTGGTGCTCGAAAGTTTCCCCGGCCAGTTCCGCAACTGGTTCTATTCGCTGCTCGCCATGAGCGCCATGATGGATGGCCGCGCGCCCTTCAAAGCGCTGCTGGGACATGCCTTGGTGCGCGATGCGCGCGGTGAAGAGATGCATAAGTCGAAGGGCAACTCCATCGCATTCGACGAAGCGGCGGAGGTGCTCGGCGCCGAAGTGATGCGCTATCTCTACGTGGAGCAGAAGACCGCGCAGCATCTGAACTTCCCCGACCTTCATCCCGCGGGCAACGCCGGGAACACCATCGATGGCGAAGCGCGCCGCAAGCTGCTGACGTTCTGGAATTGCTACAGCTTTTTCGTGATGTACGCCGAGGCGGACGGCTGGAAACCGGGCGCCGTGCCGCTGCCGGTGACGAATGAACTCGACCGTTGGGTGCTCAGCCGCCTGCATCGCCTCATTGCCGCGGCCCACACGGCATTCCAAAACTTCGAGCACTTCCGCGTGATCGAAGCGTTCCAGGAATTCGACGAGCAGTTTTCCAACTGGTACCTCCGCCGCTCCCGCCGCCGCTTCTGGGATAGCGATCCGCTGGCCTACCAGACGCTCTACACCGTGCTGACTACGGTGATCCGCGTGATGGCGCCGATCCTGCCGTTCCTCACCGAAGAGATCTACCAGAATCTGGTGCGCGCGGTCGACCAGTCGGCGCCGGAATCGGTGCATCTCACGCCCTACCCGCAGGTGGACGCCTCGCTGGTGAATGAGGAGCTGGAGCAGGCCATCGATGCGGTGATCCGCCTCAAGAACCTGGCGCTCAACTTGCGAACGGCGAGCAAGGTGAAAATTCGCCAGCCGCTGGGGACTCTTTACGTGGTGCCGCGCGATGCCGCCGACCGCAAGGTATTGGAGAGCCCCGATTACGTTTCGCAGATTTTGGACGAGTCGAACGTGAAACACCTGGCCCTGCGCGACGATTCGAGTTCGTTGGCGAAACGGCGCGTGAAGCCCGACGCCAAGAAGCTTGGCGCGCGCGCCGGACGCTATTTGAAGGCCATTGCGGAAGCGCTCGAACACGCCGAGCCGAAGGACGGCAGGTACACCGTCGCGGTGGCGGACCAGACTTTCGAACTCGCGCCCGAAGAAGTGGTGGTGGCCTACGAAGGCGCCGCGAATCTGGTGTGTACGATGGCCGACGGTACGTTTATGGCGCTCGATATCGCGCTCACACCGGAGTTGCTGCAGGAAGGCGTGGCGCGCGACTTCAATCGCCTGGTGCAGGATCTGCGCAAGACTTCAGGCCTGCAAATCACCGACCGCATCGTGCTGAAATACGCCGCGCACGCGCGTATCGCGGCGGCCGTCGAGGCGCATAGGGTCTATCTGGCCAATGAACTGCTCGCCGAACGCATCGAGCACCATCAGACGCTGGAGAATGGGACGAAGCTCGCGCTCGCCGGCGAAGAAATTCGCGTGAGTGTCGAGAGGGTTTAGATCACGCGGAAGAACTGCGCGAAGTGCGCGCGGGAGTTCCGCTTCGATGGGCTTGGTGGCAGATCAGTTCCACCCAGCCAGCGCGTCCCCGATTCGCTCGCTTGCGTGGCCGTCGCCATAAGGATTGTGCGCGCGCGACATGCGTTCGAACTCGGCGCGATCTTCGAGCAGCCACTCTGCCGCGGCGACGATGCGCGCCGCGTCCGTCCCCACCAGCTTGACGGTGCCCGCCTCCACCGCCTCCGGACGCTCGGTCTTCTCGCGCATCACCAGCACCGGTTTGCCGAGCGATGGACCTTCCTCCTGAATGCCGCCGGAATCGGTGATGAGGAGGTAGGCGCGCCGCATCAGGTTGACGAACGGCACATAGTCGAGCGGCTCGCACAACACGATGCCCGCTTCGCCGCCGAGCAGCCGCTCCACCGGCCCCATCACGTTCGGATTGCGGTGCACCGGGTACACGATCTGCACGTCGCCGCGGCGCGCCAGCCGCACCAGGGCCTCGCAGATCGCCTCCAAGGGCGCACCGTGATTCTCGCGGCGATGCGCTGTCACCACCAGCAGCCTGCGGGACGGATCGAGCGCCGGCAGATCGACGCCGGCGAGCGTACCGCTACTTAGTTTTCCGTCGACCTGCAGGACGGCGTCGATGCCCGTGTTCCCGGTGACCACAATCCGGTCCGCGGGCACGCGGTCGCGGCGCAAATTCTCGGCGGCGCCGGCGGTGGGCGCGAAATGGATGGCGCTCAAGCGCGTGGTAAGGACGCGATTCAGCTCTTCCGGAAACGGCTGCGCCATATCGCCGGTGCGCAATCCGGCTTCCACGTGGCCCACTGGAATCCGTGCATAGAACGCGGCCAGCGCGCCGCAAAATGTCGTGGTGGTGTCGCCCTGCACCAGCACAATGTCCGGCCGGTCTTCCGCCAGCACACCTTCGAGCGCCGCCAGGATGCGCGCCGACGATTGCGCCAGCGTCTGTCCGGGCAACATCAGGTTGAGATCGTAGTCGGGCTTGACTTCGAAGACCTGCAGCACCTGATCGAGCATCTGGCGATGCTGTGCCGTGACGCAGCATCTTACCCGGAACTCGCCTGCCCGCGCGCGGAGATGGAGCAGTACCGGACACAGCTTGATGGCTTCCGGGCGTGTGCCGAAGATCAGGAGTACTTTGGTCACTTCCAATTACTCTAACTCGATTCGACAACTTAGTCGCACCCCCGTGACGGGGAAGAGCCCTTTGCCTTCCGCCCCGTCCGCATCGCATCATAAAATCATGGCGGACCCTGAAGCGGCAGTGGCAATTGTGTGGGCGCGCGAACCGGAGGAAGCCATCCTCCTGATGCGGCGCGCGGAGCGGGCGGGCGACCCCTGGTCGGGACACTGGTCGCTCCCCGGCGGCCGGCGCAACCCCGAAGATCCCGACCTGCTGCATACCGCGCTCCGCGAACTGGCTGAGGAGTGCGCCATCCTGCTCACGCGCGATCAACTGGAAACCGCGCTGCCGGCGAGCACTGTGGGCCGCCTCCTGGGGCCGCGCATGCTGGTCGCGCCCTTCGTGTTTTCCATCGACCGACAGTTGCCCACCATCGCCGATCCGGAAGAAGCGGCGGAAACGCTGTGGCTGCCGGCACGCGTGCTGCGCGATCCCTCGCGCCACGCCGTGCAATCCGTCCCGGGAATGCCGCCCGACATGCAGTTTCCAGGCATCGATCTCAACGGAGTTCCGCTCTGGGGCTTCACTTATCAACTGGTCACCACCTGGCTGGCCGGCCGGGAATAGAGTCCCCAAGCGGTTTACCATACGGAGATGACGAGGCTCTTCATCCTGGCCATTTTTCTCGCGGGAGGTCTCATGGCGGATTCCGATTTCGACCGGACGCAGGCGGCCCGCTTCGCCCGCCTGGCGCTCGATTGCGTCCACAAAGAGTACCCCAATAAGATCGCCCACTCGCTGAATTCCGACGCCGACGTGCAGCCTCCGCGCCTGCTCACTCCGGCCTTCTATGGCTGTTACGACTGGCATTCCTCCGTCCATGGCCATTGGCTGCTGGTGCGACTGGCGCGCCTGTTTCCCGATGCGCCCTTCGCCCCCGAAGCGCGTCGCGCGGTGGCTGAAAGCCTGACCCCCGCGTACATCGCGCAGGAAGTGAAATACCTCAATGCCGATGGCCGCACGGCCTTCGAGCGGCCCTATGGTCTGGCGTGGCTGCTCCAGTTGGCGGCGGAACTGCGCGAATGGGACGATCCGCAGGCGCGCGAATGGTCGTCCACGCTGCGTCCGCTGGAGGAGGCCGCGATCGCGCGCGTTTCCGGTTGGCTGCCCAAGCTCGAACACCCCATTCGCACCGGCGAGCATAACAATACCGCGTTCAGTCTCGGCCTGATGCTCGATTACTCCCGGATTGCGTCCAACACCGCGTTCCGCACGCTTCTGGAAGCGCGCGCCCGCGATTATTATCTGAAAGACAAAGCCTGTCCGCTGGCCTACGAGCCCTCGGGCGAAGATTTTCTCTCGCCCTGTCTGGCCGAGGCCGACGCCATGCGGCGCGTTCTGCCGCGGGCCGAATTCTCTTCGTGGTTTTCGGCCTTCCTGCCGAGCGTCGACCTGGAACCTACGCGCGTAGCCGATGTCACCGACGGCAAGCTCTACCATTTGGCCGGGCTCAATCTCAGCCGTGCGTGGATGCTTCGCGGGATCGTCTCGCAGTTGCCTGCTCACGATCGGCGCCGCGTCCCGTTTACCGCCCTCGCCGGCCGGCTGCAGCAAGCCGGGCTCGATAGCATCAAGAGCGAGCATTACGAAGGCGGCCACTGGCTGGGCAGCTTCGCCGTTTACCTGGTGAGCGGCCGCGGATTGGAGGAAGGAACCCGATGATGGAGAACCGTTCCGCACCGCCCGGCACCATCGTGCCTTGGCTTGCTTACCCGGATGTCGCAAGCGCCATCGCCTGGCTCTGCGGCGCGTTCGGATTCCGTGAACGCCTGCGCACGCCGCCCGGGCCGAACGGCGCCATCCACCATGCGCAAGTATCGGTGGGGAAGGGAAGTGTGGTGCTCACTGCGGGCGCCGCATCCCAGCCCGGCATGTCGCTCTTCGTTCCTGTGGAGGGTGTAGACGCGCACTGCGAGCGGGCACGGCAGTTCGGCGCGCGTATCGTCGCCGAGCCCCGGAGCTGCGAGTTCGGCGAGCGCCAATACAGCGTGGAAGACCCCGGCGGTTATCGCTGGACGTTCCCGCAATCGGTGGCCGATATCGACCCGCGCGATTGGGGCGCGATTGTCAAGAGTTGAGCGTCCAAATGGTGCTTTTTGCAACCGGATTGGGCCGCGCGTATGATGGGATTACGCGGAGGGGGATTCCGATGGAATCCTATCTGCTACCATTTCTATAGGGAGCGCCGTCAAAGTCTAAGACTCAGGGTGGATGGGGTTCGCTTTTTCCACCGTCCGGCAAATACATGAAAATGAAAAAAACCCTCCTGGCTGCCTTCGTGGTTGCTTTTGCAGCCATTCTTGCGCCTCTTTATGGTCCTGGAATTCTGGCCCGTGCCGCCACGCCCGCCGCGGACGATCCCGATCCCGCGATACGCGCGGTAACCTCAGCCTACGCGCTGGTGCAGGCGAATGCCGCCGAACCGGTGAGCAGCGAAAATGCCTTCTACGCCGGCATCATTCCCGGCATGCTGCACTCGCTCGATCCCCATTCCAATTTCATCGAGCCCAAGGATTACAAGGAAATGATGCGCAAGCAGCAGGCGCATTATTATGGCGTGGGCATGCAGATTACGGTAGACGGTCCGAAGGTGGTGGTGATGGAGCCCTTCCCCGGGTCGCCGGCCTCCGGTGCGGACCTGCGCCGCGGCGACTGGATCACCGCTATCGATGGCAAGGATACCACCGGAATGGACACCGGCCAAGTGGCAGATATGCTGCGCGGACCGCGCGGCACGCAGGTGCAGATTAGCGTGAAGCGCGATGGCAGCACCGATCCCTATACCACTACGGTGACGCGCGATGCCATCGAGACCAGCGTCGTGGACACCTATTGGCTGAAGCCCGGCGTCGCGTATCTCGGAGTGAGCAGCTTTGAGGCGTCCAACATCGAGCACGATGTGCAGGCCGGCATGAAGGCACTCGACGAATCCAAGGTCAACTCCCTGGTGCTCGACCTTCGCGGCAATATGGGCGGACTGGTCAACGAAGCCGTATTCCTGGCGGGCCGCTTCCTGCGCGACGGGCAGGTGATTGTTTCGCAGCACGGACGCGTAGACGCCGACCAGACCTACAAAGCCAAGGCCAAGAACCCCGGGGATCCGGCACTGAAGTACCCCATGATCGTGCTGGTGAATCGCGATTCCGCGTCGGCCTCGGAGATTGTCACCGGCGCCCTGCAGGATCACGATCGCGCGCTGGTGATGGGTGAGACTACGTTTGGCAAGGGCCTGGTGCAGGCGCAATTCCAGTTGCAGGACGGCAGCGCGCTGCTGCTCACCATCGCCCACTATTACACTCCCAGCGGCCGCCTGATCCAGCGCGACTATTCGCACTCTTCGATGCTCGAGTATTACACCGCCCGGCCGAAAACCGACGCTCCGGTGAACACTGACGACGTGAAGTCCACCGACAGCGGCCGCAAGGTCTACGGCGGCGGCGGCATCACTCCCGATGAAAAGTGGCCGGCGCAACACTACAATCTGTTCCAGCGCCATGTGCTCTCCACCGGCGGGTTGCCCTTGCAGGATGCGTTCTGGCACTTTGCCAATACCTATTTCGGAACGCGTAAGCCCACGGTATCGAGCGAAACCTGGTCGCCGGACGCCGACACGATGGATCGCTTCAAGGAGTTTTTGCGCTCCAACCAGGTGGCCTTCACCGACGCCGAATGGACCGCCAACCAGGATTGGGTGCGCGACCATATCCGCCACGAGTTCCTGTTCCGCGCTTACAACCACAAGATCGCGAACCAGGGATCGAATCAGACCGACCCCGAAGTGCTGGCGGCCATCGAAAAGATGCCCGAGGCGGAATCGCTGCTGAAGGATTCGAATCGCGCCTACGCCATGCGCGCCGCCAAGTAAGGCGTTCGTAAGCGAACTACCCGCGGGCGCGGCAAGCATCGATCTTGCCGCGCCCGTTTTCTTTCCAGCGGCGAACGGGCTACTCAGACTACCAGCCGGGCAGCGTTTCCAGCAGCCGGTTTAATTCCAGCTTATCGGCTTCCTCCACTTTCTCCGTGTACTGCCTGTGCCCGGTAAGGGGCGCCAAGGCGAGCTTGATAGCCGCAATGTCGGGGCCACCCTCCAGTTTGAGCGGTGTGAGTAATTTGGCCACCGTCGATCTCAGGAAGGGCGCGGCCTGGACGATCTTCGTAAGAACAGCCTCGATCTGTGCGGTCTTCGGCATCTTGTCACGATAGCCGTCCGCGAGTCGCTTCTGCTCGGCCTCCAGGTGCGGCACCACCATGCGTTTCAGGTAAGGGACCAGGTCCTTGTCGTCCGCTGCGATCTCCGTGATCTTCTTGTCCGCCGCGTTTTCCGCTTCGTTGACCGATTCGACGAAGGCATCGAATTCGAGCTTGGCCTTGGGCGCGGCGCCGTGGGCGTTCAGGAAATCGTTAATGCGCGTTTCGCCGTCGTGCAGCATGGTGGCCAGCTCGTTCAGCTTGTCCCCCAAGCCGGCTTTCTTCTTGTTTTCGGCCTCCACGATGGGTCCTGCGGTGTCGATCAAAGCGCGCAGGTTGGGGATCCGCTTCGACCCTGCTATATCCTCGCGCTTGCGGTTGAAGATTCGCTCGCGGCGCGTGACGTCGATGGCGGCGTTAATCCGCTCCACCTCCTTCGGGTTCTTGGATGAATCGCGCACGCGTTCCAGGCTTTTCCTGGCATTGTCGAGCACGGCGACCTTGGCCTCATCCTCCGGATCGCAGGCTTCGAGGATCTTCTCGTAGGCCTCGCAGCGTTTTTCGGTGGGTGCATCCTCCACAGGAGCCCACACCTGCAGCGTCGAGCGCGCGGCTTCGAGGCGCGCGCGAAGCTGTTCGTAGAGCGTGGCGATGGCATTCCGTTCTTCCGCCGTCATGGCATCCGGAACCACGTCGCCTGAGAGTTTTGCGCCCAGCGATTCCTGCGCGCCGGGATCGTTCCTGCCAAAGAGTTCCAGTTCGCGGATCGGATCTTTCAGGCCAGCGAGAATTTGCTCGACCTTGTAGAGGTCGTTGGAGTCGATCAGCGTCTCCGCGATATCCAGCTTGCTACGGATGTCGAGGCCCTTCGTGGTGGCGTCGAGTAGAGCTTTACGGTCCTCCACCGGGAGGCGGCCCACGGCGGCGCCGGGCAGCCCGTCGATCGCCATTGTGGCGCGGTTCTCTTTATAAGGCAGCTTGGCTGCGGCTTCGCCGGTGGCCGCGATCAGACCCGGCTTGGGCGCTTTCCAGGCCAGCTTCGTCCATTGGGCAATCATCTTGCCCTGCATGTCCGGTGAGACGCCCTTCATGCCGCGATCGATGAAAGCCTTCATCCGGCCGGCCAGCGCCTCCTCCTGCTCTGGCGTCAGCGTCAGGACGGCGGCGGAGAGCGCGTGGCAAGAAGCCTCGATGGCGTTGATATTATCCAGTTCGATGCGATCCTTCGGGCGCGGATCGGCGGCATGATAGTACGGCAACAGAGGCGCTACGTCGTCCAAGGCTTTCTGCTTGGCGACGTCGTCGTCACCGGCCAGCGCCGCCTGCAGAGCGACCCTTTTCCCCAGCACCGCCTTGGCCGCTGTGTCCTTCTCAGCATCCTCCGCCCGCTCCGGCGGCCGGACCAGTAGTGCCGCCGCGGTGGCCGCGGCCTTCTTTCGTGTCGCAGTCAGTTCGGTGTTGACCGTCTCCGGCGTCAGCCCAGCCACCGATTCATCGTTGAGGAAATGGCCCACCGCGTAGAACTTCTCTACCAGCATGTTCTCCGGGTCCTGTCCGGTATTGATCCTCAGCCCCTGGAAAGGAACACCGAGACAGGAACTGTTTTGGAAGCCGAAGCTGTCGCGGTTCTCCACTCCCAGCTTGAAGAGCGCCTCCTCGACGTTCTTCTCGTCCTTTGGTTTGAACATCACAAAGGGCAAGCCCTCGTTGTAGACCTGCCGCGAGGGGATGCACGCCGCTCCGACGAACTTCGCGTTGTCGGAGGCACGCTTGACCATGCCCAATTCCTGTCCGGATCCGGAGGAGACCAGGTGCGCCAGAAGCTGGCTCTCGTCGTTATTGCGGAAATCGAGTGCGGCATCGCTCTCGGCGGCGAACTTGCCGCCTTTCTCGAAGGCGGCATCGGTGCCGAGCACTGTGACACTGCCGGCCATCAGCTTGGCCGAGCCGAGCGACGCGTATTTCTGATAGCTCTTGCACAGCACCAACGTCAACTGCCCGGCGTCGATCGGCCCGCTCAGTTCGCCGATCAGGCGATCGAGTTCCGAGGTGCCCGGTTTAGCGCCCGCAGGGGCCGTCTCAATGGTTGCGTCGAGCACCAGCGAGACCGGCGCCGGAGCGCCTTTGCCAGCCGCTTTGGCTTTCTCGGCGAGCTTGGTTCTCACGGACTTCAGGATCTCGCCGACCTGGTCCGGTTCCGCACCCCCGAGGCGGTCGGTCGGTGTGCTCGGGTTGAGCGTCGCCATGATCACGTCACCGACGTCGGCGATCGCTTCCTTGTGCTTGAGGACCGCGGCCACCTCGAAATAATTGGCGTTGGTGGCGTCCTTGTCGCTCAGCGAGATCTTGTCCTGGTCATGGTTCTTCATGGCGGCAACCATGCCGGTGGTGAGCGCATCCATCCCGCTCGATACCACGAAGGTTTTGGGCTTCGCATTTTTCAGCGCCTTGACTGCTGGCGCCCGTTTACCCAGCGCGTCCACCATGATCCGGTCGAAGTCTCCCTTCTGGTAGGGATGGCTGCGGGCGAGCAGCACATAGACCTCGTCCATCAACAGGTCGAACAAGCGCGTCATGCGCGCGGCATCGTCCACCAGCGCGTCCATGCCCGCCGTGATTTTGCGGATGTTCTGCACCGTCGACTGCACCACCGGGTCCTTTTCGTAGCTCTGCCGGAGCACCCCGTTCAGCCGTTTGGGCACCTTCTTCAGCGACAGGTCCGCATCTCCTGGCTTACCCTCTTCGAGCGCCTTGCGGGCCTCGGCCAGCGCCGCTTCGATCTCCTGGATCGCCTTCGCCATGTCGCTGCCGGCCTTGGGCTTGTCGAGACGTTCCACCTGCGCTTCGAGTTCGGCGAGCCGGGCGCGCACTGCGGGGTCCAGATCGCCGTTGAGTTTGCCGAGCCGATTCTTCTGGGTAGCGATGGCGCTCTGCAGTTCCTTGCGGCGTTGCGGGTCGCGATTGGCCTGCTTCAGCCCTTCGTAGGTGGTACTGTCCTTGTCGATATCTTTGGCGAGCCGGCGCGCCTGGATGAGGCTGGCTTCGGTGGCTTCGTCGAATTCCGCGTTGCCGGCGGCCTCGGGGGCGCCGGGCAAGCCTTCCAGCAGCGCTACGGCGGTGTGGGCGATGTTGGCCATCGGATGCCCGTCGGGTAGCTCTTTCAAGCCCCGCACGTTGGGGCTCTCTTTCAACTCTCTTGTTGCCCCGGCGTTGTTGAGCCCCCGGTCGGACATCGGGACTTCGCCCTCGTCCTTGTGGAGAGCGCGGAAGCCCTGATAGCTCGAGGGCGTGGTGCCGAGCGATTGCAACATCGATACGAAGGCGGCGCGACCCTGGTTTCCGAAGTAGCCGTCGGCCTCGTCCGGCGGCCGGCACTCGAGCGCGTAAATACCCGGGGCGATCGGGTCGATGCGGCGGCGTTCCGGTGGCGGCACCGCGCCGGGGCCAAAAAACAAGCCGACCTTGTCGAGCACGTTCGGATTGTTGACGAAGTGCACGTTCGCCAGGTCGCGTTCCGGAAATTTGGCCCTGAACAGTTGCTCGAACATCTTGAGCGTCGAACCGGGATTATCGCGCATATAAACGGCGCTCTGTTCGTGGTCGGTGCGCAACCCGGAGCGCAATTCCGCCTTGTCATCGCGGGCGGTGCGCATGCCGAACTCGCTGGCCAGGTAGTGCGGCTTCGCCGCGCCGCCACTCTGCGTCAGCTCTTCCAGTTGCGTTCGCCGGGCGCGCGAATAAGCTTGCCCGGTGACGTGATCGATAGCCGAGCTGCGGTCGATGGCGAACTTGGCGCGCAGGCGGGCTCGCTTACGGTCGAACTCCTCCAGGCTCTTTGCGACCCCGCGCATCGCGACGCGTGCCTCGGGCTTCGCTGTTGGAGTCTCCGGCTTTTCATGCCCGTAGGAAATGTCGCTGTCGTCCTGCGCGCGCTTTGGGCCACGCGACGGCACGCCGGTCAGCACGCTATCGTCGACGAAACCCCAGCGGGCCTTCCAGGTCGAGATACGCTCGGCATAGGCACTGCGCGCGGCGTCCCGGGCGGGGTCCGTCTCGATTTTCCGGAAAGTCTTCTCAGTCTCTTTGGCCGAAGGTGTCATATGCGATTTCCTTTCCTGAGGCTTACGCCGCGGTCAGTTGCAAATCCGCTAATGCCGCGCGAATATCCGCCAGCGTTGCCCGTATGGGCGCTTGAATCGTCACCGGCAGATCGAACGGATTGTCCTCGCAGCGTTCGATCGCCGAGAGATTTTGCTCCAGGTAACTGCTGCAGGTTTCCACGCCCGCCTCCACCTCACTGGCCCATTTGGCCGCTTCAGCGGCATTGCGCCCCTCAACTGCCGACGAGAGTTGTGTGAGAGATGCTTCGATCTCGCTGGGGATGCCCTTGGTCAACCGTTCGACCCGCTCGGCGATCTCGTGCAGGTCGGGGTCTTCCTCCGCGCGCAGCACTTTCATGAGCGATTCCAGGCCTTCCACCGACTTGAAATGGACTTCGCGCCAGCGCGTGGACGCCATCGAAAGCTTCTCGACGGTTTGCTTGACGATCCCTTCCGGAATGACATCGGTCTCCCGGCCGACGGTCTTTGCGGCGTCGAGCAGAGTTTCCAGGCGGTTGAGCGCTCCCACGGCGCCCGCGAAATCATCCTTCGCAGCCAAGGCCTGGGCGCCCCCCATAGCGGCGCGCAGGTCGCTGGCGTTGGCCGGTTGATTTTTCAACGCGGCCAGGTAGCGCGGATCGATCTCCGCGAGACGCTTCTCCCAAGCGGCCTTTCCGTCGCCCGCGGCTGCTTCCGGATCCACATCGGTTTCGTCGTCCAGAACCACCGAGCCATCGATGGCGCGCACCCGGACCTTGTATTTCACGGCGGTTTCGGCCAGGAGGGCTGCGGCCAGCAGCTTTGCCATACCGGCAGGCGGTTTCGCCAGCACGAAGGTGTGGGCGTTCTGCTCAAAAATGCACTCCCCCAGGGCGATTTTCCCGCTGGAAGCGCCGGAGATTTCGGCCAGTACTTTCTTCATGGCGCCGCCGGTTTTCTTGGCCACGATCACGGCAGATCGCTTGCCGGCCATGTAGGCCATGAAGCGCATCTGCGGCTTTGGCTGATCGCCGGGACGCGGCATTCGCGCCCTGACCTGGGCCATGGCCGCTACCATTCGATTTTTCACGTCCTTCTGGAACTGGGCGGCCTCTGCTTTGCTTTCCTCGTCGTCTTCCTCCTCAGCTTCCTCTTCTTCTTTTCCTTCCTGCTTCGCTGTTCCTTCCGCCGCGGGCTTGCCGCCTTCGCGCGCACTATCCTCTTTTACCCGCGGGTTCTCTTTCAGCGCCTGTTCGACCGCGGCCATCTGCTTTTCCGCCTGGTCGAGCTTGCCGGCGCGAATCAGATCGGCCACGCCTGCGCTCACGCGGACCAGTTCCGGCTTTCTGTCCGGGTTGGCCGCGACCGCATTTTGCAGTTGCTTCACCAGCGCGCTCCAACGCGCCGCGACCTGCTGCGCTCCCGCCGCGCCCGCGGGAGGTGCTTCCGGCGGGGCGGCCAGCAGTTCCTGCATGCGATCCATTTTCGGCTTGGCTTCCGCGGCCTTATTGGCTTTTAACAGAGCGCCAATGGCGGTCATTTCGCGAAACAGTTCGGCTTTGCGTTCCGGGTACGCGGCGGCGTATGCCTGTACATCCTTCGTGAGCTTGTTCCATGCTCCGGTCAACGACGCGGCAGTGAGCGCCGGGGCAGCGGGGGGCGGTGCTGGAGCGGGCTGGGCGGCAGGTTGCGGCGCCGGTTTCGTCTCCGGCGCGGCGCCCGCGGCTGCTGCCTCCGCGGCCTCTCCGGCCTCCTCCGCTTCTTCCTGGCCGCTGGGGATCAGCACCGCCTTCCCGAGCAGCAGGGGGATGCTGACCTTCAAGAGCTGATACGGAACCGTGCCGCTCAACGAGTTGAAGGCAATCCGGTTGTCCCTGATGCCGCAGGTGCCCTTGCAGATCAGCTTTTTGCCGGTCATCGCCTTGCGGATTCCGTTGTCATCCACCAGGGCCAGAAAGGCCGGATACTTCTGCTTCTTGCCGGAAGCGCCGCCCAGTTCCACGTCTTTGTAGACCCAGAATTTGGCGTTGCCCGCGGCGATTTTGCTCAGATCGGTACGACAGGCTTTTTTGTATGACTCGGCATCCGTGAGATCGGATTCTTTGAGCGGCATCGGCTCTCCCCCCGCTGGATTCGTCCATCATAATACGGCGGGAACCGATCTGTGTGGCGGTGCGGAGTGTGTTCCGGGGGAACTGAGGGGCAGCCGGTCAAAGTGTACGAGCGGACACGCATTGCAACGTTCAATGGGACTCATCAGAAGGGCTAGCGCACCGCTACGGAGACCAAAGAGATTGCACTCGGCGCTGGAGTATTGCCCGACGGCCGAGTTCGAGCGATCTTTCTCGGCCGCCTCTTAAAAGATGGCCGTATGAAAAATGAGGGAGCCCTCAAAAGCGTTTTTCTCAGGCATGCGCAATCTATCGGTCCGATGTGTCCTTCCCGCTGGTAAACTTTCATGGGACAGAGCGCGATAAGACAGCTGGGGTTTCGTTACCCCGGCTCATT
This sequence comes from Bryobacteraceae bacterium, assembly GCA_036268475.1. GTDB lineage: Bacteria > Acidobacteriota > Terriglobia > Bryobacterales > Bryobacteraceae > PALSA-129. The sequence goes on along the minus strand of DATAUB010000050.1, from coordinate 243,366 downwards.
CGGTTACCATCTCACACGATACGGAAGTAAGGTTTGGATTTGCGCGCGCCCCGTCGGACAGCGGCAACAGGAACAAATGCAATGCGCTCCATGCTCTCGAATCGTAATTTGGATTGCCCACTTCCCCTCGCAGTTTTGTGGGCAGCCTGGATGGCGTGTCTAATCGTCCTATCTCGCGGACTGACTGTCGCCCAGTCAATCGATAAGGCCTCATCGTTCGATGTTGCCTCGGTCAAGCCGTCCACCGTCGATTCCGGATCTATCTTACGAGGAGGGCCAGGGACGTCCTCGCCAGGGCAAATTACTTATCAGCGGGTGCCTTTCATCATGATCTTCCGCATTGCCTACCCGGTGGAGCGATATCAGATTATAGGGCCCGAGTGGATGGGGACTCAAGAATTCGATATTGTGGCGAAAATGGCGCAGGGCACGACTCGCGACCAGTTTCGAGCCATGCTGCAGAATCTCTTGGCTGAACGCTTCCAGCTCACTTTCCATCACGAGTTGAGAGACAGTGATGTGTTTGAGTTGTTGACTGGCAGGAATGGACCGAAGATGAGTGAGACGGAGCCGGATTCGCCAGAGGAGGAAGCATCTTCGGGATGGACTGCCTTAGGAATCCCGAAGGTGCCGATGATCCAGATGCTGAGGGGCTATGTCGTCCGAATCACGGGAGTCAAGCAGCCTATCGGCGGCCTGGCCACCATTCTGGGGAACCAGGTTCATCGGCCGGTCCTGGATCGGACCGGTCTCAAGGGCAGTTACAGCTTTACTCTTGAGTTCACCGTGGAACGGCCGGACACGCCGGTTGGCGCGGCAGTTCCCGATGTCTTCAGCGCCGTTGAGGAGCAACTCGGCCTCAGGCTGAAGCCGCACCGCACGCCGATGGACGTTCTGGTCATAGACCATTTGGATAAGAGTCCAACAGCCAACTAAGTCTACGCCTGACTCTATAAGACAGTAATATTAGTCGGCGCCCCGCGGCGTGGCTGCCTGGAGACTAAAGAACGCTGTCTAGCGCACCGCAACGGAGACCTGCTGGGCGCTCGCGATCGCTCCCACACTCACGGTGACCGCCGCCACGCCCGGCGGTATATTCGCAGGCACCAGTGCGTTGATCTGCAGAACTCCGTTCGGCAACTCGGGCGCCGCTCCGGCATATTGCACCATCGCCGGCTGCCCTGCGATGGTGACCGTCACGCCGGCCAGCGGCGCGGGGTAGGGCGTCGAGAGCACCAGCGCACCGGCGGGAACCATCGGGTTGGAAAGGCCCGACCCGGTGCCGAATAGCGAAATGTACGATCCGCGCGCTGCTGGATTGGCGGTGGAATTGATGGAGCCATCCTCATTCAGAATTGCTCCCTCGCCCGTCCCGCTGGCGTCGCTGGTGGCCAGTCCCGGCGCCGCCGCGGCCAGCGGGACCGCGACAGCCGACGAGAGCACGCCATCCACCTGCACCGCCAGCGATATGGAACTGACGCCAAAATCCATGTTGGGGACGATGACGTTGATCTGGTTCGGCGTCATCGCCAGAATCGGCGCGGTCACCGGTCCAATCATCACTTTCGTCCGGCCCAGCACCTGCGGAATGGTATTGTTGACCGCCGTGTTGACGCCGCTCGATGCGAAGTTGCTCCCGAAGATCGAAATGATTTCGCCGGGAGCGATGGCGCCACCGGCATAGCTCAGCGCGTTGACGATGCCGCCCGCCGCGATTGTCGGCGCTGCCACCGGGCTCTCCACGCCTATGAGTTCACGCACGCGATCGTTGGCCACGAAATACAGATTCCCATTGGGTGCGAACTGGCTCTGGCCGCCAGTGATGTGCGCTTCCTGCGCCAGCCCGCCATCGCCTGAAAAGCCCGGTCCCGATCCCAGGCATCCGCTGCCGGCCGCATTCACGAAGCAGTTGCCCGCCCACACCGTGCCGGCCGAATCGACGGCGAAGCCGCTGACCACGCCGCTGTTGTAGAGCTTAGTGAAAGTAGCGTCGTCATTCACCCGGTAGATGGCGGAGGAACTGCCGAAATAGAAATTGCCCGCGGGGTCAGTCCCGAGCCCGCGCAGATCGGAGGGTTGGCCCGTACCTCCCGATTCCGGCGGCAGCACGACTGGCTGTAGCGTGGTCCCATCCGCGAGAATCCGGTAGAGAGAATTGAGCCCCAGCACGTATACGCGATCTTTGGCATCGATAGCGATCTGGCCGGTAGTCCCGCTCACCGGCGTTCTCGTGGGATAAAACGTGAGCGTGCCGTCCAGATTGATGCGATACACATTGAGGTAATAATCGGCCACCCAAAGGCGATTCTGGCTGTCGAAGGCCAGGCTGCCCACCGGCGACAGATTTCCCTTCGCAGTGTCGGGCGGCGACGGATAGGCGCACATTCCCGTGCCGGCAAAGGTAGAGAGAAAGCCGCTGTGGTCGACCGTGCGGATGGTGCAAGCGACCGCGTCCGCGATATACAAAGTGCCGTTATGGTCGAAGGCCAGCGAGCCGAGACCGTCGATCCAGGCATTGCGGGCGGCCGTGCCGTCGGGGGCGTTGGAGGGCGCCGCGCCGGCCAGCGTCTTGAGCGTGGACTGCGGGGTCACCTCGCGAATCTCGACGGAGCCGCCCAGGTTCCCATCGATAAATGCCACGTTCCCCTGAACGTCGGCGGCCAGGCTCGATGGCGCAATCGCCGAGGGCATTGCGGGACCGTCGGGTGAAGAACCAGAAGATGTCGAAGCGCCGCCGGCCACCGTGGTCATGGTGCCATCCTGGTTCAGCCGTACGATGGCTGGGCCTTGCAACGCCCAGATCGCGTACAGGTGCCCCGCCGGGTCCGCCGTCAGCCCTTGCGGGAGGCTGTAGGAGGTGATTCCGCCCTTGCTGACCGAGGCGGTAGCCTTCCAGAACGTGGAAATGGTGCCGACCGGCGACACGCGCCGGATGCTGGGTCCGGGCGCCGTCGTGGTCGCCGCGCTGTCCACGATATAAAGGTTGCCCTGGCCGTCGAGCGCCAGGTTCGTGGGATTACTGAAAGTGGCGGCGGTGGCCGGTCCGCCGTCTCCATCGGAGCAGCCTTGGCAGGTCCGTGCGCCAGTCCCGGCGAACAGTTCCAACTGGCCATCCGGTGTCACTCGGCGGATGCGATAGAAGGACTCAGACAGATAGACGTTCCCGGCGGGATCGATGATCATGTCTGCGACAGTCGTGAGCGAGCGCACACCGGCCGGACCGGTCAGATCATCGCCCGCCGTGTACGGGATGCCGTCGCCCGCCACGGTGGCGATGGTTCCGTGAACGTCGACGCGGCGGATGCGGCCGTTCTGCGAGTCCCAGAAATAAAGATTGCCGGCCGCATCGTAGCGCGGAATCTGCGGCCGATCGAGCATGGCCGAAATGGCCGGTCCGCCGTCGCCGCTGAATCCCGTCTGGCCGTTGCCCGCGACCGTGTCCACGCTGCCGCCGGGATGAATGCGGCGGATTGCGTGGTGAGCAGTGTCGCAATAGACCAGATTGCCGGCGCTGTCCCAGGCGATCCCACCGAGATTCGACAGAAATTGGTTGAGGGCCGGAAGGCTGCCCGGGAATGCGCCACCCGCAACGGTATCGATGGTTACGCCCGCGGCCGGTGCGTCAGTCTGGGCCATCGCCGGGGCGGAATGGATCATTGCCCATCCGAGTAACGTCAACCCAGCCAGTGCGCGCGCGCGGATCATAGTTTCACGCGTGCAGTTTGAGGCCCACGGCTCCCGAAACATCGCCTCACCGTAAGTTGATACAATCTGTCTCTGCATGGGTAGACGGGTGTCGCTGTTCGTGACCTGCATGGTCGACCAGCTTTTCCCTCAAGTGGGCATGGCGATGGCCGGTGTGCTGGAGCGTGCCGGATACCAGGTGGACTTTCCCGAAAACCAGACCTGCTGCGGGCAGCCGGCATTCAATAGCGGCTATCGTGCCGAGGCCCGCACGGTGGCCCGCCACTTCCTCGATACCTTTGAAACCAGCGAAGCCGTGGTGGTGCCCTCGGGATCCTGCACCGCCATGATCGTCCACCATTTCGCCGAGCTGTTCCACAAAGAACCGGAGACGCTGGCGCGCGTCCATGCGCTCGAAAAGCGCGTGTGGGAGTTCTCCACTTTTCTGACGGAGGTGGCCGGGGTGGAAGACGTGGGCGCGCGATTGGATCGCGTGGTGACGTTCCACGATGGCTGCCACGGCCTGCGCGAACTGGGCGTGAAAGCCGCTCCGCGCCGCCTGCTGGCGCATGTGCGCGGGCTGGAATTGCGGGAGATGACGCCAGCGGAGGAATGCTGCGGGTTCGGCGGCACGTTCGCCGTGAAATTTGCGGAGCTTTCGGGCGCCATGGCGCGCACCAAGATCGACGCCATCGAGCGCACCGGCGCGACCACCGTGGTCTCCGCCGATCCGAGCTGCCTCATGCAGATTCAAGGCGCCCTCACGCGCTCCGGGTCGCAGATCGGCACCATGCACCTGGCTGAGGTCCTGGCCAGCCGCTGAAATTATGTCCACCGAGTTTGCCCGGAAGTCGCATGACGCGCTGGCCGACCCCAAGCTCCAGTTGGCCATCTACACCGCCACCGGACGCCTCAAGGAGCACCGCATCGCCGCGGTATCACCCGATGCGCTGCCCGATTATCAGGAGCTCCGCACCCAGGCCAACGCCATCAAGAAGCACGCCATCGACAACCTGGACCATTATCTGGAAGAGTTCGAACGCAATGTGGAAGCGCACGGCGGCAAGGTGGTGTATTGCAAAGACGGCACCGAGGTTTCCGATTTCGTGCTGGCGCTGGCCAAGGAGCGCGGGGCGCACCTGATCGTCAAATCGAAGTCGATGACCACCGAGGAGGTCGACCTCAACGAGCGGCTGGAGCACCACGGGTTGGAATCGGTGGAGACCGATCTGGGCGAGTACATTCTGCAACTGGCGCACGAGCGGCCGTACCATATCGTGGCCCCGGCGCTGCATATGACGCGCTATCAGGTGGCCGACCTGTTCGAGCGCGAACTGCATGTGCCGCGCGAGATCGAGATTGAGAAGCAGACCCTGCTGGCGCGCTCGGTGCTGCGCGAGAAGTTTCTGGCGGCCGATATCGGCATCAGCGGCGCAAATTTTCTGGTGGCCGATTCGGGCGCGGTGGTGATTGTGGAGAACGAGGGCAACGCGCGCCTCACCACGTCGGCGCCGCGGATTCACATCGCCGTGGCAGGCATCGAGAAGGTGATTCCGCGCGCGCAGGATCTCGCCACGTTCCTCAAGCTGCTGGCGCGCAGCGCTACCGGGCAACTACTTTCGGTCTACACATCATTCCTCAGCGGTCCGCGGCGCGCCGGCGAGATCGACGGGCCGGAAGAGTTTTACGTGGTGCTGCTGGATAACGGCCGCACGCGCCTGCTGCCCGATAAAGGTAAGCGGCAATCGCTCTACTGCATCCGCTGCGGCGCGTGCCTGAACACCTGCCCGGTGTACCGCAAGATCGGCGGCCACAGCTTCCCGTGGGTGTACTCGGGGCCGATCGGTGCGATTCTCACGCCGCAATTCATGGGCGCGCAGCACGAGCCGGCGCTGCCCTTCGCATCGAGTCTGTGCGGCGCGTGCGGCGAAGTCTGCCCGGTGAAGATCGATATCCCCAAGGTGCTGTTGGAACTGCGATCGGACGTGAAGAAGTCGGATGCGCGTGAGGGACGAAATCGCCTGGAGAAGCTGGGATTTCGCGCCTTCGCGTGGCTGATGACGCATCCGCGGATGTTCGAAATGGCGGGCCGGATCGGGCGGTCGATGGGCTGGCCGGGCAGCAAGAAAGGTCCGCTGGGCGCGTGGTTGAGCGAGCGCGATCTGCCGGCGCTTCCGGCGCACAGCTTCCGCGAAATGTGGAGGCGGCGGTAGTGTCGCGCGACAACATCCTGCATAAGATTCGGACGGCGCTGGGCCGCGGCGCCGGGCAGGCGGTGGCCGATCCGCCGCCGGCGCGCATTCGCATTCCCGAAGTTCCGGTGGAAGCGCGCATCGCGTCGATGCTGGAACGTGTGCGCGCGTTGGCGGGCGACGCGCTGGTAGCGGACGACCCGCGCGCCTTCGTGGCGGCGGCAATCGAGGGCAAGACTGCCGTGGCATCGAACGCTCCATTCCTCGCCGAGTGCGGAATTGCGAGCCTGCCGGGAGTACGCTCGGGCGTCACCGATCGCATGGCATTGCGCGAGCTGTGCGCCATGGTAGACATCGGGATTACCAGCGCCGATTATGCCCTCGCCGACACCGGCACGCTGGTGATGATTGCGAGCCCGCAGGAGGCGCGCATGATTTCGCTGCTGCCCCCGGCGCACATCGCGGTAGTGCCGCGCGCGCGCCTGCTGACAGGACTCGACGAGCTGTTCTCGATTCTACCCACCCCGGCGGAGACCACCAGTTCGATGGTGCTGATCACCGGCCCCAGCCGCACCGCGGATATCGAGCAGATCCTGGTACGCGGTGTGCACGGTCCGGGAAAGCTGACGGTGGTGGTAGTGTGAGTCCCGGGGTACTCTGAAGTATGAACGACCCGTCTAGCCAGCCGCCTGAGTTCGCCGTCTTATATCGGCGGGCCTTCGCGGAATTCGGCACGCAGGCGCTGTGGAACAAACGCCTGCTGGACGATCCCGAGCCCGACGACGCTCTCGTCGTTGCCCGTGCGTTGCGGATCGAAGGTGATCTCAACGCGCGCCGCTTGGCGGAACAAATCGAGCAGGCCTGCCGTGCCGCTATCTAAGATCCAGACCGACATTCTGCAGCTTCTCGCGTCCCACCGCGACCCCGAAAGCTATGTTGGCGGCAGCACGCCGCTCAATCTCCATTCCTCGCGCTATTCCGGTGATATCGATGTGTTTCACGACCGGGAAGATCGCGTTGCCCATGCCGCGGAGCAGGATGCCGCGCTCCTGGAGGAGCGCGGCTACTCGCTTCGATGGGTGAGACGAGAGCCCGCCATTCAGACCGTGACTGTATCGTCGCAAGTTGAATCGACCCGGTTGGAGTGGGTGGCCGATAGCGACTTCCGCTTCTTCCCCACCGTAAAGGATGAAATTTTTGGATACATTCTTCACCCGGTCGATCTCGCGGCGAATAAGGCGATGGCGGCCGCCGATCGCCGCGAAGTTCGCGATTTGATCGACCTCGTGACCGTTCATGAAAACATACTCCCACTTGGCGCGGTGATCTGGGCAGCGGTCGGGAAATCGCCTGGTTTTTCGCCGGAGGGACTGATCGCCGAGATCCGCCGGAATTCCCACTATCCCCCGGCGGAATGGCGCGCGCTGGTGACCAGCGAACCGCTCGACCCTGCGAGAGTCCTGGAAAGACTGCGCACCGCGCTGGAGGCAGCGGAGATGTTTGTTGCGCGCATGCCTACCGGGCAAGCGGGCATGTTGTTCCTGGAGGGTGGACAGGTGGTGCAGCCGGATCCGGCGCGCTTGAGTGCTTACGAGGTCCACGAGGGCCGACGCCGCGGCCATTGGCCCACCAGCAAGGAAATCGGCGCCGCCATGTTCGAGCGCTACAAAAAGCCCCCCGAGTAGCCCCGCCAAAATCTGCGAGACGAATCCCGATCCCTCCGCTACTAGTTCCTTCTGCAAAAATATCCACTCATCTGCCCGGTAACCGCGATTGCCCTCGGTATCCTGGTCTACCGCTTCCTGCCCGTCCCGCGGCCGCAATTACTGCTTGCCATGGGCGCGTTTCTCGTCCTCTGCCTCCTTTCTCTGTATCGCGATTCGCGCCGTCTGGCCTTCGCCTGCTGCCTGCTGGGACTCTTTTTCGCCGGCCAGTGGCTCGCCCTCGTCCATCGTCCCGGACCGCCTCCCGAACTCGATGCGGAAGACCGCGAGACCGTCATCCTCGCAGGTTGTGTGGTGGAGCCGCCGGCCATCTCCGGCGAGCGCGAACGCTTCCTGCTGGAACTCGCACCACAAGCGCGCGCGCAAGTCACGCTATACACCCGAGAGGGCGAATCGCTGCCTGAACTGCGCTATGGGCAGAACATCGAGGTCGACGCGCGTATCCGCAAGCCGCACAATTACGGCAATCCCGGCGATTTCGATTACCGGCACTTTCTCTCTCGCCAGTCGATCTACTGGACGGCGAGCGGCGCTGCCGGCTCGCTTCGCATTCTGCCCGGCCACTGCGGGTCGCCGATTGTAAAGTTCGCGATGGATCTGCGCGCCGCCGTCCTGCGCCGCACCGAGGAGCTCTATCGCGGCGACGATTATCTATCCGGCATGATGCAGGCGATGCTCATGGGCCAGAATTATCAACTGCAGAAAATCTGGACGGAGGAGTATCGCAACACCGGCACTTTCCACGTGATCGTGATCTCGGGCACGCACATCGCCATCCTGGCGGCCCTTTTTCTCTTCCTGCTCCGCTTTTGCTTCGTGCCGCAGAACCTGGCGATGCCGCTCACCGCGGCGGCGTCGTGGCTCTACGCCATGACCAGCGGATGGGGCGCGCCCTGTGTGCGCTGCGCCGCGGCGCTCACGCTCTATATGGTGGGCCGCTACTTTTATCGCCAGCGGCGGGCGCTCAATCTGCTGGCCGCCATCGCGCTTTTCTTCCTGGTGTGCGATCCCGATGAGCTGTTCGAATCGAGCTTTCAATTGAGCTTTCTGGCGGTGGTGTTTCTGGGCGCGTTCGCGGCGCCGCTGGTGGAAGCGACGTCAGGTCCGCTGGCGCGCGGCCTTTCCGGCCTGCGCGACAAGGGCCGCGATCTGCATCTGGCGCCGCGCGTGGCGCAGTTCCGCATCGAGATGCGCCTGCTGATAGAGACGCTGCACGTTCCCGCGCCGTTCGTCACCGTGCCGGTGCGCGTGCTGCTGTTCTTCTACGAGGTGGCGGCAGTCTCGGCCATCATTCAATTGGGGCTCGCCCTTCCCATGGTGGTGTACTTCCATCGCCTGGGACTCTCCGGGCTCTCGGCCAACGCCTTCGCCATTCCGCTGATGGGGCTGGCGGTGCCGATGGGCTTCGTGGCGGTCATCACGCGGTGGCATTGGGTGGCGGCAGCCGCCGGGTGGCTCATGCGGATCTCGCACATCGTCGTGGGCTGGCACGCCGCGCACGAACCCAACTGGCGTATTCCCACGCCGCCGGTCTGGCTCGGCATCGCGCTCTCATTGGCGCTGGTACTTTTCGCCGTCCTTCGTGGGCGCTGGTGGCGGACCGGCGCCGGTCTCGCTGCAGCCGCGCTGCTGGCACTCCTGATATGCCATCCCTTTCCGCCGGAGTACGATGCCGGCCAGTTCGAAATGAGTGTCATCGACGTGGGGCAGGGCGACAGCATCCTGCTGGTCTTCCCGGACGGCAAACGCATGCTGATCGATGGCGGCGGCATCCCGGCGTTCGGCCGGCAGACGCCGTCGCAGATCGATACCGGCGAAGACATCGTCGCGCCGTACCTCTGGAATCGCGGCATGAGCAGCGTGGACGTGGTGGCGCTCTCGCACGCGCATGACGACCACATCGGCGGTCTGCCGGCCCTGGTGGCCGATTTTCATCCGCGCGAATTGTGGACCGGCGCCACCCCCGATGGCCCCGGCTGGCGCAAACTACGCGACGAAGCAATGCGCGGCGGTGTGAAGATCGTGCCGCTGCAAGCCCCTCGCCATTTCGATTATGGACGCGCCGCCATCGACGTGCTGGCGCCCCTGGGCGACTACGTTCCCGGCGATACGCCCAAGAATAACGACTCACTGGTGCTGCGCGTTCGTTTTGGCCGCCGCTCTTTCCTACTCACCGGCGATGTGGAGAAGCCGATCGAATATCGCATGCTCGACGGCAACGAGATCCAGCAGGTCGACGTGCTCAAAGTGGCGCACCACGGCAGCCGCACATCGAGCACGGCAAGCTTTCTGGATGCCGCCAACCCGGCGTTCGCGATCATCTCGGTGGGAGCGGGCAATAGCTACGGCCATCCCAATGGCGAGGTGTTGGGGCGGCTCGGCGATCATCACGCCGAAGTGTTCCGTACCGACGAGAGCGGCCTCGTTACCTTCCGCACGGATGGAAATCATTTAAGCGTGGCGACGTTCCGCTAAGGGGTCTTGTTCTGAATTCCGCCGGGCGGGCGCCAGATGAAGGGTGATGCGGACGGAGCACTGGAGGCCAAGGGAAAGACTAGTAAACGCCAGGCGGCCACGCAGGGCCTATGTCGCGAAAAAATCGAGTGTTGCCGTGGCTTGACGGCAGAGGCTCATGCTCGAAGGAAGGCCAACTGGTGGAACGGGATTGGCTTCCCAACGTCCGGCCGGTCGCGGGTAGGGCCAAGGCTCTCAGGCGTAATTTATAGTCAGAGGTGCTGGGTCAAGTCCGCGGCCGTGTGTCAAGGCCGTGCTCCATGCCGCATTCGCCGATGGTAGAATGGCACGGGCTTTGCCCGGAGGTGATGCAATGCGTCTGTTGAAGCTTTCGGTGACGTTCATCGGGCTCGCTTGGATGATGAACCCGTGTTCGTTCGCAGCTGTGCCGGTGGTCATGGCATCCGGGGTATTGCAGAAATGTCTTGGAATCGAGCCCGGCAGTGGCAAAATGATGCGTACAGCCGCCGCCCGGCAATACTGCGCGCAACTTCCCGCGAACGACGTTTACAATCAAGCGGGCGCGCGGTTCCAAGCCGGTGATCATGCAGGCGCCGCGAAAATTGTGCTTCGCGCAGCGGAAGCCGGCAATGCCCTTGCGCAATTGCGCCTGGCGCTGATCTACGATCAGGGGGACGGCGTCCCGCAGAGCGCCAGGGCCGCCTTCGAATGGTACAGCCGCGCCGCGGCACAAGGTGAGCCGGAATCACAAAATCAAGTAGGTCTATTTTATGAATTGGGCGAGGGCGTCCCAGAAAATTGGGATCTGGCCGCACGCTTGTTTCAAGCCAGCGCCCAGCAGGGATGGATGAAGGGCCAGTTTTCCCTCGCGCGTGCCTACCAGTTCGGAATTGGTGTCCCGCAGAATCGTCAAACTGCGGTTGCCTGGTTTGCCAAAGCCGGAGCCCAGGGAAATGCCAAAGGCGACTACTGGGCTAAATGGTTAGCTGACCGCACGAACAATATCGGGTTTCGCAATGACGCCGAACATAACATCGTGATTGGCGGCAAATTGCGTTTCACCACGAGGCTGATGGGCGGCGATCCTTACGGAATCACCTTTCACAATTCTGCACAGCGTGTTTTGTGGCTTGCCGGACAAAGCAAGGCGGCTGACCGCGATGAAGCGGAGGTGTTTCGCATGATGAGGCAGAGCGCGTATGAGGATTGCAAGCGAGCCGGGCGTGACAATTGCGGCCCAGCCGGTAACCAGTAGGTCCCGTATTTCGAGCGCTCCCGAGTCAGGTCTTGGATACCAGCGATCGACGGCGTAGCGTTTACCGACAACTCCGGTCAGATCGTTAGTATTCCGGCCAAGGGTCAGGAATGACTTCGACAGCCTGCCTCTCTACGAGTAGCGCGATCCGGGAATTGGGGGCCGTGAGCAGTGGACAACCGGCGAGTGTATAATCCTGCCCAAGGAGATCGAATGGCCAGACGGATTGTGTTTACTTCGAAGGCGGCAAAACCGCCAGCGACATACAGCCAGGCAGTCAAGGCTGCCGGCTTGATATTTGTGTCGGGTACGGCACCGCAGGACCCGGCAACCGGCGCAATCAAGGGCAACACAATTCAAGAACAAACCCGACAATGTCTCGCCAACATCCAGGCGATCCTTGAGGAAGCTGGGAGTTCGCTCGATAAGATCGTCAGTGCGACTGTGGTGCTGGCCGATGAGGACGACTTTCGTGGCATGAACGAGGAGTGGTTACACTGGTTTCCCACGAACCCGCCAAGTCGGCAAGGTGCCAAGCTTCCCGTTAAGATTGCGGGCCTGAAGGTGTCCATCGCCGCAATCGCCGAGGAGTGAGAGGTGATTCGAGCCTCACTCCCTTCGCCCGCTGGCGATGCACCGAATGAGTCCCGCCTCGGGTTGTCTTGCGAGTAGATGGCGTAGTCGGTGGGACATCCAACTCAGCGATCGAGATGGGGTGGCGCCGTAGCCGCAATCAGTCTGCGTTCGCTACTTTCGGCGCCAGCGCGATCCCGTCAAGTGCGGTAATCGTCTCCGCGGAAAGTTCCAGCGTGGCCGCTGCGAGATTTTCGCGCAGGTGAGTGACCGACGAAGTCCCCGGAATCAGGAGAAGGTTAGGCGCGCGCTGCAGCAGCCATGCCAGCGCGACCTGCATGGGCGTCGCTCCGAGGGCTGCGGCCGCCGCATTGAGTGCTGCCGATTGCAGCGGCGAGAAGCCTCCGAGCGGAAAGTAAGGGACGTAGGCGATCTTCTGTGCGGCCAGTTCGCCGATGAATCCGTCGTCGCCACGCTGGGCGACGTTGTAGAAGTTCTGAATGCAGACGATCTCCGTGATCGCCTGCGCTTCCGCCAGTTGCCGGGCCGATACCGTGCTCAGCCCGATATGCCGGACCAAACCCTGCTGCTTGAGTTCCGCGAGCGCGGAGAGCGGCTCTTCGAACGGCTGGTCGTCCGGGGCGGCGAGTCCGCCAAGGCGGAGATTCACCACCGGGATCGCATCCAGGCCCAGGTTGCGCAGATTATCGTGTACGGCGTCGATAACCTCCTGGCGGGAGCGTGCATGCAGCCAGGAACCGTCGGCATCGCGGCGCGCGCCCACCTTGGTCACGATCACCAGATCGTCCGGATACGGATGCAGCGCCTGTTTGATGATTTGATTGGTGACGTGCGGACCGTAGAAATCGCTGGTATCGATGTGGTTCACGCCCGACGCCACCGCCTCGCGCAGAACCGCGATGGCGGCGGGGACATCGCGCGGCGGACCCCAGACCCGCTTCTCGCCATCCTGTCCCGCAAGCTGCATGGCTCCGTACCCCATGCGGTTCACGGTCAGCGACGTGCCCGGAAAGGTAAAGCGGCCGCCCAGATTCGTTCGTTCTGTCATCGCGTTCTCCTTTTCTGCCACGTTCAGGCGTTGACCCACTGCATTTGTTCGAGATCGGAAATGAGCCCGGGACCGGTGGGACGCCAGTGCAGCCTTTCCTGAGTTTGCGCGCTGGAGGCCGGCATGTCCATCCCGGCGAACATCGCCAGCCAACCGAAGTGAGCAGGGGCCTCATCCGCGGAAATGGACACTACCGGGAGATTGCGGCCTCGCCCCACTACCTCCGCAATCGCCCGCACCGGCACGCCTTCTTCGGCGACCGCATGGTACCGGCTCCCCGGCACCTGCTTCTCCAGCACCAGCCTGTAGAGACGCGCCACATCGAGGACGTGCGCCGCCGGCCATCGGTTGGAACCGTCGCCCACATATGCGCTGACTCCCTGCGTGCGGGTCAGTTCGATCAAGGGCGTGATCAGACCTTGCTTACGCGGATCGTGGACCTGAGGGAGACGCACTACCGATACATTGCCGCCCGCTGCGGACAGGGCAGCGCCGGCCCGTTCCGATGCGGAGCGCGGATGGGGATTGTCAAGATGGAAGACGTCCTCGGTTGCGGTCTGCCCCGGCAGGGCGCTTCCCATTCCCGTGCCGGAAGTAATGACGATGGGGCGATTCGACCCGGCGAGAGCGGCGCCCAGAGCCTCAATTGCGCGCGTGTCCTTCTCGCAATTCGCCACGAAGTTTGAAAAATCGTGATCGAAGGCGAGGTGGATTACGCCGTCCGCTTCCGCCGCTCCTTGGCGCAAGCTTTCGGGATCTTCGAGAGTGCCGCGATGCACCCGGGCGCCGGCCGCCTTCAGTTTCCCGGCGCCTTCCTCGCTACGCGTCATTCCAAGCACCTGATGACCGGCGCCGATGAGTTCCCGGACAACCGCCGAACCGATGAAGCCAGTGGCTCCGGTGACAAAAACACGCATTCTTTTCTCCTTCCTCCACTGGCCGGCGAATCCGTGTTGACGGCAGCCGGCGCGCCTGCTAAAACGGAGTTAATCTCCGTATCTGTAGATTAACGGAGACTGTCTCCGGTTGCAAATTATTTGGGGCATGCCCGCAAAACGTAAACCACCCGCCGTTCGCAAGCCGCGCAGTGACGCGCAGCGGAATCGCGAACGCATACTGGAAGTGGCACGGCCGGCATTCTCGCGCTCCGGCGCCCACACCAGTCTCGATGACATCGCCCGGGAGGCGGGTGTCGGACCGGGAACTCTCTATCGCCACTTTCCTACCCGCGAAAAACTGCTCGAGGCGGTCTACCGGTCGGGGATGGAGAAGCTGGCGGCGGCGGAACAGAAGTTCGCGGCAGAATTGCCTCCGGTCGATGCCTTGCGCGCCTGGCTATTGTTGTTTGTCGATAACATCGCTGCCAAGCATCTCATCGCCCCCGCGCTCAACGCGCTGTTGGGGGATCCCAAGAAGGTGTTCGAGGATTCCTATGCCCGCGTCTGGGACGCGATTCGCGCCCTGGTGAAACGTGCGATCAAGACGGGCGACATCCGCCCCGACCTCGATCCCATCGACCTGCTGCGGGCGCTGATCGGCGTCGCCAGCGTCTCCACCAGTCCGGACTGGCAGCAGAGCGCGCGGAGACTCGTCGATATCCTGATTGCGGGCGCCCGTCCGGTGCAGTAATCAAGACTCGGGTTGACATCCGACCCGTGCATGGTCATACTCAAGTCGGATGCCGACCCAAAGGTCCGACGACGATCGCATCGCCCTGCTGCAAGGCACGCTCGACCTGCTAATCCTGAGGACGCTGGTCTTCGGCTCTCGCCACGGCCAGGCCATTGCGCGAGCGATTCAACAGAATTCCGAAGAAGTCTTCCTGGTAGATCACGGGTCGCTCTACCTCGCGCTCCAGCGTCTGGAAGAGAAGGGCTGGGTCGGCGCTAAATGGGGCATATCGGAGAACAACCGCAAGGCGCGCTTCTATTCGCTAACGTCGAAAGGCCGCGCCAAACTTACGGCCAAGACCGTCCAGTGGCGGCGGCTGGCGCGGGCCATGGGACTGATTCTGGGCCCGGAAGATCGGGAGGCGTAACCGCATGTTCCGGCGGAGAAAGCGGTCCCCCGACGATTTTGCCAGCGAGGTCCATGCGCATCTGCAACTCGAGGCCGACGACTTGCGGGCCGAAGGACTGACGGAGGCCGAGGCGCGCTCCGCTGCCCGGAAAACCTTCGGCAACGCGACCGCCGCCGTTGAACGGTTCTATGAGAAAGGCCGTTGGTTATGGCTCGATCATCTGGCTCAGGACCTTCGTTACAGCCTGCGCAGCATGCGCCAGGGGGCTGGATTTGCGATCGCGGCGGTGCTGACGCTTGCTCTCGGCATGGGCGCCAACACCGCGATCTTCAGCCTGATGGATACGGTGTTGCTGCAATCGCTGCCGGTGGCCGATCCGCCCAGCCTTTATTTTCTGCGCTACGCCGGCGCCAAGGGGACGGGCATATCGCCGCCCTATCCTTGCTTTGAAACCTTTCGGGCGGAGGCAAGCTCCTTTTCCGGAGTCGCCGCCTTTGGGGGCTCGGATTTGAGTGTAAGGATCGACGGTAGGGCGGAGCGGGTCTCCGGCAGGCGCATCTCCGGCGATTACTTCCGCGTGCTCGGCTTGAATCCCGTTGCCGGGCGGCTTCTGACGCCTTCCGACGAACAACTGGATCCGCCTGCCGGCGTCATCGGCTACGCGTATTGGCAGCGCCGGTTCGGCGGCAATCCGGACGCGGTCGGGAAGACCTTCGTCATGGCCGTCGGGGACGACAAGAAGACTGTGGACCGCACGTTCACCATCGTCGGAGTCACACCGGCGGGATTCTACGGGCTACTCCCCGGGCGCCCCGACGACCTGATGGTGCCCACCACTACGCTGCCCGCCATGGTGAGGGATACCGGATCGCCGTGGTTCGAAAGTATCGCGAGGCTCAAGCCAGGGGTCACACCGAATCAGGCGCGCGCCCAGGCGGATGCCCTCTTTCAGTCGTACATGAGAGAGCACCCAACCTCCGCTGAGAACCGGCGCGACAATTTCAACCATATGGAACTGGCCCCCGCCGCGCGCGGTCTGGGCGAACTGCGAGAACGCTTCTCCGCTCCCTTGAAGGCCTTGATGGCCGTAGTGGGAATGGTGCTCCTCATCGCCTGCGCCAACATTACGAACCTCCTGTTGGCGCGCGCCGCCAGGCGGGAGCGTGAGTTCGCGGTGCGTGTCGCCATCGGCGCCGGACGCGGGCGGCTGGCGCGCCAGCTCTTTGTCGAGACCGCGACGTTATTCCTTACGGGCGCCGCCGTGGGAGCGCTATTGGCCTGGTTCGCCACCAGAGGTTTGTTGGCGTTCCTCGCCGGCGGTTTGCACCCCATCCGGCTTGCGATGCACTGGGACTGGCGGATTTTGACTTTCACCACGCTGGTGTCGCTGCTGGCGACTTTTCTATCCGGCGCGGCGCCGGTTCTCCGTGCCATCCGAACTGACCCGCACGCCGCCATGAACGGTGGCGCAAGGGCAAGCGCTTCGCGGGAACACGCGGCCATGGGCCGGTTATTGGTTGCCTTCCAGATTGCGCTCTCGGTCGTGCTCTTGGTGGGCGCCTCCTTGTTCCTCCGCACTCTTCGTAACCTTTATTCCGTGGATCCGGGCTTCCGCGCGGATCACGTGGCGCTGGTATCCGTCGAATTGATCGAATCTTCCTACACCCAGCAGGTACCGCGCATTGCGGCCTGGGATCGTCTGCTGACCACCGTTCGGCGCCTGCCGGGAGTGCAATGGGCAAGCCTGGCGGCCATGACGCCCCTGGACGGCAGCGGCCGTCGCGTCGGTCTCTCGGCGCCCAGCTTTACTCCCCACTCGGATGAGGACGGCTTCGTTTCGTTGAACACCGTTAGCGAGGACTACTTCGCCAGTCTCGGAACACCGCTGTTGCGTGGCCGCGCTTTCACCGAAGAGGACAGCGCAGGGGTGCCGGCAGTAGCCATACTGAACGAGAGTGCCGCGCGGCACTACTTCGCGGACCGGGATCCGCTGGGAACCGTAGTGAACATCAATTCCCGATCATCCCGCATCGTGGGCGTGGTTCGAGATGTCAGGCAAACCGACATCCGGCAGAATGCGGGCCGGGTCGTATTTATCCCACTGCGCCAACCTTATGACCGCAATTTTCATATGACGCTCGCTGTCCGCACCGCTGTCGATCCGCAATCGCTGATCGGCGCCGTAGAGCGGAGTGTTCGCAATGGCAGCCCCAGCGTCCTGATCGGGAGCTCGCATACGTTGGCGCAGCAGGTCGATCAGAGCCTTCTCGCGGAACGGCTGCTGTCCTGGCTTGCCGCTGCGTTCGGGGTGTTGGCGTTGGTGCTTTCAGCAGTCGGATTGTATGGCGTAATGACTTACTCGGTAGCCCGTCGCACCTCGGAAATCGGCATTCGCCTCGCACTGGGAGCGCAACCGGCGCGAGTCGCCCGCAGTATCCTCCGCCAAACGGTGTCGATCGTCGGGGTCGGCCTCGCCGCCGGCATTCCGGCGTCGATATTGGTCGCCAGGGCGGTGAGGCATCTGCTCTACGGCGTCGGTCCCGCGGACTTTGCGACGCAGGCCGGCGCCGCGATCCTGTTGGCCGCCGTCGCGCTCGCTGCAAGCTATCTGCCGGCGCGTCGGGCCGCCCGTATCGATCCGCTGACCGCTATGCGGTATGAGTAATAGACCCCGCTTCGGAGTTCTCGCAAACCTCTTCGTCGCGGGCGCTTTGTCCTGCACAATTATGTCAACCTGATATCGGGTTCCTTAGCAATCCTTCACCAAGCTGGAGCTACTCACGATGCCTGCCAAGCAAAGAACCCGTACACCTCACTAGACGGGCACATGTTCTCTTATCTACACCCATCCGGCTCAATGGCGTTGCGGCTGCCGGAAGCGGAGCGCCAAAAGTTTATCGAAAAGTTCAAGACCGAATTATTTCATGCTTATGGAATCGTGCAGAAGGAATACGTGACGGTGCCGGATTCTCTTTTGAAAAACACGTCCAAACTTGGGGAATATTTCGAGGCGAGTTACCGTTACGTCCAAACGCTCAAGCCGAAGCCCACCACCCGCAAGAAAACCTGATCACTTCTTCTTGCCTGACGCTTTACCGGGCACTTTGACATCGCCCTCGATCGTGAAAAGGCTGTCGCTCAAATCCTGATTGAACTGCACCTGGTCCGCAAACAGCTCATAGGTACGCTCGCCGTTGCGTTCCCGCCGCACATTACAGGGCCACATGATGCCGTCGATCTCGCGATACCCGCCGAGGATCGTCACTTCGGTATCGAAGTCGTGGAATTGTTCGTTGCGTTTGCGGAAAGACTGGCGCACCGGCAATTTGCTGCGCGCGTCGAAATAAATCGTCACGGTGCTGATCTCCGCGTCGGTGATATCGACAATCTCCACGGGACGGTTTTCGAACATGTCGGAACCCTGCGAGTAGAACGCGATTTCGGGCTCGTTCAGCCGCTGCCGCAGGATGTAAAGAATATTGCGCACTCCGCTGTAACGATAGGCGGCGTACTTCTCGTCGTCCATCGGGCGCGCCCCGTGGTAGTTGATCTCCCACGCGCCGTTAGTCAGGAAGAGAAAGCCGCTATCCTGTTTAGGACCGAAATTCTCGCGCTCCAGCATCTCCAGCTTTCCCGGCACGGGCGGCAGATAACGCGTGTAGATGGCGGCGCGGTCGAGCCCCGAAAGCTGCTCGCGATAGAAAGCGTACGCACGCCCCGTCTCCACGCGGTTGTTCATGTGGAGGAAGGCATCGCCGCCCAATGCCTTCAGCGCTTCCTGAATCACGCGCTTACCGCGAGCCTCATGCGACTCCGTGGTCTGCGCGAGCGCCATGCCCGCGCCTAGAACTAATCCACTGGTGAGTGTTCGCCGAGTCATGGCCGCTTTTCCAAATCTGCAACTTTCAGGCCGGTGTTCATCCGCATACTGTTCACCGTCAAATCCTGGAATCTCTTACCCGATAGATCTATTGTTGCTTGAAACGGAATCTGTATTCCAGCGACGCTGCGGTAATCGGAATAACTCTGCAGTACGGAAACCGGACCGCTCGCAGTGCTCACGCTGTAGAGCACGTCTTTCAGCAGGCCGGTCGCCGGGTCGAACACCAGTTTGGCGACGTGTCCGTCGGTGTCGCCGATCTCGACCGTGCGGTCGTCCAGGGCGTTGAGCTTGCGCGAGGGTGTGCGGTCGCTCAGAATGAGCGTAAACAGCGTGCGGAATATATCGCTCTGCACCTGCTGCAACTGCACGCCGGTAAGTGCGTCGGAATTCTGGTCGGTCGCCACCCAGCCGATCTTACCGTCGCAGTAGACCGAGATCTTTCCGCCGGTGGCCTGGGTCGTGTCCTGTCTTAAATAGGTGGGGGAGATCCAGCGCTCCGTCATCTTGGCCTGCGCGCCGCCCGAGCCGGCAGCGAACCGGTAGGAGAGGTCCTGCGTGTAATCGGTAACGGCCGCCAACTTGTCGCTGCCGCCCATGGCCTGCTGCGCGCGCAGCAGCAGCGCCCGTCCGCGGCTCCTGCTTGCCGCATCGCCCGCGCCGGTCTCTTCTTTGGGCGGCGCGATGGTCAAATCGATGGTAGAGACGGCGCCGCCCAGCGTCTCCAGGGGCACCTCGAACGCCGTGGGATTGCCCACCACGATGGTGGTCATCTTCGAGGGGTCCAGGTGTTCGCGCGCCACCCGCAACACATCGGCGCGCGTCACCGCGGCCAACGCCTGCTGGTACTGCTGCGAATAGTCTGCCGGGAAGTTGAAATACCGGTATTCCGCCAGCCGCGGCATCAGGGAAAGCTGGTTGTCGTACGCGAAGACCAGACGGTTGAGCGCCGTCGCTTTAGCGGTCTTGAGCTCCTCTTCCGACACCTGCTCCACGCGGACGCGGTTCAATTCATCGTAGAGGGAGCGCAACACTTTGGGCGTGAGGAATGGGTTGATCACAGTGCCGCTCACGCGAAACAGACCCGCGTGGCCGAAGCCGGGATCGGAGGAGACCTCGACAGAGTCGACATTGCCGCGGAATAACTGCGTGAGCCTGCCATGCGGACCGCCGCCCAGAATTCCGGCCAGGATATCGAGCGCCGGGTTGTCCTTATCGAGTTGCTGGGTGGACACTTCTCCGGCGTCGAAAAACGCGACGGCCAAGTCCTTCTTGACGGCAAGGTACCGGCCCGGCGAGCCGGCGTCGGCAGCGCTCGGGAACGTGGGCGATGCGGTCTGTGTAGACTTCCAATCGCCGAAAAGAGCCAGCACCTTCTCCTTCATTCTGGCCGGGTCGAAATCGCCGTCGAGCGCCAGCGTGACGTTCTGCGGAAAGAAATAACGATCGTGAAAAGCCACCAGGTCGCCGCGGTTGATGCGGTCGACATTGGCATATTCCATTTGGGCGCCGTAAGGAGAGCGCTTGCCGAAGATGGCGGTAACCAGTTCGCGCTGCGCAATCGCTGCGCCATCGTCATTGCGATGGGCGATGCCGTTGCGCAAACGCGTCTTGACCAGTTCGAGCCGGTCCTGCGCGAATTCCGGAGTGAGAAGGCCATCCTTGAGCGTCTCGAGCAGTTCGTCGGCATTGTCTTTCAGGCCCGAGAAGGATATCGAGAGCAGCGTCTCCCCCAACTGGCCCGATACTTCGGCGCCCAGATTCTGAAACCGGCGCGACAGTTGTTCTCCCGGCCGGGCGACCGTGCCGCCTTGCATCATCACTTCCAGCATGGCGTCCGCCGTGCCGAGTTTTTCCGGCGGATCGAGCGCGCTCCCCGTACCCACCAGCACGGTACCGTCGATCAGCGGCAGTTCATGATTCTCCAGCAGGAGCAAGCGCATCCCGTTAGGTAGAGCGACTGTCTCCATTGCCGGCGATGCAATCGGTTTGAGGTCGGGGAATCTGAGTTCGCTATAGTCCGGCAGGGCGGGCGCCACGACAGCGGGGCGGCGCGGCGGGGCGGATTTCGCCGGCGGCGGAGTTTGCGCGAAGGCGGCGGCTGCGGCCGCCAGCAGGGCGATGGCACGCATCACTGCTGTCCCCCCGAATTCGATGCGTTAGCGGGCGCCGGCATGCTCGTGAAGGTCGCCACGGTTTCGCCGGCGGGGATCAGATAGGTCGAGGCCACGCGCTGGATGTCCTCCGCGGTGAGGCGCTCGTAAGCGCCACCGAGGGCAAAAAGTTTCCGCCAGTCGCCATAGTTGGCGTAGAACGATGGGAGCATCGACGCTAATTCCTGGTTACTGCCCAGCAGGCGCAGAAACCGGCCGCGCAGAACGTTTCGAGTTCGCGCCAGCGTTTCCGCATCCACCGGCCGCGATTGCAGCCGCACTACCGCTTCCTCGATTGCTTTGCGACTCTCTTCCACTGTGTGATCTCTGGCCGGAGTTGCCGTCAGCACGAACAGGTTGATGAAACGGCCGGCGGGATAATCAGAAATCGCTTCCACGTTGCGGGCGATCTGCTGGTCTTCTATCAGCTCTTTCTGGAGCCAGCCGGTCTGCCGGTCTCCCAGAATCGTCGCCACGGCGTCCAATGCGGCATCGTCCCGATCGTTTTCCGGCGGGCGCTTGTAGCCGATCAGTAAGCGCGGCTCCGCTGTGCCCCACAACGTGACGGCCTTCGGGCCGTTCTGCGGCACTTCCTGCCCCTGGGGCAAGAGGGGCCTGGGCCGCGCCGGAACCGGTCCGAAATACTTGTCTGCGAAAGCGCGTGCGCCGGAAGGGTCGACGTCTCCCACAATGGCGATTACGGTGTTCGCCGGAACGCAATACCGGTCGAGATATGCTTTGGCGTCAGCCGTGCGCAGATCGCTCACATCGTTGGGCCAGCCCAGCACGGGATTGCGGTAGCTCAATTGTTCGAAGGCGGTGGAGAGTAGCGCCTGCCGCACCCTCGCCGGCGACTTGGGGTCGAAGGAAGCCGCGCTGTCGCGCAACAACTTCTGCCGTTCGCGGTAGAAATCGCGAAGTACCGGGTGCAGCATGTGCTGCGATTCCAGCATGAACCACAACTCCATGCGGTTGGAGGGCAGGCTGTAGGAGACTTCGATGGAGTCTGAAGTAGCGCGAGAATCGATTGCCACTCCGCCGTTCTCCTGAATGGCGCGCAGGTACTCATCGGGATTCTGCTGCTGAAACGCCGCGCTCAACGCGGCCGCTTCGGCGGCCTGCACCACCGCAAACTCGCCCGGTGTGGCCGAACCCTTACTGCGCTCGTCGTCCCAGTGGTCGAACGCCGTCTCCACGTCCTCCAGCGCTTTCTTCTCGGCCGGCCA
Source organism: Bryobacteraceae bacterium (assembly GCA_036268475.1). GTDB lineage: Bacteria > Acidobacteriota > Terriglobia > Bryobacterales > Bryobacteraceae > PALSA-129. The sequence continues at coordinate 221,115 of DATAUB010000050.1, read as the reverse complement.
GTTCCTGGTGCCGATGGATTCCGTACCGTCGAACGCCAGGCGCGCGATCAGGCTGGCCAGGCCGGTCTTTCCGGAAGGGTCCTCTACCGCGCCCGCGTTCACATAGGTGTGGAACGAGACGACGGGGACCTGGTGCCGCTCCAGGAGAATGAAATGCAGGCCGTTGGAGAGTGTGAACTCCGTGACCTTTCTTTCATAGTCCCGAAGCTCCTGCGCGGAAACTAGCATCGCTCCCAGACAGAGAAGCGTACTGAAGCGAAGTCGGATCACGTTTTTAGAGACTCCTGTACCTCTATAGAGAATAGCAGGGGCGCTTCCTTTTTCGGCCCGTGGAACGGTACCAGAAGGTTTGTTGCCGGTTGGCTCGCAGGCAACGTTATCGAAAGTGACTTAGAACTGCGAGTACCCTCCAGGTACTGCTATGACTGTTGCTACGCTCTGCCGGTCCGCATAATGGACTCGTTCGGCACACAACACCACGAGGAACGGATCACATATGGAATGGTCGGAACAAGCGGAAACAACGGATGCGATTAACGGCGATCGACGGCAGGATCGCCGCTATCGGATCCACCTCGAGTTGCGCTGGAAATTGATCCGCCGCCGGCGCGTGCTCGATTCCGGAGTCGGCCAGACCGTCGATCTGTCGAGCGGCGGCATCCTCTTCGATCCCGGCCGTCAACTGCCCGTGGGGCTGAACGTCGAACTGGCCATCTCCTGGCCGGTACTGCTGCGCAATGAGGCCCCGATGCAACTGATTGTCTCCGGCCGGATTGTGCGGACCGAAGGCAATCGCATCGCCGTCGCCATGGCGCAACACGAATTCCGCACCTCCGGGATGTTGTCGGCAGAACGCGGTAAGAAGACTTCGGCAACTCCGCCCACCATGCTCCTTGCCAGCGGCGGCAATGGCCTGGCCTTCAGTAAGTACCGCTAAGTAGTGGAGTTCTGTCCACAGCGCCTTTCTTTTTCGGTGCCTGCGTAGCAACGGCCGAGGCACGGAACAGAGCGAACGAGGCGAAGGGAAGCGCCCATCGCGGCCTTCGCATTGCCTGTATGAAATCGCGCGAGTGCGAGCCGCGCACTACCGTCACATCGCCGGTTTCAAGCTAAGCGCCGGCGTTGCGCAGTTGCGTGTTTCCCAAGATTCGCGAACGACGCGCCGGAGCCCACCGTCCGCTGTTAACGAACCGCCGCTGCCCGAGAGTCCGCCTCGATCAGAACGAGGCTCAGTCGATGGGCTTCCGCCAGCGGCCCATCGGCATCATGGTGGGTAGCACGAGCCAGAACGACCTGGGCCGTGAGCGCCGATGCCTTGGCCGAGCCGGCAGGGATTCTGCGCAACTGTTCCAGTTCACCGCCCGGCGGCTGGTGCTGCGCGAGCGCGTTCTCCGTCAACAGGGTCGCCCACCGGAGGCACAGATCGACGGCCCGATTCTGATCTACCAGCGGCTTGGCGGCGCGCAATTCGGCGCTGGCGGCCGCGAAGCGATTTTCGGCGATGGCCAGGCGCGCCGCGGAGAAATGGGATTCGATGCGGTTGTAGACATCGCCGGAAGTCTCGGCCAGACGCCGGGCATCCAGCACCGCCGGCCGGGCCAGGTCGAGACGGTGAGTCGCCAGGTGCACGTTGGCCACCGCTATAGCGGATTCGCCGATCAACTGCGCGTCCGGCATGTGGTGCGCCACCGCGGCGGCGCCCTCAAATTGCGACAGCGCCTGCGCGAACTCTCCGCTGAAGAGTTGGACGTAGCCCAAACCCAAAAGCGATTTGGCCTCGCCCTCCGCCTCGCCAAGCTGCCGCGAGGTTTCCAGCGCGGACGTGAACTGGCGGCGCGCGCCGGCCAGGTCGCCGAGCGTCAACTGCACGTCGGCCAGGTTCAGGTTCGCCATCTTGATGGCCATCGGGCTTTGCCGCTGGGTGGCGATGCGTAGAGATTGTTCCAGCGCCTCACGGGCGCCGGGCAGGTCCCCCAGGATGCGGCGCACCACACCCACAGCGTTCCATGCGTTGCTCATCTCCTCCAGGTTGCCGGCTTCTGTCCCGATAGCAAGGTCCCGGTTGAAGGCCTCCAATGCCTTGGGAGCATCGCCGGCGGCCACCAGCAGGTTGCCCTCATTCCGATAGGTGTAAGCGACCCCCTCGCGGTCGCCCAGACGCCGATCGATTTCACGGGCGGCCTGGAGCGCGGCCTTCGCCTCCGGCAACCGATTGGCGCGGGCTAACGGGCTCACCTCGCGAATCAAAGCATCGGCCAACAGCCAATCGGCGTGTAGCAGGCGGGCCTTCTGTTCGAGCTTCTGGGCGGAAGCCAGCCGTCTCGGAAAGTCGGTCTGCATGTGTGCCGTCTTCAAGTCCGCCCAATCGATCCGCGGATCCTGATTCAACGGAGCCGGCAGGGCGCGCATGTCCGCAATCTCAGTCATCGATTCCGGGTACCGGCCGGCTTCGTTGAGCGCTCTCACCAACTGGAAGCGGTACTCGATGTCATCGGGATAGAAAGTGACCAACGCGCGGAACACCTCGGCTTCGCGGCCCGGAGTGTGCTGCAACCGGTCGCGCTCGGCTTCGATCGTCAATTGCTGCTCGCGGGCGAGCGGCCGGCGCAGCTCGAATGCCTGTTCGATGGCGTGGCTTGCTTCCGGGTCGCGGCCCAATAATTCCAGGCACTCCGCGCGCAGCAGGAAAGACAGGGGTTCGGCAGGGTCCTGCGCGAGAGTTTCGTCGAGGTCCCGGAGCGCCCCCAAAGGATCGTAGGCGCGGAATCGCTGCAAGGCGCGATAGTAAGCCGCCTCAGCCGGTGGGGAGGCCGGACTGCTTTCGGTGTGCGACTCGGAGGCTTCCGGCACCCCAAGCCGCTCCCGCAGACGGAAGCCGAGCCGCCGGGCAAGTTCCAGAAGACGGCCGGGTGTTCCGGTTTCCGAGACTGTCTGTCCGGATGGCGAATCCCGGCGCTGAATCTGCACGTCGACGTGGAGCTGCCGGTTCCCCGGATCCCCCACTACGAGGTAGCTGCCGGTGAGGACCGTATCGACTCCTAGTGTCCGCGCGATGTCCGTAAACGTGTCGGGCGCGAGGCCCGCCGAGGGAGGCGGCGACAACATCCGCTCGGAGCGTGCCACCAGTTCGCCAGGGGGCAGCCTGAGTTTGCCGCCGGCGGAAAGCTCGCTCGCCACTAATTCCCGGATCGCGGCCGATAGCCAGCTGTCGGCGGATTCCCCGGCCAGGTTGACCGGGCTGAGCACCGCGACTCCGGGACGAACGGGAGGCAGCGCGCCAGACAAGCCACGGGTCGGTTCTCCGCGCACTACGAACAGGGCTACGGCGGCACAGGTGCAAGCTGCCACCAGAGCCCGGGTCTTGATGCTGGTCTTTCCAGGGGCGGGCGATGAGTTTGGCGGCCGGGCCGGTGAGTTCGGCTGGGCCGCCGGCGCCCGCGGAGCGGCGGGCAGCGGCTCGGGCGGCGCTAGTGGAGTGGAAAAGCGAAATTCCGGGATGTAGGCGCCTTTAGGGTAATCGATGCGGATGGGGTCGGACTGGCCGGCATTGCGGTAATGTTCGGCCAATTTCTGGCGGAGCCGGCTGGCCTCCACGCGAACAATTGAGTCCGCGCGAGGGTCGAAGTCGGGACCCCGCCCGTAGACCTCCAACCCGATGGTGTATTCTTTGATCTCCTCGGTCCGGCCGCTCAACGCCGCATCGATGGTGAATTCCAAAAGCCGGATCAGCCTGCGGCTGCGCACGAACACGGGGGAACTGACCAGACGAGCGCGCGCTTCCAGCACTTCGGCTGCTTCCGGATGCGTCCTGTTCATGGCGCCAATCTATTCCCCCGGGCTCCCGGCTGACGTTAGGCGCCGATCCTAACGGTTAGGAATCCCGCCCATAACGCCCATGCAACAGGCCCCAGCATCTATGATTACTGAGCACTAGCATACTCGAACCGGAGGAGACACGCTTGGCTGGCGAAGGCGCGCGGGCGGCCGGGTCGTGCGGCTGAGGCGCGGGTCTGCACGCGGGGACGATTCAGAGGGGTGGGGAATGAGAAATCGCAAGTGGGCGGTGTCGTTAGCTGCATTGTTCGTTTTGCTGTTCTGTCCGGTGCGTGCCTCCGCGCAGACCGACGGTTATAAGGGTTTGAAACCCAAGCGCGGGAAGTCCCCTTTCTTCGGACTCAACGCAAAGACGACGGTTGTAGGCCAAGGAACGAGCAATGGAGGCAAGTTTTTCGGGCCGCACCTTTTTGAAGGCGACGAGGATGAACTGCCAGATATGTATTACCTCGCTCTCCACATCACGCCCACGATATTTCGCGTCTCTGCCGGTCCGCAGGCCATTCCGGAAAATCCGGACGGCATCGGCCAGCAGGGAGGACTCAGGCGGCCCGCCAGCAAACTCGAATCCGCCAACGACAACACCTACCTGACCGCGGCCCTCCATTTGTCGCCCTTCTCGCTCACCCCCGCCAGCGCTGTCAATCAACTCCTGTCCATTGGGCTTCACAATCTCGCCACCTCTCCAGCCGGACCACCAGGGGTCGCTTTGCAGTCTTCTCCGGCCTGGAGCATGGCCGACGTCACCGGCAACGGCACCCTCGGATTCGCCGAGGCTGGGGAAAACAGTCTCCAGATCTACACTGTGAACAGCACCCTTTCCGGAGACACCGTGCAGACCTTTCTGGTCGGCGACGGAATCCTCGGCGTCGCCTTCGCGGACTTCAACGGCGATGGCAAACCCGATCTGGCGGCGACCTATTTGAACAACAACACCAGTATCGGCGGCATCGCCATTCTGCTCAACAACGGCAACGGCACCTTCGCCAACCCCGTGACCTACGGCAGCTATCTGGGCCATTTCACCGTGCTCGACGTGAATCACGACGGCAATCTCGATATTGTGACCGCGGACGCGGAGGTTTGGCTTGGTAACGGGCACGGCGCGTTTACGCTTGCCGCCACATACGGCCCGACTGGCGCGAACGCGATCGCCGCCGCCGATTTCGACGGCGACGGCATCCCCGATCTCGCCGTCGGCGGCAGCATCGGCATCCTCCTCGGCAACGGCGACGGAACCTTCCGCCACGGCAAACCACTCCCCCCCGCCGCCAGCACCTATGACCTCTCCATGTTCACCGCCGGCGACGTCGACGGCGATGGCAAAATGGACCTCGTCTATTCCGACGCTTTAAGTGCCGTCGCAGGAGTGCTTTTAGGGAATGGCGATGGCACGTTTCAAGCCGGCCCCGTCTACGCGCTCCCCATGCAACCGGAGTCGTTGATCCTCACCGATTTCGATGGCGATGGCAACCTCGATCTACTGAACGCCACCGGCGACGCGCGCGCTTTTGGGCCGGACGGCGGTACCACCGTTCTGATGACCGGTAACGGCGACGGTACTTTCCAGGGCTCCCTCACTTACCTGCCTTCTCTGGGGGATTTTGACACCGGCAACGGCTCCTATACAATGGCCGTCAGTCAGTTCGGAGCTGGCACACCAGGCGTCCTGACGCCTGGGCCTTCCGGCGCCGTGGAATATTATCAAGGCGATGGCAAAGGCGGTCTGCAATCGCCCGTCAGCGTCGCCATCCGCGGACAGGCGGGATTCATGGCCGGCGCCGATTTTAACGGGGATAAAATGCCCGACGCCGCTATCATCGATTCCGGCGCTGGATCCGGCGGTGTCTCGATTCTGCAAGCCACCTCCAGCGGCTTTGGACCACCCTTCAGCGTCGCTTCCGGCGTCCCGTACCCCAGGGGAATCGTGGCCGCCGATTTCGATGGCGACGGCAAACAGGATCTGGTTGTCGTAGGCGCAACCGACCAGAGCGCCACTGCGCCGGGAACCCTGGCCTTCCTCAAGGGCAACGGCAATGGAACCTTCCAATCTCCCGTCACCACGCCGGGAGGCATCTTCCCTCTTTATCCAGTGGCCGTAGACCTGAACGGCGATCACCTGCTCGACCTGGTCTTCTCCGACAGTGGAAATAATGGCGTCAACAGCGGTGTGTTCGTAGCTCTGAATCAGGGCGGAGGGAAGTTTTCTGCTCCCGTGAACGTGTACCCCAGCGACCTCTACGCTTTTGGGGTCGCGGACGTGGATGGCGACAATATCCCCGACCTGGTGGTCTCCGGAGGCAGCGCCGGCGAGAATGCCATCAGTTGGATGAAAGGCAACGGCAATGGGACCTTTCAGCCGGCCATCGTGATTGACAACAACCTAAATGCGCCAGTCACCTACATGCTGGTCCAGGACTTCCTCGGCAACGGTAAGGCCGATATCCTCATCGCCCAACAGTTCTGCTGTACCGCTTTCTTAGCCGGTCACGGCGATGGCACTTTCGCGCTGGCGCCTCCCGTGGTCACCACCCAGGATGACTCTCTGCTCGCCAGCGCCGATCTGAACGGCGATGGCAAACCGGACGTGGTAGCACTGGGGGCCGGGCCGGGGGGCTTTGCGCTATCCACCCTGTTGAACGATTACGCACCTAACGCATGCGATGTAAACCCCGACGGAACCCCCGATGTCGCCGACGCCCAGACCATGATCAATGAAGCGCTCGGCGCCGCGCGCCCGCTCAACGACCTCAATAACGACGGCGCCGTCAATGTCGTTGACCTCCAGATCGTATTGAACGCCTCACTGGGATTGAATTGCTCGGCTTCGCAGTCCACCACCTTTGCGAACGCGAACTCTGCGCGTGCCCGGCAGTTCTGAACGCGGCGCCCGCGTGCCTGGAACAACGGCCGACCGGGCGCCGCCGAACGCACCAGCGCCTATCGCACCGCGCCGTTACAGCGAAGCTATGCTAGCGGTCTGCGTCCGAAAACTTAACTATTATCCAAGCGGCAGAGGGGCAGGCATCGGAAGTGTGTGGCGCGAACCCTCGTCATTGCCGCGCCAGCCCTCCCTGTCGCCGTGTTTCCGGCAGGACACGCTTTAGCTTAGCTTGTCACGGCGAGTGGAACTCGCCCCAGTCGGGATAATAGTCATTACCAGATGCCCGAAGCAACGTGGCGCAGACCCTCCTGTTCTATCGCGGCGGCACTAACGCCCACGCCTTTCTAGCTCTAGCCCGAGGAAAAAACGCCGAGACGAGTCTCGCCACGGGCTCTTCTGCATAGCTATTCTTGGGTAGGGCCTTAGCAGCATCGAAGCTCAAGAGCCCGCCGCGCGGACGGGCGCATCAGACGCTTCATCAGGCCGGCCGTGGCGATTCCGCCCGCCAGCGGCGGCCCACGCACGCGGCGGCCGGAACCCAGCCGCTACCCTTGCCGTCCGCGCCGGGCGATCGCCGTTTCCGGCGTGCTCCAACTGCTGGCAGGCGGTGGGGGCGGCGCCGGAGTGGGGGGCACGGTTTCCGGTGCCGGTGGTTTTTTCACCTTGCGATCCAGCCGCACCGCGATAAACGAATCGCGCGCCTTATTATATTTCGGTGTCCCCGGCTTCCCTTCGATACTGGCCCACTCCTCCGGCGGAATCTCCTGCAGCAGCGGCAAGTATTTCTGGTAGTAGTTGCGCATCCGCTCCTGCACCGGCTTGACCGTGGAGTGGTAAAGCTGGAACAGGATCTCGTCGGGCGCCGCGGTATTCATGATCCGATACACCTGCGAGGCCTTCTTCACGCGCGCCGCGCGCAGTGAGGTCTCGAGCTTCTTGGCGCGCGCCTCAATCTTCTGCCACGGTTCCAGTTCTGCCTTGGTCATCTCCGTGGCTTTCACCAGCCCCTGCTTCTCTTTGACGGAGAGTTTCTCGGTCAAAGCGAACAGGAACGGTCCGAAGCGCGCCGTGCGAGAGGCGATATCGTCAGGCAGCAGGCGGCTGTTCTTCTCGAAGCGCTGGATGCCCGCCAGGTTCAGCTTCGGGCCGGCCAAGGCGGGCGAAAACAGCACCAGCAGGCCGGCTTCCTCCAGCGCCGTCAGGATCTCCGACGGGCTGTCTTCCATGCTAATGCGTTTCAGTTCTTCCGCCAGGACGCGCGGCGGAATCAGCTTTTCCACTTCGGCTTCGCGCGCGTTCGCCACCTGCATCTGGGTCCGCTCTTCCACCGTGAATTCCAGCCGCACACGGAACCGAATGAGGCGCAGCAAGCGCGAAGGATCGTCGTAGAATCCGTAGGGGCTGATGGCGCGCAGTTCGTGCCGTTCGATGTCGGCCAGCCCGTTCATGGGATCCAGCAGCAGCCCGCGCGACGCTTTATTGAGGCTGAGAGCGATGGCGTTGCAGGTGAAATCGCGTCCGCGCAGGTCCTCCTGAATCGTGGCCTGCGAGACTTGCGGCTTGGTGCCCGCGCGCCCGTACTTTTCCTGCCGCGACATGGCGATTTGCGCCGTCACGCCGCTCGCGAACACCAGCTCAACGCTCTTGCGGACCTCATCCACGGAAACGGTTTGGGCGCCGGTGCGTTCGGCGAGGCCTTTCGCCACCTTCAACGCGGGCCCCTCGACCACAAAATCGAGGTCGCGTATCCGCAGTCCGGCCAGCATATCGCGCATCGCGCCCCCGGTCAGGAAGAGGTTCAAGTTGGACTGCGACGCAGCCTGTTGAACGTCTTCCACCACCCGGTTCTGGTCCGGACTCAGGTGGCTCTCCAATATGTAGACGTAATCGCTCATCGAATGCGCTCTCGATCTTCACCTCGGACCGGCCGGCCCCGGTAGGGACCGCTCAAGCCCTGGGATGGTGTTCCTCAACCGTCTGCCGGAGCCTCGACCGCATCACGTGGGTATAGATCTGCGTGGTCGAAATATCCGAATGGCCCAACATCACCTGGACACTGCGCAGGTCCGCTCCCCCTTCCAAGAGATGGGTGGCGAAACTGTGGCGCAGCACGTGCGGCGTAAGCCCGTGGAAAATCCCCGCCTTCTTTCCGTACAGCGCCAGCAGTTTCCAATAGGCCTGCCGGGTCAAACAACTTCCACGTACGGTAACGAACAAGTACCGGCTGGCGCGGCCCTTCAGCAGCGCGGGACGGCCCGACGCCAAATATTCCTCCACCGCCCGGATGGCCGCCTTTCCAGCCGGTACCAGCCGCTGTTTGTTCCCCTTGCCGGTGGTGCGAACCACCGCCAGGTCCAAGTTGCAATCCCCCAGCCCCAGGCGGCACAGCTCCGACACCCGCAGCCCCGTGGCGTACAGCAATTCCAGCATCGCCCGGTCGCGGAGGCCGTTCGGGCGGGTGATGTCGATGGCCCGAATGATTTTTTCAATGTCCTCTAAATTCAGGAAGTTAGGGATCTTCTGCCACTGTTTCGGGGTACCCAGATGCTCGGTTGGATCGCTGGCGATCTGGCCTTCCCGCAAGAGAAATCCGTATAGCCCCCGCAGGGTAGTGATATGGCGGGCGACGGACCGCGGACTGAGGCCCGTCTGGTATAAATGGTCCAGATAATGACGGAGCTGTTCCGGGTCGGGCGGCCCGGCAGCATTGCCCAGAAACGCGCTCCATTTCGCCAGGTCGAGGGCGTAGGCATCGAGCGAATTGGCGGAGAGCCCTTTCTCCAGCCGGCAAAAATTGAGGAACGCCAGCATCGGACCCGGAAGGGGGGCCATCGCGGCAGTGAGCGCTCCAGACATCGTGCCAATGATACAATAAGCCGCTAAATGTTTGAAACATAGTTGTTGCAATAGAGGAACTTTTGGCCAGCTCTACCACAAAAAAAGCGGTTGTCCGCCGTTTTCAGCGGGAAACGCTGGCCGGATATCTCAATCCGGCGGCTTTTCTGCAGCCGGAGGGGGTGGAACTGCTCTCCGCCGAGGGCGTAGTCGCGGTACTGCCGTACCACGAGGTCCGGACCGTTAGTTTCGTGCGCGAGTTCGACGCCCAGGAAAGCGACGAGCGCCAGGCTTTCCAGACGCGGCCCAAAATGGCCGGGCTTTGGGTTCGTTTGCGATTTCGCGACGGCGAAACCATGGAAGGAATCCTGCCGAACAATCTGTTACAGATCGAACCCCACGGATTTGTGGTGGTGCCGCCCGACCCATACGGCAACCGGCAGAAGGTGTTCGTTCCGCGCGAGGCACTGTTAGGCGTGGAAGTGCTGGGTGTGGTGGGGAGCCCGCTGAAGAAACGAAAGGCCAAAGCGGACGTGATCGATCAGATTGGCCTGTTCGATGAGCCGTAAAGAACGACGAATACGGTATACTGGATTTTAATACAAACTAGTCCCGAGTTGGAGGTTTTATGAAGCTGCGTAGCTTGGCGATGACTGTTGCCGGACTGGTCATTTTCGCCGCCAGCGCCCTGGCACAGGTCACTACGATGGAAGGCACCGTTTTAGGCCTGGATGGCAAACCCGTTCAAGGGGCGATCGTTAAGATCCACCGGACGGATATCAAGTGGGATGCCAATGTAAAGACGGACAAGCACGGCCACTACATCCATACCGGTGTGCCGGCGGGTGGTGTGTTCGACATGACCCTCATGGTGGATGGCAAGGAAGCCGATGTGCTGCACGGTGTGCACTCGACCATGGGCGACCATCCGCCGACCGATTTCGACATGCGCAAGTCAGCCGCCGCCAACAGTAATAAGCAGGCGTTGGTCAAGCAGGCCATGGAAACCGGCGAGGTATCGGACGATTTGAAAAAGGAACTGACGCCCGAACAGAAGGCCGCGCTCGAAAAGTCGATGAATGAAAACAAGGCCAAAATGCAGAAAAACAAGGCCTTGAACGATTCGTTCAACGAGGGGCTTACGGCTCTGCAGGCGGCGCCGAAAGAGAGCACTCCCGACGCCAAGGCGACACAGTATCAGGCGGCCGTGACGGCGCTCGAAAAGGCCAGCACGCTCGATGCTACCCAACCCGCTGTCTGGTCCAACCTGGGCGATGCTTATATCGGCCTGGCGGGCACCAAGACGGGGCCGGAATTCGATGAGAACGCCGGCAAAGGTCTGGCCGCGTACAATAAAGCGATCGAACTGAAACCGGACGATCCGGCCACCCACAACAATTACGGCCTGGCCCTGGCGAAAGCCAAGAAATATCCCGAAGCCGAAGCGGAATTGCGCAAAGCGGCCGAACTGGACCCGGCTAGCGCGTTTCAACGCTACTACAATCTGGGCGCGCTGCTGACCAATATCGGCCAGGCGGAACCGGCATCCAAGGCTTTCAAAGCCGCCATCGACGCCGCCCCCGACAATCCCAAGAACGCCGAGTCGTATTATCGGTACGGCATCAGCCTGGTGGGCCAGGCGACCGTGGATAAGGACGGCAAGTTCGTGGCGCCTCCGGGAACCATCGAGTCGTTCCAGAAGTATTTGGAATTAGCGCCGAGCGGGCCGAATGCTCAGGCGGCGAAAGATACCCTGACCCAGTTGGGCGGCAGTGTGCAGACCAGCTTTAAGAATCCTAACGCCCCCCAAAAGAAAAAGAAGTAGACGCTGAGTATCCGGGGGCCGGATCCTATCCGGCCCCGACAGCATGTTCTCAGTCTTCATCCGCGAGTTCCTCCTTCCCCTGTTATTCTTCCCGTTTCTGCGCTCGCTCCTGCGGGGCGTGTTCAGCAGGTTCCGCAGTCCTCTCTCCCGCCCCGGCAATTCGGCTACTCCGCCTCCCCTGCACACCGGCGGCGTGCTCCATAAGGACCCGGTCTGCGGTGTGTACATCCCCAGCGAGACGGCGATCGCGCAGACCTTCGGCGGGCAGACGGTATATTTCTGCTCTCCGAAATGCCGCGACCAATATCGCGCTTCCCAATAACGGACACAAAAAACCGAAATTGGACGGCGCCGATAAGGGGAAGGGTTGGCGGTGCTTTCATGCAGCTAAGTTGAAGCGTCCCGCGTGGCATTCCGGGTGCATACTGAGATTGACTATGCGCAGCCTCTACGAGGACTTGCGCTATGCCCTCCGCGTTCTTCGGGGCAGTCCAGGCTTCACGGCGGTGGCCGTGCTTACGCTGGCGCTCGGCATAGCGGCGAACGCGACCGTTTTCGGCTGGATCGACACGTTGCTGGTGCACCCCTTCCCAGGCGTGCGCGCCGGCGGGGAACTGGTGTCGCTGGAGACGGTGTCGCCCATCGGCGAGTATTCCACCACGGCGTATCGCGATTACCGCGATTATCGCGACCGCCTGCAATCGTTTTCCGGACTGGCGGCGTCGCTGTTCGATCCCTTCACGGTGGGACCGGTGTCGAGCCCGCGGCGGGCGTTCGGCGAGTATGTCTCCGGCAATTATTTCGCGGTGCTGGGCGTGACGCCGGCGCGCGGCCGCTCCTTCTTGCCGTCGGAATATGGCGACCGGCCGAGTGCGTTTCCAGTGACCGTGATCAGCGATGCGCTGTGGCGCGGCCTGTTGCACGGCGACCCGGCCGCGGTCGGCAAAACCATCCGCGTGAACCGCTATGAGCTCACGGTCATCGGCATTATGCCGCCGCAATTTCACGGCACCATGCCGGGCATGCTAATGGACCTTTGGATTCCGATGACCATGGCGCCGCAACTCAACGGGCAGGGCAACTGGCTTCTCGAAGATCGTTCCGCGCGGCAGACGTGGATCACCGGACGGTTGCGCCGCGGCGTTTCGGTCTCGCAGGCGAACGCCGAAGCCGAAGCCTGCGCGCGCCATCTGGCCGAAGAGTCGCCGCGCACCAACAGGGGATTCGACGCCCGCGTGATGCCGGTCTGGGCAGCGCACTACGGTGTGCAAACCATCCTGCTGGCGCCGTTGCGGATCCTGATGGCGGTCTGCATGGTGCTGTTTCTGATTGTGGGGGCGAACGTCGCCAATCTGCAGCTGGCGCGCGCCAGTGCGCGGCGCAAAGAACTGAGCGTGCGTATCGCGTTGGGCGCGGGACGATGGCGGCTCATGCGGCAGCTTCTCACCGAAAGCCTGCTACTGGCCTTTCTGGGCGGTCTGTGCGGCGTGCCGCTGGCGGCATGGCTCGGCGGTTCGCTGCTGTGGATGCTTCCGCCCATCGGATTTCCGCTGGAGTTCGACTTCAGCCTGAACGGCGACATGCTGGGCTTCACGCTGCTCTTGTGCTGCGCCGGGTCGATGCTGACCGGCCTGGCATTGGCGGTCCACCCCGTGAGGGGCAGCCTGATGGACGCCCTCAAGGAGGGCGGCCGCGGCGGAACATCCGGCGTGGTGCAGAATCGCACCCGCGGAGTGTTGGTGATCTCGGAGGTGGCGCTCGCGCTGGTAGCGCTGGTGGGGACGGCGGTGGCCACGCGTAGCTTTCAGGCGGTGCGCGCCATCCGCCCGGGCTTCGACGCCCACAACGTCCTGTTCGCCAAATACCGCCTCGATACGTTTGCTCCCAGTTCCCAAGAGCGAGCCCAATTCTGCCTGCGGCTGCGCGATACCATCGGCGCCCTTCCCGGTGTGGCTGCCGTGAGCTTCTCCGACGACGTGCCCCTCGAACTCGGCGCGCGCAATCTCTCGCAGATCGCCGTGGAAGGATACGTGCCCGCGGCCGGCGAACAGATGGGAATCGCCGGTGCGATCGTGGCTCCGGCGTACTTCGAGACGCTGCGCATTCCGTTGCTGGCGGGAAGAGAGTTCCGCGAATCGGACGATGCCGCCCAGGCTCCGGTAGCGATCGTCAACCGCACATTCGCACTGCGGTATTTCGGGGGCGCGAATCCTGTCGGACGCCGGATTCGCGGCGGCGGGCCGTGGGTCACGATTATCGGTGAGGTGCGCGACAGCAAGTATCGCCGCCTGTTAGAACCGGCCGAGCCTTTCCTCTACACGCCCTATCGCCAGACGCACGGCGACCAGTTCTGGATCGCCTTCTTCATCCGCACCGGCGAAGCGCCGCGCACCTTCATTCCGCCGGTGCAGCGCACCGCGGCGGCCATCGACCCGAATGCCGGCGTCACCGATGTGGTGCCCTTCGAAGACGATATCGCGGGCTCGGTGTACGCACAGAAGGTAGCGGCGGCGCTGCTCACCGTGCTCGGCGCGGTGTCGTTGTTCCTGGCAGCGCTCGGTCTCTATAGCGTACTGGCGTACTCGGTGAGCCAGCGCGAGCACGAGTTTGGAATTCGCCTGGCACTCGGCGCCAAACCGGCGAACGTAGTCGGCCTGGTGCTGGGGCGCGGCCTCGTTCTGACCTTGGCGGGCCTGCTGCTCGGGACCCTGGCCTCGCTGGCCGGCATGCGCGCCACCGCGGGACTCTGGGTGGGAGTGGCGCCCGGCGATCCCGTGGCGATCGGCGGCGCGGCGCTCTTCCTGGGCGTCGTAGCACTGCTGGCGAGTTACCTCCCGGCGCGGCGCGCCACGCGCGTGGATCCCATGGTCACCCTGCGCGACACGTGAGTTATGCTTGGTGCGGAGGCCGCCCTATGCTCAGCAAGGGGAATGCGAAGAAGGTCACCATCTTTATCAACGAAGATACCCGGCACCACTTTGCGCCGCTGTGCGATTCCATCCTGTCGTTCCTGCTACACAAGAAAGTGGCGGGCGCCACGGCGACGCGCGCCATCGCGGGGTTCGGCGCACACCAGGCCCTGCACAGCACTGAGACCGAACTGCTGAGCGAGCACCTGCCCATCCGCATAGAGTTCATCGAATCCGCCGAGCGCGTAGACGAACTCATGCCCACGCTGTATGACATGGTGAGCGACGGCTTGATCGAAGTGCAGGACACCAACGTGGTGAAGATGGCTAATCAGGACCTGCCGGCGGAGCCCAAGGCGCCGCATACCGAAATGCGCGGGGCGGCGCGCCTAATGCGGATCTATATGGGTGAGTCCGACCGCTGGGAGGGCGAACCGTTGTACCAGGCCATCGTGAATCGCCTGCGTGTGATGGGGATCGCGGGCGCGACCGTTTATCGCGGCATTCTCGGGTACGGGGTGAAAGGCCACACTCACAAGGGCGGCCGGCTGCCGTTCTCGCGCGATTTGCCGGTGATGATCTCGGTGGTGGATGCGGCGGAGAAGCTGGCGCAGGCCATCGACCAGATCGAAGCGATGATGGTAGACGGCATCATCGTGCTCTCCGATGTCGATGTGATTCGCCTGGTTCGTTCGCGTCCGGAGGAGGAGCATGCGGACCGTTAACCACGCGCAGTTGCTCCGCCTGCATTTCGGAGAGGCCGACCGGTATGAGGGCAAGCCGCTCTATGAGGCCATCGTGCATCGCTGCAAGGAACTGCAAATCGCCGGCGCCACGGTCTTCCGCGGGCTCGAAGGATTTGGCGAAACGGCGGCCCTTCATCGCCATCGCGCCATGCACAACGATCAGCCGGTGGTGGTCACTATCGTGGATACCGCGGAGAATGTGGCGCGCCTCATCCCGGAGTTGGAAAAGATGATGGACACCGGCGTGATCGCCACGTCAGATGTGGAATGCATTCGCATTCAGAAGACCCCGTGATGGCAGGCCATCACGCGTTGTGCGTTGGTAGGGGCTGTCGCCCGCGCAACTGCCGGGGGCAATCCGCCAACCGCACCGCTAGCGTGACCCCGTCCTGACTCTTCGCCCCGCCGATTATGGCATGGAACGATTGATTCGGGCCAGCAACTTGACGGGTAGCGGCCGGCGCCCGTGCAACTACCGGCACAAGCCCGTCTATCGCACCGCGAGCGTGACTCCGTCCTGACTCTTCGCCCCGCCGATTGTAATATGCACAGGCACGGCGCTCCCTGCCGATACATTGGGCGACATCTGCGCGTTGATCTGCAGCACTCCCGCCACGAATCCCGGTGCGGCTCCGGCATACTTCACGGTGGCTGGGAAGCCGCCGATGTCCACCGAGACCGCGGCTAGCGGCGCGGGGAATACATCCGCGGCGGGACGGCCGTCGACGCCTGGCGGGTCGGTGAGTCCTTCGCCGGTGGCCCACAACACCACGATCGAGCCGCTGGCCGCGGGATTCGATATCGAATTGACGCTCTGATCCTCATTCAAGATCGACCCCTCACCGCTGCCGGTGGCGAGAGCGGTGAACAGGCCCGGCGCGGTGGCGCTTACCGGCACCGCCAGCGCGTCGCTGCCTGCGCCCTGATATTCCACCTGCACGTGTGTGGTAGCGCCGGTGGCGCCGAAGTACGGCACCACTGCCGAACACTGCGTCGCTGAGACGAAGATCAGCGGCGCCGGGACGCCATCGAACAGAATGCGCACGTTGGCCAGCGATGAGCTCACCATGCCATTGGCGTCGAGCGTGAGGTTCGTGAGTGCCGTGGGACCGAGGCCCGTGCCCCAGACGTCCACGATCTGTCCGGGGGCAATGGCCGCGCCGTACGATGCGGCGTTGGTCACCGCCTGCACCACAGGTTTGGGAACGGCGAGCGCGGCGGGCGGCACCACCAGCATGGTGATCGAATTGGCCGGGAACACCATGGTGAGCGCGCCGGCCGCTACCGCGATATCGGGCTGCGCCACGATGGCAGTCAGATTTGCGCCGCTGTATTGCCAGATGTGCGCTGCCGGGCCGGCCTGAAAATTCGCCAGGCTCAGCGTGCTGCCGAGATCGTTAGCGGTCTTGTTAATGACCACGGCGGTGAGGTTGGAATCTGAGCGCAGCGCGCCGTAGACGGAGAGGGAACTGCGATCGCCGCTGGCGGCCTGGACGCTGGTGTCGCCGAACGCGCCGCCGATGCCATCGTAATTGCGGTACATCTGAAACGCCAGGGCCACCGGATCGTTGGCCGCGGGCGGTCCCCAGAGAGTGGCGAGGTCGAGCCCCTGCCATCCGAAAATTCCCAGGATTTCGGCTTGCGTGAGCGCGCCGTTGAGAGTGCCCTGACCAGTCCAGTTGTATTCCGTAATGGCGAGCTTAGTGCCGGGATAATTTTGCGCCGCCATCTGTTGCAGACGCGGAATCAGCATGGGCGCGACAGGCACGCCGTTGTTGGCGGTGTCGACGATCCAATAGTCGCCGTTTACCAGGTAGGTGGGATCCCAGAATTCGCGCGTGGAATCGAGGCGCAGCGCGTCGATGGCGGGCGTTTCGGTGCCGCTCAGCGAGCCCGGCTGGTAATACGCGTGGACATCGAGATAGTCCAGCAGGCGCATGCCGTGCTGCTGCTCGTACTGCTGCATCTGCTGCAGATACCAGGGGAGGAACGGAGTGCCGTTATGCGCATTGCGGTCGACGGGGTTGCCCCAATACTGGCCGCTCTTGGAACTCCAGCCTGCCACAATGTCCTTCTTGGAGAAGAAGAGCGACGCCCAGTTATCGGCCACCGGACCGGAGATGAGCGCGGTCGGGTCGGCCGCTTTGATGGCCGCGGCGTAAGCGGTATCGAGCGCCAGGTTTTCATCGTAGGTGTATGGATTGGGATGGATGTCGCGGTGCGTGGAGTCCCACCAGATGGGCTCGTTATCGAGGCTCCAGATGGCGACGCCGCCCTGATTGCCTTTGCCGTAGCGCGAGACCAGATATTGCACCCATTGCGCCTGAAAACTCTGGTCGAATTGCCCGTAATCGTCGTTGGGGTCGTTGACGATGTAAGTGGGACTGGAGGGCGCTTTGCCATCGTTCACCGCAGGGGTGCCGCAGGCGGAAGTGTACGCGATGCCGTCGCCGCACGTCACAGGGTGGTATTGGAAATACGGATCGACCTTGCACTGGTTGGGGTACTTCGCCTGGTTGAAGCTGCACATTTCCTTGCGGGCATTGGGCAGCCATCCCAGAATCGGCACGGTCGCCAGGATCTTACCGCCGGTGGTGCGCACCTGGTCGGCGAAGGTGTTGAACGATCCGCCGGCGGGCAGCTTAGAGGCATCCACGGTGGTGTCGGGCAGCACCTCGAAGAACCAGTCGTTGTCATTGTTATAGACATCGAGCTGCCAATTGTAGTCGCTGGTGTTATCGCCGCCCCAGCGGCGGGCGGTGGGACGGAGCGCCAGCGCCGCCGGTGTCACTGCCGGCGTGGTCGGATTGATGGCGTTCCAATAAAAGTTGATGCCGTAAATATCCGGGGAGATGGCATGCCGGCCGGCATTGGCATCGATAGATAGCGCCGGGCCCGCCTGCTGCGCCATGGCGGGGAAAGCCATCAGGCAGACCGCCGTCATTGCGGTAAGGACTCTCATGTCCACCATGGTATTACCGCAGCGGGCGCTAATGCGGAGGGCCGGCCATTTGGTCCAAGCGTGCGATCTGCTCGCGCACCGTGGCGGCATCGTGGGCGTTGGGCACCAGTTCCACATATGTCCGAAGGTACTTGGCCGATTCGGCATACTGCTGCTTCCCCAGGAGGATCAGCCCGAGCACGTAATCCAGCCGGGGAACGCGCCGCTCTTTATCCACGAGCAGCCCGTTGCGCGCTGCCTTTTCGGCCACATCCACGCGATCCAACCGGGCGTTGGCCACCGCGTTGATGAGATAGGCCGCCGGAAATTCGTCGGGGTCGAGCTGGATCCATTCGCGCGAGTACTGTTCCGCCGCGGTCCAGTCGCCGGTGCGGTCTGCGGCCGCCGCCAGGCTTTCGTAGGGCTTGAGGTATTTCGGATCCTGCTGGCACGCTTCCTTCCATGCGTCCACTGCGCCGGGCTGCGCATTGCGCTGCTCACGCACCTGCCCGAGTTGATACCAGGCGATGGCGAACTTGGGATAGAGCGCCACCGCCTTCTTCAATTCCGATTCGGCGGCGTCCCACTTGCTCTTGTCGATCGCTTCCATGCCCTTGTCGTACGCGCGGCGGGCGGCTCCCGGGGCGGCGGCGGTGGTGGCGCTGATGGTGAGTTCACCGGAGCGCGAGAGCGGATGGAGCACGATGGTTCCCACGCGCCCGTTGTCCGACATGTCATGCACCGAGAGGGCCACACTGGCCGTGCGGAACCCCGAAAGCACGGCCTGCACTTCGCAATCGCGCAACGCCGTGGTGATGGGGTTGGAATACTGCGTGGAGCTTCGATTCAGCGCCTTATCGATGTCCCATGCCTGCGCGCTGGGCGCCGCGGCGTCGCCGCTGGTAGGGGCCTGTTTACCCGTGTCCACGGAAAAAGTGAAGTGCCCGGTGCTGTCGGTACGCCCTTCGGAAATGAAGCGCCCGTTGCACACGCGATTGATCTGCGCCGCGCTGGGTGGCGGCGTGCCATCCTCCAGGCGCACCACACCCGTTACTACAAATACCGTCTCGGTCTGTCCCCACAGACACGAGAGCCCGGCGAACGCCGAGAGAGAGAGTAGCAGCACACGAAGACGCATTCCCCGTCCTCCACCGCTCCCAATTATGACAGTTCCGGCAGCGTGTCAATGTTAACGGCGATACAGCCGTTCAGGTGGCCAAAGTGGGACGCGCTACGGATTGCCATTGAGCCCCGCATCCTTCGCGGGCGGCACGAACAGGGCGATGGCTTCGATCTCCACCAGCAGATCGGGCCGGCACAGAATTGCCTGGATGCCGGTGGAGGCGGGCAGGGGATCGAGCCCCTGCTCGTGAAAAAACGCCGTGCGGACTTCGTTAAACGCTTCGTAGTCGCGCTCGATGTCGCGGAGATAGCAAGTGGTGCGGACGATGTCCTTCCACGTGGCGCCCTCCGCGGCCAGCAGTCCGGTGATGTTGTGATAGGTGCGCCGCAATTGCGCGCGGAAATCTCCCACATGAACGGAGATTCCGTTTTCGTCGATGCTGGCAGTGCCGGAGATCAGCAGGACAGCGACGTTGCCCAGGTCGATGCGCAGCGCGCGCGAAAAGGAACTGGGCTTGGCATACTCGTAAGCTTCGTTGAGAACCGATAGCGCCGTGACGGCACGTTTCTTCACCTCGGTAGCGCTCGCAATCCGATCGAGCAGCTCACGCGTGATCATTGGACAAATCTCCCATCGGGATATGGATTTCGCGGCTCCCACCTGGAGCAACGCTGGTCTTTCCAGTGTACTCCACCGCGGGATTCGCCCGAACCGCGCCTACTTTACGTAGATATACGTCTTGAACGGCGACGATACATCCCAGTTGGGGACGCCGTTGATGATGACTACAAACCAGACCGCGCCGTTGGTGGGCGCTACCGTCTTGGGAATCTGCACGTTGATCTGCCACATGCCCGGGTATTGATTGATGCCCGAATAGAGGACGTGCTGGGTGTTCTGCTCCTGATACGTCGGGTCGTTGACGTCGATTCCATTGATGAGGACGGTTACCCCATACTGCGCGGCCAGAGCGCTGGTGGCGGGCACGCCATCGGCCGGTTCGCCGGGGATGGCGCCTTGGCCCGTCAGGTAGAGCGAGACGTATTGCCCGCGCTGCGCCGGATTACTCGCCGAATTGATGGTGTTGTCCTGATTGATGGCGGCGGCGTAAACCACCGCGCCGGTCTGACCTCCGGGATAGGGAAATGCGCCTGGCGCCACGGAATTCATGGGCACCTGTGCGGCTCCCAGCACCTGGCCGGTGGAAACCTGAACTACTTCGAGATCGGCAGTGTTCGAGGTGGGAGCGCCTTCGGGCACGATGAAGTTGATCTGCCCGGGGTAGACGATGTAAAGCGGCGCCGCCACGCCGTTCACCGTCACTTCCACATCGCCGAGCTTGGTGGGCACGGGATAGCTGGGAAATACGTTCTGACCGGTCAGGAATTGCGTCCCGGAGCAGGTGGCGCAGGGGAAGATGGTGGCGATGGTGCCCGGCGCCAGCGGGCGGTAGGGCAGCGGCCCCTTGAGCGACGAGTCGTAGAGCGGCAAACAGCCGGCGGACGGCGCCTGCGTAGTGGGCGGGGACGATGGCAGGAAGCTCGCGCCGTTGCACAGATTGACGCCCGGATAATAGATGGCGACACGATGCGAATCGTCCGCCACGAAGAGATCGCCGTATTGATCCTGCACGGATGCCAGCGGATGGTAGGCGAAATTTCCGGAGGCCTCCACGATTCCGCTGATCGAACCCAATCCGAGAAGGACCGATTGGTAATTGGCGTAGCGCAGGGAGTCGCTGCCGCCGGTGTTGGCCACCCAGATTTCACCCGTCACGGGGCTGACGTAAACGCCGGCGGGGCTGCTGAGCCCGGTGATGGCGGCGGATGCCGTGGCGCCCGAAGTGGAGGCGCCGGCGGAATGCGGATCGTTGAAAATCAGCACCCGATTGTTGCCGGTGTCGGCGACATAGATGAAGCCTCCGGTGTCGCTCGAAATATGGTGCGGGGTGTTCATGGAGGCGAGCGAACTGCCGGAGTTGGAGGCATTGAACGACGTCTGGCCGAAGACGATCGAGGCTGCTTTCCCGTTATCCGTACCGGCCGCGAAGGTGCCGTTGGAGGTGGGGAAGTAGAGCACGCGATTCAAATACTCATCCGATACCGCCAACCCGTTGGGCGAGGGACATGCCTGCGACGGCGAGTTGCACGACGGCGAAAACGCCAGGCCGTACGGCAGGGCCATGTTGGTGGCCGTCACATCTGGGATGTTGGTGGTGAAGTTCTGCTGTCCCAGGACCAGGTCGGCCGCTTCGGGAGCCGTGCCCTTGTAGGAGAAGGGCGATGGGAAGCGCAGCACGCGGCCATTGAGCGAATCGGCTACATAAAGGTTGCCCTGGTTGTCTACCACCAGGCCGATGGGGCGGTGCAAGCCGGAACTGTTGGGCGTGTTGGCATTACCGGAGGGGTAGTTGACCAGCGCTGTGGTGAAATCGGCCTGGCCAAGGACGATATCGGCTTTATTCTTGCCGCCGTTCTGGAAGGTCCGCAGGTCTTTGAAGCCCAGCACGCGATTGTTATACGGGTCGGCCACATAAAGGTGAGGAGTGCCGCTGCCGTTGTCGACCGCCATGCCCGCGTCTTCGAAGGTAGACGTCCCCACGTTGCCGGCGAATTGAAATTCGCGGCCTTCGATGAGATCGGGCGCATTCTGATAGAAATAATCCTGTCCCAGAACGCGAGAGGCGGCTCCGAAACTGGAGCCCTGCTGCGGCAGATCGAGCACGCGATTGTTACTGGAATCGGCCAAATACAGGTCGGTGCCGGTGTAGGCCACTCCCCCCGGAGCGGCGAAGGTGCTGGCGGAGGGCTGCGGATTGCCGCTATTGGGCGATTTGCAACTGCCCGCCGTTGTCGTGGTGCAGGTGGCATTCGGTTGGCCCAGGATTGCGGTGGCAGCCGGCGGAGCGGCGGCCGGCCAATTGGCGAACGCCGGAAAGATCATGATGCGGTTGTAAGCCGCGTCCACCACACCCATCCCCGCGCCGTTGGCGAGGAAGAAGAGTCCAGTGGGAGAGTAGACGGTAGACTGATCGAGCAGCGTCTGTACCGCGGCCGGGGTGGTGGGGAAGGTATAGCCCGTGGGGTAAATGCCCAGAATATGGGAGGAGGCCGACATTCCGTTACTAAAGCTCGGTCCCGGAAAAACCAGCACGCGATTGAAGTCGCCCACGTAGAGATTCCCGCTGGGATCGAAGGCGATGGTGCTGGGCGCGATGAACTGGGTGAGGACCTGATAGCTGGCGCTGTTGCTCGAGCTCAAGGCGGTTTGGGTGGTGGTCAGGCCCGGCTGGCCGATGACAGTATCGGCAGACAGCGACCCTCCGCCGGTCGACAGACTGGAGGCGCTGAAGCGCAGGACGCGGTTGTTACCGGTGTCGATAACCCACAAATTACCGGAACTGTCGAAGGCCAGGCTCGAAGTCAATACGGTGGACCCGCTGGCCAGGAACAGACCCTGCGCCGTGGGAGTGGCAGTACCGCCGGGGTAGTTGGCCCCGAAGCCGCCGATACTCGCCTGGCCGAGCCACAGATCGGGCTGCGGAAACTGGCTGGTCTGTGCAAAGGGCCGGGGATAACGCAGCACGCGATTATTGCCGCCGTCGACGACGTAAAGGTTGCCGTTCTGATCGACTGCCAGCCCGCTGGGACGCGTCATGCCGGAAGTGTAAGTGGATGTCTTCTGAGAGACCGCGGCTGGACCTTGCGGGAAGGCGGTCACCAGGTCGGGCTGCCCAATAGCGAGATCGGCCTTCTGCCCATTGGTGAAGGAGGCGGCGTTCTTCCATGCCAGCACGCGGTTATTCACGTAGTCCGAAACATAGAGAATCGGCGGTGAAACCGAGTTATCCAACGCCACATTCTGGGGGGCATACATTTCGCGGCCCTCCACCAGATTCGGGCTTTGCGGCGGATTCGCCACCACCAGTTGGGGAGAGCCGAGAGAACGTTCCGGCACGGGGTTGAGAGTAATCTGCGAGAAAGCCGGCGCAACGCCGAGTATAGCCAGAGTCAGGACGCAACTATATCTATGTCTCATGGATTTTCCAATGACTTGCGCGACGCGGTTGCGCTCCTCCGAGGATACCAGACGTACCGCTACAATCCACGCCTTTAACAACCTGTCGCGGTACTGCCGGGGGACTAGCCTGGCCGCCCGCTGCTATCCTAAATCCAGTGGCTTTCAACCCGTCGGCTATCTCCAGGGTATGTGTGCGCGCTACCAACTGGGTGGGCGATGCAGTCATGTCACTGCCGGCGATTCGCGCCATCCGCCAGATTTTTCCGCACGCCCACATCGCCATCGTGGCCCGGCCCTGGGTGGCCGATTTATACGCGCGCGAGCGCTCCATCGACCGTATTATTCCTTACACTGCGCACCAGGGATTGCGGGCGAAACGAGCCTTCGCCTCCCAACTCCGGGCAGAGCGTTTCGACGCGGCCATCCTGCTCCAGAACGCATTCGATGCCGCACTGCTGACGTGGCTCGCCGGTATCCCCGAACGCATCGGATACAATCGCGACGGGCGGGGAATGCTGCTCACGCAGGCGATTGCCCCGCCGGCACCGGGAGAAATTCCGCGTCATGAGCGTTTCTACTATCTCGAACTGCTGCGCCGCGCGGGCTTGATGGAAGGCTTTGGCGACATCGGGGCGATCCGCCTGGAAGGCATTGACGAAGCGCGCGCCGCGGGTGCCGACCATCTGGCGCGCCTGGGCATTTCCGGGTCGCCGATCGGGGTGAGCCCGGGCGCGGCATACGGCAACGCCAAGCGCTGGCTGCCGGAGCGGTTCGCCGCGGTGGCGCAGAATCTGGCGCCGTCGGCGGTAATGCTTTTCGGGTCGTCGGACGAGCGGGCGCTGTGCGAGACGGTGGCGGAATCGCTGCGCCGCGGGGGCGTCGAGGTTCGCAACCTGGCGGGGGAGACCACACTGCGCGAATTCATCGACCTGGCCGCCGCGTGCCGCCTCTTTCTCACCAACGATTCCGGCGCCATGCACGTTTCCTCCGCGCTGGGTGTACCGACGGTGGCCGTGTTTGGCGCTACCGACGACACGACGACAGGCCCTACCGGGACGCTTGCCCGCGTGGTCCGCGAACACGCCGAGTGCAGCCCGTGCCTGCTGCGCGAATGCCCCATCGACCATCGCTGCATGACCGGTGTCGGCGTGGAACGGACGACTGCCGTGGCGCTCGAGCTGTGGAAGGAGACCGCCAACCGGTGGATACCCGAACTAAAATCGTGAACCCGGCGGCCCTCGCGGCGATCGAGCCTCCCCGGCCGCTGCTGGTTGTCATCGGCCGCTTCGATCTGCTGCGGGTGGAAATGGTGAACGAGCTGGAAGCGGCGCGCCGGCGCACCGGGGCGCGATCCCTGCTGGCGGTGGTGCGGCCGCTGGCCGATGAGTTGGCTCCGCCGGCCGCGCGCGCCGAGATGGCCGCCGCGCTCCGCGTGATAGACTACGTCTTCATTTCGCCGGACAGGGATTTGACGGGTTTGCCAGCTTCGCTCCAACCTATTGAGATCGTGAATCTGGAAGATGCCGATGCGCAACGCAAACGGCAGTTGACGGAGCATGTCCATTCACGGCAGTCCGTCTAAGCCGGCGATCCTCGTTGTGCGGCTGGGCGCGATGGGCGACATCCTCCATACGCTTCCGGCGGTGCGCGCGCTCAAGTTGGGGTACCCGGAGGCCCGCCTGACCTGGGTGGTGGAAGCGAAGTGGGAGGCGCTGCTCGAGGGCAATCCATTTGTCGATCGCGTGCTGCTGCTGGGGCGCCAATCGATATCGGGGCTGCGGAGCACGTACCACGCGATTCGCGAGTCGGCCTACCGGCTGGCGGTGGATTTTCAAGGGCTGTTGAA
The DNA here is from genome assembly GCA_036268475.1 of Bryobacteraceae bacterium. GTDB lineage: Bacteria > Acidobacteriota > Terriglobia > Bryobacterales > Bryobacteraceae > PALSA-129. Next base: position 196,152 of record DATAUB010000050.1, on the reverse strand, counting down.
GTCGGCCCTGGTGACTGCGGCGGCGCGGCCGGATCGGGTGTACGGATTCGCTGTGGGCGAAGTGCGCGAACGGGCGGCAGCGATATTTTACGGGCAGCGGATCTCGAGTTCCGCCGTCCATGTGGTGGACCGCAATCTGGAACTGGCCACGGCCGCGGGCGCGCGATGCGACGGCCGTCCTTGTTTTTCGATTCCCGCGGGGCGGCCGGAAGGCGAGTTGCCGGCCGGCGCCTTCGTGCTGGCTTCTCCCCTGGCGGGGTGGGCGCAGAAGCAGTGGCCGCTGGCGCATTATCGCGCGCTGGCCGAGAGGCTGCGCTCGGAACTCGGCGTGCCGCTGGTGCTCAACGGCGCCCCGGGGGCGCCCTTCGGCGACATCGCGCCGGCTGTGGCGCACTATTCCGGCCTGCCGGGCTTGATCCATGCGACGCGTGCGGCGGCGGTTGTGGTGGGGGTGGATAGCGGTCCTCTGCATCTGGCGGCGGCGTTGGAAAAGCCCGGGGCGGCCATCTTCGGCCCCACCGATCCGGCGCGCAACGGCCCGTACGGCAACTCTCTGCGCGTGCTGCGCAGTGCCCACGCGGTGACTACTTATAAGCGCGGCGCGGCGATCGACCAAAGCATGGAGAGCATCTCGCCCGGCGAAGTGTTCGAGACGCTGCGGACGGCGCTGCGGGATGGCTGCTCATGATGCGCTTTCCCAAACGGTACGCGGATGTGGTGGCGCGCTTGCGCGTGCCGAGCGGCTTCCTGATTGTGGCGGTCTTCGGATGGTTCTCGCGGCCCACGCCGGTCTCGCTCGATATCGGGTTGCCGGTGGCGGTTGCGGGGCTGGCGCTGCGCGCCTGGGCAGCAGGATGTCTCGCCAAAAATCGCGAACTGGCCACCGGCGGGCCGTACGCCTATACGCGCAATCCCCTCTATCTGGGAACGCTGGCGGTAGCGGCGGGCCTGGCGATTGCGGCGCGCAGTTGGGGATTGGGAGCGCTGTTCGCCGCGGTCTTCCTCTTTGTGTACCTGCCGGTGATTCAGAACGAGTCGGAACATCTGCACACCCTCTTCCGCGATTATGCGGGGTACGCATCGGCGGTGCCGCTGCTGTTGCCACGGCTCACTCCGTTTCGTTCGAAAAACCCGAATCGTTTCCGTTTCGCGCTGTATCTAACGAACCAGGAATATAACGCCGGGGCAGGACTTGCCGCCGGGGTGCTGTTTCTTCTTTGGAAATTATTGCGATAGCACAGGGCCGCTTCGAGGGGAGCGGCCCTTGCCATTTTGTCTCGCGCGGAAAACGGCAACCCTACCGGTACCCTTTCCCCCTCGAAAACCGGCGCGCGGGAGCGTCGCGGTTCCCGCCGGTGATATCGTAGATAACTGGAGGTGCGGCTCCGGGGAGCCGCCATTTGTAGAAATGCGTAACTCCGCTGTTCTGTCGTTAGCTTTTTGTGTTTCGATTGCCGCCGCGCAGGAGGCTCCAAAGCCTCAGTTCACTGCCCGCGAGCTGTTCTATTCCGCTTCATCCGAGCCAGCCCAGCCGGCCAAACCCGCGCCCAAAACGGCCGCGCCGGCGCCCGCTCCCAAACCGACCGTTGCAGTTAAGCGGACCCCGGTCCAGCCGAAGCCCACGGAGTCGGCAGCCGTCACCACCCCGACGCAACCCGAACCGTCCGCGCCGGTGGCGCGTCCCGCTGCCAGCGAGTCGGTCATGCGGCCCGATGGCAACATGGTGGTCAAGACGGCATTGGTCACCGCCCCTGCGCCGGAGAGCGGAACGCCGCTGGGCATCAGGTACACCGTCCTCATGAAGTCGGGCGACGACATGGTGCCGGTTCCCCCGGGCACGGTTTTCCATTCCGGCGACCGGATCCAATTGAGCGTGCAGACCAACGGGCCGGGCTACCTTTACATCATTCACAAGGGCACCAGCGGCACCTGGAGTCCGATGTTCCCGTCGCCTGAAGTGGCCGACGGAGATAACCACGTCACCGGCTGGAACGCCAACGTGCTGCCGCCCGGTTCGCGCATGATGTTCACCGGAGATGTCGGCATCGAACATCTCTTCATCGTGTTCTCGCGCACTCCGGAAGACAGTCTCGAGAAGATGATCTATTCGCTGCAGGACCGCGCCAAGGCGCACCCCGCGGCCGACAAGTCTACGGAACAGCCCAAGGCCAAGAAGTATGTCATGTCCGCCGCGGTGGAGATTCCGGACTCGCTGGTCGGCCATCTCAGCCAAACCTACACCCGCGATCTGATCATCGAAAAGGTGGACGATAAGACACCGGCCGACAAGTCGGCTGGCGCACAAAAGCCGGAAGATGCGGTCTATGTCGTCAATCCCTCCGGCAACCCGGATTCGCGCGTGGTGGCCGATGTGCAGTTGGAGCATCAATGATCCGCCCCGCCCTGTGGTTGCCGTTCGCCGCAGTAGTGGCTCTGTTGCCGCAGGCGTGGTCGCAGTCGAAAAGCATGGATCAGGGCGGCCATCGGATGGAGCTCATTCTGGAGCGGTACGAAGGCTCTACCTGGAAAAGCATCAATCCGGCGCTGGTGCTCTCGCCGGGCGATCACGTTCGCTTCCGCTTCCGCACCAACTTCGACGGCTTTCTGTACGTCACCAACCAAAGCACGTCGGGCACCTACGACCAGCTCTTTCCGCGTAAGGAAACGGGGCAGGACAACCATATCCTGGCCGACAAGTATTACCAGGTGCCGGCAACTTCGATGGCGTTCCGCATTGCCGGACCTCCCGGGCATGAGATCGTCTACTGGCTGGTGAGTCCGGTCCGCCTGACCGATATTCCTACGCGACCGACCCTGCCTTCGCCGGCCGCCACCACTCCGTTGACCCTGATCCCGCGCTGCGATCAGGGCATCCTCAAAGCGCGCGGCGATTGCGTGGACACCAGCGCCGGCCCCAAACTGATTCCGCGCGATGTCGACGTATCGAAGGAGCTGGCCGCCGCCAAGAGCGCCAGCAGCGAACTGCTTTTTGTGCGGGAGCAGGATACCGCTGTGATCTCGTCGCGGGCGCCGCTCACCGGCCCCGTGATTTACGAATTCCAACTCGCACACCGGTAATCTGACATGCGAACGATTTCTGTTTTCGTCCCCGCTTTACTCCTGGCGGGACTCGCCGGGGCGCAAACGCCACCCGGCAGTCAACAGCGCGATCTCAAGCTCGAGAAAATCGAGCCGCCGAAGCCCCCATCCAACGCTCCCGCGCAAAGCTATGCGGTAATCGTGGGGGTGGCCGCTTATCCCAATCTGGCAGCGAATCTGCAGCTACGCTTCTCGGAGCGCGATGCGCAATCGATCCATACGGCGCTGATCAGTCCGGAAGGCGGCAATTTCAAGGCGGAGAACGTCAAGGTTCTGACCGGCGCGAAAGCCACGCTCGCCGGTATTCGCGACGCGGTCGGGAAGTGGTTGCCGTCGGTAGCTAAAGGCGACGACCGGGTGGTGATTTACTTCGCCGGCCACGGGTTCATCTACGAGGGGAAAGCCTATCTGGCGCCTTACGACTTCAGCATGAAGAACGTCACCGGCACCGGGTTCCCCATGAACGAACTGAGCGCCGACATTGGCGGCAAGATTCACGCCAAGTGGAAAGTTCTGATGACGGACGCGTGCCATAGCGGCGCCATTTCGCCGGAAGATTCCGAAAATCTGAATCATGAACTCGGCAGCCTGACGCAGTCGCTGTTCTCTTTGACGGCCAGCCGGGAGCAGGAAGTCTCTTTCGAATCGCCGGAACTGGAAGGCGGCCATGGCGTTTTTACTTACTATGTAGTGAAAGGCCTGGAAGGCGAAGCGGATGCCAATCACGACGGTATTGTAACTGCCGACGAGTTGGCGGAATATGTGCACACTCAGGTTCGCGAAGCTACTAAGGGCGCGCAGAACCCAACGTCCGACCGGAGTGTCTACGACAAGAATATGTGGCTGTCGTTCATCCCGGCCAATGTGACTCCGGGGACAGCGCCGGCTCCGCAGTTCGGCTCCATGGCGATCACGGTCAATATGGACGATACCGAAGTCTTTGTGGACAGCAAGTCGGTTGGAATCGTCGCCAAGGGTAAGCCTTTCACCCTGCCGGGCCTGACTCCGGGGCAGCATGCCGTCAAAGGTGTGCACCAGGGATACGAGCCCGACGGCCCGCGCGAGGAGACGGTCTATCCGGGTACGGAATCGACGGTCAATATCAAGATTCTGATTCCGCGGCGGCGCTCCAAGCCGGCCGAAGAAGCGCTCGACAAGGGCATCACCTTCTATCAGAAGGGCTACGCCGAGAATTATAAGAAAGCCGCCGAGCAGTTCGAAAAAGCCTTTCAGATGGACCCCACTTATAGCCAGGCGGCTTACTATCTGGGGCTGACTTACAACGCGCTGTTCGACGAAGACAAGGCCCAGCAGTATTTCAAGAAAGCGATAGAGATCGATCCCGATTATAAAGAGGCGCACGCCGCTTACGCCGGCATGCTGCTCGATATCGGCGATGTGGACGAGGCCATCCGGCAGATCAACACGGTATTGACGTTACAGCCCGACCATCCGCAGGCACTCACCATGCTGGCGCAGGCGGACCGCTTCAAAGGATTGTGGGCCCCATCCATTGAGGCGGCGCAGAAAGCAATTGCCCTGGCTCCGAAAAGCGCGGAGCCGCACTTGTGGCTCGGCGACAGTTTACGATTGAGCGGCAAGCTGGCGGAAGCCGGCGCGGAATACGATCAATACATCAAGCTCAGCGATTTCGACAGCAAGCTCGGCGGACAGTTGAATTACTACGTGCTGGGGTCGCTGTTCGGCATCGGCCGCAAGAAGCGGGCGGCGGAGCAGGACATCTGGAAAGACTTGCGCAGCCTGGCCTATTTCGGCATCTGCGATTGCCAGTATCTATCGAAGCAATACGATTCCGCCATCGTGGCGTGCCAAAGATCCCTCTCTTACTCCCATGACGACCCCTTTGCGCACTTCGATCTCGGCATGGCTTTTCTGCACAAGGCCGACGCCGCGGGCAGTCTGGCCGATCTCGATCCCGCGCTGCAGCACTTGAAGCAAGTAATTGCCATCAACCCCGATATCGACCAGGCAAAGACCGCGCAGAAGAACATCGCGGTGATCCAGAAAGCGCTCGGACAGTAATCCATTCCCGATGGCGGGGTCAGCCGTCGATTTCTACAGCGCCCGTAAATAGCCGCGCCAGTTTGGCGGCATCGATGGCCTGTCCCACATGCCGCTGGGTGTGCTCGGCAATGTGAACCAGCAGGCCGATCACCGTAGTGGGTAGTTGCCGGCGTCCCACCACTCGCGGTTCGCGGAGCATGGCAGGGTGGAGCGCGCGCACTACTGCCTCGGCATCGGCGAAGGCGCCGTCGACAAGCGCTAGCAATTCATCGCGGCCGGCGGCGGCCGGCTCGTGCTCGATCTGCAGGATCGCGAGCTGTTCCGCGTTCAGCGCCGCTCCCTGCAAATAGGTCATCAGGCGGCCGGTGCTGCCGGCGATGTGACGCATGTGGAATCCCACTGAACCGAAGCCGTGAGGCGTGGCCCAAAGCTGTGCCGTGGAGAGGCCTTCGGTCCAGTGGCGCAGATCTTCTCTCGCCTGCTGAAAGGTGTACAGCAGCGGTGAAAGCAGCGGGTCGACGCCGGCGATCGGCCCACGCATCCACGGTTCGGGAAGAGAGCTCATGCGACTATTGTCGGCGCTGTGCGGGCTATACGGCGATCAGGCGCTGGAAGAAGTTGCGGTACTTGCGTAAAGCGAGCCGGAGATCCTCGGTGGAGACCTGGTCTCCCCGGTCCCACTGCTGTTCCATGCGGCTTCGCTGTTCGGCGAAAGTTTCCGCCAGGCGCTTCATGGCCGCGGCCACTAATTCGTCCGCCTGTTTGACGGCAATGCGCGGATCGTCCACAAAGGCTGTCTGGATCGGGTCCCAGTGACTGCGCAGATCCTGCGCGACGTCGGGCGATAAGAGCGGCCCGTTCGATTCGTCCTGATGCGCCGGTCTCAACGGTTGCTGCGGTTCGTTCAAGCCGGCTAAGTCGGCCGTCGTGATTTGTTCGTCCTCTATGCGGTTCATAGTCTCACCCCTTTTGCCCCCGATACCGGGGTCCCAATCAACTCGTCAAACAGGTCGCGATAAAAAACCATGGCGTTGCGCAGGTCTTCGGTGCTCGCCTGTCCCTTCTGGTCAAGCAGTGCGATTTCGTGTGCAGAGCGATAATTCCGTACCACTTGCGGATAGTCTACCGACAGGTCTTCCGCCCGCCGATCGAAATCGGACATCGGATAACCGCGGGCCAGCATGACGTCATATACCAGCCGGTCCGCTTCGCGAATCGCTTCTGCCGGAGCGTCCACAAAATGCAATTGGCTGTCGTGCCACTGTGCCGCAAAGGCGTCGTGTTTTTCGGGATCGAGCGGGTGGAGGTGAATTTTCTGCACGCGCCGCTGGCGGTTGAGCAGCGCATCCTCCGCTTTGGAACGGCTGCCGTAGTCGTGAACCGCACGCTCGTACTCCGACCCGAAATGGGATTCCAACTTCTGCGAACGCCACTGGCGGAACAGATAAAACGCAATGGCGGCTACCACGATCACTGCCACAACGAGAACTATTACGGTCGTCGTCGTCATGAAATGTTTACTCCACTACCGGGACGTGCAGGTAGCGGCCCAATGAGAGTGGCGTAACAGTACACGACGGGGCAAGCGGCCCAGCGCCGCGTCAACGGTCGCTGCATGCAGGCGGGGTCACGTCGCCGTGCGGATAGCGACGGAGACGTATGGCAGATCGCGGTTGATATCCTGTGAGCACGTGACGCCCGCGAATACCGCGACGAGGATGGCGCATTTCAGCATCGGATTCAGGATACAGCTTCAGCGGCGCGAGTAGTCCACATGAGCGCGAAGTCGTCCACTCGCGAAATTCCGCGCTCATTTCGCGCCGCGCGGCGATTGCTCGAAATCCGGCCGCCAAAGCCTGGCGTTGGCGATCGCCTTCCAGCTGACCGGCCAATCCAGCTATCGTAGTACTCGTGACCTTTCCAAGAGCAAGACTCCTGTGGCTGCCGCCGGCCTTCGCGCTGGCAGTTCTCGCCCAGGTTACGACCAACGTTCCTGCCGTGGTGCCGGGCGCAAAACCGGTGAGTGTGGAGCATATCAAGGTTCACGGCGCCGCCTTGGAGAACAATCTGGAGGGCGATGCTGTGGACCGCGATGTCCTGGTATTCCTGCCGCCCGGATATGCCACCGAGAAGGCGCGGCGGTATCCGGTGGTCTATGCGCTGCACGGCTATTCGATTGGCGCGGAACAGTGGTCGCATGAAATCCACGTGCCGCAAACCATCGAGGGCGCGTTCGCGCAGGGGGCGCAGGATATGATTGTGGTGCTGCCCGATTCGAAGACGGTACATAACGGGTCGATGTATTCGAGCTCCGCGACAACCGGCGATTTCGAGCAGTTCATCGCGCACGATGTGGTGGCGTACGTCGATTCGCATTACCGCACCCTCGCGCGGCGGACCAGTCGCGGCTTGGTGGGCCACTCCATGGGTGGGTATGGCGCCAGCCGGATCGGCATGAAACATCCCGAGGTTTTCGGCAGCCTCTACATCATGAGCCCGTGCTGCATGTCGGCCCGCGGCGCTGGACCTGCCAATCCCGAAGCCGAGAAAACTCTGGAAGCGGTCAAGACGCCGGCCGATTCCGCCAAGTTGCCGTTCCTGCTGCGCGCCCAACTTGCGTCTGCCGCAGCTTGGTCGCCCGACCCGAAGAATCCGCCGCTCTATCTCGATCTGCCCACCAAAGACGGCGTGGTACAGCAGGATGTGATCGCGAAATGGGCGGCGAATGCGCCCTTAGCGTTCGTCGATCAGTACATCGGGAATTTGCGGCAGTATCGCGCCATCGCCATGGATGTCGGCGATCAGGACGGCTTGCGCGTCGATGCCGGCAAGCTGCACCAGATCCTCGACAATTACGGAATAGCCAACACTTTCGAGATCTATCCGGGCACGCACACCAGCGCCGTGGCCGACCGCTTTCAAAACCATGTCCTGCCTTTTTTCAGCAAGAATCTGTGCTCCGGCAAGAGCTGTATGTAAGCTCGCCCTGCTGTTCGCCGCTGTCACCGCCCTGCCGGCCGCCACTCACGCACCGGCCGCAACCTGGACCGCCGATAACGGCAACGGAACGTACTCGAATCCGTTGTTCTACGACGAGTTCGCCGATCCGGATATCATCCGCGTGAACGGCGACTTCTATTTGACGGGCTCTTCCATGCACGCCATGCCCGGGCTGGCCGTGCTGCACTCGCGCGATCTGGTGAACTGGGACTTTGCCTCGTACGCGCTCGACAAGCTGGATCTCGGGCCCGAGTACCGGCTGGAGGACGGCAAGAATGTCTACGGCCAGGGCATCTGGGCGCCGTGCCTTCGCTATCACGACGGCACATTCTATATCTTCGCAAACGTGAACGGCAAGACCACGCAGATGTTCCGCTCCAAAAGCGCGCGCGGGCCGTGGACCCGCACCGCCATGAAGCGCAGCTTTCACGACCTCTCCGTGCTGTTCGAGGACGACGGCAAGGTGTACGTTGTCTGGGGCTATCAGGATATACAGATCGCGCAACTGGACAGCGAACTCACCGATATGGTGCCCGGCTCGCAACGGTTACTGATCGGCAAGGCGGCCGGAATGGGCGAAGGCCTTCATCTGTACAAGATCAAGGGCAAATACTTTCTGACCAGCGCGTGGTATTTGGAAATCATGAGGCTGCCGGTGGCGCGCGCGGACCGTCTCACCGGCCCGTGGGAGGTCAACCAGAACATCGATCGCGGGGAGCAGTTCGGGCAAATGCTGGGCTGGCGGCTGAGCACGTTTCGCCCTCCGCTGACCACCCTGCCGCCTTACCGGGAGCTGCCTCCGGACCCCTCGTCGATCGGACGGATGGCGCTGCACCAGGGCGGCATCGTCGACACGCCGACGGGCGAGTGGTGGGGACTTACGATGGGCGAAGAGAACGCGATCGGACGGATCACGGCGCTCTCGCCGATCGCCTGGGTGGACGGTTGGCCGTATTTCGGACTCATGGGCAATCTGGGACGAACTCCAAGGACGTGGGTCAAGCCGAACACCGGCACACTGGAGGCGCCGCATGCTCCGTACGTGCGCAGTGACGATTTTTCGAAACCGCAGCTCCAGGCCGTCTGGCAGTGGAACCACGTCCCGGTCGATTCCGCGTGGTCGCTGGCCGAGCGGCCCGGCTTCCTCCGTCTTCATGCTTTGCCCGCCACCAATTTGTGGGACGCGCGCAATACGCTGACGCAGCGGGGTATCGGTCCCCGCTCGATTCCGACGGCGGTAATGGACACCGCGGGGCTGAAAACCGGCGATGAGGCCGGGTTCGCTTTGCTGATTCAGCCGGACGCCTGGATCGGGGTGGAGAAAGCGGAGAGCGGCGCCGTCCTGGTGCAGCACGACGGCCAGACCATGCGCGACCAGCGCATTCCGCTGACGGCATCGAGAGTGTGGCTGCGCGCCGACTGCGAGTACGTCACGCAATTGGCGCGCTTCAGTTACAGCACCGATGGCGCGGTGTTCCACGATATCGGCGAGCCGTTTCGCATGGTGACGATCGGCGTCACATTCCAGGGTGTGCGGTACGCTTTGTTCAGTTTTCATCGCGGTGAGGGCGCGGCGGGGTTCGCGGACTTCGACTCGATCGACGTGAAGGAGCCGAACCCTTCGAGCTTCACTCGCGCAATCCCTTACGGGCGGCAAATCATTCTGACCGCGCATGGGCGCCAGGATCATGCGAGCCACTTTACGGTGGTCGATCGTAAGCTGGGACGCGTGGCGCTGCGCGGTGACGGAGGATTTCTGTCCGTGGCGCCGGATGGAAGTGTCGCCATGCGGCGCGATGCGCCGGGGCCGGCGGAGACGTTTCAGTGGATCGAAACCTTCACCAACGAACTGGTGCTGCTCTCATTGGAGACCCATCGTTACTTACGCCTCGACGCGGCGACCGGTGCGATGCATGCGGATAGCGTAGGGCCCGAACCGAACGGGCCGGAAGGAGTGCGATTCGACTGGGCACTTAAGGACGGTCGCTCAAGTTCACGGTGAGCTCCTCGAATCGGTTTGTCGTGGGGTCTAGAAAGCGGGCGTAAAAGTCAGTGGCGCCGCCGTTGATGACCGCACGCGTTCGGCCCTTTCTGAAGTGTCAATCGCTTGGAGACGCCATCGTCGATGACGGCCTGGCAATCGCCGTAAATGCCGATGACCTCCTGGCCGTTCACCCAACCTATCGCTACTTACGCCTCGACGCGGCGACCGGCGCGATCCACGCGGATAGCGCGGGCCCGAACTGAACGGGCCGGAAGGTGTGCGATTCGACTGGGCACTTAAGGACGGTCGCTCAAGTTCACGGTGAGCCCCTCGATCGGCTTGTCGCTGGCGTCCAGAAAGCGGGCGCAGAAGTCAGTGGCGCCGCCGCCGTTGATGACCGCCGCACGCACCACGTTCGGCCCTTTCTGAAGTGTCAATCGCTTGGAGACGCCATCGTCGATGACGGTCTGGCGATCGCCGTAAATGCCGATGACCTCCTGGCCGTTCACCCACCAGACGGACGCCGCGTTCGACCCGATCGCCAGGCGCACACCGCGCATTTCGCGGGGGCAGTCGACGATGGTTACGGCCCAGAACAGCACGTCTGAAGTAGGTTTGCCGAGTGCGTGCGCGAAGTGATAGAGATTGACGTTGTAGAGCTTGGTGTCCACCGCGCGCCAGGTGAGCTCCGCGCCGCCCACGCTGACCTTCTCTCCGTCGTGTGGAATGACGGTGAGCTGATCGGGGAAATATTCCTGCTTCACGGCTGCCTGGACGGCGCTATCGGTGAGCCCTTTGGAGGGAATCGGGTCGAGCAGGAGCCAGCGCTGGATGAAGCCATCGGGGTCTGGGGCTTTTTCGCGCGACGCAGGCTTGGTCAGCGTGGGCCAGGAGGTTTGCGCCGCGGCCAGCAACGCGGAAGCTGCCAGGGCGAGCATCGCTCCATATTTCTTGCGAAGCAGATTCATTGGTGGGCCTTCACGGTGTTTTGAACTGCCAACGCTGCTTGTCACTGTTGGGATCGTACTTGGAGAGCGTGGCGAAACTGCTGCCTACAGCTGAAAGCGCCAGGGCGTCCTTGGAATCCGGGATCGATTTCGGCATGATGCGCCATGTGCCGTCGGCAAGCTGGTCCATGCGCCACAGTTGTTCGGGCGCGCCGGTGAACGCGGGGACCACCACCAGTTCCGCGTCCGCAGTGGCGGCGAGCACGCGATCCGTGCCGGCGATAGCGATCTTGCAATACGGCGAGCCGGGATAGCCTCCGGCATTCGGAACAGCGGCGATGGCCCACTTCTGCTGCGCCTGGCAGAGGTAATTGGCCATGCGAACGGCGATCTTGCCCGAAGGCCACCTGGCAGAGACTTGCGCGGCATCCTGCGGCGGAATCGGAGCGCCTGTTCCGGCGAATCCGCCGCGTCCGCCCCTGGCGCGCGGTCCGCCGACGGGCACGCCTTCTACCGCCAGTTCGAGCGACGTGCCGGTGCGCACCGATTGGATCTCATAAGTGCCTTCCTGCAAGTTCTCTCCGGCGAACGGCCAGCCGTCTTTCCAGAGCAGCGGGCGGATGTCGAGCACGCTGGCGCCGCCTCTGTCGAGGTCCGCCTCCCAATGCATGGAAAATTTCTGGATGCCGGCGCCCAGATCGAGGAGCCCGAAATGGCCGGGACCGATCGCGCGGCCGCCCGAGCCGATCAGGAGCTTGCCTCCGCCCTGAAGCATGTCGATGCCTTCGGCGTCCACATATGGACCGGTCACCCGGCGCGAGCGGCCGGCGCGGATGTTGTAACCGGAGTCCGCGCCGTGGCAGCAACTGCCATGCGTGGCCAGCAGGTAATACCAGCCATCGCGATACATCATGTCGGAGGCCTCGCAGTTGATCGCGAGATTGCGGGGCTGGTCGTTGGGGTCGAGGCGCTTGCCGGTTTTGGGATCGAGCTGGACCAGGCGGATGTAGCCGAAATACGAGCCGTAAGTCAGCCAGAGGTTGCCGTCGGTGGGATCGAGGAAGACGCCGGGATCGATGGCGTTGGAGTCTTCCATGCCATCGGAGGAGGCGACCACCCCGCCTTCCTCCCATTTGTAATTGGGCGATTCCGGGTCGAGAGTCTTGCTCCAGATCATATTGACGGCGGCTTTGGGCTGCGCCCCGATGTTGGCGGCGACGTAGACGTAATAGCGGTCGCCGATATGAATGACGTCCGGGGCCAGGCCGCGTCGCGGGAGCGGTGTGCCGCGGCGCCACGTCCAGCCATCGTCGGAGACCAGAGACGAGCCTCCGGTGCCATACGTATAAAACTTGCCGTTGCACAGCACGACGGTGGAGGGATCGTGGATGGCGATCTGACCGTCGAGCGCAAACGCGATGGAGGCCGCCGCCATCGCGGTGGCCAGAAGGAGGTATTTCATCGGCGTCCAAATGATATCAGACGGCGTGGATGCGGAAGCGACGATTCCCGCTAACCGATTCTTCAGCCGCTCGTCTGATCTGTTGTCAGTTACTGAGAGGAGTGGCGACTGAGTAAACCGACCGACCTGGTGCAAGGCACCCTCGACCTGCTTGTTCTGAAAGTGATCGCGCTCGAGCCGATGCACGGCTGGGCGATTGCGCAACGCATCCGGCAGATGTCGGGCGAGGTGCTGCAGGTGGGGCAGGGCGCGCTCTATCCGTGTCTCCACAAGCTGGAACAAAACGGCTGGATCGCAGCGGAGTGGGCCATCAGCGAGAACAACCGGCGTGCCAAGTATTACAGCCTGACGAAAGCCGGACGAAAAGTGCTGGAGCAGGAATCGGCCCAATGGGAGCGGCTGGCGGCGGCGATTTCGACCATCGTGCGTGCCGTGTAAGTGTATGCGTCTGGCAAGCATCCTTCGGCTGAAATGGCGCACGCTGTTGGCGCGCCGCCTGGTGGAGCAGGAGCTTGATGAGGAACTGCAATACCACCTGGAGCGCCAGATCGACGAGTACGTGGCGGCAGGCATGAGGCCCCAGGAGGCGCGCGCGGCGGCGTTGCGCGAGATTTCAGGACTGGCCCAGCGGCGAGAGGAGTGTCGTGACATGCGCGGATTCAACTGGATCGATAACGTGTGGCGGGATTTTCGCTATTCCGTCCGCCAACTGCGGCAACATGCCGGGTTTACGTTCACCGCGATTTTCGTGCTGGCGTTGGGCGCCTGCGCCAGCGTCTCGATCTTCGCGTTCGTGGATGCAGCGCTCATCAAACCGCTGCCCTATCGCGATCCGGCGCGACTGGTGGGTGTCTACGAAAATCTTCCCTCCTGCCCCTACTGCAATCTTTCCTATCCCGATTTCCTCGATTGGAAAGCGCGCAATGTGGTGTTCTCGTCTTTCGATATCTACCAGAGCAATGGCGCGTCCCTCGGTACGCCGACCGGCCCTCAGCCGGTTCGCATCGCGCGCGTGAGCGATGGATTCCTGCACACCCTTGGCGTAACGATGGCGATGGGCCGGGACTTCGTGCCCGATGACGATCGCCCGAGCGCGCCGCGCAAGGCCATGTTGACCTATGCGGCCTGGCAAGGACGCTTCGGCGGCAAGGCGGATGTGGTGGGACAAGCCATTCGGCTGGATGACTCTCCCGTCACTATCGCCGGCGTGCTGCCGCGCGAATTCCAATTTGCGCCTGTTGGCCAACCCGACTTCCTGGTGGCGTATCAGGCCACCGGACAGTGCGACAAGCGGCGAAGCTGCCATGGCCTCTACGGAGTGGCCCGCCTGAAAGATGGCGTTTCGGTTCAGACTGCTCTGGCTAACGTCACCGCCATCGCCGCGGCGCTTCAGAAGGAGTATCCGGAATCCAACACCGGGCAGGGTGCGGCCATCCAGCGGCTGACCGAAGTAATTGCCGGCACTTACCGCCCGCTCCTGCTTGTGCTGTTGGGAGGCGCGGGGCTGCTGCTGCTGATTGCCAGCGTAAACGTCGCCGGCCTGCAGTTGGTCCGTTCCGAAAGCCGCGGGCGTGAGATCGCCGTCCGCACCGCGTTGGGCGCCTCGTCCGGCCGTTTAATAGGGCAGTTTCTGACGGAGGCCCTGGCGATCGCGGTGTCAGGCACTCTGATCGGTTTGTTGTCCGCCCACTGGACTATCCTCCTGCTGAAGGGTCTCATCTCGCAAAAGATCATGGTCTATCTTCCTTTTTGGAGAGATCTTGGCTTGAACGGCCGGGCGCTGGCAGTTGCCGGCGCGATCGCCTTGGGCGCAACTGCGCTGCTGGCGCTGCCGGCCAGTGCCCGCGTCTGGACAGCGCAACTGCAGGCGCGTCTTTCCGAAGCCAGCCGCGGCTCGGCCGGAACCACCTGGCGCCGGGTGGGCTCCAAACTCGTGGTGATTGAGTTGGCCACGGCGATGGTGCTGCTGGCCGGCGCGGGCCTCCTGGGCAAAAGTCTATACCTGCTGCTGCGTGTTCCGGTGGGTTTCCAGCCGGAGCGACTGCTCACGCTCGATGTATCGCTGCCCGACTCCACTTATAAGACCGGCGCCCAACAAATCGCCGTGAGCCGGGAAATCGTGCGCGGCGTCGAAGCCCTGCCGGGCGTGCGGTCGGTGGGCTTCGTGGGGCTTGGCCTGCCGATGGAGGGCAATGGAAACACCACCTGGTTCCGGGTGATGGGCCGTCCCTGGCACGGGGAGCACAATGAGGCGCCCTTCCGCGAAGTCAATGTCAACTATTTCCAGACGCTGGGAGCGAAACTGGTGGCCGGCCGCTACTTCGACGATTCCGAAGATACATCGAAGCCGAGGGTAGCGATCGTCAACCAGTCGCTGGTGCGGCAGTACTTTCCGCACGAGGATCCGCTCGGTAAACAACTGGGCGAAACCAGTTCTCCGCCGAAACCGAGGGAAATCGTCGGTGTGGTGGAGGATATTCGCGAAGGGCCGCTGGATGCGCCCATTCCGCCGGTGATTTACGTTCCCTTCGGGCAGAGTGTCGATGACTATTTTTCGCTGGCGATTCGCACCTCGCGGGACGAGCGCTCCCTGCTTCCCGCGGTGCACTCCGCCATCCGGCAGATTGACCGCGACATCGTGCCCATCGGCGGCGCGGCTATGATGGACCTCATCGACGATTCGCAATCGGCCTACGTGCACCGCACGGTGGCGTGGTTGGTTGGCGGGTTCGCTGTTTTGGCGCTGATGCTGGGAGTCGTAGGGCTGTACGGCGTCATCGCTTACTCGGTGAGCCAGCGTTCGCGCGAAATCGGCATTCGCATGGCGCTGGGGGCGCAGCCGGGGTCGGTCTACCGGCTGATCTTGCGTGAAGCGGGCTGGCTGACCCTGGTGGGCGTCGGGCTCGGCTTGGCCTGTGCGATTCCGGCCGCCGCACTGATGCGCGATCTGCTGTTCGGGGTACGATCGTGGGATGTGGCAACGCTGGCCTCGGTGGCCGCGATTCTGGCAGCGGCGGCGCTGATGGCGAGCTTCCTGCCGGCGCGGCGGGCGGCGTCCGTGAATCCCGTGGACGCGCTGCGTTCGGAGTAGATACGCTCCCGAGTGGCTCGGCTGGCGAACTCTCTCCTCGCGCCGCGCCCCTGCGCGCGATAGGGTAAACATAATTCTGCGCTGGATGTCCTCTGGCGGAGCCTCAGCCTGCCCTATGCTGGCGGGGTGCCCAAATATGGGCGGCATGGCGCTTTTTCCCGCACGCTATCTCCAATTCTTTCCGCCAATTACAATTGGCCTGAAAGATGCACCGCTCTCCACCGAGAACCGACATGCTCAAGATGTGGATCGAACGTGGAGTTCCGCTGTTCCTGGCACTGGCGTTGACGTCCCCGGCGCAGGATGCCGCCGCGCTGAAGCTCACCTTAAAGGATGCCGTGGGGCTGGCGCTCAAGCAGAACCCGCAAGTGATCCTGGCCAACATCCAGGTTTCGCAGAGCGAGCAGGACCGCCGGTTGGCCCGTGCGGATTTGTTGCCGCAAGCCAACGGCAGCCTTTCAGAGACGGTGAACCGCCTCAATCTGCATGCCGCCATCGGGCTGGACTTTCCCGGATTTCCGACCCACGTCGGTCCCTTCGAAGTGTTTCAAACCGGTGTCAACTTCAACGCGCCGGTTTTCGACCTGACGCTCTGGCGGCGGTACAAATCGTCGAAATTAGGGCTGGAGACCAGCCGCGCGCAGGAAACCTCGGCGCGCGAAGAGAGCGTGATGCTGGTGGTCTCGCAGTATCTGGGCTGCCAGCGGGCCACGGCCGACGTGTCGGCGGGGCAATCGCGCGTGCAACTGGCGCAGGCGGTGTACGACCAATCGGCCGATCTGCAGAAGAACGGCGTGGGGACGGGCATCGATACGCTGCGCGCCAACGTGCAGTTACAGAATGAAAAGCAGCGGCTGATTCAGTCGCAGACGGAGCTGCAGACTTCGCTCAACGGGCTCGCCCGTCTGCTGAGTATCGACCCGCACCGTCCGCTCGATATCGCCGACCAGGTGAGCTTCTTCGATACGCCGGCGACGCCGCTCGATCAGACCATCGAGAAGGCTTACACGACGCGGCCGGAAATGCACGCCCTGCGTACCGAGCAGGAGCGCGCTTCGCTGGCGCAGCGCGCTGCCGGCGATCAGCGATTGCCCAAAGTTTCGTTCAGCGGGTTCTGGGCGGAGCAGGGCCTCAGTCCCGACACCATCATCCCCGTTTACCAATACCAGGGCAGCGTGATGTTTCCGCTATTCACCGGCGGGCGCATTCAGGCCGACCGCGCCAAGGCGGACCTGGCGATCCGCCAGCTCCAGCAGCAGGAGACCGAACTGAAAAATCGCATTGCGCTGGAAGTGAAGAACGCAGTGGCGCAGGTGGAATCGGCGCGCAATGAGGTGACGGTGGCGAATTCGGGCGTGCAGTTGGCGCGCGAAGAAGTGAGTCAGGCGCGCGATCGCTTTCAGGCCGGCGTGGCCAACAATCTGGAAGTGATTACCGCGCAGGATGAACTGGCGCGCGCCAACGACAACCAGATCGGCGCGCTCTATCGCTACAATCAGGCGCGCGCCAGCCTGGCATACTCGGAGGGCCAGATGGAGGCGATGTATGCCAAATGAGGCTCCCGCCAAGCTGGTGGATTTCCAGGTCCACGATGTCTCGTGGCATCGCGGCGTAAGCCCCTGGGTCATCGCCATGACCGTGATGCTGGCCACCTTCATGGAGGTGCTGGATACCAGCGTGGCCAACGTGGCGCTGCCGCATGTCGCCGGGAGCCTTTCGGCCAGCACGGACGAGTCTACCTGGATGTTGACGTCGTACCTGGTGGCGAACGCCATCATTCTGCCGATGGGTGGATGGTTCTCCATGCTGTTGGGGCGCAAGCGCTTCTACATGATCTGCGTGGCGCTGTTCACGGTGAGTTCTTTCTTATGCGGCATGGCTCCCACGCTGGGTACGCTGATCTTCTTCCGGGTACTGCAGGGAATCGGAGGCGGCGCGCTGCAGCCGGTGTCGCAGGCCATCCTGGTGGAAAGCTTCCCGCGCGAAAAGCAGGGAATGGCGATGGCCTTTTACGGCATGGGAGTGGTGGTAGCGCCGGTAATCGGCCCCACTCTGGGCGGCTGGATTACCGATAATTACACCTGGCGCTGGATCTTCTTGATTAATATTCCGGTCGGCATCCTCTCTCTGTTGCTGACCACGATGCTGATCTTCGATCCGCCCTACCTGAAGCGCAAGAGCCTGGGCAACGGCTTCAAGATCGATTATGCGGGCTTTGGCCTCTTGGCGTTGGGCCTGGGGGCGCTCGAAGTGGTGCTGGACGAAGGGCAGAAGGAAGACTGGTTCTCTTCGCACTTCATTGTGACGTTCGCTGTTATTACAGTGCTATGCCTGGTCGGGGTAGTCATATGGGAACTGCGGCAGAAGGAGCCGATCATCGACTTCCGCATACTCAAAGATCGCAATTATACGCTGGCCACGGCGTCCATGCTGGTGCTGGGGTTCGTGCTCTATGCCAGCACGGCCCTGATGCCGCTGTTTCTGCAGAATCTGCTGGGGTATACGGCGATGATGAGCGGGCTGGTGCTCTCGCCGGGCGGCCTGGTGATGGTGGTGTGCATGCCCGTGGTGGGCATTCTGGTGCGCAAGTACCAGCCGCGATGGCTGATCATTTTCGGCATCGCGGTGGCGTCGCTGGGGCTCTTTATGATGTCGCGCTTCACCTTGCAGGTGGATTATGGTACGGCGGCGGTAAGTCGCATGGTGCAGAGCGCGGGGCTGGCGTTTCTGTTCGTGCCCATCAGCGCCACGGCGTTCGCCTTTATTCCCCGGGATCGCACCAGCTATGCCACCGGGCTCTTCAATCTGGCGCGGAATATCGGCGGCAGTTCGGGAATCGCGACGGCGACCACTATGCTGGCGCGCCGCGCACAGTTTCACCAGCAGGTGCTGGTGGCGCATCTCACTCCGTACGATAGCCGCTATCGCGAAGCGGTGGCGGGCGCCGCGGCCATGCTGCGGAGCGCGGGCTCGTCGGCGCCGGACGCCAATTTGCAGGCGCAGGGCATAATTTACGGAACAATGGTTCGGCAATCCAACATGCTGGCGTTTGCCGACGCCTTTTGGGTGATGGGAGTACTGTTTCTCCTGGTCATCCCCATGATGTTTTTTCTAAAAAGAGTAAGGCCGGGAGCCGGCCAGGTGGTGATGGAATGACCGATAGTACGGTATCCGAAAAAGAGGGACAAACGGTGACGCCGACTCAAGATAAAGTGACACCCGCGGCCGCGCCGCGGAGCGGTTCGCGCACCAAACTTCTCGTGACGCTGGTATTCCTGCTGGTAGCGGGGGTGGCGGTTTACTGGCTCTACATGCACTTCCGCGATCGCGTCTCTTCGGACGATGCCAACGTGGACGCGCACATCAGCGCTATCGCGCCCAAAATCACGGGCAACGTGGTCGAAGTCGCCGTGCTCGACAATCAGCAGGTGAAGGCCGGGGACGTACTGGTGCGGATCGACCCGCGCGATTATCAGGCGGCGGTCGACGTGGCCAAGGCGGCGCTGGCGCAGGCGCAGGGGCAGTTGCAGGCCGCCAATGTTTCGGTCCCGTGGGTGAGTAGCACCACGGAATCCGGCACCAGCGTGGCCGATGCGCAACTGGCCGACGCGCAGACGGAAGTGGAGCGCGCGCGCGCGGCTTACGACCAGGCCAACACGTCGGACGTGGCCTACGCGCAGGCGAATGTGGCGTCCAAGCAGGCCAATAACGACCGCGCGCAGGCTGACCTGGCGCGCATGAAGCCTTTGGTGGACAAGGCCGAGATCTCGCAGCAGCAATACGACTCGTATGTGGCCTCGGCGAAGGTGGCGGATAGCGATTTGCAGGCCGCGCGCGAGAAACTGGGGTCGGCGCAAAAGGATGCCACTATACGCAAGGCGGCGCTCGACTCCGCTCTGTCCAAGGTCAATACCGCCAAAGCGCAGGTCGCGAGCACGCAGGCAAACCGCAAGCAGGTGGCGGTTCGGACGGCGGATGCGGCCAGCGCGCGCGCCGCCGTGGAAGCTGCGCAGGCCCGGCTGGATGCCGCGGAATTGACTCTTAGCTATACCACGGTGACCGCTCCGGTGAGCGGCACGGTGACGCGCAAAAGCGTGGAAGTGGGGCAGATGGTGCAGCCTGGACAGGGGCTGATGACTGTCATTACGCCGGATATCTGGGTGACGGCGAACTTTAAGGAGACCCAGTTGGCCGATGTGAAGCCCGGTCAGAAGGCTGAGATCCAGGTGGATATGTACGGAAAGAGCGTGATCGGGCATGTGGATTCGATCGCGGACGCTACCGGCTCACGCATGAGTCTGCTGCCGCCGGAGAACGCCACCGGCAATTTCGTGAAAGTGGTGCAGCGTATTCCGGTGAAGATTCTGGTGGATGAGACCAACGGTTTGGTGCTGCGTCCGGGAATGAATGTGGACGTCACCATCTTCACGCGATAATAGGGGTATGAGGGGATGGAGCGGGCTGGCGGCTCTCGGATTGGGACTCTGGGTCCTGGCGGCGCATACGGCGGTCGCCGCGGACAAGGAGCACTTGGCCATGTTGGCCAGCGCGCAGGCCGCGTTCGGCCGCGTGGAATCGGCCGGGGCACCCAAACTGGCCGATGCATCCGCATGCGTGCAGACGCAGGCCGCCGTGCTTTCCGTGGCGCTTCCCCCCGAGGAAACCGACTTGCATTTCCGCAAAGGCTTCTGCCAACTGGTGGTGGCATCCATGACACACGCCCAGGCGGCATTCGGCGACGCCGCGGCGGAACTGGATCAGGGCGATGCAAAGATGCTGGCCTGGATCGCACGCCGTGTAGGCAAGCTGCCCGATCCGCCGAATGAGGCTGCGCCGGAGGCGTGTGCCACGCCATCGTGCCAGGCATTTGTTCCGGTCGCCAAGCTTTGGAAGGGCTGGATCGCGCTACAAGCAGGCGACGCCTTCCGGGCGGCGGTGGAATTCGACAGCCAGCCGAACGCCGTCTGGTCTGCCGACGTCGCCGGCCTGCTGGCATTTCGGGGCGGACGGTATGCCGAATCGGTGGGGCACTATCGTCAGGCGCTGGACGTCTGGACCCGGGAAAGCGAGCTGAAGGATCCGCCGCTGAGCGTACGCCTGAGTCCTCCTGCAGATATCCCGGAATTGCTCACCGACCTGGGCGGCGCGCAAATTCTGGCCGGAGATCCGGCGGGGGCCGTCGTCACGCTCGACCGCGCGGTGGAGGGGGCGCCGAAGGCGCGAGCCTATTTTCTGCGGGCGCGTGCCAAGGAACTCACAGGCCAACTGGAACCTGCCCTGGCCGACTACAATCTGGCGAGCCGGGCGGCGTTTGCCGACGCCAGCGGTCTGGCCTCGGGCGAGGCGCATCTCTATCGCGGCATCCTGCTGTACCGGCGTAAGGACTATGAACGGGCGGAGGGGGAATTCGCCAGCGCGCTGAATTTCGACATCACCCTGACGCTCCGGCCGGACGCTTCGGCATGGCGGCATCTATCGGCGGTGGAGGCGGGGTCGTGCGGCGCATCGCGGGACTATCTGGAGCGGGCTCTGGGGGCGGTGTCGCCGTACTTCCCCAAGGCAGAGGCGGAGACTGCAATTGCGGGCTGCCGGGCGGGTCTTGAGCCGTAGCAAGCCTGACGCCCGGCGCGACATGGCGGCATCTGTCAGCGGCGGAGGCGGTGTCGTGCCGTACTTCCCGAAGGCGGTGGCGGAGACTGCGATTGCAGGCTGCCGGGCGGGTCTGGATCCCTAGCTCATTCTGCGTTGTTTGTGTGATACAGTGCTGGATACGATGGCATCCAGAAGCGTCAACAAAGTCATTTTACTTGGGCATCTTGGGAAAGATGCGGAAACCAAGTTCACGCCCAACGGCACCGCCCGGACGACCTTTACGCTGGCGACTAACCGGCGCTGGAAAGATCAGTCCTCCGGAGAGTGGAAGGAAATCACCGATTGGCACAATATCGTGCTGTGGCGGGCTGAGAATCTGAGTAACTACCTGCAAAAGGGGAAGCAGGTTTACGTAGAGGGCCGGATCGAAAATCGCAGTTGGGACGATAAGGAAGGCCAGAAGCGGTATATCACCGAGATTGTCGTCGAGGAGGTGATCCTGCTTGGCGGCCGTGGCGGTGAGGGCGGCGGACCGGGCGACTACTCGCAGCAGCCGGTATCGATGCCGCGATCGGCGCGTCCGCAGCCTTCGGCCGCACCAACTTCGGCGCCGCCGGATGACTTCGGGCAGGGCATTACCGACGACGACGTTCCGTTCTAGAACGGACCCATTTTCGAAGTGGGCAAACCGAAAACTCTTCTCCAAGACCTGTGCCGGCACACCCTGGCGTGCGGCGCGGAATCCATTGAGGTGGAACATAAGGACCGCGCCGAGTGGATTCTTGCCCGCAAGGGCGAGACCGTGTTCCGCATCGCGACCTTCGTATCCGCCGGCCGCGATGCAAAGGAGTTGCGCGAAAATCTGGCGGCTGTCCGAAGGAAGCCTTTGCGGACCGCAATCGCCGGGCAGGTCTGGATCCTCACGGTGGAAGTTTACGAACGCTTCGGGGAGGACGCGTTTCGGGTGCGGATCTCTCAGGCGCCTCAGCTCGATCCTGCAGTGGCGCCGAAGTTCACTAAGAAGCAAGGGCAGTATCTGGCGTTCATCCACCACTACAGCCAACTGAATCGAAGACCACCGTCCGAGGCCGATATGGAGCGTTACTTTGGAGTCACGCCGCCATCGGTGCACCAGATGATAGTCACCCTCGAACTGAAGGGGTTGATTGAACGCACTCCCGGCCAGGGCCGATCGATCGACCTCAAAATTCCACGCGAGCAACTACCGGAATTGGAATAGGTCGAGACAAGTAAGGCAGGTTACGGAGTTGGTGGAGTTGCTGCGAACAGTCGAAAAGGTCTAGTATCTCTAGCCCTTCTCGGGTGGTTCGTCGTCGCCGGGAGTCTTCTTGGACTTGTCGCGGACAGCTCTCGATAACTCGGAGAGTGCTTTCGGTGGACGGCCACGACGGCGTCCATCCTGCTGCAAACGCTCAAGACTGAGTATCGCTGCGTCGAGATTCTCTAATTCCTCGTGAAGCTGGGCGAGGACTTTATTCAGATCCATGGATCGTTCTGAGAATAGAACGTTTTTATTGTTTCTGCCAAATCAGATAATCCTTAGAACAAAGCCGGAGAAACGAATGGGCGCCAGAACGTTCGATTACACCGCGGGGCGCGCGAGTAAGACGTCGTCCGAAAGGTCTACCGGTTCGGTATAGGTCTGCAGGGAATCGAGGGACTCCAGCACACGCTCGAGGAGGCTGTCAGTCTGCGAGACTGTGGTCTTGAGCACTTCGATGGAGTGTGCCTGGGTGGTAAGGCGGTCATCCAGAGACGACATGGTCCGGGAGAGGAGTTGCTCCATGGCCGCCACGATCTGGGCGGTGGAGGGAACATCGGCCAGTTTGCCGGCATGCTCCTCCAGGCGGGCTTCGACCTTATTAAAACGCTCGGCGGAAGCATTAAAGCGTTCGGCGGAAGCCGAATCCTGCGCGGTGAGGCGGGTTTCGAGGTTTGCGAGGGACTGTTTGAGCTCCTGTAAAGCCGCCGGGTCCATGCCCGCACCGCCGCGTTCGCGGCGTGCGCTGGAGAGCGCACCGGCGGCGATTCCCGCTAAGAAAATCGCGATCCGTGGTAGGTAATGTGTGTCTCGTGGCATCGGTGTCTTCCTTATAGCGCTTTTCCGTAATTGAATGCAAGTACTACAGTTAGTTTCTAACGTACTAGGTACGTACCTGAGTTGCAGTTAGTTAGCAATGCTGGCATTCTGGCCTAGGAAAACATCCTCCACTACGGGAGACTTCTGGTTGATCCCCGACTCGGAATCCGGGTCCGCCCTCCGCGGCGCCGGTAATCCCTTGCTGTTGGAAAACGTGCTGAATGTGCAGGCCGGTGACATCCGGCGGCGGGCTGGCGTTACTCTTGACGCGGAAGCTAGAGGTCTGCTTTCCGTGCAGACGCGCTTCGTGGCCCATTATTTCCGCCTGCAGAATGCGGAACGAAGCCTTTCCCAGTTCATGCAAGCCAGGCGGCCGGCGGTGGGAATCAGCGCCGTGCGGCAGGTGGAAAAAGAACGCGAGCGCCTGGGGCGGGAACTACACACCGGGGTAGGGCAATTGCTGGTGGCGATACGTCTGCAACTGGAGGTAATAGCCACCCAGCTTCCCGCTCCGCCGGCGCCCGTACAGCAGGCCCTCGACCGTATCGGCGCGCTGGCGAACGACGCCGGCGAACAGGTGCGGGCACTCTCCCGCCGTTTGCATCCTCCGGAATGGCAGCGCCTGACGCTGGAAGCAGCGATCCGCCAGCTTTGGGAATCGAGCGGCGTACCGCAACGCTTCCAGGCGACGCTCACCATCGAAGTTCTTCCCCGCGAGCCCGAGCAGGAGGCTAAAGTATTGGTGTACCGCGCGACACAGGAAGCTTTGACGAATCTGGTGCGGCATGCCCGGGCGAATCGGGTGGAAGCTTCGCTGGCGGAGCGGGCCGGTAACGTGATTCTTCGAATTGGCGATAATGGTGTGGGTTTCGATACGGTCGCGTTGTTGAATGGGCCGGCGAAGTTGACGCAGGGCATCGGGCTGCGGTCGATCCGGGAGCAGGCAACGTCCCTCGGCGGGCAATTGCGGATGGAAAGTGGCGCGAACGGCACCGTACTGGAGCTTTCGGTTCCGATCGAACTGCCGAAGTCCTAGGACAAAGAGAAGAATATGGCGGATCTAGCGGGCGCCACGGTGGTGCTGGCCGACAGCCATGCCGTGGTGGTGCGGCGCGGTTTCGCGGAGTTTTGGGACAGTACCAGGACGGTCAGCATGCGTTGGAGAAGATCTTGAAAGAACGGCCGACTTCGTCCTCCTTGAACTTGACTTGCCGGGTATGACGGAATGGAAGTGACCGGAGTTTGCCGGAGCGCCGGGCGGTATGTATCGCCGCTGGTGGAACGCACGCGCATATAGTGGAGAGGAAGAACATGACGGAATTAGCCCTTACCACGGTAGTTCTGGCCGACGACCACGCGATCGTCAGAGAAGGTTTCGCGGCGTTCTGCGAGGCCAATGGGATGCGCGTGCTGGGGCAGTGCCAGGATGGGCCCTCAGCGGTGGAGACCATACTGGCGAAGCAGCCCGACTTCGCGATTCTCGACCTTCACATGCCGGGGATGACCGGGATCGAAGTGATTCGGCGGTTGCGGAGCGCCGGGTGCCCCACGAAGATCATGATTCTTTCGATCAGCCGGGAGGACAAGCCGGTGATAGAGGCGCTGCGGGCGGGAGCCGATGCCTACCTCTTAAAAGACGGTCCCGGCAGACACCTGATGGAAGCCATCAACTACGTCCGCGACGGCGGCCAATATGTGTCGCCGCTACTGAAAGGCGCGCGCATCTTCACCAAGGAGGATGCGGCTCCCGACGACCCGCTGGCCACGCTGAGCCCGCGTGAGATGGAGGTGTTCTCCTATCTCGTCAAGGGCATGCGCGCCAAGGATATCGCGGAACTATTGCAAATCAGTCCCAAGACCGTGGACACGTATCGGGCCACGCTGATGCGGAAACTGAAAGTCCACGATATCGTAGGCCTGGTTAAATTCGCGATCGAGAGAAACCTGATTGGGACATCGGAATAGAGGACAAGGAAACACACTGAGCGAGTCGTGTTTCGCGGGAGCGCTGATACGTTTCCAGGGCGGCGATGAGAGTTCTCACCGTTTCGCGCCGTTCGTAGAGACGATCAAGGGCCCGGCGGCGGATGGCGTCGGCGGAGACAAGGCAGTTCCGCTCAGCAGAAGTGGCAGATGGTAGAATGATCGTGGTGGCCATATCAGATGTCGCTGGTACTGTAATAGGGTTTTTCCTTAAGTGACCGAAAAGTTAGCATAGCTGTGCTGATTGGTACAGTCAAGAAAAATCTTAAGCGCATCGGATTTTTCTGTATACACAACTTCGGCATCATATCTTGGCCCTGTGGCTATCAACAGGCGCCCTTCTCGAAACCACAATTTGTCCGATTTCCCGAAAGCTGTGTGGGATTTCACCCATCCAGCCGCCACTTTTCACCCATTCGAGTCTGAAACCGTGATTCCGATTCTTTGTCCTTGAGACGCAGGTACTTGACAGTCAAAGAGTTAACCGACCGGACCGGTTTGGACTGGCGAGTGCTTTGGATCGAAGTGCTCAGAAGTTACAGCACAACGTCAAGCGGGTGAGTCGTCTCTTGCCTTGCCGGCGGAGTAAATTGATTTAGACTTTTGGAGAAAAGTATGCGGATTCCTTCTTCGGTTTTCGCGGTGACCGGTAAATCTCTCGCCCTTCTTTTAGTTGCGGGGTCTGTTGCAATACTCAGCGGGCAGAGGAACCAGGACGGACCGACCAGCCGGTTGGTGCGTTCAAGCGTCGCGCAAGCCGCTGTTGAATATGTCAATCCCGGTCTCGCTTTCACCGTCGTATCGGCCAAGATCGCCAGCGACGGCACGGTCAGCGTGGACTATAAAATAACGGATGGCACCGGCCTTCCTCTCGACCTCAACGGAATTCTGACGCCGGGCGTGGTTTCCCCCAAGTTCCTGGCGGCTTATATCCCCGTGGGGCAGGAAGAGTATGCTTCCTATATCACCACCACCGCCACGGCAGTAACGGGCGGCGCTACCGGGACGCAAGCATCAGGCGATTCCGGCGGTTCTACCAGCGTGGTGGCCACGGGTGAATACGTTTACACCTTCGGAAAAAAAGCGGCGTCCGGCTATAATTCGAACCTGACGAATCGCATCGGCATTTACGGTTCGCGCAATCTCACGCAGTGGGACATGGGAACGGCCTATGCTTCCACCACCTTCGATTTCGTTCCGGCCGGCGGCACGGCGAAGCCGCGCGATGTAGTTCGCGACGCGGATTGCAATACCTGCCATAGCACCCTTTCATTCCATGGCGGTTCGCGTGTAGGTGTGGCTTTGTGCATTATGTGCCACCAGTCCCAGACGGTAGACCCCAACACTGGGGAATCGCTGGATATGAAGGTATTCATTCACAAGATCCACATGGGATCAAGTCTGCCGAGCGTCAAATATGGCGCACAGCCGTATCAGATCTACGGCCACGGCGGCTATGCTTCTTTCTCGACGGTGGTCTATCCGGCGAACCCGGGCGATCCCCGCAATTGCGCCGGAAGTTGCCACAATCCGAAGAACGGTGCGGCGCAGACCAACGCGTGGTTGACGACGCCCAGCCGCGCTGCCTGCGGATCCTGCCACGACGACGTGAACTTCGCGACCGGCGCGATCTCGTATACCGCCGGCGGCAATACCAACACCAGCCACTTGCCCCAGATTGACGACTCGCAGTGCTCACAATGCCACATTCCGCAGGGCGAACTGCCGTTCGACGCGTCCATCCTCGGGGCGCACGCCACGCTGGACACCGCCCCGGGAGTTCCCGGACTGAACTTTACCCTTACCAGCGTGACAGGCGCGGCCCCCGGCAAAGCTCCGACGGTCAACTTTACCGTGAAGGACAACAGCGGTGCCGGAGTTTTGATGAGCACGTTCCAAAAGAACAGCGGCTCGCTTTCGCTGACCATGGCCGGTCCGACTTCGGATTTCGGCTACACCGACTTCGGCGCCAATGCCACGACGCCGGGATATGTAACGGAGTCGGTAATCACCGGCGCACAGTGCGACGGCAGCGGAAACTGCAGTTATACGTTTACCCACAAAATTCCCGCCACTGCCAAGGGAAGCTACACCATCGGCATTGAAGGGCGTATGTCGGTGACGCTTCTGCCCGGCACGACGCGGGCAATGACCACCAGCTATGCGGGTACCAACCAGGTCATCAATTTCTCGGTGGATGGTTCCCCCGTTACGGCTCGCCGAACGGTGGTTGCAATGGCGAATTGCAACCAGTGCCACACCTATCTGGAAATTCACGGCAGCCTTCGCAACAACGTGACCTACTGCGTGCTTTGCCACAACCCGAGCAATACGGACGCCACCACGCGCGCAGTGGCCAGCAACGCGACCCAAAAAGCCGCACCGGCACAGGCCATCAACTTCGCTTATATGATCCACTCGATCCACACCGGTAACAAGCTCGGTGCGGCGGGCACGGATTATGTCTTGGTAGGATTTGGCGGCTCCACCAACGATTTCGGTCAATCGTTCGCTCCGGTTCCCGCGGGGATTCCGAATACCGGGGTACTCTATCCGGCGATGCTGAACGGTTCGGTTGGCGATACCGCCAATTGCAATATGTGCCACACCGGCGGCTCGCAGAATGTTCTGCCGGTTGGGAAAAACGCCGTCACCAACCCCTCGGCCCTGATTAACCCTGTACCGGCTACCACGTCGGCCTGCACGGCTTGCCACTTCGACACGCCGACCCTGGCCCACGCGGTGCTGAACACCAGCACCTTGTTCGGCGAAAGCTGCACCGTTTGCCACGGCGCGGGCGCCGCTTTCGATGCGACCGCAGTCCATGCGGGACAGTAACCATCGCAGTTCATAAAGGAGACGACCATGTTCCGGCCGCCGAGAGTTTCGAGCATGGCCAGCCTTCCGCCAGCGCGTTCCCTTCGGGGGGCGCGCTGGACCCTTACCTTTGCGGCGGCTCTGCTTTTATCCGCTACTATAGGGGGCGCTCAAGAAAAGACGAACGCCCCCGCTCCTTCGAAAGAACCTTCCAAGCCGGCCGAGTATGTCGGCTCGGAGACCTGTCAAGGATGCCACGAAGACATCTTTAACGCTTTCCAGAAGAATCCGCACCACGCAGTGGAAACCGATAAGAAGCGCGGTTTCGATGGGAAGTCCTGCGAATCGTGCCACGGTCCGGGAAGTAAGCACGCGGAATCGATGTCGGCGGCCGATATCCGCAATCCGGCTAAGATTTCCCCCGCCGCTTCCGACAAGGCCTGCCTCACCTGCCATCTAAACCAGCCGACGCATGTGGGCCGCATTTCGAGCAGCCACGCCAAGAATCAGGTGGCCTGTGTGGCTTGCCATTCCATTCACAAAAACGGGCCGGAAGGCCTGGTAGCGCGCACCAATCCCGAAATCAACAAGCTCTGCTCCTCCTGCCATCAGGACGTACGGGCCAGTTTCCAACAGCCGTACGGGCACAAACTGCCGCAAGACGCGATGTCGTGCGTGGATTGCCACAATCCGCACGGTTCGTTCAAACCGCGGATGTTGCAGACAGTGAGCGCCAACGAGCCGGGCTGCCTGAAGTGCCACGGGGATCTGGCCGGGCCCTTCGTCTACGAACATGCTCCTGTGAGGATGGAAGGCTGCATGGCGTGCCACCAGCCGCACGGATCATCCAATCCGCGCATGCTGACGCGCCCGGTAGTGCGGTTGGTTTGCCAGGAGTGCCACTCGAATTTTCAGGCGGTGGCCCCCAAAGGCGGCACCATGGGATCGATTGCGCCGGCTCTTCACGACCTGACGTCTCCCCGTTTTCAGAACTGCACCAACTGTCACCAAAAGGTTCACGGATCGAACGTGAACCGGGACCTGTTCAAATGAGAATCCTACTGGCACTGATCCTGACGATCGTTCCGGTGCTGGCCCAGCAGGCGGACGCGCCACCGAAGGCCGGCGATCAGCCGGCGCAGACTCCCGCCAAGGACGCTTCCAAGACGGGCGACCAGACTACGGCGCCCGCCACTCCGGCAGCGCCGGCCGCTGCTGCGGCCAATCCCGCCCCGGCCGGTGAGAACTGGTTCGCGGGCAGCCTCGATGTGGGGTATCGATTCGTCACCGGACCGGCGGGGAACGATCCGCAGTACCGGAGCGTCGTGAACCTGGGGCAAGGCTTGGTATTGGACGGCGTGGATTTCACCATTCGCGACCCGAAAAAGCGCTTGTTCGACAGGCTGGACGCTAATGCCTTCGGATGGGGCGGCGAGCCGTATGAACTGGCGCATCTCAACGCGCAAAAGCAGAACATTTATAATCTGACCTTCGATTATCGCGATATCGCCTTCTTCGATGCGGTGCCGTCTTACGCCAATCCGCAGGCGCCCGGCGGGTTCAACGAGCAATCCTTCGACACGCGCCGCACAAGCCTGACGGCGGCCATCGATTTCCGGCCCCGCAAGCGCATTGTGCCCTACTTCGCGTTCGACCGCAATTCGGGATATGGGCACGGGGTGGACGAATGGGTGCAGGATTCCAACGACGAATTCGCGGTTCCGGTCCTGCTACGCGACAGCACGGACAATTATCGCGGCGGAGTGCGGTTCGAATTCAACCGTTTCCACGTCACGCTGGAACAGGGCGGCACTAGCTATAAGGATGACGACCAATCCAATTTTTCGGGCGCGAACCTGGGCGATCGCACTTCGCCGATCTTCGGGCAAACGCTGTCGCTGACGAATCTGCAGCAAGCCTACGGCATCACCGGCAAGAGCCTGTACAGCAAAGCGCTGGTGACGGCGCATCCTTTTTCCTGGATGGATATCTACGGTCAGTTCTTGTACAGCGACCCGAAGACGACGGTCAACTTCAATGAAGCTGCCGCGGGCAACTTTGTGGCGCTCAGCGAACTCCTTTTTTATAGCAGCCAGCAGACCATCGGGACGGGCGCGGCCAATCAGCCGCACACCACCGGAACGGCGGGATTCGAGATCCGTCCGCTGAAGCGAATGCGGATCGTGCAGAACTGGCTGACGGACCGGTATCACGATGCGGCGTACGGAATGTTGACGGTCAGTTCCGCGGCGGCTCTGGGTGGCGGCGTCAGCAGCTTCAATCCCCTGCAGATCGTGAATTACAACCAGGAGCAGGTGGACGTGTTGTACGACGTGACGTCGAAGCTCACGCTGCGCGGCGGATATCGCTACATATGGGGCGACGCGACGACCGATGCGACGCCCTTTCTGAATCCTGCGGGGACGCTCGAGCAGGGACAGTTGAAACGCAACGTGGCGCTGGCGGGATTGAATTTGCGGCTTTCCGAAAAGCTTTCCTTCAACCTGGATTACGAAGGCGGCGACAGCGACGCCGTCTATTTCCGCAACAGCCTGAACAATTATCAAAAAGGGCGCGCGCGTGCCAAGTACCGGCTGCTGCAATCGCTGGTATTTCAAGCGACCGCCAGCGTGCTGCGAAACACCAACCCCGCCCCCTCGGTGAACTACAATATGCTGAGCCGCGATAACTCCGCGTCGTTGTTCTGGACACCCAAAAACAACAAGCGCTTCAGCCTGACCGGGCAGTACGACCGCTCCACTTTCCATTCCACCATCGATTACCTGACGCTGCCGTTCTACTCGACGGCAATCTCGGACTACCGCGACAACGGTCATACCGTGACCGGCCTGGTGGACGTGAACCTTCCGGGAGCGCACGGGGGAAAGCTGAGCCTGGGCGGCTCGGCGTTCCTTTCAAACGGCAGCAATACCACGCGGTACTACCAGCCGGTGGCGCGCATCTCGGTGCCCTTTAACAAGCACATCTCCTGGAACGGGGAGTGGACCTATTATGGTTATGCCGAGAGCTTCTACCTGTTCCAGAGTTTCCGGACGCACATCATCACGACCGGACTGAAGTTCACACGATAGGAGGCCAGATGTCGATGCTTCGAATCACGATTGCAGGGGCGCTGGCTACCGCGGCTCTGTGGGCGGCCGGCCCGATAGCGGGCGACGCGCAACGGGGCGAGCAGCTCTTCCAGAGCGAGCGGTGCGTGCAATGCCACAGCTTCCAGGGAAAAGGCGGCACGGTGGCGCCCGACCTGTCCAAGCGGATCGACCGCGACTACACCCCGGCGGTTATGGCGAGCCTTATGTGGAATCACGCGCCTGCCATGTGGAGCGCGATGAAGAGCGAGGGAATCGTAAAGAGCCAGATGACGCCGGAGATCGCGGCCGATCTGTTTGCCTACTTCGTCTCGGCGCGCTTCTTCGATCGTCCCGGCGACGCGGGACGGGGCAAGCAACTGTTTGCGGGACGCCATTGCGCCGATTGCCATGGGCTGACGGCGCCAATTGCGGGTGGCGGGCCGGCGGTAGTGAACTGGGGTTCGCTGGTCAATCCGCTGGCGCTGGCGGAGCAGATGTGGAATCACGGACAGGCCATGCGGGCGGCGTATGCGCAGAAAAAGTTTGCCTGGGAGCCGCTGACGGGACAGGAGCTCAGCGACGTCCTGGTATATCTGCAGAATCTTCCCGAAACCCGCGGTCTGCCGAGGCATTTTGAGTTCCCGCCCTCGCAGAACGGCGCAGAGCTATTTCAAGCGAAGGGCTGCACGGGATGTCACAAGGGTGCGATGGCGATGGATAAGCTGCTCAAGAACCAGACCCTGACCGACATCGCCGCAGCGATGTGGAATCACCAGCCTGAAATGAAGCAGCCGCCGATCACGCTTTCGCCCGGCGATATGCAGCAACTCATCGGCTACATCTGGACGCAGCAGTATTTCACCGGAGCGGGCAGCGCCGAGCGCGGCAGTAAAGTGTTCGCGGAGAAAAACTGCGCTACCTGCCACAACGATCCCGCGAGCGGAGCTCCGAAGCTGGGCAAAGACCAATCCGACATCACGATGGTTGCGGCGCTCTGGGAACACGGTCCGCGCATGCTCGACCTGATGAAGTCCAAGAATATCGCGTGGCCGAGATTCACGGCGCGCGAGATGGACGATCTGATCGCGTATCTCAATCGATAGCGGCGACGCTCCAGGGTCGGGACCAGGCGATTGCACAGCGAAGGGTGGCATGGCCGCCGAGCGGCAAGCACCTCACTGTCCGCGCTTGCCTAGCTCCCACTCTTTAGCAGGCACCATCGTCCGCATCCTCTACCAGGCAAACAGTCCATTCCGCCGCTGAGCGGCAGTGGAAAACCCGGGCATGGCGCTCTCCTCAGGCGGTGGGCGAATGGCCGCGTGCAATGGACTCGCGGAGCACCCGCCTCACGGTATCGCAGACGGTACGCACTTGCGCACCGCTCACTACCGGACCGTGGCCCATCACGAGGGTTTCGGGCCGGAGCAAGTCCAGGCGGTCGATCGACTCCAGCCAGACCTGCCAATCGGCGGGCGTACCGGAGTCGAGATTGGGGAGATACTGGGCGATCAGGCAATCACCGGTATAAAGGACGCCCTCCGAGGGTAGCCACGCCGACAGGTTGGTCGCGGTATGGCCGGGTGTGAGGAGGATTTCGACAGTGCAGTTGCCGAGCTCAAACTGGGAATCTTGCTCGATGATTCGATTGGGGTTAGTCGCGCTGGCGCCATGGAAGAAGGCCGCCGCTTCGCCGGCAGCGCGACGATGCGGGTTGGGAATCGCCTGGTTGAATTCGGCGATTTCCGCTTCGAACTCCGCGGCCGTGCGTGTCAGCTCGCGATGACCCCAGATGTCGATGGCCTGCGCGCGAAAGAAGGCGTTGCCGCCAATATGGTCGAAGTGTTTCTCGGTATTGAGCACGCGCAGGCGATTCTGCGGGCGGACGGCAGTCGCATAGCCGTGCACCGTGCGGGCGGCGAGTTCGTTGCCGCCTGTATCGACCACCAGGGTTTCGGCATCGCCTGCAATGAATCCGGCATTGACATACCAGGGTGGCGAATAGGCAAGGCCGGTCACGGCGTAACAGCGGGGCGAAACACGCATGTCACAGTATCGCCCGGGCGCAAGGAGGTTTCTAAGATAGCCCTTTTGGGCTACTGCAAGGTGCCTCTTTTGCACTAGAGCGTACAGGAATTTCGGTTCGACGCATGAAAATCTGTGTCATAGGTAACGGCGGGTGCTCGGCCTGCGCCATTCTAATATCTCTGGAGACTTACCCTGCGGTGTTTTTGAATCCGGGTACTTTTTTGGGCGAGGAGTGTGACTGTTAAAGGCTGAGTTATGAAACGAATTCTAGTAGCGCTAGCATTGCTCTGCGTTGAGCATTCGATCCATACCGCGACGGCACAAACGGCAAGCCGGGAGCAGGTTGCCGGCACCGTGAGCAGTGTCACTGCCTCGGCCAATCAGTTCGTCCTGAAAACCGATAAGGGCGAGAGCATCGCCGTGAGCACCACCGACAAGACGGTGATTCTGCACCTGGCCCCGGGGGTCACGGACGCCTCGAAGGCCACCCGCATGACTTTGGGCGACTTGCAAAACGGCGATCGCCTGGTGGCATACTATCGGGGCACGCCGGGCGACAAGACGATCACGGCCACCACCCTGGCTGTGCGGACAACGGCCGATATCGGCGCGATCAATCAGGCCGAACTGGCCGACTGGAAGAAGCGCGGTATCGCCGGTAACGTGACAGCGGTGGACGCGGCGGCGAAGACCATTACGATCAAGTCGGGCGCGCGGCCCGTCACCATCACCACCACGGATAAAACCGAGTTCCACCGGTACTCGCCGGATTCCGCCAAAGCGGCGGACGCCAAACCCAGCGATTTCGCGGGGGTCAAGGTGGGCGATCAGGTTCGCGTGCTGGGGAATAAGAGCGCGGATGGCAGCAGTGACACCGCCGAATCGATTTATGCCGGCGAGTTCCGGCAGTTGGCGGCCACCGTGGTGTCGGTAAACGCGGCCAACGGTGAAATGCAAGTGAAGGATCTGGCCACCAAGAAGCCCCTCACCATTCGGATGGATTCCGATTCCACTTTGAAGAAACTCGATCCACAAATGGCGGCCATGCTGGCGCGCCGTTACGGTGCCGCCCGCGGCGGCCAGGGCGCCGGGTCCGGACGCGGCGAGGGACGCGGCCAGGGTGGGGAAGGGCGCAGTGCAGGTGAAGGGCGCGGTCCCGGCGACGGGCGCGGGGGACGCGGCGGTGGCGGCGATATCGGCGGAATGATCGACCGGTCGCCCACCATTCAACTGGCGGAATTGAAACCCGGCGACGCCGTTCTGATCCTGACCACTATGGGCAGCGATCCGTCACGCGTGACGTGCGTACAACTCCTGGCGGGCGTCGATCCGATTCTGACTGCTGCGCCGAATTCCACCCGCGATCTTCTGGGCGGCTGGAACCTGGGCGGCGGCGGTGGTGGCGAAGGCCAGCAGTAGCAACCGGTAAAACATAGAACAGTAGTAAAACGAGGCGGAGAGGGTACATGAATTTCTTGCGCAGAGTCACACTTTTGTCTTTAGCAATCGTTGGGGTCGCTTCTTTTGCTGCGGCCCAGCCATCCACCGGATCCATTAAGGGCGTGCTCACCGACGATTCGGGAGCCAGTATTCCGGCGGCGTTTCTGACGGTGCAAAATACCGCGGGTAAACAGCAGGCGCAGTCGCAGGCCGACGGCAGCTATACGTTTCCCGGTCTCCAGCCGGGCGATTATACGCTAGCTGTGGCGTATCCGGGCTTTGGACCGTACAGTAAAGTGGTCACGGTGGCGGCCGGCAGCACGGTGACGTTGCCGATTCAGCTCGCGGTGGTGGTGGAGAAGCAGGAAATCACCGTGAAGGGCGAACCTGGCCCCACGGTGAGCGTGGAGCCCGATAACAATGTGGGCGCGCTGGTAATCAAAGGCGACGACCTGATGGCGCTGCCCGACGATCCGGACGATCTCTCGGACGCCCTGCAGGCTTTGGCCGGCCCGGGCGCGGGACCCAACGGCGGGTCGATCTATATCGACGGTTTTAGCGGCGGCCAGTTGCCGCCCAAAGAGTCCATCCGCGAAATTCGCATCAACCAAAATCCCTTCTCGGCGGAATTCGACCGCCTGGGCTTCGGCCGCATCGAGATCCTCACCAAGCCGGGTACGGACAAGTATCACGGTATGGCGTACTTCAACGATACCGACTCCGTGTGGGACTCGCGCAATCCTTTCGCCAGCAACAAGCCGGCGTATTCCAACCGCAATTTCGGCGGCAACGGTGGCGGCCCGATCAATCACCGGACGTCTTTCAATTTCGACATCCAGCGCCGCGATATCCAGAACAATGCGATCACCAACGCGTTTTACGTGGATCCTTCGACGTTCGCGGTGAGCCACCTGCAGCAGTCGCTGGTGACCCCGACATACAATCTGACCATTACGCCGCGCATCGATTACGCCATCAGCGATAAGAACACCCTCACCGTGCGGTTCGAGGAGCGCATAAACTCGGCGGACAACCAGGGTCTGGGCAACCGTGCGCTGCCTCCGGGCTTGAGCGAGCCGGGCTTCCCCAACGCGCTTGCCTATAACACCAGCAGCAATGCGCAGAATCTGATGGTGACTGAAACCTCCATCCTGAGCACGCACCTGGTGAACGAGACGCGTTTCCAGTTCCAGCGGAACGCTTCAGCGACGCCGGGCAACCTGACTCCCGGCCTCAGCGTGGCAAACGAATTTACCACCGGCGGCAACGGCATCGGCGACAAGTCGGATGAGACCAAGCATTTCGAGATGACCAATACCAGCACCATGACGCATGGCGCGCACACCCTCCACTTTGGCATCCGCTTACGCCGCGATAGCGACCAGAACATGAACCCGCAGGGCTTCAATGGAACGTTCAGCTTCCTGGGCGGCCTGCAGCAGTACATCACCACGCTGCAATTGCAGGAACAGGGCTACACCGGCGCGCAGATCATCGCCATGGGCGCCGGGCCGAGCAAGTTTAGTATTCAGTCCGGCGACCCGTATGTCAGCATGGTGCGGCGCGATGGCGCCCCCTTCATCCAGGACGACTGGAAAGTGCGCCCGAACTTCACC
The DNA here is from genome assembly GCA_036268475.1 of Bryobacteraceae bacterium. Taxonomy (GTDB): domain Bacteria; phylum Acidobacteriota; class Terriglobia; order Bryobacterales; family Bryobacteraceae; genus PALSA-129. Next base: position 159,878 of record DATAUB010000050.1, on the reverse strand, counting down.
CTGAGCCTCGGTCTGCGGTACGAATTCCAGAATCTGATCTCGGATCACAAGGACTGGGCGCCGCGTCTCGGCTTTGCCTGGGCTCCCGGCTCTACCAAGAATGGACCGTCGAAGACCGTGATTCGCGGCGGCGCCGGCATCTTCTACGATCGGGTCAACTCCGCCGCGTTCGAGAATGCCTACCTGAATAATGGCGTGCGTCAGTTGGACTATACCATCGATCAACCGACGTTCTTCCCGAATATCCCGAGCATCTCTTCGCTCAACTTAGGCAACAACACCACCAGTCTGGTGGATCCGAAATTCCTGGCAGACTATAGTATCCAGACTGCCATTGGGGTGGAGCGGCAGTTGCCGCACAGCACGACTGTTTCGCTGACTTACACGTTCAACCGTGCGAATCACTTACAACAAGTTGTGCCGATCAACACTCCGCTTCCGGGAACCTTCAATTACAATCTGCCGCTCGGTCCCACGAATGGAATTTATCCTTATGGGTACAACGCCGGCATATTGGACGAATACGAATCGGGTGGTTTCCTGAAGCAGGACATCATCATGGCGAGCTTTAACACGCGCTTCAGCCGGCGTGTTTCGCTGCAGGGCAACTATCAGTACACACATGCCAACGACCTGCCCGGCAGTCCGACCAATCCATATAACTTCTTGCAGGACTACGGCACGTCCAACCTGAACCGCCGCTCCAACCTGACGGTCTTCGGCAGCATCCAGGCTCCGGCGAAGATCGTCATCGCTCCCAATGTAATCATCCACTCGGGCGCCCCCTACGATATCACCGTAGGCGAGGACATTTATGGCGACAACGGCACGGCGCGCGGCTTGTTCGCGCCCTCCGGCGCGTCCTGCGGCGCGAGCGGCATCTATTGCACGCCGTACGGCAACTTCACCACTAATTATTCCGGAGTGTTGAATGGAACCGCGGTTCCCGGTAACCTGGTGCCGCGCAATTACCTGACGATGCCGGGCATTGTTTCGGTGAACATGCGCATCTACCGTGTGTTCGGACTCGGTGCTAAGAAGGGTCGCGGCGCGGCGGCCGGCGCAGATGGCGGCCCTGGCGGCGGTTTCGGCGGCCCCGGTGGCGGCTTCGGCGGCCCGGGCGGCGGTGGCGGCCGTGGCGGTGGCGGCATGAGCATGGGTCCGCGCGGCGGCGGCGGTGGCCGTGGTGGCGGGATAGGCGGCAGTTCGGATCGCCGCTTCAGCCTGACGGTGAGCGCGAACTTCAGCAACGCTCTGAATCACTTCAATCCGGCGGGTTACGATGGCGTGTTGACCTCGACGCAGTTCGGTCAGGCGACCTCCGTCAATACGGGCTTCGGCGGCGGTGGTCCTGGCGGCGGCGGTCCTGGCGGCGGTGGCGGCACGGCCAACAATCGCCGTATCGATCTCGGGCTGCGCTTGAACTTCTAAGCACCAGCCGACAGCAGTGCAATTGGGGGAAGTTGGCCCGCGGGCCGGCTTCCCCCTTTCGGTTGTGGGGACCATTCTGTGAACGCCAAAGGGGAAGCTTACCGGGCGCTCTGGGAGCGGAGAGGACGCTCAAGAGCGCGGCCAGTCGTCTGCCGCCTCAAACCAGGTCCTCTCCACGATTGACGGAAACCGGTCGGGTCAATTCGGTTGAGCTGCCACGAAGGTCAAAACATTCGCGGGCGACGTTGCTCCTGCCAGCGACGCCTGAATCGTTACAACGCCCGTGGGGACCGTTGAAGGAAGCTGAATCGCAATCTGATATAACCCTGCGCTTCCCGGGCTGATGACCGCGCTCAACACCGTCACGGGCGCGCCTCCGATGGTGACGGTGGGCAACGGCGCGACACTCGATGCATTCACCACCTCGATGCCCGCCGGCGTCGCTGGAGCCGTGGCACCGAACCCGGTTGCCCATAAGATCAGAATGTCGCCCGGCCGGGCGGCAATCGTGCCCGGAATCACGCTGGGGTTGCCTACCAGGGCGTAATCGGGGAAATGCGAAACGATCGCATAGCTGGTGCCGCTGTACAGAAACATGGCGGGCGAGTCATTCTGGAGTTGCGCCTGAAAAACTGCGCTCCTCTCCCCGTTGTTCGTGACCACAACCGGCACGGAACCGGTGGCGGAATCGCCAGGCGCCTGAACGTTGAGCTGTGTGGGGCTGATGTAATAGACGAATGCCGGCTTGCCGTCGATGGTGACGCTGGTGTTATCGAGGGCGGTGGGCAGAGTGCCGTTGACGATCTCGCTCGATGTCCAGGTGCGGCCGGGGTTAGTGTTGGAAAGGTTCGACCCTTGAATGGTGACCCACGATCCGCTTTCGATGCCGGGCTGGAAACTTGCACCGTTGACCACGCCGGTAATGACGGGTGTACCGCTGGGGAAGGAAATCGCCAGCGACACGGTGACGTTCTGCGGGCTGTTGGACGCGCCGGAGGAAACGATTTGCACGTGGCCGGTGTAGGCGCCGGGTGTGAGACCGGCGGGCGAGACGGAGACGGAGAGATGGGCCGGGCCGCTGCCGGATGGGGGCGCTACGGCAAGCCAGGACGAATCGGAAGACGCCGTCCAGTTCAGTGTGCCGGTCCCGGAATTGGAGATGGCGATGGTCTGCGCGGCAGGCGTCGCTCCTCCCGCCACATCGGCGAACTGCAGTTGCGTGGGCGAGACGGCCAGGGCCGGCGCGGGGGCGTTGCCATTGAGCATTACGACCAGATCGCCGGCGGGCAGCGATTGCAGGACTTGTATCGCCCCGGCGAAATTCTTGGGGGACGAGACTGACGACAGGAATGAGAGGGGGAGTGCGGCGAATGCAAGGTCGGTCAAGCCATCGCCGTTCCAATCGCCGGCGGCTACGGCAAGCGGCCACGGCTGGAGACCGGCAGGGAACGCGATCGGAATCGCGGCCTGGAAAGTGCCGTTCCCGTTGCCGGCACTTGCGGCGGCGGTCAGCGTGCCGGCGGCTTTGTCGATCAAGACCTCCAACAGATCCACATTGCCGGCGCTCCGAAGGTGGGCCGCGAACAGCCCTATGACGGGCTGAGACTGCGACACCGCCGGCAACTGTTTGAAGGTGCCATCGCCGGCGCCCGAAAAGACGGTAAGCTCCTCTTGCTGGCCGGCAGCTAGAACTAAGATGAGGTCGGGCACGCCATCGTTGTTCACGTCGGTGACAACACCCGCTCCGGCCGAGAAACCGTTGGGAAGGGTAATGTTCGCGCCGGGCTGGAACGACCCTTGACCGTCGCCGAGAAAAGTCTGGAGTTGAGCGGTTCCGTGGTTCACGGGGCCGCCTGCGATGGCGAAGTCCATGTTGCCGTCGCTGTTGAAATCGGCCGCCATTAGGGCGCCCGGCAGCGACTGCGCCTGTCCGGCGGGAATGATGGGCGACAGCGTGAAGGTGCCGTCACCGTTGCCCTGAAGGAGATCGATGGAAAACGAGCCTAGGTCGAAGGTGTTGTCGATGAGGCCGAGGATGAGATCGGGAACGCCGTCATTATTGAAGTCCCCAACGATCAGGCCGGAAAAAACGCCCTCCACTTCTCCCTGCAGGATGATGTTGGGAACAGTGGTCGAAATGGAGGCTCCGAATTTCCCCGTACCCAATCCGGGAATGACCCAGATGGTGCTTTGGAGGGCGCAAACCGCGAGCACGTCGGTGTGGCCGTCGCGATTGAAGTCGCCAGTAGCCACGAATTCGACAACGCACCCCGGCAGGGACACAGTCGTGGCGGGGGCGAAATTGCCGCCGCTGGTGTTTAGAAATACGGTGACGCTTGCGGACGAGGTATTGCCCACTACTAAGTCGGGCTTGCCATCGCCGTTGAAATCGCCGGTGGCCACGGCGAGCGGCCCATTGCCGGTGGGGTAGACCGTGCCGGGAAGGAAGTTAATGGCCTGCGCGAACAACGGCGCTGACGCTGCGAGCAGGCACACCGTTCGCACGATCCACTGCAACTGGATCGACACCAGAGAGCGCCATTGAAATCCTGGTCTCACGGCAGCAGCCCCAAGCGGAAGACGTTGGTTGCTCATATTATCGAACATTTTCGCGGCTAGCCTTTGGATGTCGTTCTCAGCGGCTGATGGGGGTCAACTGCGTGAAGCCCGAGCCGGGCGTCAGCGGCGATTCCTTGACCGCATTCAGCGGATCGATCCACTGGGCGCCGCCCTTGCCGGACGGCACCACGTAGGTCTGGCCGTTAGTTCCCACGGCATAGGTTTGACCGAGCTGGATGTCGTTGAAGTTGTCCACTTCGCGCGCTTGCAGCTTCATGTTCTGTTGATAACTGGAGAGCGCATGGTTGTAGACCGAGGTGGACCACTGCGAGCCGGCAACGACCGCGCCGGTTGCCGCCTTGATGCGCTGCGCCTGTTCCTGTTTCCAGACTGGATTCAGCGCCACCGATTTATAGGAGTGCAGCAGCAGATCGCCGGCCTCTTTGGCGCGCGCTTCGGGCGCTATGACGCTGCCGAGCACGACCACATACCACTTCCCGGCAGACCCCGGAGTGGGGAGCACCTCGAGTGTCTCGGCGTAAACGTACGCGTCCAGCCTGCGCCCGTTCTGAGCGCAAGTGAACCCTGCCCACCCCGCGGTGATATGCGTGCCGTATGCCCCGGTCCCCAGCGTGGGTTGCGCCTGGCCCGTCCGCGACACTTGCACGTTCTGGCACATGCTGCCGAAGCGGCTGAGGCCGTAGTGGGCGGCGAACCGATCGCCGGATGCGTAAGGCGCGACGAACTGGCCGGCCGCGCCGGGCGCGCGATAGCGTTGCTGCAGCCTTTGAAGGGTAGGGCTCGGCAGGTCATAGGACGGAATGGAGGCATCGCCGACGCGTATGTCTATCGCGCCATCCGGGGATGCCATGTCGACGAAGGGCTTCACGTCTACCGCGCTCGCGCGGAACATGCCGCCATAGGCTTTCCAGCCTCGCGGCACGTCGATGGAAAACGCGTGCTCCTGCGGATCGACCATGGTGACCCACGCGGGCGCCGCCTGCCCGCACGCGATCTGTGCGGCGACAGCGGCGGACGCGAGAATGAGCGTTAGACGTGTCATTGAATTGTCCTCGATGAACTCTGCGAGGTTTGCGGGCCGATTCCCTCATCGGCCTATCGAACCCGGCGATGCCTTCCCGTGTGAAGGCAGGAGCTTGACCGAACCGGCCTTACTCTGACACCGAGGAGCATCATGTGCAATTGGCCGTCAAGCAACTGGGGGGAAGGTCGAGGCATTCTACTACGAGTTCGGTTTACCGCGGCGGCGGTGGCATTGACCACTTCCGGCACCGGAGCGGTTCATGTCCGCACCACGCCGCTGCTCACGGTGGAGGAAATGGACCAGGCGCTCGAAGTCAAAATGCAGTATCGCGCCCTGGGGAAACAGGCGCGTCAGGCCTTGGCGTCGATGCCGAGCTTGCGCATCTTGGCCTGCAGTGTCGTGCGCTTCATGCCGAGCTTGGCAGCCGCACCTTGCGCGCCGCCGACGCGCCCGCCGGAGTCGCGCAGTGCCCTCTCTATGGCGTCGCTTTCGGCGTCGGCCAGCGTGACGGCGTTGGACGCGGGCACGCTCTTCGGACCTTTCAACTCGCGCACCGGCGCCTGCAACGTGGGGCCGGGGGAGAGGATTACGGCGCGTTCGATGAAGTTCTGCAATTCGCGAATATTGCCGGGCCACTGGTAGCGCGTGAGCGCCTGCATGGCGTCCGCCGGGATGTTGGTAATGCGGCGGTTCATGCGGCGGGCAAACTGCTGCACGAAATAACGCACCAGCAGCGGGATGTCTTCGCGGCGGTCGCGCAGCGGCGGCACGGTGATGGGAAAAACGTTCAGGCGGTAATAGAGGTCGGCGCGAAACTCCCGCTCCTCCACCATGGTGGCGAGGTCGCGATTGGTGGCGGCCACCAGGCGGGCGTCTGTGCGCATGGTGCGCGAACTGCCGAGACGTTCGAACTCGCGCTCCTGCAAGACGCGCAGCAGTTTGGTCTGGAGTTCGAGGGGGATCTCGCCCACTTCGTCGAGGAACATGGTGCCGCGGTTGGCCAGTTCGAAGCGTCCGATGCGCTGCGCGATGGCGCCGGTGAACGCGCCTTTCTCGTGGCCGAACATCTCGCTTTCCAGCAGGCCGGTGGGGATGGCGGCGCAGTTCAACTTGACGAAAGTGCCCTGACGGCGCGAACCGAGATCGTGAATGGCGCGCGCCAGCAGCTCTTTGCCGGTGCCGGTTTCGCCGCAGATCAGCACGGTGGAATCGGTGGGCGCCACCGTTTCCACCTGCTTGAGGACGGCCTTCAGGACGCGGCTCTGCCCCACGATTTCCTCGAAGCGATTGTCGGTGCGGATCTCGTCTTCGAGGTAGACCTTTTCCTCCTCCAGGCGCGCGTTGAGCTCCTCGATGCGTTGGAAGGAGAGCGCGTTTTCGAGCGCGATGGCCACCTGGTCGGCCGCCTGGGTGAAGAATTGCAGGTCGTTCCCGGTGAAGAACGATTCCGGCCGGGCTCCCAGATTGAGGGTGCCGAGCGCATTGCCGTGGGAGACCAGGGGAATCGTACAGATGGAATTCAGTCCCTCCCGCCCCATGATTTCGGCGGTGGAGTGCGAGATGGCGGCGACCTCCTGCAGGCTGAAAATCCGCCCCTGGCGGGTGCGGAAGACGTATCCGGCCACGCTATCGTCGAGCGGCACGAGGGCGTCCTCGCGGATTGCACCCATGCCGTTGGCGAGGTCGACGCTCTGCAGGCGGAGGGCGGCGACGCCGGCGTCGTAAATCAGCAGGCTGGCGTAATCCAGCCCGAAGGTGCGGCGCAAGGACGAGGAAATGGCATGGAACAGCGGCTTCGGAGAGAGGCAGGTGACCACGGCGTTGTTGATTTCGAGCAGCGCACTCAGGCGGTCGCGCTCACGCTTGAGTTGGTCTTCATAGGCGCGGGCGGCCTCGTGATTGAGGGCGTTATCGACCGCCACGGCCACCTGCCGCGCCACCTGCTGCATGAACTCGATATCTTCGGCCGAGTAGGCATCGCGCTGTTCGGAGCCGAAGGCGAGGCCGCCGAGTTCGTGCTGGGCGGTCACCAGCGGCAACACGCAATAGGACTGCACTCCGTTGGCGCGCAGGATGTTTTCGAGAACCGGAAAGCGCGCGGCCTGCCCCAGGTCGATGCAACAGGGGAGGCCGGTGCGCAGGGCTTCGCCGGTGGGGCTCTGATCGTAAGGCGTGTCGGACGGACGATCGCCGACCACCACGCGATCGGTTTCGAGAATGTGCAGACGGAAGACGTTGGCCTTGGGGTCGAGCAGGGTGAGGCTGATGAAATCGAAAGAAACCAGGCGCTTGAGGCAGCGGCTCAGATCGGCAAACAGGGTGGACAACTGGCGGTGCGCCGCGATCGATTCGGCCACCTCCAGGAGAGTTTCATAGCGCGCGCCGGTGGGGTGCTGCTGTGTGAGTGGAGTCGAGGACATCGGGGCCTTGCGCGGGGGCTCTTTCAACCCTAGCACACCGTTCAATTTCCTGGACCACTTCGCGGATCAGGGGAGTGACTGCCTGCAGCGCGACCCCCTGGTGGAACATCTCGGCCAGCAGAATCTGCCCGTCGGCATCCACATAGTCCACATCGCCCAGATCGAGAGTAGTCTGGCGGTCGTGGACGGTAGACAGCGCGGTTACCCAGCATTGCCGGAGTTCGCCCACCCATGCCCCCGAAAGGCGGCCTTCGAGGCGAAAGCGAAGTTCCCCGGAGCTGTCGTGCAGCGTGATTTTCAGCATAACCGCCGGAGCTTATTGCACGGAGCGTGCCAACGTGGGCTTTCCCCATTTTCTAAGCGGTTGCGCGTTAACGGATCGCGGTGACGGCGGCGGTTTGCCCATATACCGGCAGCGAAGTTCGTCAGACGTACACTGTAATCTTATGAACCGGACCGGGGAGGTGCCGCGGAGGCTGGCGCTGGCGCTGGTGGCGCTGGCCGCGGCGGTGGCCTATGCACCGGGCCTGACTATCCCGCTGCTCGAAGACGATTACCCCAATCTATTGTTGTCGCAGCAGCTGGGCCCGCCGGCGCAGATCGGGGCGTTGTTCCACGACCCTATCTTCCGGGTGCGCGCCACCAGCGTGTGGCTTCTGTTCTGGCTGTGGCGCGTGGCCCGGCTGACGCCGCTGCTATATCGCCTGACGAGTTTATTGCTCCACATCGTCAACGCCTGGCTGGTGTACGGAGTCTGCCGCGCCTGGCCGCGGATGCGCGCGGCGGCGTTTTGGGCGGCGCTGTTCTTCGCGGTGGCAGAGGGCCATCAGGAAGCGGTGATGTGGGTCTCCGCCAACAATGAGCTGCTGCAATTCCTGTTCGGTGCGGGCGCGCTGTGGTGTTACCTGCACGATACGAATCGGAAATCGCGTTTGGCGGGTGCGTCACTCTTTGCGCTGGCGCTGCTTTCGAAAGAATCGGCGGTGGTATTCTTACCGCTTTTTCTTTTGGCCGACCGGCGCCGGCCCTGGCGTCTGCTGCCATACATTGCGCTGGCGGCGGTGGCGCTGGCGTCAGTGGCGGCGTCGCGCGATGTTTCCTTTCGATTTTCCGACGGCAGCTTCAGTTTGCACGCGCCGTTCTGGATCACGTGGCCGGCGAATTACCTGCGCATCCTGTGGATCTGGGGCGTGGTGGCGCTGGCCGCCATCCTGGCGGCGCGAGATCGCAGGCTCCGCGGCGCAGCGCTGGCGGCGATGGTCTGGATCGGGATCGCGCTCGCGCCGTATAGCTTTCTGACTTACTCCACGCGCATTCCCAGCCGGCAGACATACCTGGCGAGCGCCGGCCTGGCGATGCTGGTGGGGTTGGCGGCGCAGTGGTGGCAGGCGCGCGCCGGATCGCGCCGCGGCGTAGTGGCAGCGGTGACGGCGATCGTGCTGGTGCACAACGTCGGGTACCTGTGGACGAAGAAACGGCATCAATTCCTGGAGCGCGCCGCGCCTACCGAGCAGCTCATCTCTTTCGCCCGGCGGACTCCCGGACCCATCTGGGTACAGTGCTTCCCGCGCAATCGGTTCATCGCGCAGGAGGCGGTGCATTTGGGGGCGGGGCACGATCCGTCGGACGTGATCTGGGACGAAGCGGAAGCCAAGCGGCGAGGGGCGGCGGTGTTTTGCTATCGGGAGGGATCGAAGTAAGATCCGGCGGGCGCGACCGCCCGCCGTATCGGTTAGCGCGAGTTACTTCGCGTGATGAGTCCTGCAGCAACTGCCGTTGCAGCAGGGACTGTTGGGGCAGCAGCTCTTCGCTTGAGCGTAGCCGGCTCCGATGGTGAGGGCGGCGAGGGCGGCGATGCTGAGGACTACTTTAGCGATTCGTTTCATGGCAATTCTCCTTATTCTTTTAGTGAACTATTATTTGCTGTGGTCCGCTACGGAGCGGCAGCCGAGATGAGTCTCGACCCGGGCAGGCTTGCGGCCTGCGCCACCACGGGGCGGCAACTCAACAGATCTCAGATCAGGAGAACGCGATTGCGGAGGTATAAATCCGTGCAGAGAATGAAATTTGAGGGCGCGAGGGAGACAGACTCGCACTGCATGGACGGCGCGAGCCTCGCGATCCCTACAGGAGGCAACACTGCCAGGGGCAGGGGAGCCGGCTGCGCCTTTTCCAGAAGGAAGTAGGGGCAAGCCTGGCTGGAGGCGTCGCGCGGTGCCGGACGGTGCCCGGAGTGCGGGCAGCAGGAGTGATTTTCCGTGCCTGGAGGAGCGCAAAGCAGGACCGGACAGAAGCCGACGATGGCGGCCAGCAGTGCGATTGCGAATACCGCCGCGGGCTTCTGAATTTCGTACTTCATTGTCCGGAACCCTTCAACCGTCACTATAGCATGCCGCGGGTGTTTGTCCAATCTCATTGGGGCTGTTGCAAAAGGGGTCGCCAGTGGAAGATCATCACTAGATTAGGGAAATCTCTCTTTATGAACCAGCAGTGTCTTTGGCAGGCCGCCTGGGCCGTGGCGATGTTGGCGGCTCCGTCGCTCCTCAATGCGCAAATGGCGCAGACGATCGCAAATCCGCAACCGGCTCCAGCCGGTCCACAGGGCTTTCTGAGTAATTACGGCAAGACGCCGAGCATCTTTCCAAACTTCTGGCGGCCGTATATCGAGCGGCCCATCGCCCTGCCGGCGCTGGAGAACTCGGCGCGCCTGCGCGATCTGATTCACGACGGCAAACTGGAACTCTCTCTGGCGGATGCCATCGCGCTCACGCTCGAAAACAATCTCGATATCGTGGTGAGCCGATATGTGATTCCGTTTTCGCAGACCGATATCCTGCGTACCAAATCGGGGCAGGCGGCGCGCGGATTCACGGGCGCTCAGCTTCCGGGCGAGCTCAATTCGGGGGCGATCGGCGCGGGCGTCAGTAACGCCGGCGGGGCGGGAGGCACGGGAAACGCGGGCGGCATCACGGGCGGCGGCGGCGCGGTGTTTGTGGGAGCGGCCGGGGCGTTCGATCCTTCGGTGAGCCTCAGTTTCAGCTACGACCACGTGACCAGCCCGCTGAACTCGCTGGTGGTCTCGGGCGTGCCCACCACTGTGAGCGAAGCTACGGCCTACTCTTTTTCCTACGCACAGGCCTTTACCAACGGCGCCAGCTATTCGGTGTCACTGAGCGCGCTGCGGCAGAATACCACCCAGCAGAATACGCTTTTCAATCCGGACGTGACATCGCGGCTGTCCATCGGCTTCAACCAGCCGCTGTTGAATGGCCGCGGCTACCTGCCGAACATGCGGTTCATGTACGTAGCGCGCACCAATCAAAACACCGCCACGGAAGTTTTCCGACAACAGGTAATCACCAGCGTAACGACGCTCGAAAACGCGTATTGGGACCTGGCCGCGTTTCAACTGAACGTCAAGGTGGCCGAGGACTCGCTCGGGGTCTCGAAGGAACTGCTGGCGGAAAACCGCAAGCAGGAGACCATCGGCACGATGTCGAACCTCGACGTGGTGACGGCCGAATCGCAGGTGGCTGCCAGCCAGCGCGACCTGATTCTGGCGCAGACCAACCTGGAGCAGCAGGAGACCACGCTGAAGCAATTGATCAGCAAGAAGGACGACGACCTGCTGGCGGCCGCGACGATTGTGGTCACCGACCAGATGCCGCAACCGCGCGAAGCCGACCTGCCGGACATGAAGAGCGCCCTGCAGACGGCGCAATCGCACCGGCCGGAGATCCACGAGGCGATCAATAATCTACAGAATCAGGACGTCGCGATTGCGTATACCAAGAGCAATCAACTGCCGTCGCTGTCGGTATTCGGGCTGGCGGCCGGATCGGGCCTGGACGGAAATACGCTTCTCGCCACCTCGGGCGCGGGTGCATCGCTCGGTCAGGCATTCTCCGCGCAGTATCCGGAAGGGGCGATCGGCGCGAGTTTGTCGGCCACCATCCGCAATCGCTCCGCCCAGGCGGACAGCACACGCGCACAGCTCGAGCGCAACCAGATGCAGGTGGGGCTGCAGAATACGCGCAATCAGGTAGTGGTGCAGGTGCAACAGGCGCGCATCGGGATTATTCAGGGTAAGTCGCAGGTGGAAGCTTCGCAGGAAGCGGTGCGGTTGGCGCAATTGACTCTCGACGGCGAGCGCAAAAAGCTCGAGGTAGGCATCTCGACGTCATATAACGTTGTGCTGCGCGAGCGCGACCTGGTGAGCGCGCAATATGCCGAAGTGCAGGCCCTGGACACGTACGTGAAGGCGTTGGTGGCGCTCGATCAATCCACCGGAACCACGCTCGACCATAACGGCATTCAACTCAACGACGCGCTCAGCGGCACGGTCAACGAAAAGCCGACGCCGGGGTTCCATCTGGAGCCGCCGCATCCTCCGCAGGGGGGAAATCGATGATGCGGGGTTTGGTGGCGGGAGTTCTGTGCGCTTTCGGCGCGCTTCAAGCACAGCCCGCCGCGAACTCGCTGCCCGACTATTCGAAAGCCGTTCCGACGATTTCCATTTTCAAGCCATACCTGTGGCGTCCGGTGCAGGGACCGGACCTCAGCAATGGGAAGGAGGCGCCGCTGGAGGTGCAGGATGGCAAACTACGGCTCTCCATGGAGCAACTGGTGGCGGCGGTGGTGGAGAATAATTTGACCGTCGCCTCGGCGCGATACTATCCGTGGGAGGGGCAGACCGACCTGCTGCGCGCACGCTCCGGCTCTTCACCGCGCGGAGTGGACGCGACCACTATTCCGAGCGGCGTGTTCGCCGGCGCGGTGGGCGGCAGCATTTTGAGCTCGGCGGGGGGCGGCGGCGGCGGTTCGTCCAATCCCGGCGGCATCACCGGGGCGGCGGGAAGGGTCAGTATCTCTCCTTCAGGACTCTTCGATCCTTCCATCCGTTTAAGCTATAGCCTCGATCGCACCTCCAGTCCGCTCAACAGCCTGGTGGTGGCCGGAGTGCCGTCGGTCACCAATAATACCGGGGCATTTTCGTGGAGTTATGTGCAGGCGTTCTCATCGGGTACGAGTTTTACGGTGGCGTACTCCACGCTCAATCAAAAGTCGACCCAGAAGCGGCTGCTGTTCGATCCCGATTTTACCAACGGGTTTACGGCGACCGTGAGCCAGCAATTGTTGAACGGTTTCGGATTTGCGGTGAACCGCGCGCTCATCAAGGTGGCGGAAAACGAGCAAAAAATCGAGCGCGAGTCCTTCCGGCAGCAGGCGGAAACCGCGCTGGCGGGGGCGAAGAACGCGTATTGGGACCTGGTGGCGGCGCGCGAATCGGTGCGCGCTGCGCAGGCCGCGCTGGACGCCGCGCAGCAGCTTGCTTCGGACGATCAGAAGCAACTGGATGCCGGCACCATGGCGCCGCTCGATGTGCAGACGGCGCAATCGCAGGCGGCGGCCAGCCGTCGCGACCTGATCATCGCGCAGACCAATTTGCAGAATGCCGAACTGGCGGTGAAGGCCACTATCAGCAAGAACCTGGGGGAGCCGTTCGCCTCGGCGGAAATCGAGCCCACCGACAGCTTTCCGGACCCCGCGCAGGAGATGCTGCCGTCGCTGCGCGAAGCCACCGCCATCGCGCAGGCACACCGGCCGGAAATTCCGGTCGCCCTGGGGAACATCCAAAGCCAGAAAGACGCCATGCCTTTCATCCGCAACGCCATGACGCCGAATGTCAATGTGTTCGCGCTGGTCACTACGGTGGGGCTGTATAACGTGTACGGCACGTCGCTGTGGGAGGCGGTGCGCTTCAAGTATCCGGAAGTGGCGGTGGGCGTGACGGTGAGTTTCAACTTACGAAATCGCCAGGCGCAGGCGGACGAAGTGCGCTCGCGGCTGGAAATGAATCAATCGCAGGACACGCTGGTGCGAACCAAGAGCCAGATCGACGTGGACGTGCAGAACGCTCTCATCGGAATGACGAATTCGAATGCACAGGTGAAGGCGGCAGAGGAAGCGGTCCGGTCTGCCAAGGAGACGCTCGATGGCCAGCAGAAGAAGTTGAACGCCGGCCTGGCGACGCCTTACGACGTGGTGCTGGCGCAGCGCGACTGGCTCTCGGCGCAGTTGGCGGAAGTGCAGGCGCGCGATTCGTATGCCAAGGCGAAGGTGGCTTGGGATCTGGCGCTCGGGCTGACGCTGGATGCCAGCCACGTCTCGCTGGATGAAATGCTGGCGGGGCGCGTCAGCACGCGCTGAGGCGGCGGGGCTACTGCCGCCGGCTTTCAACCGCCCAGCTTAAACAGGGCCACTTTCCACCCCGTTAAAACTGTCGGCCCTGGCGGTCCCGAATCGGGCGACCGCGGGGGCATAGTCGATCCGCCCACGTAGGCGTTCCCCTTGCTATCCACGGAGACAACCGGCGTTTGTCCCGCGCCGATCCACGACGATAGCCTGAGCGCCGCGCCTTTCGAGTCCAATCCCGCCACCACACCTTGGTAGAACTCATCGGTGGGCGCCGGCTCAAAAGGGTTCACTTGCGGGAATGCATCGGAGTCCGAGGTGCCCGTAATCCAAACGTTGCCCGAGGTATCCACTGCCATGCCCGACGGCAGGTTCATGCATAGGCCCCCCAGGTATGTGGCGTAGACGATTGCGCCGGAGGAATTTAGCTTGGCAACGAAGATATCGTCGTCGCCATAGAAGGTGAGGGTTCCGACCAGACCGGTTTCGTCGATGGCAGTCGGGTACGGACAAATGGCGGAAAGGCCTGTCTGGTAAGCGCCGCCGGTTACCGGAAAATCGGCGGATGCGGTTGTGCCTGCGACATAGATATTGCCACTCGCATCCACCGCCAAGGCATTCACCAGGTCCCGACCCGAGCCGCCCAGATAGCTCGCATGGATCAGGTTTCCTTGCGGGTCGAACTTGGCCAGCACACCGTCTTCAGTTCCCCCGCCAAAGCGCGACGCCATGTTCGCTGTCGCCGCGAGATCCGGGCCCGCTGTGCCGCCGACAATGGTATTGCCGGCAGCATCCTCGGCCGCCGCCGAACACATTGTGCTGCTCGTTCCGAACGCCGTGGAGAAGACCAGCGCGCCGCCGTCCGGCGCCAGTTTCTCCACCTCGCATCCAATCGCGGTGGCAGCGCTCACCGTCCCCGAAATAACGATGCTGCCTTTCGAGTCGACGGCAAGAGAGGGATTGTAGGGATTGCGACTGCTGTTCATGTAGGAAGCGAACACCAGATTGCCGGCCGGACCGAATTTGGCGACGAACGGTGCCTGTCCGCTCGGGGGCGGATCGGTCTGATACGCCCCGGCAGTAGCGGGAAAACTGCTGGACGAGGCAATGCCGGCCACATAGATATTGCCCGACGCGTCCGCGACGGCGCCACTAATGGTGGCGCCGAACCCTCCGAAATAAGTGGAGAAGAGAATCTGGCCGCCGGCATCGAGCTTGGTCAAAAACCCGGTGCCGACGACCGCGTTGAAGCTGGAGACGGCGATGGCCCGCCCGGGGTTTCCAGGGTCGAAAACGATCTGTCCCGCCGGCCCTCCTAACGGAAGGCTGGACCATGTTACGCCGCCGTCACCGGTGCGCAGGGAACTGGTCAGCACCACCGAAGAATTTGCGGGATCCACCGCAAGGTACTCACCTGTCACTGTGGAAGTGAGCGAAGAACTCCAGGTAACTCCGCCGTCGCTGGTGCGATAAATAGCAGTGTTCTGGATGCCGGCCAGCACATAAACGACGCCCGGGGTAGTGGGATCCGCGAAGATCGCGGAACTAGCCAGGAACGGCGTGGCGATGGACTGCCAGCTTCTACCGGCATCGGTGCTGCGCGACACTTTGCCGTAGTATACGGTGTACACAAGCCCGGGCCTAAATGGATCGAAGGCGACGCGATTCGTGGGCCCGGAGGTCACGCCACCGGAACCGGCCGGCGGTAGGTAAGAGCTCCAGGTATTGCCGCCATCGAACGAATCGAAGTTCACCCCGTGGGCGGCAGTGAAGATGTGGTCCGCATGAAAAGGATCTCCGACAAGATAATCGATGAACGCCGTGGTCGGTTTTTTTCCCTGGTTGGGCAAAGGCGATGAAACTTGCCATGTCCGTCCGCTATCGGTCGACTTCAACACGCCTGCTACGGTGGCGGCGTAGAGGGTTCTCACTGGCCCGGGGGTTCCTTCCCGCCACATCCTTCTCTCCCGCGTGAGGGTCAGCGAATGGCCGTCGGCGATCACCAGCCCGGTGATGCCGCACTGCGGCGGTACGTAATTGCAGGGTGGTAAAGGTACGTTCAACGGCTGCCACGTTGTGCCTGCGTCGGTGCTTTGGAAGATGCCCGTGCTGCCGCCCGCGTACCACACCTGGGGATCGGCGGGATCGATGGCCAGCGCGGTGGCCCACCCGGAGGGCAGCCTGCTCAAGGACTGCCAGGTGAGGCCGCCGTCTACGCTCGACGATAAATCCGTAGCTGGGTTGTGGCTGTTGTTGGTGACGGGAAAGTCGAAGGAAGTGGTATTGCCCGCCAGGATTACGGCCCCTGAGGGATCGGTCGCGATGGCGGTCACGGTGTCAGCCCCACTACCGCCGAAGGTTTTGGAAAAGACCAGTCCAGGGGTATCTGCCAGCCCCAGGCCGGTGCCCAGGAGCAGGCACGCCATCGCCGCGGAGGCCCAACCCGAAACACCGTTGTCCCACATTGCCTCATCCTCCACCGCCAGCCCCGCTTCATTTGCGGGCTTTTCGCGGAATCCGCCGCATAGGCATGGCATTTTCGACGCCAGTCGTCAGGCGTGGACGGCTCCCTATTGCGGCCTTGCACGCGAGTACAATGGCGTTCATGGCGAGACCCGACCGGCGGGCATTTCTGGCGAGCGCAGGCGGCGCGATGGTGGCGGCGACGCGACTGCGCGCGCAGACTCGGCCGGCGTTATCGCTGCCCGATCTGATGTCGGTGTATCTCGACGGCGATTCCACGCCCGTGAGCCTGGTGCGCTCGGGGGAGCGATGGCAAGCCGCGGACATCGAGATTACTACCGGGCGCAGCGGCGAAAACCAAATCGCCGTCGCGATGGTTGCGCCGAAATCGCGGCCGGTGCGCGTTCGCCTGCGGTGGCACACCAGCTTTGCGGACGGCTCGCGATTTCTGGGCGATCAATGGGAGCGCTCCTACGGCGATCTGGAGTGGCGCGGCATCGCGGGCGAGCGGCTCATGCCCTGGTATTTCCTGGTTTCCCACGGTGGCGTTACCGACGGATACGGAGTGAAGACCGGTGCGTCGGCGATCTGCTGCTGGCAGGCGGACGACGGCGGAATCACGCTCTGGCTCGATGTGAGCAACGGCGGCGGCGGAGTGGAATTGGGCGCTCGCAGTTTGGACGCGGCGACCGTCGTGCATCGTCCCGGCAAGGCGGGCGAGTCGGCGATGGAGGCCGCGCGCACGTTCTGCCGCACCATGTGCGACCGGCCCAGGCTGGCAGCCCAGCCGATCTACGGCAGCAACAACTGGTATTACGCCTACGGCAAGAACACTTCCGCGGCGAGCATTCTGAAAGACGCCGGGCTGATGGCGGAACTGATGCCGGCGAGGTCCGCGAACCGCCCCTACGTGGTGATCGACATGGGATGGGGCGCCGCGCCGGACGGCGCCGGTCCAGTATCGCAGTTCGCTCCCGGCTATCCCGACATGGCAGACCTGGCACGACAAATGAAAGCCACGGGAGTGCGCCCCGGCATATGGACGCGTCCTACGCTGACTGCCGAAAAGCGGGCGGAGAGCTGGCGGCTGCCGGCCGCCGGCGGACGTACGCGCGGCGCGCTCATCGCCATGGATCCCAGCATTCCCGAAGCTCTGGCCTATATCGGCGAAAGCATCGCCACCATTCGCTCCTGGGGCTACGAACTGATCAAACACGACTACTCCACGTTCGACCTCACCGGCCGCTGGGGATCCGCCATGGGGCCGGCGCTCACCGACCGCGGCTGGCATTTCCACGATCGTACGCGGACCACGGCGGAGATTGTGCTCGATCTCTATCGCGCGATTCGCCGCAACGCCGGAGATGCCGCGGTCATCGGCTGCAATACCATCGGACACCTGGCTGCCGGGCTGGTGGAAGCGCAGCGCATCGGCGACGACACCAGTGGGCGCGAGTGGAGTCGCACGCGGAAAATGGGCGTCAACACGCTGGCGTTTCGCATGCCGCAGCACGATACCTTCTTCGCCGCCGATCCCGATTGCGTGCCCGTCACACGCGAGATCCGGTGGGAGCTCACACGGCAGTGGCTCGACCTGGTGGCGCGCAGCGGAACCGCGCTCTTCATCTCGGCCGACCCGGCGGCAGTGCAACCCGAACAGAAGCCCGCGCTGAAGGCTGCCCTGGAGGCGGCGTCGCGCCCGCAACCGCCGGGCGTGCCGCTCGATTGGATGGACACCACTACGCCCGAACGCTGGCGGCTGGATGGCAAGGAAGTGCGCTACAACTGGTATCTCGACGAGTAAGGCGTCAGGGCTTCTCTTTGTGCACCGCGTCGAGCACGCCGTTGACGAACTGCACCGACTCTTCGTTGGAGAATTTGCGCGCCAGTTCCAGCGCCTCGTCGATGGCCACGGCGGCGGGTGTTCCGGCGCGCTTAATTTCGTAGACCGCCAGCCTCAGGATGTTGCGATCGACAGCGGGCATGCGTTCCATGCGCCAGTGTTCGGCGTGGCGGGAGATCTGCTCGTCCACTTCGGCTACATGCTCCACCGTGCCGCGCACCAGGTCGGTGACGAACGGGTCGCGGGCGGGCTGTTCCTCGGCGAGCAGGGTGTCGTAGTAAGCGTCGATGACGTCGTCCACCGGCTGGCGGCGAGCGTCCCACAGGAAAAGAATCTGCAGCGCGCGCTGCCTGGATCTGCGGCGGGTGGCCATTATGTTCCCTGGCGAAGGGTGCGCAGGAGATTGGCCATTTCAATGGCCGTCATGGCGGCGTCGAACCCTTTGTTCCCGCCCTTCGCACCGGCGCGGTCGATCGCCTGTTCCAATGTATTGGTGGTGAGGACACCGAAAGCCACCGGCACGCCGGTTTCGGCGGATACATGCGCCACGCCTTTGGCAGCCTCCGCGGCGACGTAATCGAAATGCGGCGTCTCGCCGCGAATCACGCAGGCGAGGCAGATAACCGCGTCGTACCGGTGCTGGCGCGCCAGTTCGCCGGCCACCAGCGGCACTTCCCACGAGCCCGGCACTTTCACCACGTCGATCATATCCTCCGCCGCGCCGGTACGGCGCAGCGCGTCGTTGGCCCCGGCCAGCAAGCGCTCGGTGATGAAGCTGTTGAAGCGGCTCACCACGATCGCGAAGCGCAGACCGGTGGCCGATAACTGGCCTTCAAAAACGTTTCCCATATTTCACTTTCCCGCGAAGGCCGGTTTTCTCTTTTCGAGAAACGCGCGCGTTCCTTCGCGACAGTCGCCCGTGGCCGCACAGAGTCCGAAGGCGGCGGCTTCCAAACGCAGGCCGTCTTCGAGCCCCATGTCGAGCCCGGCGTCCACGGTTTCCATTGTCAGCGCCACTGCCACGGGGCCATTCGCCAGCACCTTGGCCAGCCAGGCGCGGCTGTAGTTTAAAAGCTCGGCTTGCGGGACCACGGCATTCACCAATCCGATGCGATGCGCTTCGGCGGCGGCGATCGGGTCGCCTGCCAGCAGCAGTTCGAGCGCCCGCCCGCGGCCTACCAGGCGCGGCAGGCGTTGCGATCCGCCGTAGCCGGGAATCAGTCCCAGTTTCACTTCGGGCTGCCCCAGACGCGCATTTTCCGAGGCGAACCGCACGGTGCACGCCATCGCCAGTTCCAGCCCGCCGCCGAGCGCGAAGCCGTTGATGGCGGCCACGCTTGGCTTGGACGATTTCTCAAGCAGGCGGAAGGTATCCTGCCCGCGGCGTGCCGCGTCCCGCATTTCGAGCGGCGAGTGAGCGGCCAGTTCTTTGATGTCGGCCCCCGCCACGAAGGCCTTTTCTCCCGCTCCGGTAACGATCGCCGCACGAATCGCCGGGTCGCCCTGAATGCGTTCGAACATGTCGCGCAACTCCGCGATGACGGCCGCGGAAAGGGCGTTCAGCTTGTCCGGCCGGTTGATGGTGACCAGCGCGACCCCGGTGGCGTCCGTCTCAAATAGGACATGCTCATACTGCATCATGGATCAGTGTAGCATTGGGCTAATTTGAAGAAGAATTCTCTCGCGCAGCAGGCGAATGCGAGCCGGCGAGCTGTGAGGTTCTTCATTCACGCTATAGTGGAAATTCATGGGGCGATTGCTATCTGCCATGCTGCTGACCGCTGCCGTGGCGGCGGCGCAGCGCGAGATTGTCGTCGTCGACACCGATTCCGGACTCTTTGGCGACGATGGCGCCGCCGTCGTAATGCTGTTGCGCAGCCCTGAACAGGTCACCGTCGCCGGCCTCACCATCGTGCCCGGCAACGTGTGGGCGCCGCAGGGCGCCGAGTACATGCTGCACATCCTCGATCTGCTGCGCCGGCCGGACCTCCCGGTGTTCACCGGCGCCGCCGTGCCGCTCAACAACAGCGTTGCCATGGCGCGCGAAGAGGTGCGCCGCTGGGGCAAGCTGGAATACACCGGCGCGTTTGCAGCCGACCCGAACGCCGTGGTGCCCGCGGCAGGCGCGAAGTTCACCGGCCGCCATCCGCACCACGACTCGGCGGTGCAGTTCCTGATTTCGGAGATCGAGCGGCGGCCGGGCGAGGTGACCATCCTGGCCATCGGCCCCATGACCAACATCGCGTTGGCGCTGCGCCTCAAGCCGGCGCTGGAGACCAAGATCAAGCAGATCGTCTTTATGGGCGGCAATATCAAGGCCGCCGGCAATGCGTCGCCATGGGCGGAGTTCAATTTCTGGTTCGATCCCGAGGCAGCCCGCATGGTGCTGCGTTCGCGCATTCCGAAGAAGGTGATGTTCCCGCTCGATGTGTGCAACACCGCGCCCATCCACAAAGCGGAGTTCGACAAGATCGTTTCCGTCCACACCCCCATCACCGATCTGTTTCGCGAGGACCTGGGGAGCCGCTATCCCGGATTCCTGACCCACCCGGATGCGGTGGCGTATCTGTGGGATTCACTGGCGGCGGCTTACCTGATCGACCCGGGGTTCGTCACCAAATGGGAGACGCAGCGGCTCGACGTGCAATCGGCGTGGGACCGCTTCTACGGGGCGACCATTCCGCTCGGCCGCGGCATCGCGCCCGACGCCACTCCGGTGAGCGTCGCCACCGAGATCAACTTCCAGCGCGTGTTCGAGCTATATAAGGACCGCCTGATGCGCCGCGAGTAGCGATGGAGATCGTGCATGCGGAGACGGCCGGGCAACTGGCCCAGGTGCGCGCGCTGTTCGAGGAATACTGGGCGTCGTTCGGCTTTACCCCCTGCTTTCAAAATTTCGCGGAAGAACTGGCCGGGCTGCCGGGCAAGTATGTGCGCCCCGGCGGCCGGCTGGCGTTGTCGCTGGTAGAGGGAGAGCCGGCAGGATGCGCGGCACTCCGCCGGCTGGACGGCGCACGCTGCGAATTCAAGCGCCTGTATGTGAGGCCGGGCTATCGCGGGATGAAGTTGGGCCGTGTTCTGCTGGCCTGGATCGTGGCCGAAGCGAAGGCGGCGGGATATCGCGAACTGATGTGCGACACCATGCCGGAGATGGCCGATGCACTCGCCATGTATGAGCGCGCCGGCTTCGAACGGACCGCTCCGTACACCGCCGAGCCCACACCGGGCGCTATTTTCCTGCGGCTGGCGCTGGCGTCTTGAAGCGCTCGTCGATTTCCACCTGATAGCCGCTGGCCAGGCGGTTGGTTTCGTTGGCCATGCCCACCACCGCCATCAGTTCGGTGAACATGGCGTCGCTCATACCGGCTTTACGCGCGCCGGCGGTGTGCGAGGCGATGCAATATCCGCACTGGTTGGAGGCGCTCACCGCCAGGTAGACCATTTCCTTGGTAAGCGCATCGAGCGCGCCGGGCGCCATGATGTGCTTGATGCTTTCCCAGGTCCGCCGCAGCGTCGCCGGGTCGTGCGCCAGCGCTTTCCAGAAGTTGTTGATCCAATCGGTCTGGCGGGTGGCCATGATGTCTTCATACACGGCGCGGACTTCGGGGCCGGCATCGGCGTATTCTACAAATCCCAAGGTAGACATGCGCCGATTATCGCACCGGATCGCGGCGGGCAGAGCGCCAAGGTGCCAGCCGCGCCGCCGTTTGTTGCGGGACGGACGCGGGTGTAAAGAAATGGGCAGCCCGCGCCGATATGGTGCATATATGCGGAATAAGCGTTCCGAAGCTCGCATGATGTGCGCCGACGTGGTGGAGGCATCCTGGGCAAATCGGGATGGGACGATTCAACGGGCAAATGCGCTACTGGAGAATATCTCGCAGTCGGGCGCCTCGCTGCAGTTCGAGGTGGCCGTTCCGCTGGGAGTGAGCTTGCGAATTGTCTGCCAAAAGCGGGAATACATCGGGGAGGTGCGCTATTGCTCCTACCAGGAGATCGGCTACTTCGTGGGAGTGCAGTTCGAGGCAGAGTCGCATTGGTCGCGGCGCACATTCAAGCCGCGCCACTTGCTGGATTTACAGGAACTAGCGGGGAGCGGAAGCAAACGAGGGCGATAGGCGCCGAACGCGGAGCTACTGTCCGATCGCAAACAGAGTGGCGTTGTTAATGGCGTATACCGTGCCGTCCGGCCCGACCAGGGTGGGAGTGTAAGCTTCTCCCAGGCCTGTGCTCAGCACGATCGACTGGGACAGCGAATTGCTGCCGAGGTCCCAGCGGTAGAGCTTGCCGTCTTCGCTGCCGGCGAAGACCGAGCCGGTGACCGGATCGACCGCCGCCGTATCGATGCACCACTCTCTCACGCCCGGTACGCTACCGGCCGGTGTCGGCCCCAGCGTCGTCATCACTTCTTTCATGGTTTGCGTGCCCGTAAGGGCGTAATTTTCCGTGCCGCCCGGGTCGAGAATGGCGATCCGGTTCTCTCCCGTTCCGCCCGCGCCGGCGTAGTCGTTGTACTTCGTCATCAACAGGTAGGGAGACGCGCCGGTGTAGCCCGGCGCCAGGAAGCTCGGCACCACGGAGGCGGTATCGTCCCACCCGAAGGCGCCCGGAATTCTGGTTTGCGAGAGCAGGGAATCGAAATGCAGGAGCCAGCCGCGGTAATGGTTTTCGCCCTCGGGATTCTCCAGCACGCCGTAAAAGACGTCGCCATCGGGGCCGACTGTGGGGGACGCCGTGCCATCGTCGGAGAGCGTGGCATCGTTCCCTGAGACGGGGTCGAACAGACGAACTTCCGCCTTCCTCTGCAGGGTCGTGCTGTCGAGCGCGAGCAGGTACCCGGAGACGCCGCTGCTTACTGCGATGTAGACCGTCGACTGGTCGGCGCTCAGCGCCGGAGCGCAATTCAGGGGCACCTCAACGATGGCGGAATCGCCCGCGGCGGTGGCGGCGGCCGCCCAGCTTCCCTGTCCGCTGGCATCGATGCGCGCGATTCCGCTGCGCAAGCTCAAAGCGGTGCTGCCGGTGACCGTGAATCCGAAGAAGATGTCGCCCGCGGCATCGGACACGATCGGCGTACTGACCATAACGTTGGCGTTGTAGGTCTGCTGGTTCGCCAGGTAGCTTGCCATGCCGTAAAATGTGATCTGACCCTGCCTGCCCGAGGGCGAATCGGGCGAATCACGGTAATAGACGGTGCCGCCCGCGCCGGGGAAATAGACGCGCGAGGCGGGCGTGAGCGCGGGGCCGAATTCCGGTACCCAATCGTGCGGCGGCAGCACATAGTCCGACGCTATGGTCCAGACCGCGCTGCCGGTGGCGGCATTCAGGGCGTCCACTTCGAAGCCCGATATCGCACCGGTCTTGACGGGTACGATGACGGTGTTCTGCGCGGTTACGAGAGGCGACCCGTAATGGATCAGAAGCTCGTTGCCGGTGTATTGCGGCTGCCGGTCGACGGGCGCGCTCCAGCGGATGCGATGGAGCGGTTGGGCCGCCGTGAGCGATAACGCGGTATGCTGCGGATCGCGCCCGAAGCTGTTCCAAGCGATGGAACCGGCGCCCCCCGATACGCTGCCGGTCAGCACGATGAAACTGGCGGTGTTCGACGTTCCTCCGGCGGGTGCCGGATTGATCACCGTCACGGGGAAGCTGCCGGCAACGGAGACAGCGGCCGCGCTCAGGGTGGCGTCGAGCTCGGTAGCGCTCACGAACGTGGTGGGTGCCGCGATCCCGTTGACGGTCACTACCGACGACGGAACGAAGCCAGTGCCATCGACGGTCAACGTGGCAGGAGGACCCTCCAATACCGGGGAAGGCGACAGCGAGGTGATGGCCGGGACGGGATTCGCAGGCGATGGATCGACTGCCATGGTGACCGTATTAGAAGCGACTGTGCCGATCGAAATCGACACTGGCACGGCAACCCCTGTGGCCGCCCCCGCGGGCACCAGCGCGTTGATCTGGTAGACGCCGACCAGCGTGGGGGCGAGGCCGGAGTAGAGTACCTGGGCAGTCGCGCCGCCAATGGTCACGACGGGTGTGGCGCTGGTGAGCGAGAACGGGCCGGCGGGCGCGGGATAGCCGTCGGGCGGTTGGTTGCTCACCGGACCGAGTCCGGTGGCGTAGATCTGGACGATCGAACTGCCGGCGATGGCGGGCTCGGACGCGTCCACCACTTTGTAAGAGAGATCGAGGATGGCGCCCTGGCCTGTCCCCTGCGAGTTGAGACTGAAGATTGCGGGCGAGAATGGCGCCAGAAGGAGCGTCTGGCCGGCGCCAGTCTGGGCGTTGACCATGACCGTGACGGTGGCCTGGGTATCGCCCGCGAGTTCCCACGGCACCTGAAAGTTCACCTCGCTGCCGGAGGCATAGAACAGCGGCGCCGCCTGGCCATCCACAAGGATCGAAAGCCGGCCGAGATTTGACGGGAGGGTAGCGCCGGAGGCGGCCGCGGGAGCCGACAAAAGAAAGCTACCGAAAGCCGCGGCGATACTGCCGGGCGCGAGCGGCGCTCCGGCGGCATAGCTGGCGGCATTTACGATACCGCCGGGCAAGATCGACTGGGCTCCGATCGGCAGTGCGCCGGCCAGCAGGCAAAGCAGCGCCGCGATGCTGCCGCGGCCCATCAGACCGTGTCCTTGGGCACGATGTCGATCGCCTGCGAAACGGTCGGGATCGCACGCCTGTTCGGTGCGGTAGCCGGTGAGCACCTGAACAGTCTTTGCCCCTGCGCGCCGCCGGCATTCTCCTTCGACAGCCATGTCTCCCATCATAACTATATAGCGCCGCCCGCCATGCCGATCCTACGGCGCTATCGCGGCACTACTTACACTTGTCCGCCGTCAACCGGACCTCGACGATGGGACGGCCGTCCTGTCCAAGATATCGGTAGTCGACTGCCGCTCCTCTATCGAGCAGGTGCAGGATGGCAGGCTCCCTGCAATCGTCCTCCTTCAGGGCCGATAACAGTTCCGCCTGGGCCGGTGGATCGGTTGATCGTCTTCGAATCCGTGAGCACCACCAGCACCATCGCCGGGTAGCTCCGGGGTAGCATCTCCTCCACCGACCCGAAAACAGCCGTGCAGCAAAAACCCTCCGCGCCATCGATCAACTCCCGCAGACCTTCGCGAAGCTCGCGCTGGTCCTCGATGATGGCGATTCGGATCATCCCCCATTCATAGGGTCAGGAGCAGATAGATGGCCGTCTTTCCGAGCCGTTGTGAAGCGGTGGGGCGCTGTGGAGGAAGATAAATACATCGCCGGCAAGTTTTCGCGTCCGGAAGGAGTTTTCGAGCGGCGTCATCGAGGGCCCCCACGAGGCAAAGCGCCGCGCCGCATCAGACGGAGTCGCCGAGCACCATGTCGATCGCTTCCGCGACATCGCGCGCGCGACGGTCGGGATGGGACGACTGTTCGCTGCCGTAGCCGGTGAGCACCTGGATCGTTCTTGTGCCTGCGCGGTGCCCGCATTCCACGTCGATCGCCTTATCTCCGACCATATACGACGCTGCCAGGTCGACCGCGAATTCGTCTGCGGCTTCCAAAACCATTCCGGGAGCGGGCTTGCGCCTGGTGGATGGTATGCCAGGCGCGTCCGGGCAGAAATACGAAGCGTCCACCAGGCTCTCGCCGATCTGCGCCAGCAGTTCCGCCTGCACGGCGCGATACTGGGCTTCCGTGATCAGGCCGCGCCCGATGCCGCTTTGGTTGGAGACGATGAAGATGAGGAAACCGGCATTGCGTAAACGCCGCAGTCCCGCGGAGACGCCGGGATAGACGCGCACCTGCGCGGGATCGCCGCAGTAAGGGACCTCTTCCATCAGGGTGCCGTCGCGGTCGAAGAATACGGCGCGCGCGTTCATCGCGTTTGCAGGCTGGCCTGCAACTCGGCGGGCGTGACGGTGGCCGTCCCCAGTTTGCCGACCGCGATACCGCTGGCGCGATTGGCCAGTTCGGCGGCCTCCGCGGGCGTCGCGCCGGCGGCCAACCCGAGGGTGAGCACCGCGATGGCGGTGTCGCCGGCGCCGGAGACATCGAAGACTTCCTTGGCGCGAGTGGGCATGTGGCTCGGCGGCGCGTCCCCGGTTAACAGGAGCATGCCGTTCTCGCCGAGCGTGATGAGCAGATCGCGCGCTTGCCAGCGGCGGCGCAGGCGGCGGCCCACTTCGAGCAGCGCTTCATCGGCGAGCACCGGCATGACCGGTTCGGACGGCGGTATGGCAGCGGCCAGGAAGGCTTCCAGGCGGTTGGGCTTGACGGCAGTGACGCCCGACCAGTTGAGCGAGGTGTGCGGGTGCGGGTCGACCGTCAGGATCTTGCCATGTTCGCGCGCGCTCCGGCAGAGATGGTCGGCCAGCGCCTGGGTGACGAAGCCTTTGCCATAGTCCGCCACCACGATGGCATCCACCGTGGGCGCGATGGCGTCAAGCTGCGCGATGGCATGCGCGGTTTCCGTTTCGCTGAGGGCGGCTTTGCGTTCGCGGTCCACGCGGACCACCTGCTGGTTGCGTGCGATGATGCGCGTCTTGGTGACGGTGTCGAGCGAAGGGTTGCGCTGCACCGCGGCGGTGTCGATGCCGGCATTGGCCAACAAGCCGAGGAGACGGTCGCCCGCCGCGTCGGCGCCGGCGATTCCCATGATGGCGACGTGCGCCGTGAATTCCTTGAGATTGCGCGCCACGTTGGCGGCGCCGCCCGGGTAATACGATTCGCCCGTCACGTTGACGATGGGGACGGGCGCTTCCGGCGAGATGCGCGAGACTTTGCCCCAGATGAACTCGTCGAGCATGAGGTCTCCCACCACCAGAATGCGGCGGCTGCCGAAGGAATGGGCAAGCGCGGAGAGGCGGGCGGACGTCTCAGCTTGCATGGGACGACGAAGCTTCCGAGGCGGCGACGGGACGGGCGGACGCGGTATCGGGACCTTGCGGCTTGCGGCCCACGGCGATGAGTGAGAGGCCCGGCCACGGCATGAGCCAGTCCAGACGGCGCCACAGCCACACCGTCTTGTCGAAAAGTTTCAACACCGGCTTATTGATGTGGCCGGAGCCGAAAATCTTGCCGTACGCCCACCACGGCGGCGCGCCGGCGCGATTGATGTCGTAGACGGTGTCGGTTTCGAAGCCCTGCGATTCGAGAAGCTGCCTGAGGCCCGCCACGCTGAAGCGGCGCTTGTGGCCCATGCTTCGGTCGAGGCTGCCGAACAGCGCCGGGCCGCGCGGCACCAGCACGATGAGATTGCCGCCGGGTTTGAGAGTGGCGCGCAGCGATGCCACCACGCGCTCCGGCGAGTCGAGATACTCCAGCACGTTGAGGCACAGCACGGTGTTGAAGACCCCTTCGAGGCCCGCGAGGTCTTCGGGCAATTCGGGGTCGAGCCGCTGCACCGTGACATTGGGCGTTCGCAGAAAGCGATTGTGGAGCGCGTGCAGGTGCAGCGCCTCCTTTTCCGCCGCCACGTAAAGTGTGCGCCGCGACATCAGGCGGCCGGCGATATTGCCGATGCCCGCGCCTACTTCGAGCACCGAATCGCCCACGTGCGGACGCAGTTTGAGCGCCAGCCAACTGAGATATTGCGGTGTGCCGGTGAGATTGTTGAGCACACCGCGGCCGTATGGCGCGGCATAGAGGTCGTCGATCAGCCAGAAGTGGATAATCACGGCGAGCGCCTTCAGGCCGTCTTTCCAGCCGATCTTTTTGCCCTCTTCGTAGGTGCGGCCGTGATAGCTGATGGGCACTTCGTAAATCCGCAGCTTGCGCTTGGCGGACTTCATGACGATTTCGGGTTCGAAACCGAACCGGTCTGAGCGAATGGGGATGCTCTTCAACAAGTCCGTGCGGAAAACTTTGTAGCAGGTCTCCATGTCGGTGAGGTTGAGATTGCAGAACATGTTGGAGACCAGGGTGAGGCCCTTGTTGATCATGGAGTGCCAGAAGGGTAGAATGCGGGTCTGCTCGCCGGCCATGTAGCGCGATCCGAAAACGGCGTCGGCATGGCCATCGAGAAGGGGGCGCAGGAGGCGCGGGTACTCTGAGGGATCGTACTCGAGGTCGGCGTCCTGAATGAGCGAAAAATCGCCGGTGGCTTTCTGGATGGCGGTGCGGACGGCAGCGCCTTTGCCGGCGTTTTTCTCGTGTTTGTACAGGCGAATTTGCGGGAAGCTTTCGGCCAGGCGCTGTAAGATCGCGAACGTTCCGTCGGTGGAGCAATCGTCCACAATCACCAGTTCCCGCTCCATACTTTCCTGCACCGGCGCGGTGAGAACCTGCGAAATGCAGCGTTCCACCACGGTGCGCTCATTGTAGACCGGCATTAGGATCGACAGCTTCATGAATCTAAACAGTTTAACAAACCGCGCCGGCAAGCGCGCCAGTTCCCGATGGTAAACTGAGGCTTGCGCATCGCCTTACTGCAGGTTGACCCCACGCCCGGGGACGTTGAGGGCAACGCCGGCCTCATCCTGCGTGCGGCGCGCCAGGCGCAAGCGCAGAGCCCCGACCTGATGGTGACGTCGGAACTGGCGCTCATGGGTTATCTGCCGCGCGACTTGCTGATGAGCGAGGGTTTCGTGCGGCGGGCGGGCGAAAAGATGGCGTCCATGGCGGCGGAACTGCGGGGCGGCGCGCCGCTGCTGGTGGGGGTGGCCACGCTCAATCCCGCACCTATCGGCCGTCCGTTGTTCAATAGCGCGGTATTGCTGCGCAATGGCGCCGTGGGCCCGGCGTTCCACAAAATGCTGTTGCCCACCTACGACGTGTTCGACGAAGACCGGTATTTCGAGCCGGCCGCCGAGGCGCAGATTCTCGAACTGAACGGCTGGAAGCTAGGCATCAGCATCTGCGAGGACGTGTGGAACGATCGCGATTTCTGGGAGCGCCCGCGCTACCATCGCGACCCTATCGCGGTGTTGTCGCAGGCCGGCGCGCAGGCCATCGTCAACCTTTCGGCGTCGCCCTTCACGGTGGGCAAGCAAGCCCTGCGCGAGCGCATGCTCAGCCACATGGCCCGCAAGTACGGTCTGCCGATGGTGATCGTGGGACAGGTGGGCGGCGACGACGATCTGATTTTCGACGGCCACAGCGCCGCCTTCGATGCCGAGGGGCATATGTTCGCGCGTGCCCACGGCTATATGGAGGACGTGCTGCTGGTGGATCTGGCGAACCGCACCGGGACGATTGCGGCCGAGGATTTCGAGCCGGAGGCGGAGATCTGGTCGGCCCTGGTGCTGGGAGTGCGCGATTATGCCCGCAAGACGCATTTCCGGCAGGTGCTGCTGGGGCTCTCCGGCGGGATCGATTCGGCGTTGACGGCGGCCATTGCGGTAGATGCGGTGGGCGCGGAGAATGTGCTGGGGGTGCTGATGCCCTCCAGGTATTCGAGCGGCGGCAGCGTGGACGATTCGGTGGAACTGGCGCGCCATCTCGGCATTCGGACCGTCACTCTGCCTATTGCGGAAATCATGACGGCGTACGATGGCGTGCTGGCGGAGGTATTCCGCGGGCGCGAACCGGATGTTACCGAAGAAAACATTCAATCGCGCATTCGCGGCGGACTTCTGATGGCGCTCTCCAATAAGTCGGGCTCGCTGCTGCTGACCACCGGGAATAAGTCGGAGATCTCGGTCGGGTACTGCACGTTGTACGGAGACATGAACGGCGGGCTGGCGGTGATCGCCGACTTACCGAAGATGATGGTCTATCGGGTGTCGCGCTGGCGTAATCGACGCAAGCCCGATATCCCGGAAGCGATCCTGACTAAGGCTCCTTCGGCGGAACTGCGGCCCGGCCAGACGGATCAGGATAGCCTGCCGCCTTACGACCTGCTCGACCGGATACTGGAGTTGCACGTGGAGCAATCGAAATCGGCCGAGGAAATCATCGCGCGCGGTTTCGATGAGGCGATGGTGCGGCGGGTGGTGCAACTGGTGCGTAATGCGGAGTTCAAACGCAAGCAGTCTGCCCCCGGTTTGAAAGTGACGTCGCGGGCGTTCGGCACAGGCTGGCGAATGCCCATCGCGCGCGGCGGATAGGAAGAAGACGGAATCGGCCACGGACCGACATTGGGAAGACTTATGGCTTGGCTAGTGCACGACGGGAAAGTTGACGGACAGCGTCCATCCCGCCAGGTACACGTTGCCGCCTGAATCGATGGCCAGGCCCGAGGCGGTGTCGGCGGCCGTGCCGCCGAGGTATGTGGCGTAGAGCAGCGCGTCGCCCATCGGGCTGAGTTTGAAAAGGAACGCATCGCACGCCCCGCTGAGCGCGGTTTGTACGGCGCCCGTGAGCACCGGAAAATCGTCGGAATAGGTATAGCCGGCCACGTAAATCGCCCCGCTGGGATCGAGAGCGATGGCGTTGCCCACGTCGACACCCGACCCTCCCATGTACGTGCTGAAGAGCACCCCGCCGGAGGAGTTGAGCTTGGCGACGAAGGCGTCGGTGGAGCCTTGCAATTGTGGCTGCACGGCGTTTACCAGCGGAAAATTCGTGGAACTGGTGACCCCCGCGAGGTAGACATTGCCCTTGGCATCGACAGTGATGCTTTGTCCGGTTTCAGGGTAGGCCATGGTGCATCCGCTGCCGCCCAGATAGGTGCTGAAGAGCAGATTATTGCCGTTGGAACTGAGATGCGTCACGAAGGCATTGCACGGGCCGGCGATGACGCTTTGATAGGGGCTCTCCAGAGGGAAGTTGCCGGACCAGGTGTAGCCCGTAACGTACATGGAGCCGGCGGAATCGATGGCGATGGCGCCGCCGTGATCCGCGCCCGCGCCGCCCAGGTAGGTGCTGAAGAGCAACTGCTGGCCGCTGGCGCTGAGCTTGGCGACAAAGGCGTCCTGCGAGCCGCGATTCGCGGTCTGATACCCATTGGCGGGGAAGTTCAGAGACGTGGTGTCGCCGACGATATAGGAATTGCCCGAATTGTCGACTGCGATGCCGTTGGCGGTATCTGCGCCGCTGCCGCCCAGGAACGTGCTGAAGTCGAGCATGTCTCCCATGGGATTCAATTTGAATACGAAGGCGTTGCGCGATCCATGCAGGCTGCTCTGCTCGGGATAGCGGGTAGGGAAGTTGGGCGAAGTGGTGGTGCCGGTGACATAGGCGGCGCCGCTGGAATCGACGGCGATACCGTAAGCGCGGTCGTCATTGGAGCCGCCCATGTAGGTGCAGTATTCGAGACTTGTGCCGGCGGGATTGAGCTTGGCGACGAAGATCGCCACGCTGCCCAGATTGAAATTTTGCGCCGGGTTGGCGGTAGGGAGCGCGTCGGAATCGGTATAACCGGCGATGTATGCGGCGCCCGCGCTGTCCACCGCGATCGCGGTGGCGGCGTTGAAATTGTTGGTGCCGACGGTGGTGCTGTAGGTCATCAACGGATCGATCACGAGCGGCAGGGCACGATCGTAATTTCCCAGCGCAAACCCCACTGCGCCGCCATCGCCCACGACGTAGCGTCCGTCGACGGCGATTCGATGGTGGCCCCGAAGCTGGTAAATATATGGAGGCGCCTCCGTCAGACGCTGTTCGTTTATTGCAATCGACAGTGCCCCGGAGGAATCGACTGCGGTTTTTGACGCACCGCGGTAGCGAATCCGGATGAGGGCAGGATCGGCGCCCGGTGCGACGACGAATTCGGACTTGAGGCGCAGTCCCTCGCCGCTGTAAATCATGTCGATGCCGGGGTACAGATCGCGATATCGAATGGCGGAAAAGGTGGGGATGCCGGAGCGCCACTGCGAAGCGTCTCCCAGAAGGAAATTGGCGCGCGCCGCTAAGGGGCGTACTCCGTCCACGCCGGCGGGGCGCCTGGCGCCGGGGAACTGCAGGCGGACGGTGACTCGCCGCGCGCGCAGCACGATCTCGCGATCCAGAAAGTAGGCTGTGAATCCCGAGCCCTTCGACACGAACCTGACATTGGGCGGAGCCTGGCCTCGATTGGCCATAAAGAACGCCGGGACACTGGGAACTGCCGCAGCCGCGCCCGCGGCAAAGAACAGGGCACAGAACAGGATGAAGGCGGCTCGCACCATACGCTCTCTGGATGGATCGGCGGAATGCGTCAATGGCATGAGGCAGAAAGCTCGGAATCGGCTGTGGCAGGGGCTTCAGGCACGGATGCCGCACATTTCAGCGAAACGGATTTCGGTGGCGCGAACGCGTCCGGAAACCACCGCGAGGGCGCGCTGCAGGATCTCCTTGCCGAGCAGCGGATCGGCATTGCAAGCGGCCTTCAGCGCATCGCCCTCCAGACGAATCGCCGTGGTCGCCTCTCGCGCCCGCACCTGGAAGAGGGTGTCATGATCGTCCAGCAGCGCGGACCATCCGAAGACCTGTCCGGCACCGAGCGCCTGCACCGACACGATGAAATTTGTGGCGCATAGTTCGACGGAGACACTGCCGCTGAGCAGCAGGAAGAAGGCTTTCGACCGCTGGCCGCTCAGCAACACGACTTCGCCTTCCGGGAAGCTCACCTCAGAGGCCATCGAGCTTAATTGGACGATTTGCGCCTGGGCTATTCCGCGAGTGAACGGGTAATGACGAAGAGTCTCCGAAAGTGCGATTTGCCCCGACTGCGTGGGTGATACGCCCCGAAAGTCTCCAGAAGCTGTCGTAAAAGGCATCGATGGATGGGGGGAAGCAATTCGGCGGCCACGGAATGCCTGTGGCGGGCTCATTCCGCCACGGTGGCGCGGCTGGCGGTCAGCCGGACGCGATGCATGGCATTCCCGGCGAGGTGAGAACGGGCGACTGACGAGTGGAGCCGGCGAACATCGTCATGGGCGAAGAAGAGCCAACCGGAAGCGGCGCGTTGCAGGTCCTGCGCGCTGAAGGCTGCGGCCATGATTCCTCCCGGCCGGTGCTCGAGCCCGAGGAGGTGGCCGATCTCGTGCGCCATGACATATCCCAAAGTCAGGTCGACGGGCGTCGCGGTATCGTCGGTGAAGCGGATCACGCGATTGTAAAAGATATAAGAGGTGGAACAATGCGCGCCGGCACTACAGCGGATGGTGGCGGCGAGACCCAGGGCGGTAACGGGCGTGGAGGCGATGGGCCGCGGAAGAATCCGTACCTGGAGCGAATCGTCCGGTGCGAGGCAGTCTCGCGTGGGATCGCAGAAAATCCAGTCGGTGTCGATACCGGCGGAGTGGAATGCGTGCCGACCCTCTTTCGCAGCGGAGACTAGGATGTCGTGCGGTGTCCCGGCAAAGTCGGAGATGACCACCGTGAGCATGTCGGCGGCGGCAGCACTGCCTGCTCCCAGCGCCATGGAAAATGCGATTGCAGCTACCCAGTAACTCCTCATATTTCCCTTGCTGCCTAATACGCGCGAGCACTTTGAAAGTGCCGGATAATTTTCATCTGCAATGGTAAAAACGAGCAAGCAGCTTAGGAGGCTTCAAGTTATAGATAAGTAAGAGGCTGTCTAACTTGTTTTGTGAGGTTTAACAATAAGTAAATGGCCGGTTATTAGGGAAGGTTAATTAGGCGGCTGGGGGAAAGCGCCAGGATATCGGGCAGAGTTATGAGTCGTCTCGAAGAGTACGGAAAGAGCGGCGCAGGCGAGGATCGGGTGCCCCCTGAAGAGCTACCCCCCAAGGCGTCTCCTTCAGGCCTGGAGTCGGAGCGGTTCACCTTGATCGTCTATGCCAAATCGCACCGCTAGTGCACCACAATCTGAACGTAGAGTGGGAAAGCCGCGCGCGTTCCAGCCTGCCGCCGGTCAGCCGCCACTGCGGTAGCTCCGTCGATTACCGGGGCGCAGATTGATCGTGTCCCTGCCACCGTGCTTCGCGGCACACAGAGATTCCCACATGCATCGCCACGTCGGACCCGACGGGCGACATCCGGGCGCTGGTCGGTCTCAACGACCTCAATTCCGATGGAGCGGTGAACGTGGTAGACGTACAGACGGTCCCGAACGCCGTTGAGGGGGTGCCTGCTTTTCGAACTGAGGAAAGGTTCGCGGCTGTTGGGCGCAAACTGTTGAATTGGAGCTGGCGGAGAGGGGGGGATTCGAACCCCCGGTAGAGCTTTTGACCCTACGACGGTTTAGCAAACCGCTTTCTTGAGTTCCGGCGGTTTTTCCCTTCGCCTTCGCCATGCATTTTCAATCACTTGGAAGCACTGTCACTGCTCAAAAAATCACCCCACCTTCTTTTGCGGGATGGTTGCTACCGTTTTGTTACCGTTGTCGTCTGCGGCTTTGGGCATGGCGCGAACCTTGCCTTCTGACCGCTCACTTAATTTTTCAATCATCCGGCGCTGGCGCTCGGCGCTGGTGTGCGCGTAGCGCAACGTCGTATTGATATTGGCGTGTCCCATGATCTCCTTCACGGTGACGATATCTGCCCCGTTTTCGAGGAGCCGGGTCGCAACCGTGTGGCGGAACATGTGGAATGTGATTTTCTTGAGACCGGCCCGCTTGACTGCCGCGTCGAGTCCTCCCCGGACGCATTTGATCGGTTCGCCTGTCATCGGATTGGTGAAAACACGGGGGCCGTCTTGCCGCTGGCGAGCTACGACTTCGAGCGCTATCGGATTCAGGAATACCGTCTGCGGCTTGCGGTTTTTCCTTACGACAATTGTCAGATGCTTTTTCTCTATATCCACGTCCTCCCATTTGAGATTGAAAACATCGCTTCGGCGGAGCCCCGTGTTGACGGCGAACACCACGAGGTCCTTTAGGTACGGCGGCGCTGCCGCGAGAAGCCGCTCTTCTTCCTTCTCGCTCAGCGTTTCGCATTTTAGGTTATCCTCTGCGAGAAACTTCACGAAGCGAACGGGATTCGCCCCCCGGTAAACGCCCCATCGTTCGGCCATATTAAACATGTGCTTGAGCAGGGCCACCTCACGGTTGACGGTTGCCGGCGCGACTCTCGTGACGCGGTGTTCCTGGTACTCCTCTACCCGAGCCTGAGTAATGGCCCCCAGCTTCACAGATCCGAGAAAACCGATCAGATTCGCGTACAACTGCTCATCCCGCTTCCAGGAGCGCTTATGCGTTTTGGCATAAGGTAAATAGCGCTCCCACAATTCGTGCAGCAAGACTTGTACCGGCTTGACGAAAACGTCCCGCTGCACTTCTGAAATGCGCAAAGCCAGAAATTTCTCGGCTTCGCGCCTGTTTGCCGTTCCGGTGCATTCAACTACCCGTTCACCGTTGGCATAATAATCGGCGTACCACTTCTGACCGCGGAGTCGAAGAGCCATAATCAGCTCCTTCTACCGTTGCCAGCCGATCCCAGTATAGGCGAATGCGGGAGGGATTGGATCACCTCCTGCGCATCGAATCTCAGCGATCGGCCGGCTTTGATGAACGGAATGCGGTGCTGGTAAACCCAGTTGTAAAGCGTTCCCTTTGGAATGCTGATGCGCCGCGAAAGCTCATTGATGTCGATCAGCTTGACTTCCTGCATGGGCCCCCCTCATCGGCTCGCGAAGGATGTTCATGCCCGCGCCCTCCGCAAGATCAAGTGGCCGCCGGCACAGGCGCCGTCTTTCCACTCGGCAGCAAAGAGATCATTGCCAAATGGGGTGATGATGAGCCCCGTGGGCCCGCAGCCCGCAGTGTCGGTCACCACCGTTTTATCGAGGCGGAAGTTGATGGACTCTCCGTCGATTGCGCCGATCATAATCGATGCTTCGGGGTCCATCTTGTCGAGCGTGAGCGCCTTGGCATTCATCTTGGACGTAGGGGTGAACTGAAGAGTCGGTGCGCAGGCCGCGGTGATGAACCCCGAGAATGGATTGAGGTCGTCCGCCCGAAGTCTTATCTCGACCCTGAGATTGCACACGCCGCGGCCATCAACGGCCATCGCTCCGCGCCAGATGCCAGGAGCCCTCAGGAGCGACGGCGGCAGCGTCTGTCCTCGCGGAGCCACCGCTGGAGCGAGAACCGCGGGCGCTGGCGGAATTGCTGCGGCTGACGCCTGCGTTGGAACCACGGTAGGGGGCGCTGGAGCCGGGATTGCTGGCAGCGTCGGTGCCGTTGATTTTGTAGTCTTGGGCGCTACAGTCGCCTTTGGCTTCGGCTTCGGTCGGCTGATACGAGGCCGGTAATTCGCCATCTGCAATGCGGCCATCCCGATGGCCCGGATAAAATATGAGGCCACGAGGAGCGCGAAGAAGCCGAAGACGATAACGCGTTGTTTCTTGGTCATGGGTTTCATGTTCAGATTTCCTTTTCTGGGTTAAAGGCACGCGCGACGTGACGCGCTGCTGACTGCCGGATGTCGTCCGGGAGGTTCTTGGGGAAACTCGCCAGATGCGCTTTGGCGAGGTCGGATTCAGTGGCAGTGTTGTTTACCAGCTTCGCCATGATCGGGCCCATGTACCGGGCATTCATCAGATGCCGGATCATTTGCCACTGTAAAAACCACTCGACGTAACTCTTCATCGCGAGGGCAATGGCCGCGAACATCAGGTAGTTGGTGGCGGACGGCTGGAGGATGAAAAGATTCGCCAGTGTCAAAGCTACGATGAACACGAACGCGGGTTCGATGACGATGCGCGTTACCCACCAGGAGAACGGCAGCCACCGGAAGAAAAACAGGGGCTCGCCGGGGAAGTAGGAATTGTCCTCTTTTTCCATATGCAGCATTCGTCGCCAGACGCGAAAGCCGTGCACCAAACTTCCCAAGAAGAAGAGCTTTGACAGGCTGGCGATCCCGAATAGTCCAAGGGTTCTGAAGTGCATATACGGAATCATCCCGGACAGGGCGGTGAACAGCGGCAGAAACAACATCATCACCGCAGTGCCAAATTGGGTGACCGGGGAGAAATACTCCGACCCATATTGCGGGCGAAGGACCATCTCGATAGGCCACGTGACAACGCTGGTGAATAGATAGACGAGGTTCATCATCATCGTCTGGAAGTTTTCAATATTCATTGGGGACTGCTGCTGGTTTTGTGAAGGCATCATGCTCGTTTTCCTTTCGTTCAAATCTCGCGCGAGAAGAGCACGCGAAGATAGTTAAGGCCCTTGGGGTTTCGAGGCGTCTTCGTGGCTTCGAAGCTACGCCCCGAGAGATAAACAATGCCCTCGGCATAGGGGCTGTCAGAATCGGGCTTCTGGAGCTTGGTGAACTCCACAGGCTCCAGAATGTGTGTCAGGTGCTTCGTGCCGCTGACGCCTGCGTGTTCGTTTTGACCCGCGCTGGCGTTGTAGCCTTCGAGGTAGGTATATTCCTTGCCGATTTGGTCAGCGGCGAAATTGCAGCTTTCGATCTCGTTTTGCTGGAGGAAGATTTTCAAGCCGAGATTGCCGAGAAACGATTTCGTTTTGGACCCCGGCTGATCCTCGCCGAGCTGCTCCGAGAGGTTGAGAATATTCTGGGTTAGGCAGACGACCGCAACACGGCTGCCTCGGCAGGTCTGCTGGAAGAAGTTGTCGCGGCGGGTAACGAAATACTGAAATTCGTCCTGCCAGAGGCAAACGGGATTGGGCGATTCTTCGAGGTCGCGCCGCAACCAGGCCCGCTGAAACGTCAGCTTGATCATGCACTGAATTAGCCGGGCCGTTTCGAACCCGTATTCGAGTAACGGGAAATCGACAATGATGATCTTGCCGTCCCGCATGGTCATCTCCGGGGTAATGCTGCACTGGCCGCCGCAGAAGATGCGATTGAATGGGTTGAATAGAAACCGATCCGCCATACCGGCCCAGGTCATTTCGAGCGACGACCGGGGACGTTCGTCAAAACCGGGCCATCTTTTCAGGAGGTGATCGATAGCGAATTCGAGGTCCCCGAGTTGCTCCTTGGAAAGCGAATCTTTTCGCGGCTTAATGCGTTCGACGAGCTGTGCGCAATATTTGGCCTGCCATTGTGCCTCCTCAATTTCGCCTGGCCGCGTGGGTAAACTCTTAATCAGTCTGTCGATGTTCGGTATGGAGATAGGCTCCTCGGCCAATTCGAGCAATTTGACACTATTACGAATTGATTGCTCATTGCCCCGCGACCAGAACGGA
The DNA here is from genome assembly GCA_036268475.1 of Bryobacteraceae bacterium. Classification (GTDB taxonomy): domain Bacteria; phylum Acidobacteriota; class Terriglobia; order Bryobacterales; family Bryobacteraceae; genus PALSA-129. The sequence continues at coordinate 121,950 of DATAUB010000050.1, read as the reverse complement.
TCGTGTCCCTGACCAGCCTTTTCCTTGTCTCCGAGGGCAACCAGTGTCGAGAAATAATCGACCGTATTCTCGATGTCACCCTGCCCGCGACCAGGCCGCGTGAATTCGTAATGAAGCGGGTCAAACGTGTGCCCGCTCGCCTCACTGAAAACGATTACGTCTTTCTCCCGTCCGCATTGCTTCGCGCGTTTCAGCCACGTCTTCGTCTCTTCTGCTTTTGCCGTTAGGATCAGCATTCCGGAATGCGGGGTTTCGAGAATCCCGCAGCCTAATTGATGACCCACTGTTGTCGATTTACCGGACCCTGGCGCACCACTTACGAAGACGCCTTCGACGAGTACGTGCCAGTCAACGTGGTCCTTATCGGAAAGGCAAAGAGCTATTCGTTTTAATACTTTGTCAATTGCATGCATAGTGATCTCCGAAAGGGAGGGGCGCGCGCCCACGGAGAGCGGCGCGCCCAGCGAGTTCATTGTTTGATCGGGGTGCCCACGATCAAATACGGACCGTTCAAGCTGTTGAGGGTTATCACTATTACCCCGTTTTGACTGTGAGGTATCAGCGAGAGCGGAGTGTGTTCGGCAAGGCCCTTGATCTCCCCGCTTTCGCGCGACACGATGCCGTCCACCGGTGAGGTGTGCAGAACGATTTCACCGTTGTCATGTAGGGCGAAACCGACAGGAAACACCCCGACCCGAGCGGACATATGTCGTTCCACGAAAATTGCGACATCGAACATGGCAATCTCCGCCTCGAATGCAACAAGGCCATCGTTGTTGATCGCAATAGGGTATTGGGGATACAGGTAGGCAATTTTCTTCGAGTCGAGCGAATCGCCTTGCGCTGCTACCTTCCGGTCAAGGGTGTAGACGGTGCCGTTAGTCGCCGACTTCTCCCGCGACATGAAGGCGACTTCACCGCGATCATTGACAGCCGCGTTCAGGATCTCGTCGTACCGGAAGGCGTGATAGCCTATCACGGTGTCCGGCGTGAGAACCGTTTTGAAGCTGTAAGCGGGAGACGACTGCGCGAATGACAGGGTTGCCGCCATCGCCATTGTATAAAGGACTTGAATTGTGGTGGTCATGGTTTCTCCAGTCTCTGCGAGATAACTTACTGTTTTCCCTGAGGCGGTGCGGCCGTTCCGCAAACGGTTGCTGGTGGGCCGCCATCTTGCCCCGGCACCGTCACGCAGGTCGGCGCTGGATTTACCGGGGCCTTCGGCCGCGTAACCGGCGTGCAGGGTTTCTTCTGTTTCGATTGTTTCGTGGGCTTAGTCGCGGCGGCGACTGTATCGGCGGCCCCGGGATTCACGCCCCCGCTATCGTGTTCGACCTGTCTGTCGACGGTGCCAGCCTTCTTGACAGCCGCTTGTTCTGCGTGTTTCTCCACGGCATTTTTCATGCGGGTGAAGACGGAGGGCGGCTTCTCGACCGGGCACGGCGGCAGTGCGGGTTGTTGGGGAGTGGCGTTAGTGGTGGCTGAAGGGGGTGTGGTTGGGACCGGAACGGATTGCTGGGCCGATAGCGATATCGCCGCCAGGAAACATGCAAGTGGAAACGAGGATCGTGATATTCGGGGGGCAAATGTAAAGGGCGTATTGCTGGGTAGCATTTCGAGTGTGTGCATGTCTCACGGTATGGGCAAATTAGTCTCGGTTTACGTAAGTCTCGTAAAATCAGGAGTGAAGGCAGGTTAAGGCGAATTCAGGTAAATTAGGTGAAGTGGAAACCGAGAAAATTAGACTGCAGCTCGGACGCATTCTTTCGAATGGCCTATTTAAGGGCGGTGGCCGCTCGACGGTGACGGGAAGGCGGCTGAGAGCAGCCCGCCAATCGGCGAAATTTCTCAGGTACCTTATCGAACAAGCGCTTTCTGGTTCAGAGATAAGTGAAATGTCTGTATTAATCGAAGTTTTTGGGAGGAAGTCTGAGGATCTGTACAGGGACGACGCGATCGCACGAGCCCATCTTCAAATTGTGCGTAAGAAGCTGGCTGAGTACTACCTCTCTGATGGAATCCGCGATCCGGTAATTATAGATATCCCAAGAGGAAGTTTCGATCCAGTTTTCACGGAGAGAGAGCTCCCAGACACGCCTGATAAAGAGATTGAGAGGGGCCTATTTCACATAAATCAGGAAGCGCCGTCCAATATCGCGAGGGCGCTTGCGCATTTTGAAGAGGCGCTCCGTCAAAATCCAAAGAATGCGGACGCGCATGCCTGCAAGGCTATGGCGCTTTCCACCCTAACGCTTCATGGGCTCAGCGTTTCTGCGGCCACTTTTCTTGCGCGCGCAGAGACTGAGGCAGAAGACGCCCTCGACCTCGATGTGAACTGTTGGCGAGCGCATGCGGCATTAGGCGGGATTCACGCTTTCAGACGGAATTGGCAGGGTGCCGACAGGGAATTTCTCGAGTCGTTGAGAATTAACCGTGACGGAACGTTCGGTCATGGCGCATATGGACTTTATTTGCTTGGAAGGGGAAACTATGAAGCGGCGCTGGCCTTGGCGAAACGATATGAAGATCAGAATCCAACGGATGTAACATTGCTGAAACGGGCGGCCTTATACCGATACGCGATGCGTGATTTTGCTGGCGCTGAGCGCCTCCTGGCGGAAATCTTTGGAATGGCCGAGGGATTATGGCATGCGCATATGTTGTCTGCATTGCTGTCTCTTCGAAACGATCAACCATCCGAAGCGCTACGCCACATGCGGAAGTTTGCCGGGGCAGGTGACGACCCCGAGATCTGGTGCGGTTTGTACGTTTTGTGTCTGGAGCGGAGCGGTCACCGTGAGGAGGCTCGGCTGCGTTTCGATGTCCTTATCGATGCCAGTGAATGTGGATATATTGAACCGCTTCAACTTGCTCTTGGATACATCGCGTTCAATGAGCCATTATCGGCTATCGAGTGGCTTGAAAAAGGGGTGGTCGCAGGAAATGCGCATATGTTGTGGTTGCACTTGTGGCCGTTTCTCGACCCACTTCGCGCGCACCCCAACTTCAAGGCGCTGCTTTCAACTTTAGGCCTTCCTTCGGCTCCGAAATAGTTCGGGTTCGACTTCACGAGATTTGCGGTTCCGACGCACTCTTCAGATCGAGAATTACCATAGGTCACCTCTATGGCATTCCTCGACTGGCTTCAATCGAATAACACATCCCCGGCCCAACAGCCTGTTGCCCAAACACCACAACCCGTAGCTCCGGCTCAAGCGCCGGTAGCGAGCCTGCCAGACAACATTAAAGCCGCGGCCGTCGATGCGGCGCGCCCGGCGGCCGAAATCATGGGCAAAGGAGCCCAGCCGAGCGACGCGCCGGTAAACCCTTCGCCGAGCGCCACACCGAACCGTGGGCGGTCTCTGGGATGGGAGCGCTGATATGGCGTTCCTCGATTGGCTGCGCGACGCCGGAAATCGCGATCCGAAGAATATCGCCCGCGAACATGGGCACGAATCCTTTGCCGGCCTGGCCGCTGAAATCAATCACGATGAGAAGCTGGCGAAGGAGCGCGACACGACGGGTCGAGAGCCTCAAGCCGGACAGGTTCCCGAGGCCAAACCAGAGGCTGCAAAAGCACAGCCCAGACGCGAACGGATGAGAGGCCATGACATCCCATTCTGAAAGGAGCGCGAGCGACCTATCACTCTGATAGGGGACATGCCTACCTATATTTATGTGCTGCAACTTTCACATTGTCGAACGCTCGTTTTGGTTGTATCCGAGTTCGGCAACCACATCTCGTGAGCGGCCATGATCTTCGTCAACTACTCCAAGAATACGAAGGCCGCACAGTCGTACTTCGAGCATCTTTCGGCGGGCGATTACTACCACGGCAAGGACGCTGCAGAGATGCCCGGCGTCTGGCACGGCAAGGGTGCCGAGAGACTCGGACTCTGCGGTGAAGTGACCAAGGATGACTTCTTTGCGCTGTGCGAGAATCGGAATCCCCAAACCGGGGAGCAGCTCACGCCGCGCACCAGAATCGACAGGCGCTGCATCATCGATTTCACATTTACGGCCCCAAAATCGACGAGCCTGATTTTGGAACTGGGCGGCGATGACGGAAGGGGCGATCCCAGAGTCCTGAAGGCGTTTCAGGAATCTGTCCGGGAAACGATGGCGGAAATAGAGAAGGACGCCCAGACACGAATTCGCAAAGGAGGAAGCGACGAAAACCGAGTCACGGGGAATCTGGTATGGGCAGAATATATTCACAAATCGGCACGCCCTGTCGATGGATTGCCTGACCCGTCATTGCATTGCCACGCCGTAATCGCCAATGCCACCTTCGATTCCGTCGAGGGTCGTTGGAAAGCTTTGCAACTAAGCGACGTAATTCGCGATAAGGGCTATTACCAGGCCGCCGCGGATTCAAGATTTGCGGCGAAACTCAAAGCTTGCGGCTACCCAATCGCGAAGGATGGCAAGACATTTAAGATCGCCTCAATCGAGAAATCTACTGCCGATAAATTCTCACGCCGCACCGCGATCATCGAGGCCGAAGCCGAAAGGCTTGGAATCGAGGATTCGCTGGTGAAAGGAAACCTCGGCCGAAGAACGCGCGAAAAGAAAAGCGATAAACCGCTGAGCATGTCGGAACTCCGCAAGGAATGGAACTCCCGCCTCAACGACGACGAACGAATCGCCATCCGTACCGCCGGTTCCGGCTGGGAAAAGGGCGATGCCCACATAACGCCCGATCAGGCGAAAACCTACGCCCTGGAGCATTCCTTCCAGAATGCCTCCGCCGTCTCTGTAACCCGCCTCAAGGCAGAAGCATTAATGCATGCGGTCGGCTCCGTCAAGCCGGAGGATGTTGCCGATATAGCACAGCACCCGGAGGTGATCACCCGGAAGCATGACGGGCAATTCTTCGCCACTACCAAAACGGTTCTGCGTGACGAAGTGGCGATGCTGCAATTCGCGAAGGACGGGCAGAGGAAACAACAACCGTTTGTATCTAAGTGGAGTCCAGATAGATACAAAACCGGGGAATTTGTATCGTTTGATGGCCTTTCGGAGGAGCAAAAGAAAGCCGCCCTCCATATCATCTGCAGCCGCGATACGGTGACCGGTATTGTCGGTAAAGCGGGAACCGGAAAGACGACCATGATGCGCGCCACCCGCGACGCCATCGAAAGCGTTCCCGGCCAGCATGTCTTTGCATTTGCCCCTTCCTCTCAGGCCTCTCGTAACGTTCTGGCCAAGGAGGGATTTTCCGATGCACAGACCCTCGCCATGCTCCTGAAGAACACCAAGCTTCAGGAACAAACCAAAGGGCAGGTTATCTGGATTGACGAAGCCGGTCTCGTTTCGGGCAACGATATGCGGAAGCTCTTTGACATTGCAAAAAAGAACGGCAATCGCGTCATCCTGAGCGGCGATTACACCCAACACTCCAGTATTGAGCGCCTTGATGCATTCCGGCTGCTTGAGAAGGAGGCGGGCGTGAAACTCGCACGCCTTACGGAGATCCGCCGGCAGACCGTATCGGGTTACAAGAAAGCCGTCGAGGCCATTTCGCAGGGTTCGGGCAAAGCCGCGCAAAAGGGTTTCGCCATGCTCGACAAGATAGGCTGGGTCGTCGAAGCCTCCGGCGAGGAGCGTCACCAGCTGCTGGTGAAGGATTACCTGAAAGCGCAGGAGGAGGGCCGGAGCGCATTAATCATCGCGCCCACCCATGCCGAAGGCGACAAGCTCACGGATGAGCTGCGCACGACATTAAAACAACGGGGCGCGCTCGGGAAAGAGCATCAATTCGTCGCCCGGAAATCGACGGGTTGGACGGATGCACAGAAGGGCGACGTCCGCAATTACGAGCCGGGCATGATTCTGGAATGGCACCAGAACGCCAAAGGCTTTAAGCGCGGCGAAAAAACCGTGGTCGTCGAGTCAGAAAACGGCCCTCAGTTGCAGAAGCAGGACGGCACGCGCGCGGCATTACCGGCACAGACGGATCGCTTCGACGTATTCCGCACCCGCAACCTTGCCATTGCAAAAGGTGACCGAATCCGCATTACGAAGAACGGCGAGGCGAAGGTGGAGGGCCAGCCGAAAGGCACCAGAGTTAACAACGGGGATGTCTTCACCGTGGAGGGCTTTACCAAGGAAGGCGATATCCGAATCGACAAGGCCAAGGTGCTCCCGAAAGACTGGGGCCATATGAGCCTCGGCTACGTCGATACGAGCTATTCGAGCCAGGGCAAAACCGTTGACCGCGTCTTCATCGCGACCGGTAATGAATCACTGCCCGCCGCCAACCAGCAGCAATGGTACGTCTCCACGTCACGTGGAAGAGAAATGGCAAAAATTTACGTTGATTCCAAAGAGGACGTCCGGGACGCGATCGCGCGCACCGGGCAACGTCTCTCCGCCGTCGAGCTGACGAAAACGAAGCTGCGGCCGTCATGGCGGGATCGTTTCCAGCAAACGCTGGAACGCAACCGGGTAGGGCGTTTCCTGAAGACGCGTGCCGAAGCCATTGCCGATCATTGGCGGCGCCGGGAGGGCATTCGTTATGCCTGAAGGGAAAAGCAAGTTTCTCCAAGACCTAATCGATAAGAAAGGCCCGGAGACTGAAGCCAAAAGCTTCACCGCCGAGCGCCAGCACACCGCACAGGCGTTCAATCTCCATGTCGAGCGCCGGGACGGGAGACGGTCGGAGGGCTTCGCCTGGTCCCACTACTTGGGATATCAATGGACCGACGAAGGAGAGCATGAACGGCTCGTCGTCCTCTTCGGCGCGCGCGCCATAGAGATCGAGGGGCATCACCTCAGCGTTCTCATCGAGGAGATACGCGAAGGCCAGTTGAACAGCATCCGGGAACTGGTCACCGGCAAAGCCATGCTGCTGCAGCAGGCGAATCCCGACCACGAGCCGGTGATTGCGAGCGTTAAGACGTACCCGGATTTTGAGGAGATTCTGCGGGAGATAAAAGGCGATGACGACGATAAAAATCGACACACTAAACGCGCTACAGGACGCTGAACTTCGAACGGTAATTGAACAATCGCAGGGCATTCTGAAACAGCGGGACGACGACCGCAAGGCAAAGGCAATGGAGCAGGCACGGGCGCTCCTGGCATCGGTCGGGCTTTCGATGAAGGACCTGAACGGAAAGGGCAAAACCAAGGCGGCAAAAGGGACGGTCTATCACGGCGGCACGACGTACCGGCATCCGGGAAATAAAGAGCTGACGTGGAATGGCAAGGGGAAGCATCCGGGCTGGCTGGTGGCGCTGGAGGCAGAAGGCGGGAAGGCGGTGGAGGTGGAATAGACCAAATCACAACAAAAACTTGTCAGATGGATTTTTGGATAGTACTTTCCAAATATGAAGCCCCTACCAATCACGAAGATCGAATATGGCGAGTTTCAAAAGGCCTACGCCTTCTTGAATGACGAGCTATTCGAGGGCGCTCTTCCTAATATCCTCGTTACGTTGCAGCGGCTTTCCCGAGCGCATGGCTACTTCTCGCCAAATCGATTTAGTAACCGAGAGGCTGACATTTCCGTACACGAAATCGCTCTGAATCCCGATGGCTTTGTGAACCGGACTGACGAAGAGATCATCTCAACGCTTGCTCACGAAATGGTTCATCTTTGGCAGCATGCATATGGCAAGCCCGGCAGGCGGGGCTATCACAATCTTCAATGGGCCAAAAAGATGAAGGAGGTTGGTCTCCAGCCGTCGGATACCGGCGAGGAGAACGGCAAGGAAACCGGAGAGAGAGTTAGTCACTACATCGTTGGTGGGGGACCGTTTTCCAAGGCGTACAAGAAGCTTGAAGCAAAAGGCATTCAATTGCATTGGCAGTCGATACCGAAACGAGGGGCGGGAAAAACGAAGTTTTCCTGCTCGAATTGTGGGCAGAATGCGTGGGCCAAGCCCGATGCTTGGCTTCTCTGCGGCGCGTGCAATGGGGCGAGGATGAGCGGCAAGTAGTAAGCGGGGCGTTGCGGGGCTGCACCCCGCAGAGTGGGGTAGCGGAAGCCCAACGGGCTGAAGCGAGGGGAGAGACTTCTCCCCCTTAAAAAAGCCGCCCAACGCGGCAATCCAAACGAGGCAAAAACCATGAACGCTACACGTGTCTCCAAACGCGCCGGGCTTAGGTCCGGCATGACTCTAATCGCAATCCTCCTCACCGGCTGCTCCATGGGCAAGAGCGGAGAAACCACCATCACTGTTACCGGAACCCTGAACGGCGGCAACGACCCTCTGGCGATATTCGGCGGCGGCGTACTGCCTGCCGGAACGCCCTACACCCTCGTCTTCACCTTCGACGACACCAAGGGCCAGGACACAGATCCCGGCTGCTCCGGCTCGGGCATCGGCGGAACGCACGAGGAATCCCCCGGAACGGCCACCCTCACGATCAACGGCAAGAGCTACGACTTCGGCCAGAGTCCGGACGCGACCTCCAAAGCATGGCGCAAAACCGGCGATGCCTGCTCTGAAATCGGCATGGAGATCGGCGAGGGCCGGTTCCCGTTCTTCAGCACGGTGAGCATCAGGGTGTCCCCGCCACAAGGCACCGCTACGCTCACGAGCGATTCCGACTGGCGCTCCCGCCTCTCGGTCGATGACGTCTATGCGCGCAACACCTACAACTCATTCGTCATTCAGAAGGCCGGAAACTACGCCCGGACGATGAGCTACCTGTCGGTCTCCAGCCTGAAGGTGCGTTGAATCACCGTTCCCGCTCCTCCGCGCGCTCCCGGCGCTCCTGCATGAGCCGCTGTGTGTGGAACCCCTCCGATACCAGGGCGGTGGCTACCGAGGCAATGCGGATCCACCGCCACCGCTTCTGCGAGTCCTGCACGATCTCGCCGATGATGAGCGGGCTGAGGATGCCCGCCATGCGTATCCAGTGCCCGGCAGAGCCAGCGCCCACCGACGTGTGCACATGGTGAAACGCTGACCGCTCGCGGAGTTCCGGCGGTTGAAGGGCGTAATCCCGAGGTTGTGGTGCGCGCGGGGGCATTGCCCGCGCAGGTTAGGCATCCACGGCCAGCCCGTCAAGCTGGATTTGGAATGGGCGTAAATTGAAATTTGGCGGGCTTGAGGCCAAGCTTCCACAGCATCATCAGATTGCTGAGATATAGCGTAACCTTCTCTCTATCTGCGCTGATGATTGGATTGTCTGGATCTTCAAGATCAACAATTTGCGACGGCCATGAATCGCCGATTTCTAGACTACTGGTAATGGCGTTTAGACGGCTTAAGAGCAGTTCTCGTCGTGGAAACTCACCGCTTCCGGCGATAGCGGTGAAGCCGCCCTTGCGTTCCCCGAACATCAAGAATAGCGGCAATAGACCCGCGAAGTAAATTTTCTCAATTGGCTCTATCACGCGGTCGTCGTGGTCTTCATCCCAAATAACCGCGAAGTCGCAAAAGCGGCCATCGCCTAACATATTTCCGTCTTCGTCGCCGAAGACAACTGCGCGGAAAATTGAATAGTGAGTACCTCGGCCAAGAGTTCCGGTCGGGGTCTGTTCGTCGTGGAGGGTCTGGAAAAATTCGCTGTATTTGCGCAAGATGCGCTCCTTTCAAGAGGCAACGGATGCGATTTCGTCGCACGCGCGGATTTTCGTCCGCGCTCCGTTACTACCATCCACAGTCTAACATCCGTGTCAAATGTTAGGGAAGCTGAGAAGGTTCGGAGTTCGCATATGGTTTCATCAGTCCCCGGTCATCTCCATATCTCGGGGTTACAGCGCTTGGCCACTCGACCTCCGACGATGTTCTGAAGCGCGTGGATATGGAACGTGAATTCGGCGGCATCGCCAGGATGGCCCTTTGACAATCGACAAAATTCATTCCAAGCATTTGCCAGATGGGTGAGTACCTCATGCTCCTCTGCGGTGAGTCCGGGTTCTGTCATCGTGTAGGCTCTTGGGGATTAAGGGCCTTTGCAGCGATGGCCTGCGAGTGATGTTCATAGTGTTGAGAGGCGATTTTCCCGAGGGCAACTTCCAGCCGCTCAATCTCCACCACCGCCTCCTGCACCAGAGCGATGAGGGCGGCTTCACGAGGGCGGATATTCCAGGCATTGACAGCGGCTTCCTGCCCACGCTGTTGGCGCGTTTGGAGTCCGCAGTCAAAACATTGCACGGAATAGTTGCCGAAGCCATGGGCCGTCAGAGTGTCACGGGCGGCTCCGCACCGTGGGCATGGCTGAAGACCGTGCAGCAGTTGCGTGAGCGCCGCGAGCTTGGTAAGGATGTCGGTCACTGGAACCCCGTTTTGACACTGGTTGAAACGATCCCGCTCCCGCCTTCACCAAGGATGTAGACTTGTTGCGGGGTTTTGGGAGGGGATATGAAGAAAAGCAGCCTACTTGCCGGTCTGGGCTTTGCGTTTATGGGGACGATGGTTCTGCTCAACAGCCTGGGCAATCCACGGATCGAGGCGGCCCACTTGCATGGCTCCGATATCTTGAGACTCGTCGCTTCGGGCGGGTTGTTTGGCGTCGCCATAATGGTGGCGACGGCTTCCAGATGGGCGAGGAAAGAGTAGGGGGCGTGAGTCATGCTTCATCCCTGAATTTGACGCCGGCGGCTTTGATGGCAGTTATTACAGCTTTTGCATGTGCTCGATAAAGTGGCCTGAAACCTTTGGCAATGTCCTCGTCTTTCAGCAGTTCTGACAGGGCATGCTCAGCAATTCTCGCCGCTTCGGCTTGCGTCAGCTTCGGCGCATAGTTGTCTTTGGCGGCTTGCCAGCCAGCCCAAGCGGCCTGTACGCTGCCGTTAAGGTAAACTCCGTCGCATTTCGATATATGCCTTCCTGCCGGACCGCCGAATTTGTGGTCAACCCAGTCTTCGAATTCCTCGCGGTCGCTCATTCATCCCTCCAAGACGAAGCAGGAATAGCGGCGATGGCAGCTCTGGCAGTCTCAACGCAATATTCCCAATGAGCCTTTGGTGGGTAGCCCCCGTCAGTTTCATCAGGGTTGTCGCCAGCAATCGCGCGTGCGACGAGCTCCACCAGTTCGTGCGGGGCCGAATGGGCTGGGGCCGGGGAGACTTTCACTCCCAGTTCTTTAGCGGGCCTTTCGGCTTCCTCCTGCGTTTTATCTATATCGCAGGCCACGGCTCCGTGATTCTGTTCAGCGTTGTGCTCGCGGATGATGGCGATGGCTCTATCAGCGGGGAAATACTGCTCGCTATTATTTCCGTCCATATGGCCGGTGCGTATCTCTGCGAGCCGGTCAATCAGGGTTTTTGTGGTCATGATGCTTCCCCCGTGGTTTTCGCGTCCGCTCTCGCGGTAAAGGTCAGCGCATTCTCGACTACCGCCGCGCCGACGTCATCGGTAACATCAAATTTCTCGCCCGTGACGGTCACAAGGCCATTCTCGATTTTGTAGTGCCGAGTGGCGTACAAGCGCCCACTGAACTTGCTGTAGAAAACGCGGATTGGCCTCTTCATACTCCATCTCCCCCATAAACCGTCACAAAGCAACCCTTCTCCGCATCCCACAAAGGATGCGATCTATCCCCCTCGTCGTAATCCTCGACGCGAACCTCGACTCCGGGTGGGATGCCGGTCACGTCCTGCACGAGGCCGCCTTCGACGTGAACGGTGATAGTCTTTTGCGATGCGCTGTTATCAACCAGCGCTTCCCACTCGACAAGCTGTTCTGGCACTGTAAGGTGGTGATATTCCGCATTATGCTGCTTGCAGTTGTGAATAGCCGCCTTAAGGGAATGCTTAAGGGCGGCATTCTCTCGGCGCAGCCCGTCCACATACCGCTCATATTCGATGGTTTCTGAGGGGAGGGGCTGGGTCATGATGCACTCCCGCCGGTCTTGTAGTTGGGATTGATAGTGCGGGCGAGCAGGTCCATCGCGCCATCGGCAAGGATCCGTGCCTTTGACGAGCCTTTCAACCGTTGCGAGCCTTGCAAATAGAGGGCGATTTCCTCAAGCTTTTCCCGCACGTCCTGAGCGGAGGCCAGAATCTGTCCGGTCATCGGCGGCGCGTCCTCTTCGACGTAGGCGACGGCCTTGCCATCAAGGACTATCGGACGGCCATCTTCGTCCGACGAGAATTTGAAATATTGCTCACGCATGATCGCCTCCAGTGCTCGCGGCGAGAGACGAGCGATTCGAGGCGATCGACTCCGATTGCAGTCTGAGATATGGCCGCAAGACATCAAAGGCAGCGCCGATTACGACGGAGCCAATGTTGCCCTTCTTAACGCCGTTCCGGGTGATGACTTCCGACACATGGTCGTCTATTCGTCGAATTAGTTCGGCCTCGGTGATGCCCTGAGGCTCGTTCGGTGCACCTCCGCTGGCCTTGGCGATGGCGGCGCGGGCATTCAACACGACGGGACATTCACGCTGTACGCCATCAATGCAATCGGCCATATTGAGGTTATGCAACTCTGTCCATTTCACGAAATCAATCAAGGCACTGAGCAGCGTCTGGTGGCTGTTGCACGCTTGGACGATGAACGCCGCATTCGCCTCGGCCTCTTCGTCATCGCCGCAGTAGCCTATTTCGCAGACCGGGGGCCCATCGCAGATGCCGTCTTCGTCAACGGGGAAGATCGTATATCCGTCGGTGTCACATAGTTGTGCTGCTACGGAATCGAAGCCATCGCCGTCATATCCCCAAGGCAGAGGCGTGTGCGTCGTGGCCGAAGATTGTGATTGCGGCTGAAAGGAATCTGTGGAATCAGAATTGGTAGCCATAAACGTACATCCTTACGTTGGTGGTTAGAGGGGCCAGTGAGTGTGGAAGCTTGCTGGCCCTTCGCGCATTTAATGGGAAGACTCCGGTTCGGTCAACACGAAAGTGAAGGGGTGACCCGAAGGCCACCCCAACCCGGTTACTTCTTGCCATCCTTCTTGAAGCTCGGCTTCCGGTACGTCAGGGTGTGGCCCTTCTCGACCCCGGATTTCACCAGCTTGTACGAGCCCGGCGCAAGACTCGGTTCCTCGAAGGCGATGGAAACGTAGTGCCCGCGGTCGTCCTCGTAATCCCAGGCGACGCCGATGTCCTTGCTGCCGGAGCTGACGACGTAATCCGGGTGGTTGTCCTTTTCCTTGTCCTCGACGCGGACCAGTTGGACGGGTGCCTTGATGGCGAGAGTATCGAGCTTGCCCGTGTAGCCGGTTTCGGTGGATTGGAACGAACCTATGATGAGAGCTGATTTCTTCATGACTTTCTCCTTTTGTTGTTTGAAGCCGCGACATGCTGCTTCTTGACGGCGAACGTCAGGCGCGCGGAATAGCGAAGCCGGTCATAGAACTTTGGAGCGCAGCGACCGCGAGGAATCGACCGAAGGGAGAGGGGAAATGTTCGTCATTGGCCGGAGAGCGACGCGCGCATAGTCGCCGGCATAAAAAGGAGCAGGCATGGACTTGCGGCGGAATGCGAAAGGGGAGGGTGAAGATCAGCGCTTGAATCGGTGTTCAAAATCGGCCGGAAACACGGTGGGGGCTGCGATGACCGCCTATATCCGAATGGATGTAAAATTGACTGAATGGAGAATAGCCCATGTCGCCTAGGGCGCGAGAACCGCTAGACATACAGGATTATCTAGAAGCCAGCAGTGATGCCTCATCCCGAACGCGTGCGGCGCTGCTGGCCCTGATTGTTGCCAGTATCGTTGCTTTTGCTGCCGTTCTGCACACGATGCAAGGGAGATGGATGCATGAACGAATTCTCGCTGCGCAAAATATTCGGAGCAGCTACGTCGCCAAGGAGCTCGGCCCGTACCCAGAGCGCAGAGGATTGAGCGCGGACGAATACGGTGAAAGAGTAAGGCATTACGAGCATCGATACCTTGGTCTCTGCGACGCGTTGGTGAAGACGGATATCGAGAATTTCATCGTGAGCGCTCCATTCATCGGTTTTACTTTTGACGTAAATGATCTGGATGTCTTAGGGGCGGTCGGCTTGTTCGTTGTTCTATTAGTCTATCGGTTCTTTTTAGCGAGGGAGCTTGAAAACTTAAAATTGTCTTTTAGGGCAGCTAAGGCTCTTGGGATGGCTGAGCTGGACAAATTCTATATTTTGTTGTCAATGCGGCAGGTATTTACGACGCCGCAATCCGACTTCAAATCACCATCGCGCTTTCGTAGCATCACACATAAGATACTTATTTGGATGCCGGTTGCCGTACTCGGAGTAATAGAGTACGACGACTGCATAAGTTTTGATATCGGTGCTGACATTAATAACATCCACTCCGTCACCGGTGTTTCCTGCGGCGCGCTCGGCCTGATCTTTTCCATCTGGATTTCTAGCGCGGTGACCGCCCGCCTCTTTCAGATGGACAAAATTTGGCTGGATTGTAGACATGAGATCGAAGCGTGGAAAAAGGCTCAGAGCCCGGCGGCTAAGAGCCAGCATCATTGAGAGTAATCCATTTGCAGTTCGGCACAAGACCGCACTTATGTATCAACCACACCTCCCCTCCCATAGCCCCACGCCCCTGATGCCGGTAGTGTGAGGGGAATGGCAGATCCGCACGTTATCACCGCCTTGCTGAGAAAGTACACGGAAATCCTGACGCTGCTGCGGGCGAAGGACGCCGAGGCCGCTGAGCTGCGAGCGCAGCTGCTGGTGCTATCCAAGGCCATCAGCATCTACAAACCCGGCTTCGATGCCTCAGAGATATTCCCCAAGCGCAGCCACAAGCACAACCTTCACTTTCCGCGCGGTATGTTCTACCGGGTGGTGATGGACATCCTGCGGGAAGCGGACAGGCCGCTATCGGCAGGAGAGCTGGCGCGGGCCGCACTGGAGCGTCAGGGAGCGCCGACGGATGCCGCGACGGTCAACCAGTTCCGGCAGACGCTCAACGGGGCGTTGGTGAAGTATGCGCGGGACGGGCGGATTGTGCGGCGTGAGGGCGAGAGGCCTCAGCGGTGGGAATTGGTGAGGTAGCGTGTGGATCGGCAGAAATCGGCTCCTACGCTCATTATGTCTCTTCCCTGCAACGCCGACTTGGTATATATTCCTGACCCCGATTTTAAGTTGTCAACGTAAAAGACACAACTTATAGTATTCGGGCAACACTTTTTCAGGAGGCGTTTCTATGAGCACACCATCCACTATCGTTGTTGATGTGACAGTTCACCAGAATTGGTATGTTGCCACCAGTAGAAGTCTGGCTGGATTATTCGTGGCCGACCCCACCATGTTTGGGCTGTTACAGGAAATCCCCGAAGTTATCAAAATGCTGATAAAGACGAAATACGGCAAAGACGTTGAAGTGGCGGAAGCAAGGGAATTAGACAGCACAGACGTTTTCCCAATCACTTATGCTGCGATAACAAAGTGCGCCGCATAGGAGGCACCCATGCTGATGCGTCCCGTCGAAGAACTAGAAGAAATTTTGCAGAAGCTTGGATTTCAGGAAACTGGCAAGAAAACTGGTAAACACAAAGAATGGATCGACCCAAGCGGCGAGCCATTTTCCGTGCCGACTGTGCGGGAAGTGCCAGAGGCGGTATTTGTGTGTTGCGTTGAAGTCGCAACCCGCCTTTACAAAACGGAGCAGGAGCGAGTTCATCAGAAGCTCTATAACCTCACCCATAAAGATAGTGCGGCATTGAAGCTGGTCGATCCTAAGAAGGACTAAGCCGCCCTCTGCCAATACCCTTTCCAAACCCGCGACACTGGCGAGTTGAGCGCCGCATTCGCCACCTTCAGGTACTGCTCCCCGTTGCTGATGCGGCGGTTGTCCTCCCTCCACGCCATCTCAGCGGCGTAGCTCCCGAGGTACGGGCCGGAGATTACGTGATGCACTCCGATCTCCGCGCGGCGCAGGCGGGAGAAGTAGGACTCCGCCTGATTGGTGCATGCGCCACCGGCGCTATAGGCCTCGCTGTGGTTGATGCGCTTCGTGAGATAGCGGGCATGCAGCGCATCCCAGGCCGGGGCCTCGTCGGCATAGACCGTTGCGCCGTTCGTCACGTGCGCCTGTATCGCGGGAAGGGATGCCGCCTCGCTCGTGAAGACGAACGGCAGCGTCCTGCCGCCCCTCTGGCGCATGACGACGACCACGCGGCGCTTGCCAGAGCGGTTCTGGAGCAGGCGCAAGTCCTTCCGGTCTTCCTTGCGGTTCGCGGGCTTCACATGGCCGCCGAAGTATGCGCCGTCCACTTCCACCTCGCCGGTCAAAGGCTCCGGCTTCTTCCCGGCCAGCGCTTCGCGGATTTTATGGGAGAGAACGAAGGCGGTCTTATACTGCACGTCCAGGTCGCGGCTCAACTGCAAGGCGCTATGCCCCTTCGCGCCGTTCACGAAGATGGCGATGGCCGCGAGGATGTCCCGCAGCGGCAGCTTGTGGCTGGCGAAGATGGTGCCGGTCGTGACGCTGAACTGCTTGTTGCAGCCCTTGCACTTGAATATTGACCGGGCCTTGTACTGGTAGACCGCCGCGCAGGCGCAGCGCGGGCAGACCGGAGCGCCGTTCGTATCGGACCAGCGCAGGGCCCTGAATGCCTCAAACGCCTCCTGCTCGCTCAGTCGCATCACTTTTGCGAGGCTGAGTGTCCGGGCCTTGGACGAAAGGAGGAAGTGTTGGGTCATTGATTGTTACATTCGCTATGTTGTTAGCGAATATGCTAATCTTTTCATTCTTCTTGTCAACGGAAAAATGTCATATATGCTATCTGAATAGCGCATTAAACATCGGTATGCGGAAAATGACGGCCAAACTGGACGAAACCCATTGGGCGGAGCGGGCGAAGCGGCTCCTAAAGGCCGAGTTGAAACTGGCCGATGTAACTTATGAGGATTTGGCGGCCAAGCTCACGGCGCTGGGCGTGCCGGAGTCGAAGGCATCCGTTGCCAGCAAGATTAGCCGGGGAGCATTTCCCGCCAGCTTCTTCCTTGCCGCGCTTCACGTAATAGGTCGCAAGACGATAGCTATTGAAGACATCCAATCATGACCAACCACCTCTTCTACGGCGACAACCTGACTGTCCTGCGCGAGCATATCAAGGATGAGACTGTCGATCTCGTCTATCTCGACCCGCCATTCAACAGCCAGGCGAATTACAATATCCTGTTTAAATCCCCGGCGGGGATTCAATCGCAGGCGCAGATCGAAGCTTTTGAGGATACCTGGCACTGGAACCAGCATGCGGAACAGGCCTTCGATGAGGTGATGAGTAGCGGTAATAGCGATGTCGCTGAAATGCTCCGCGCCATGCGCTCATTCTTGAAAGAGAACGACATGATGGCCTATCTCACTATGATGGCCGTCAGGCTGCTGGAACTCCATCGTGTGCTCAAGCCCACCGGCAGCCTCTACTTGCACTGCGATCCGACGGCCAGCCACTACCTCAAAACGCTAATGGATGCCGTGTTTGGCGCAACTAACTTCAGAAGTGAACTTATCTGGAAAAGGACAGGCGCACATTCCGCCGCTGATCGGTGGGGCGACATTCACGATACAATCCTTTATTACACGAAATCCGATGATCGGACATGGAATGAAATTCTACTGCCTCATAGCGGTGAATACTCGGCACGGTATAAGAACGTTGGTAAAGGCGGAGAACTATGGGCGGACGACAATTTGACGGCTCCGGGAGTGCGCCACGGCGATTCCGGCGCTGTCTGGCGAGGCTATGATCCGACTGCAAAGGGAGTGCATTGGAAAGCTAACCTCAAAACTGTGGAGCGTTTGGTAGGAACCGATAAGGCCAAAGAACTACCAACTACGCAAAAGCTGGATTTACTAGACGAAAATGGATTTATCCATTGGCCAAAATCGCGTAGCGGCGACGGCGAAGGATTTCCGCGATTCAAGCGATACCTGAGCGAGGGAGTTGCGGTACAGGATGTTATAATGGACATTCCTCCACTTAACTCGCAGGCGCAGGAACGTCTTGGTTATCCTACTCAAAAGCCGTTAGCGTTGCTTGAGCGAATTCTTAAAGTCAGCTCGAATGAGGATGATGTAGTCCTCGATCCATTCTGCGGCTGCGGCACCACAATCCATGCCGCACAGAAACTCCGCCGCAAATGGATCGGCATCGACATCACCCACCTCGCAATATCTCTTATTGAAAAGCGCCTCAAGGATGCCTTCCCCGGCATCGAGTTCAAGGTACACGGCACGCCCAAAGACCTTGACGGTGCCCGCGCGCTGGCGGAACAGGACAAGTACCAGTTCCAGTGGTGGGCGGTATCGCTGGTGAACGCCGTACCGTATGGCGGCAAGAAGAAGGGCGCGGATTCCGGCATCGACGGCTTCATTTACTTTAAGCCGGACGGCAAGACCACGGAGAAGGCCATCGTGTCCGTGAAGGGCGGCGGCAATGTCGGCGTGCCGATGATCCGCGACATGGGGCATGTGGTTGACCGGGAGAAGGCTAAAATCGGCGTGTTCATCACGCTGGCGGAGCCTACCAAGCCCATGCAGACAGAGGCCGTGAAGGCGGGCTATTACGAAACGCCGTACGGCAAATACCAGAAGCTTCAGATACTCACGATTGAGGAGCTATTTGCGGGCAAGAAGCCGAACATTCCGCTTGTCGATTCATCTGCCTTCAAGAAGGCCGGGAAGGAAGACATGAGCAAGCAGGATTCGCTGTTCTAATCCGGCTTGTTTTTGATTCTGATGGAACTATTATGGCCCATTGCACACAAAGAGGCCTTCCATGCCAGAAGAGAAGCCGTGGAAACGGCTACTAGTATTTGTGAAGTTCGGCGATGCCAGCGCTCCTTCCTCAGATCGCCCGAACGAGTGGAACTTCTATGGGAATGTAGAGGCCGTTCTGCGCCTGGAAGACGCATTGCTGGATGTGAAGAATTCCAGCTGCAAGCAGGCGATGCGCTCCGATGACGGCAAAATGGTCTGTTACATATTGCGCTGCTATTATGAATCGACGATCATTCAGCAAATGCTCGAATATCCTGAGAGTATGCATGCGTTCCGGCGAGGCAGCAGGAGCTACAAGGGTGATGTGCTAAGGGCGGGCGACAGAATGCTTATAGCAGAAATCACTGGGGATTATGCGTTTCGCGCGATGCCTGAAGCGCGTGATGTTTTCGCATTTCGCTAAGGCGCTTATCAAGGGTCTCGTTTAACCGCTTGCAATAGTACTTGTGTCCGACGCCCGCTAACCATAAGAGTAGCCGGGAAGGCAAGAGCAAAAGTCGAAAGTGGGAACTCTCCCCCATCTCCCCTCCAAGGTGTGGCTGCTACATGATTGCGTTCTTCCCCTTATTTACCCCCACTGCGTCTCATAAGCAAGCGCATTTTGCTGGTCGTGGCCCGGCTTAGCCGCCGCTCACTTCCCCGCCCATGGCCGTGGTGGTGCCACGCTTCCTTCTTGCCGAGCCGCTTTTCTTCTTCGCCGCCCACCGCTTCTTCAGCGCCGCGACGATGTTCGCCTTCCCGGCGGCACTGAGCTTCCGCTTTTTCTTGGCACCCTTGACCGCTTTGGGTGCCGGAGCCGTTTTCGCAGCGGGCGCAGTTTCACCGCGCACCTTAGCCCACCGACGCTGCTGGCCTTCGCGCATGCGCTTCAAAGCGGCGGCGCTGACTTTACGCTTCGGCTTGGCTGTCTTAGCGTGAGCGGCGGGGGCGGCAGGTTCGCCCTTCAGCATGGCGCGCAACTCCGCAATCTGTGCGTCGATCTTCAATTTCTGAGCCTCGAAGCCAGTGATAGCGGCCTCGATGATTTCATTCGTGAGTGTGGGCAATTCTGCGATTCTCCCTTTGCTCTCAAGCGTAGCATTGCTCGGAGCAGCCGCGGTAAGGGCAAGACACAGGAAGTCGTGTCCAGTGTGATCCCCGCCATTGGGTGAACTGTGGTGGCACGCATGGGGGTGCCTGCGGGTATTCGGCAGAGGGTAGTGAAACCATTACCCTCAAAAGGGGATAAGGAAACCCTCAGATGGTGGCTTGAGGAAAATCTGGGGAACATTCAGAATGTAACCCATGACGAAGATCGGCGAGCAAATTCCCCCTTCACGCCATTATCAGGCGTGCCCCAAGATTGAAAAGCGGAGCGAACCGGTGCTCTCCGATGAATTCCTGGAGCATATCCGTCAGTTGCGCGCGAAATCGGCGGCGGTGCGTCAAAGAGCGGCGGTTATCGCCAGGGCGCTGGCAGGATGATGCAGATGGAACTCGCCGACATCCGGGACATCGAACTGCTGACCGAGACATATAAGAAGAAGCGCGACCCGCGCCCGGTCATGACGAAGAACGCTGCGCCAGGACGGTATGAAGCGCCGCGTCATAAGAGCCGCCGGTGTGAGTGTGGAACCTGCGGCACATGCAGGGACAACGCTCGGTGGGAGCGGATCTTTACCGAGAAGTTCGCCGATCCGGCATATTATGGCGGGCTTGCCATCCGCCACGAATCTCCCATTCACCGTATCTGAATTTTCCCTCCAAATTATTGTCCTATCCCCCTCACTCGCGGGGATGCTTTCTGCTATCGATTGGTGATCTAATCAGATCAACTATAGTAAGCATTCTTCGGGATGGCGGGCTCTGCTGCTGGACTGATAGCTCCGGGGGCAACCCGCTGCCGCGAATCGGGGAGGATATATGCAGTCCCTGGGTTCATCTTCGATCAATTCGGTGTGGCGTGAGAAGCTGGCAGAAGCTGAACGCCGATACCACGAAAACCGAACGCCTGAAAACCGGGTCGAATTCCGCCGGGTTCTCGGAATCTTCTCTGCACTGGTCATGCGCGGAGTGCAGCCACCGGCAATGGTTACGGCGGCCAGCGAATAAGGGGGCTAAACGCCACCCGACGCAGACACCCAGCCTGTCCCACCACACGCGATACAGCGCAGTTCACTTATCGCATGGTTTGGCGGGCACGGTTTTCCGCTCCCGGCGCAAGAACCGCATAACTTCCAATCGGTTTTACCAATTGCATTCCTATAGACGCCACGGCAGCGCTTTCCATTCTTCGGGGTCCGCCTGCACTGCTGATTAATACTGAGCAGATCGTAACGCAAGTCTCCGCAACGGCTACAGGCCGCAACGGGTTTTGGTTTTCGCTCCATGAGCTTTCTTGCAATACGGCGGTGTGAGCCAGCGTCATCATGTTCCGGTGCGTGGCTCGGGCCGTACTATATCAGGTTTCTGGACGCGATGTTATTGCAGCCCCATCTCAGGCCGTTACGAGACTTACAAAGCAAACGTGGTGGGGTGTGCATTTAACTTCCCCACGAAGCCAGCCATGATCGGTTTTTCAGTCGCTTCGGAATTCTCGGCAACTACCTGCGCCTCATGCTTATCCAAATCGAGCGCAGCATTGAGCTGCGCCTGCTTGCCGAGTAATTCCTTTAACCGCGCTTCATGCTCAAACTTCCGGTCTAGCTGCCCCTTGTAATCCGCCAATGCCTTTTCCTGCCGCTCGATCTCACGCTGCTCTTCCTCGGCCTTACGATCAAGGCCCCGAAGTACGCTATCGATGCTTGCGATTGTTCCCTGTGGGCTTGCCGGATTGAGATTGGCCTGATACGTTTCCTTGCCCCGGACGAACAGATCGGGCTCGCCGTCCTTATAGGCACTTCCCCGGCTGAGGATCTCGAAGCCCTTGTAATGGCCGCGCACCTTCAGCGTCTTATCGTCCTTCCATGACATGACGACTGTGTTCAGGGCATTACCGGCGTTCTCGCGCGCACCCTTACCTGAGAATTCCCGATTGCCAACCTTCATCGTGAATTCTTCTTCCCCGTGGGCATCCCGCGTGACGATATCGGATGTGAGGGCCGCGTGGTACTTCCGGTCGCGCTCAATCCGCTCCGGGAGTGCCTTCAGTTCCCAGCGGATATTGTGCTGCTGGTTGATATGGGAGGCGCGGAGCTGGTCGAGCTTGCGGATTTCGGTATCGACCTTGACCTTTTCCATTACCGCCGGGTTGCCTGAAGCAATCGCCTTGATCTCCGCATAGGTGAGCGCGCCGCCTTCGAGGTCTTCTGCCTGGCGAACGGTCACGCTACCGTTCATTACCTGATTGATAAACCTCGCTTTATTTTCCAAACATTGCCACATATATGCATCGAAACTGCCTTCGGTGACGTAGCGGTGGATGTGGACGCTGGGGTTCTCATTGCCCTGCCGAAGTATCCTGCCTTCACGTTGCTCAATGTCGCGCGGCCTCCATGGCGCGTCGAGATGATGAAGGGCCACGAGCCTTTTCTGGACGTTCGTCCCGGCGCCCATTTTCTCGGTGGACCCAAGAAGGATACGGACTCGCCCGGCATTGACAGAGTCGAACAGCGTCTTCTTCTGAATATCCGTGTCGGCATCATGGATATAGGCGATCTCCTTCTCGGGAATGCCGCGCTCAAGCAACTTGCCGCGGATTTCATCATAGACGTTGAACTTATCGGGGTTGGGTGTCGAGACGTCGCAGAACACCAGCTGCGTGGTGCGTTTGTCTTTCCCCTGCTCCCACGTGCGGTAAACCTGCTCCACGGCGCGGCTCAGCTTGGTATCGCCTTCGGTCTCCGCATAGGGGTTTACCAACCGCATATCCAGCGCGGCCTTCCGGCCGTCGCCGGTAATCTTCAGCATGTTGTCCCGGCGGGGATCAACGCCGCCGCCTTTTAGCTTCTGTGCGCGTTCCACCAGCGTCCCGACAAACTCTTTCAGTTCGGGTGATGCCGGCGATGCCATGATGTGCGGTTTTCCTCCGTCGATCTCCGGCCGCGGCAGGTGCAGCATGTCCGCCGTCTGTACATCCGCGAAGCTGCGGAACATCGAGAGCAGCTCGGGCAGGTTGACGAATTTCGCGAACCGGGTATGCATTCTGTACCCGGAGCCGTCCGGTGCAAGTTCGAGCGCGGTCACGGCCTCCCCGAAGTTGGCTGCCCATGCGTCGAAGTGCTCCACGCCTGCGGCGGCGAGCGACAACGGCGCGAGGTAGCGCTGAAGCGTGTACATCTCGGCCATGGTGTTCGATATCGGCGTGCCGGTCGCGAAGACCGTACCGCCGCCATGCTCGGCGAGGTATTGCGTCTTCAGGTACATGTCGAGGGCGCGGTTGCTTTCGGTATTCGGCAAACCGGCGATTCGGTTCATTTTACTTACGAATCCGAGGTTCTTAAAAAGATCCGACTCATCACAGAAAATTCTATCCACGCCCAGTTGCTCGAAGCTCACGGCATCATCCTTCCGCTCGCGGTCCGCGCGCTCCTTGAGCTTCGTGGTGAGGCGCTTCTTTGCTTTTTCCAGTTCCTTCACGATGCGCCGGTTGTCGCCTTTCTCGGCTTTCGCCTCATAAATCGCCGCTTCGAGCTGGTCCACCTGCTTGTCCACGAAGTGTTTGAAGGTCTCATCGGAGACGGGGAGCTTTTCAAATGAGCTGTGCGAGACGATGACGGCGTCGTAATTGCCAGTCGCAATGCGCGCCATAGCCTTCTGCCGATTGCCTCCTGCAAAGGCATCCTTTCCTGCGACGAAGATGTTCGCCTGAGGGTATAGCGCGAGGAACGCCGCGCCCCACTGCTCGACCAGATGGTTGGGAACGACGATCATCGGTTTGTGCGCGAGGCCGAGGCGCTTCAGTTCCATGGTGGCGGCGGCCATGATCGCCGTCTTTCCGGCACCGACGCAATGTGCCAGCAAGGTATTGTCGTTCTGAAGAATCCTCCAGACCGCGTCTTTCTGATGCTTGTCGAGATCATTCTTCCTCAGCATTGAGCGGTTCATGCCGGGAAACGTCAGGTGTGAGCCGTCGTAAGTCCGCAGGCGGATATTGTTGAAAGTGTCGTTGTAAGAGCGCGCAAGCCTGTGCGCGCGATTCTCGTCCTGCCAAATCCACTCGCTGAATTTGTCTTTCAGCTTCTGCTGTGCTTCCCGAGCGGCGATGGTCTCTTGTTGGTTCACCACGCGGCTGTCATCCGGCATCACGTCGTAAATCGTAGGCGTGCGGCCGTTGAGGGCATCATCGATAAGGCTGATTGCTGTTGCGCGCGGAACGCCGTGGGTGGTGGTGTTGGCAACGCTGTATTTTGCCTCGTAGTCGGCATCGACCGCCCAACTGGCGATGGCACCGGAGTGGCTTACTCTGATGCCGGGGACAGAGACTCCCAGCGTCTCGCTGATGAAATCCCGAACGTCAGCCGCCGGTATCCATGACGATCCGAGCCGGGCGCTGATGTCTCCGGGCAGGAGATCGGCGGGCTGAACGGCTTTCAGCGCCTCGACATTGTGACTGTAGGACCGGTCGAGCGCCGCTGCGGCTTCGGCCGTTTTCAGCTTGGCCCTGACATTGCCGCTCAGGTAGCGGTCGGCGGTTTCCCAATCACCTTCGGGGTTGCGGTACACCATGCCGTCGAGTTCCTGCTGCATCTGCCTTGCGGTGCGGCCAGTAAGCGACGCCATGCGCGTCCAGTCGATGCCGCCGGTTTCATTGAGGGAGATCGCCAGCGCCTCAGCAGCGGTGTCCACATGCTCTGTCGGTTTATGCTTCTCCAGCGTGCGCCGCTCGAAGATGGCAGTCTTAGTTGCGCGCTTATGCTCGGCGTCGTAATTCTCAAGGGAGAGGAGGAGGGGCTGATCGGGATCTCCGCTAAAGGCCCGGAGGTTCTCACGAGAGGAGAGGGGGCCGTTATTGCGTGCGAAGCGGTCGTAAATCTGATTGAGGAGTTGCCTGGCTTCCGTGATGCTGTGTTCCGGGGAGTCTTCCAGCTGCGTTCGAAACACCAGACGGACGGCATCGCGAACCGCCATCATTCCCCTGACTCGCTCGGCGGCGGAAGATGAAAGGGACGTGGGCTCGAAGCTGTCGCCGTTGCGGGTGACGATAGCCCCGTCTCGGATCGCATAGGCTCCGTCCTTGATACCGGTGAAGGCCTCGGCATCGAGGATTTGCTTCGGGGGCGGGCGCTCGCGGTCCCTCGGGACATATGCGCCGTCGGGCAGCCTGTGGATGGCGCGCGCAAGCAGCTCCGGCGTGAGCAGTCCCTCCAGTGTCGGCTCTGCGCCGCGGTACATCGTGCCTACGAGCTTCATCTTGCCGAGCATCATCTCGGGGTGGTGTGCGAAGTATTCGTTTACAGCGATCGGGCCATCCGGGCTATCGATAGTTTCAAGGTGCTGCCACGCCTCTCCTGAAGGTTGTGCGCCGGGCGCACGCTTGCGAAGGAACAGGATATCGGTGGTGACCTCCGTGCCGGCGTTGACTTTGAACGCGGTATTGGGAAGTCGGATTGCGCCAAGCAGGTCCGCCTGCTCGCCCAGGTGCCGCCGAATGGTGTCGTTCTCTTTATCCATGGTGTAGCGGCTGGTGATCAGCGCCATGACACCGCCGGGCCGGGTTTTTTCCAGCGACTTGGCGAAGAAATAATCGTGGATCGCCCGCGTGAGACCGTGCTTCATCTTCGGGTCGTGGACAGCGTAATCGCCGAATGGCACATTGCCAACAACAGCGTCGAAGAAATTGTCCGGCAGAGGCGTTTCCTCGAAGCCCTTCTGAAATATCGAAGAATCCGGATAGAGCTTTTTCGCGATGCGGGCGGTGATGGAATCAAGTTCCACGCCGGTCCGGTGACCGCCTGCCATTGACTCGGGCATGAGGCCGAAGAAATTCCCTACCCCCATCGCTGGTTCCAGAATCTGCGCTCCGTTCCCGACCCCCATGCGCTGCAGACCGTCCCAGATCGCGGAGATGACCACGGGCGACGTGAAATGCGCGTTGGGTGTGGAAGCGCGCGCAGCTTCGTATTCGTCGTCCGTGAGGATCTTGCGCAGCTCTTCGGCCGGTTTGTCCCACTCCTCACGGCGACGGTAATTCGATTCGAATATGCCGGGCATGCCGCCCCATCCCACATATCGTGCGAGGACGCCTTTCTCTGTCTCGGTAGCGTCGCGGTTTTCGGCTTCGAGCGCCTTCAGGAGCCTGATGGCTTCGATGTTCCCGCGCGCCTTCTCATGGAGGCTACCCACCCCGATTCTGTGCTCTGAGGTGATTCGGAAATCGCGGGAGGGCTGCTCGGGCTCGTCGATGACGACTCTTCCGGCGGCAGGAACTCGTCCAGCGCCAGCTCCCACGCCTTGTGATATTCCAGTTTCCGCACCGATACCAGCTCGTACAGGAAGCTGCTGAATTGCTCCGCCGTCTGCTCCAGCTCCGTCTCCAGCCGGTTTTGCAGCAGGAGTTGCCGGAACATAGTCGGGTGGTAAGTCTCCCAGTGCACCAAAATCAAGCTGCTCAGGCGGTCGCGGTCGGGCATGATGTTCCCCGGATTTACGCACCGGCGCAACTGGTGCGGGTGTATCTATAGGAGCTTCGGAGAAAAGATCAAGCTGGTTTCGGTAGTCGTAAGGGACTGCCGTCTTGGGCTTGGGATTCTTGAACCATGTCGGCAATGCCATGATCTCTCTCGTGCTGGTTGCGCTGGAGAGTGTATGAATATTGCGCGCATTTGCAAGCCCCGGACTTCGGTTTGCGGACATGGCCGTTGCCTCCTTACTGCGTTGTGGCAAGGCCAACACAGCCTCGCTTCAGGCGCATGGAAAGCGGGCAGGAGCGGAGCGCGTCATAGGCTCGGAGACTTCTCGGTTACTTGGTGCGGAAGTCGAGAACCGTCCTTGACGCGCGAGCACGGACCGCTATGCGCCCACTGAAGCGAAGGCAGAGGATAGGGCTAATTCCCCACCGCCAGATAAAGCGTCTGCGTACCGCTGAATCCTCCAAGGGTGAACGTCACCGGCACGAAGTCGCTGGCCGCCACATTGGGAACCACCACGTTGAACTGATAGAGCCCGACATAGCCCGGAGCCAGACCCTGATAGGAAAGCACTGCGGGCATCCCGCCAATCGAGAGCTGAAGGGAATCTGCCAGCATATTGCTCTGCTCCGCTATCTGCCCTGCCGGGATACTCGGCGTCACGGGCCCAAAGCCGACGCCATACAGGATGATGGTTTGCCCCGGCGTAACGCGCTGGGAAGGAACGCCCGAGAGCGTTCCGGGCGGCAGAACGTAGGTAGCCTCGTCCGTAAAGAGTGCAACGAGATACTGCTTTCCACTGACCACGAAAGACGACGGCGCCAGAAATCCGGGCTCGGTGGCATTGACCGTAATCGGGAAGTTGGCGCTGGTTTCCTGCCCACTCGAGACCGTTATCTGTTGCTGGCCGGGAGTGATATTCGACGGCACCTGTACGTTGACCTGCGTCTGGCTTACATAGTCGATAAATGCTGGTATGCCGCCGATCATCACCGTCGTCCCGCTGAGGGAAGTCGGGGCATTCACTCCGTTGAAGTCGGCGGCGGTCCATGAGCGTGTCGTGGATCCGAGGTTCGATCCGTAGATCTCAACCCATGATCCCGGCGCGATGGATGAAAATCCACCGAATCCGCTGGCGCTGATAATTCCGCTGAATGCCGGGACGGATTTGCACTCCCCGGCGCTTCCGGCGTTGTAGATCGATAGCAGTTCGGTCGCGGACAGTGCGCGGTTAAACGCCTGCACCTCGTCAATCACGCCGTTCCACGTCCTGGGGAAATTGGGGAAGAGACTACCCGAGCCCCCAAAATACCATCCTGTGGAGGAATAGGAGACTGTCGTTGTTTGGGCCAGAGAGGCCTCAAGCACGCCGTCGACAAATAATCGAAACGCCGCGCCATCGTAGGTCGCGGCTACGGAGTAAAAGCTGCCCGGTGCGAATGTGTCCTTGGACGTTACATACCCCGCGGATGTGGTGATGTTGCCGAAAATGAAAACAAAGCGATCCGTCATAGCGCTCCAAGTAACGGAGACTGAATCGGTGTACTGATTGACATTGTTGGCGACGATGAGGCTTCCGAAGGTGTCGTCATTCGGACCGGCCCCCTCCGGCTTAACCCACGCCGCCCACGTAAATTGCTGGTTGGCGAGGCTGGCCGCCGAAGGAATGAGAACGTACCCCTTCGGCGTGAACGTCATTCCGTCGAGCACCTCGCCGGGAACAAGGCTCACTCCGGTGACCGTTGAAGGGTTGTTTCCGCCGACAAGGTCGTTTTCGTTGGTATCGCCGGTCCACCAGCCGACGAGACCGGAGGGCGGAGCAAGGCAACCTGAGGCGGCCATAGCCGGGAAAGTTGCCAGTAGAAGAAGCGGGAGAATCTTGATCGCCATGGATCGGATCATCCCACAAGTGGCCTTAAAACGGCAACTATTAGCCGCATATAGGCCTAAGCGCTTCATTTATTTGAGCTTAGGCCGCCAGACGTGGTAGCTTTTCGCTTGATCGTCATAACGGGCAGGCACATACGGGCGGCAAGGGCGCTCTTGGGGTGGGCGCAAAGTGAGCTTGCACGAAAGTCCAAAGTGGCCCTTCGGACAATTCGCAGGATGGAGGGCTTCGACGATGCCGTGGGCGCGCGAACGGACACCTTGACGAAAATCGTAACGACGCTGGAAAAGGCTGGTATCGAATTCTTCGATGATGCAGGCCCAGGTGTGAAGCTGCGTCAATCAAAGAAGTAGTGCCATAGCGTCATGGCACGCCGTCATGACAAAAAAGGAGCCGCCAGTTCCCCCAGCGGCCCCCTCTGCGGTTCCGCCTCGTGATTAGCGGCCGCGCCGCTGCCGTTTCTCTTCCTGAAGCTCGATGATGCGCGTGGCGGCGGTGTCGGCGACCTTCGCGAGCGCAAGCACGTCACCGGGGCCGTAGCTGTGCGATGTCTGCCACTGGTTGTCCTTATCGAGGTAGCGGCGCTGGAACGTCACGTTGAAGAAATCGCCCTTCTCCGTGGGGTTATTCCAGATTGTCGCTTCGACGCCCTGGTAGCGGACGTTTCCGACGGGTTTGCTGCCGGGCTTCTGGTCTGTGTTTTCGTCGCCGGTATCGGCGCGCTGAGCGTTGCTTACCATGTTTTCCTCCATTGGGTTGTTGTTGGCGGGCGCATTATAGGAGGGGAGATACAACTTGCAAGGGTGTTCTAGGGAAGATTAATGAGGCGAGCGCGAAACACTGTGGGGCTACTGCATTATACGGATAATTTCCGAAAGCAATAGGTCAAGGCCATGTGAGAAGTTCGCTTGCTGAGCTGCCGGGAGCGATTCTTGCTTACGAATCTGCCCGTGGAGGTGAAGGTCTGCAATCTTCCTGGCGGACGTTTCCATGCCCTGCATCGTTTCTTTAAAGGAACGCGGGCACGGATACTGGGCCACGAGGTTGGGAAAGTCCTTCATTCCGAATATCGGTGGGACGTGGTCAAGGATGGCCCTCGTGGTCATTATAGTCGCGAGAAAACAACCGTTGCCGTAGACAGTATTTAGCTCTTCGCAAAGGCGAACCAGTTTTGAGAAATCGAACTGCCCCGATTTCAGGGCTAGGAGGCCGTCGATGCGGCTTTGAGCAATGACCGTAAATCCCGAGGTGGCGACGGGCTTCTCCGGAAGCACTGGGGGCGGCGACAACGCAGAGAACAGCTGATTGAGCTTCGCGATATCGATGCTGCCGTTCATGGTCCTCAGAGCGCCTGAAAACATGATAGGCTTCGTGAACATCGAGTTGGCTCTTGCCTCCGCATTCGATGCCCAATTAGAGACATTTATCGAATGCTGAAGCGCCATATGCGGCCCTTGCGCTCCTTGGCTATACTTAATGACAATAGCTTGGCCCGCGGCAATCAGATTAGCGACGATCTGAAGGGCCGTTGCGGTCGGAATATTTAATGGCGGTAAGGGTTGATCGGGCCACATTCACCGCTAACATAGCACGGGATCGCGCCCTCGACGCTTAAGCCCGACTCTTACTCCGGCCCCAATTCCGCGCCACCGCCGCAGCCGCGTTCTCGACCGTGATCCGGGCGTATCCCCCATATGGTCAGAAACACGGTCCTAAGCGGTGAGGGGCGGTTCAGCCGCAATACGGTTCCAATTAAGCGGCGCGAAGTCGTCCTCAACATATCCCCGCTCGTCAACGATCCATGCCAGTTTACGGATTGCCTCGGCGGGGGTCTTTCCTTCGGCCTTCATGAGCTTTCCCTTTGCTTCAACTGCGACGGCGTTTCCAGCAATGGCATAGCCGTGTTCATCGAAGCCGGCGGCAAGGTCGCGGAGGGCATCACCCGCTGAGACCCCGAAGCCGCCGAGTCCGACTACCAGGTCTGGGCCGATCATTGCACCCATCATATTCCCCTCGCGGAATACTTCGATTCGCCTCATCTCCGTATTTTCGCAGGGAAGTTCTAAGCGCGGCTGCGCCCGCGGTTTCTGTCGACAAACTCTGCCGCATTCCGGGCCGTCACCAGAGGATAGCCAATATCGCCCCGCTCAACATTCTTTCGGGCTTTTTCGCTTACCTCTTCCAGCTTCGCCGCAGTGTCCTCGATGGAATGTCCACCGGTTATGCTGATCATGCAATATGACAGGTCTGCGTGGCTGCGATCGGGCGATCCGTCCTTCTTCTTGCGGGACCGCAGAAGGCAAATGTCGTAGGACGGCCACGGGTGAATCTCCCCAAGATTCACGGAAACACGCCGGGGGGCTTTGCGGCCGATATTGATGTCGGTCGCAAGAGGGCGCTCGGCCTCCGCCAGCAAGCCCAACTCCGCCAATCGTTCCGCCGTCATCGCGCGTCCCGGCACGCCGTACACAATGCCCACTGTCGGGTACTCCGGCGCATATTTCACCTTGAAGTTGGCCGTCCCCGCAAGCCTTACCGCACCCGACGCCGATTTATCGACATCTCCCACGGCCTTCCTCACCCGCCGGATGAATCCTTTGCTTTCTGCCTTTTCCACACCGGACACCGCAAGCCACGCCTGATGATTGCCAGGGCTGGTGGCAACCATGAGGAAAGCAGCCGGGCGGACTCGGTCCAGTTGCTCCGCGCTGAGATCGTCGAGCTGGACGAACACCACATCCGGTCCGGTCGGCCTGACGATCAGATTCTCACCGGCCATGACGGTTTCACCGCTCGCGAGCTTATGCGGGTTTCGGGCGGCGGCAGTCCGAACCATCGCCGGGAGCTTGTCGCGCAGCTCAACGGCGGAATACGTTTTGCCCCAAATCAGTTTCTGCTCCACGTCGAGCTTCGTGACGACGAATGAGCGCGCGCCGACGCTTGTAAAGAGATCCAGCATGCGTTCGGCTTCTTTGATGTTCGACGGCATCGGCATACCTCCTGATTTCTCAACCCCTCGCCCAGCCATGGGGGTTGAGAAAGCAGGAATACTGGGCAATTCGCCCTCTGACAAGTGTGACGTAAACGCGCTTCCGTGGTTTCGCGGTTGCGTCAATGCGTCATTGCGCTCAAGGGCCACGTCTTCATCGTGCGCGAGCGTCATTGCGTCCATGCGCGCATCCGTGGCACGGCGCAATAGCGCAGACTGAATCGAGCTGGCGTACCAGCGAAATCCTGATGGGGTGCGGATGTCCATGGCGTTGATATGCATGGCGATATCGCGCAGGCTGGCACCCTCTGCCCGAAGCCGCCGCATCAGGGCCAGAGTATTCTCCGCCGGGTGGAGTTTTTCGCGAAGTTCCGCGGCGCGCGCACGCGCCTCGGCAAGCTTGGGGCCGCCCAGCTTGTGATACGTTCGCCCGGCCTTGCTCACCCGATATCCGTGGGTGGCGAGATCCCGCTTGGCCTGAGACAACGCCTCCCTGATTCGCAGCGAAATAGTCTCCCGCTCGTGCTGCGCGAAGGCGGCCAACAGGTGCAGCATCAGCTTGGTCGCATGCGGGTTGTCGCAGCAGACGAACTCGACACCGCTCTCCATCAGGTCGGCGATGAACGCGACATTGCGGCTCAGGCGGTCCAGCTTGGCGATAACGAGCTTCGCCTTGCGCTTCTTGCACAATTCGAGTGCCGCCAGAAGCTGCGGACGGTTCTTGTGGCGCTTCCCGCTCTCGACCTCCGTAAACTCAGCCAGAAGCGGATCGTTGCCAATAAAGCGCAGCACAACCTCTTTCTGGGCCGCGAGCCCCAATCCGCTTTCACCCTGTTGCGAAGTTGAGACACGGTAATACCCGACATGCAGCATCGTCCCGCTCCAAAACACCTGTTTTGAGCAGTACAGCATGAAGAAGCGTTCAACTCAATGTTGAACGAACGAAATTCGGCCGTATAATTTCGCGCGCGTGGATTGATTAATCGCCGCTTGTCTGCTCCGGCTCTTTCAGTTGAGAGGCCGCATATTTGACCCGGAACCGAAGCCACTGCTTCAACTCTTTTATCTCATACCACGTTTGGCCTAACAGCGATGTCTTGTCGGAACTATGCACATCAATAATGGCAACATCCGCAGCGAGCGGGGACCTCGGGAATACTCGATGAAACAAAAATATTTGCGGAGTGCCTTCGGTCTCGCTGGACAGCACGGTGTTTTGCCTAATGTAATCAGTGATGCACTGGACGAGAGATCGCGCGAAAGCCTCGGGGCTCGGCATGTTAGTCGGCCATTCAATCGTAAGATCAGCATCCTCAAACCGAACAGCCTTTGAGAATCGGTCACCCAATGCCGCTAACGTGGCATCTGTATCAGCAATCGGTACGAGTTTGACGGTCGGCAGCGCCGCTATAAGTGTTCTCTCATAGGCAAGATGCACTTTCTTGTAAAACGCAGACAACTCAGAATCGGTCATTAATAACAGTGTAGCTGGAATATGGCCATGCCGCAGAGGAAATTCAGTCGTTGCGCCCAGCCCACTTTTGGGAAGTGAAGGTTACGAGTCCCGTCGCACCCGGATAACGACGGTTGGTGTATCCCTCTCGTAACCAGCCAGCTTCTCGTACATCTTTTTGAGCACTTGAAAAAGCATATCTGGCGTTCTTGCCTTCTCTACATAGCTTTCGACGATGTACTTTTCCGGCAGATTAGAGAATTGATGGACCTTGGCGTCTTCTAGGGCATATCCGGATGCCAGAACCTTCTTGTTCTTAACGATGCGGATCAACTGATCCTTCTTAACTACATTGTGCCTCTTATTCCCCCGAGAGCTGCGGAACAGCGTGAAAACCTTGCCCACAGGCGTGTCAACCGCATACTTGCTGCTCACATTGTGAGGTTGCGACATAAGATTCACGTTACAGGTTTGCGCTAGTTCGCGCAATTTAACCGAAGTTAGCAGTGCTATCGGGTAATGTGCGATGGTCACAGTAAAGCCATTTGTGAGTTGTCTATGGCGGGAAGCATAGGAGGGAGCGCCGTTGCCGGACAGCGGTCAAAAAATCCCCTGTCCATTGCCAGCTGGTCACGGGCCGGGTGGATCAGTGTCTTGGCTCCGAAGTTCGCCGTGTGGCCAGAAGGTCGGCGCACGCGGCAGTAATGGCCGATCTTCGCCTCGCATTTCGGACATTGCACCTCAAGCGCAGGATCGCGAGTCCATTCTTGACCACAGGCATTGCAGGAGACGGTCATGTCTGGTTTTCCTTCCGCCGTTTCAGGGCCGCACCCTTTGCCTGCTTCAGCTTCGCGAGCGTCAGCAGTACCGGTCGCACTTCCTCCGGAGACTCGTCGTAACCCCGCGACCACCTGCCGTTAAGGTGCGGCAGCTCCCCGCGGGATATAAGCTGCCAGTTCAGCGGGTCGGCGTTCTGCCGGTTTCCATCCAGGCACTTCAGGCACATTCCCTCGGGGATGGGCCCGTTCTTGTTCTCCCACAGGTATTTGTGCTTCAGGACATAGCGCCGCTCGAAGCCGGTGTGCGGATCCGTCTCCTCGATGCTGATATACAGATAGCCATCCTCGTGCAGCCTTTCGTGCCCCGCGTATTTTATGTTGTGGGGGTGCTGGCCCTTCTTGAACTGCGTTGCGGCGCTGTTAGCGTTGTAGGGCATCTTTTTGCCCTTGTTCCACGACACGCCGCCGGGCTTCAGGCGCCCGTCGCGGCCGGTGAGCCATCCCTTGCGCTTGCAAAGGCCGACATAGTTGTCGATCGATACGTCGCTGCGGCCAAACTCAGCGCAGAAGGCCGCGTGCGCCTCGGCGCGCGACGTGGTGCAGTTCGCCTTTATCCAGGCAAGCTCCTCCGCGCTGTAGTGTATGACCTTGCGCATCATTTCTTCTCCCCCGTCGTCCCGACGACGGCCATGGGCGGCGCGGGTTTCTTCTTCGGGACAGCCTCGATGCGGGGTTCGTTCCTGGGCTGGGCATCCGGGATAGGTTCCATGGCGGCCGATTTGTTTTCGATGAGCGGAAGCATCTTCTCGTAGTTGCCGCCGTACTCCGCTGTAAGCTTCGCGGCATTCAGCGCGACGGTGGCGTTGTCGATGATTTGCTCGCTGACTTTCACGATGGCATTGGTGCGGGCGGTCTCTCGCTCCATCTGCTCGTCGGTCAGATCCTCCTCGCCCAACCGCTCCAATTGAGCAAATAGGTGGTTGTTTAAATCAAGCAGCTTGTTTTTCATAAACACTCTCGTCGTTGGTTGGCCCGTGGGCCGCCCCCGCGTGAGAGCGGCCCGGTTGATGATTAAGCAGCTTTCTTCTTCGCCTTCGCGGGCTTCTTTTCCGGTGCCGTGAACGCCATGCCGTCCGGTAGCCAAGTACGGAGCTTCTGCTCGGTCTCCTTGTTTCCGGAGAATTTCTTCGGGTCGGCGAATGCCCGATCCAGCTCCTTCACGATGTCCCCCTTCTTGGCGCTGGCCCATTTTTCAGCCCAGGCCTTCGAGAAGATGGTCTTTCCGATATCGAGCAACTGGTCCTTGGTAATGCGCCCGAGATAGTTTTCAGCGGTGGGCCGCCAGAATTCCGTCACTTGTGCCTCCGTAGCCCCGAGGGCCGATTCGAGCGCGTTTTTCTGCGCCAGCTGCGATTGAAGCGTGCCCGCCACGCAATAGGCGAGGATCGCGAGCTTCTGCGCCTGCGTCAGCTCGCGGAATTCCTCAAACTTCGCGGATTCGGTCTTTTCCTTGAGCCAATCCAGCGCCAGCTGCTCGTGGCAATGGAGCAACATCTTCCCGGCGGCAGTATTCTTGGCGTCCGCCACCATGTCGGTCCTGAAGTGATTCCGCGAGAAACTGACGTCCGGCCCGGTATGGATGTGGCTGCTGGTGAACTTGTCGATGGCAGCCTTGAATGCCAACAGGTCGAAGGTGACTTCGGGATCTGAGGCAAGCACAGCCTGCACAATCTGTAGGCGGTGCTGCTTCAGGGAGTCGATGATGGACTGCGAGAAACCCTTTTCCTTCGGCTTGGCGCCCTTACCGGCGTCGTCTTCCAACTCATCGCCATCGACGCCCGAAATATGCGCCGCGTCCTGCTTGCGCACCAACCCCAGCGTCACCGCGAAGTCGCCACCATGATCGATGGCGATGTACGCCCCGGCATGTTTTTTCTCTTCCGGGTCGAAAATGACGTATTTCTTTATCTCCTCGTCCGCCTCATTTACCTGCTCCTGAAGCTCGTCCCGCTTCGTGCAGGTGTCCTCGTAGGCTGGATCTTCGTCGTCGATGTCCATCCATTTCTCGTCAATGGCCTCGTATTCCGCGCTGAGTTTCGCATATTTTTCCGCCAGTTTCTTCGGGGCGTTGATCGGCTTTGGCTCGATGCGGCCCATCTTTCCGGTATATTGCCAGTCGCGCTCAAGTGCCGTCTCCGCCCATGCCCAGCCGTCGGCCTTGAGCTTTTCGGCTTCGGCGGCGAGCTTGTCCTGAGCCAGTTGCTGCAGCAACGCGCCGTCGTCGAAGAACTTCTCCTTACCGAAGAGGTCGGCGGTTACTGTCCCGCCAGCTTTCTGGTAGGCGGCGATTCCCACGAACTTGCCGAGCTTGCTTTCAGTGCCGGGCTTTTCCTGGGTGATGAGGCTGCGAATATGATGCGTATTCATATACCGGCCCTCCGCCTTGAAGATCTTGCGCTGCAGCTCATGGTCATCAGTGATGGTGAAGGCCTGGGCACAGTCGAGGGACATCTTGTCCTCGCGGTAGGCCTGAAACACCTCCGGTGCCAGCCGCGCCAGTTTCATGCGCTGCTGGACGCGCTTCTCGGTTACGCCGAACCGCTTGGCGATCGCCGCGGGCTTCATCCCGGCATCCGCTAAGGCGGCGAAGGCCTCGAATTCGTCGGCGGGGTGCATGGCATCCCTCACGATGTTTGCGGCGAGGCTTAATTCCGATGCGTTCGCATCGCCCGCCAGCTCGCAGGATATCTTGTGGTCCTTGGGCAGTTTCCCGTCTTTCTGCAATCCTTGCAGTGCCGTGAGGCGACGGCCGCCGTCCACTACGTCGTAACTGCCGTCTTCGGCCTTCGTCACGAGGGGCGGTTGCAGAAGCCCGTGGCTGAGGATGGATGCCTTCAGCTCCTCCAGGGAGCTTTTGTCGTGGGACTTGCGGACGTTGTGGGGAGACACTTTCAGTTGGTCGAGGGAGATGTAA
Source organism: Bryobacteraceae bacterium (assembly GCA_036268475.1). GTDB lineage: Bacteria > Acidobacteriota > Terriglobia > Bryobacterales > Bryobacteraceae > PALSA-129. The sequence goes on along the minus strand of DATAUB010000050.1, from coordinate 85,679 downwards.
ACAGCAGACATGGACGGCTCCTATTGTGAAGGTTTACGGGTGAAGGGGTTTTCTAGGTGTCAAACTCACGACGCGCCTGCCAAGGCGAGAATTGCCGATACGGAATTATCGCGATGATCATCGAGCGAGTGCGGATAAGGGCTGTCGTCCTCATGTCGCCACCGGCAGTCAAAGGTGAGTTTCGGGAACATCTCGACCATCTTGTGCAGCAGGGGTATCGGGGCGTCCCAGGCAGTGTTGAAGGTGATTTCGGTATATCCATACTCAACCGACGCGTCGTCGATATCGACGCTGCAGGCATTCCACTTCGTGCCCCAATTCTGGATAGACCAGCTATACCAGTCGCGGTGGCCAATGGCCGCCAGTTCGGCTTCTTCCTCGGCCGTGAAAAGCCGAGTCTGTTCGGGCGAATCCTTTTCCCACTCCTTGACGACGTACCAGGATTTAACCGCCACGCCGTTGATGGTGGTGTGGCCGGAAGCGGTGTGTTTCAGGATCTCGGGCATCGGCGCGATGCGGTTGAAATCGAAGAGTTCGTCTTCCCACTTCACGGCTTTCAAGAAAGCCCTAATGTCGGCCCGCTCGCCTTCGATGTAGATGCGGTTTGATGTCCAGTTCGGCATATGCACGCTCCTTCAGTTAGAGGTTGTTGGCGAGTGACAAAGGGCAGGGCGGCGCGCTGCCGCAACATGAGTTCGCGGGGACCCGGCTGCAGGAGCGAAGCGACGAAGCTGGGCGGAACGAATTTGCGGCGAGGGTGCGGCGTCCCTGCCAGTCACGGAGAGCCAACAACGGAAGGGGGTTACGGAAAATGCGTGACTCGGCTAAATGCCGGGCTCCTGCCCATACTCCCGCTCGTACCACTCCTCGAACTGGTCCGGCTTCTGTGCCTGATAACGACACACAGTCCAAAAGAGATATAGCCCCAAACCGGACAGGAATACCGAGCTTGGCCAGTTGCCTCCCCCGGAGACGAAGGATACGAAATCGAAGGACAAATCGATGACGGCCACAATCATGATGGCGAACCACAGGAATATGGCGACGTAAACCAGAGAATGCGTAAATCTGCGCTTCATCATCTCGGCTCGGCTCGGGTACATTTCCGATCATTCTACGTCCAGTCGCTGGGAGATTTCCATCCACCCCTGCCGATAGGTATGCTGGGATACAGTGAGCCTGCTGGAAATAATCGTGGCGATTGCGACGAGCGTTGCTGGAACGATCATTTACGCTACGGTCGGTGGCGGATACCGGCGCTTGTTTGGCCAGCAAATCTACATTACTGAGCCGCAGGAAAACGGGTTTCTCGCCCCTGCCGAGTCCCGTCGGGGCACGTCTGCTCATGCGGTTTCCGGAACCCTGAAACATCTCCCCAAGGGCCACGCCGTATGGCTTATCGTCATCGACGAGAAAAAGGGAAAGCATTGGCCACAGGGGTTCGAGCGCGTGGAATATCACGAGGCGACAGGAACATGGAGTGGGTACATAACGGCGGACGGGTGGCACCAGGTGACCGTCACGGCGGTCGTGGCTCCTCCGACCACGCAGGAGTATTTCAACTATTTTCAGCGCGTCGGGGGAATGACCAAGCACGAGCCGCTGCTGAGCATTCCGTCCGAATGCAAACGACGGCATAGCATTCATGTCAAGGTTCCTCCGACTCAGCCGAAGCAGGGTTCCTAGCGTCATATAAGACCCCGTTCCTGCGCCAGCCATTCCGGCATCTGCATCACCTTCTCGCTCGCGCACCACTCCGCCTGCGACTTGGGAAGCCATGTGCTCTTGCTGCCATCGAAGAATTGGTATGCCTTCTCCGTTTCGTGGCGAAGTTCCCCGGCGATTTCGATGATGTCGTGATTCTTTTTCATAGGTGAGCCTCAGATAGCGTAGTCGTGAAGTGCCCTGATAACCTTGAAGCCATATGGCAAGAATGAAGGTGACGGCCGTTACCGATGCGCACGCATGCGCGTTTCTCGGATTCGCAAAGCAATATCAAAAGGCCGGTAACCTTTTGTTTGATCGGCACGACCAAATGCTGGGCAATCCGGCATACTTCCTGTATGCGCATACGATTGAGCTCGCCTTGAAGGCTTTTCTCCGAGCCGCGGGCCTTCCCATTGTCACGGATAAGAAGAGGAAGAGTCATCATATAACGGGGTTGTATGAAGAATGCCATGCTCTCGGACTTAGAATTGGCCCCCAAGACCGTTTCGATATTCGCAACGTTATCGTATTGCTCGAAGGCGCAAATCAAGATCAGGGCCTTCGATACGCGCGGGGGAAAAGCGCCAGTTTTCCTGATCTGTCGTGGACTCGGGAGGCAGTCGAGAGTCTGCTGGGTGCGGTTGAGCCGAGCGTGAAGAAGAAGATGGAAAGTGATGGCATTGTCCCAGCCACCCCGGCGAGGTTCGATTTCGTCTTCAGTACGCCGACGAGGAAGACCAAAGCTTAAGTGCGATGTCGCGAGGTTGCTCATGCCGTCAACTCCTTTCGCATTTGGCCCATGACTGTAGGGTGGCATGCAATATACGGTCTGCGCGTTAGCGGGTCAGTGATCATCAGCATCTCCCTCCATACCGGTCGGGCGCAGTCTCGCACTCTTTTCATAAGCTTCTTGATAAGCCGCTTTGAGCGATTGCGAGAAAGGGGAGGAAGCTCGATGGCCATATAGTTCGGCTCCAAGTAAGGACTCGGATAAACCGGGATTCCGTTCGCTGGAGCGCGCCGGGAGTGATTCCGGGGCCGAAGGGCAGAGGATCGAGGAAGTTCATTCAGCAAGCCCTTTCCATTTGCGCCAGCGGTCAAGGAAATAAGCCTTCGCGCTCGCGGTGGGTATCTTCTCAAGGCAGGCTGTCGAGCGCAATTCGCGAAAAGCCTGAGTGATGTCATCCCAGAGTTGGCCGAACGGCGGCCATTGGCCGTCACAGGAGAGCCCGCGACGAATGTTATTGCAATCTAGGCATGTGTGGTACGAGTCCATCTCGCCTTCCCATTTTCCGGAGAAATAATGGTATTGCTGTCCTGGCAAAATGGGCCGGTGGCACTCATAGCATTTATGCTGCTTCCGTGCGCGGCGGATGGCCTCCGACTGAAATTCGTAGGCTCCGTCATAGTCCCCGCCACCTATGCAGACTCCGCACCCGGTCATGCCGCTTCCCCACGCAACGCCTTCACCAGATACGGGTCCAACTCCGGCTGCCCCAACAGCCACCGCTTGTAATCGGCGGGAATATCCTTGATGGTCGCGCCCTTGTGCTTGCCGAACGTCATCACCGTGGGAATGCGCGCCAGCTCGCTCCGCATCCATATGCGCTCCCAGGTGAGCGGCCCGGCGGAATCCACCATCCGAGGAATCAGGTGGGACAGGATGATGTGGCAGTTGTAAACGTCCACATCGGCAGAATGCGCCCCTTTAAGCAATTCGCGGGCTTGCTGGCGGGCGACATGATAGAGAACCGCCGATTGCGAATAGCTGTCAAGCCCCGGAAAGAAATGCCGAGAGAGCGCCAGCACGCATATGCGCCGGATCTCCGGCTGGCCGATTACCTTCCAGTCGTAATCGACGTTGTAGCCGACCAGATACTCTGTGCCCGGCGGTAACGCGAACTCGGTGTATGGCGGGCAGTCCGACAAGTCCTCGTCCATGATGTGATGGGTAGCCAGCGCCCCGAGGGATATCGGCTTACCAGGGTTATAGCGCTGGAGGAACGAGCCCTCCGGCCTCAGGGTATTCGGATCAGGGACCTTGATCCATGCGGCCTCGATGAGTCTCGGTTCGACTAATGAAGTTGCCTCCGTATCGAATAAAACTGCGGTCATGTGCTGCTCTGCTGCTGGGGGTTTAAATTAGGGGGTTGGCGGGATTACTGTGAAGGAGTATCCTCCAGTTTGGTCATCGGAGGCAATGGGGCTGGATACCACTTAACCGGCTTGAGAATGGCCGGTATCATCTTCCGGTAGTTCAAAATCATGTGCGCCGGTATGCCGCTGGCATCGTTGTTTCTATTGTCGAGGTCGGGCTCTACCCAGAAAATCGCGTAATCAGGTGCGTTTTCCATGCCCTGCCATTCCACCGTCTTTTCGCCAGCTTCCAACGCCACCTCAAGCATTAAAGCAATGCGACCACCGACCATCTCCAGCACCGGATGGAGGGCGATGATCGCCATTTCCGCAGCTGGTAGAAAGTAGCGCGCCTTTTTCTTCCTCGCAAAGCCAGCATCATTTAAATCCTTGATGGCGTCCATCACATTACGACGCTTGTCAGAACTCTCCGTCATGCCGCCGTCTCCGGCTTCAGATCCTTCTTGTGAACCAGCATGTCCAGCCGTAGACGTTCCGGGTTCTTGAAGTCTGCCGGAATATGGCATGGCAACCGGGTTGTTACCCCGTCCCTATTGACGCAACGCTTGTGGAGAGCGAACAGAAACACCTCCTTGCCGGGACTTTTCTCGGCGAGTTGCTTCATATTCCACAATGCCGCATCAAACGTCGCGTGAATAACATCGGGCGTGCCGCCGCCTTCCACGAAAATCATGTAACCCTTGGCCATAAATACTCCTTCGATGGTGGTTGATGGATTTCGATTAAGCTGCCGCCCCGTCTTTCGAACCGCTAAAGAGCTTCTTGCCGGACGGCTTCTGCTCTTCAGGTGCCGGAAGTGAAATCCCCAGCGCCTCGATCTTCGTCACCTCCAGTGCCATTCCTTTCTCCCTCATGGCCTCGACCACCATGACCCCGGAAGAACCGAGGAACACGGCGGGGCGCTCCTCCGCCGGATACGCAGTGAGGACGGCGATCAGTTCCGCGGCTGCGGCCTTCACGCCAGCAGCGGTGGTGATGGTGTGTTTGGAGATATCGAAGGTGGGGAGCGGGGCGGGTTTCGGGTCGGTGGGCTTCACCTCGGGTGGGGAGGTGTCGCCGGCGGCCTGGTCGATGACCTCGCCGGTTTCGGCATCGAAGGTTTCATTGGGCGCCGCTTTCGGCTGCGGCTTCGACGCCCTGATCTGGTTGTTGATGTCGTCCAGCGCCGAGGCGGCCGAGGAATTCGTTACGTCCACGGCATTGTCGGGTCCAATGCCGAAAGAGCGGTCCTCCATTTCCTCCTTCGTATAAACGCCCATCAGTATGTCCGGGCAGTAGAGCCGGGCCCATGCGCGCGTGGCGAAATACCCGAGCTGCTGCTTCGGCTGCTGCTTCCACAGCGGGGAATTGCGAGTGATGATAGGTTTTAACTCAGCTTCGAACACCGCAGGCTCGTCCTCGCCCACGAAGGTTGCGCTCACCTTGCATTTGAGGTTTTCGCCCTCGCCGCTCCATTCCAGCTTCGGCCGGGCCTTGAGCGGCGCGCGCGAAAGGATGATGGCGTTCACCAGTTGCGCCTCATAAGCCATCCCGTCATTGACGAAATAGGTCTTCTGCGCCACTGAGAACGGATCCATCTCCCAGCGCATCGACTGCAGTAGGACCGCGAGGCAATCGGCCTGCTTCTGGCGGAGGTGCTTCGGGACGAAATTGGACAGCGCCATGAAGTGCGAGAACTTCTCGAGTTCCGCGAAATTGTTGAACGCTAGCTTCATCCCGCCAACATGCTCCACGGCGGCGAGCTGGACCTGCTGGAATTCCTTCTTGGGCATGGTTTCGTCGGTAACGGTGGGCGTATTCATGGCATTTCTCCTTTGTTGTTGGTTAAGAGGCGTTTAGCTGGCGCTGCGCCCAGACGGGCAGATTCAGCGGGACGAGCGAAATATCCGGATAGCCGGGATATTCGTTGCTCTTCCTGCATTCGGCGTAGGTGGTAAGGTTCTTCAGGTATTCGATGCGACCCAGCTTGAGGAAGTCCGGCTGGGAGACATACACGCAGGCGCAGTACGGCGGTTCCTTCTCGACGGCGACGAAAGCGAAGCCCACGGGCTCGCGTCCGAACACCTGCCGATACGCCTCCATGTAGAAGGCGGCCTGCACGTGATACCGGTGGTCGATGGCGAGCTTCTCGAAGATCTCGGGCTTGGCGCAGCGGGTCGATTTTAGATCCACAATCAGGCCGTCCTCGCGCAGCCAATCGAAGCGCGCGCGGCAGTCCATGCCGGTTTCGACATCGTTCCAAAGCGCCGTGACTTCTGCCCGTCCCTTATCCCGCTGCAGGATGAACCGCGCGGCCGCGTGGTCCTCGACGGATTTGGCCATCGCATTCGCCATTTCCATCTGATCTGCGCTGAGTATGGCCTTTCCGCGGTGGATGATGCGGAACTCCTCTTTCTGATCCTCGATCGAGCGACCACACTCCTTTTTGGTCGGCCAGGAGTCGGGCAGTTTGACGATCTCCGTCTCGACCTTTTCCGGCTCCAGAATCATCGTATGAAACGCGCTGCCGAACACGAGCGCAGGCGTTTCATCGGTCGGATTCTCCATGAACCATTTGAAATGTGCCGGGCTTTGGGCAATTCTGTCCAAGCCGCTCTTGCTGACAAACTGCTGTTTCATCTCCGTGGAGTGATACAGCTCGTTGGGCATGTCGTAGATAAGACGGGGGAGAATCATAGCAGGGGTTCCTGAGGGATGAGGGTGTTGTTTCCGCCTTCGTAGATTACTTTAAACATGGCCACGCGAATTACATTGGAACGGCCAGCGAGATCCCCCATGCGCGCGCGTGCGGCATCCAGAGTAAGAAGCGGGCCTTCCATGACAAGCGGCCCTTCTTCCTTCCACTCGGCCATGACGCCGTATTTTTTGGGTTCGTCGTTCATGGCGCTCTCCGACCAAAGATCCCGGTCAAATGCACAAGCCCCAGCCTCATCCGCAGGGCAAACCGCCTGCGCGCTAGCTTCGCGTCTATCGCGTCGAGCCGTTCCATCAGATCCGCATCCGCGATGTCATCCCCGAGGATTTCGAGCTGCATCACCGCGCGTTCGAGCGATTGCAGAGCAATGGTCTTGCGCTGCTCCACCGTCACGTCATGACGCAGTGACACGACGCGCTCATGCCTGATCCGCTCGGCGCGCACCTCAGCGGCGCACTCGTCGAAGCCGGTCCAGAAATCGCTTAGCAAGTCCTTCATACCCCCTCCTCGCCCGCGAGGGCCTTGGCAAGATTACGGATTGCGCCGCGCATTGCAGGGGAAAGCCTTGCCAGAATACGGACGGTCTCAAGGCGCATGCGCTCGCTCATGTCGGTGGCGGGTTTTTCCGGCGCAGGAGCATCATCGGCGCAGGCTTCGTTAATGAGTTGCTGGCACGTCGTACCGAGTTCCGAAGCAATCTTTACGAGGGTTTCCACGGATATCCTGTTGATTCCCCTTTCGTATTTCTGCTGTTGCTGAAATGTCACACCCAGCTTGTCGCCAACGGCCTGCTGCGAGAGGCCAGCCGCGACACGTCGCGCGCGCACGGCAGCACCGAGCCGTTTATTGAAGGGGGTGGGGTCGGAAGTGGTCATAGTCATTCTCCATGGCTGTCGGGTTGGCGGGATTCGTAGTCGATGGGCTTTATGCAATCGTCGAGCTTTGCGCCTTCTACGAGCGGGGCCACGATCTTCATGCGCCTAGGCTTGCTCGCCATGTAGCGTTCACCGGTGCTGACGATCTCGCGCTGCTCCCACTCGCGCCAGCAATCGGGGCAACGACCGTTCTCATCGAGCGGAGCATGGGGGCACATCGGGCATGTGGCGGGTTCCGTCATATGCTCTTCCCTCCAGACTTGACCACCAGCACCGCAACCGCTGGCATAGCCACGAGGAAGCTGATGGTTGCTCCCGCGAGGAATGCAATGGCGTGGTCGGCGCGGGCGGGATCTTTGTGGTCGGGCATCATGGCTTGCGCCTCCGTAATCCCAGAATTCGTAGAATCCATCCCGCATAGACCAGTGGCCAAAGGAACAGGATTCCGATCAACGTTTCTGCATCCTCTATCTGGGCCGGGACTGCGCGTGCAGCCGCCGACATAGTAGCCAGAGAGCCGCAGGCCCACAGCAGAATAATCAGTGAAATGCTCATACCCGCTGCGCCCCCTTACACTGATTTCTCCACCAGGCCGCGAACCCCCCGACATAAACCACCGCGGTCCACCATGGCGATATGCCGATCTGATTGCAGAGCTTCGTCATCTCAATGAAGATGGCGAACGCGAGGGCGATGGAGCCGTTCACGAGGGCGAGGATTTTCATTGCATCGCGGATCATGATTGCCCCCAACCCAAAGCCAAGCCAATAAACACGAACGCGGCGATGCCCGTGAAGAGAGCCGCGGTCCCGAGAAGGCCCTGCGCCAGCTCGCGCCACGAAGGCGGCTCGGATAGGTCGAGTAAATATTGGATGGCGTTACGCATAAGGCTTCTCCTCTTCAAAGTCGGTGTGCTCCAAGTCATCGAAGGGCATAAGCGCCCGTTCCCCGTTACCGCACCAGTTGCACGGTCCTGAGCAGGTGCCGGTGACGTTCCCGGGCCACGGCGTCCCGGCGTCGGCGCTGCATTCGCGGCAAATATCAGCCAGCATGGGCGGCCTCCTTCTCGGCAATTTGAAACGTCATCCCGATCCGGTTGATGTGGGCAACGATGCGCTGAGCGCCTTCACCGGAAAGCACCGACGGCATTCCTTCGGTCCGCAGCGCGCGCTCCAGGCCGGTGAGGAATCCCCGCTGGAACTTCGGGTCTTTGAAATCCTCGGTCATCTGCCCAATCAGCCGCGTCATGTCGCCGCCGACCTGGATCTCCAGCAGCGCGTCATGCAGGGCCTCGACGATGCGCAGCAGTTTTGCGGTTTCGAGGCTCATGCGGCGGCTCCCCTGATGAAGGTTGCGGCGATTCGGCGGATTTCGCACCAGTCGTGGCCGGGGTCGGTCTTTTCGCCGAGCTTGATGTAAGGTTCGAGACCCGCAGGCTCGACGCCTTTATCGGACATGACCATGAAAAAACAGGACACGTCATGGGACGCGGTGGTGGCGCCGCTCGTGAATTCCGCGCGGTACGTTTCTTTGGTGGACCGGATGCGTTTGAGGTATTTCATGCGTCAGGCCCTCCCTTCCGGTGGGGTGAAGCTGCTCCATTCGCGATGCCCGGCGATGGCCTTGCCGTCCACTCCCGCGCGCGCAGCTACGCGGGCGAGGCTTTCCATGATTTCCGGGGTTTCATCGGCGAGGCTGTGCGTGTGCTCCTGCAGGGCGTGATGCGAGGGGCGGTTTAGCCAGGCGTGGAGGAGATGGGTGAGGGACTGCATGGGAACTGCTCCTGCGGGTTAATACTGGATGCGGATGTGGGGGATCTCGCCTTTGGCGATGGCCTCGACAATACGTCGGGCGAGCGCCTCTTCGGCAACTTCGGCAAACTCATCTTCGCCGCTGACGATTACGGCTCTCAGGAGGCCGTCAACGACCTCTCCGTTGATCTTTGCGCGGTGTTTCTCGTTAGCCTCGCGTTTGGCTGCGGCTTCAGCCTCCGCCCGCTTTTCAGCCGCAATCCGGTCGCGTTCGCGCTTCGCCGCGGCTTCCTCGGCTGCTTTCTGGGCAGTTGCCGCCTTCTCCGCCGCGATTCGCGCGTTCTCTTTGGCCTCTGCCTGCGCCGCAACCCGGTCTTTCTCTGCCTGCGCAGCCCGTGCTTCAGCCTCTTCCTTCTCACGCTTCGCCTTGGCCTCGCGCGCCGCGCCTTCATCGGCCTCGCGTTTTGCCTTGGCTTCGGCGGCATCCTTCTCGCGCTGAAGGCGCTGACGTTCTGCTTCAGCCTTGGCCTTTTCCGCGGCCACGCGGGCGGCTTCGTTTTCTGCGGCCTTTCGCGCTTCTTCCTCAGCCAGGAAGCGAGCCTGTTCCGCGGCAGCCCGGGCAATCTTTTCCTCGTGCTCGCGCTGCTTGCGTTCCTCTTCCTCTTTCCGGAGGCGGGCAAGCTCGGCCTGCTCGGCATCGTCCTTCTGGCGTTTGACGACGGCTGCGGCTATGCTGTCGGTGGCCTGCTCAAGCACCAGCTTTGCTTTGGCGGAAAACTCTTGCCAGTCAGTCTTGTCCTCCAACATCTCCCGGAGCCGCCGGTTTATCTGCTCGATGGGAGCAGTCTGCCAGTGGACGGCTACATCCGCGACATATTGGGCAATCTGAGCGAGGCGAGCCTCATGGGCCGCGACGCGGTCCTTTTCCCGGTTTTCCCAGTCGGTCAGGGGTTGCCGGATTTCCTTCTGCAGGGCCTCCAGCCGCTCCCATGCGCGGGCACGCTCAAGGTCAACCTTCTTCGCCTGGTCTTTCCAACCGGCAACGAGGTCCTTCCCTGCCTTGTCGAGGGCGGTCTTGGATTTCGCGATCTTATAGGCAAGCGAGGCAAGATCATCGCGGCCCTTGGCCGTGGAAATATCGACGGCGATGGAGCGGGTTTCCTTCTCTATGCGGTCGAGAATGGGGTCGAGGCCGTTGGCCGTGAAGATCTGTACGGGGTTGATGGCCTTCGATACGACCAGTTCGAGGCCGCTCAGGGCGTGAGCCCGCGCTTCGGACCTGTCCTCGGCTTCTGCCATGGCGCGAGACTCTGCGCCCTCGCGTGAGCGGCCTGCGCTTTCGATTGCGTCCATCGTGGCATCGTCGGAAGAGTGAGCAAGCTTAGACATAGGCGAGCCTTTCTGATTTAAGTTCGTCAATCTTGGCGTCCGTCGCCTCATCACTGGCCACATTCTCGTGGTACTCCTCGGAGAATTCCGCAGTGAGGTCGATCTTGTTGGCATCCGTGACGGCAACCGTGAATGCGTAGGTGCTCGCATACTGTTCCGCCGCATCCGCAGCCTCCGCACGGTCGGTATGCACCCTGTCGTGGGCTTCGGGGCCGAAGAACCCGTTGTGGATGTTGATATAGAGGGTGGTATTTTTCATGATGTTCCCCCTACTTCCCGCGAGAGTCTAAAGCGTCCCAGACAGAATGGGACTTCGCCTGCGCCAGCTGCGTCTCCGCCTCCCTGCGGCGGGTGCGGTGCAGCTCGGGGTGCATCTGCTTGGCGAAGTGCGTGTAGGCGTTGAAGGCCTCCTCGTCAACGCTGGCGATGCCGTCATCGATGCCTTTCAGATAGAGAGAACTGCCGCCTACTGCCATGAGGCAGAGGGCGATTAGGGAGAGTTTGGCTTTGAGATAGTTCATGGTGGGCCTCACTGGTAAGTTGTGAGGCACAATGTTGCACATTCTGAAACATCGCGCAATCAGAAAGTTTCATAAAATGAAACATCCAAGTAACCCAAAGACTTACTCGGGTGGTCTTGTTGGCAGGCAATGAGATTGAGGGCGAATAAGTGCCGATCAGAAGGGCAAGGAGCGCATGGAGGGCGCTATGCGTCGTTGTCGTCGGAGGGCACCATGTTGGCCTGCCGATTCCACTCGATCAGAATCGTGAGCATAGTGACGAACAGAAGGTAAAGTACAAACGCGCCCAGGAGGCTGGCGGCGGCGAACTTCACGATTGCGGCAAGGAACGCCATGACTATGACCGACTTCTTACAAATGGCTTAATAAAGATCACTGGAGCACACCACGCCAGCTCGACGTCGGTTATAGTGTCCATGTTATAGCTCTGCAAGTCGAATCTGCCGTGGGTCTGCCCCTTGCGGACCATCTTCAGAAGCGTGCGGCCGTCCCTCATCTGCACAACGCAAAGGCTGGCCAAGCAGTGGTCCGGCGCTCCGCCGTCATATCGCTGCGCATAGTAGACGACGGTCCCCTCGGGCATGAACGGGAGCATCGAATTGCCTTTCACCCGGAGGGCCACGATGCCGGTTGAAAAGATGCCGGGCGGCGCTTCCACCCACTCGCAGTTGATGTATTCCTCATCGGCGGGATCAATCACCTTCGGCATAAGGGGCAGATCGTCCAGCGGGTAAACCTCGCCGCCAGCGCCGACCTCCCCGACGATTGGGATTCGCAAATCGTTCAGCAGCTCCGAAGGAGTCCAGCCGAATTTTCCGCCAAGCTTGCGCATCCATTCCTCATTCATTCCAATCTTGCCCGCTTCGAGTTTGGAAATATGCCCACGGTTCGTATTGGTTGCGTCGGCAATATCCTGCTGGGTCAAGCCCAGCGCAGTTCTCAGATGCAGCAAGTTGTTTGTATAAGGCCCTCTTGTCTTTGCCATGCGCGGCAAGGTTTCACTTTCCGCAACATTATTACAGTGCATAGATTGAAACATTTTCTTGACTGAGGTTGCAAATTATGAAACATCAATACCCATGAAGCTGAGAACTTGGATGGACGAGCGAAAGAAGACGCAGGCGGACCTTGCGGAAGCCATCGGCCGCAACAAAACGCGTGCAAATCGAATCTACAATGGCGCCATACCGAATGAACAGGAAATGCCCATGATCGAAGCTTGGACGCAAGGGCTCGTCCAGCCGAATGATTTCTTTGCGCGCGTCGTTCCAGAAAGTGCTGTCGGCGGGGTGGGTCATTGCAATGCCTAATAAATGGTTAAGTAGAGGGTTTGTCTCTTAACGAACGTCCCAAAATGGTGCAACAAAAAAAAGTGTGAAGGTTTTATGACGGGCGGCTTAGAAGAATTCCAAACGAGAGCGACAATTCGACGCCATAAGAAGCCGCCCTTGGTTATCCGGCAAGTGACACAATGGAACCAGCGCTTCGGAGTCGTATATTTCCTGCGCGAATCCTCAATCGGTCTGATAAAGATCGGCTTCACCAGCGGTGATCCACAAAAGAGGCTGGTGAACGTCGCCAACGCTCTGAAGGCAACGGTTAAATGGGTAGGCTATTTCCGCGCGCAGGCCGTCGAAGAGATCGCCGCGCATCAGCGGTTTCGCCATCTTCATGTTCGCAACGAGTGGTTTCGTCCCGAGGCAGAATTGCTGAAGTGGATGGAAGAAATGAGCCCGATATTTGATGAGGCGTCCGCGCTGGATGAGCTTTTTGATCTCGCTCTGATTGCCCGTGTGAAAGCCATCACGGCGCGTCAACATCAAGGCAGAATCGATTTTCACGGCCTCATGCGGAACGTCGATTACCTCGACTTTATTTTCTGGCTGTGTCGGCGACGAATACCCTCTGCGGAACTTCTGAATGAGGTGCGCGCGACACTTCGGAAACTGGACTCCCAGGAAAGGGCCGCCGCATGACCCAAACCCCTCCCTCTCCCCAAACCCCTCCCGCTACTGCCCCCCACCGTGCTTCCTCTGATGCTGCTGATAAGCTGCGGGCAATGGCGGAAGAGGACGGTGCAAAATGCACCATCAGAATCGGCGACGGCCCGGAGATTCCGTTCGATCAAGCTGGTGAGCAGAAGCTGAAGGATCATTTCGAGAAAGCTCTGGGTGCCCAAAGCCGCGCTTCCACGCCGCGTACCGGCGGCATCGCAGCCGACCAGCTCCGGTCTGTAATCGAGCGCCTTGAGCGGCTCCATGAGGAAAAAGCCGGTATCGCCAGCGATATCAAAGACCTCTTTGCGGAAGCAAAAGGTAATGGTCTGGATGTCCCGACGCTGAGGAAGATTCTCAAGCTCCGCGCGATGGACGCCGCGGAGCGGGATGAGGCGGAGCATTTGCTGCATACCTACTGCGTTGCTTTAGGCCTGCAGCCAGATTTATTCGAAACACACGCAGAGGGGGATTAACCGCGATGTAAGCGCGGGCGCAAGTCATGGCGATGTGGGCCTTCACCTGGGCGGCACATCGGAACCGACAAGAGTAGGGCTAGACAGCGGCGTAATGGATACAGCGGGTCGGGCTTGCAGGTGGGCGCATTCCCCATAGATGTTCGTGCCGTGCCTACCCACCTCAACCGGGATTGTCCCAATGAAACGTCACCATTCAAATTTGGAGAAAGCCATGTCCGCACTCGTAGACGCCCTTACCGCCCTCGGCCAGCAGATCGCTGCCCTCAACCCCACCGCCAACGCCGCCCATCTCGCCACCATCGATGCCCACCTGACGAAGCTCGACACGGAGGAAGGTGCCGACGAAGCCACCATCGCCGATACAACGGCGGCGCTGAATGCATTCGTGACCGCCGCCAAGGGCACGTCCTCGGCGTCGGGCGCGAGTTCCGCGAGCGGCACTTCCTCCGCGTCCGGTGCGGCTGCGGCGAAGAGCTGATGAATTCCCGAAAGGGAAACGTGCCTATGGCGCTTCTGGGGATACGGCTACCGCTGACAGCCTAAACAGCATCGCTGAGTCGGCGGAGTGAGTCGGATAGAACGAAGAAGGCTCCCACAGAAGCGCCGCCAAGATAGCAGATAGGCCCCAGGCCATTTAGTCCTGCTATGCCCGCGTCGAGGCCAGAGACGCCGGAGACCAAGCGCCGTAATGCTGGCCGGTAGCCTCGCCGGTAAAGGGAAGGGCGGTCCTGCTAGCGGGCCGCTCTTCCGGGCCGCGTGCCTACCAACCCCAAACCGAAAGGAGTCTGCCCATGGATTTCGGAGAAGCAATTAGAACGTTGAAGGCTGGGAAGCGTGTCGCGCGTGCTGGCTGGAACGGCAAAGGCATGTTCTTGTATTACGTGCCGGCAGCCAGCTATCCGGCTCAGACGGATGTGGCGAAGGAATACTGGAAAGACAAGGCCACGTCTTTCACCGAAACCAACGTCCCCAAGGTTCCCTACGTGGCCTATATCGCCATGAAAACCGCACAGGAAAATGTGGTGCCTTGGCTTGCCAGCCAGACTGACGTCCTCGCAGAAGATTGGGAAACCGTGGAGGGCGCGGCGGCGATGAAAGCCGCATAACGAATACCCCCAGAGGGAGGTCTGGTACGGCTCGCAAGGCCCCCAGCACCTTTTAGGAACGGTTCTACCGTAGGTCTTCAGGACGCCTCCCGCACTACACGTGCCCACCCAAGAGACGCCTTCAACAGTCTCGCCCAGAACGAAGACAACGGGCCCACGCCATCCCGGCGATAGATCGGGAGGCGCGGGAAGTGACAACCAACAGGGAGCGTGCCCATGGAAATGACCATGTATGAGGAGGCGATCTTCGGCAGAGCCGCGGCTGCGCGCCCTCCACAACCGAACGTAATCAAGCTGGCGGTCGATGCGATAGGCCGAGAACACTACCGGCACGATTGGCGCGGCCATTGGATATGGGAAATGGGCCGCTGGACCGGCCCGCTCAGGCTCGAAGGGCTGATGCGCGCGGCGAATGCGCGCCTGAAGGAGCGGGGAGAGCCGCAGATCACCACCAACCCGATTTGGGAGGTGTAGCCATGTCATTTAAAAGTGAAAATCACGCCCTTAAGCGCCTCTCATCAATCACGTGGAAACCCGACAACGACGGCTTCCTCACGATGGACGGATACTTTACGCCCGCCGGTGCCCGCACATTGCTGAGCCAGCTTGGAGAGGAAGGCCGCGATGCCCTCGGGCTGGTGTTCATAGCCCACCACAGCAAGGCGATGATGCGGCGGAGCCAGGCGGAGCGGATTTTTGAGATCGAGGGCCTGCCGCTGAATATTCAGGAACGGGTGAGGGCTCTATGAATCAGTACGTCATCGAAATCCCAGACTGGCTCCCCACTCCACTGAATAAGCTGATGGGCAACTGGCGGCAGTCGGCAAAGCTGAAGAAGCAGGACCGCGAAATGATATGGGCGTACAGCAGACTCGCCAAGGTGCCGTATGAGCGGATCAAGCGCAGCGTCGAGTTGATCATCACGCTGGAACCGGCGCAGCGGGCGGTCGATCCGGACAGCTACCAAAAATCGGTAGGCGACGCCCTGGTGAATAGCTACGCGCTCTGGAATGACAGCCACCTGTGGGTGGAGTGGCTTCCCATAAAGTTTGAGCGCGGCGCGCGAAGGAACACCCGGATTCTGCTGAGGGATATCGCATGATCACCCCAGTCCGCATCCAGCGCAAGCGCACCCGCGGCTTCAACCTTCAGGCCGAGAGCCACGCCGTCAACGGATTGCCTTGTGTCAGCGTGACTCGCCCCAGCCGGTGGGGCAATCCTTTCGATTTCCGCCGGTTTGGCCGCGAACTCTCGCTCGCGCTTTTCCGAAACACGCTCCGGGGCTTCTGGAGTCCCGGCCTGGTCGTCGATGTCTCCGATGAGATATGCGATCTCTGCTACACAGCCCATCACAGGTTCCTGAAGGGCCTCGGCGCGCATCCGCTGGAGATTATAGGCACGGAGTTGGGCGGCAGGAACCTGGGCTGCTTTTGCCCGATGGACGTTTCTTGCCACGCGGATATCGAACTCGAGTTCGCGAACAGGTGGGCAGCATGAAACACAAAGTCCTCCCATTCGCCACGTCCCTTGAAAGCACGCAGTTCGCGCTGGAGCAGCTTCTGAAGCGGTTCTGCAAATTGGAGACCGCGCATAACGCCAACGGCAAGGAACTGAAGGAGGCCAGGATTCAGCTGAACCTTCAGGGCATGGAAATAAAACGCCTGCGCGAGCGGGTGGAACGGAGGGACGCGGAATGAAACCAACCAAGGAGGAACTTATGGGTGCAAAACACGCGGGGGGGGGCGACATGGTTAGCCAGCTTGGCCCGAAACCGGAATTGAAGTGGCTCGCGCTCGAAAAGCTTTACGTGGACAGCCGCTACCAGCGGAACACGAAGTCGCGCGCCAGCGAGAAGAACCTCGACTATCTGAAATCCAGTTTCTCCTGGTCGCACTGCGGCGCTCTTATAGTCTGCTATGTGCCGGCGGAGAAGAAGTTCGCGGTCATCGACGGACAGCATCGCCTGCAGGCCGCGATGGCGCGAAAGGACATCGAAGCGCTTCCGTGCCTTGTGGTCAGCGGGCTGGACTTCGAGAAGCAGGCGAAGAGTTTTGTCGCCATCAATACCAAGCGCGTACAGCTGAACTCCCTCGCCGCGTTTCATGCGGCAGTGGCATCCGGCGACAAAACAGCCGCCACGCTGAAAGACATTCTCGACGAGTGTGACATTGAAATCCCGCTTTCGCCGGTGATGAGGGGAGAAACGGGTCCCCGGCAGATGCAGTCGCCTGGAACGTTGGCGGCTCTCGTCGGGAAATATACCGGCAAACAAATCTGTTGGACACTCAAGATCATTCCCGAGGCATACGGCGAACAGAAGGGCCGTATGCGGGCGCTCCTCATCAAGGCATTGGTAACCTTCGCGAAATACACACCAGACATCGATCAGAAGCGCATGGTGAAAGTGCTTTCGGCGATCGATCCGTTGCAACTCGAAATCGATGCGCGAGCCTATGTGAGCATTTCCGGCGGGACAACGGTCGCCGCGGCCGTGCAAGCAATTGATCGGCTCTACCGTAACGCTGGGAGGAAAAACGCAGCATGAGCGATGTGGAGGGTCTGATAACGGCACTTGGCAATGAAGGCGCCAGCGCGGCGACAATCACCGATGAGCTGAACCGCCGGGGCTTCTGCGACCGCCGGAAGATGCCATTCACGCGGGAGACCGTTGAGAGCTATCTGCGGATGCTCGGTATCGGCCCATCCCTCCCTTTTCCCGCTCTCGAACTCTCGACCCCGGAACCTTCTTCCCCAACTGAAGCGCCCCCCGCGGTGTTTCACGATCCACTGAAGAAGCTGCAAGCCGAGGCCTATCAGGCTGGCGAAGACCTACCTCCTGCCGAGCCACTTTCCATCAACAGCAAAGAAGGGGCACCGCTGGGCGAGCCGCGCTATCACCCCGGCGTTCTTGGGCAGTGGCCTACGGGCATAAATTACGGCGGCGATAATTGCTACCCCGACGCGCCTCCTTACAACTACACCCATCCCGGCCGGTACTGCGGCAGCGATCTGCGCGGTGGAAGCAGCGCCTCTCAAGCTCTCATGGGAGGACACTGATGCCCCCCACCGTGTTTCCCGCAACGCGATCAGCCGACTGGTACCGGACCCACCTCTTCGTGGCACAGGCCTCTCCCACGGTATGGAGCGCCGAGAAAGCCCGCATCCGCACCCTCGAATGGAAACGGCCCGCGAAGATTCGCATCACCGCCTGCATGCTGTGCTGCACCCGCCCGATTGACGCCATAACCATCCCGCAGGGCGATACCTACCTGCTGGAACGCCTCGGCCTCACCCACCTGGGCGACACAAAGAACCGGAAGCTGGCGCAGCAACTTCGGGAGTTCCCATGACCGCGAAAATTCTGTCCATAAGCTCCGTCCCCCGCAGCGCCGCCCACCAATGGAAGGAAGAGGCTGTGCTCGAAGGCTTCCTGAAGGCCCTGAAAGCCCTCACCGCACTCAAGCCATGCAGCACGCGCGAGACCATATCCGCACTGGAGAACTGGGCCGCGAGCGGGATGCTGAGCGAGGCGGAGGTTGCGGCGTTGATGGAATTTCACGGTTGGGAGCGCGGGTCATGAAAGCACTCAGCATCGGCCAGAAGCATGGCAACGATCAAGACCGCAACGGAGTACCATCAGCGAATGGAGACGACAAGCCAGTGAGAGTATCGAGGCACGCACAAGAGATCATCAACATGAAAATCGAGCCGGACGAGATAGTCTCGCTGGTGCAGGAGATGGCCAAGCGCCACGACGAAGGTAAACCCACAGGCTGGGAAGCCGGCGCAATCATCCTTGCCCGCCTATATCCCGGACGCCCCGCAAGGGCGCATTGCATCTCGGAGCGCATGCAATGCCTTGCTGAGATGGCAAAAGATGTGCGTATGCGCGGTTGGAGCTTTGAGGGCCCGGAGGATGGCTGCCTGATCACGAATGAGGCGGTATTCCGCGGTGCGGCCTTGTGCCCGATGCGCGCCGGTCAGAATCGGGTGCGCTTCGATCCGGATGAGTTTTTCGCCATTGTCCTTGCAGAGACGCCGTCGGAGGGAAAAGCATGAGGTTGCCCGCAATGCATATTTGCACCACACGGTATGGCGTTGGAGGCGCAGCGCCATGAGCAAAATATTCCGGTTCGATTGCTATCCCCACGACTGGCTGCTCGATACCTCCCGCCTGACTCCTGAAGATCGCGGCATCTATGTCCAGATCGTCATGCTTATTTACGCGCGCGGCGGCCACATCGACAATGACCCGAAGTGGATTTCCGGCTCCTGCAATTGCTCGTCCCGGTTGGTGTCAGCGTCCATTTCGCGGCTTGTTGAGATGGACTTCATCCAACTTTCAGCCGGCAAAATCACCCAGAAACGTGTCCAACGTGAGCTGAACACCAAGCGAGCGCAGATTGAAAGCGGTGCGAACGGTGGCCGGAAGACAGCCGAAAATAAGCCAGAAACCAGTAAAGACAATGGCATAACACCAAGGATCGAGACCTCCGACCCACCCAGCTCTAACCCTACCCCTAATCCTATCCCTAACCCTATAAGTAATCCCCCTGTGTCCCCCACAGAATCGGGATTCAGTTTTCTCGACCGCTCGCGACTCGACCCTGTAATTCCCGCGGAGTGGCTGGCAGTGTGCCGGGGCGAGATGGGCTGGCCGGAAAACATCGCCATGGACATCTGGACGAAATTCAGCGGCCACCAGGGGCGGAAGGTCGGGCATGCCGCGCTGAAGACCAGCGAGGAATGGGGCGCGGAGTGGCGGACGTGGTACCGGAAGGAAAACATCCCCGCGCAGAGGCTTAAGGCTGCTGCGGCGGTTGAGACTGCGGTGCCGCGCACGCCGGAGGAACAGGCCAAATACGACGCCGAGCAACGCTCCTGGCATCTCAAGATGGGAAAGCAGCACCCGGTCTACAACCCTGAAGGCAAGACCGTCCTGGAGGCCAACACATGACAGCCCAGCTCGCAGGTGGCGTGAAAAATAACAGCGGGCAGCACGGGCGGTGGGGTTCTTTTCGCACTTACCTTCCCTGCCGTGACCGTGCATTTAACCCTCAACGAATGGTAGTTGTATGTCTGTCTTGCAGCTTTTGAGAATCTTGTGGTGGGGGCTGGACACCACCCTAAGTTTTGGAGCGGTGCCATTGTGGCTGCTGACCGGGCGAGAAGTTTACAACGGCCTGATTGCGACTGGGTACTCGTTAGCGGTATGCGGCGGTTTTGCATGCTTCGTGACGGCATGGTTCGTGCTTATCGGGATTTGCAAGAGGACCGCCGAGCGGAGTGAATTATGGAGCGCTGGGAATGTCTGATGCGCTCTTCCGCCAATGGGTCCAAACCCTCCCATCCTGCCTCGACGGAAAGTCATTTTCCGAATGGATCCCCACCATCGGGGAGTGGCGAAACCTCGCGTGCCATATCCGCCGCGCCGGGCGTTCGGGAATTGGCTTCAAGGAGGCCTACGCCGTCGTCCCGATGACTGACGGGCAGCATCGATATCAACATCAGCACGGCGAACTCGCCTGCCTCCGCAAATTCACTCGCGATCCCCAGCTCATCTGCACGCTCGACAATGCCTCGCCGTTTGAGGCGGAGCGTCTGGCGGGTGAGTGGTTCGATGCGCAGGTGGAGAAGTACCGGGCGATGTGGCGGCGCATGGTTCAAAACGGGGAATTACCTTTAACCGCAGGGAAATGCTAATGAACAACAAAAAAGGAGACACCACCATGCAGGCAGCGCCAGTCGAGGATACCGGATTCATCGACATGAGGGAGCAGCTGGCACCCAAGCAGGTGAAGGCGTATGTCGAGCACCAGCGGGAGCGGGGCCATGTCGAATTCAATAACGGCTCCATCCTCGTGAAGAGCCGTCACCCGCTCGACCAGTGCCTGCGGCGGGGCATCATCGAGGCCCACCACCATGACAGCGGCAAGCGCATCATGACGATCCGGGACTGCGCGTTCTCCCGCACGTCCGGCCGCATCTACAATGACCTCGGGCAGGGCGATAGTGGCATCGATGCCATGACGCTGTTCACGGAGGCCAGCCGGGCGATGATGAAGCTCGGCAACCCGAAGTTCGGCGGCCTCTGGGGTCTCATCAAAATCGTGTGCTTCAGCGAGCCGGATATCGATGGGAACTTCTTCAGCGAGGCGGAATACTCAGCGCTCTACGGGCTCGGGCCGAATATTCAGAACGCGTTTGAGGAGTTGGATAAGGCGTTGGGGGAGGCGAGGGAGGCGATAAAAACGCGTCTCACGAATTCGCAGCGGTAGTATTTTTCGGGGGACGTGGCATGCCGCATTGTTCGCACACCTTGGCGAAAAAGGGTTCCATGGCGGCGAGTGGGTCTTCGCCGACGCGATAATCCCCCTCGACCTCGATGAGATCGCTGGCACACGGACCAACCGGGCGCGCGAAGTTGGAGAAGCCCATTGAGCGACCTCGCACACCCTCAAATCCGGCAATCCAATGAAAAGGCCCTGGAATACCAAAGCGATCACGCAGGAACTCGGCACCTCGCAACAGACTGTTCGAAAAACCAGACTCATCAAGCAGGATAAGCTTTGGTAGGTTCTGCAAGGGAAAGGTGTCTATCAGCCACAATTCGCCATCAATAAACATAAAGACAACCGCAGGCGCGAGATTAGAGTCCAGAACGGGTGCTAGGCCCGCGCCATCCGCGCCTCGCAAGTCAAAACTGCTTGTGTAGCCGTTATACAGCGGCAGCGTGGATAAATCTTTAACCTGTTTCCTGATAGCAATGACATTAAACGGCTCCGTTGGGGGCGTTTGAGGAATAACCCTGAGCCAGAAGGCGGCTCCGTCAGACAGTAATGCCTCAGATTCAGGCCTCCCGTTCAGACTGGCGATGGGATGCTTATAAAATCCGATTGGCTCCCCCTTGGCACGGAACCTCGCCCTACCATCTAGCGGGCGTCGGTACTCCCGTGGTTTAACTGGCGCGAGGCTTGACTTGTAGGTCTCGGCTGCGAGGATTTGTCTAATCTCGATTTCGAGAACTTTCGAGAGGTGCTCGCGCTGGGCTTTTCGTTCGTCGTCGGACGCTCCATCTGGTACGTCGTATGGAGACGGGAATGCGTGATGCGCAAGGTCGAACGGCATCGTTGCCCTGTTGGGTTTTCCGTACGCCGTATTCATCACGGGGACAATCCTGCTGTGCCCCAAACTCTTAAGGGCATACCCGTATTCGATCAGCACATTAGGGTTCGGAGTCGGCTCGCCATTCTTGCGTTCAGCGACGAACGTCAAGTCAGGAACGAAAATGGCGGCTCGATCGATCTTGCCAAGGATCGTATCGAATATGGGCGGAGATCCGGGAACCCCCTTAATGTCCTTATCAAGAACCAGTTCGTGAGGGCGCTCATCGATAGTAAGTTCCTTCGAAATTCGTTCCAGAGCGGACTTGAGCGCTCGTTCTATGAGGTTGCGCCCTTCCTTCGTCGGCCTATCCGATTGCCACGAGAAGAAAACCGTTGCGGTGCTCATTAGTTCGTCAATCAGTAGTTATGGTATCGCGATATACAGTGAAGGCCAGGTCAAAGATTTCCTCGGCAATCGCAGTCAATTCCGGTCGCCGAACTCCGTCGAGATTCTCCAAGGCTTTGTTGATCCGCACAAGTCGCTCGCGGTATTGCGGCGGCGATGTTTCGCCAAGCGGAAGAAGGGTGATTTTCGCTCCGAGGAGCCGCGACTTGAGCTTTTCATCAATCGTGGCGAGGAGTTTGCATGCGCTGTAACAACGCTCCGCTACCGACAGATCTGCATTTCTGGCCATGGTCGAATTCTACCCCAGAGTAGGAAGAATAAGGAGGCCACGCTTTTGGGCTTGCGTTTTTCTAATATTCGTGTAAATTGCAAATCGTTGACACGCCCTTTTTGTCTCTAGCGTTTGGAGCGCATGAATTCGCAGAAACGCTTGGCCTTCCGATCTTCAACCGTATCTTTTCCCACCGAAATCGACGCCGGTTCGTGCCAGGCGGCCCGTATTGAGGCCGCGATGTCGAAGCCTGTCCTCCGTGTTGCCGTAACGCCGGAATGGCTGGCGGAGAATGCGGTGAAGCAGCTGGCGTATGAGGAGAAGTTCCGCGCGTGGCGTAAGCTGCATCCGTCGCGTAATACGACTCAATAGCAATTTTCACGGGGACGGCACAATCCGCAAGGACGCGTGCGCGGGGTGAGAAAACCCTGAGTAATCGTCCCCACTAAACATGCCCCGCGGGTGAGCGGGGATTTTCATTTTCAACTGACGTTCGAGTTTATGGGTAGGAAAGCGCCGAAGAAGCTGGTGAAGTTCAGCTCCGAACTCGGCGAGTTGATCTGTTCGCTGCTGGCCGAAGGACAGAGTCTGCGGAAGATTTGCTCAATCGATAGCATGCCGCGAGTATCGACGGTGATGTATTGGTTGGCGAAAGGCGCGGCGAAGACAAAGCCATTCGACGCATTCCTTGAGCAATACGCGATCGCGCGCGAGGCTCAGGCTCAGGTTTACGTCGATCAGATCATCGATATTGCCGATGATGACGAGGGTGATTTCGGCTTCAAGTCGGAAGATACCGAAGAGGGCGCGAGCGGCAAGCCCGTCGTCCTAATTGACAACGTTCATCGGGCGAAACTGCGGGTTGACGCCCGCAAATGGATTGCCTCGAAGCTTCTTCCGAAGAAGTACGGCGAGAAGATTCAGCAGGAACACAGCACCAAAGACGATAAGCCCATACCGATATTCACGCTCAACATCGGCCAGAAGACGCCCGATGCATGAACATCCAGTACCAACGGCCGCCGCTGTATCCCAAGCAACTCGCCGCCATCTTCCATGACAAGCGATACGGTTTCATAGAAGCGAGTACCAAGGCCGGCAAGACCGTCGGAAACATGGCGTGGATTCTGGAAAAGACCCTTATCGGATCCAAGCCGAATCAGAACCGCTGGTGGGTCGCTCCTGTATACGGTCAGGCGGAAATTGCCTACACGCGCATGAAGCATGGCCTTCCGAAGGGCATATTTGATGCGCACGATACGAAGCTTCGCCTCTCGTTCATCAACGGCGCAAATATCTGGTTCAAGTCCGGCGAAAAGCCCGACAACCTCTACGGCGACGACGTTTACGATGTCGTCATCGACGAAGCGAGCAGGCTGCGCGAGGAAGCTTATACTGCGATCCGAAGCACGCTTACCGCGACGCGCGGTGCGCTCAGGGCCATAGGCAACGTCAAGGGACGTAAGAACTGGTTCTACCGCCTCTGCCGAAAAGCCCAGGCGGGCGATCCGACAATGGAGTACCACAAACTCACCGCATATGACGCGGTCGAGGGTGGCGTCCTGGCGGCGGAGGAAATCGAATCCGCGAAGCGGGAGTTGCCGGAGAATGTCTTCCGGGAGCTTTACCTTGCCGAGCCTTCAGATGATGGCGGCAACCCGTTCGGCATCGCAGCGATTCAGGCGTGCGTTAAGCCGCTTTCGACCTTACCCGCAGTCTCCTGGGGCTGGGATTTAGCAAAATCCTACGACTGGTGCGTCGGAATCGGCCTCGACAGGAACAGCGACACTTGCCGGTTCGAACGTTTCCAAAAGCCTTGGCAGGACACGATTTCCTACATAAGGAATGTTACCGGCAATGTCCCGGCGCTTGTGGACAGTACCGGAGTCGGTGACCCGGTGCTTGAGGCTCTCCAGGCAAACGGCGGCAACAATTTCGAAGGCTTCAAGTTCTCGCAGCTGAGCAAACAGCAGCTCATGGAAGGGCTGGCGGTCGCGATACAGCAAAAGCACGTCGGCTACCCGGCTGGCGTCATTGTCTCCGAGCTTGAACAGTTCGAATACGAATATACGCGCACCGGAGTACGTTATAGCGCCCCGGAAGGATTTCACGATGACTGCGTATGCGGTCTCGCCCTCGCGGTGCGCAGAAAGACAATTCCGCTGCCCGGCGCTGGCTGGCTCGCCTACGCCGAGTCGCAGGCCGTCGAAGCGCAGAAAGCCGCAGAGAAAGCCAAACACCCTTAACCCATCACAGGAGTTCTTATGACCACCTATTCGATGCTCGCCCCCGCGGCCAAGGCCGGATTTACCCAGCAATGCGCGTCCAGTACCACGTATACCGCCGATGCTTATGGCTTCATCACTGGAATCGCCCTGGCCGATGTCGGCGACCTCTATAAAGGAGGCTGCATCCCGCTGGGCCAGTCCGGCGTGCGCAGCACGTTCAGCCAGACCGTCGATCCCAGTATCAGCAACGACAACACCCAGGACTTCGGCATCGGTTCGGAATGGTTCAACACCACGACCGGCCTGATGTGGCGCTGCCAGTCCGCTGCGACCGGAGCGGCGGTGTGGTTGCCGCAGGTTTCGTCCGGCGTGCTCGTGGGTCGCCTTATCGGCGCGAACATGAACGTCACGACCGACCAGGCCATCAACATGACGGGCTGGACGGCGCTCAACAAATTCCGTCTGACCAAGGTAACGGTGAAAAACGCCAGCGTCTCGCTCACGACGGCAGCGGGCGGCATCTACACCGCTGTAAGCAAGGGCGGTACGGCCTATGTGGCATCGGGTCAGGCCTATAGCGCGCTGACCGGCGCAACGCTGGCGCTCGACCTTACCATCGCCACAACTCCCGGCGTCACGCCTCTTGCGGCGGCCAGCCAGCTTTATCTGGCGCTGAGCACCGCGCAGGGCAGCGCAGCAACGGCAGACGTATATTTGTTCGGCGACGCCTACGTGTAAAACTGAGGCCAGTAGCGAGAGTTTGCAATGCCGGAGGGAGGAAAGGTTACGCCGATCTCCCCCGGCGTCGTTGCGCGCGTGACGCGTGCGGCACGATACGTCATCACTGGAAACGCCGACGGATGGTTCCCCGCAGGCCAGCCGCTCACTCCCCAGGCTCCTCCGGAAGTCCGGGGCCGCCAGTTCGACTACCCGACCTACGTCAATACGACCTATACGCCGCGCGCGGGCGAGCCGATATCCTTCCAGGATTTGCGCGGCCTCGCCGATAACTGCGACATCCTCAGCTCTGCCATCGAAACCCGCAAGGACCAGATGGAAGCGCTGGAATGGAATATCCGCATCAAGGCGGACGACAACAACAAGCGTACGACCGCAACGGCAGAGCAGCAGAAGCGCATCGACGCCATCACCGATTTCCTCCAGTACCCCGACAAGATCAACAGCTGGGAGCAGTGGCAGCGCCAGCTCCTCGACGACATGTTCGTCATCGATGCGCCGTGCCTCTACAAGCGCAAGGACCGCAAGGGGCGTCTCTACGGACTCGAAATCATCGACGGCGCGAGCATCAAGATTCTGATTGACGACTCCGGCCGCAGGCCGCTTCCGCCCGATCCGGCCTACCAGCAAATCATCAAGGGCATGCCGGCGACCAACTACACCAGCGACGAGCTGCTGTATTGGATGCACAATCCCCGCAGCCATAAGGTCTATGGCCGCTCGCACGTCGAGCAGGTCATCCTGACTGTGAATACGCTGATCCGCCGGGCGCTGTTCCAACTTGAATATTACAAGGAAGGCAGCCAGCCCGACGCATTCTTGGGACTGCCGAAGGAATGGAATAGCGAGCAGATCATCGCCTTCCAGAAGAATTTCGACGCCATGATGGCGGGCAACCTCGCCATGCGGCGCCGCCTGAAGTTCATGCCCGGTGAGTTCAAGTACCAGGAGACGAAAGCCCCGCAGCTCAAAGACGAATACGACGAGTGGCTGGCGCGCATCATCTGCTACGTGTTTTCCCTTGCGCCGACGCCGTTCATCAAGCAGATGAACAGGGCGACGGCGGAATCATCGCATGATGCCGCGCTGGAAGAGGGCTTGGCACCGCTCCAGAAATGGATGCGCAAGAACGTAAACCGCGTAATCGCCGTAGATTTTGATTCCTCCGATCTCGAGTTCGCTTACGTTGATGACCGAGAACAGGACCCGCTGCAGGCGGCCCAGATCAACCAGATCTACGTCCAGGCCGGAATAATGTCGGTCGATGAGACGCGTGAGAATATCGGCTTAGTGCCGCTCGGTGGCGCTGCCGCTGTGGCAATGCCGCTCACAGCGACCGGGTTCGTCGCACCGAAAACTCCCGAAGAGCAGCAGGCAGATGCCGACGCTCAGACGCAAGCAATGCAGGCAGCTGCGGAGGCGCGCGCCAAAGCTGGGCAGAACGGAGCGCAGTCGAACGGTAATCAAAACGACCCGAAACACGGTGGGGGCGATGCGCCTCCTAGTAAGGATACGGACGACGCGAAGAAAGCAGCTCCTGCCAACTTAAAAAAAAAGCCCAACCCATATCTCCTCATGACCGGGCGCAGGCATTAAAGTCCCGCGCGGCCATAAAGAGGCTCGCTGGGAAGGTTTTGGCGAAAACCGCCAGTTCGGTAGCCCGGCAGCTTAATACAGCGCTGGGCAAGCTCGCCAAGGCCGATGATGCCGACGACCAGTCGGATGGAATCGTAAGCGAACTCGACCTCAATCTGCTGACGGGCCTCTCGGCAGTGCATCCGTGGCTGGAGGACGTGGCGGCGGATCGAGCCGGTGATGAGTTGCTATCGCTTGGGATCTCCGAGGATACAGATTTCTTCAGCCACGCAAATACGCGCGCGGCAGATTACGCCAAAGACCGCAGCGCTGATCTGGTCACCCAGATCGACGAATCCACGCGCGACATGCTCCGCCGGAAGATCGCCGACGGTATCGCCGCGGGTGCGATGCGGGAAGACATCATCGATTCCATCATGGACTCGGATATCTTCAGCGAGTCGCGCGCCACGCTAATCGCTGATACCGAAGTCGCGATGGCGAACGGGCAGGGGGGGCTTGCCGGTTACAAGGAAGCCAAAGCCGCGGGCGTGAAGTTGAAGAAGGTCTGGGTGTGCGATTCTGATCCGTGTCCTATCTGCGAAGAAAATGAAAACGCGGGCGAAATAGACGTTTCAGATTCCTTCCCAAGTGGCGATGATGCTGAAATCGCTCACATTAATTGCCTGTGTCACACAGAATCCGTGGTCGAGGATGACAAGGAAGAGGATGACGACGAATGACGATACTCCAAGCCATCAGCCTCCTCAACGGCACGGTGCCGAATGGCCTCGTGGCTGTGCAGCGCGTCATGCTGATGAACGGCATCGTCGATGCGGCACGCAACGGCGATAAGGATGCCCGGCAGTTCATCGACCTTTGCGCCCTGAACGTCGCAACAGCAACAAGACACTAACGACCACCCATTGTTTGGTCACTGGCCGCTCTTAACCGGACGGCCCATTTTTCACCCCTATCTTGAGCACCACCCATGTCCGAGCTTCGGCTATTCGTTCCCATTGGGAAAGTCGATGCCGCGAAGCGCCTTGTGTATGGGACGTTGACGGCGGAGACGCCTGACAAAAGCGGCGAAATTTTTGATTACGCCAGCGGTAAGCCCGCGGTGCAGGCCTGGTCCGATGAGATTAAGGCGGCCACGAAGGGCAAGTCCCTCGGCAACGTGCGCGCGATGCACGACAAGATCGCTGCTGGTAAGTTCACCGATATTGTCTACGACGACGAGAACAAGCGCATTGAGGGCGCGGCGAAGATCATCGACGACGCCGAATGGGAAAAGGTCGTCGAAGGCGTTTACACCGGGTTTTCAATCGGGGGATCGTATACCAAGCGTTGGCAGGACAAAGACAATCCCAGCCTCTGGCGCTTCACGCCCGAACTGAGCGAAATCTCGCTCGTCGATAACCCCTGCGTCCCCACCGCGACCTTCGAATACATCAAAGCCGACGGCTCGCGCGAAATGCGCAAATTCATCACCCATTCACACAAAGAGGATTCTATGGACCCCAAGGCACTCGCTGCCGCCAAAGAGGCGCTGGCAAAAGGCACCGCGACGGATGAGCAGAAAACGTTGCTGGCAAAAGAAACCGCCGAGCTGCTGAGAGCCGCGCAGGAAGCTGATGCCAAAGGTGAGGCCACCGATGACCAGAAGGCTCTCGTGAAAGCCGCGGCCGATGAAGCCGCGAAGGTCGTGCTGGTAAAGGACGGCAAGCCGGTGAAGCCCAAGACCGCGCCTGTGCAGGATAACGCGTGGATCGCCCCGACCGACGGCTCCCGCCACGCCACGAAGCGGGAAGCGGAGATCCACGAATTACACCTCGAAAAACAGGCCGAGCTCGCGCCTGGCCTCGCCCAGATGGACGCCCTGCTGAAAGGTGCCAAGACGCCCGCCGAGGATGAGGACGAAGACGCCGAAGGCGACGACGAGGACGCCAAGGCCAAAAAGAAGGAGCGCCGCGAGAAAAAGGCCAAGGAGAAGGCCGAAAAGGACGACGCCGAGATGGCGGCGAAGGCCAAGGAAAAAGAGGAGGCCGACAAGGCCGCTGCGGACGAACTGGCGAAGAAGGCCAAAGAGCAAGCTGATGCGGCTGCCACGCTCGGCAAAAAGGATTACTCCGATAAGGAGCGCAAGGAAATGGCCGACAAAGGTGAGGCCATGGCCGGCGGCGAGTTCCCAATCAAAACGAAGAAGGATGTCGAGGACGCCGTCAAAGATTGGGGCCGCGCAGGATCGAAACCGGACGTAAAAGCCCATATCATCGCCCGGGCAAAGGCTATCGGCGCTGAGGACGCGCTGCCTGACGGCTGGATAAAGAAGGATAAGAAGGAAAAAGCGACACCGACCGGCAAGCTCGAAAAGGGCCTGCATCAGGTGGGCTGGCTCGCGCGCATGCTCGATGAGTTGAACCAGTTCAAGGGCTGCGTGGCAATGGAGCAGTATTTCGAGGGCGACACCGATAGCGAGTTGCCCGCGAAGCTCAAGTCGCTCGTCTCCGAAATGTGCGAGTTGCTGGTGACCCTCGTGCAGGAAGAGACCGAGGAATTGACCGAAGGTGACGACGACGATGTCGAGATCCTCGAAATGGCCGCCGGTCTTCCCGCCGGTCATCCCGAAGCGATCGCGAAGGCCGCGCGCGCCAAGGCCGAGCCGCTGGTGAAGTCGGACAGCAAGAAGGATTCCGAGTTCGGTGCTCAGCTGGTCAAATTCGCCGAAGCGCTTGAAAAAGCCGGTGCTCGTCATAGCAAGGCCGATGCGGAGCGCGTGCAGGCGCTGCATGACCATGCGGCTGATGTCGTGAAATGCTTCGGAGCAATGGCCGAGAAATGCACCGACATGCACAAGGCGTCAGGAGAGGCGAAGAATACCGCCATCGATCTCGGTGCCAAAGGCGACCGCTACGAAGGCGAAGACGACACCGCAAACAAGAGCGCCGCGAAAATGAGCAAGCTGCTCGATGCGCTTCAGGCTGAGCGGGATAACGGCGCTGCGACAGCGAAGGTCCTGACCAGCACCTATGAACGACTTGAGAAGGCCATCCCCCTGATTGAAGGCCTTCAGAAGCAGAATGCGGAATTCGTTTCGAGAATTGAACACCTGGAATCGCAGCCTGCTGCGCCCAAGGGCAATGTGAGGACGATTTCCAAAGCTCAGGATAACGGTGATGCCGGTGGCGAAACCGAGGCTGAGTATCAGGCGAAGCTGGCGAAAATGAGTCCTGTGGAGAAGTCGCGCGAACTGATGAAGCTCGCGATGGCCAACCCTCAGGAATTGCAGCGCCTGTAGCTATCCCTCCCTATTCCCATTAACCAATTCAATTTTTGAGGCTTTTTATGCTCAGTCCCACGGCGGAAACCCTCGCGCTTACGCGCCAGGCACTCGCCAACAAAATGACGAAAGAGGAGGCCCTTGCAAAGGGCGTCACCGTCAGTACCGGCTTGGTCTATTACGACCTGCAGGCTCCCGCAAAGAACCTGTACCCGGTAATCACTCCCCTGCGCAACGCCATTCCGCGCGTCGGCCGCCCGATCGGGTACGGCGACTCCGCGAAGTGGAAGCAGATCGCGGCAATCACTGGCTCCGGTTACGACGCGATGGGCTGGGTCCCGGAGGGCCAGCGCTCGGGCACGATGTCCTACAGCGCAACGCTCAAGTCTTCCACCTACATGACGCTGGGTGAAGAAGACTACGCGACCTACGAGGCCATCTCTGCCGGCGAAGGCTTCGAGAACGTCGAGTCCACCGACAGCTTGCGCACGCTGCAGAAAATGATGCTCAAGGAAGAGTCCGCTCTTCTGGGTGGCAACGGCGGCGGTGTCCAGCTCGGCACTCCCACGGCTCCTACCCTCGCTGCTGCGGGTTCTGGCGCAACGCTTCCTGCCCTGACGTACTCCGTAATCGCAGTGGCACTGACCTATGAGGGCTGGCGCAATGCGACTCTGGCGGCTGGCGTTGCAACCACCAAGACCATCACCGGTGCTGACGGCGGAACCTTCGTGCTGAACGGCGGCTCTTCCAATAAATCCGCCAGCACCACTCAGGCCATAACCCTCGGCCAGACGCTTTCCGCTACCGTTCCCGCAATCCAGGGCGCGGTTGCTTATGCGTGGTTCGTTGGTGCGGTCGGCAGCGAGACGCTGCAGGCGATCACCAACATCAACAGCACGACCTTCGCGGCTCCGCTTACCGCTGGCCGTCAGGCTGCTACCGCCGTAACCGCCGACAGCTCGTCCAACCCCGGCCTGGCCTACGACGGCCTGATGACACAGGCGTTCAATACGAACAACCTCGCCTACGTCAACATCATGGCCACCGGCACTGCCGGCACGGGCACGCCGCTTACTGCGTCGGGCCGCGGCTCGGTGGTTGAGATCGACAACATGCTTCGCAGCATGTGGGACAACTACCGCCTCAGTCCCTCGGTTCTCTACGTCAACAGCCAGGAGCTCATCAACATCACCAATAAGGTGCTGGGAACTGGTACGAGCTCGCTGCTGCGCTACGACGCCCCGGCAAACGGCGGCATGGCATCTCCCATCGCAAGCGGTGTCATCGAATGGTACTTCAATCCCTTCGGCGGCGCCAATGCGGACGACGGCAGCACTGGCGGCGTAAAGATGCCGATCCGGGTGCATCCGAACGTTCCGCCCGGCACCATCGTTGCCTGGACCAAGGAGCTGCCCGCCTGGTATCAGAACAATGAGGTCCCGAACGTCGCGGAGGTCATCGCGCGCAAGGATTACTACCGCATTGACTGGCCGCCCCGCACCCGCAAGCGCGAGTACGGCGTGTATGCCGAGACGACACTCGCGGTCTATGCAACTTTCGGCCTCGGGATCATTACGAACATCGCCAATGGTTAACAAGTAGTTAACGACGTGCCTGTCAGTGCCCATCTCTTCGGGGGTGGGCACGCACAGATTCATCGCTGACCCAAGGAGTTCCTATGGCTGAAAACCTGATTACCATGCAGCACGTCTCGAAAGGACCCGCTGCCTTCACCCACGCCCATGTGGCCGTCGAATCCGATGAGGACGGCATCATCGCCATCCCGGCTGAATTCACGACACAGGCGAAGGCGCATGGCTTCACGGCCATTGCCTCGAAACCCGCTCCCAAGCCGCTGGCCAAGGACGCGGGTGGCGCGAAGGGCGGTGACAAGAAGAAACCCGGCGACGCAGAGGACGCGGGTGGCGCGAAGGGCGGTGACGGCAAGTAATCAGCTCACTACGCTGGCGAACGTCAAAGCGTGGGCGGGTGTCACCACCTCCAGCGATGACACGCTGCTGAACCGCCTGATCGCATCTGCAAGCCGCTTCATCCTCTCCTACCTCCAGCGGCCGACGCTCTTCGAGTACGTCTTCACCGACGTCTATGACGGCGTCGGCCAGCGGCAGCAAATTCTGCGGCACTGGCCGGTGCTTTCTATCGCGACGCTGCTCATTGGGAACCAGACGATCCCAGCCGCACCATCGCCTTTCACCGGCTACGGCTGTGGATACGTCCTCGACCCGTGGGACGGCTTTCCTCCCGGCAGGCCGCAGGCGCTCTCACTGCGCGGCCATGAATTCTGGCGCGGATACAGCAATGTCGAGGTGACCTACACAGCCGGTTTCGTCGTGCAGAACGAGGCGCAGACCGTTCCAACCACGCCGTATCAGGTGACAGTAAACGCTCCGAACGGCAACTGGGCTGTCGATCAGGGTGTTACCTATGCGAATGGCACGCCATTGACGCCTGTGGCGAGCGCTCCTTCGGTCGGCCAATATATCGCGCCGACGTCGACGAACGCCTTCTACCAATTCGCCGCGGCCGACGCGAACGCCTCGGTGCTCATCTCCTACAGCTACATCCCCGCCGACATCGAGCAGGCCTGTATCGAGATGGTCAGTGAGCGCTACAAGTACAAAGACCGCATTGGCCAGGTGAGTAAGAGCCTCGGCGGGCAGGAGACAGTATCGTTCAGCCAGAAGAACATGCCGGATTTCATTACGACGCTGTTGCAGCCGTACCGGCGCGTCATCCTCGTCTAACGGAGAGTTCCGGTGATCTCAATCGCAGTTGATGACCGTGTCATCATGGCGCGGCTTGCGGCGATGCCGGATAAGCTCCGCGCGCGATTGCTGAAGACCACCTATGCCCTCGCCGAAAAGCTTAAGAGTAAGGTCCAGCAAAACCTGACGAACCGGCTGCTGAAGATTCAGACCGGTAAGTTGGTGCGCAGCATCTTCGAGCAGGTCACGAACGGGACAAACGAAGTTGCCGGGCGCGTGTTTTCGAGCGGGCTGCCCTATGCGGCCATCCAGGAGTTCGGCGGTCAAACGAAAGCCCATATCATCGAAGCGAAGAACGGCAAGGCCCTCATGTTCAACATGGGTGGAAAGGCTGTCTTCTTCAAACGGGTGCATCATCCCGGCTCGAACATCAAGGGCGCACATTACATGGGCGAGGCCTTCAAGGAAATGACGCCGGAAATTCAGGCGAGCTATGAACAGGCGGTGAGCCAGGGGACGAAATAGATGGCGGCCACACGCGAGCAAATAATGCAGGCGCTGTTTGCGCTCGTGTCCGGGTCCGCGTCCTTCATCACGGCATCGCGCCGCCTCCGGCTCTGGACGGATGTTCCCGCTTCGGAGCGCCCGGCCATCTTCCAGTATGAGCGGGATGACACCTACACGCTGGGCCAGCAGTACACGCAACGCGTCGAAATGAACGTCGATCTGTACATCTACACAGCACCCGGCAATGACAGCGGCGTGATACCAATCTCGATCCTCAACCCGCTGGTCGACGCGGTAGACGCAGCCCTTAAGCCCAGCATCGTGACGCGCAGGCAGACGCTTGGCGGCCTGGTGTCGCATTGCTACATCGACGGCAAAATTATGAAAGACCCCGGCGACATCGACGGCGACGGAATCGCGGTCATTCCGGTGAAAATCCTCGCGACGGTTTAACCCTTCTTCCTTTTTAAGGAGTATCCCTCATGACGGCTAATAATCCTCCCGGCCTTGGCTTTAACTCTGGCTGGGCGTTCCAGATCGACGGCGACACTGTGCCGACTCCCACGCAATTCAAGATTCTCCAGAGCGCTTCGCTAGATTTCAAGAGCACGACGAAAGATCTCTTTGGACAAAACATTTTTCCCGTTGCGGTTGGGCGGTCACAGATAAAGACCGAGGGCAAGCTCAAGTTCGCCGATTATCAGGGCCGATATATCAGGGATTTCGTTGGGGCTCCCAATAACTCGCTAATGGTCGCAGGCCAGACGCTTGTGGCCCTCAACGAGGCGGGCACTGTCGGCACCAGCCCATTCACGTATCAGACAACGAACCATACGACTCAGGTTCTCGACCTCGGCGTGGTGTATGCGACCACGGGCATTCCGCTCACCCTAGTCGCTTCTTCGCCGACACAGGGCCAGTATTCGGTTTCCGCTGGCACCTACACCTTCAACTCCGCAGATTCCGGCGTGTCTGTCTATGTGTCCTACACCTACACGGTATCGACCGCGGGCGACAGCGTGACCATCAGCAATACGCAGGCGGGCGCGGCAAACTCGTTCCAGACCGTATTTGGCGCGGGTTACAACGGGCTCCAGACCAACTTCATCCTCAACGCCTGCATCCCCACGGACCTTAAGATCGCCGACTTCAAGATAGGCGATTTCTCCATGCCCGAATTGGGATTCAGCGCGGTCTGCAATGCGGCCGGGGTGCTCGGAACGATCAGCGTGCCCGTCACCAGCTAAGGTTATGCCTGATATTTCTCCCGAGGAGCTGGCGCGCCAGAAAGCGATTATCGAGGCCCGCCTCAGGGATGAGCGCGTCCTGATCTTCACAAACCTGATGAACGGCGTTCCGGACTGGAAGGTGGCGGAGCAGTTTCATAAAAGCGTGCCGGACATCATGCAGATATTCCGGTTCATCCTGCGTAAAATCAGGAGCCGCAGGCTTGAGCGGATGGAACCACCTATCATCGGCGATTCCATCGCGGAGATACGCAGGCAGCGCATCACCGTGCTGTCGATACTGCCGAAGCTGAATCTGGACAGAGATCCGCGGTATAAGGATGTCCTGCACGAATCGCTGGATATCAAGAACGACGGAACCGTGAGGAATTCGGATTACCTCTATGCCATGAAGCCGTTGCCGAGCTACAAACCCTCTGTCGGGTAATGCTGCTCCTGCCTACGATGGGGCGGCCGGAGAAGGCGCGGCGCTTCATCGAGGCATATCGTGCAACCGGCGGCACACTTCCGTGCTGGATTGTTTTGGATGGCGCGGATGCTCATCGCTACGATGGGTTGGAATTGCCTGGCAGATGGAGGCGGATTGTCGTCGCAGCCGGAACGAAGCCGGGTGAGATTCTCAACCAGCTCTTCGCTGAGCATCCAAATGACCCCTACTATGCCGCGACGGCGGATGACGTGGTTCCCGAGACGCCCGGTTGGGACGTAAAGCTGCGGGATGCCTGCCTGCCGGACAAGGTGGCATGGGGTTATGACGGCATCGAGAATATGGGCTCGCATCCTTTTATAGGGGGCGATCTTCTGCGCAAGCTCGGGTGGTGGGTTGCACCAGGCCTGAAGCGGTCCTGTATCGACGGCGTGTGGAACATCATCGCCGCGAAGCTCGGGCGCGGAGTCTACCTGCCGGACGTTAGAACTATTCATCATCACCATACGAATCAGAAGGCCGCCTTCGACGCCACATACGCCGCACGGGCCGACTCGCCCGATGATGTTGCGGTCTTTCGTGCCTTTCTCGCCAATGGCCTGCCCGCCGCCTTAGAGCGGGCGAAACCTTAATCCTGGAACGGAGATTCCGCATGACCGACTTCGAAGACGCGCCCAAAGTGAGCCTTGGCGGTAAAGACTGGCCCATACCCCTCATGGCTGCGCGCCAGAACCGCGTCATCGACCCGCTCATCCTGAACCTGCTGCCTCTGTTCGCCGAATTGCAGGTCAATAAGGCTGCGGGCATGGCGAAGCTCGGGACCAAAGAATATGACGCCCTGCAGGACATTGCACTGCATGCCATCCGCCGCGCGCGGCCGGAGACGACGAAAGACCAGTTCCTTGACCTCCCCATTACCCTTCCCGAGCTTGTGGCGGCATTCCCGATAATCGCTCAGCAAACCGGCATCTTCAAGCGAGGTGAGCCGGGGGAAGCGACGGGGGCGGTGAGCCCCCAGACTGGGACAGAATCATTGCAAACGTCTGCCACCTGACGGGCTGGACGTGGGACTACGTCGACGAGACGCTGACCGTTCCCCGCCTTGAGGCCATGTATGCGGAGTGGAAACGCAATCCGCCCCTGCCGCTGATGGTCAAGGCCTATCTGGGGATAAAGGATACGCCTGACGTGCCACCCGGCCCCGCTCAGCTGCCGGGATTCGCAACCATGCCAGATATTGAGGAATAGGAAATGGCGGACGACGTCCAAGTTCGCTTCGGCGCACAAATTGAAGGCCTCATTGCCGGGGTAGAGGCAGTCAAAGCCCAGATCAGCACCATTTCGGCCCCGATAAATTCCGTCGTCTCGTCGTTCGGGGAGATGAAAGAAGCGTTGCTCGCGGCCTTCGCCATCGATAAGGGCGCTGAGTTTGTCGATCACATCACCGGCATTGGAGAACAGATTCTCCGCGCTACGGAGATGACCGGGCTGAGCGCCGAGGAATTTCAGACGCTTCAATATGCGATGAAGGTGACCGGAACGGAAACCGGCAACCTCGGCATCGTCATCGACAGGCTGGAGCGCAACATTGCGCTTGCGCGCGGCGGCAGCGGGCAGGCGGTGCAGGCGTTTCAGACGCTCGGCGTCACGATGGCGGACCTGAAGGAAAAATCGCCTTACGAAATCATCCAGAAAATCGCCGACGGTTTTCACAACCTGAAAGACCCGATTCTTGCGGCAGGCGCCGCGACCGAGGTCGGATCGCGGGGATTCGCGCAGATGCTGCCCGCCCTGAAGTCGGGCAGTGACGGGTTGAAAGAGTTCGGGGAGGCTTTCAAGCAGACTGGTTCATACCTCAATGACGCACAGGCCGGCGCCTTCGCTAAAACCCACGAAAGCCTGATTGAACTCGAAACTGCGCTGCAAGGCACTGGTGTGCAATTGGTAAGAACGTTGAAGCCTGCTATCGATTTGGTCGTGACCGCATTGACCGGCTTGATCGAAGCGATTAACTGGGTGATAGGAAAGTTTGCTGACCTCGTCAGCATTATTGAAGGCAGCGTTCTTGTCGTAATAGCGAAGGTTATAGAGCAGATAGAAGACTTTGGCGCTGAATCTGTCGCCAATTTGGAAAAGGTGAAGATTGCCTGGCAGGCGCTCGGGCGCACGATCGAGGATGTTCGCGACGGCCAACTATCCGAAGTTTCATCGGAGTGGAACATCGCCAACGCCCAGATGGAGGTGGCGAGTAAAAAAGCCGGTGTCGCGATTCAGGAGTACGGCAGACAATATCAGGATCTGGTCGGCCAGATTGCGAAGGCGACCGGCGCGCTCACGAATTTCTGGGGCAACCTCGGTGAGAAGCCAGGCGAGAGGGGCGGCGGTGGCGCGCTGGGGACGAACAAGGAAGACGGTAGCGCAGAGAAAAATGAAATCGCTATCGAAAAAAGCGATCTGCAGAGAAACCTTGAGCTCTACCGGCTCGACGTAGCCGCGAAAAAAGATGCCGATGATGCAAAGGTCGCTTCGGGGCAAATGACGAAGCAGGCCGAGCTTGCCGACCTGATGAATCTGGTGGGGCAAGAACGGGACGTGGTTCTGGGTGAGATCACTGAGGAACGCGATCTCTATGACCGTGATTCGGCCGACTGGGAGGAGTTGAATAATAAAAAGCTCATCGTGGCCAAGCAATACGCCAATGAACTCGCACGGCTTAACGCGCAGAGCGCCCAAGCACAGGCAGCAGATCTGAAGAAGCTGGAAGAGTCGTACAAGTCGATGTTTTCATCGATTGATCGTGCGATGGACGGCGCATTACAAGGTGTTTTACAAGGAATCCAGACGTTTAGCCAAGCCACTGCGCGCCTCTTTGGCGACATGGTGACCTCCATGCTGGAGGATATCGCAAAACTCACGCTTCGCTGGTCGGCCTTCGAGGCGTCGAAGGGCCTATTCGGGGCTGGAGATACCGTTACGAAGGCTATTGGAGAGCAGGTCCCCACCGCTCTCGGCGGAACGCAGCAAAATAGCGTACTGAATGCGGCGATGACGAAGCTCGCCGCAGTCATGGGCATAAACACGGCGGCGCATACCGCTGGCACCGTGGCGACCACAGGCAATACCGTGGCCACAGCCAGCGATACGGTAGCGACTGGAAGTTCCACGGTTGCGACTACTGCCGGAACACTGGCGACATCCGTCAACACGACAACGACGGCTTCCAGTGGCTTTCTCCACATCGCGGCGCTGGCGGAAAACACCCTTGCAACCGCAGCCAATACTATTGCGACGGACCTCCTGAAGATAGCGATGTTCATCAAGAGCATTCTGCCAAGCTTCGCCGTCGGCAATTGGAACGTCCAAAGTGATATGGTCGCGCAAATTCACGCTGGAGAGATGATCGTTCCAGCGGCGCAAGCCGCCCAGATTCGCAATGGCGCTGGGTTTGGCGGGAGCGCCAGTTATGGGGGCGGAAGTGGCGGCGGCAACTATACGATCAATATAAATGCGATTGATACGCAGACTGGCGCGCAGTTCCTCAAAGCGAATGCATCCGTAATCGCTCAGACCTTGTCCGGGCAGGTGCGTAATTTTAATCCCGCGCTGCGGGCGAATTAATCCTCTCTGCCCGCAACGCGCTGGTAGCCCTTCTCATGCAGCATGCACTGCTCCTCGACATTGAACCGGTCTATGTCCGTTCCACCGCTTGCAGTAGCCAGTGTTGCCTTATACCGGCAATAACCTTGATCGGCCTGCTTCTGGGCCGTCGTCACTCCCGGCTTATCGAGATGATCTGCCAAAGAGTTGCACGCGGCAAGTATAAGCAGCAGAAGAACAGGCGTGAAGCGCATGGATTCCTCGTTGAGAAGTTACTAAATGATTAACACTTCGGTTGAATTGGGTCAATGACACTTCGATATTGACTGAAGAGTCATTTGCCCGTCTAAATGACGGAACCCTGCCGGTGTATCAGCACCAACAGGGCTCCTGGCCAACAACAAGTGGTAGCTTGCCGTGGTTGATGTGGAAAATAGCACGATTGCTTCCCCTGGCAACATCGAAGTTGCGGACAGGTCGCCACCGAAAGCAGAGAAGATTTACGGCGTTTACACGCATGCAAGGCCTGATGGCAGGGTGTTTTATGTTGGGAAGGGGACGGAGCGGCGAGCTAATCACCTTGGTCCATCACAGAGGACCATTTGGCATGCGAGAGCGGTAAAGAAGTATGGCAGAGCAAACATCAAGATTAGATTTATGCCGTGTGCCTCTGAGGCCGAAGCCCTGATGGAAGAGATTCGATTGATTGCAGAGTACCGTGCAAAAGGGACCAAGCTAATCAACATAACTGATGGGGGTGATGGGGTATCAGGCCTAAAACATACGGATTCTGCGCGTGAGAAGGTTCGGCAAGCGAACCTCGGCCGAAAACATGGGCCGCTTCCTGCAAGTGCGAAGGCCAAGATCAGTGCCGTACATAAAGGCAAGAAAAAGTCAGCGGCACATATAGAGAAAATGAGGATAGCTTTTTCCGGAAGGAAGGCATCGGCAGAAACTCGGGCGAAGATGAGCGCGAGCCAGATGGGTAAGGTGCTTTCAGAAGAGGCGAAGACCCGATTAAGCATCTTAAAGAAAGGCAAGCCCCTATCAGCGGAACACCTGAGACAACTGCGCGAATCTCGGGCGCGTCCTGAAGTGCGGGCGAGAATGAGCGCCGCGCAGAAGGGACGTACATTTTCAGAGGCGACGCGAGCCAAAATGCGGGCGGCTAGACTCGGTAAGAAATACGGGCCTCGTCCACTTGACGTTAGGCTCAAGATAGGCGTCTCACGGAAAGGTCAGCCTGGGCGTCCTCAGGCCACAGGCACTAGCGCAAAGATTGGAGCGGCTAATATAATACGCCTCGAACAGCGCGGCAATCTCTGGTCCCTCCTCATCGGCTACCTTCTCGCAATGCAACCCACTTTAATGTGATGACCGCATGTCAACCGCTGTCCTTCCGACCATGCTGGGTGTCGCTTGGCCCGTCAGCCGCACCATGATGGACGATGTCACCATCCAGACGGCGATATCAGGAAAAGAGACGAGAATAAACAATCAGACCTACCCGCGCTACCAGTGGGATCTGGTCTACAACATCTTGCGCAGCGCACCGGCGTTCACAGAATATCAACAGCTTCTGGGTTTCATAAACGCCCGCTACGGGCGGTGGGATACATTCCTTTACACTGCCGATGATGACAACGCCGTTGTCGGGCAGTCGATTGGAACTGGTGACGGCGCGACCACGCAGTTTCAGCTCCTTCGTACCCTCAGCGGTTTTATTGAGCCGGTGCTCGCGCCCAATAACGTAAGCGCGGTAAAGCTCAACGGCACCACGCAGAGCGGCGGCTCTTACTCGATATCGAACTGGGGCTCCTCAGCGCCCGGCATTCTGACATTCAACAGCGCGCCTGGAAGTGGCGTGGCTATCACCGCAGATTTCACGTACTACTGGCCCTGCCGGTTCAACATGGACAAATATGCGTTCAGCGAATTCCTGGGGGGAATGTACGAACTGAAAAAGCTCTCGATCATCTCAGTGAAGAATTAGAAGAATCAAAGGGTTATGAAGCCAGCAAGCCCAGCATTGATAGCGCTGCTGGCAACGCGGCAATTTTATAGCGCCGATCTTTATCAGTTCGATATCTTCAATGGCTCCGTAGCCGAAACCAACCTTTACTATTGCGGTGGCGACAAGGACATCATCTGGAACGGCATCACCTGGTCCTCGGGTCACACCGGCTCAAACTCGGGCCCTTTCTTCGACCGCAAGGACAACAAGGCAAAATGCCACTGGAAGATCGGCGTCGAGGTCGATAGCCTCGTATTCGATTGCATTCCCGGTGGCGCGACTATCGGCGGCGAACCGTTCCTGTCCTTTTGTCGCCAAGGCGGCTTCGACGGCGCTGAACTCACGCTTTACCGCGCATTCATGCCCACCTACGGCAACACGGCGGCGGGCACGGTGATCATGTTCGTGGGCCGCGTGGCCGAGATCGACGCGAGCCGCTCACTGGCGACATTCACGGTAAACAGCCATCTCGAGTTGCTCAACCAGAACATGCCCCGCAACCTCTATCAGTCGGCGTGCTCGAACACGCTTTACGATGCGAACTGCACGCTGAATCAGACGAGCTTCGGGGTATCGGGAACCGTGGCTTCCGGCTCGACGGCCAGCGTCATCAACGCGAATCTCTCGCAGCCTGCGGGGTATTTCAGCCTCGGGCAGCTGACGTTCACCAGCGGAGCGAATCAGGGCTTCTCGGGTTCGGTGCAAAGCTACACGCCCGGGGCTCCGGGGATGGCGAGCGTGATTTCTCCATTTCCAAGCGCGCCAGCGCCGGGTGATACGTTCACGATTTATCCGGGCTGCAACAAGCTCTTAAGTACCTGTAGTTCCAAGTTTTCAAACGCCGTGAACTACAGAGGCGAGCCCAACATACCAAATCCTTCAACCGCCGTATGAGCGACATAGAGCGCCAGCGCGCCATCCGCATCGCGCGTTCATGGATCGGCACACCCTATCACACCGGTGCGCGAGTCAAAGGGCAGGGCGCAGATTGTATAACTCTGCTCGCCGGAATCTTCGAGGAAGCCGCGCTCGTGCCGCGCATCGAAATCCCAACCTACAGTCCGCAATGGCACCTCCATCATAGTGCCGAGCGCTACCTCGAAGGCCTGCTCAAATACACGAAGGAAATTCCCGGCCCTCCTAAGCCCGGCGATATTGCGCTCTGGAAGTTCGGCCGATGTTTCAGCCACGGCGCTATCGTGATCGCGTGGCCGCAGGTCATGCATGCTTATGTCGGATCATCCTGCCGATATGAGAATGCCGAGACGGCGCAATGGCTTAAGTTCATGGGTGAGGAAAGGGGCAAGCTGCGCCCGGTGAGGTTTTTTTCAATTTGGGGCTAGGCAATGTCGTTTCTTCGCGGTCTGATCGGTGGCGGAAAATCGACGGCCACCCAGCAGACCGCAGCCGCGGGCCTGCAGGTCCAGACCTCCGTGCAGGGAAAGCCCCTCGCGCTCATCTATGGCATGACGCGCGTCGCGCCGAACTTGATTTGGTACGGCGATTTCACCGCGACTCAGCAGTCCTCGGGCGCTGGCGGCAAGGGCGGCCTCACCGGTGCCGGTGGAAAAAGCGGCGGCTCGGCGGGGTACACCTACACGGCGTCCTTCCAGCTCGCGCTCGGCGAAGGCGTTCTCAATTCCATCTGGGATGTATGGGCAGATAAGAATCAAAGCGATCTGCCGGACCTCGGCATGTCGTTCTTCCGGGGAGACTACCAGCAAGCCCCATGGTCGTACCTTCTTCAAGGGCAGGATGCTCAGATCGATTCGGAGCCGTACGTGGTTCCGGGTTCTCCTTACCAGGTGTCGGTCAGCAATCCGCTGCTCTACGACCAGGGCGTCATTGTCACATCTTCGTCGTCTCTGACGTATTTTCCGACCGTCTTCCAGCCCGATCTGGCGTCGAACCAATACAGCTACATCGTCAGCGCCTCCAGCGTCACCTATATCTTCAACTCCGCGCTTGATGGCGAGTCCGTCCAGATCAGCTACAGCGTCAACGCCCAGCCCTTCACGATTTCCGCGACGGTCGCCAGCGGCCAGGTCGAAATCGATAACGTTTTTGGGCAGGGATTCGCCGACGCCGGAGTGACCTTCATCGTCGGGTCGCCGCTCACGAAGGCTACGGGCAGTCCCTCTGCCGGGGAGTATACCCAGGTCGGAGGCACCTACACCTTCAATAGCGCGCAGTCGGGCGCGAACGTCATCATCAGCTACGTCCCGAACAACGGGCAGTCAATCGCGCTGGGGTACAGCGGCATCGCCTACATCGCCGCGGCGAACTTCTCGCTCGGCAACAACCCATCGCTGCCGAACTTCAATTTCGAGGTATCAGGGCTCTTTTCGCAAACCGTCCAGCAGTCGGTGCAGGGGGAGCAATATACCCTTCCGACGGCAAACGCCCTGACGATAACCGTCCGCTTCTCTCCGGAGTTCATCTCGGACGTCGGGGTCACGGATCAGGACGGCAACGTCTATACGAAGGTCAGCGCCAGCCCCGGCACCAATCAATATGTGGTGAGCGCTGGAACCTATTCCTTCTCCAGCGGCAACGCCGGAGCGGTGGTGAATATCAGCTACAACGCGAGCATCGGGCCGGATGCCCCGCCCGCGAAAGTCGTGGCCGACCTGCTTTCAAACGCGCATTACGGCATCGGCTTCCCCTCCGACCGGGTCGATGCCCTTACGACGTATAACGCATACACGCTTGCGACGGGCCTCGTGATATCGCCGTGCTATGACACCCAGCAGCAGGCATCCTCGATGCTGGACGACATTGCCAAGGCGACGAACAGCGCCTTTGTCTGGTCTTCTGGCGTCCTCACGCTGGTCCCGTATGGCGATGAGGCGGTCACGGCGAACGGTTTCACTTACACGCCGCCCGCATCCCCGTTGTACAGCCTGACAGACGACGATTTCCTGCCCAACAAGAACCTCACAGCGTCGGCGAGCGCGTCATTCAATGACGATCCCGTGCTTATGACCCGGCTT
Organism: Bryobacteraceae bacterium; assembly: GCA_036268475.1. GTDB lineage: Bacteria > Acidobacteriota > Terriglobia > Bryobacterales > Bryobacteraceae > PALSA-129. Next base: position 41,887 of record DATAUB010000050.1, on the reverse strand, counting down.
CGCCCGGCCGATGCGTTCAACTCGATAAAGCTGGAGTGGCTCGACCGGGGCAATGCCTACAGCCCTGCCATCATCCAGGCGGACAATCTCGCGGCGATCAATTCCTTCGGGCTGCGGCAGGACTCGGTGCGCTCCTTCCATATGTTCTGCAACGGCAACGCCGCGCAGATATCGGTGCAGCTCCAGCTGCAGCGGCAGTCGATCCGCAATATCTACCAGTTCACGCTCGACCAGCGGTATGTGCTGCTCGACCCGATGGACATTGTTGCGATCACCGATGTGAACCTCGGCTTGAATGAGCAGTGGGTGCGTATCAACGAGATCACCGAGAATGACGACGGCTCGCTGTCGATAGTTGCTGAAGAATATCTCCAGGGCACCGGTACGGCTCCGCAATACAGCTTCCAGCAGGGGCAGGGATTCAATGCCAACTACAACGCCGATCCCGGTGCGGTTAACGTCCCGGTGATGTTCGAGCCTCCCGCGGAGCTTACGGAGGATCTCGAAGTCTGGCTTGGGGTGAGCGGAGGCACCTTCTGGGGCGGCTGCGAGATCTGGATTTCGACGGACAACGATAGCTACCAGTTCGCCGGGAAAACCACGGGCCCGACGCGGCAGGGTTATGTCGATGCGGCTTTGCCCGCGGTTACGCTGGCATCGAGCGGTCTCACTATCGACCAGGCCAACACGCTGTCGGCTGACATTTCGCTCAGCGGCGGCCAGCTTTTAAATGCCTCACAGGCCGATGCCCAGAACCTCGCGACGCTCTGCTATCTGGGCTCCGGCAATACCTACGAGCTGCTCAGCTATCAGAATGCCGCGCTGCTCACCAAGAACTTCTACGCGCTCAGCTACCTCATACGCGGCGCTTACGATAGCCCGATTCTGGCGCACCAGGCGGGAGAGCAGTTCGCGCGCATCGACTCCAGCGTCTTCAAGTATCCCTACACGCAGGACAGGATTGGGACGACGCTCTACATCAAGTTCCTGTCGTTTAACATCTATGGCGGCGGGCAGGAGCTGCTTGAGGATGTCGAGCCGTACAGTTTCACCCTGCAGGGCCTCGCGCTTTCATCTCCCCTGCCCAATATCACGAACCTGCGCAGCAGCTACGTCGCGAACATCACGCAGCTCTCATGGGATGAAGTGTCGGACTTCCGGCCGGTCCTCTATGAGATCCGCAAGGGCAGTGCATGGACCGGCGGACAGGTGCTGGGCCGCGTGGCGCACCCGCCTTTCAATGTGCAGGGCAACGGCACGTACTGGGTGTCGGCCTACAGCCAGCCCACGGCGGGATTGCAGGTTTACAGCGAAGTGCCGGAGAGCCTTATCATCGCTGGCGCGCAGATCGTCAGCAACATCATCGAATCATGGGACGAAGCGGCAACGGGATGGACGGGTTCCCTCGGCGGCGCAGCGGCCCTGTCGGCTGGCAATATCGCGCTGGGCGGCGCTGGCAATATCCTGACCGACCCGGACTTTCTGAATACGCCGAACGTGCTCTATTACGGCGGCGTCGGTTCTTCGGGGACATACACGATCCCGGACGCGCATATCGTGAATATCGGCCGCGTCGCGCCCTGCAGCATCATTATTACCAGCCTCGCCACCGGCCAGCACATCGCCGACAACATCCTGACCGTTGCCGACTTCCTGAACTTCCAGGACGTACTCGACTCGACGGCGCAAGCGCTGGTCGATGTGTACGCCAATATCGCAACCTCTCAGGACGGCTTAACGTGGGGCGCGTGGCAGAAATGGACGCCTGGCTCTTATAACGGGATGGCCTTCAAGGCACAGGCCGTGCTTGAGAGCATCGACGCCACCGTCACCGCGATTCTTGAGGATTTTATTTTCGAGGTCGATGTCCCTCCAAGGGACGACCACTACACGAACCTCAGCGTGCCTTCCGGCGGTTTAAGTCTCGTCTTCACGCCCGATGGCGCTACGTCTCCGGCGGCCTTCAACGGCGGCCCGGCGAATGGCGACCTTCCCGCGGTACAGGTGACGATCCTGAACGCGCAGGCGGGTGATCAGCTGGTGCTGAGCAGCCTGTCGCTCTCGGGATGTCAGCTGCAGGTGACGAACGGCGGCTTTGGCGTCAGCCGCAGTGGCAACGTGCTGGCCGAAGGTTTTTAACCCTCTTAAGGTTTTGAAATGTCGCAAAACTCTCTGACCCTGCCGACGAGCGGCACGGTATCCGGCCTGCAAATGGCGCAGGCCACAAACAATGCTCTCGACACACTCAATACACTGGCCTCTGGCGCATCCGCTCCGGGCAGCCCCGAAGCGGGGCAGCTCTGGCACGACACGACCAACAACCTCCTGAAGATCCGTAGCCTCGACAACACCACGTGGGTTCCATTTCTCCAACTCAACGAAAGCTCCTACGCTGCCGCGCCTTCCAATTCCGCCACCGGCGCCAATGATCGCCTCAACCGTCTGATCAACGGCGCAATGATGATCGACCAGGTGAATGAAGGTGCCAGCTATTCGGTCCCGGTCAACAATACCCTCACCTATGCGGTCGACCAGTGGATCGCGGCATGCCTCAGCACCGGTAGTGCCAGCGGAGTCACGGCGCAGCGCGTGGCCGACGCACCGGCGGGATTCGTGAATTCCCTGAAGGTCACCGTCGGGACCGGAGCAGGTTCGGTGGGTGCCGGGGATTTTCTCCTGCTGTCACAGCCGATTGAAGCTAACAACCTGGGCGACATCAACTTTGGCACCGCGAATGCAGTCCCATTGTCCCTTTCGTTCTGGGTAAAGTCCTCGGTCGCTGGCACCTTCGCCGCCGCCTTGCAGAATGCGGCTGGCAGCCGCGTCCTGGTCCACAAATTCTCCATAGTGAGCACAGGGACCTGGACGCAGATCACCATTCCGAACATCGTCGGCGATACCGGCGGCACGTGGGTCACGAGCGGCAACGCCGTTTCGATGACGCTTTTCATTACCGTGGCCACCGGCAGCACGTACCAGCAGGCAACCCTTGACTCATGGGTGGGCGGCACCGCCTTCGGTTCAACATCGCAGACCAATGGCGTGCTCACCACCACCGGCGCTACCTTCCAGGTCGCAGGCGTGCAGCTCAATAGCGGATCTTTCTGTATGCCGTTCGAGAAGCGCCAGTTCCAACAGGAACTCTCACTCTGCCAGCGCTATTTCGAGAAAAGCTATGACTTCGGCACGGCAGTCGGTACCGCGAGTTCGCCGAACGGCTGCGAGTATTTCGTGGCCGCTGCGGCAGTTGATGGCGCGGGCATTCGCTACAAGGTGACAAAGCGCGCCGACCCGAGCCTCACACTTTACTCGCCTAATTCAGGGACCTCCGGTAAAGCCTACGATTCTAACGGGTCTGCTGATGTGACCGTGGGTGGTGCCAATATCGGGCAGAACGGAGCGATCGGAGCCGGTAGCGGGTTCACCTCCGGCCATCAGATACAGCAACACTGGACAGCAAGCGCAAGGATGTAAGCCATGGGAATTTCAACGGTCCACGATGCCGGGGGCAGCTATACGGTCACTCTTGCCGACGGTACGGTAATGTCCGTCCCAAAGGATCCGCTGAACGCCGATTACGTGCGGGTGCAGGTGTGGGTGGCGGCGGGCGGAGTTCTCTCTTAACAACAAACGGGATTGTTTCACTTCACAGGGGAGCGGAAAGAGATGGAGGAGATGGCCAATGACGCTGTTGTTGACCGACGGATCTGGAGCAGCACCAAGAAGTTCATCCACATAAGTGCAATCATTGCTCCCTGCATTGCCGCCTTCCTGGCCGTGCAGTTCACCGGCAACCAGAACTCCAAAGACATAGAGCAGATAAAGACGATACTTGCGACGCTGGTGTCAGCTCCGCTCTCGGTGCAGCAAAACACCAAGGATATCGAAGATCTCAAGGCCAGCAGGGCCGCCATCTATTCCAAGATGAACGAGACGTTTGACTCGCTCGATCACAAGATTTCAGAGGTAGACCTCAAGCTCAACACTATTTCTGTCAACGAGGCGCAGATCGGCCAAAGCGTGCAGGATATCAAGGACGGTCTCCGCGAAGACAGGAACAGGCGGGGCCGATGAGCGCAGCGGACATCGATACGGTCGCCCGGACTCTCTACGGCGAGGCCCGAGGATCAGGTGCGGACGGAATGAGCGCTGTCGCCTGCGTCATAATGAACCGCTGCCGTGTTGCCCAACAGTACGTCACCGCCCACGGCAAACCCCATCCCGAATTCGGCGATGGCACACCGCAATCATGCTGCTGGATGGACGAGCAATTCTCGTGCTGGGATGACGATGATCCGAATCTCGATGTCATCGAGAACGTGACCAGCGCAGATCCGGTATTTCAGGAAGCGATGGAGATTGCCGGGGCTGCGGTCGCTGGCACGCTGCCCGACACCACGAGCGGTGCGACATTTTATTACGCCAAGAGCATGCCGCAACCGCCTTATTGGGCAAAGGGAAAGACACCCTGTGCGGACATAGGCGGGCAACGTTTTTTCAACAACATTCAATAGGGGTGTTTCATGAAGGTAGCCATCAACGCAAGGCTGGTGCTGCTCGCGCTCGCCGTCTTGATGCTGAGCATTGGCTCGGTCTGGGCGCAGAGCGTCCCGAAGACCAGCACGAACCTGTCCGGCACCATTACGACCACCGGCACATTCCAGCAGATCCAGGGGCAGGCGAACGGCCGGCAGGGCTGCACGATAACGGACAACACCGTCAGCGACAATCAATGGGTTTATTTCGGCACATGCGCGAACGCCACGCAGGCCACCGCGGTGCCGCTGTATCCGGGCCAGTCGGTAAACTGCAATCTGCCGGGCGGCAATCTCGTGCTCTCCGATCCGGTGTGCATCACCGGAACAACCGGCGACACGTTCTTTGCAAACTTTCAGTAGGGCTGGTCAATGAGGCTTTTTCTCGCCTTAGCGCTGTCGATTCTGCCGGTTTCACCGGCATTCGCCCAGACCGTCGGGCCGCCTCCCGGCTCGGTCTTGCCGAGCGGTGCCGCGCCTGGCGCCGGAATTCCGAACTGCACCGGCATGCGCAACATCGCCACTTGCGAAAAGTCATACGGGTATGTGTTTCCCATGCTTCACGGCGCGGGGTGCACGGGATATGGCGACGACGAACCGGGATTCTCGGCGGCGGAGAGCGCCGGATTCGCCATCAACCCTTCGAGCGGACTGCCTATCCGTTACCCGGCAGGGCTCGTCTGCCAGTTTCAGCAGCCGTGGCTATTTGGGCATGACGGGGTGACCCTTGAGTTTCCCACGCAGGTAAGCACTTATGACGGCGGAAGCTATGAAAACAACGCGGGATATATTCGCGAAAACACCGGGTACACCACCCACTTCTACGCAGCCGGAAACTGCGCGATGGACCTGAACGGCTATCATGACTTTACGATAAAAGACGGGAATATCCTGGGCGATGGCGCGCAGCAGGGCACAGTCCAGTTCTGCGACTCCACTACCTACGTGGGAGGACGCCTGCCGACCATAACCCTGATCCACACTTCCGTGCAATTGATGGGCAACGCGGCAGGCGGCCCGATCAATACGCTCGCTTACACCGGTTCGGCAACTGGTACGTGTACAGGTGCGCTTTGTGGCAATTACATCAAGCTCAACGTCTTTGACAGCGATCTTGGTGAGAACGGATGGTCGGAGTTAGGGAATATTACGGATGCATTTAATTACAACAGCACGTTTAATGCAGACTCCTGCGGCATCATCAGCGGTTATTCCACCACCACTACTGATATCCTCTCGATCGGTAACCGGTTTGAGGCGGCTGGATACGGCCTGGCTAACACCTGCCCGCCAGGCGGACCGGCATGGTTAGTAACCGGCGTTGGATGGTCGGACGCCGGTAGCCAGTTTGAAGTAAACAACGGCCCAGATATCGAGCTTACGACGGGCTGGGGCAACTTCCATAAGACAGGCGGTCACTTCCTTGGCGCGGGTGTACTGGGAGGCAGCGGCGACGAGTCCAGCATCCTGCTGAATGCGGCATCGTCCGCGGGCGGGGCGACGATAGACTCCGACTGGCGTCTCTTGAACGGGACGCCGAAATACGCCATCGAGGGATTGGACGCGCAGATCAGCGACAATATCACGCTGAGGGGCAATCTCGGCTCTAACGGATACGCGACCGGGCTTTCCAACTTCACCGCCGGCACGCCGCCGCACTTCAGTGTGTTCGCGAACGGCGAAACCCCGACGATCTACAGCAACCCGATAAAGTTCGGTGGAGTGGCATCGCTTTCGCCGACGACGGCTTTCGACGGATTAGGCACGCTGCCCGTAACCTCGACGTCCGATCCATTCAACATCAGCACCGGCAATACCAATACGATGGTGGTTGCGGGATTCCGCATCAATACCGCGACTCCATCAGCGGGCTCCGGCTATTCCGCGATCAATGCGGCAAACTACCTTCTCACGGAGTATAAGGTCGTTTCCTCGGTGCAGACCAATCTCTCCGTCACGGTAGGCACGGGCGCGGGCACCACGCAAACGGCGATAGGCGATGCAATCGTCGGCTCAAGCTCGCTTGCACTGGACGGCAGCGCTGCTTCCAATGTCACGAGCGGCACCTCGGCGACGGAATCCCTGACAACGGCGAACGGCAATGATGAAATCGTGGTCTTCGTCGAGGCAAACGCTACCGGTTCGAGCTGCACGGGTCCCAATCCGACGATTACGTCCATCACCTCGACCCATATCGGGAACTTCACCAGGCGGAAATCCTTCAAGACATCTGTCACGTGCAGCGAAATCGAGGAATGGGCGGCGATTGCCCCTTCCGTACTGACGTCGGAAATCATCACTATAAACTTCAGTCAGAGTATTTCCTTCGCCACGATCAGCGTTTTCGGGGTGAGTCATATCATCCCGACGCTGACCCCCAACTTTCTTTCTGGTGGTAACTTCGATCTCGGCCTCGTCCACACCGCCTGCCCCTGCGTAGTGGAGAATCCAACGAACCCCACGCTGGCGTCGGGATCGAACGGCGAAATCGAGATTGACCAGAGCGCGACTGGTTCCGACACGGTGAGCTGGGGCAGCAACTGGAAATTCGCGGGAGGATCGGCACCGTCGCTCAGCACGGGCGCATCGGATAAGGATTACTTCCCCTTCTACGTCAAGGACGCCACCGACATCATAGTCTCGGCTGGCACGATTAACGCTCACTGACAGGACCCTCCTCATGAAACGATTGACCATTCTTTTTGCCCTTTGCGCTCTCCCCGCATCCGCGCAGGACAACTGCCAGATCATGACCAAGGCTGAATTCCTGCAATTCCAGCAGCAGCAAAAATCACGAATGGAAGAGAGCTGCGGCCTGTTCTTCTGTAACCCCGCCAGCCCATCCTGCCCGAAGTCGATCTCGGTATGCTGGACCGATACCGACGAGGGGAATGTCATCCGCCGCGACCTCACCTGCAAGGGAAATCCGCAATGAAAAACAAGATTCTGCTGCTGCCCCTTCTGCTGGCTGGATGCTCGCAGCCTCAGCACTTCGCCAAGACCGTTACTGCTTTCCCCGCGCCTCCGGCCTACGTGCAGGAAGGAACCGGAGAAGTCAAATATCTTAAGGACGGCGATATCATCCACGAGGCCAACGGACTTTGCGGCTACGTCCAGGCCAAGCAATAGGGCTGCAGGCGCATGAGAATCTTCTATTCTGCCGTAGTTGCCGCCATGCTCGCGCTTGCGGGCAACGCAATGGCGCAGAATGTAGGCGCTGTGCCCGTCACGAAGCAGATCTCGCAATCCGGCATTCCCATCATCCTGCCGTCTTCTGGCAGCATAGGAAACAACGGCGCGCTCACGGGTCTCACTGCCCTGCCGCAGACGTTCGCCAACTGCTATATGTACTTCCCGGCAAACGCCATCGCGTCAGGTTCGACTGCGGGTGTCTATTTTGTCCAGATGGGCAGCTCGAGTGCCGGGACGATTTATAACAATCCGCTGTCCAGCGGAAAGCCCACCATACCCGCCTCACCGACCCCCTTCGTCACCACCGGGCCAGGCGCTTACACGCAGACGACGAGCTCGCCCATATCCTTATTGACTATCCCTATCGCTGCAGGTGCACTTGGCAATAGCGGCAATATTTATCTGGAAGCTTCCGCCAACGTTAACAACAACTCCGATTCCAAGTTTCTCCTCGGTACTTTCGGCGGAACAACGTTCTTCCAGTATCAGTTGACCTCGCAGATCTGGGGTGGCCTTCTGAGGCGAATCCAGAATACTGGATCACAATCGACGCAAGTGACGATGAGCGCTGGAAATACGCAATCCGGTACGGACTTCTCGTTGAACGGGAGCGCCAGCAACTACATGACGGTCAACACGGCCAACGCACAGAATCTGGTTCTCCAGCTGCAGATAAACACCGCGACCGACTTCGCGATCCCCAGTTCGTACTTCGTGCAGATCAGGCCGAGCAATTAGCCATTCGTGCCCAAAGCCGCCATCCCGAACCCATCCCAAACAATTGATCGAGGACGACCATGTATGTCTTGACCGCGCCTCCAAACATCAGTCAGTTCCAGGCGAGCAGCGGAGCTCAATATACGGTTTCCAGTGGCACCATCACTGTGCCCTTGACCGATTTGCGCGATGCCCTCATTTCAGGTTTCGCCCTGAGCAGCGCGGGCTCATCGTCTCAGACAATTTCGGGAGCCGCAGGGACGCTGGCTCTCTCAACGATCCATACCTATCTTTTCGTAAATACTCTTTCGGGCGCTGCGAGTTTTGCGCTTCCGGCGGCGGGCATACTAGGCCGGTCAGTCACGATGATCGATTTCAATGGGAACGCGCCAGCCAACAACATCACAACGGCGATCGCGGGCGGGGGAACCATTAACGGCAGCCCAAGCCTGGTGACGGACACAACTTATGCGATCGTGACCTTCATCGATAACGGAACCAACTGGAACATATAGGTAGGACAATGAAGATATTCCGTAAAGCATTGACGTTCCTTGCCGCGCTGGCACTCGGCAGCTTCGCGATTAATGCTGCGGCCCTCGTTCCTCTCGATAAGGGGGTCACGGGCATTCTTTCTCCTGCGAACGGCGGCAACGGCGGCAATAACGGCGGCCCTCTCAGCGGCCTTGGAGGCCTCGGCTCGATTATTCCGGTCACCGCACCGACTTCCGCGAAGATTTACACTTCGGATCAGATATCGTCATCGCAGACTTTTTACGGGATGACGGCGGCTTCCACGCCAAATCCCGTGTTTGGTTTCTGGGGGGCTTACAATATTTATGAGGCCACGGGTGCTGCCCCTGGAACGCATGTCGCAGGTAACGCAAGTTCCCCCGATACTCCCGCTTTCTGGGAAATGTTTGGGTACAGCGGGAAGGGCTTTGAGCTTAGAGTTTTCAACGGCGTGCCCACTTATCTTTTTGTGGATAATAATTTTTATGATGTGTTTTATTCCCCATTACTCACTGGCACATCGCCCGGCACCGGCGACACATCGACCGTAATCACCCTGGCTTCGGGGGCCAGCACGACGAACGGCGCTTATAATCAGTATTATGTGGCAATCACGGCCGGCACGGACATCGGCGACGTGCAGCCAATATGCAGCTACGTGGGAAGCACGACGCTTCAGGCGACATTGTGCTCCGGCTCTACTTTTGCGGTAACACCGGATTCAACCAGCGTGTATGCTATCCAAAGCAGCGCAAGGGGCTGCCCTTCGGGGAATTGCCTACGCGCATCCGGCGGTGGCCATGAAGATTTTGTTTATGTGCAGTTTCCGTCTATCGGCTGGCATCATATTAAGGTCTATTCCAGTCAGTTCGAAGGCGTTGCCATTGGCCCGAATGATTCACTTGTTCCCGAAGGCCCACAGAATGCCGTTGCGGCTATCGAAGTCGGAGATTCTTTTACGGGCTGCACTTCAGGCCCGAATAGCGGCCCATGCCTTTCGACCTATATTGCCACGGCGCTTAACGCCTACGAGATAAACGCAGGCAGCGGCAGCACGGGGTGGGCCAGCCCCGGCACCCCGGCGAAACTCAATTTTATGGAACGCATTTGCCCGCCGGATGGCAGCGGTAAGGGGGCATCCGGCGCAAGCTACCTTTACGCTCTGAAATGCACAGGCGGTGGTGGTGGCTGCGGTGGTACTTATAATTTATCGATCACGTATAACGGCAGCACACAGACGGCTAGTAGTATCGCAGTCGCGGCCAGTAGTTCCACCATTCAGTCCGATCTTGCGGGCCTTTCCAATGTTCCCCTCTCGTCGGATATTGTCGTCGGCTACAACGGCGGCGTTAATACCCCTATCGCCGTCGAGATGTATAACATGCCAGGCGCAACGCTCACGCTGGACACGACCAACGTCACTGCCTACGCCACTTCGTTCATTATTCCCTATATCGGCGAAGTGGCCCCGTTCATTCCTAAAGATTCCGCAGGGCGATCATTGCCGGTGAAGCTTTTCGTTGAAGGTTCAGGTAATGACCTTGCGGGTGGCTACACGACAACTCAGATCGGGAACAATGCGACTGCCACGGCGCAGTGCATCGCGCAGAGATTCCCGACTGCGCTTGCGATTTATACAGGCGCAGTTACTGTTGGAAGTCCGGCGAGCAGCACCGTCATTGCAAATAATGCCGCGCTTCGCGCTGCGTCTGGGTATCTGAACCCGATTAACGGAAACTCCAATCCCTATGTCGAGACTTATCCCGGTGGCCTCAACAGCGGGTCTTTTCTCGGAGGCACGGGTACCGGCAGCGTTGCAAGTCCGACTGCAAACACAAACGACATAGAGGTGAGTTTTACCAACTCAGGCCATCCGACATCGAACGGCCAGATGTACCTGGGCAATTATCTCGGCTATCTCGGACAGCAAATATATAATGGGAACTCAAGGTAATGGTTATCAAAAACCAAAGCGAAACCACATTTCCTGAAAACGCCCTGTACAACAATGAATTACAGCGCTTTTATGACGTGACCAGATTCAAACTGGATGATGTGTCGTTGCGGCCCGAGATTCAGGAACTGTCCGGAGCGCAGTAAGACCAAATGTCCAGACAACTCGACTGGCTCATCAGCGCCGTCATCATGGCGGTGGTCATCATGGCGGAGTACCGGCTGGTGTTCTTCGGGGTGTTTGAGCCATTGCCGCTTGTTTCCGGCATCGCGCTTCTGCTGCTCATCCGCGTGATCAACCAGCATCTGCCGCGGCTGATTGCCGCGAAGCGCAAGCGGTAAGCCCCCCCCACCGTGTTTCCCGCCGATTGTTCAGCTTCTGTGCAGCGGTGCGCGCAGACCCCAACCCTCGTAACGAAGGAGCCTAAAGATGTTTGTGATTTCCAAGGACATGGGCAAAGGCAACCCGCCCGCCTTCTTTGCCGGGGCCTATACATGGTCCACGCTTGAGCACGCAAAGCAGTACCCGAGCGAGGCCTCCGCACAGGCCGCCGTCGATTGCAGCGATTTCCTCGCAGGCTGCATCGTCATGCCGAACGATGAAACGGTTTTCGTCGGCAGAAGCCAGAAAAACGTAGAGGTAGTGAACGGCATGAAGCCGGACACGGGCCGAAACGATTAACACCCGCGCATTCCGCGCGGTCATCAACCCCAACTACAGGAGTCCTCTATGAACCTCATCAAAACGGTCGAAGATTTGGCCGAAACCATCGGCACGGATGTCGAGACCTTCGCCGACACAGAATACCACGCCTTCCTCACGGCGAGCCTGCCCCTCTTCAACGACCTGAAGGCGTTCGCCCAGACCACCGGAAAGGCCGACTTGGCGACCCTGCTCAACGACCTGAAGGCGGATCTCGTCACGGGCGTCACCACCCTTGCTGCGACCGGCGGCAACACGGGCGCCGCCATCGCGGCGGTTTCGACAGAAGCCCTCGGCCAGGTGAAGGATGTCACCGCAGCTGCCAAGAACGCGGTTTATGGCGCGCTCGCTATCGTGGCGGCCGACGTACCCGCGATTGTCGGTGCTCCGGCAGCAAGCTCCGCTTCCGGCGCGTCCGCGTAATGCGCGCCCTTCTGTTAATCGGGTTGTTGAGCCTATCGGCCTGCAACCCGATCTGCTGGGCGGCTCATCCGAACTGCAATTGGATTGAGAATGGCGGGAGTTGCTGCTGATGCCCGGCATTCAAGAAAAACGGGTTGACTGGCAACCCAACGCCGTTGACTGGCCGTTCCCGGCGCTCAAGCCCGGCGAGTACGGTAAGGACGAGGACGGGCTGTGGTACTGCATTCCGCCCGTTGAGAGCTGTGGCGAGGGAGGTCAGCGACACGGCGTGCTGGGCAACCTCGGCAACCACAAGGTCATCGAGCATGAGGACGGCACGATCAGTGTGTCGCCGTCCATCTTGGTCAGCAACGGCCAGGGATGGTCATGGCACGGCTATCTGGAACGTGGCGTCTGGCGGCAGTGTTAATGCGCGCGGGAGATTGGTGATGCTGGTGGATGTCTTTCTGTATTACGCGATCGGCTTCGTGGTCTGGGGTTGGTGCGTCAACAAGTACGTGGCCTACATGAGCACGCCGGCATTTATTAAGGGGCTGTTCTACCGCCCCTTTCTGTGGCCCGTCATGCTCTGGTTTGCCGCCTTCAAATGGCGGGATGTACGGCAACTCTTCCGCCCGGATCGGAAAGGCGCGTCATGAGCTGGATCTGGGCCGCTATCAGCGGCGCATTCTCTGGGCTGGCACAGGGCTTCCTGTCGCTGTTCGGGATGTCCACGGCGCAGAAGCTGGGCCGGGCGGAAACGAAAGAAGCCACCGACGAAAAACTCCTGCAGGAGGTAAAAGAAGCCAATGATACGGATGCTGATAGCGCTCGCGCTGGTGACGACGCTTTGCGGGTGCAGCTCTCTCGGTTCAAGCGCCCCGACTGATTCGTTTTGCCTTCTGGCGAAGCCGATGACGTGGAGCGATGCTGATACGGCTGACACCCAGCATGAAATCCTGCTCTACGACGCCCGCGGGCATACGCTCTGCGGGTGGTAGCCCCGAAACATCAAACAACCAAAGGAGACCGGCAATGCTCGACACTATCCTCCTCGTGTTCGCGTTCGTGCTTTTCGTGCTCGCCGCTGTCGGAATTCCTTCAGGCCGCTACAATCTGATCGGTGCCGGGCTGGCGTGTTACATCGCGACAATGCTTTTTCACTGAAGAAACGAACAATCGACCGACGGCAAGGCCCCTTCAACTGAAGGAGGCTCCCATGCTTGACCACCTGCTCCGATACCATCCTGGCTACCTGCTGATGCTGCTGATTGCGGCGGCGGTGTGCCACGGATAAATGATTGCGTTCTGGCGAAACTGGCCCTGCTGCCCTTCGGGGTGGCAGGGCCTTTTTTGCGTCGGGGCATTAACTTCTTATTACCCGCCCGCTGATAATACCGACGAGCACCCCAAACATCGCGAGACCAAAGACAATTTCACTGCAAGCTACCATCTTTCCCCAGTTCCCTGCTGGCAAAATGTCGCCGTACCCTACGGTTGTCATTGTCACGACGCTGAAGTAGAAGGGATCGGTGAAATCACGCAGTGGCTTAACCAGTTTAAATATGTAGTAAATCCATGCATATGACGAGGCCACCACGATCAAAGATATGAACCACCGCACATAGTCAGTTCCGTACTTGGATGTGATGCGCCAGAACCCATAAGCTAGTGCGGGCACCCATTTTCTATTTCTAAGGTAACGCCTACGCCGGTGTTCCGCCGCGAGGGCGCCAAATCTGATACTCTCATCGCGATTGCCGGCCGCCGCCAGTTCGCGCGAAAACAGCTCAAATGCCGAGATAATGAACTCAGCAGTAGATTCCTCGACGAAATTCACCGGGAAATGTGGATTTAGCTTTCTGGAACCAATATAGCTTGCGTGAGCCGCAGTTTCCATTGTGTTTAGAACATCGACCTTGTCATCTCGTTCCTGTTGGGTGAGAGGCAGTATTCTCCTCAATGAATCTTGATCGAGCGTCATAGCTTGCCGAGCGCACATGGAGATGGCTCGCCGGAAGGAAATGGCAGCATGATACCCATGGCCCTGCTTGAGATGCATATTTCCGGCCAGCCAAAAATAGAAGGATGCCTGGGACAAGTCACCAGCGTTTAGCGCAGCTTCTGCAGCATGCCTATGACACTCCCCGGCGAAAGTGAAAGCGCCGGCCGCAATCGGTAACGGTGGAATTCTGTCCGAGATCACTACTGTCGCTTTTCCGAGTCTTTCGAACGCGTTGGCCGCTTGGCTAAGATACGAGGCGGTGCCGAAACTGTCGGAAATCTGTCTGTAGCAAAATGAGGCAAGAAGATTAAGTTCCGCTATGACTTGTGGATGCACCGTCTTCGCCTTGTGGGCATTTGTCACCGCATCCACGTAAGCGAGAGCGGCTTCTCGATAGGTGGCTGCGGCTTCATAGCATCCTGCTGCGCGTGTGAAAAGCTGTGCTTGCCCCTCGAAGTTGTTCTGCACTGTATTCGCAAATTCAGAGAATAATGTTCCAGCAAGCCACCAATTGCCGTCCTCTTCTGCGCGAAGGGCTGCGGTGAGCGGTTTTGGGGGCAATGCTGGTAACCGAAGTTGTAAGCCGAACTTATGGCGCATCGCATGACAGTATAGCTCCGCTACATATCAGTTAACGGGCTGGCGCTTCTTCAGCTCTTCAAACGCCTCATACAACACCTCCGTCTGGCTCTTGTCATGCACGACGGCGAAGATGGCGAACTCCCTGTGGAACGCCTTCGGCACGCGGAAATTGAGGTGGGACATCTCGCCTTTATCCAAATTGCCGACGGTGTCCGTCGGCGGAGGCGGTTCACCCTTGCCCTTCGGTGGCGGGACTTTCGCCATCACCGTTTCTCCTTCTGAAGCGCCGCCACCAGATCAACGATGCTCTGCGCCAACTTATCGGCGCGATGGTTGAGCGTGGGGAACCGGGTCTCCGTGAGAGCCCGGCCCTCGTCGCTGGCTCGGCGGTAGGCGGTCTTCTCTGGAAGATACCCGCCGAGCACCCGATAGCCGGCTTCGGTGATGTAATCCTGCGATTCCCGGACTTCCATGTGACTGTCTCCGACACGGCAGAGTGCGAACGCGATCTTCGCTTTGCGGATGCCCTTCTTCACCAGCTCATGCGCCAGCAGAACAGACGGCTGCATGTCATCGAGACAGAGGCCGGTAGGGAGGATCACCAGATTCGCGGTCTGCGCGATCCGCAGGGTGCTGGCCGTCGAATGCGGCGGCGCATCGAAAATCATCAGATCCACGTGGACGGCGCTCTTGACGGCCTGCTTGACGGTCCCGAACCTCTCGACGGCGATGACGGGCTCGATGGCTGATTGCAGGCGTCGGCCCTGCCAGTTGAAGCTTGTCCCCTGCGATACGTCGAGGTCGGCGATCTTCACCGTCCACGCGGCGTTGGCATACTCGCGCGCGACCAGGCGGGCGAGGGTGGATTTGCCCACACCGCCTTTTTGGCCGACGATGCCGATGAGAATTGCCATACCCCCGCCGTGTTTGCGTTCACTGGCTCTATAGCAGATGGGCGGAAGCGCGCAAAGGAGAAATGGTGGATGCGTCAATTGACGCAATGGCGCATTACAGAGTGTCGGCTATAATGGTACTTTGACGAACATTATGGCGAGGAAGCCTCCAAAAACTGAGCCAGAGGCGCGGGCCGAACTGGCAGTAAGCCGAGATGAAGCCGATGCGCAAATTGGCTTAAGAATCGTGTCAGGGGAGGATATTGCGGCGAAAACGATCACTTCGCCTGACATCTTGAAGGTCGTTGAGGAAGAGTATTTCCGGTGGGATTCCTATAATGCCGAAATGCTGGACCGCCTGTTCACGACCGACAAGTTTGCAAGGGAATACAGTTTCTTCGGGATCGCTTTTATAAATACCTACCCCTCATTTCCGAAGGACCTTCAGGACTTCAAAGAGCGCATGCAGAGTAAATTGCATCGCTTAGCCTCAATCCGTGGGCGCCTGTCACTGATTCCGCAGGGCATAAAGTTCCTGCCCGTGCCGGGCGCCTCGCCATCACAAGAAAGTAACGTCGCCCAAGGCCGGAGGATCTTCATTGTTCATGGACACGACACCGGCACACGTGAGTCGGTCGCTCGGTTTCTGGAGCGGCTGAGTTTGGAGGTAATCATTCTCCAGGAGCAAGCCGGGAGGAGCCGGACGCTCGTTGAAAAACTTGAAGATCACTCAGACGTGGATTTCGCGATCATACTCCTGACGGGGGATGATGTGGGCGCGGCAAAGGGCGACCAAGCAAACCTAAAACCACGTGCACGCCAGAACGTAATCCTTGAGCTTGGATACTTTGTCGCCAAGCTGAGAAGGAACAACGTTTGCGCGCTCTATGCTGAGGGCGTTGAGCTTCCTTCGGATTTCGTAGGCGTCCAGTATGTTCAGATTCGTAGCGGCTGGGAGTTCGAGGTTGCCAAGGAGTTAAAGGCGGCGGGTTTCGATATCGACACGAATAAGTTGCTCTAACGCACATCCCTGCAAGGGGCGGCACGAGCAACGACCCTCAGAGCATGTAAAACGGTACACCTTCCTTGGCGAGTGATTCGAGCTCTGACCCGATCCACACCGGGCCGCACCAGCCGCCTTGCCATCCCCAGTACTGGTCGAATGGCCCCCGAAAGAGGTCCTCTGGGAATTGCAGGCGCGCAAACCGATTCTCGATAACTATGACGCGCGGACTTCTTGCGGGCGGTTGCGTCCTATCGAACCCTGGCGCAAGCTCATTGAGCAAATTGAACTGGTCGCCGAATTCAACAACCAAACCGGCCTGCTGCTTTGCATAGAGCCGCCGCCAGACTTCGAGGTGGAGTGAATCAATGGCGTGGTATCCAAGGAGGATAAGAGCGCTGAAAGTCGTGTTGCTGTTATCTTTCAGTAGTGGTTCAGATAGGTGCTTCAGATCCTCCGGCAAGTCGGACCATTTCGGAAATCGGTAGAAGACGGGAGATGGGTCGATACTCGTCTGATCGCGCGATGAAATAACGCCAGGTCCGAACGCCGCTGCGAGCATAGTGGGTGGGTCAGAGGGTCCGAACATGCTTGCAGAATGTACGGCGAGCGCGCATGGCATTCCCTTGTATTCTCGGAATTGCCTTCGTGCTTTCTTGATTTTGAGGCGAACTGGATCATCAGGGCTGATTGGATCGGATGGCCACTGTTCGGGCCAACCCACGGTCTTGATTTCGACGATGCACTGGCCGGCATCGTGAGTGATAAGGTAGTCGGGCTTGCAGTCGCCTGACACGGCCTCGTATTCCCACTTGATTGCCTGCGCATCGAGATATTTTTCGAACAGGCGCTGCCCCACCGCGCCGATATCTTCATTGAGGTGGGCGAATGGACAGAGTTCCATTTTCTGTAAACGGTCTCCCTAGAAAACGTAAACCCGCAGCATCCACCACACCAGAAACAGCGCGATCACCGCCACCACGATGTAGCGGACCCATTGGCCCGGCGTTCTTGGCTCGGTTCGGAGGGGCACGGGGTAATGGTAGCAGGTCCGGCGATTCTTGCCGGTCGGCCTTACCGAGCCTTCTCCTTCGCTTGCGCTCACGGTTGCGCGCTCGCCGGACCGGAAAATGTTACGCTTCATCGGAGAGAGGTATTCATCATGTTCGAGGGATCTGCGAATTGGCTCTCCATTCCGCTATGGCTCCCAATTGACGTCGCTTTCGCCATTGTCTGCGGCATCATCGCGAGCTACAACGGGCGGAAGTTCTGGCCGTGGGTCGGCTGGGGAGTGCTATTCGGCCCTCTGACGCTGGTGTATCTGGTGGTTGTCGTGGTGCGGAGGGGCGGGGAGCGGTAGCGGATCGGTAAGCGACTCGTTCTTTGCGGCATTGAGTTACCCACTCCTGCCTTCGCTTGCGCTTTGGGGGCGCGCTACGGCTCGGCCCCAGAAAGTAACGTTACGCCCCCGTGCTGTTGCGTTCCGGCCCCAATCCGTTACGTTAAGCCCCCATCGCGATACGTTGGGTTCTGTATCCAGCTGATCATCAACAGAAAGACGGCCACGAATATAGAACTAAGAAGAATTAGAATCCCTTCCGTTGTGGACAGTTTTGCTGAGAAAAACGGAATCAGCCCGCCAGTGGTGAGGAGTTTTGATCGTAACAAATTGGGGTTTGTTTTGACATGCTGTCGCGTCCGGACTACCGGATACGACATGCTTTTCAAGACTATCGATCAGAAGCCGAACGGGGATGATTTCGCTAAGGCACGGGAACTCATAGAGATTCGCGGCACGGAAACGCTTACCCTTCAGGACAGGCGAATCGTCAATTTGTTGTATTCCAATGCTGGCGCTAAGCTCTGTGACGATGTGCGGCATGTGATCGGGATTGCCGATCTGCGCGGAAATCACCGAGGTGGCGAGCGCGTGAAGGACTCGATAGACAGGTTGCGCGGGTTGGAGGTGTCTGTCCCGGCATTCACGGCAGGGGGCCTGGCAGCAGAGACAAGAACATCCATTCTGGCCGGCAGTA
Organism: Bryobacteraceae bacterium; assembly: GCA_036268475.1. GTDB lineage: Bacteria > Acidobacteriota > Terriglobia > Bryobacterales > Bryobacteraceae > PALSA-129. The sequence goes on along the minus strand of DATAUB010000050.1, from coordinate 23,353 downwards.
CGATAACCATCGACGAGGACAACCCGGCGGGACAGGTAATCTACAGTTTTTCCAAGGAGATGCGTGACATCATCCGGGACTCGACTCTCTGGGGCCGTGTCCGCAATGCCGTCGTCTTTGCCTTCACCTCGAAGTATGCTCTTACCCTGTATGAGTTGATAACTGCCCGCGTCAATCTGACGCGAGTCTGGCAACAAGAATTCTCGGTGGATGATTTCCGAGCACTTTTGGGCGTTAAGCCCGGCAAGCTGCTTCGCGTCCCCAATTTGTTACAGCGGGTCATCACCCCCGCGGTGCTGGAAGTCAATGGCCTTGCAGACTTCGGTGTAGCGGTCGAACCCATCAGGAAAGGCGGCCAGCAGCGCGGCCTTGTGACGGGCTTTCGCGTTTCCTGGTGGAAGAAGGACACTCCAGAACTGCAGGCGGCGTACCAAGAGCTGAAACAGGCCAAGGTCGGCAGAATGGCCCGGCTAAAGGCGTTGGCGCAGAAGCCGTTGACTTCCGCTGCGATTGCTCTATAACCGGGGGTACTGGCAGCGTTCGAGCGCTGCGATCCCTGGCCACCAAACGAGAAGGAAGTCTCGCCCATGGTTGAATCCGATATACCTGCGCCTGATTCGTTGGGCAATACCATTCCCCCAAAAACTTACGTTTACGCAATTTCCGATGGCGGCGGGGCTGTGAAGGTTGGCGTCGCCAACAATGTGCAACGCCGGTTGAAGGAACTTCAAACCGGGCATTGTCGAAAACTCTCTACCTTCTGCGAGATTGGCTTCAGTAGCCGGGTCGAAGCCTATTCCATAGAGTGCCGGGCACATCGTCTCCTGAAGGGGAATTTATTAGAGGGCGAATGGTTCTCTATTCCTCCTGAGACGGCTCGGGAAGCAATCGGACAGGCCGTTGCTGATTTGCGCGCGGAGCCCAGGCTTGAAGCTGAACGACTCAAGAATATGCGGGCCGCTTACAAACCGCCTCTGATTGTGGAGGCGACCGGCCGTGAGGCGGATGAATTCACCGCGTTCTACATCGCCGAGCAAGTGGCTCCCGAGAAAAAGGAAGTCGTCGTTATATTTGATGACCGGGCTATTTTCGTTGGCCGAGGCGCAAACGGCATGTGCATCGTCAATGATGTGACGCGCTGGTATATGCAGGACGCCGCCGCATGACCGATGCATTCCCACTGGCTTGGCCCTCCGGCCGCCCTCGCACGCGCCAGCCAATACGCAGCCGCTTCGACCAGACCAACGGCCGTGCGATCTCTTTCGTGCAAGACCAGATCCGTATGCTCGGCGGCCAGCAGCCTGTGATCTCCACCAACATCGAACTGCGCCGTGACGGGCTGCCTTACGCCAACCAGCGCGTAACCGATGCTGGCGCCGCGGTGTACTTCGTCTACAAAGGCCGCCAGATGTGCTTCGCCTGCGATAAATGGCAGGACGTTTACGACACATCTACGCCATCGGGAAGACCATCGAAGCCCTCCGCGGCATCGAGCGCTGGGGCACTGGCGATATGGTCGAGCAGGCCTTCACCGGCTTTGTTGCGTTGCCAGCACCGAAAAGCCCGTGGGACGTACTCGGCGTCCATCCGGGCTCAAGCACCGAGGAGATCGAACGCGCTTTCCGCGTCTTGGCGAAGGGGTTGCACTCCGATACCGGCGGCTCTGACGCTGCGATGGCGGAGCTTCTGGAGGCACGGCGAAAGCTGAAAGAGAAAGCCGCATGACCCCTCCCGCCCCCCATGTTCAAATAGCCCCATGGACTGGATCGAATTCGCCCCCGGCGATGAGCCTTCCGTGCTCACGGCAGATCTATGCGAGGCCTTTGGCGGCTGCGATAAATGCCCCGGCTTCACGAACGTCGGCAGTGTGCAGCCAGACCATCCTGAGCCAGACGAAACTGTATTCTGCGTGCACTGGTGCCATCAGGCGGCGTCTTCGGCTTAGCGCGCACATGCCGCTGGGCGGAACTGGCCTCTGGAGAGTGGGCGTCGCATGACCGATCTCTCCGATATCGCGCTGGCCTTCTGCAGAGAGTGCCTCGGATGGCATAACGCCACCAAGGGGGATTGGCCGTTTTCTGAACTGATCGGAAACGGGCCGCTGCCTGGGAGCGAATGCTTTGGTTTTGCGGATCTCAATACCGTGATGGACGCGGTACGCGCATGGCTTACAGAGCAGGAGGACCTGGGCTTGCTCTTCGGCATTAACCGGCATGGCGACTATCTGGCGCAGGTCCAAGATGAGTGCTATTCACCGTCGGCAGTTGTTGGGGGTGACATCTATCGTTCCGAGGGAAATCCTTGCCGGGCCCTCATGGAAGCGTGCCTCGAAGCCGCACGAAAGCTGAAGGGGGAAGCGGCATGATCCGCAGCTTCCTCGCCATCGTGGCCATGTCCGCCACCCTCATGCTTCCGGAAACCGCCGGAACAACCGAAACCTACCGATGCAAGGGCCCTAACGACGAAACCGGCATCGATTTTTCGGTTTGTGCAAACTGGCCGCAGGATAAGGGCGGCGTCGAAATCGCCTTCTCCCCCTCGGGCGGCGCAACCGCCCTCGTCGTCCACACCATCGAGTCCGCAAAAACCACCGTCCGCGTAGCAGCCTACAGTTTCACCTCGAAACCCATCGCACAGGCCCTGCTCGATGCGCAGCGGCGCGGTGTTGATGTTCGCGTCGTGGTGGACAAGTCGAACGCGACGGCGCGGTATACGGCGTCGTCGTTTCTGGCAAATCAAGGCGTCCCGGTGCGCGTGGACTACCGGTACGCCATCATGCACGACAAGTTCGTGGTGGTGGACGGGGAGACGGTGGAGACGGGGAGCTTCAATTTTACGGCGGCGGCGGAATCGCACAATGCGGAGAACGTGATCGTCCTGCACGCGGTTGCCGTTGCGCAGCGGTACGGGCAGGAGTGGGAGCGGCTGTGGGCGGAGTCGGAGGAGATGAAACCGCGGTATTGAAACGCCTTTCGGACCTGAATCTTCGCAAAGTCCCTCGTGCGCCGAGGGGGTGAGTGTGATAACTGTAATAGGACCATGTTGTACAAATCGCCGGTTTTCCACAGATTTCCCACTGTCAGGGCCAGATTTTGAGGGAAAATTTGCGATTTTCGCCTTTTCTTCGCTATTATAAAAGGAGCGGGCGGCGATGGCTACACAGGCGTTAAATCTCGAATATCGCGCGATATCTCCCTGGCGCGAGATGGGGGCTTATGAAGCCCTATGGTCCGACGAGAAGATGTGGTTCAAGTCTCTTGCCGAGCGCTTCGCCGCCCACAAGGATTCATTGCCCTCGGACTTCTTTTCGATGGACGAGAGCATCCCGGCCAAATTCGCGGAACGTGCATCGTCGTTGTTCCAAAAGGGTGGGGTCAGACGGTATGGTATTCGGCTCCACGGTGCTGGCGAATATCCTGATAAGCTCCGCGATGCGATGTACCCGGTGGAGCTTCTTTACTATCAGGGTTACTGGGATTTGGTCGAGACTCGGTGCGTAGCCGTGGTCGGCACTCGAAAACCATCGCCCGAAGGTGTGAAGCGTGCAGAAAAACTGGCAGGGATGTTGTGTCAGGTCGGCTTCACCGTCGTCTCGGGCCTCGCTGCCGGAATCGATACAATAGCCCACAAAACCGCGATTGCGTGCGGAGCACCGACGATTGCCGTCATCGGCACTCCTCTTTCCAGCGTGTACCCCAGAGATAATGCGGGGCTGCAGGCGGAGATCGCCCGTAACCATCTCCTGATCAGCCAGGTGCCGGTCTGCCGCTATGAAGATCAGGACTGGCGCGTGAACCGCGGTTTCTTCCCTGAGCGAAACATCACTATGTCGGCCCTTACAGAGGCGACGATCATCGTGGAGGCAGGGGAGACGTCCGGCACGCTGATTCAGGCGAGGCACGCCCTCAAGCAGGGAAGGATGCTTTTCATTCTGAATAGTTGCTTTGATAAAGGTTTAAAGTGGCCGCATACCTATGCGGAAAAGGGTGCAATCCGCGTGAAGGATTTCGACGAGATTCGCGCGCATCTTGAAGCCAGTGGGAAACGAACCGAGACCGAAAAGCCCTCGTGACCTCTTCATCATCGACGAAGCGGTGCGTTCCGAGTACTTCTACATCGAGCCTGCCGACAGCTGCTACTACATCTGGGAACGGATGAGCCGGCTCTGGCGGGAGGGTGGTCGGACCGACTATTCCCATTATCCCGTGAACGGCCTCATTTCGAACCTTCAAATCCTGACCTCTGTGCGAAAGTCGCAGTCGAACCGGGCGTATTGGAAGGACAAGGCGATCCATTACGCAGCCCAGGCCCTTGGGAGCCTCTTGCGAGATTCCTGGCGCGACGCAAGCATCACCTACGTCCCGATACCGCCATCGAAGATGCTTTCCGATCCCGAATATGATCCGCGCCTTCTTGAAACTCTCGGGGCGGTGAGGCCAGCGCTGCATGACATCCGGCAACTCGTCATCCTCGATGACGAGGAATACGATTCCAAGAAAAAGGGGTTACGGCCGGCTGATCGCGCCTATCATTATTCCGTCAATGAGGATCTCGCCTACCCAGAGCCCGAAACCGTTGTGCTGTTCGACGACGTGCTCACGACTGGGTGCCACTTCAAGGCTATGGAGCTGGTGCTAAAGAGGCGATTCCCGGCAGCGGATGTTGTGGGTCTTTTTCTCGCACGGACGGTCCGGCCACCGGAAGACAGCGAGGATCTTTTTGCCTCATTGCTGGCTGAATGACGCCTCCGTGTTGCCCAGATGGTTACAAGAAGTTGGGGGAGATGCCGGGAGTCGGCAATTGTTACCAGTTTGCTACTACAGCCCCGTCAAAACCGATGATTGTGATTGAAGAGCAGTGAAGTGCCGGTCTTGCACATCCGCGTGGCTGGCGACGGATTTGGTTTAGATTGTGCTGATTGCAAGCCCTTGAAAACGCTGGCGGAGAGGGGGGGATTCGAACCCCCGGTAGAGCTTTTGACCCTACGACGGTTTAGCAAACCGCTGCTTTCGACCACTCAGCCACCTCTCCGTGAGATGAAATCGGTCCGCAAAAGCATCGTACCATATCGGACCACAGCGCTTCACGCGGCGTGCGGTACAATGGCTGTGCAAGCAGTATTACGTGCGCCCGTAGCTCAGCTGGATAGAGCGTTTGCCTCCGGAGCAAAAGGTCGGTGGTTCGAATCCACTCGGGCGTACCACATTCCAAAAGACTTATCTGAAATCGCCAAAACCGGCGAGTACACAACAAGTACACAACAGTTTTGAAAGCGTTACGGGCGGTCTTGCAATTGGCGGCGAGTCCCTTTGGCGGTTCCTGCTGACCTTCGTGACCGTTTCGGTATTCCCATGATCTCCGCTTCCAGGGCAACGGCAGCTTTTTTCACAGATTCCGGAATGCTCTGCTGATAGTACTTCAAGGTGGTTGCGGGATCTGAATGGCGCATTTGCGCTTGGGTGTCCTTGGTGTTTGCCTTTTGCCCGAAATGTGTGGCGCACGTCCGGCGCAGGGTGAGCAGATCGACGTCAGCGACGCCGGCCCTTTCTGCCGGCGATGACCACGCGGTTTCGATAGTTGTTTTGACCGATTGGGAACAATGCCACCGATCCCCGCCGACGAGACGCTGGAAATAACCAGCTTTTCTCGTCCCCACTAAGGGAGGCCATCCAGGCTCGTATCTCCCCCATCAGATCCGGCGGTACGTAAACGTTCACCGCGGACTCCGGGGTCTTGGTTCCCTTGATTTTGCCTTTCGTAAAAGCTCGTCTACCCGAATGAAGTCCGGGCCGACATCGTCTTTTCGGAGGGCGAACAGTTCTTCCGAGCGTAGCCCGAGCTGAATCAACATGCGAACAATCAGGTGGTCTCGGCCCGATAGGACCGAGAGAAGGCTCCGGCACTCCTCAAGGCTCAGATATCGTTCCGTCTTCCGCTTGCGGGATTTGTATTCGATTTTGACGGTGCGGCTCCGCATCGGATTCCGCTTGATGATGCCCAATTCCTCCGCCTGGTCGAGAATCGCGCGCCAATGGGTGACGGCCTTCTGGAGGAGTGATGTCCCATTCTGTTGACAAACACCTGAACGTCAACGGCGGTCAGTGCGTCCACTCGACGCGATCCGAGCCCGCGATTCAAATGCTTCTCGAGGACACTCTTCGTGGTGGAATCCGCGTGTGCGCCCCATCTTGGTTATTTGATGGCAATGTATTTCCCAGCGAGCTGTTCAAGAGTGGCGACCGATGCGACCGGAGTGTACGCTCGGCTACCCCTTTTCGCCAGGGTGATACACGCTTGCAAATCGGGGGGCGCCGCTTCGCAACCCCTGTATGGATTCTCACACTCAGGAGTCCGGTTCAACCGGAAGATGAGGGTAAGCCTAAAGTAGTTTGGACGCCATTGGAGCGAGGCTCCGTCAGGCCACCTACCCTGATGCCCGCGCTACTTACCCTTCCAATGCAAGACGCCGTCTGCGGGCCGCACGAGTTGCGCTGCGGCGCCGCCTGCCAAGTCCTTACGGCACGATCGCGGCTGCGGTAGCGAACGCGGCCGGAAACGCCTGCGTCACGGTCATGCCGGTAAGGCGGTCGATGGTCTGAAGGTCCACCACCGCAGCGCCGCCAGCGACGGTCCAGCAGGGGTCGATGGTCACACGCCCACCCGCCGCGCTGGTGTCGGAAATGTTCAGGTCCAGGAAAGCCGACGCGCCGGGCCGGATGGACATCCGCGCCGATTTCAGCACGTTGCCGGCGGCGTCGTGAAATTCGAACAGAACGTCGCACGCCGGGTCGTCCGTGCTGTCGCCGGCGCAAGCTGCCCCCATGCGGGCGGTATCGAAACGGGTAATGCCGGTCGCGCCGAAGTCCACGTCGGCGGTCGAACGGGGCGCTGCGCCAGCGGCCCAATTGATCAGCAGGTGGGTGCGCTGGGTGAGATTCTCGATCAGCTCCAGGGAAAGTTGGGCCGAGCCGCGAAGCACCTTCCAGCACGGGTCGATTTCGACGCGTGCGGGGAACGCGATGGCAGCCCTCAAGACGTAGTCGACGGACGCAGTGGTTTCCGGCTGCAAGATCATGGAGACCTGTTTGAGAACGTTCCCATTGGTGTCGTGGACTTCGAAGGTGATGTCGCAAGGCGTGGGAGTCACGGAACCGTCGCAGAACGCGTTCATGCGGGCAGTCTCAAAGGGGGTAATCCCGACGAGCCCGAGATCGAAATCCGCGGCGGCCGCCGGAAGCGCTATGGCAAGGGCAGACATGACGATATAAAGCTTCATAGAAGTTCCTCCACACAAACAAGCGGATTGGGGGGCACGTTCTTTACATCCGCCGGTGAAACTCTCATCGTCCGGCGGTCGCGGATGCTTTCAGTTTGAAAACCGGCTCCGTATCACTTGTAAACGGCCGCGTTAGTACCCTGGATATGGGGCAGGAGCTCGCCCCGGCCTGGATTTCACATAAACTGGAGACTTGTTCGAACAGGCCCAGGGCGACGTCACGCGGCTGCTGGCGCGGTGGCACGAGGGGGACAGGGCTGCCCTCGACGCCGCTACGGCAATCGTGTATCAGGAGTTGTGGAAGATCGCCGCCGCCTATCTCAATCGCGAACGAGCGGCTTTCACCCTGCAGCCCACGGCGCTGATCAACGAAGCCTACCTGCTACTGGTGAACGAGCAGGGATCGAGCTTTGAAAACCGGCGGAGATTCTTCGCGTTCGCGGCTCGCCTGATGCGGCAGATTCTGGTGGACCACGCGCGCGCCGCGGCAGCCGAAAAGAGGGGCTCGGGATTCGTCAAAGTGCCGCTCAACGAAGCAATGGACTTGGTCCCGGACCGGGCCCACGAGTTTCTGGCGCTCAATGACGCCATCGACAGTCTTGGGAGGCTGAGCCCGCGAAAAGCGCAGGTGATCGAACTCCGCTACTTCGCCGGCCTCAACGTGGAGGAGACGGCACAGGCTCTGGAGGTTTCCATCGCCACCATCAGCCGCGATCAGCGATTGGCGGAAGCCTGGCTGAACCATGCCTTGTCGGCGGCGGAGACGGGATGACGAACCCGGCCACGGGCAGCGACACAGCGGGGCGTCATTGGGAACGGCTGGAAGAGCTTTTCGAAGCCGCTGTCAGTTTGCCGCGCGATCTGCAAGAAGCCGCGGTGCAGCGTGCGAGCCTCGAGGACGCGGAGGTGGGCCGGCAGCTTCGTGCTTTGCTCGATTGCGATTCCGGGGCCGGGGAGCGAATCGGGCGTGCGATTGAAACAGTGAAGGCAGCGGCGTCGGCGGCGGATTGGGCGGGGCGCCGGATAGGACCATACCGGATCGTGCGCGAGATCGGCCGCGGAGGGATGGGCATCGTCTTCGAGTCGGTGCGCGACGACGATGAATACCGCAAAACGGTAGCGTTGAAAATCGCGCCCTGGTGGCGCGATCTGGACCTGTTGCGCGAGCGCTTCCGGCACGAACGGCAGATCCTCGCTTCGTTGGAGCATCCGAACATCGCGCGATTTTTCGACGGCGGGACTCATGAGGGAGTCCCCTACTTCGCGATGGAGTTCGTGGAGGGAGTGCCGATCACCGTCTATGCGCGGAACCGGGGGCTGAAGCTGCGCGAGAAGATCGAGCTGTTCCGGCAGGTGTGCTCTGCGGTACAACACGCGCACCAGAGCCTGGTAGTGCATCGCGATCTCAAGCCGGCGAATATTCTGGTGACGCCCGAGGGGATTCCGAAACTGCTCGATTTCGGGATCGCGCGGCTGCTCGGTCCCGATGACGCCATGGGCGGTAAAACGCTGACCGGTGCGGCCCCCTGGACGCCGAATTATGCGAGCCCGGAGCAGGTGCGTGCCCTGCCGATCACTACGCGCACGGATGTGTATTCGCTGGGGCTGATCCTGTTCGAGTTGCTGACCGGCGAGACGGGCCAGACCGCCGACACTTCGTCGCTGCTGGCGCTGGATCGTTCGGTGTGCGAAATGGAAGCGCCGCCGGCGAGCCAATGTGCAGCAGGCCGCGGAGATCGCGCGCTGGCGCGGCAATTGCGCGGGGACCTGGACACCATCGTGGCCACGGCGATTTGCAAGGAGCCGGAACGGCGCTACAACTCGGCGGCGGCGTTCAGCGAAGACCTGGAGCGCTACCTCAAGGGACTGCCGGTAGCGGCGCGGCCCGGCGGGCTGGCGTATCGCGGCTGGAAATTGTTGCGAAGGCACCGCGTGGTGGCGGCGGCCGCGGTTTTGGTACTGGCGACCATGGCGGGAGGCGTGCTCGCCACGGCGTACCAGGCGCGTCGCGCCGAGCGCCGCTACCAACAAGTTCGAAAGCTGGCCAACTCGGTGCTGTTCGGGGTCCACGACCGGTTGCAGAACCTTGCGGGCGCCACGGCGACACGGGAATGGGCGGTCCGCACCGCCCTGGAGTACCTGGACGATCTGGCCAAGGATGCCGGCGCCGACCGTTCGGTGGTGGCCGAGTTGGCCGGTGCATACCTCAAGATCGGCGACGTACAGGGCTATCCCTCGATCTCCAATTTGGGACAAAGGGAGGCCGCCCTCGCCAGCTACCGCAAAGCGGAAAGTATCGCGGCGAAACTCGCCGCGGTGAGCCCGGACAGGGACAGCCGGCGGCTGCTGGCGCGCAGCCACCAGCGCATCGGCACCATGTTACGGTCATCGCGGCACACGGCGGCTTCGGTGGAGGAATTTCAGAGCGCGCTGGCGGTGGCCGAACCTCTTTACGAGGCGAATCCGAATCAGGGCGAGGACGCGGAGCTGTTAGCCGACATTCTGATTACGCTGGGGCAGGCGGAAGCCGCGGACGGCAAGGTCGCCGACGCGAGCCGATTGTGGCTGCGCGCCGCTGAGGTGAACGCGCGTGCCGGAGCACCGGCGGAGGCGCGATTGGCGCGGACGGGAAAGTACGTGATTCGCGCGCTGATGTATCGCGGCGACCTGGAGGCGGCGGAAAGCACGGCCATCGAGGGCATGCGGATGCGTGAGGCGGTGGCGGCGGCCCAGCCGGCCAATACAGCGGTCCGGCGCGACCTGGCCAACAGCTACGGCGATCTGGCGTACGTTTATTTCCACCCTTCCTTCCTGAGCTTTGACGACCGGCCGGCGGCTGCGCGGCTGCAAGAGAAGGCGCTGGCCATCACCCGTAGACTAGCGGCGGCCGATCCGAACAATGCAACCGCGCGATCCGATCTGTACATTACGGAGGTGGACTACAGCGCTTCTCTGGCGCAAAGCTCCCCCTTCGGCGCCATCCGGTACGCGCGGGAAAGCCTGGCTATTGCGCATGGCTCGCCGCTGGTCATCAGTCCCGACGGCGGGCTGTTTCAACTGGCGGACGGATTGCGACATTTGGGCCGGTATCCGGAAGCAGTGGAATCGCTGCGGGCGGCGATCGCCAGCCGGCAGCAGCTTTTCCGCCAGGACCCGGAGCATTTCACGGTACGGCAGCAACTGCTGCGGGGAGCGATTGCGATGGCTGGTCTGCTGCTCGATTCGGGCGACAGCACCGGCGCTCTGGAGCAAAGCCGGCAGGCGGTGGCTCTGGCCGAGGAATTATCGGCGGCGATCCCCACGAATCTGCTGGCGCGGCGCGACCTGGCCGACGCGTATGAAGCTTTGGGGCGATCGAACGCGCGCCGGGATCGGGCGGAGGCGCGGCGCTGGTACCAAAAGAGCCTGGATGTTTGGACGGCATGGCCGCGGAGCGCCCATACCGGACGCATGGACCGGGATCGCCGCGTAAAGGCGGAGGCACTGGTCGCCCGCTGCCAGTGAGCATTCTTCACGGCTGCCCGTTGCCACACCTTCGGGCTGGTTCCAACGGGAGATGTCGTTCGGGTGTGAGGTTGCCGCGAAATCGTCGGCTTCAAAGAGCGCGCTTGATCCATTCGACGGATTCCTGCATCGACCGCACCTGCCAAATCCAATATCCGACGATGAGTTCCTTACTTTCGGTGAAAGGGCCGTCGATGACGGTTCGGGTTTCTCCGTCGAACCGGACGCTCTTGCCTTTGGAGGTTGGATGCAAGCCAACACGCCGCCTTCCGAATCCCGGTTGGCTTTTGCGATCACCATTACTCGTATTGCGGCATCTCCTGTTTGGTCGAATGGCAGCGGGTTTAGCCGTCTCCATTTATACGTCGAACGGGCGAGGGACAGATCGACAGGCAACGCTTTGATCGGAGGCGAGACGAGTCTCGATCCGGCGGCGCCACGTCGGGACTACTCCCAGCGGAACACCTTCGATGACAGCGCGGTGCAGACCAGGAAGACGGCAATCAGCGCCGCGACGTCGGCGATATGGGTCGACCATGGCTCGCCTTTCGCGATGCCCTCCAGGAGCGATACCGCGTAAGTCAGGGGGAGCACGTGCGCGAGTGCCTGGAGCGCGGGCGGCATCGATTGCAGGGGGACGAACAAGCCGCAGAGGCCGAGCATGGGATAGAGAATGGCGGCGCCGATCGGTTGCGCGAAGCGCGCTGTGGGGACGATGCTCGCAATCAGAAAACCGATGGACAGAATACTCCAGGTGCTGATCAGCAGCGCGATGGTAAACCCGGCGACCGGGAAGTGAATGTCGATCGGAAAGTAGCGCTTGCCTGCCAGTACGGTCAAGAACATGGTGATGGCGGTGAGGGTCAGTTTCACCAGCACGTGAGCGGTGAGAATGGTCTGCGGCCGCAAGGGTGTGGCGCGGAGCCGTTTGAGAATGCCGCCCTCGCGGTAAATCGAGATGATGGTGACCAGCGATAATACGCCGCTGAGGGCGATCAGTAGCGATACCAGCACCGGCAGCCCGACGCGGAGGAATCCGACAGAGGAGAAAGAACCCGGCGTGAGCCTGCCACTGGTAAATCGACTGCCGACTATAAAAACGAGGACGGGAAACAAGATCGATCCGAAGGCCCCGAGCGGCTCACGGAGGAAGATCTTGATTTCCAGCCAGGTGAGTTTCCAAAGTCCACGCAGCATAGTCGAGTCTCTTTCAATCGCGGATCGAATGGCCGGTCAGTTTCAGAAAGACATCCTCCAGGTTGGGCAGCACGGTGCGGAAATCGGTGACGCGTATGCGACTTTCGGAGAGGCACTGGATGACGTCGGTCACGAAGTCTTCGCCCTGCCCCTGGAGCGTGAAGCGGGAGGCCTGGCGCGTCAGGTTCTCAATCTGCGGCATGGCTCGCAGGCGTTCTTCGGCGAGAGCATCGCCGGATGCCAGGACCACGGTCCGCGTGGGGCAATGGCGGCGCACCAATTCCTCGGGACTACCGATGTCGATGATCTTTCCGTATTCGATGATGGCCACGCGGTCGCACAAACGCTCGGCCTCCTCCATCAAATGAGTGGTGAGGAATACGGTCTTGCCGCGATCGCGGATGCCGCGCACGAGGTCCCAGATGGCTCTCCGCGATTGCGGATCGAGCCCGGTGGTGAGTTCATCGAGGAATACGACTTCGGGATCGTTGATGAGCGCGAGGGCGATAAACAGCCGCTGCTTCTGGCCGCCTGAAAGGGTCATAAACCAAGCGTTGCGTTTGTCGGCAAGGCCGAGTTGTTCCAGCAGGCGATTGCCATCCACCGGCTTGGGGTAGAGAGAGGCCCAGAGATCCACCGCTTCCCAGACCTTGATTCTCTTCTGGAGTTGCGCCTCCTGGAGTTGCACCCCGATGCGGTTCTGGACCTGATAGACATCGCGGAAGGGATCGAGGCCCAGGACGGAGACTTGGCCTGCGTCCGGCCGTCGGACTCCTTCCACGCACTCCATGGTGGTGGTCTTGCCCGCGCCATTCGGCCCGATCAGGCCAAAGACTTCCCCTTCGCTAACGTCAAACGAGACATCGGCAACGGCGGCCGTGGCTCCGTAACTTTTGCGGATGCGGGAAACCTGAATGACCGGATTCGGCGTCCTGGAGGGAGCCATATTATGTCGTCTTGCTTGCTTCCGCTTGCGGCATCCACAGAATAGCAGAGCGTGCAGCGGTTGCCGCTGCTCGAAACGATGATGCCGGCCTGCCGATTTAAGGCACCATTCGGGCAGCGTTTCGACGACGCCGTTGGACGGTTCTGCCGCAATGCACTTCAGGTGGATTTGATAGGGTGAGGAGCGATGTGCAAAGATCGGCCGAAGCTGTTCCCTGGGGTCATTTCGCCGATAATGTCATCCTCCTAAACGGTGACAAGCAGTTGTCTCCCGCCCGTCGGTACAGCGTCATCATGTGCCTGAAGAGTTTTGCCGTACGACCCTGTCCTTGGCGGCATCGCCATGCGATATTTCTTGAGGCGGAGATCCGCAGCCAGAGCCGCGCGCTGCGTGGCGGTGGGAGCGTCCATGAGCACTTCGCTCGCGGTGGGGAAGTCCATGGCGCCGGCCAGATGCAGAAGCGTGGTCTCTCCGGGTTGGCCGCCATTGCGATGGGTCTTGCTCACTCCGCGAAGTTCCAGGCGGGAAACGACATCTGCTCTTTGATGCGAGCGGCCCGGCGGGCAGGGGCCCTTTGCGTTAGTACTCGGGAGCGGGCGCCCGCTCCGGATCGACGGGTGAGTCTGCCTTTTGCGTGATAACCTGTACCCCATGGCGGACGGGGGCGAGATCACGCAACTGCTGCGCGCGTGGCGCCGGGGCGAACCTGATGCTTTGGAGGCCCTCATTCCCATGGTCTATCAGGAACTGCGGCGGGTAGCAGCCAGCCAGATGCGGGTGGAGAGTCCGGGCCATACGCTCACGCCCACCGGCCTGGTGCACGAATCTTTCCTGAAACTGGTGGAACAGGAACAGACTCCGGACTGGCAGGACCGCCGCCACTTCTTCCTGGTGGCTTCCCGTGCCATGCGGCAACTCCTGGTAGATCATGGCCGGCGGAAGCATGCCCGCAAGCGCGACGCCGCCGCTCCTGCCGAGTGGGCCGATCGCGTCCAGATGCCCGGCGCGCCCTGGGACGTCATCGATCTCGACCGCGCTCTGGATCGCCTGGAGCGCAGCGAACCCCGCATGGCCAAGGCCGTGGAACTCCGTTTCTTCGGCGGGCTGAACCTGGATGAGATCGCCGAAGCGATGGAGGTTTCGGCGCCGACCATCAGCCGCGAGTTACGCCTGGCCGAGGCGTGGCTGGCGCGCGACATCCGCGGCGGCGCATAGGGAACGCTCCGCCAGTTTGCGGGCTGGGTCCCGCATCGTCTTGGCGGGAATGAATCGCCGTGGCGCAGCGCGAGGACCCCTTACTGACGTGCGCCGCTCTGCGGATTCCGCTACTATTGACCTTTATACCGCGGACCGCCAGGACCGATCTTATGGAATGGCCCGAACTGCAGCGCCTTTTCGACCTGGTCTGCGACCTGCCCGCAGCGCAGCACGACTCTCTCCTCAATCGCGAATGCCGCGATCCTGAAATGCGGCGCCAGGTGGAGGAGCTGTTGGCGGAGTCGGAGGCCGGAGCCGCGGAGTTTCTGACGGCGATCGTCATCCGGGACTCCATCGAGCTTGCCGCGCCGGCTTTGAACGGCCGTGCCGGCGAACGCCTCGGGTCCTACGTGATCGAGCGTGAACTCGGGCGCGGCGGCATGGGCGACGTGTTCCTGGCCCGGCGCGACGATCGCGAATTCGACATGCTGGTGGCGGTAAAGATCGTCCGGCGCGGGCTCGATCTCCGCGAAGTCCTGCTTCGATTCCGCCAGGAACGCCAGATTCTGGCCCGTTTGGAGCATCCTAATATTGCGCGCCTGTTGGACGGCGGTTCCACCAAGGATGGCCTGCCCTACCTTGTCATGGAGTATGTGGAGGGGCAGCCCATCACCAATTACTGCGACTCCAGGCACCTCGGAATCGAGGACCGTTGCCGGTTGATGCTCGCGGTCTGCGACGCTGTCCGCCACGCCCATCGCCATCTGGTGGTGCACCGTGACATCAAGCCCTCGAACATTCTGGTGGATGAAGGAGGCGTCCCCAAGCTGCTCGATTTCGGCATCGCCAAGCTGCTCGATACCGGGCCGGACAAGGGCAGCCAGACAGCCACGCTATCGCACCGGCCGATGACTCCGGATTACGCCAGCCCCGAGCAAATACAAGGGGCGGCCATTACCACCGCCACCGACGTCTACCTGCTGGGGGCGGTTCTCTTTCAGCTTCTCACCGCGTGCAAGCCCCGCCGGGGGGAGGACGGCACGGCGCTTCCCAAACCCAGCCAGGCGAAGCCGGAGTGGGGCCGCGGACTGCGCGGCGATCTCGATAACATCGTGCTGCGCGCCACCCATCGCGAGCCGGGGCAGCGCTACGGGTCGGCCCAGGAACTGGCGGACGATCTGCGGCGTTTCCTGGAGCATCGTCCGGTGCTGGCGCGTCCCGATACCCTGCGATACCGCGTCCGCAAATGGGTGCGCCGCTCCCCACTCACCGCCGCCGCGCTGCTGCTGGCGATCCTGAGTGTCACTGCCGGCGTGGCGGGAACGCTTTATCAGGCCCGCCGCGCCGAGCGCCGCTTCCAGCAGGTGAGGAACCTGGCGCACGCCTTTGTGTTCGACGTCTACGACCAGATCGCCACCATGCCCGGCGCCACCCGCGCGCGCCAGACGATCGTCGCCACCGCGCTCACCTACCTGGAAAATCTGTCGCGCGAAGCCGCGGGCGATCCCGGAGTGACACGCGAGCTGGCGGAGGCCTATTTGAAAATCGGAACGGTGCAGGGCGATCCCGTCGGCAGCAATCTGGGCGACCCGGCCGGCGCCATGCAGAGTTACCGGCGCGCCGAGAGCCTTTTGACCGGACTCCGGTCCCGGGGCGACCCCGCCACCGGCAAACTGTTGATGAGGTTGTATGACCGGATCTCGGTTTTACAGCGCTCGCAAAGCGATCCCACCGGGGCGGTGGCCTCCACCCGGCGGGCCCGCGAGTACGCCCGTCAGGTGCTCGCCCGTCAGCCTGACGATGCTGAAACCCTTACGGCCGCGGTAGAGTACGACGTCAGCCTGAGTCGCGCGTTGCGTGCCGCGCGGGACTTCCCGGGCGCCGAACAAGCCGCCCAGTCCGCCATTGTCTCAGCCGAAAAGCTGGCTGCCGGACCATCGGGAGGGGCCGAGGCGAGATCCAACCTGGCGGATGCCATTAGTAATCTCGGGGTGCTGCAGGCCCTGCGCGGAGATCTCGACGCGGCGGCCGCCAGCTACCGCCGCCTGGTTGAGATCCGCGAGCGAATGGCCGTGGCAGATCCCCGGAATGTGGTTTTTCAGCGGCAATTGATGATCGCCTACGGGCATGTGGGCGACGTCCTGGGCTTCCGGGAGGGGCAACATCTGGGAGACTTCGCGGGGGCAGCCGCGGTGTTGGAGAAGGCGGTGACTATTGCGGAATGGCTCACCCAGCAGGATCCCCAGGACGAAAAAGCGCGCTTCGACCTGGCCAGCGCCAAACTCCGGCTGGGGGCCGTGCTGATAAACCTGCATCAGCCTGCGAACGGCCGCCGCCAGATCGAGGAAGCTGCCGCCCTCAACGCCCCGCTGCTTCGGAAGAGTCCCGCCAACGTGCTATTCCAGGCGAACTCGATCAATTTGGACCAGTCCCTCGCTCTGGCCTTCGCCGGCGAAGGCCGCGCAGACGCTGCCGTGCGGCTAGCCAGGCAGGCTCTGGCTGAAGCCCAGGCTGGAATCGTCCCCAAGATCACCCTTCCCAGTCAGGTGGTATACGCCGACATGACCCTGGCAGAGGTGCTGGCGCGCACCGGCCGCCTGGCGGAAGCCCGGAAATTCGCCGCCAACGTCGGGGCGCCGCTCGACGCCCAACCACTCCTCTTCCGCGGTGGCTGGTTGCGGGCCTACTTCTACAGTTCCCTCGCAGA
The DNA here is from genome assembly GCA_036268475.1 of Bryobacteraceae bacterium. GTDB lineage: Bacteria > Acidobacteriota > Terriglobia > Bryobacterales > Bryobacteraceae > PALSA-129. The sequence continues at coordinate 6,526 of DATAUB010000050.1, read as the reverse complement.
CGTCTATCGGAAGACGGGAGATGTCCGCCTGGCTGGGGAAGACCTGCGCCGGGCCCGCGATGTGTGGTCGGGGATTTCCGGCGGACCGGCGCTTTCCGCCTTCCGCCAACGGGAATTGCAGCGCCTCGATCGCGAACTGGCCGGTCTGAAATAGGCAACCCGCGCGGATGGACCTGAATCCGCAGTTGCGGGACGTGTCCAACCGCTCGGGCTTCCGCCGCCGCCAGTTTCCAACCGGCCAAGATCGCTATCCGGGTGACGGCGCCGATTTCTGCAATTGCTTGCCGCAACGCCCTCCGGCGCTGGCCGTCCCAAGCTCCGGAATTAACATGAAAGAAATCTGCCCGAATTACGCTTATTGCCCAGCAGGGGGACCGAACCGGGGTTTGTTTCCCGGGATCGGCCTCGGTCTTCGCCGCTATGGGGACGATATCCAAATCGCTTCTTTTGCTGATTGGCACGGTAGGCACAATCATTGCCGCGCCGGGCACACTCAGCCAGTGCGACCTGAATCAGGACTCCCTTACCAACGTTGCGGACGCGCAAATGGCTGTCAACCAGGCTCTGGGTTTGGCGCCCGTTACCGCCGATATGAATGGCGACGGCACGGTCAACGTGGCAGATCTTCAGATAGTGGTCGACGCCGCGTTGAACCTGGGTTGCAACGCGGGTCTCACGGTGACCGTCTCGGACTTCAACCCGAAGTTCGGGCCGATCGGAACCGCGGTCACGGTTACAGGGAGCAATTTCGGATCGGCGCCCCAGGTCTCCATGCCGAAAATGGGAGGCGGCGCGATCGGCCAACCTGTTTCAGGCTCCTCCGCGACTTCCTTAAGCTTCGTGATCGCCGCAGGCACTGCCAGTGGCGCCATCACCGTGATCGACAGCCAGGGCGCCGGCGCCTCCGGCACTGCCTTTACCGTGACCGCGGCAAATACCTTCAGTCTTTCGGTGTCGCCTCCGTCGGCCAATCTGGTGCAAGGACAGAGCGTGGCGTTTTCCGTCCAGTTGAGCAGTTCCAACGGATTCAGCCAACTGGCAGCGCTCAGCGTCACCGGCCTGCCGGCGGGAGTAACCGGTTCCTTTGTGCCGCCCTCTATTACCGCCGGCCAGTCCACCGTGCTGACGTTGAACGCTCCAGCGAATCAAGCGATTGCCACGGCGAATCTGTCGATCGCCGCGTCCGCGACCGTGAACGGCGTCGCGGTGACGCAATCTTCGCCGGCGGCGGTGGCAATCGTGGCGCCCACCACTTCCCTCATCGCGCGCACGGTGGTCATCGACTCCGCGGAAACTGTGTTGGCCGGCGTAACCGCCTCCATGCTCGGCAATGACGGAAACGGCCACGCTACCGCCTGTACCGGCAGCACGATTTCCGATGCCGCCGGAAACGTCGCCCTCACCAATCTTCCGGCTGGCTGCGTGGGCCCGCAACTCATCGGCTTCGACGGGACTACGGTGACTTCGCCCGCGGGTAAGTATGCCGGCGTCAACATTGTATATACGTTGGTCTTGGGTCATGTGACTGCGTCGCCGGTGCTGGTGCACCTGCCGCGCATCGACAACGTGGAGACGTTCTATGTGACGCAGAATGCCACCGCTCTGCAGACCCATGCGTTCACTTCGATTCCCGGCCTCTCGGTAACGGTATATGCCGGCACCACTTTCACCATGCCGGACGGCAGCCGGCCGAATCCCTTTCCCTTAGCCGCGGTGGAAGTGCCGGTGGACCGCCTGCCCGATTTGAAACCCAACGTGCCCACCATGATCCGGGCCTTCATCGTGGCATTCCAACCTGCCAATGCCACCGCCAACGTTCCGGTGCCGGTCTATTTTCCGAACACCCTGCATAATGCGCCGGGCACGGCCATGGCGCTGATGACGCTCGACCCGACGCAGGGGCAGATGGTTCCGTATGGCACCGGATCGGTCTCCTCGGACGGAACCCAGGTGGTCCCCGACGCCGACCCGGGTCATCCGGGACACCTATACGGTTTGCTTCACTTTGACTGGCATGGGATGATGCCGCCGCCGCCGGATAACAATAATCCCGGCCCGCCAGACAATGGACCGGGGCCGTGCGGCGCCGGTGGAGCGCCGGGCGGCGCCGCAGGTCCGGGCGATTGCGGTCCGCCGCCCACCGACGCACCGGATGACAACGGGCCCACCAACGGGCCTGGACCTGACAGCCCGACCCCGGGGGGACCTGGAGGCCCGGGTGGTCCCAGCGGTCCGAGTGGTCCCGGCGGCCCGAGTGGTCCCAGCGGCCCGAGTGGTCCCAGCGGACCTGGAGGCCCGGGTGGTCCCGGTGGCCCAGGCGGACCGGGTGGACCCAGCGGACCTGCATCCGGCATGTGTCCCCCGGGACAGGGCGCCACTCTCCTGCGCCGGCCCGCCGCGACCCGGGAGACAATGCCCCGGACCAACGATGCCGCCGAACTCGCCCAAGCCATCCTGGCGAAGAACCGTCGCGGAAACAGCAACGAGCAATCTCCGGCCCAGGCGGGCGACCCGGTCGACCTGGCTTCGGGACTCCAGGTCATCGCCAACACCGATCTCGAATTCCACGGCGCGCGCGGTTCGGTCGCCCTGGTGCGCAACTACCGCAGCGCATCCACCCGCACCGGGCCGTTCGGCATCGGGACCGGCCACAATTACGGCCTACAGTTAGACCTCACCGGTCCGGCGCTCAACGGTACAGGCGTCATCAACCTGCTCATGCCGGATGGCAATCGGATTCCGTTTTCACTCACCAGCCAAGGTACATTCGTCAATACCTCGCTCCCCACGTTTGCCGGCGCTATCCTGAGTAATCCGTCCAGTGGAATTTATAACCTCCGATACCGCAGCGGGATGACTTACAGCTTTCACGCCGTTTCCGGTCCCTTCCTGGCCTTCCTGGCCGCGATCACCGACCCCAACGGCAACGCTACTACGATTACCCTGAATTCCTCCCAGCCGCTGCAGATTACGCAAGTGAGCGACCCCATCGGAAGAAGCCTTACGTTTAGCTATGACAGCATCAATCGGATCACCTCTGTAACCGACCCTATCGGACGCACAGTCGCATACACTTACAACTCGCAGGGCACGCTGGCCACCTTCACCGATGCCGCCGGCGGGGTAACCCATTATACGTATGACACCGGCAACAATCTGACTGTCATCGCCGATCCGCGCGGCATTGTTCAGATCCAGAACACGTTCGATTCCAACGGGCGCGTAGTCAAACAGGTACGCCCGGATGGCGGCACGCTCAGTTTCGTATACACCCTCGCCAACCCCCTGGCGCCTCTAGGTCCAATGCTGTCCACCCAGGTTACGGACGCCCGCGGCGTGCAGTCGACTTACCGCTTCAATATAAACGGATATATTACGGATATCACCTCCACGCAGGGCCAGACCGAGCACTTTACACTACAGAGCGGCACCAATCTCCGCACGGCAGTTACCTTCGGCACGGCGGCCACTAACTATACTTATGACTCCCTGGGGAACGTCCTGACCAGCACGGACCCTACCGGCCATACGACTACTTTCACTTATGACGCGATGTTCAACCAGGTGACCTCGATCGCCGACTCTCTCGGCAATCGCACCAGCTTCGCCTACGACAATGCCGGCAACCTGGTATCGAGCACCGATGCCAATGGCAATGTGACTTCGATACAGTACAATGCGAACGGACTGCCGGAGAAGATCACCGATCCGCTCCAGCAGACCACCACCATCGTCTACGACGCCAGCGCCAATCCCGCCCGCGTGGTGGACCCTCTGGGTAATACAGACTCGTACTCCTACGACGGCGTTTCCCGCCTCAAGCAGGTCGTCGATCCTCTCGGGCGCAGGACATCGTTCACCTACGACGTGCTGGACCGTCTCCTCACCAGCACCGACGCTGCCGGGGATGTGACCGCGGGGACGTTCGACGCCGACGGCAATCTGTTGTCGCTCCAGGACCCGAAGGGCAACAACAATACTTTCGTTTACGATTCGATGAATCGCCTGGTCAGCCGCACCGATGGCCTGGGCCATTCCGATATGCGCACGTGGGATACCGATGGAAACCTGATCGCATATGTGGACCGCCGCGGCCAGACGAGCAGCTTCGCGTACGACAACCTCAACCGGCTAACCGCCGAAACCTATCCCGACGCCACCGTAGCGCGCAGCTACGACATGTTCGGCCGCCTCGTTCAAGCTGACGATTCGGCCGGAGGCCTGTTCACCTATCGCTACGATTTAGCCGGGCGGCTGCTGGGGGAGGCAAGCCGGAACGGGGCGGTGAGCTATGCCTATGACGCGCGCGGCGCCCTGGCGTCGCGCCAGGTAGCCGGACAGGCCGCCTTGACGTATGCCTACGATCCGGCGGGGAATCTGCTTTCCACATCGCTGCCGCAGATGTTCGCGAGCTTTACTTTCACGGCCAGGAACCAACTCGCCACCATCAGCCGCAGCAACGGAGTATCGAGCACTTACACCTACGATGCGGGCGGACGGCTCTCCGGAATCGTGCACGCCAAGGGAGGGACCGCGCTGGCGTCGCAAACTTACGGTTATGACGCCGCGGGAAACCGGCGGGTGCAAGCGACTACTGCAGGACAGCCACTGGCAACGGCAGCGGTTGCCCGGAGCTTCAACGCCGCCAACGAATTGACGCAATCGGGAGCAGTCAGCAATAGTTTCGACGCCAATGGCAACCTGGCACAGGCGGGCGCCGCCGCGACTTACACCTGGGACGGTCGCAACCGGCTGCAATCGATGGTTACGGCCTCGGGCCAGACCACGACGTTCACTTACGATTTCGCCGCCAACCTTATCTCGCAGGCGGATCACGGACCCGACCGGAATCTCACGCGCTCCTTCCTGTTGGACAATCTGACCAACGTCGCCTATGAAACCGCCAGCGACGGCAGTTCCTATTCCGTGCTCACCGGACGGGCCATCGATAGTCATCTCGCCGTCAGCCAGTCGAACGGACAAACTATCTTCGGGTTGACCGACGCCACCAACAGCACGGTGGCGGCCGTCGACCAGAACGGCGCCCAGCAGGCTCAGTTCGTCTACGAACCTTTCGGACAGACCGGCGGCACCGGCACATACCCGTTTCAATTCACGGGCCGCACGCCGGTGTCGGCGGACCTCTATTACTACCGATCGAGAGTCTATAACTCCGCCACGGGCACATTCCTCAGCGAAGATTCCGTGAGGGCGGGGGAGAACTTCTATAGTTATGCGGGAGACAATCCCATCACTTACACCGACCCGTTGGGACAACAGGCCTGCGGGAGCAGGGGAGGGACGCCGCACACCGGAGGGCAGTCCACGGTGGCAGTGGATTTCGTCGTGGGCCCAGTGGCACAGGCCGCCGGTTGGAGCGGGCTGTCGTTTCACCGGTTTCTTTCCTGGTATGTCACGTTTCATCGCCTTTGGGGCACGCCACAGTTTCTAAAGGCGTTCAAGGGAAGAAAGCATTAGCGCCATGCGTAAGCCGGCGTTATCCTCAGGCCGCTCGAAGCCCCGCGCGATTGCGCTGGCATGCTTCACCATCGCGCTATCCTCGGCCGCCGCCTTCGCCCAGCAACCGGTCACCGTTCAATACGTTTACGACGACCTGAACCGGCTGATGAAAGCCATCGACTCGACCGGAGTGTCGATTCAATACGTCTATGACTCGGTTGGCGACAACGTCCAGGTCATCCGGTCCACGGTGACACCGGGCGCACTTACCATCTTCACCGTCACTCCCGCGAGCGCCGCTCCCGGAGCGACCGTCACCATTCAGGGCCAGGGCTTCAGTTCGACGCCGGGCGCCAACACAGTAACTCTGAATGGCGTCGCACTGACCGTGGTGTCGGCGGCCGCAACCGTGCTGGTCGCACAGATCCCGTTGGCGGCCACGAGCGGCACGATTTCGGTTACGGTTGGAGGCATCACCGTCACCTCGCCGCCGGAGGCGATTCTGACGCTGCCGGTTATCGTGAGCGTATCCCCCAAGGCCGTCTTGGCGGGTACTCCCTTTACGTTGACGGTCACCGGCTTGAATCTTTCCGGCACCTCGTTTTTCTTCTTGCCGCCGCTTCCTTTTTCGCCGATGGCGATCGATCCGAGCGGCGCCTCCGCCACCTTATTAGTGTCGCCGCCCAGTTCGACCAGGGGATACTTCACGCTGGTAGCGGGCAACGGCCCGACGCAATCGAGCGCGATTGCGCAGGTGGGTTTCCTTCCCGCGGTAGGGGCATTCAATACCATCAGCATCCCGGGCAGCAGCGGGACCGCGGACGCCGACCAGGACGGCATCTCCAACGCGCAGGAGTTGACGCTCGGCACCGATCCGCTCAACTCGGACACCGATGGCGACCGCTATCCGGATGGACTCGAATTAGCGTTCGGATCGGACCCGCTGAACCCCGCCAGCTTTCCGCTGATTCCCAATTCCGGCCCTACCGTCGCCAGCATCGCCTTCTCGGCCGGCAACCAAACCTCACCCGCGCCGGCCACCCAGACGTTCACTTTCGCCGAAGTG
>DATAUB010000049.1:0-84088 GCA_036268475.1 Bryobacteraceae bacterium | reverse complement strand
TGGAAAAGCAGCCCTACAGACCCAGCGGACACTGCTTCTGAAAGCTGAGATTCTCATGATGCTCGGCCATTCCGACGAGGCCCTGCCGATCGCACGCGCCGTCGCCGACGCCCAGGAGGCAAGCCCGGCGCTCGGCCCCATCCACCCGGACACCCTCGGCAGTCACTACCTCGTGGCCGAAATTCTCATGATGCTCGGCTATGTCGACGAGGCCCTGCCGATCGCGCGCGCCGTCGTCGGTGCCGGCGAGGTCAACCCGGCGCTTGGCCCCGCGCACCCCAACACCCTCACCGCCTGCCGCCTCGTGGCCCAGATCCTCGATAAACTCGGCTACTCCGACAAAGCCCTGTCGATCGCACGCCGCGCCGCCGATGCCCTTGAGGCCAATCCGGCGCTTGGCCCCACGCATCCCTACACCCTCAGAAGCCGCCACCTCGTGGCCCAGATTCTCCACGAACTCGGCCATTTCGACGAGGCCTTGCCGATCGCGTGTGCAATCGCCGATGCCTGTGAGGCCAATCCGGAGCTTGGCCCCACACATCCCGACGCGCTCACCAGTCGCTACCTTGTGGCCCAGCTTCTCAACAAACTCGGCCATTTCGACGAGGCCCTGCTGATCGCACGTGCCGTCGCCGATGCCTGTGAGGCCAATCCGGCGCTTGGCCCCACGCATCCCAACACCCTCGGCAGTCGCTACCTCGTTGCCCAGACCCTCGACAAACTCGGCCATTTCGACCAGGCCCTGCCGGTCGCGCGCGCCGTCGCCGATGCCTGTGAGGCCAATCCGGCGCTTGGCCCCACGCATCCGGACACCCTCAGCAGTCGCTACCTCGTGGCCCAGCTTCTCGACAAACTCGGCCATTCCGACGAGGCCCTAACGATCGCACGTGCCGTCGCCGATGCGGAGGACGCCAATCCGGCGCTTGGCCCTATGCACCCCGAGACCCTTGCCAGTCACAATCTCGTGGCGAAGCTTCTCGATAAACCCGGCCGTTCCGACGAGGCCCCGCCCATCGCACGCGCCGTCGCCGATGCCGAGGAGGCCAATCCAGCGCCCAGCGCATCCTGATACCGTCCGCAAGTCGAACGCCTCGTAAAGTCCAGCTCCCAATAAACTCGGCTTCGACCGACAGCGCCTTCGGTATGCCGGGCGGCGCGGACTAGTCGATGGGGGCAGTAGAGTACTGTACATCTACACCCCGGACACTTTTGCCCACGTTTCAGTATGCTCTTGGAACGCCACCAAATCTGTTGAGTGTTTTTCGGTTCCCTTCGGGCAAGGGAATCTTTGGTAGTGATGAAGCCTTTTTGCTTGGCCCGACAGAACTTCCGCGAACCATTCGGCCTTCGAAAGTCACTGAAGAATCAGCAATTGGAGTCTCGTATAGTATAGGCGTTACCCGTCGATAACCTCGTAGCACCTCCACGAAATTTGTCTCCCCAAAAGGACAACGAATTTGACAGCCATTTTGACAGCCATGCCGACGGAAAGCCTTGGAAACAACGGACAATTCAACACGCAAGGAATGCCGAAGTCAAACAAAACAAACCAAGACGGTATCCAGCGGAAGCACTACACCCTAACTTCGAACCAGCAGGTCGGGTGTTCGAGTCACCCCGGGCGCACCACATAACTCCGATACTCACGTCGCGATTGGCGCTTGCCAGAGCATGATATGCAAGCTGATTAGACGCCGGCCCTGTCCTTCGCCTCAGAAAGATCGATGTCGCCTTGCAGGAATGCCAATTGGTCGCCCGCAGTCAGGTAGGCCACCTTGCCTTTCGGAAATCCGAGGCTTTCAATCTTGGCGTCGCCACCGAGGTCGATGATGCGTTCCGCCAGAGTCTTCGGCTTGGCATCCTGCTCCCTGGTTTTCACTTTTTCGCGTTGTGCATCGACGGCATCCTTGGCCGCGCCGGTGGGTTCATGCGCGGGCCGCTCCTTCATTGCCTCCGCAATTCTCAGATTCAACGCAGTCAGGTCCTGGAGCAGTTTCTTATCGGTGTCGGCAGGCAATTTCTTGCCGGTTTTCTTCACCAGGATGGCATTGATCTTCGGCAGATCGCCTTTGGCGGCCTGGAATTCCTCGGGGCTCAAGCCTACCTTACTGCGGTCGTTGATCAATTTGCTTGCCGCGGCCTTGGCGCGGATCGCGTCTTCATTTCCGCCGGTCTGCGCGAACTGCTGAGTGGTGAGCGTGACCTTCAGTGCCTCTCCAATTTTCAGATTTAACGCGTCGATTCTTGTCAGCCATTCCGGTGGGGTGTTGGCAGGCAGGACATCTTTCCTCCCGGTTTTCTTTTCCAGCAAGGCATTGATTTTCGCCAGATCGCCTTTCACGGCTTGAAATTCCTGATCGTTCAAACCCGACTTGCCCTGAAGCTGGACCTTGGCAGGGCGGTTGGCGGGCGCGACGCCGAGCGCACGAAGTTCCGCCAGATTCTTTTCGATTCCCTCGCGGGCGCCCTTAAGGGCGGGGCTCGCGTTGGCCGGGTTAAACGCTGTGCCGAGCCTTGCCTTTTCCTTTTCGTACTCGATCTGGAGGGCGGCGATGCGCTGCTGAATGTCCTTATACTTCTTCTTGTATTCAGCGACGATTTCGACGCCTTTCCCATCCAACAGCGTCTCGTCCTTCAACGAAACGCCCAGCGCCTCGAGTTGTTTGACGACCTGGAGGGTGAATTCGGCAGAAGGCCTATAGTGTCCGCTGTCGTCGTGTATTTCTTTGACGGCGCCAGCCTCGGTTACCAGGTGGCCCGCTCCCGCCACGGGAGCACCGGCCAGCGGCGTGGAATGGTGAGTCGACTGCTTCTTGTTGCCCGGTAAATCGGCGACTCCCGATTTAAAGGTGTGAACCTGGCCGGTCTTTGGGTCCATGACGAATCCCTGTTCGCCATGTAGCGCAGTCCCCGCGCTATCCACCAATCTTCCCTTGGCGTTGGGAACGGCCTGGCTCTTGGCTCGCTCCTCCGGGGTGCGTTCGTACTTGGTGGTGGTGGTGTCGAGATCCGTTTTGGAGGGATCCTCGGCGCGCCAACCTAACTTGGTATCTTCGCCTGCGAATTTCGCGCCGAGTTCCTTGCCGACCAGTTTATTCCCGTCCTCCGGGCCGGCTCCCAGGCGTACGTCTATGTCCGCGCCTACCGCCTTTACGAGCGCCGCGACGGTAGCGTATTTCATTTCCGCGCCGCCTGTCTTCTCGAACTGAAGCTTGCCACTCTCCAGATGGCAGCGGCCCTTCACCATGCCTTTGGTCACCTTGTTGATGTCTTCGAGCATTTTAGGCGGAGTCTCGCCAACCAGCAGCAGCGCCCCGGTCTTGTCATGGAACTTGTACTTCTCGTAGTAATGGAACTTTACCGGCGTGCCGGTGATTCTGCCGAGATCGGCTTTAATGCCACTTTTGTATTTTGAGAAGCTATCGATATCGTCAATGGTTTTGAAAGACATAAACTGCCCTCGAGTTAGTTGGTTTCGGTCTTCGGCCGGCAGCGCCCGATGAGGAGAGAAGTGAACAGGCCGTCATCCATTTTCAATTCCGGCTTGATCAAGCATACACCCCAACGGGTGGTCCGGTGGTAGTGTTTCTGAGGCTGATCACGCGGACCTGCTGCGTGCAAGCGCTTAGGGCCATTCCCCCGAAGATGCGCGCCTTGCAGCTTGCCGGACGGACTGTGCCAGACGGCCGGCCGGGGGGTGGGGCGTCGTCCAGCGAGGCACGATAGGGCGTCCAATTCGGTGGAGCACGTACTATACGTAATTCACATAGGGAGTGAATTCACCTCCTGCCGAAAAACCCAGAACGTGAGGACGGTTACCGAGACCCGGGTCCGCCGGAGGTATGCTGAGAGAAGTGTCGAAGCGCGTTGCCGGCGAACCAGGATCGCAGGCACATTGCGTTTCCAGCGAGGCGAGTCTCGATACGCTTGCCTCGTTGACGCCCAATACCCGGGAAGGAGTACCATGGCCAATAGACCAACTGCGGGAAAGCGGGCACCCGTGGACGGGACTTCCAGGGGTTTCTTCAGCCCGAAAACTTGGGTATAATTCGGCCAAACGCCGGCTCTTCAATCCATAGGGAACATGGAAACTATCGGAAAGTACAGGATCATCGGGGAATTGGGAGAAGGTGGGTTCGGCCACGTCTACAAGGCCGAAGATCCCGCGATCGGCAATGTGGTCGCGATAAAAGTGCTCAATGTCCAGAACGACGAGAGCATGATTCGCCGCTTCCGCGCCGAGGCGGTGACCTCCGCACAGCTCCGTCACAAGAACATCATCACTATTTTCGATTTCGATGAGCAGAACGGCATGCCTTACCTGGTGATGGAGTACCTCGACGGTAAGAACCTGCAGCATTTCGTTCACAATCGCAATGCCGTTCCGCTCATCGATAAGCTGACCATCATGGCGGAGGTGGCCGACGGGCTGCAGTACGCGCATGAGCGCGGCGTGATTCACCGCGATATCAAGCCGGCGAACATCATGCGGTTGAGCGATGGGTCGGTGAAGATCATGGATTTCGGAATCGCCCGTTTCACGCAGCGGAACACGGCCCTCACGGCGATTGGATACATGGTAGGAACTCCGGAATATATGGCGCCGGAACAATTCATGGGGGGCGCCACCGATCAGCAGGTGGACATCTGGGCGTACGGCGTGGTGTTTTACGAGTTCCTGACCGGCCGCAATCCATTTGCAGGCGAAACTCCCGGCGTCACGATGTATCGCGTGACCCACGAAGATCCGCCGGCGGTCTGGGAGAAAGCTCCCGAACTGCCGCGCAGTCTCGATCCCATTTTGAAACGGCTGCTCGCCAAGAAAAAGACGGATCGCTACCCCAGCCTGGACGATATGCGGGTGGACCTGAGCATGGTGATCCAGGATTTCGGAGAGGCGCAGGTCGAGGGCATGGAGAAGGACGCGGAGGCGCTGATCCAGGCCGGGCGGTACGAGGAAGCGCTGGGGGTGGCAGCGGGCATTCTGCGGTTCGATCACCGGAACCTCAAGGCGCGCAAATGGCGTTCCGAACTCCGCGATTTGACGCGGCGGCAAAAGCTGGAATCGCGCATCAAGGTCCTGATTGACGAGGCGGACCAGAAGACGACGGCCGCGGATTTCCCGACGGCCGAATCGCGGCTCCAGGAAGCGCTGCAGATCGATCCCGATAATATGGCGGCGCGCTCCCGGCTGGTGCAGATTCACGAGGTACGCGAGAAGAAAGCGCGTGCGGAACGCCTGCTGGTGGAGGCGCGGGTGGAATGGCAACGGCAGAACTATACCTCCGCCTTTGCGAACGCCAGCGAAGCCGTGCAGGACGATCCCGCCAATCCGGATGCGGTGGAACTTCTGAACCAGATCCGGCAGGCGATCGAACAACAGAATGCCGGGCGCCGCCAATCGGCATTGAGCAGGGCGCGCGGACAGGTGCTGGTGCAGGACTACGACGGCGCGGTACTCACGCTGCAGGAACTGGACCGGCAATATCCCGGCGATGCGGAGGTGCGCGCCCGGATTGAGGAAGCGCAGCGCCTGCAAGCCGCCGGCGCAACCGAGAAGAAGGTCACCGCCACGGTCTCTTTGAGCCGCGATTATCTATCGAAAGGAGCGATCCAGGAAGCCATCGATCTGCTCTCCGGCCTGGAACCGGAGGCCGGGCGGAACGCACAGGTGTCGCAACTGTTGAGCTTCGCGCGCGAGCAGCGCGAGCGGCAGCAGCGCGAGGCGGAGTTTGAGAAACTGATGTCCGACGCGGCGTCGGCGGCGGGGGGAAACGATACCGACCGGGCGTTGGCTTACATCGCACGGGCGCTGGAGCTTTCGCCGGCGAACGACCGGGCGCTGCGCTTGCAGGGCGCGGTGGTGGCGAGCCGCCAGCGCGAACAGCCGGCCAACACCATCGACGGCGAGCTCCAACAGTGCCGGGACCTCATGGACGAAGGCCGGCTGGAACTGGCCGAGACGCGCGCGCGCCAGCTGTGGAAGCGCAATCCCGAAAATCCCGAGGTGCAAAGAATCGTTCGCGACTTGGGCGAGCGCCTGCGCCGTACGGTGGTCACCCGGCTGCAAGTTCCGGAGAATATGGCCGCCGCGCGCAAAGAAGCCTATATGGAGGGTCGCCGCGAGGTAGTGGAACTGATGAAGAACCACCGCATCGACGACGCCATCACCAGGCTGCAACAACTGGCCGTCGCGTTTCCGGATGAGCCACAAGTGCAGAATGACCTGCGCCGCGCGATGGCCCACCGGGACGAAGTTGCGCGGAAGGCGGCGTTCGCGAAAGAGCGCGAGTCTCTGCAGGGGCTGGTGACCAGCCGGGAATTCGAACAGGCGGTCTACAAGACGCAGGAACTGCTGGCAATTTTTCCGCAGGAACCGGAGCTGGTGGATCTGCTGGACAAGGCGCGGCAGGCGCGCGATCGGGCGGCGCGCAAAGAGGCTTACGCGCAGCGCCGGACGGAATTCGAAGAGCTGCTGCGAAATCGCGATTTCGGCCGAGCGGTGATGGCGGTGGAACGGTTGATGATCGACTTTCCGGAAGAGCAGGAGCTGCACGAAGATTTGCGCCGCGCCCGGCTGGCTCGCGATCAGGGTTAGCGGCCCCGCGTCACGTAGAAGTAGGCTTTGATCCGCGGCTGCCAGCCTCTCGCCCGAGTCAATTCGAGATCCGCAGGTTGGTGAAATATGCCTCGGCTCCCAACCCGATCCACAACGCCACGGCGCCCTTGACGTCTCCGTGTTTGAGATCGTTCACGAGCAGTACGGGCTGGGGGGCATCGTTCACATATAGCCGCGCTCTTACACCGCTTACCTGGATCTTGATTTTGGTCCACTCGCCCGGCACTAAGTCCGCATAAGACTCGTACTGTCCCGGTGTCTCGGTGCGCAGCCTGGACCAGTCGTATTCCGGCATGGATATGTACTGCGTCGAGTGATTGCGCCGCAATTGGTCGCCGGCACGTCCGTTGGCCGGGCGGATATAGAAGCATTCGTACTGCGAAGGATCGGCGGCTACGCGGAAGGCCACGCCCACGAATCCGCGGGCATCGGCTGTCGCCCCGGCGCGAGGCTTACCGGCGACTTCCACCTCGATGGCGCCGTCATGAAACGCCGTGCCTGGAAGCACGACCACCCCGCCGCCCTCGCCGTTCCTGGCGGCCACCAGTTCGGCATCCACAGAGGCTGCCGGCATGACGCGAACGGCCTTACGGCCCAGGTAAGTTACGGCCTCGACTGTGACATGATGAGGCTGCAATCCTTGAATGGAATCGAGCGTGAACGTTTGTCCCGCGCAACCGCAGGCCGTCACTGCGGCGACCGCGGCTACCAGAGCAGGCCGGAACCGGAGGATCATCAGCCCATGGTAGTCGATAGGCGCGACCCGGCCGATTGAGCTATCTCCGTACTCCCCGCCCGGGCGCGACGCCGTCCACCAGCTTGCCGTCGCGGACCACCGGGACGCCATTCACCAGCACGTCGACCATGCCTTCCGAATACTGCGCCGGATTCTCGAAAGTGGCGCGATCCTGGACGCGCGCCGCGTCGAACACCGAGATATCGGCGTCGGCCCCCACCGCGATTCGTCCCTTGCTCGCGACGCCCAGCCGGTTGGCCGGCGCGATGGTCATCTTGCGCAGCGCCTCCATTAAGGTGAGGACGTGCTCTTCGCGCACATAACGCCCCAGCACGCGCGTGTATGTGCCGGCCGCGCGCGGGTGGCCCTTACCGTTCTCCAGAATGCCGTCGGACGCGATCATTACCAGGGGATTCGCGATCGCCAGTTTCACCACATCTTCGGGAATGGAATGGACCGCCACCATGCCGCCCTGCTTGCGATAGCGCGCGAAACTTTCGGCCGTCAGCCGTTCACCGGTCGCCGCCCATTGCAGGTCGCCGAAGGAGATACCGCCCTGGTGATCCTGCCATCCCGGATTGAAAACCGCCGACGAGAGATCGGTCATGCCCGCGGTATACGGGTAGGCTTCGGTGGTCACATCGAGCCCGCGCTGCCGCGCGCCGGCGATCATCTGCAGGCACAGCCCCGTCTGGCGCAGTCCCATGCTGGTGATGTGGACCACGTGGAGCGAAGCGCCGGTAGCGGCGGCGTCGGCGATCACTTCCTGCAACGCGTCGATGACCCCGGGTTCCACGGGGCCGCCGTTGCGGATGTGGACATAGAGCACGGCCTTCTTTTCGGCCGCCAGCTTGAAGATGTCGAGGATCTCCGGGCGCGATACCAGCGGGATGTACGCGATGCCCACTCCGATGCCGAGGGCGCCATCGTCCAGCCCCTGGCGCACCAGCGCCAGAGTTTGGCGCTGCTCTTCCGGGGTGGCCGCGCGCTCCACGGCTTTATCGCGCGGCAGCAGCGTGCCGGAATCGTGCATGACCGCCATGCGCGCCGGCAGATGGCCGGCGGTGGCTCCGAAATTGATCAGAGCTTTGCCGGTGCGCGCCGCGTACCACGCCGGCACCGGAGAGACGCCCACCTCCAGTTCAAGCGCGGTGGTGACGCCATCCATCGCCTTATAGCGGTAATTCTCGGGCGTCTGCCCGTGCGAATGGAGATCGATGAAGCCCGGCGCGACGATCAGTCCCTTGGCGTCGAGCGTCGTCTTGCCGCGCAGTGGACTGGCCGATAGCGCCGCGATTTGGCCGGCGCGAATGCCCACGTTGCGCACCGCGTCGAGCCCGCTCGCCGGATCCATCACGCGCCCGTTGGCGATGACGAGATCGAAATCCTGTGCGGACGCCAAGGTGGCCAACATGGCGAGTGCCGCCATCAGGCGGAGCATGACACCACGGCCTTCCCCAGCAAATCCCATCGCGGCTCCACTCCCAATCCCGGCGCATCCCCGGCTGCCATGCGGCCGTCCTTCCGCTGCGGCGCGCCGGCGGCGTTGCTGACCGTGACGTAGCTATTGAAATCGGTCGCGGTGAACAAGTAATTCGGCGGCGTACTGTGCGCCAGGTGCGCGATGGCCGCGGTGACGATGTCGCCGCCCCAAGTGTCCTCAATCGTCAGCGCGATCCCCAGCGACACGCACAAATCGCGAATCTGCCGCGCTTTGGTCAGACCGCCCACCTTCGAAATTTTCAGATTGATCACGTCCATGGCCTGGTCGCGCACGCCTTCCACCACCATTTCCAGGCTGTCCACCACTTCGTCCAGCACGAACGGCCGATCGGTATGCCGCCGCACTACCAGGCACTCGCCATAGCTGGCGCAGGGCTGTTCGATATAGACATCCACCGCGCGAACCGCGTCCACCACGCGGAGCGCCTGGTGCTGCGTCCACCCGGTATTGGCGTCGGCAATCAACACGTCGCCGCGCTGTAGCTTGGCCGCCACCTGGTGAATGCGCTCGATATCGGTGTCGGGGTCGCCGCCCACCTTGAGCTGAAATTTGGTGTACCCCTCGGCGCGATATTGCGCCACCTTTGCCGCCATGGCCTGCGGGCTCTCCTGCGAAATGGCGCGATAGAGCGGGAAGGTGTCGCCATATCGCCCGCCGAGCAGCGCCGCTACCGGCATTCCGGCCGTCTTACCGAGAATGTCCCAGCACGCCATGTCGATGGCCGATTTCACATACGGATGGCCGCGCAGCGCGGCGTCCATGCGGCCGTTCAAGACACCGAGCGCGGTGGGATCGAGCCCGATGAGCTGCGGCGCGATCCTGGCGATGCCGGTGCGCGCGCCCTGGGCATATGCGGGCAGGTAGGCGGGTCCGAGCGGGCACACTTCACCGAAGCCGGTGACGCCGCCATCGGTATGGACCGCCACCACGGTGGAATCGAAAACCTCCACCGAATTGCCGCCCGACCACTTATAGCTGCCTTCGTGCAGAGGCAGATCGATCTGAAAGGCTTCAATCGCCGCGATTTTCAATGTCACCCTATTTCTGTCTCTTCAGGGTCATCTCCCCGCCGAAATCCATGCCGGCGTCATTGGTAGTGGTGAGCGCGATTTCGTCGCCTTTAATGACCCCTTTACTCGAAAAAGTCGCCGCATTACCGCCCATGTCGACTTTCACCGCGAAAGAAATCTTGTCGCCGTCCAGTTTGCAGTCGGTGAGCGGCAGCGGGTCGCCTTGCGGGCCAAGTACAGTGCCGCTCAGCTTATCGCCTTCCTGTTTAAAGGTATAGGTCAGCGTGAAATCGTTACCCCCGGCGGAGGCGGACCCCACCCACGTCCCGGTGACGTCGGAAGCCCAGGCGGCCGCCGCCAGAAGACCGGTAAGAACCGTCAAGATTGCGAATTGCCGTCTTTGCATGGATTGATTGTACCGTCCGCCATTAGGGTACGCTAGTCTGGAACTATGGAGAAAGGCATGGCGAATATCTGGCGCCGGGTAGGCCGCGTCGGGCAGATCTTTATCCTCGTCACTGCTGCCTTTCTGCTGTCGCATTTTACGCACGCACCTATCGGTTATCAGATTCTCTTCGGCCTGCTGACGATCGCGTTCGGCCTCACGGCGGCCTATCAGATTGCGCGCCGGGTAGCGCGCCGCGCCATCTGGCGATTGCGCAATCGCCTGATTGTGGCGTACCTCTTTATAGCGGTAGTGCCCATCGTTCTCATTCTGGCGCTGGTGGTATTCGCGGGCAAAGGCATTATCGGCCAGGTGGCGGTCTACCTAGTGGATACCGAACTTTCGCGCCGCGAAGCATCGCTGCAACGGGAAGTTTCGTCGCTGGTGCGGCTGCCGCCGGACGATCCGGCGACCTACGTCCGGCGGTTCACCATGCGCGGCCCGGGCTTCCCCGGCACCGAAATGGTGCTTGAGGGCCAGAAGGAGATTCGCGTTCCAGCGGATGCCACGCTGAGCATTCCGGCGCTGTGGCGTTCCATCGGGGAGAAGCCGTTTTCCGGCCTGGTGGTTCGCAAAGACGCCAATAAGCACAATCTGTACGTTTGGGCCTTCGCGTCGCAGGATGGCAATACCGCGCTCGCCGTGGCTCCGCTGACGCACGAATTGCTGGCCGGCCTGGTGCCGCACCTGGGCGACGTGAATTACACGCCCATTATGGGGCACATCGACGCTGCGAATTCGCATGTGCCGCCGAAGGCGAATCCATTCGATTTTTCCATCACCGGGGTCGTATTCCCGGTGACCGTGCCCACGTGGGAATCGCCGGAGGGTTACCGCGAGCTCTATCTCACCGTGGATACGCGCCTTTCCGCGGTGTTGAGCATCCTCTTCGGGCAAAAGAACACCGGGTTCAATCGCAAATATTCGTGGGGCGAAATCGCGCTCTACTTTTTCCTGGCAATTTCGATTCTGTTCCTGGTGCTGGAAGCGATTTCGCTGATCGCCGGCATACAGCTCAGCCGCTCCATCACCGGCGCGGTGCACGAACTGTACGAGGGCACGCAGCACGTCAAGAAGTACGACTTCTCCTATCGCATCCCGGTGAAAGGCGCCGACCAGCTTGCCGAACTGACCAACTCGTTCAACAGCATGACCGCCAACCTGGGGCGCCTGATGGTGGTGGCCAAGGAAAAGGAGCGGCTGGAATCTGAGCTTACGATTGCGCGCGAAGTGCAGAATCAACTCTTCCCCAAGGACGTGCCGTTCACCAAGACGCTCGAGCTGAAGGGCGTCTGCCATCCCGCCCGCATGGTCTCCGGCGACTATTACGACTTCATGGCGATGCCGCAGGATTCGCTCGCTTTCGCGATTGGCGATGTGGCGGGGAAGGGAATTTCGGCCGCTCTTCTGATGGCCACCATTCAATCCACTATGCGGACGCAAATCAGCACCGCTTCTGTGGCCAACGGCAGTTACAAACCGCCCTCCACGGCGTTCCTGGTGAGCAATCTCAATCGCCAGCTTTACGCCAACACCACACCGGAAAAATACGCGACCTTCTATTTCGCCATGTACGACGAAACGCACCACGCCCTCACCTACACCAACGCCGGGCACCTCTCTCCGCTGCTGGTGCGTGACGGCAAAGTGAACCTGCTGGAACCTACCGGGACGGTGGTGGGCGCCTTTCCCTTCGCGGTATATGAGGAAAGGACCGTCGCCATGGAACACGGCGATATGCTGGTGGCGTACACCGACGGCCTGGTGGAGCCGGAGAACGCATACGGCGAAATGTTCGGCGAGGAGCGGCTGACGGAGCTGCTGCTGAAGTACAACAGCGCCGATTCGTCGGAGATCATCGCACGCGCTATGGAGGCGGTGGTGCAGTGGACCGGGTCGCTGGAACTGCAGGACGATATGACCATGGTGGTGGCGCGGCGCATATGAAGGTGCTGACCACCGCCGAGATGCGTGAGGTGGACCGCCGCACCATCGAGTTGGGGATTCCGGGCTTGGTCCTGATGGAGAACGCGGCGCACCGCTTGGTGGAGTTTTTGGCGGAACATTGCGCGCCGCTCGGCCAGCAGCGCATCGCGATCCTATGCGGCAAGGGTAATAACGGCGGTGACGGACTGGCGGTGGCGCGCCAACTGTTTACGCGATTTCATCCGCGCGCGCTCCACGTGGTGCTGTTGGCGGCTCCCGAGGATTTGAAAGGCGATGCGGCGGCCAATCTGCAGATGCTCGCCGCGGCCGGATGTCCGGTGGCGCGCGAGATTCCCGCGGAGGCGCGCAATGCGACATTGGTGGTCGATGCGCTGCTTGGTACCGGGGTCACCGGCGCGGCCGGCGGGCGCATGCTGGACGCCATCCGCGAGATCAACGGCGGATTCCCATTGGCGAAAGTGATGGCCGTCGATATCCCGTCCGGCATGGCGGCCGATGCGGGCGACTCGGCGGGCGAATTCGCGCGCGCCGATTTCACGGTGACGTTCACGGCTCCAAAATGGGCGCACGCACTACCGCCGAACTGCAATCGCGTGGGCATGCTGGCAGTGGGCGCCATCGGCAGCCCGGCATCGCTCTATGAAAATGTCGCGATGTCGCTGGTGGAGCCGGCGATGTTTGCGGCGCTGCTGGCGCCGCGGCCGCGTTCGGGGCATAAGGGAACGTTCGGCCACGTGCTGATTGTCGCCGGCTCGCGCGGGAAGACGGGCGCGGCGGCGATGAGCGGGATGGGCGCTCTGCGCGCGGGCGCAGGCTTGGTGACGGTGGCCTCGGCGGCCAGTGCCATCGCCGAAATCGCCATGCACGCGCCGGAGTTGATGACCGACCCGCTGGCGGAAACGCCCATGGGCTCGATTGCCCTGAATGCCGCGATCGAGCGGCTTGCGGAAGGCAAAACGGTGGTCGCTATGGGTCCGGGGTTGGGCCGCCATCCCGAGATTGGCGTGCTGGCGTTGAACGCCGCCGGGAATCTTACGCAGCCCATGGTGCTGGATGCCGACGCGCTGGTGGATGGCATCGCCGGCGCCGCCGGACGGGTGCGCGTTCTCACGCCGCACCCCGGAGAAATGGCGCGCCTCACCGGGCAATCGACCGCGGAGGTGCAGCAGGATCGCGTGGGCACGGCGCGCGCCTTCGCCACCGCTCGCGGCGTGACGCTGGTGCTCAAGGGCGAGCGGACGGTGCTGGCGTTTCCGGATGGGCGGGTGTGGATCAACCCCACGGGCACTCCGGCGATGGGCACGGGCGGCACGGGCGACATCCTTACCGGCATGATTTCAGGCTTCCTGGCGCAATTTCCGCAACAGCCGGATGAAGCGGTGGCGGCGGCGGTGTATTTGCACGGGCTGGCCGGCGAAATCGGCGCGCGCGCGTTGGGAGAGAAGTCGCTCATCGCCACCGACCTCCTGAAGTATCTGCCGGACGCGATCTCTTTCGCGGCGGCGCTGGCGGGGCAATAGGCGCGTGGCGACGTATCGCACCGCGTCGGAAGCGGAGACCATTGCGCTCGGCGAACGACTGGCGCGCGAGCTTCCGGCGGCCGGGGTGGTGCTGCTGATCGGCAATCTGGGGGCGGGGAAGACGACGCTCGCTAAGGGCATTGTGAGCGCGCTGGGCGTGGCGCCGCCCGACGAAGTTTCCAGCCCGACCTTCACGCTGATTCACGAATACGGCGAAGGCCGCGTCTACCACATCGATCTCTACCGCCTGGAAGAGGCACGCGAGGTGGCGACGCTGGGACTCGACGAGATCTTCGATCGCGACGGCCTGGTGCTGATCGAGTGGGGGGAGCGATTCCCGCGCCTGCTGCCGCCGCACCGCACAGAGGTCCGCATCCGTGCGCTCCAGGAAGACGAACGGGAAATCGAGGTCACGCAAATATGAGCAATAAACAACCCTGGGCGTTAATCCTGGGCGCGAGCAGTGGATTCGGCGAAGCCGCCGCCCTGGAACTGGCGCGCGCGGGCATGAACATTTTCGGCGTCCACCTGGACCGGCGCGATCAGCCCGAACGCGTCGACGCGCTACAGGAGAAGATCCGCCAGTGCGGGCGGCAGTGCCATTTCGTAAATGACAATGCCACTATGGACGACACGCGGCGCGAGTGCACCGCCGAACTTTCGCGCCTGATCGCGGACCCGCCAGGCACGCTGCGCGTGCTGCTGCACTCGCTGGCGTTCGCGGCGTTCAAGCCGCTGGCGGGCGCCGAAGAAGTGATCAACCGGCCGCAACTCGAACTGGCATCCGACGTGATGGGCCACTCGCTGGTCTATTGGGTGCAGGAATGCCTGTGGGCTGGCCTGCTGGACCGCGGCGCGCGCGTGTTCGCCATGACCGGGATGGGCGCGTCGCGCACCTGGCCGCAGTATGGGCCGGTGGGCGCGGCCCAGGCGGTGCTGGAAGCGCACATAAGGCAACTTGCGGTGGAACTCGCGCCGGCGGGCATTACCGCCAACGCCATCCTCGCCGGTGTGACCGATACGCCTTCATTACGCCAGATTCCGGGCTGCGAAAAGATTCTCGACGCCGCCCGCCAACGCAACCCCAGCCGCCGGCTGACGCAGCCCGAGGACGTGGCCCGCACCATCGCCGCGCTGTGCCATCCGGCCACCTATTGGCTGACCGGCAACGTGCTGCATGTCGATGGCGGCGAGAGTATCGTAGGATGAAACCCATGGAAGACGACGGACTGGATTGCCTGGACCTGCTGGAAGAGACGCCCGCGATTCTGCGCGGGCTGATGCGCGAACTCTCACACGAGGATGCCGATTGGAAGCCCGCGCCCGATCGTTTTTCGGTAGCCGAGGTGCTGGCGCACCTTTCGCACAGTGAAGGCCACTGTTATCGGACGCGTGTGGATCGCTTCCTGAGCGAGGAGCGGCCGGAGTTCGAGGCCGACGATGCGCAGATGCATCTCGACTTATATAAGGATGCCGACGCCGAGGATTCCTTCGACCATTTCGAGGAACAGCGCGAGAATAACGTAGAGTTCCTGCGGGAGCTGCCGCGCAGCGCGGGCGAGCGTTGCGCCATGCATCGAGAGGCGGGCGAAATCACACTCCAGCAGATGCTGCACGAATGGGCACTGCATGATCTGGGCCACATCCGGCAGATCGCCGAACTGGTGCGCGCGCGCATGCACTGGAAGCAGGCGGGCCGGCTGGGGGAATCTTACCAGTTGCGGCCGTGATTTGAGCTGCGGATGCATTCGAATTGAAAACAAGATTCACCACAGAGTCACAGAGGCACAGAGAAAGAAAACCAAATCGGAACGGAAGGGCACAGAGGTGGCGGAGGTCACGAAGGGGTGCAGTTTCCGGCTGTCAGCGTTTCGTCGGCTTCGGATTTGGCGGAACTGAAGCAGGGAATCCCCGCCCGTTTTCAGAAGACTCCAGATGGCGGCCGTTTTATGCTCACCATCTGGAAGCCTTCCGCGCTACCGCGAACCGTATCACACCGCCGCTAGTTCTTTGAACGCGCGACCTTGCGAGGCCGCTACTCCGGCGTGCGTCACGTATCCGTTATACGTATTGACGCCCTTCTTGAGGGCCGCGTGGCGTTGGCAGGCGCCTTCCAGTCCGTGGTTCGCCAACTCCAGCAGGTATGGGAACGTAGCGTTCGTCAGCGCGAACGTCGAGGTGTGGGGTACCGCTGCCGGCATGTTCGAAACGCAGTAGTGCAGCACGCCGTCGACGAAGTAGACCGGCTCGGTATGGGTCGTTGCGTGAGAAGTTTCGAAGCAACCGCCCTGATCGATGGCCACGTCGACCACCACCGCCCCGCGCTTCATGGTGGCAATCATTTCGCGTTTCACCAGGCGCGGCGCCGACGCTCCGGGAATGAGCACCGCCCCCACTACCAGGTCGGCCGTCTTCAGATTGTCGCTGATGGTCACCACGTTCGACGCCAGGGTGACCACTTCGCCGTTGAAGATGTCGTCCAATTGGCGCAGGCGATTCAGACTGCGATCGATGATGGTGACGTGCGCCCCCATCCCCACCGCGATTTTCGCGGCGTTGGTGCCTACGATACCGCCGCCCAGGATCACCACATTCGCCGGGGCCACGCCGGGCACGCCGCCCAGCAGAATGCCGCGGCCGCCGTTGGGCTTTTCGAGGTACTGCGCTCCCACCTGCACCGCCATGCGGCCGGCCACTTCGCTCATGGGCGTGAGCAGCGGCAGCGAAAAGTCGCTTTCGAGAATCGTCTCGTAGGCCACGCCGTTCACTTTGGATTCGATCAGTCGATCGGTGAGCTCCGGCAGCGGCGCCAGGTGCAGATAGGTGAACAGGATCAGGCCCGGACGGAAGTGGGGGTACTCGGCCGATTGCGGCTCTTTCACCTTCACCACCAGGTCGGCGCGTTTCCACACTTCGTCGGCCGACTCCAGGATGGCCGCGCCCGCCTGCATGTATTCGCGGTCGCTAATGGAACTGCCTTCGCCCGCGTGCGTCTCCACCAGAACTTCGTGCCCCGCTTCGCGCAGCGCAATCACCCCGCTCGGCACCAGCCCGACGCGTGTTTCGTGATCTTTGATTTCCTTCGGAACGCCGATGATCATGAGACCTCTTCTCCAGGAATCAGATTAACACCACGCACCGGTGGTTAAGTTACTTGGAATCGAGCTTGGAGATCGCGTTGACGAAAGCGCTGTACGGCTGGGAGCCGATGATCAGCTCGCCGTCCACGCCCTCAGGCGTGCTCTTGCCGAGCACGAAGGTCGGGGTCGCTTCGGCGCCGATCTTGGTCGCCTCCAGCACGTCGGTCTGTACCGCTTCCTTATACTTCTGCGATTCCACACAGGCACGGAACGTCTTGGTGTCGATGTGGAGCGTGCCGGCTTCCGTCACCAGGTTCTCGAGATCGAGCTTGTCGGGGTGCGAACCCATGAGGTCGCGCATGGGCCAGAATTGTCCCTGGTCGGCTGCGCAGCGCCCCGCTTCGGCCGCCCGCATGGCGTTGGGGTGGATCTGGTCGAGCGGCAGATCGCGGCTGTAGAAGCGCACTTTACCGGTGTCGATGAAGTTTTTCTTGATGTCGCCGAACACGGTGGAGTGGAACTGCCGGCAGTACGGGCATTGATAATCGGTGAACTCCACCAGCGTCACCGGCGCGTCCTTGGAGCCGAGCATCTGGAAGCCCTTTAGATCGAGCTTGGCGCGCGTGGGCCCTCCTCCGCCGTTCTTTTCGGTGAGCGCCTGCAGTTGCGCCGACTGCTGCTGCAGCAACTGGCGCACCTGCTGCAGTTCGTCGAGAATCTGCTGGGCCTGTTCGCTGGTGATGCCAGTCTCTTTCTTCGACTTCCTGGACTCTTTGGAATCCTGCGCGCCCAGGGGCAGCAGCAATATCAGCGGCACGGCCGCCAGTCTGGCGTAACGGGTAAAATTCTTCATTGGTCCTAACTCTTCTCCAGTATCAGCATGTACTGGACATTCTTGATGTGTTCTTTCTGCACGATCAGGTGGAAATGGTTGGCTTCCACTTCCTTGATCACGTCCGGCATGTCGAGCCGGATGTGAGTCAGCGCGCGTCCGTTGGGCATGGCGCCTTCGCGCTTGTAATAGTCCACGATTACCAGTTTGCCATCCGGTTTGAGACCTCTGCGAAGCGCCGCCAGCATCTTGTCGGGATAGTCGAAATGGTGATAGGCGTCGAGCACCAGTTCCATGTCGACCTTGCCCTCGGGCAGATTGGGGTCGGTCTCCGTACCCTTAATAAAAGAGACGTTGGCGAGCTTCTCTTGTGCCGCGTTTTTCTTCGCGTCGGCCAGAAAATTGTCGAAGATGTCCTCCGCCAGCACGTGCCCGCCGGCCCCTACGCGGCGGCTCAGGTAGGGCAGCATAAATCCCGGGCCGGTGCCGATGTCCGCCACCGTCATCCCCGGTTCCAGTCCCATGGAACGGACCAACTCTTCCGGTTTCTCGGTGGATTCGCGCTCGGGCGAGTTCAGGCTCTTGGCCACATTCTCGCGCCCGGCTACGGTCTGGTAAGTGGAGTTCGCCTGCTGCGCGACTTGTGCATACAGCGCGCCCGCGGCCAGCGCCAGAAACGCGATCGATTTTTTCATAGCGCCGTCTCCATCGGCAGGGCCAGCGGCGCTTCCTTCAGGAAGTCCAGCCGCGACATTTCTTCTACCGCCTCGCGGATCGCCTGCTCCGACGTCTCCTCGGTGGTGATCACGAACGGCAGGTCGTGCTTGGTGTCGCACGGCTCCTGCAGCACCGCTTCCAGCCCGATCTTTTTGCTGGCCAGAATCCCTGCCAGGGTGGCGATGATGCCCGGCCGGTCGTCCACGCGGAAGCGGAGATAGTAGGCGCGCCGCTGGAGGGTGACGGAAACCGGCTTGTTTTCGCCCAGCCGTTCATGTGCGAACGGCGACACGCGCTGCGGGCTGCCGCTGCGAATTTCGCGCGCCACCCGCATCAGGTCGCTCACCACGGCGACTCCCGTGGGCAGCGCGCCCGCGCCCCAGCCGTAATAAAAGGTATCCTCGCCATACATGCCCTTCACCCACACGGCATTGTACGCACCCTGCACGCCCGCGAGAATGGTGGAAAGCGGAATCAGGGCGGGCCGCACCGAGAGAATCAGACCGGCGGGAATCTTGCGCGCGCCGCAGATCAACCGGATGGTGTGCTTCAACTGCAGGGCGTAGCGGAAATCCACCTCGCTGATGCGGCGGATGCCGTCCATAAAAATATCGGACGGCGTGATCTTTTCGCCGAATGCCAGCGCGGCCAGCAGCACCAGCTTGGAGCGCGCGTCGAACCCGTCGACGTCGGCGCTCGGGTCGGCCTCGGCGTACCCCAGGCGCTGCGCCTCTTCGAGGACGGTGGCCAGCGAGACGTTGCGCTTCTCCATCTCGGTCAGGATGTAGTTGCAGGTGCCGTTGAGGATGCCGTAGAAGGCCTGCACGCGGTCGCCGGAGATGCCTTCGCGCAGGACGGCGTGGATGGGGATGCCGCCGCAGACGCTGGCCTCCATGGCGAGATTGATGCCGGCGCGGATGGCGCGGTCCCAGATCTCAGGCCCGCTGGCGGCCATCAATTCCTTATTGGCGGTGACCACGGACTTGCGATGCTCGATGGCGGCGTCCAGGATTTCGGAGGCGACGCTGGTGCCGCCCACCAGTTCGGCCACGATCTGCACTTCGGGGTGGGTCACCACCTGTCGCCAGTCGGTGGTGCGGAAGACCGGCCCGAGCGTGGGCGGAAGATTCTTGGCATGAGCCGTGCGCGAGCACACCGCGACGACTTTCAGCCGGAAGCCCAGCTTGAGCGCGATTTGGTCGGCATTGTCCGCGAGAATGGCCAGCGTTCCCGAGCCTACGTTGCCGAGACCGATAATACCGAGACCGACTTCATCCATCTAGAACAGCATAACAAGCGTTCCGGCCAAGCCGCGGCACACCGGGGCAGGATGGAATCCGAATGGAATCCTGCGGCCGGATGACATCCGGCGTGGCGACGGGCGACCCGGCGGGCTGACTAAACGGAACAGTGCTTGCGCGCGTCATTGAACAAGTGCCGATTACCAATCGGCCGCAGCTTACCAAGCTGCCCCACGGTGCGAGCACGGCAGCGGGCTGACTAAACGGAACAGTGCTTGCGCGCGTCATTGAACAAGTGCCGATTACCTATCAGCTGCAGCTTACTAAGCTGCCCCACGGTGCGAGCATGGCAGCGGACTGACTTACTGGAACAATGCTTCCGCGCCTCTTTGAATGATGGCGGCTCCCGCGATGCCAATGGCGGCCGACACGAAGGCCGCGCGCGCGCCGCGGCGTTTCCATTCCTCGTGCACGGCATGGTAGCCCAGGTAGAAGAGCCAGCCGGCAGTGACCCCGAGCGGGTAGAAGATCCACTGCGTGCCCAGATGCGGCGCCATCGCCAATCCCAGAATGCCGCCCGCGACGGTAGCGCCTTCCGCCAGCGTGCACCATCCCATGGCTGCCGCGCGACTCCCCATCGACGCCCGCAGAATGCCGCCGAGCGCGATGCCTTCCGGCAGTTTGTGCAGCGTCACCGCCAGCGGCACGGCCACCCGCAGCCCCAGCGGCGCGGCGGATTGCACCGTGGCGATCGCCCACCCGTCGAGGAAAGCGTGCAGCGCCGAGGCGGCCACCAGCGGCGCGGCGAATCCGTGCAGTTCGGTGGAGCAGGCCGCATGGTCGTGATTGTGCGCGCACGTGGGGCAGACCGGATAGGCGAATTTATTGATGGCGATCAGCAGTCCATAACCGGCCACGAACAGCAGGCCGCTGGGCACCCAGCCGGCCTGCTCCGCCAGTTCCGGCAGCAAGCCGAATAACGCCACTCCCAGCAGGACGCCGGCGCTGAGCGGCACCATCATTTGAATGCGCTGGCGCAGGCCGGTGAGCCACAGTCCCAGCGCCGCGCCGGCAATGCCAATCAGGGCGGCGAGCAGGGGGATAGCGATGGCAGCGGAGTAACTGAGGCCCATGTCGATCCTCTACTGTAGCTCATTCGGCGGTGACGGCCGGCGCGGAAGTCTTTTGGGCGGTCGGTAAACAGATGTCCAGCCGTTTCGATGCTTCTCTCGGAGACCGCAGGGGCCGCCGCGATCCCGGTGACACTCTGGCTGTTCTGCGGACATGAATCGAACCGCCTGCGGGTTCTCTGCCTTGGGATTTTCATTCGGGCTGGCCGGGACCGGGAAAGCTGAGGACGTGAAGTTTGAGGTCTAGTGCGTAGAGAACCTGCCAAAAATTTACACCCAGCGTGAGCGCAGTGTCGTCCAGGAACGTTGAGGCTGCTTCGCCGGTCGAGGTCAGATTTGGGGATGCCGGCTGGAAGAACTGATTTGCCGCCGCTGCGCCTAACCCCACTCTCTCCCCTGAAATACTCGACAGCTCTTTCAAGACTTCGTTCATCACGCTGTAAAGGTTCTCGCCCTGGCGGACCACAACGCTGACACGCGCCTTCGTCACCGGCTCGGCTTTCCCGAAGACACCTCTCCGGTCGGCCAATTGATCCGGAAGAACGTAAAACCAACCTGGCTCTCCGGCCCGCCTCTCCATCGTGTACTTCGCCGGGTAACCACGGGCGTGATATTCGGTGAGCAGAGCTTCGATTACAGCAGCCGGATCCTGAGCTTCTTGAGTTCCTGGAGAGACCTGAAACTGAAGATCCAGCGATCCTCCTCTGGGGAAATACACGCGATCGTCTGCTGATTTGGGACCATACTTGGGCGAGGTCATGTCAACGAGGTCGCCCGGGTAAATTAAGGCCGCTTCCTCGAACCCGATCCGCCACTTGAATACCCTCGAAAGCTGATACAGCGCTTCCGCAAGAGGACGGGGCCGGCAACGTGGAGCCTTGCAATCCCTCCCATAATGGTTATGCCACCCGCGTCTCCCTCGCTTGTCTGCCCAGGCAATATCGTCACTGCAAGCAGAACGGCTCCAATCGTGCGGAAATGTTTGAGGCTGATGGCAGCGATCATTGGATTGTCTAGCTCTTGCCCTGTAACTGCCCGTCCCTGCGGGCGCCTAATAATCAGAGTCTAGGACGAGTCTAGGACAGATTGAACTGGCGCGGTAGGGGTAGCCCCCGCTTCGGGCGCTGGTTCGGGTTGACCTCGACCGCGTAGCGCCCGTGAAATCGGCTAAGATTTTGGTGGGCACGCGCTCCCCATGCCCTCTCAACCAATGCCCATCGATCCCTCCGCCCAAATCGCCTCCACCGCCCGCGTGCATCCCGACGCCGTGATCGGACCCGGCGTCTCCATCGGCGAGTATTGCATCGTCGAGCAGGACGTCGTCATTGGGCGGGGATGCCTGCTCGAACCCTACGTCTTCGTCAAGCGCTGGACCTCGCTCGGCGCCGATAACCAAATCTCCGCCGGCACCGTGCTCGGCACCGACCCGCTCGACAAGAACTTCAACGGCGCCCGCAGCTACCTCCGTATCGGCGACAGCAATAAGATCCGCGAGCATTTCACTATCTCGCGCGGCACGCCGCCCGAATCGGCCACCGAAATCGGTAACGGCAATTTCATCATGACCTCCGGCCACATCGCGCACAATTGCAAGATCGGCAACCAGACCGTGATTGCGAGCTGCGTGCTGCTGGGCGGATATGTGGAAATCGAGGACCAGGCCTTTCTGTCCGGGGGGGTACTGGTCCACCAATTCTCCAAAATCGGGCGGCTGGCCATGATCAGCGGCAATACCCGCGTCAATCTCGACGCGCCGCCGTTCTTCACTTATTCCGGTTTTCAGATTGCGCCCAAGGGACTCAATATCGTCGGCCTGCGGCGCGCCGGCTACGGCGCTCCCCAGACGAGTATCCTCAAGCAGGCCTATCGGTTACTCTATAAATCGAACCTCAAACTAGAGGACGCCTTGGGGTGGATCGAGACTCAAATCCCCACTCCGGAGACGCTGCACCTGGTCGAATTCGTGCGCCGCAGCCAGCGCGGAATCTGCCGCGAATGACGCCTCGCGAACGACAGTGACGCGTGGTACGATTCGTTGTATTCCGATGTAAATATCTTTTATACTATGCTTTCGGTTGCAGGGTCGAGCACGCTACTCTATAGTCTCGCCCATGAGCGGGCCGGGTTCGCGGTTCGTTGGGGTCAGGCAAAATCCTGTTGGGAGGAATCTTTTCAATGTCATCCATGAAGGACACGCTCTGTGTCGAGCGGCCCACCGAGGGGTCGCGCACGACGCCGATTCTGCGTGTGCTCTATACCGTTCTCATCGCTCTCGTCCTTGGTTCGCCCCTGCTGGCGCAGTCGGCTGAGAACACCAGCGAAGCGAACCTCAAACTGCCCGATCTTGGGCAGGTGACATTCCTGGGCGGAATCAAAGGTAGCACGCTCCTGCTGGTCGGCATCGCCGTGAGCGCGTGCGGATTGATTTTCGGCCTGATCATCTTCAATCGCCTCAAGAACATGGCGGTCCATTCCTCCATGCGGGAAGTTTCCGAGCTGATTTACGAGACCTGCAAAACTTACCTCTCCACACAAGGGAAGTTTCTGGTCCTGCTCGAAGGTTTCATCGCCATCATTATCGTGTTGTACTTCGGAATTCTGAAGGGCGAAGCGTTCTTCAATGTGGTCATTATTCTCCTGTTTAGCGTGATCGGTATTACCGGAAGCTTTGCGGTGGCGGCGTTCGGCATGCGCGTCAATACCTTCGCCAACTCGCGTACGGCTTTCGCATCGCTGACCGGCAAGGCATTCCCGTGCTACGACATCCCGTTGCAGGCCGGCATGAGCATCGGGATGCTGCTGGTCTCGGTCGAACTGCTGATCATGCTCTTCATTTTGCTCTTCGTCCCCGGGAACCTGGCGGGCTCGTGCTTTATCGGGTTCGCCATCGGCGAATCGCTGGGCGCGGCGGCACTGCGCGTGGCGGGCGGCATTTTCACCAAGATCGCCGACATCGGGTCCGACCTCATGAAGATCGTCTTCAAGATTAAAGAAGATGACGCGCGCAATCCCGGCGTGATCGCCGATTGCACCGGCGACAATGCCGGCGATTCGGTGGGACCCTCGGCCGATGGCTTCGAAACCTACGGCGTGACCGGCGTGGCCCTGATCATCTTTATCCTGATGGCGGTGCACGATCCCATCGTGCAGGTGCAGTTGCTGGTCTGGATCTTCTCCATGCGCGTAATGATGGTGATCTCCTCCGGCATCGGCTATTTCGTCAACGGGATGATCGCTAAATCGCGATTCGGCGAAGCGTCGAAGTTCAACTTCGAGATTCCGCTCACCACCCTGGTCTGGCTCACATCGCTGCTTTCCATCGCACTCACCTATGTGATCAGCTATTTTATGATTCCGGTGCTGGGCGGCGACGATACGCTGTGGTGGAAGCTGGCAACGGTGATCAGTTGCGGCACCCTCGCCGGCGCGTTGATCCCCGAGTTTGTGAAGGTCTTCACTTCCACCAGTTCGCGGCATGTGCGCGAGATCGTCACCAGTTCGCGCGAAGGCGGCGCGTCGCTGAATATTCTGTCGGGATTTGTGGCCGGCAATTTCAGCGCGTACTGGCTCGGCATGACGATGCTGGCGCTCATGGGGGTTGGGTACGGGGTCAGCACTTCGTTCCCGCCGGCCATGATGCTGGCGCCGGCAGTGTTCGCGTTCGGCCTGGTGGCGTTCGGATTCCTCGGCATGGGGCCGGTGACCATCGCGGTCGACAGTTACGGCCCGGTCACCGACAACGCGCAATCCGTCTACGAACTTTCCACTATCGAGACGATCCCCGGAATCAGCGCCCTGATCCAAAAAGAATTCGGCTTCACGCCCAATTTCGACAAAGCGAAAGAAAATCTGGAAGAGAACGATGGCGCCGGCAACACCTTCAAGGCGACGTCCAAGCCGGTGCTGATCGGCACCGCCGTGGTTGGCGCTACCACCATGATCTTCTCCACCATCCTGGCCCTCACGCACGGGCTGCAAGAGCAGTACATGCGCATGATCTCGCTGATGAACGCGCCGTTCCTGCTGGGCATCATCGCCGGCGGAGCGGTGATCTACTGGTTCACCGGTGCGAGCGCACAGGCAGTTACTACCGGCGCCTATCGCGCGGTGGAATTCATCAAGAAGAACATCAAACTGGAAAGCGCCGAGAAAGCTTCGGTCGCCGATTCCAAAAAGGTGGTCGCCATCTGCACGCAATACGCCCAGAAAGGCATGCTGAATATCTTCCTGGTGGTGTTCTTTTCAGCGCTCTCGTTCGCTTTTCTCGATCCGTTCTTCTTTGTCGGATACCTGATTTCCATCGCGCTCTTCGGCCTGTACCAGGCGTTATTTATGGCCAACGCCGGCGGCGCGTGGGATAACGCCAAGAAGGTCGTCGAGACGGAGTTGCACGCCAAGGGTACGCCGCTGCATGACGCGACGGTGGTGGGCGATACGGTGGGCGATCCGTTCAAGGATACGTCCTCGGTGGCGCTCAATCCCATCATCAAGTTCACCACCCTGTTCGGCGTGCTGGCGGTATCGCTCGCGGTGGACGTCGCGGACGTGCACGGCACCGGTATGACCATGACGCTGGCCGCGGTGTTCTTCGTGATCTCGGTGTTCTTCGTCTATCGCAGCTTCTACGGCATGCGCATCGAATCAAAGTAGGACATGCTTTAGTTTGTCCGTCCGGTCGCGCAGCGTCGGGGGTGAGCTGCGCTCACCGGGACAAGCTAAAGCTTATCCCACGGTAGGGCGTTGGTGTACAATCCGAGTTCATGATTGTACCGCTCACTCCGATCCGCTGCCTGTACCGCGCGGTCGACCTTTATCCCAGCAAGATCGGAGTCGTCGACGGCGCCGATCGCTTCACCTACGCGCAATTCGGCGAGCGCTGCGAGCGCCTGGCCGCCGGACTGCTTGCGCTCGGCGTCCAGCCGGGCGACCGGGTCGCCTACCTCAGCTTCAATAATCATCAGCTCCTCGAGGGCTACTTCGCCGTTCCGCTGGCGGGCGCGATCGTGATGCCGATCAATGTGCGGCTGACGCCCGTCGAACTGGCCGCGATCCTGCAGCATGCCGCCCCCCGGGTACTCCTCTACGAGAGCGATTTCGGCCCTTGTATCGAACAACTGCTCGCCGCCTGTCCCGCCATCGCTCACGCGATCGAAATCGGCGGGGCTTATGAAGAGCTGCTTTCCCACGGCCGCATGGAGCGTCCCGACCTCTTTTCGATCGACGAGACTGCCATCGCCGAACTGTTTTACACCTCCGGGTCCACCGGCACGCCCAAAGGCGTCACGCTCTCCCATCGCACCCTCTATCTGCACGCCCTGGCGGTGGCCAGCGTGCTTGCCAAAGACGATAACGCCGTCGAACTGCATACCATTCCGCTGTTCCATGCCAACGGCTGGGGCGCCCCGCAGGCTTGCACCATGATGGGGCTCCGCCAGGTGATGGTGCGGCGC
Organism: Bryobacteraceae bacterium; assembly: GCA_036268475.1. GTDB lineage: Bacteria > Acidobacteriota > Terriglobia > Bryobacterales > Bryobacteraceae > PALSA-129. The sequence continues at coordinate 57,857 of DATAUB010000049.1, read as the reverse complement.
TTCGACCCGGCGCAGGTGCTGCGCCTGATCGAGGACGAACGCGTCACCAGCATGTCGCTGGTCCCCACCATGGCCAACATGCTGTTGAATTGCCCGGAGCTCGGCAAGTTCGAGATTTCGAGCCTCGACCGAATCATGACCGGCGGGGCGGCGACGTCGCCCGAACTGGTGGAGCGCATCGAAACCGCACTCCATTGCCAGTGCATCGCCGGGTACGGACTCACCGAGACCAGTCCAGTGGCCACCCTCGCGCGCCAGAAATCCACAGTGAAATATGCCGATGAGAGCGACCGCATGCGCCGGCAGGCCATGACGGGGTGGGCCATGCCTGGGTGCGAAGTCCGCGTGGTCGATCTCCATATGAACGACGTGCCGCGCGACATGCAGAGCATCGGCGAGATCGTGGTGCGCGGCGATCTGGTGATGGACGGCTATTACAAAGAGCCGCAGGCCACCGCCGCGGTGATGACCAATGGCTGGCTGCACACCGGCGACATGGCCATCTGGGATGAGGAGAGTTACATCCTCATCGTCGATCGCAAGAAGGACATCATCATCAGCGGCGGCGAAAATATCTCGTCCATCGAAGTGGAGCGCGCCATCGCCGCCCACCCCTCGGTGCTGGAGTGCGCCGTGGTGTCGGAGCCCGACGAACGCTGGGGCGAAGTGCCGGCGGCATGGGTGGTGTGCAAGCCCGGCCATCCACTGGCCGAAAGCGAGCTCAGCATTTTTCTACAGACACGTCTGGCGAAGTTCAAGATGCCGCGCCGCATTCATTTCACGGGCGACCCTCTGCCCAAGACCGGCACCGGCAAAATCCTCAAGCGCGAGCTGCGCGAGACGCTGTGGGCCGGCAAGCAGAAACGCATCCAGGGGTAACGCTTCATGTGGCAGCCCGATTTCACACCGCTCGCCGGCAGTCTGCCGCTCTCCGCGCTGGTGGCGGCGCTTCCCATTCTGGTGCTGCTGGTGCTGCTGGCGGCGATGCGCAAGCCGGCATGGGTCGCTTCCCTCATCGGCCTGGCGACGGCCATGCTGGTGGCGGCGGTAGTCTACCGAATGCCTGCCGGGCGCCTGGTGGCCGCCGCCACCAACGGCGCGGCCTTCGGCTTATTTCCCATCGGCTGGGTAGTGTTCGCGGCGATCCTGCTGTATCGCGTCACGGTGGAGAGCGGCAAGTTCGAAATCCTCAAGGACTCCGTTGGCCACCTTACGGCCGATCCACGACTTCAGGCGCTGCTCATCGCCTTCGCCTTCGGCGCCTTCGTGGAAGGCGCGGCGGGCTTCGGCACACCGGTGGCGGTGGCCGGCGCCATGCTGGCAGGCCTGGGAGTGGCTCCGTTTCGTGCGGCCGCCATCTGTCTGCTGGCCAATACCGCGCCGGTAGCGTTCGGCTCCATCGCCATCCCCATCACTACCCTCGCCGCCACCACCAATCTGCCGTTCGACCGTTTGAGCGCGGGGATCGGCCGCATCTGCGCGCCGGTATCGCTCTTCATTCCGGCGTATCTCATCCTGGTGATGTTCGGATGGAGGGCGCTGCGCGGCGTGCTGCCCGCGGTGGCGCTGTGCGGCGTGGTGTTCGCCGGCACGCAGTTCACCGTGTCCAATTTCCTCAATGCGCAGCTCACCGACATCCTGTCGTCGATGGCCGCGATGGCGGCGCTGGTGGTGCTGATCCGCATCCAGTCGCGCCATGAAACGCGGACGCCGCAGCGCCCCGGCGTGTTCACCGCCTGGGCGCCGTATCTGCTGCTGGTGATTTTCGTGCTGCTGTGGGGCTACGCGCCGGTGCAGAAGTGGCTCGACCATTTCACCATCCTGATTCACTGGCCCGGGCTGCCGGCGAAAGCCGCGCCGTTCAAGCTGAGCTGGCTTTCGGCGTCGGGCACGGCCTGTCTGCTGGCCGCGCTGCTGGGCACCGTGATCGTGGGGCTCTCGCCGCGACAGTTCGTGCGCGTCCTGGGTCAGACGGCGAAGCAACTGGCGCTGGCCGAACTCACCCTGGCGGCGGTACTCGGGCTGGCGTACGTGATGAATCATTCGGGCGCCACGACCACGCTTGGACTGGCGTTCGCCGCCACCGGCGCGGCCTTCCCCTTCGCCAGCGCGCTGCTCGGATGGCTGGGCGTATTCCTCACCGGCAGCGACACCTCCGCTAATGCGCTGTTCGGTAATCTGCAGGTGGTGACGGCGCACAAGCTGGGCATGAATCCCGTCCTGATGGCGTCGTCGAACTCCGCCGGCGGCGTGATGGGCAAAATGATCAGCCTCACCAGCATCGCCGTGGCCGCTGCTGCGACCAACATGAAACGCGAGGACGAATCGCTGCTCTTCCGTTTCACCCTGAAGCACTCGCTGCTGCTGGCCTCGACGATCGGCCTCATCGTGACGTTCTATGCCTACGTGATGCCGGGCTGGGCGCCGTAAGCGGATTGTTGACTTGGCGGGAGAGCGGACATAAACTCCTAGCCATGTCGCATACGATTCTATGGGCCGCCGCCGCAGCGATGCTATCGCTCACCGGCTGCGGAGCCAATTCGAGCACTGACGCCAAGGCCATCCAGGCCCAGAGCGAAATGTGGAGCAAAGCGGCGTCGGTGAAGGACGTCCCCAGTTTCCTCAGCTTCTATGCCCCCGACGCCACCGTCATGCTGCCCAACGAGCCCGCCATCCAGGGCACCGACGCCATCCGGGCAGTGATCGCGCCCATGATGCAGGATCCCAACTTCGCGCTCTCCTTCACTACTGCGAAGGTCGAGGTGTCCGGCATTCTCGGCTATACCGAAGGGGGGATCAGCTTGCGAACCACGGGCCGCGATAGCAAGCCTCTCAGCGATACCGGAAAGTATTTGAGGGTATGGAAAAAGCAGCCCGACGGATCCTGGAAAGCCATCGAAGACATCTTCAACAGCGATCTGCCGGCGCCGGGGAAGTGAGCCTCAACCGCCCGCGGGATTGCGCACTTTGGCCTTCACGAAATCCATTTCCACCTGCTTGGGAATGCCCGGCTCGAAGCAGCGGCGGCAGCGCGCTTCATACATGTCGGACCCAGCCACCACGATGAGGTCTTCGGAGCCGCGCAAGCGCTGGGTATGCTTGGCCGGATTGCCGCAGCGTACGCAGATGGCCAGTGTCTTGGTGATCGACTCGGCGTGCGCCAGCAGGTCCGGCATGGGCGCGAACGGGCGGCCCATGTAATCCGTGTCGAGTCCGGCGATGATCACCTGTTTGCCGCTATCGGCGAGCCGTTGCGCCACGTCCACCAGGCCGGCGCCCATGAAGTTCGCTTCGTCGATTCCAACTACTTCCGACCGCCAGTCGATGCGCTGTGTGATCTCCTCCGCGTTGCCCACCACCTGCGATTTCATGCGCAGATCGCCGTGCGACACGATTTCGTCGCTGGAATAACGGTCGTCTATGGTCGGCTTGAAGACTTCCACGCGTTTGCGCGCGATCATGGCGCGCCGCAGGCGCCGGATGAGCTCTTCGCTCTTGCCCGAAAACATCGGACCGCAGATCACTTCAATCCATCCGACATTGCCGGTGATGATATCCATAGCAATTGTTCAGGATGGCACACTGCGCGGGACGAATCCAGCCGCTACAGCAGTTTGAAATTCACTTCGATGGTGGCTTCCACGGTGACCGGCTGGCCGGCTTTCATTCCCGGCCGGAACCGCCAGCGCTTGACCGCCTGCAGGGCCTTCTGATTCAGGCCGAGGCCGAGCGATTTCACAACCTTCATGGCGGTCGGCTTTCCACCGGGGGAAATCTGCACGTACAGCATCACTGTGCCTTGCAGTTTGGCTTTCCGCGCTTCCTCGGCATACTCAGGCTCGGCCTTGTAAATGAGGACCGGCGGGCTGATCCCGCCCCCAACTCGATAGTCCGGCCGCTTGGATTTTTCGCTCTCCAGGATCATGCCTTCATGCCGGCATTCGAGTTCCGCTTCGCCATGCCCCTCGGCCAGCTTGCCATTGATGGTAGCGGGCGTGAAATGCCAGCCCTCGACTGCTTTCACCGCCGCGTCCCCGACCGTGCCGGTATTCCCCCGCGCAACGAGCACATCACGTGGAGATCCATCCGTGCCGATACGAAATCTCAGTTCGACATCGCCAGTCGTTTGGCAGGCGGCAGCCTCGGGGACGACGTATCTGGTGAGGATCGGGTCCTCGCGGTGCTTCACCTTTTGCCCGGGCGGAACGATCGCCGAAAAGACGTCGCCGGGTACATCCCATGGCGCCGGCGGATCGAGGCGGAATGGCACGTCGACTTCGCCAATCTCGCGGTCCGCCGTGTTGTATTGATACTTTCGGACCGCCTCGATGGCCTTTTCGTCTAGTCCGAGCCCCAAGCCCTGTATGACGTCCACGCTGCTGGGACGGCCGTCGCTGCCGAGAACCACATAAAGACTGACGGTGCCTTGCAGTCCGGCGGCGCGGGCTTCGGGAGTATATTCCGGTTGCGCACCGTGCTCCAGGACCGCCCTGGCGGCGGCAATCTTCGGCATAGCGACTGGCGGATTCTGCGTCGCATTCGCCGGTGCGCCCAGGGTCATTTCGCGGCTGCCGGCAGGCGGGGTAAAAATGAACGTCCCGGGCGCCGTCGGCATGCCGGAGTCGATTACCGTATAGGTGTCTGAGATCTCGTTTTTCACCGTGTTATCACCGGACTTGACGGTGAAGTCCCAAAGGTCGCGCAGGATCCGGCTATCGGTTTTGGAGATCCAGACGGTCCGGTTCGCATTCCTAGCCGTCAGGTTCCCGGGGACGGAATCGTAAGCTGCGTGCACCACGTAACAGGGGACCTGGACTGCGCCGAATGGCAGACTCTCCTCGCGTAAGATGCCGGCATCGTGGAAGGCTTCAGGATCGCGCGAGTACTTGAGGCGGCCGAATGGGTCGGCCATGGGCGGGTGCGCCTGTTCCGCGTGGAAATAGGTGTGGGAGGCAGCGTTATATACCCACACGTTTTCGCCGTCGTTGAGGACCAATGATTTGGAATTCGCCACCGAGAATTCCAGCCGCATCCGCTCGCCGGCGCGATCCAGAACGAACGTTCCGGTGATGGTGTTGTGATTCCCCGGGAAGGAGATGTCGGTGATTTCCGTTCCTTCCAGCCGTACCGTATCGGCCATCAGGACGGAATCCCCGGAACGCATCAGGAGAGATCGGGCATCCGGCGGCGCGTCGGATTGCGCCTGCAATATAACCAACGGTAACAGGAATGTTAGGAAACGCATCCTATTCCTAAGCGGCGAGCGAAGTTACCTGATTAATACAGTGAAACTGCCGGACTGTAAGCCGGTTTCTGTACCCTTGCGGGCGACAATCATTCCTCTCGACCGGCCATTACTGACCGGCTCTAGCGACCTACCCGGAAGTTAAGCGGGACGGGCCGTCCCTCCTCCCCTATTTGGTCTTGCTCCGCGTGGGGTTTTCCCTGCCGGCGGAATTACTCCCGCCGCGGTGCGCTCTTACCGCACCATTTCACCCTTACCGCGCACCTGTGGGCACACGGCGGTATATTTTCTGTGGCACTTTCCGTCGAACCTTGCGGCCCGCCCGGCCGTTAGCCGGCACGTTGCCCTATGGAGACCGGACTTTCCTCCCCCGGGTATTCTCCGGGGGCGACTGTCCATCCGGCAGCTTCACGACACATTGTCGCACTTCCCCCGGAGGATGTGTGAGGGGACTCACTGCTAACCGGGTAGTAACCCCATCAAATTCTTGCAGATATCGCGAACTTTCGTTGTATTCTATATCCTAGGTGTCATAAGGCTTCGGTTGCAGAGGTTAGTGCGGACGCTTTCGAAGTACCGCACGTTATGGGGATCCCGGTTGCGTTGCGCCAGACCATCCCTGCGGATCTCGCGATTTGCTGTTTTTAGCCCATGCGGAACCGGTAGAGGTTGAGGAGATTCAGGAGAACGATGATGAGATTAACAGCGATAGGCGCGCTCGGTTTGTTGGCTTCCAGTCTGTTCGCGCAGGGAATGAACCCGGGCGGTCAGAACAAGGATTCCTGGGAGGAGATCAACTTTGAGTTCAACTCCTCCATCCTGTCTGACGGCTATCCAAGCTTGCTGCGTTTGGCTGACATCATGAGCCAGCATCAGGATTACAAGTTGAAGATCATCGGCAACACCGATATCGTCGGCACGGCGGCGTACAACGACAAGCTGGCGATGTCGCGCGCCGAATCGGTGAAGGCGTTCCTGGTGAAGTACGGAGCGCAGGCGGGCGCAATCGCTACCGCGGGCAATGGCAAGCGCGATCCCGAGGTGAATAACGGGACCAAAGAAGGCCGCTTCATGAATCGCCGCGTGGTGCTCGAGCTGAGGGACGCCAACGGCAAATTGATCGGCGCGGGCGGCATCAGCGAGGTAGTGCCGGACGCCCTGAAGGCCATTCAGGACCTCGCCAAGCAGCAGGCCGATTGCTGCGACAAGATTCTCAAACGTCTCGATAAACTCGACGACATTCTGGCCGCTCTCAAAGGACTCCAGGGCGATAACGACCGCCTCAAGAGTGAACTGGCGGATACCCGCAATCAGTTGAACAACCTGAAGGACCAGGTCAACGGCATGCACCCCGTCACCGAACCGCAGGTGCAATCGGCGATCACCGCCGCCAGCACCAAGGCGGAGGAAGCGGAGAAGGATCGTAGGAATATCATCGCCAACGTGGGCGCCAATGTCGGTCCGGCATTCGGTAACGGCCGGGCCAACGACAGCCACCTGACGGCGTCCGCGCACGGCATGGTGTTCGCGCCTTTCGGCCGCGACGAGAATTTCGCGGTGCAGGCGCAAGGCCAGTACAATTACTTCCCTGGCTTCCAGGAAGGGCAGTTCGATCTCGGTCTGGTGAATCGCGTTGGACCGGTGCAGGCGGGCGCGTTCAGCAGCTTCAAGTACATCAATTTCGGTCAATACCAGCAGGGCGCGGTGGTGGGACAGGCCGCCTTCCTGTTGGATTACATGTTCAACGGCGGCAAGGTCGGCCTCTACGGCACGGAAGCCTTCAAGCCGTATGGCGTGTTGAACAGCGTGCTGCTGGCTCCTGGCGCCTACGAACAGACGTTCGCTCGCGTGGATAACCAGTTCGGCTTCTCCGCCACCGTGGGCGCGTGGGGCAATGCTTACCTGCAGGGCAATGCGGGCGCGATCTTCGCCCACTACCAGGGGAACAAGCCCGGCTTCAATATTAAGCTGGTGCAGCCCATTGTCAACCACCTGGCCTTCACCGCCGATTTCGGCTACAACGAAAGCTATATCGCACAGAGCGGCAACATCGCCGATGTTCGCTTCGGCCTGCTGTTCGGCGGTATTCTTAATCCCAAGGAATTCGGCAAGAACTCCCGTCCCGCGCCGATGGACGTTCCGGAAATCCGCTACGAGCTCGGCCAGCGCCGTGTCGGCTCCAGCCCGCCTGTGGCGAACGCCGGCCCGGATCAGTTGAACATCACCCCGACGGTTGTGACCCTCAACGGCTCGGCTTCTTACGATCCGCTGGGTGAGGCGCTTACTTACCAGTGGACGCAGGTCTCCGGTCCCACGGTTACCATCAATAGCGGGAACCAGGCCATTGCAAACTTCCAGGCTCTGGCGGGCCAAACGTACGTCTTCAAGTTGACGGTGACGAATACCGATAAGCTGCTCTCGAGCGCCACCACCGAAGTGAGCGTCTCGGCTCCGACGCCGGTGACGGTCACGCTCTTCCAGGCGTCGCCATCCACCATTCAGCCGGGCGGAACTTCCACCTTGAGCTGGGTGATACAGGGTGCGACTACCGTCAGCATCTCGCCGAACGTGGGTAACGTGAATCCCACCTCGGGCTCGGCGCAGGTAACGCCGTCTGCCACCACCACCTATACCCTCACCGCAACGGGAACCGCCGGAACTACTACTACGGCGACTACCGTGGTGACGGTGCAGGCAGCTCCGGTGGTCTTGCCGCAGATCATTATGTTCAACGGCAGCCCGCTGTCCATCACGGCGGGTGGGTCTTCCACGTTGAGTTGGTCGACGGTCAACGCTACCTCGGTGACCATCAGCGGTCTGGGAGCGGAGGCCTTGAACGGCAGCGTCTCCACCGGCGCGCTGACCACCACGACGCAGTACACCTTAACGGCGACCGGCGCCGGAGGCCAGATGGTTACGGCCGTTATCAGCATCCAGGTAATGCCGGCGTCCATCCCGCAAGTGGTCGTTTTCACCGCCAGCCCGCAAACTATCAGCGCGGGACAGAGCTCGCAGCTCTGCTGGCAGGTGAACGGCGCCACGAGCATCAGCATCAGTAACGGCGTCGGCAGCAATCTGCAGGCAAATGCCTGCCAGACCATCAGCCCGCAGACCACCACCACGTACGTCTTGACGGCCACCAATGCTACCGGCCAGATCCAGGCGAGCGTGACGGTGAACGTGGGCTCCACCATGATCCTGTCGTTCACGGCCAGTCCGGAATTCTCCACTTCGCAAGGGAACCCGGTAGTGCTGTCGTGGACCACGATGAACGCCACGTCGGTGGCCCTGGTGGGCGGCGATATGACGTCTTCCCCGGCGAACCTGCCGGCGAACGGCAGCTTCACAGTCAACCCGAACGATAACGCCACCTATACGCTGATTGCGTACGGACCGGGAGGGTCGAGCGTGAGCGCGGTCATCGCGGTCTACGTAAGATGATGTAGGTTCGACAATCGGTCAAATGCCAACCGGGCGGTCTTCGGACCGCCCGGTTTTTTATGGCTACTTGGGACATGCTTCACCTGTGCTTCAGCTTGTCGCGCTGAGTCTGCGGAAAGCGTCAGACTCCAGGGAAGGGGCCGGCGTTCCCGGCGTCTCTGCGTTTATCCCCGAAAGGGCGGATTGCCAGCCACACCTGTGCCGCCATGTCGACAGCTCCGGCGAAGTTCTTACGTGCGCTAACCCACGCGATTGAGGCACAATAGGAGGGAAGCAATCGACAAGCGATGTTTTGGCCTGACGCATGCTCCAGTGGTGTGCTTTCAAGATCAGTTCACTGGAAATTGAACCCTATGAGGCGTAAGTGAAGAATCTTTCGACTGGCTTAATTTGTACCTGCCTGCTGGTGATCGCCGGCAATATGCCGGCCCGCGCGCAGGAGCAGAAGCCCGCCGCGGCGTCCGCCGACAAGACTGCGACCTCCCCGGCCGTGGCGACATCCGACGCGGCTCCCGCAACGCAGCCCGACAGCAGCGACCCCGGCCAACAGACGCCGCCCGCGCAGCAGCAGACCACTCCGCAACAGCAGACGCCGCCGGCCGGAGAGACTCCGCAGACCGGCCAGACCCCGGTCCCGCCGCCCGCGCAGGATCAGCCCACCACTCCGCACAGCTTGATCGCACAGCCGCCGCCTCCTCCTCCCAAAGTGCCCGATGTCCGGCGTCCCGGCGAGACCGGCTTCTGGGTCGACGCCGAAGGCTGGATCCCCAAGCAGCAGCCGTTTCAGAATGGCGGCCGTAGCGCTCCGGTCGACTCTAATAGCAACTACCTCACCTTGCAGGGAAAGCCCAAGTTCGCCGAAGTGTTCGAAGCGGGCATGGCAGTGGGTTTGCACAATACGTTGAAACTCACGCTGATGAATTTCAAGGCCGACGGAGATTTCACCACTCCGATTGTGGTCACCGCGTGGGGACAAACCTACAGCGGCGGCACCTACATCTCCACCAATTACCACGTGCAGCGCGCCCAGCTCTCCTACGAATTCCTCACCTGGCCCTATCCCGTGGGAAGCCGCAAGTTCCGCCTGAAGACTTTGTGGCAGGTGCAGATCACCAACGTCAACACGGTGTTCGATTCGCCCCTCGATTATTACGACTCCAACGGCAACCTGATTCTCGATGCCAGCGGCGAGCCCATCAACCTCTCCGGCGCGGGGAGCAAGCACATCATCTCGCCCGAATTCGGCCTGGGCTTTTCCTACTACCCGTCGCGCCACGTGCGCTTCGAATTCAACGGCAGCGGCTTCGGCTTTCCGCACCGCTACAGCATTTGGGACGGCGACGCATCGCTCAATGTCCGCGTGCTCAACCACCTGGAACTCCGCCTGGGAGCGCGCGGCATGGGATTCAAAACATCCACCAATGGCGACTACTACATCAAGGGCAACTACTTCGCGCCTTTTGTGGGCATCCGCTGGTATTCCGCTTCGGAGTGACGCCCGCGCGATCCACGCGCCGGGCCGCCGAGTGCCATCACTTCATCGTCCGTGAGCGGCCGCCATTTGCCGATGGTGAGGTCGCCTATGCGGATGGGGCCGATGGCCGTACGGACCAGCTTCGAGACCTTGCTGTCGACCGCTTCCAGCATGCGCCGCACCTGACGGTTGCGGCCTTCGGTGATGACGATCTCAAGGTGCGTGTGCTTGGGGCCATCGCGCAGGCGCTTGACGGCCGCCGGGCGCGTGGGACCGTCCGCCAGTTCCACCCCGCGGCGCAGCCGCTCGAGCTGCTCCTCGCTCAACAGGGTCGCGGCCTTCACCTGGTATGTCTTGGGGACCTTGCGGTCGGGGCTGGTGATGCGGTCGCCAAAATCGGTATCGTTGGTGAGCAGCAGCAGGCCGCTGGTATCGAGATCGAGCCGGCCGACGGGCGAGAGCCAGGTGCCCGCGTCGCGCGCCAGGTCGTAGACGGTGGGGCGGCCCTCCGGGTCGCGCCAGGTGGTGAGGTAGCCCTTCGGCTTATATAAGAGGATGTAGGTAGGCGCGGCGGCCCGCAACGGTTTGCCATCGAGCGTGATACTGTCCTTGTCGAGATCGATCCAATGATCGGGGTTGGATACCGGCTTTCCATTGACGCGCACGCGGCCGGCGGCAATCCAGCCGCGGGCATCGGTACGCGAACCGAGTCCTGTCTTGGAAAACACGCGCTCCAGGGTTTTCAGCGGCCGCATTTCAGTCCCAATGGTACAGTGAGACCATCGCTCTCGCAATTCTGATCCGTGCGGCGCGTCAACTGGTAACTCTGCGCGGGCCCGACGGTCCGCGGCGGGGCGCGGCCATGAGGGACTTGGGCATCGTTCCCGATGGCGCCATTCTGCTCAAGAACGGCCTGATCGAAGAAGTGGGGCCGACCCGGCGCGTGGAGAATCTGCTGGCCGCCCGCGGCGCCCAAGTCATCGACGCCACCGGCAAGGTGGTGATGCCGGGATTCGTCGACGCGCATACTCACCTGATGTTTCCGCAGCCGCCGCCGGGCGATGCCCATGCAGAGGAGGCGTTCGAAGTGGAGCGCGCGGCGCGCTCGCTGGAGTCGGTCACAGCGCAGCGACTGGCGGCGCGCGGGCAGGGCTGGCTGGACGCCATGGCGCGCCACGGCACCACCACGCTCGAAGCGAAGACCGGATGCGGCGCCAACGAGAGCGCCGAACTCAAGGTGCTGCGGGTGCTGGGCGTGCTCCATAAGAGGCCGCTCGATATCGTGCCCACCTATCTCTTCCGCGCGGTCACGGCGGAGCATACCGAGCGCGTCTGTGCGGAATTCCTGTTCACTCTTCGCCGCCGGCGGCTGGCACGCTTTGCGGACGTCGAATGGGACAGCGATATTTCGCGCCGCCCGCTGCTGGCGCGCTTTCTGGAGGCGGCGGTGAGTCTGGGGTTTGGGTGCAAGATCCACGCCGCCCAGCATAGTTCGGCGGGCGCCATCCCGCTGGCGGTGGATTGCGGGGCGGCGAGCGTGGACCATCTGGAGTACGCCACGCTCGATCAGGCGCGCGTGATGGCGGCCGCCGGGCTGCTGGCCACGCTGCTGCCGTGCGCTTCATTCCGCCACGGCCATCATGCGCCCGCGCGCATATTGATCGAGAGGGGCGTGGCGGTGGCGCTGGGCACCAATTTCAATCCCTGGCTGACGCCGTCGCTCAGTATGCAGACGGCGGTATCGCTGGCCTGCCTGCAATTGAGCATGACTCCCGCGGAGGCGATTACCGCCGCGACGATCAACGCCGCACACGCCCTGCACGCCGCCGCGCGCGTGGGGTCGCTTGAAGCGGGCAAGCTCGCCGATGTGCTGATACTGCACGCCGCCGACTATCGCGAAGTGGGATATCAGTTGGGAACGAATCTTGTAGAGCGCGTGATCAAGCGCGGCGAAGTGCTGTACTAACACTTGGGCCTGGCTGCCTGCGGCGGGTTGGCAACCCTTAGCGATTAGCAGGCCGCAAGTCTGCTGGGTCTTCGACGTGGCGGCGAAGAATAGCTAGTGCCTGCCAGACTCTACGGCCACCGGCCGTGCACTGCTCTCCAGACCGGGCGTGAGATCGAGATCCTCGCCCTCGCTGGCGTGGATCACGATGAACTTCGGGTCCACGTCGAGCAACTCGACCCCGGCGAACGCGAACAGCCGGTATTGCCCGGGCGCAACGCCCGTGAGCGAAAACTCCCCGAGCGACCCCGCGCGCGCCGTCAGAAATTGGTTCGGGGCGGGCGAGGACGGCAAGGGCCAGGCCGCCAGCGCTACGATCGCATCCGCAACCGGAAGCCCGTCGCCATTCACTACGGAGCCAGACACCGTAGGACCGTCACCGGCTAAAGTCAGGACTAAGTCGCCCGGCTCAGGGAATAACGGTTCGAAGTAGACGTCGCGACCCGCTTGCGTAATTTCCTCCACATAAATATGGGGCGGCAGTCCTCGCACAGTAAGCCAATAAGTCCTGCTGTCCATCGCGGCAAACTTGAAGACGCCGGAGTCTTCCACGGAAGCTTGCAGGGGCGGATCGATCAGTCCCACGTCAGGAGCCGCCAGGATGGAGATGTTCTTCCACTGCATGTCCGCCTTCTGTTTGTCGCTGCCCTTGAAGACCACATGGCCGCCCATGTCGATCGGCGGCTGCGGGTAGAGTGTGGGTGCCTCCACGAATCGGTCGGACACCGAGACCACTTCCGACGCGGAGGCCCGGGGACCATTGATTGTCGACGCGCTCACCTGATACAGACCCGGGGGGATGCCGCAAGCCTCCACCAGTGTGCCGGCGGGAACGGCGCCGCTGGCCAGCCACGATTGGCTGTCGTTATACGCCTCTGCGATTGTGAGGCTGACACGGTTGGAAGCGGCGTTGGCTGGAACCACCACCTTGGCTGCAACGCACACCGTGCGGCCGCGCAGCATGGTGATTTCCAGGCCCTCTACCGCTTCGTCCAGCCGCAATGTCACTGGCGAGCCGCCATCCGCAAAGGTCGAGCCGGGGTAGTAAGTCCGCGTATCCATGACCACCGGTTGCTGCTTCGCCGGGTCCTGTTCTTTCGGTAGCACCTGAAAACGCCGTTGCTTGGTTTCGACGTCCACCGTGAACGCGCCCGCGGCGGGTACCACCATTCGGAATTCCCCCAGAGCGTTAGTGATTGCGCCGTGCAACGCCAGGGTCCCAGGCCGTCCCCAGAAATACCCCTCCTTGCGCGCGCGAACAAACAGCCCCGCCACCGGGTTCTTGTCGACATCCAACACGCGGCCGGCCAAAATGGGGGCCTTGTGAAGGCGAATGTCCATGCGGACCGGCTGTCCGGAGGTCAGCAACACCCTTTTGCGCTGCGGCATATAGCCCTCGGCCGTTCCGCTACCGAGCGCTCCGGCTCCCACGGCAAGGCCCTCGAATTTGTAACGGCCCTGAGCGTCCGTCTTGGCCGTGAGTGTCCCGGAGGTCGAGTCCAGTGTGAGCACCCGGCCGGCAAGTGGATGCCCCTGGGCGTCGATGACAGATCCCTCAAGAGTGGCAGTGGCTGGAGTCACGTCCGGCGGGGGCGGGAGTTGCTGGGCTGCCAGCGACGCGGCGATCGCCGTGATGAAGACCAATTTCATCGCCAGTCCTCGCGAATTACCAGCGTCTTCAGGTCCGCGTGCAGGCGGTCGCCTGCGGAAAAAGTCAGCGCGGCGGCCTGGTCGCGGTGGTCGGCCCAGAAGGCGGAATCTCTCCAGGTCGCCACCGCGCCGGGCGGGATCGCGATGACATAATACCGGCCTGCTGCAATCTTCTCGAATCGATAGCCGCCATCCTCGCCGGAGGCCGTTGAGACTGCCTCCTCCGGCGCCACCAGACCGCTCGGACGTACCGGCGCCAGGATAACCGTCGCGCCCGCGGCAGCATTTGCCCCGCTCCGGACTTTTCCATCTACTTCATTGGTTCGACCGGTCACCACCACCGTGACCGGTCCCTGTTCGGAGCTCACGGTTCCGGCCGGAGCAACTGCGCCGCCCTGACGAACCTCGACTACGGCGCACTCCGCGAGACCGGCGGTCACTAACTTGTAGGGGGCCGAGCGGGCAACCGTTAGGGCAAACGCTCCCGCGGCGTCAGCCGAGCCCTGGCTTACGGGAAGCCATGACCCGACATCGGACGGCGTGAGACTCACTCTGCCATTGCGCCAGCAGGGAGCGCTGTGCGCTTCGCCGGCGGCATACTCTAAGCGTCCCGCCAACTTTTTCGCGGGCTCCATCGCGATCTCGATGTTCCGCGGATCGCCACCATCGAGGTCTACTTCCGCTCGCCCGTACCAGCGCTCACCGCTCGACGATGTGGCGCTCGTCACAATCCGGTAATGCCCCAAAGGCAGGCCGTCAAATGCGAACCGGCCGCCGTCTCCATAGGTGGAAGCCAATGGGCCACCGTATCCATTGTGCCCATAGAGAACCAAAAGGGCTCGCATCCCAGGCACGCCGGCTATCGTGCCCGCAACCGGGGCCCCCGCGCCCAAGGGAACGACAAAATTGACCGAGTCGTAGGTTTGACCGGCACTTAGATGGACCCTCGAAGCGCGTTCCACCTGTGAAGCCGCCGGGAAGTATATCGGTGCAAAGATCTGGCGAGGGGGAACTGTCTGTGAGGGAACCGCCGCGATCGCATAAGTGCCGGGCGCGAGTCCGTAAAGTCCGTAGTGGCCGCGATCGTCGACAGTCGCGCGGGGTTCGGCGAGGGTCGTGTCCCCGCTGTCCGGGTCGCGCGTCACCGGTCCGACGATCGCCCCTGCGAGCGGCTTCCCATCGCCATCGAACACTGTGCCTGTAATGGCGGCGGAGCGTCGCAGCGATATCGAGACGATCTCCGCGCTTTCGCCCCGCACCTGCACCCGCCGCGAGCCTTGGCTGGTGGCATACGGGTCCACGTACCCGAATTTCTCGACCGCGATACTGCATTCGCCCCGAAACGAAGGATCCAACGCGAACCTGCCTTCGGAGTCACTATCCGCTTCCACCCAGTATGCGGGCTGGCCAATCAATTCCATCTTTACCGCAACTCCGCCAATGCCTTTGCCGGACTCCTCATCCAGTACCAATCCGCGAACCGCGGATTGAGCCTGAAGATAGATCCAACCGCATAATAACGTGACAGCGAACTTAGTCTTCATTAGTGCACGGTCTTAGTCAGGGGCGGCGGCCCGGCCCTCCGTCTCACCCAGGTCCAAGGTACTACATCCACGGACTGGGCGTGGAGACTATAGTCGCCCATGGGCAGGTGATTTCCCGCACGGACGAACGGTCTATCGCCGAAACACCGCCATGGTTGGGATACTACCCCCTCTCAACTTATGAATACTATCGGGTTCATACCCTGTAGCGGACTCTAGCGCGGGAGGGCCCGTCACAGGACCGGTCGCGATGAAGCGGTATCTGCCTTCTGGTGAGAGGCCGGCCCGGCAAGCTGTCGTCAATCGGGGCGGGTTGCCAGCCTCAGATAATCGTTTCGCTGCCTGCCGGGACCCACTTCTCGAGAATGCGCAGCAGGTCGCCGGCACTTACGGGCTTGGCGATGTAATCGTCCATGCCCGCGGACAGGCACTCTTCGCGCGCGCCGGCCATCGCCTCCGCCGTCATGGCGATCACCACTGTGTGCCGGCCCTGTTCGCGTGCCCGAATGGCGCGCGTGGCCTCGAAGCCGTCCATGTGAGGCATCTGGCAATCCATCAAGATCACGTCGTAGGGCGCCATGGTCCACATCTGGACGGCTTCCCGTCCATCGGCCGCGAAGTCGGGACGCAGTCCCATCTGATTCAGCATGAGGCCCGCGACCTTCTGGTTCACGATATTGTCTTCCACCACCAGGGCGCGGATGGCGCGGCCGGCGAATTTTCCAGCCGTGCCGGCGTTTCGGCGCGAGGCGCGCGCGTCTACCGGCGCCCGGCCGAGCTTGCGCGACCAGGCGGTGGCCAGCGCATTCATCAGCTGCGATTGCCGCACCGGCTTGGCAAGGCACGCATCGATGCTGCTGCCTTCCAACCGCTTGACGGAACTCCATCGCCCGATGGATGCCATCAGGATTACTGCCGAGCAGCGGCCGAACTCGTCCTTCTTGATGGTGGCGGCCAGCGCTCCCGCATTGACGCCGGGCAACTGGCTGTCGAGTACCACGAAATGGTACGGATCGCCGCGGCCGGCGGCGTCGCGCAGGATGGCGAGCACGTCGTTTCCCGAGCCGAAACTGCCGTTGCGCATGCCCCAACTGGTGATCTGTTCGTGCACCATGCGGCGGCTGGCCTGATTGTGGTCGACGATGAGTACGCGCAGATTGCGCAATTCGGTGAGCGGCGCGAATCGTTCGAGTGGATTGGGATCGAGGCGTAGCGGCAGCGTGAACCAGAACGTGGAGCCCTCACCCGCCTGGCTGCGCACGCCGATCTTCCCGCCCATCAGTTCCACCATCAGCTTGCAGATCGCGAGGCCCAGGCCGGTGCCGCCATATTGCCGGGTGGCCGAACCATCGGCCTGGCTGAATTTCTGGAACAGCAGCGGCAATTTATCGGCGGGAATGCCGGGGCCGTTGTCCTCCACCGCCACGTGCATGGTGGCGTTCGCCGGATCCTCGCACTCACACCGGACCGACACCACCACCTGGCCGCCGGCCGCGAACTTGACGGCGTTGCCCACCAGATTGGTGACCACCTGGCGAATGCGTCCGGCATCGCCGATGAGATAGCGCGGCGCCGGGGCATCGTATTCCAGCACCAGATCGATATCCTTCTCCTCCGCCCGCGTGGCCAGCATCTCGTTCACTTCTTCCATCACCGAACGCAGGTCGAAGCCCAGGTGCTCGATGGTCATCTTGCCGGCTTCAATCTTGGAGAAGTCCAGGATGTCGTTGATCACGGCCAGCAGCGCGTCGGCCGAACGGCGCGCCGTCTCGGCCCAATCTCTTTGTTCGGCCGTGAGGTCGGTGTCGAGCAGCAAACCGGTCATGCCGATGACGCCGTTCATGGGCGTGCGGATTTCGTGGCTCATGTTCGCCACGAACTCGCTCTTGGATCGGCTGGCCGCCTCCGCCGCCTCGCGCAGACGACCCTCCTGCGCCAGCTTTTCCTGAATGATGCCGGTCTGCCGCTCCACTCGCTGGCGCAACAGGAAGATCCACACCGCCGAGATCAACACCAGCGCGCCCATCACTCCTGACAGTTCCAAAATGCGCCCCGCACTCCACCACGGCGCCGCGCGGACCACGGCCATCTCCTGCGGCGTACGCAGATAGATGTTGAAATCCGTGGGCACCAGATAGGTCTGCTGCTCCTCAACGTGGACCGCGCACACACCGGTGAGGCGCACCAGAGCGCCCGTGGCCGGCCAGGAGATTTTCTTGCGCGCATAAGGCAGGTGAGCGTCGAAGAGAACGTCGCCCGACTGCACCGTGAGCACCTGGTCCGCAAAACTGGAGACGTGGTTCACTACCGTGCCTTCCACGCGAATCAACTGCGAATCGTAGGCGCCGGTGAGGGCCTCGTCGGCCGATACATCGGCGGCTTCGGCCTGCGACGTGCCGCCGGCTTTGCGAATTTCGGAATGCTGCAGCACCGGCGTAAAGGGCCCTGCCTCCGGGAAGCCGGTGACGTCCACCACGTCGCCTGCGGCCACGTTGACGCGCATATCGGATACCGCTTTCACTCCCGCGGTGGCATCCTGCACGTACACCGCGCGCGGGCTTTCCACCAGCGTCACCACTCCGCGGATGCGCCGCCGCTGTCCACCCTGGTTGGAGTAGCGCATGAGTGCGGCAATGGTGCCGGGCGCGCCGCTCAGCTTGGCGCCGCTCTCATCGAGCACCGTCACGGTTTTCCACGAAGGCGCGTAGATGCGGATGCCGACGAGTTGGTGGCGCTCATTGAGGCGGGCGGCGCATGCCCCTTCCACCGCGATCCGCGCCCCAAGCAGATCCTGCCGGTCGCCGGGCGCAAGCACTTCCGCCAGGAAGGACCGGCCGCCTTGCGCCATGCCGAACGTCACCCTGCCCAACCCTGGCCTCACCGAGGTGACGACGCCCTCGGCGCGCACCCAGTTGCTGTCCTGCACGCCGCTGAAGAGGCGATCGAGATCGGGCGGAGCCGCTTTGGGAAACGCGCCCGGGCCGATCCGGCGGACGTGCGGCCCGTGAATCACCGGCGCATAATCGCCGGCTGCGGTGTTGCCGGTGACTTCCACCAGATCGCCTGCCTGAAAGGAGAGTTCGGGCCGGCTGCCCAGCCAGGTATACGTGCCTCCGGTGGCATCCTGAATGAACAGGTGGCCCTGAACGGGGTCCACCGCGATGGCCACGGCGCGGATGACCACCGGGATTCCGGCGGCGGCATCGGCCGGCGAGAGCGCGTGGATTCCCTGAATGGTAGTGATCGGATCGTGCTTCACGGGCGCGTGGTCGGCCATCACCACCGGCCCTTCCAGCACGACGCCCGCGCTGTCGCGCACCGGGAAGCCGGTGACATCGGCGTTAGCGGAATCGGCGAACTGCACCGGCATTAGTTTCAGCGGCAGGCGTCCGGTGGAATCGTGAAACCAGGGCGCCTGCTCCGCCCCTTCCACGCCGATGGCGCCGTGCAAGCGCACGCGCTGCGCCGGCACCGTGCGGGCCATGCGGATGGCTTCGGCCGCGCCGACGAGGGGAGGCACGGGCGAGGGAGCGGCGCCTTCCGGTATCACCAGCTTTTGATCGGGACAGTCCAGGACCAGTTCGGCGCTATCGTCCCCATCGGCCGGACGGGTGGCCACCCCGCGCACGCGAACATGCGACCCCATCAGCGACGCGAAGGCGGGAGCTTCGGAGGCCTCCATCACGTACACGCGAATCCGGCGATCGCCGGACACCACGTGCAGGCTGGTATGCGACAGATGGTCGACCGTCTCGGCGTATGCCAGTCCGCTGATCTCCACCCACCGCCAATCCATGGAATGGCTGGACCATTCGTGGGGCGTGACCGGGCGGGGCTCGGGTAGCCGTCCGGCTCCCAGAACCTTTACTTGAGGGTTGGCGAGTCCCGTTCCGCCGGCGCCGGGGCGCGTCTCGCCGCAAATTTCCACTTGCTGGCCGGTGATGTCGCCGTTCAGGCGGAGATTCCCGAAACGCATGCCACCGGTGGCGTCCTGCAGCACCACAGCGCGCGTGAAGATATCGGTATAAGTCACCACGCCGTCGACGCAAACGCCCACGGCTACCGGAAGCGAACCGGTGCGCAGGCCAGCGACGGTCACTTTACCGGAGTGGATGGCCGGTCCGCGCGCACAGGCGCAGAGAATGGCAAACGCCGCGGAAGTGCAGACTATACCGGCAGACCGACGCACATCTTACTCATCGGCCATCCTTGTAACATTTCGACGGAAAGAAGGCGGCTGCCGGATGCCGGTCGCGGTCCGGCAGGTTGCGCCAGCTTGCCGTAGGCCTTCACCAGCGAGAGCTCTCTTTCCGGGCTTTCCGGCGGCGTGGCGCAGACGGTCATGTCTACTGCGTTAGACGAGAGTCGAGACGAGTCACGACGGGCAGGCTGAAACCTGCGCGGCGCAGAAAACCCGTGCTTGCCGGGTCGGCACTCATGGCGGTCCTGCTGCTGCGTTCGAACGAGAGTCGAGACGAGTCTCGGCCTGCGGACTAAAGCCTGCACGGCGCAGAAAACTCGTGTCCGCCGGGCCGGCACTCCTGCCGGCGCCGATGCGGCAGACTGAAGCCTGCGCGGGGCAGAAACTCGTGCCTGCTGGGCCGCCACTCATGCCGGCGCTGTTGCTGCGTGAGAACGAGAGTCGAGACGAGTCTCGACGGGCAGCTGACGCTGCGCCACTCCGTTAGAAATGGAAGCGGATGGCGGCCTGCACCTCGCGCGGGCCGCCGATTTGCAGGGCGGGGGCCAGGCCGCTGCCAGGGCTGCCGGTGCCGAGTTCCATATTCAGGAGCGAGGTGGAACGGCCGAATAAGGGACTGTCGAGGAACTTCACCGGATCACCGAAGTTGGGATGATTGAGAGCGTTGAATCCGTCGAGCCGCAATTCGATCCCCAGCCGCTCGCGAAGGTGGAATTCGCGCTTGAGCGCCAGGTCCATTTGCCACATGCCGAAACCGGGAGTGACATTGCGGCCGAGTGTGCCCTGCTGCCCAGGCTCGCCGAGCGGCGCGGGCAGCACGATGAAGGCCGCGGTATTGAGTTTGCGGCCTCCGGGCGCGGCACTGTCGGCGGTCCACAGGGGCTGTCCGTAGACCCAGTCCGGGCGGAAGGCGTTGGTGAGCCCGAGGCCCGCGAAATCTTCGGAGTCGAGAATGGCGATCGGAAAGCCGGTGCGGGCGTGCAGAATGGTGTCGATTTCCCACCCGTTGAGCAGATGGTTGACGGCTCCGTGAGCGCCGCGGGTGGGGAAGGAATAGCTGAGCGCCGCGGTGAAGGCGTGGCGCACGTCGAAGTCGGACGATGCATGATCGCCCTCGGCGGAGGCGCGCCCGCCCGACCAGAGCAGGAAGGCGTCGCTCGAATCGTTGTCGAGGGAATGCGACCAGACATAAGACGTGGTCGCATCCAGGCCCATGGCGACGTGGCGGCGGTATTGGAACTGCAGCCCGTCGTAATCGGAGGCGGCGCGGTTGGTAGTGACCACCGTGTAATTGTTCAGGTTGGCAGTGTCGCTCATTTCGGTGCGCAGCAGATGGTTGGCGGTAGAGCCCACGTAGCCGAGGGACGCTACGTCATGCGCGCCGAAGCCATGTTCGAGCGAGACGTTCCACTGAATCACCTGCGGCAACTGCAGATTGGGGGCGAAGCCGTAGGTGATATTGCCGCTAGCCGAGAAGATGTTTCCGGTGTTACTCAGGTTGGCGCCGTTCAGCGGCCCGCTGTTGAGGACCGCGGTGGCAATGCTCACGCTGGAATCGTAATAGAGGCCGGCGCCCGCGCGCAGGACGGTGCGGCCGTCCTTATCGAGCCGGTATGCGAGACCCAGGCGCGGCGCAAAATCGTGGAATGTTTCCGGCCATAGTTCGCGATTCGGATCGGCGGTGAACAGGCCGGTGGAGTAGCTCAGGAAGTTTTGCGGTGTGGAGAGCGGCGGCGGGGGGCTGAACTCCCAGCGAAGGCCGGCGGCAACGGTCAAGCGGCTCGACACCTGCCAAGTGTCCTGCGCCCACAGGGAAAGCTCCTGCACGGCGACGGAATCGTTCTTGCCGACGGCCAGATTGGCAGTCCACCAGCTTGCGGGGTTATTGAGCTGGGGGATGCCGTTCACGGTGACGCCGAACGACCCGGTGGGATCGCGGCGGATGGCCAGCATGCGGCGGTAATCCACGCCGAAGCGGAGCGAGTGGCGGCCGCGTTCGAACGATGCGGTGGCGACCGTTTGAAACTGGCGCTCCCGCCGTTCTCCCTCGCTGCCGGAGACCACCTGCCCGACGCCGTTGATGGTGAAGCGCACCAGATAATCGCAGGAGATCGCCGGATTCTTGAGGAGCGCGCCAACCAGCGGTTGCAGCGTGCAACTGGGTGTGTCGGACGAGGTGCTGTTGGTCCACACGGAATTGGCGGTGGATTGCGATTCGTTGACGCGGAAATCGAGGACGGTGTGAGCGGTGGGGCGGGCATTGGCGCCCAGGGTGAGGCTCTGCGAGCGAATGTTCAGGTGGTTCACTTCGGGGGTGCCGAATTGGTTGGCGGAGGGCGAATCGGCATAACGGCCGAAGACCGTGATGCGCGGCGTGAGGGCCTGGTCGATGCGCCCGCTGCCGGAAGTAAGGCTGGCCGGGCGGTTGATTTGGCCGAGCCAGTCGGCGTATCCGTTGGTGCCTAGCACCGGGCCGTTGGGTTCGGGATAGAGATTCACCAGCGGCTGCACGGTGGTGAGCAGAACGCCGCGCACCTGGATGGACGGCACCGCCTGTTCCCAGACGTAAGGCTCGTTGAGGTTGATGTGTTCGAAGGAGAGAAAGAAAAAGGTGTGGTGGCGTTTGAGGGGACCGCCGAAGGTCTGGGCGACGTCTTCGTAGTTCAGGGAAGCGCGTGGTTGGCCGTCGCGATTGGCGAACCAGTCGTTGGCGGTGAGGAAAGAGTCGCGCCAGCGGAAGAGGGTAGCGCCGTGAAACTCCTCCGACCCGGCGCGGCTATTGACGGCGATACTGGCGCCCGGCATACGTCCGAATTCCGCCACGGTGGTGGAAGCTTGCAGGCGAAACTCCTGCATATCTTCGGTGGAGATGAGCGAGTCCAGGCTGCCGAATGCGCTTAACGCGGGGAGCGCTCCGCCGGTGGGTTGGGCGGGCAAACCTCCGGCGCTGACCCCCACGTTGGCGCTCACGCCATCGACGGTGAAGTAGTTGGTGTTGGCGCGCATCCCGTTGGTGCTGAACTGGCCGGCATCGCCGCGGGTGGCGGGCACCACGCTCGTACCGGGAATCAGTTCGAGCAAGGTGAGGATGCCGCGGGCGTTGAGGGGCAGGTGGGAGACGTCGTCAGAGTCGAAGATGCCGCCGGTGGAAGCGTCCTGGCGATCGAGGGTGGGCGCGGTGCCGATGACGGTCACGCTATCGGTGAATTCGCTGACAGCCAGCTTGAAATCGAGGCGGGCGGGCGCGGCGGAGGCCAGCCGGACGCCGAACTGGACGACCGTGCCGAAGCCTTCCTTGCGCACCGTCACCTTGTACATGCCGGGCGCCAGAGCTCCCACGGCGTAGGCGCCGCCCGGTTCGCTAAGGACCTGACGGCGGAATCCGGTATCCTCGTCGATCACCGTGACCACGGCGTCGGCGATCCCCAAACGCGCGGGGTCGAGGACCTGTCCCACCAGTTCGGCGTAGCGCTGCGCCCGGGCTGGAACGCATGCGATCCAGCAGAGCGACCACAGAACTATGGCCCGGCCTGGGGACATTCCCTATAATATAACGGCAGGTCCGAAAGAGCACGGAAAGCCTGGGGAATCTGACAATTGGCAATACCGCCGGCAGGTGCTAGGGCAGCGCTTCCAGCATACGGTCGATGTCGGCCGGCGAAATGTAAAAATGAGGCGACGTGCGGACCCACCCGGCTCGCGGTGCGGCGGCAATGCCGGCGGCGGCGAGCTTGCCGACGACGTCGATGGCTTCGATCCCCGGCTTGCGGAAGCTGACGATTCCGGCGCCGGTTTCGGGGGAGCGGGAGCCCAGAAGCTGGTAGCCTTTCTGTTGCACGCCGGCGGCGATGCGGTCGCCCAGATTCTGGACAACCGGGGCTATTTTTCCGATCCCTACCTCCAGTAAAAGCTCGATCGACGCCTTTAAGCCGAAGCATCCTATGGTATTTAGCGTTCCGCACTCATAGCGGCCGGCATCCGGTCGGAGGGCCATATCGCGGGAGGCGTAATCGTTGTATCCGGCGACGTTGGTCCAGCCGAACTCTACCGGTTCGATACGATCCTGAAGGGCTTCATGGACATAGAGAATGCCGCAACCTTCCGGACCGAGCAGCCATTTGTGCCCGTCGGAAGCCAGGGCGTCGATGTGGGAGGCGCGGACGTCGATTGGAAAAGCGCCGAGCCCTTGGATGGCATCTACCAGGAAAAAGCAGTGGTTAGCATGGCAAATCTCACCTATCGCTTGAATCGGGGAGCGATAGCCGGAAAGGAACTGGACGAAGCTGATCGCGAGCAGCTTGGCGCCCCGGGCGGACTCGGCGATGCGGTCCAGGGGATCTTCCACGGAGAGCCAGTCGACTGCGATACCGCGAGCTTCTAAGCGCTTCCATGGGTAATAGTTAGCAGGGAATTCCTCATGGAACGCTACAATGCGGTCGCCGGGCTGCCAGTCGAGGCCCATAGCGATGGTGGCGATACCCTCGGAGGTGTTTTTCACGAGCGCCATCTCGTTGCGATTGGCGTTGATGAGGCGGGCGGCGGCCACACGGAGGCCTTCGTAGGCATCGAGCCATTCGGAATAATGGCGGCTGCCGAAGTTCATGCAATCGTCGGCGAGGTGCTTCATGGCGTCGGAGGCGGGCTTGCAGAGGGGCGCGACGGCGGCGTGATTCAGGTAGATCAGGCGGTCGCGCACCGGAAACTGGTGGGCGTATTGATCCAAAAAAGCTCCATCCGCCGGAAACTTTACGTTTGCAGTTAAGGCCATTCCCTTTACAATACGGTAATAGGCCCCGCGGAGCCACTGATGAGACTTCTTTCGATCGCCATTTTATCGAGCGTCCTGGCCATTGGGGCGAGTGCGGCCGATCAGAAGAAGAAAAAGGACGACCCGAATCTGATCGGCGACCGCGATATCGGCAAGTGCCTCAACTTTTACTCCGTGGACAAAGAGATGGCCTGGGGCAAGCAGCTGGCGGAGGAAGTGTCGCGCGAATCGAAGATCGACGACGACCCGATTCTCACCGAGTACGTGAATCGCGTGGGGCAGAACCTGGTGCGCAACTCCGACGCCAAGGTGCCGTTCACTTTCAAGGTGATTGACGGCGAGGAACTGAATGCGTTCGCGCTGCCTGGCGGGTACGTATTCGTGTACACCGGTTTGATCAAGCTGGCGAGTGAAGAGGACGAATTCGCGGGCGCGTTGGCGCATGAAATTGCCCACGTGGCGGCGCGTCACATGACTTGCCGTGCGTCGGAACAGCAATTGGCGAGAGCCGCGGGAGTGGTGCCCGGCATTCTGCTGGGCGGTTGGGGCGGATTGGCGGCGCGGCAGGCCGCCAATGCGGCCATCCCGATGACGTTTCTGAGCTTCAGCCGGCATGACGAAGCGGAGGCCGATTACCTGGGAGTGCAGTACATGTACGCCGCGGGATACGACCCTACCGGCGCGGTCAGCATCCTCGAAAAGTTGGACGCGCTGCAAAGGACGCAGCCCCACTCGGTGGAGCGCGTGTTCGCCACGCACCCCATGGATTCCGACCGCATCAATAAGACCGAAGAAGAGATCCAGAAGATACTTCCCGCCCGGGAGGAATACGTGGTGACCACTTCGGAGTACCGGGACATGCGCGAACGGTTGATCTCGCGCGACCTGGAGCAAAAGGCGAAGGACGCCGTCCGTCCGGTGTTGCGCGTGCGGCCCGACCCGACTGCGCAGTCCGACGACAGCCGTCCGACTCTCAAGCGGCACGATCTGTTCTAAATTCTCCGGACTCTCGAAGCTCCCGCGGTTCGGTCCCACCGAGCCCTCGCGGAAGCCGCCCTACGACGCTCTCTTCCATTCAGCGGACCTCGCTAGTTTATTTCGAGTATTGTCGCTCGTGCCGCGTCGGCCTAGACTAACGGAAAACGTTCAGAGGGAGTCATCGAATGCTGCGAGTTACTGGGTTATTCGTGTGCCTGACTGCGTCCTTGATGGCGCAGGTTCCCATCGGCACACTGGAAGGGCAGATCTCCGATGCTGGAGGCGGCGCGGTAGCGAATGCCGCCGTCGGAGTGCACAATGAACAGACCGGTGTCTCGCGCACGCTGCTTTCGTCGCGCGCGGGCGCGTTCCATTTCGCCGACCTTCCCGTTGGTTCTTACACGCTAACCGTGAAGGCGGATGGATTCGCGCCGTATTCCGCTTCCGGGTTGCACATCGATATCGGACGGGTGGTGACGTGGCCGGTGCGGCTGGAAGTTGCGCGCGAGCACAACGAGGTCACGGTGACGGCCGAGGCGGTCACGGTGGACACCAGTCCGACTCTGGGCAATGTCGTCTCCGCCAGGCAGGCGGAAGACCTTCCGCTGAATGGCCGAAACCTGACGCAGCTTGGCCTGCTCCAGCCGGGTGTGGCGCCGATGACCGCGGGGCTGGCGCAGGCCGGTGGAATTGCGCGAGCGGGACAGGCGTATGCGGTGAACGGCGAGCGTCCGGAATCGAACAACTACCTGCTGGACGGCGCCAGCAATGTGGACAGCGTCAACGGCGGATTCGCGCTGCGCGTGCCGGTGGATGCGGTGAGCGAGTTCCGCATTCTTACCCTGAACGCACCGGCGGAGTACGGCGAGACCAGCGGTGCGACCACCTCCATGGCGACTAAATCGGGCACCAACGAATTTCACGGCGACGTTTACGACTTCCTGCGCAACGACGCGATGGACTCGCGCAACTTTTTCGCCGCGCGTACAGAGCCGCTGCATCGCAATCAATACGGCGGCACGGTGGGCGGCCCGGTGCGCAAGAATCGCGATTTCTTCTTCGCTTATTACGAGGGCCAGCGCGATTCCGAGGGCACGACGCAGGCGGCGATTGTGCCGACGGCGGCGGAACGGAGCGGCAATTTTTCGGGCGTGACCGATCCCACCACGGGGCAGTCCGTTCCGCTCATCAACGAATTCTCCGGGCAGGCATTTCCGGGTAACACCATCCCCGGATCGTTGCAGAATCCGATCGCGCTGCACGCCGAGCAACTGTATCCGCTGCCCAATATCGGAACCAACGTATACGAATCGACGCAGCTCGGGTCGACCGATTACGACCAGGGCGGTTTCCGGCTGGATCACGATTTCGGCGACCGCGATCAGCTTTTTCTGCGCTACTCGGCATCGTCGCTGCATCAGTTCGACCCGCTGCCTATCGCGGGGGCGGGCGTTCCCGGCTTTCCGGTGACGGACGACATCACCACCAATTCGGCTACCTTGAACTGGGTCCACCTGATCTCGCCGGAGACGGTGCAAATGGTGCGCGGCTCTTTCCTGCGCAACGTATTCCGGAACGGGCAGGCGACGAATCACACGCCGGGCAGCGATTTCGGTTTTCAATACGCGCCCACACTGGGGTTGAATGAAGGCGTGCCTTTCCTGATTGTGAGCGGGTACGCCTCGTTGGGCAATCCGATCGTGGGGCCGCAGGACACCTATCAGAACGACTATCAGGGGGCGTACTCGCTGGCCATGACGCGCGGCCGTCACAACTTCAAGGTGGGCGCCGAAGTGACGCGCGAACAGATCAACGTGCTCTTCGGGATCGCCACCAATGGGTTCTTCGTTTTCGCGCCGTTTCCGGCGAGCGACTCCTTCGCCAGTTTTCTGCTGGGGCAATCGGTGCAATTTTTCCAGGGCGGCGGCGAGTTCGACCGCGGATTGCGGAAATGGATTGCGGCAGGATACGCGCAGGACGAGTTTCGCGTCGACCGGCATCTCACCCTCAATTTCGGGTTGCGGTATGAAGTGAATACGCCGTACGTGGATATCCGCGACCGGCTGAACGCGTGGGAGCCGGGACAGCAATCGAAGGTCTACCCGAATGCCCCCGCGGGCTTGCTGTTCCCGGGCGACACCGGAGTGCCGCGCGGGATCGCGGCGGTGGATTATCGCGAATTCATGCCGCGCGTCGGCTTCGCCTGGAGTCCGTTCGCGGACAATCGCACAACGGTGCGGGCGGGATACGGCATCTTCTACGACGGCTACACCAACGGGACAGGCGGTCCGCTACAGGCCTCAGTGAGCGCGCTGCCATGGACCCAGGCGTATCAACTGGCGGGACCGGGCTTCAACCTGGCGAATCCCTATGGCAGCGCGGCGCCGCCGTTCGGTAACCAGACGTTCGTGGCGCCGGCGACGGTGCTGACGGTGCAATCGGGCATGCGGCCGCCGTACTCGCAGAATTGGGACCTGTCGATTGAACGCAGAGTCGCGAAGGACTATCTGGTGGACATCCGGTATGTGGGCACGAAGGGGACGCACCTGCCGCGGTTCATCGAAGCCAACCCCAGCGTGTACGGACCGGGCGTGAATGCAAACAACAACAATCAAGTGCGCCAGTACACGACGTGCAATGCGGCGGGGATTTGCAATTACGGATCGGTGGGGCTGCTGGCGGACACTTCCAACTCCACTTATCATGCACTGGAGGCGGCGTTTTCGCGGCAGTATGCGCACGGACTGAGCTTCCTGGCGTCGTACTGGCTTTCGAAATCGCTGGACGATATCTCGACGTTGAATGTCGCCGGCTCGGCGCCCACGCTGGTGGCGGGCGAGAACGACCTGGCGCAGAATCCGTTCGACCTGGCGGCGGAGCACGGTCCTTCGCTGTTCGACGCGCGGCAGCGGTTCGCGTTCAGCGGCACGTGGGCGCTGCCGGCGCTGCATACCAGGTCGCGCGCCCTGGCGGCGGCAGTGAACGGCTGGCAATTCAACGCCATTGCCAGCCTATCCACCGGCACGCCGTTTACCGTTTACGACAGCGCCAACGTGTCGCTGCAAGGGAGCTCTCCGGAAATCACGGGTTTCTATTCGAGCCGGCCGAACCTGGTTTCCAATCCCAACCAAGGCCAGCCGCATTCGGCGGACCAGTGGGTGACGCGCGCGCCGTTCCGGCAGTTGAATCCCGCGACGCAAGCCGGACAGTTCGGCAACGAAGGCCGCAACGCAGTGCGCGGACCGGGCGTGGAAGATGTGGATTTCTCACTGTTCAAGGATTTCCGCATCGACGAAGTGCGGAAGGTGCAATTCCGCGCGGAGTGCTTCAATCTGTTGAATCACGCGAATTTCGGATTGCCGGAGAACGATCTGGAGTCGCCCGCATTCGGGCAGATTCTGCAGGCAGGTCCGCCGCGGCTGCTGCAATTGGCGCTGAAGTTTCTGTTTTGAGGAGTGAATCATGTCCCATATTTCACTACCCGAAGGGATGCCTGGAATCACCGGCGGATTTGCGTTCCGGCCGGAGACGGCCCGGCCGATGCGGGAACTGGCGGAGGTGCTGCTGCGCGGTCCGGGCACTCTCTCAAAGGGCGAGCGAGAGATGATCGCGGCCTTTGTCTCCACGGGCAACGATTGTCAGTTTTGCCAGGCCAGCCATCGCGCTGCGGCGGCCCACCATCTCGACGGCAATTATGAGTTGGTGGACGCGGTGCGGTTCGATTTCAGCAATGCACCGGTGAGCGCGCGTCTGAAGGCGCTGCTGGCCATCGCGAGCAAAGTGCGGGAAGGCGGAAAGCGCGTGACGGCGGAAGATGTCGCACTTGCCCGCGCGGAGGGCGCGAGCGATCTCGAGATCCACGACGCAGTTTTGATCGCGGCCGCGTTCTGCATGTACAATCGCTACGTGGATGGGCTGGCGGCTTTCATGCCGGTCGATCCGCAGCTATATGACGAGATGGGCGCGCGCATGGCGCGGGACGGCTATCTGCCGCCCGCCACGGCTGCGCGGTAATTCCAGAAGTTTGGATGGCCACACTACCCTCAGCCGATACCTTAGCGCCGCCGGATGAGCATAGCCTCCGCTACGCGGGTTGGCGCGTGGCGTTGGCGTCGTCGGCCTGCGTGCTGGTGAGCTTCGCGTCGCTGCTGGTGTACACCTTCGCGATTTTTCTGAAACCGCTGGCGGCGGAGTTCGGTTGGTCGCGCGGGGCGGTGTCGGCGGCGTTTGGAGTGGCGGCGATGGCGGTGGCATTCTGCTCGCCTCCGCTCGGCTGGCTGCTCGACCGGTACCCGGCGCGGCGAATCATCATCCCGTGCCTGACGATTTTTGGGTGCGCCTTCGCTTCGCTCGCCTTGTTGACGCCGCAGCTCTGGCGGCTGTACGCCACGTTCCTGGTGCTGGGGATCGTAGGCAACGGCACCGCGCACCTGGCTTACGTGCGCGCTCTCACCTCCTGGTTTCAGGCGCGCCGCGGGGTGGCGTTCGCCATTCTAATGGGTGGCGGCGCGGTGGGCGCCATCGTGCTGCCGCCGTTGGCGGAGTGGTTGATTCAGACGGTGGGCTGGCGCACGGCGGTGGCGATTCTGGGAGCGTGTGTGCTGGCGGTGGGATTGCCGTGCGCCTGGCGGGTGCGGGCGCGTCCGGGCGCCGCACATGCCGTGGAGGCCGCGCCGGCCAGCGGATGGACGGTGCGCGAGGGGCTGTCTTCGCGCATCTTCTGGATCATCGTAGCGGAACTGTTCCTGATCTCCATCAGCCAGAACGGCGCCATCACGCATCTCTCGGCGTTGCTGACCGACCGCGGCATCCCGGCGGAAAGTGCCGCCTTCGCGGTATCGGCCATGGGCGTCGCGATTCTGGCGGGGCGGCTGCTAACGGGTTGGCTCCTCGACCGCTTCTTCGCGCCTCATGTGGCGTTCTTTCTTTTCGTACAGTCGGCGCTGGGCACGTTTCTGCTGGCGGGCGCGCACACGCTCGCCATGGGAATTGCCGGCGCGGGACTGATCGGTTTCGGCATGGGCGGCGAAGGCGACGTCACGCCGTATCTGCTGTCGCGTTATTTCGGACTGAAGTCGTTTGCCACCCTCTACGGATTCACGTGGACAGCCTACGCGATCGCCGGCGCGGTGGGGCCGATCGTGATGGGACGCGCCTTCGACGCTACGGGATCGTACCGCACGCTGCTGCTGCAGCTTTCGGCGGCCACCCTGGTGGCGGCTTCGCTGCTGCTCTTGCTGCCGCGGTACCGGACGGCGGTCGACGGAACCGCAGAGTAGCGGGCGCCTGGCGGGCACGATAGCCGTCGATAACGGGAGCAGGCCTTCGCCGACAATGTGCGGGTGCCGAGCGCAAGCGTCCATCGTATAATCCAGGAGATACGATGTCACGAGAACAAAAAATTGCCGCCGTGGAAGCCTATTTGAACTGCTTTGCGACGAAAGACCTCTCCCAGGTTCCTCTGGCGGAGGACGCAATCTTTGAGGGGCCGCTAGTGCCGAAGCTGGCCGGCCGCCAAACGATACAAGGATTCCTGGCTAGCATCCTGCCGATCGTCACCGCCATCCAGGTGAAGCAACATATCGTCGAGGGCGATTACGTGGCAACGGTGTTGGACATGGAGACCACAAAAGGCATTAACCACGTGTTCGACCGCATTCACATCGTCGACGGAGAGATTCAAGGCATCCACACGTTTTATTACCCCAAATCCGTTGGATAGCCCTACCCACGACTCCGAGCGCTACGACTGCGTACCGTCGATCTTCTGCCCCGACAGAATACGGCTGAATTCCCCGAAACGCAACGTAAACAGCGCCCCTACCATTGCTGACATGCGGAGCCGCAGTCCCGCCCAGAAGCCGCGGTATTTTTCGAGGAATACCGCCCTGCTGAGCAGAAAATCGGCCCGCTCCGCCACCGAGTAGTCGCCGTCACCTTCATGCCGGGCGTGCGCCGTAGGCACCAGCAGGATTTTTTTCGAAGCTTTGCGGATTTGCGCCGCCAGGTCGGCATCGCCGCCGAACTGCCCGTAGTGCTCGTCGATCTGGCGGATTGCCTTGATCAGGAAAACGCGCATCATGAGCGCCGCGCCCCGGGGATACTCCACTGCAAACGGTTCCTCCCCCGCGGGCTGAGCCGGCCGCCAGGTGCCGTCGGGCGGCAGGTATCCGAGTTGCGGCGCAGGATGGCCCTGGCCATCCATCAGCAGCGGGCACACGGCCGCCACATCGGAGTTGCCGTCGAGCACGCTGGCCAGGCGGCCAATCGCCTCGGGCTCGACCGCGGCATCGTCGTGAAGAAAGAGAACGTACGGCGCATCGGCCGCCCGCCATCCGATATTCATGGCCTTGGTGAGGCCGAAATTCTTCGGCAGGCGTTCGAACTGCACCTTGGGGAACTCCGACGCCAACTGCGCGCTGCCGTCGCTCGACCCGTTATCGATGACGATCACCTGCAGCCGGTCGCGGCCCTCGGAGGCATCGATGGATTGCAGGCATCGCCGCAATAATTCGGCACGATTGTGGGAAACCACCACCGCCGATACGCGCGGAGCGGGCTTTTCCTGATTCGGATTTTGTGCAGGCGTCAAGAAGATAGCATAACGCGATAGCGTGCCGGCAGAATCGAGAGCTGTCGCGCGCGAAAGTTGACACGCGCCCCCGGAAAGCGATATCACTCTTAAATCCCCAGAAAGGACCCTGTCTCATGAGATGTCGCGCTACTATCGCCAGTCGTACTCTGCTGGCGCTGTCCCTGATCCCCGCAACCATGGTTGTGCAGGCCCAGACCAGGAAAGCGAAGTCCGCTTCTACTCCCGCGCCCGCCGCCGCGCCGGCGCCCCAGAAGCTCGATGAGGAGTACACCAAGCTCATCAAACAATACCTGCAGGATCCGCGCATCTCCACCGAACTGGTGGATCATATGCCCGCTTCCGATACCGTGCCTTCGCCGCTCAAATTCTTCGGCCGCATTCCCGGCACGCCGGGCGAACTCACCTACGCCAAAGACATCAATCGCTATTACCAGGAGCTCGCCAAGGTTTCCAAGCGCTGCAAATACTGGGTCCTCGGCACCACTGAAGAGGGCAAAGAGGAAGTCGTCCTTGCCATCGCCGATGAGGCCACCATCGCCTCGCTCGATAAATACAAGGACATGCTGGCCGAACTGGGCGACCCGCGCAAGACCAACGAGGCGCGCGCGCAGGAGCTGTTCCACACCGCCAAGCCCATCTACTACGCCGCCAGCGGCATCCACTCGCCTGAAACCGGCGGACCGGAAATGCTCATCGAACTGGCCTACCGCCTGATCGTGGAAGAGACGCCGTTCATTCAGAATATCCGCAACAACTCCATCGTGATGATCACCCCGGTGATCGAAGTGGACGGACGCGAGAAGGTGGTCGACGCCTATTACGCCTCCAAGAAACTGGGCGAGCCGCGCAATGCCCTGATGATGTACTGGGGCAAGTATGTGCAGCACGACAACAATCGCGACGGCATGGGCCAGTTCCTCAAATGCACGCAGAATTTCACCAAAGCCGTGCTCGATTGGCACCCCACCATCCTGCATGATCTGCATGAAGCGCAGTCATACCTCTACGTTTCCACCGGCACCGGCCCATACAACAATTCGCTCGATCCTATCGCCATCGACGAGTGGTGGCTGCTGGGCGAGACGGAAGTGATGGAGATGGCCAAGCGCGGCGTGCCCGGCGTTTTCACGTACGGTTTCTACGATGGCTGGGTTCCCAATTATCTCTTCTGGATCGCCCTCACGCACAACTCCTTCGGCCGCTTCTATGAAGTGCAGAGCTACGGTCCCGACAACGTTGCCAACCTGACCCT
This sequence comes from Bryobacteraceae bacterium, assembly GCA_036268475.1. Classification (GTDB taxonomy): domain Bacteria; phylum Acidobacteriota; class Terriglobia; order Bryobacterales; family Bryobacteraceae; genus PALSA-129. The sequence continues at coordinate 24,704 of DATAUB010000049.1, read as the reverse complement.
GCCCGCCACTACCACCAGCCGCGAATGGTACCGGCCGAATCCGCCGCTGCCTTCCATTGCCTGGGGACCGCGCAACAACACCAACATCCAGGAATCCGCGCTGCTCATCGCCATGAACCAGGTAGCCAAGAACAAGGAGCTCTACCTGGAGAACTACTACATGAAGAACAAGCGCTCCGTCGACAAGGGCAAGAACGGTCCGACGTATGCCTGGCTGATTCCCGCCGAACAGCGGCGCAAGGCCGATGCTGCCGACATGGTGAACGAACTGCGCACGCAGGGCCTGGAAGTGAGCCGCGCCGATTCGGCCTTCAAGGCCGGCAAGGTCGATGTCGCCGCCGGCGATTACATCGTCCGCGCCGACCAGCCTTACCGCACCCTTGCCGACATGTACTTCAGCGTGCAGAATTACCCCACCGCCAACCCCAACCCCTACGACGATACCGGCTGGACCATGCAGTATATGCGCGATGTGAAGCTGGTGCCGGTCACCGATTCGGCGGTGCTACAAAAGCCCATGACCATGCTGACCGCGGACGCGCGCGCTGCCGGCGGCATCGATGGCAGCGGTTCGGTGCTGATTGTGGAGAACACCGCCGACAACAATCTGACGGCTTTCCGTTTCCGCAATACCAAGCTGAATATGATGGCCGCCGAGGAGGATTTCGAAGCCGCGGGCCACAAATTCCGCGCCGGCGCTTTCATCATTCCGAACGCCGACCGTGGCGCGATCGAGCCGGAGTTGAAGGACCTGGGCCTCTCCGCCTGGGCGGTAGCGTCTGCCCCCACGGTGAAGAGCCACCCGCTGACCACTCCGCGCATCGGCTACGTGCATTCCTGGTCGCGAACCCAGGACGAAGGCTGGACGCGCGCCGCGCTCGATTACTATAAGATTCCGTACACCTACTTCGCCGATAAGATGCTGCGTGAGGGCAATCTGCGTTCCAAGTACGACGTGATTATCTTCCCCACGGTGGGCGGCAATGCGCAGTCCATCCTCGCGGGAGTCGGCGGCGCCAAACCGATCCCGTATAAGAAGACCGACATCACGCCCAACTTCGGCGCGCTCGATTCCAGCGACGACATCCGCGGCGGCATGGGCTTCGAAGGCCTGCTCGAACTCTCCAAATTCGTGCAGGAAGGCGGCACGCTGATCACCGAAGGCTCCACCGCTTCCATGATGGCGGAGTACGACCTGGGCGCGGGCGTCAGCGTGGAGCATCCCGCCGACCTGTTCGCGCGCGGCAGCATTCTGCGCGGTGTCTTCTCCGATCTCAAGAGCCCCATCGCTTACGGCTACGACGGCAAGGATCTTCCGGTCTATTTCAGCCAGGATCCGGTGTTCAATGTCGCCGGCGGCGGTGGCCGCGGCGGTTTCGGTTTCGGCCGCGGCGGCGCGGTGCGCATTAATGGCGACGGGGAAGTGATCGGCCAGAATGAAACTCCCAACGCGGTGCCGATTCACACCTCGCCGCTCGACGCGTCTGACGCGACTGCCAGTATGACGGCCGGCGGCCGCGGACGCGGACGGGGCGCTGCCGGCGGCGGAGCAGGCGGCGGCTTCGGCGGATTTGGCGGTGGGCGCGGCGGCCCGAACCCGGATGCCGCCCGCGTCATCCTGCGCTTCCCCTCGGATAAGAACGAGATGCTGCTTTCCGGTACGCTCGCCGGCGGGGAGACCATCGAGAATCGCGCGCTTGCTATCGATGCGCCTCTCGGTAAGGGCCACATCGTGATGTTCGCGCTCCGGCCGTTCTGGCGCTGGCAGACGCAAGGCACTTACTCACTGGCCTTCAACGCCATCGTCAACTGGGATCACCTGGATGCCGGCAAGGCGGCGCCCGAGCAACAGTAGCAGGATACCCGCACCGCACTCCAACCCGCCGGCCCGCGCGCGATCGTGAGCCGGCGGGTCTGTTTTTTCGCCGCGCCGCCAGCCCTGTTAGAATCGTTCTCTACCGATGGGCACCGAAAAGAAACGCCTCTTCATTGGCCCTGACGGCGCCAATCTGGTCTTTACCTTCGTCCTGGTCAGCTCGCTGTTCTTGCTCTGGGGAGTCTGCAACGGCATGATCGACGTGATGGACAAGCACTTTCAGGAGGAGTTGAACCTCAGCAAAGCGCAGTCCGCCTGGGTGCAGTTCGCGCACTATCTGGGATATTTTCTGATGGCGCTGCCGGCCGGATGGCTCGCCGTCAAGCTGGGGTATAAGGGCGGCATCATCGCCGGACTGCTGTTGGTAGCGGTCGGCGGCTTCTGGTTTATCCCCGCGACCCACATCAATATGCTGGCGCACCAGGGCGCCGTCTCGCCAACCATGGCCTTCGTCGGATTCCTCGCCGGAGTGTGCGTGATCGCCACCGGACTCACGTTCCTTGAGACCATCGCCAATCCGTACACCACCGTGCTCGGCGACCCGCGGTACTCCGCCACGCGCATTAATCTGGCGCAGTCGTGCAACGGCGTGGGTTTCCTGCTCGGCCCGATCCTCGGCAGCATCTTCTTCTACTCTACTGACGCCACCGGCCACAGCACCGGCAGCCAGACCCTCTACATCCCCTACACCGCTATCGGCTGTATCGTGGTGGTGCTTGCCGTCATCTTTTATTTCGCTCCTGTGCCCGATATCAAAGCGCCCGACGATTACCAGATCGACGATGCCACCGCGGCGGTGTCGCACTCCATCTGGTCGCACCCGCATTTCGTGCTGGCAGTGGCGGCACAGTTTTTTTATGTGGCCGCGCAGGCCGGCATCTTCAGCTTCTTCATCAACTACATGACGGCCGAACCGCCGGCGATGCCGGCCTCATGGGGTGCGGGGATGGCTGGGTTTGCCGCCCATATGGGGCCGCTCCACCAGTGGCTCTCGGGCTGGTTCGACGCACGCCCCGGCGGTATCCTCGCGCTCAGCGATAAGGGCGCGTCGAACCTCACGTCCATCGGTTTCCTCTGCTTCCTGACGGGCCGTTTCTCGGGCGCCGCGCTCCTCAAGAGATTCTCCGCTCACAAGATGGTGGGGCTGTACGGAGTGCTGAACGTGCTCGCCTGCGTGCTGGTCTTCCTCAAGCTGGGATGGCTCTCGGTGATCTGCGTGTTCCTGACTTACTTCTTCATGTCGATCATGTTCCCGACTATTTTCGCGCTGGGTATCTTCGGGCTGGGCGCGCGCGCCAAGAAAGCGTCATCCTACATCGTGATGGCGATCATGGGCGGCGCCATCCTGCCTAAGTTAATGGGGGCGGTGGCGGACCGGTGGGATATGTCCCGCAGCTTCATGGTGCCGGCGTTCTGTTTCGCCTTCGTGGCGTTCTACGGGTTCACCTGGCCGCGATACAGTAAGGCGGAATCGCTGCACAGCGTCCGACATGTCTGATGGAGCGAAAGAGCGCGGTCAGAGGTCGGCGTCACCGAGACCCGGTCTCATGCACCCCGATTGCCTCCTGTGAGATTGCCGCAAAAATACTATGTCCAGATAGTCCACACCGTCCGTCTTTCACGCTACAGTATGTCCGGAAGCACTCATGAAATGCGGTCGCACATGCCGCGGTTATTCACTCTTCGCGACCTTATCGATCGCACTCGCGCATGCAGGCGGCGGAATCGATGTTTATCGGCAGCTCTCCGCCTTGCACTTATCGGGGGTAACGTCGCGGTCAATGGGCTTACGCTCCAAAGAGACCGCGTGCGGTTAGGCTTCACCGGCACGTTCTATCTGGAAAGTCCCGTGGCGGGACAAGTCCGCGGCGCGGTGTTCCTAGGCCAGGGCACCATTCAGGCTGACCCTCCCCCTGCGCCGTTCGACCGGAACCTCCTTCACATGATGGTGAAAGACGACCGCATCGAGTCCGATTTTAGGCGTGCCGTGCTGCGCTTCAGCGACGGAACGGGCGCTGTGTTGGGCGCCCCTACCGCCCAATCGGCCGTTCCGGCCGCCGCGCAAAGAGCGGCCTATCGATTCGCTTCGCGCCTCCTCCGGCAAACCGGCGCGAATGTCAGCGCCCGCCTGGCAATGTCCATACTCAATGGTGAAAGCCCGGGAATTTTCTTCGCCGGATTTAGCGGGGGCCGGCTCGGCCCATTCAGTTACCTGTTGGATTTCCAGGACAGGTTACCCGCCGCCGTCTTCGGTCTCGACGCCGGAGAATCCGGAGTGATTTTCGCGCCCGGCAGAATGCCCTACACAACCGACACCTGGATGGCCTTTCGCCCCATGGCCAATTACTGCCGTGAGCAACCGGTCTACAGCGATACTTACAACCAGATTGCCTTGAGCCACTACGATATGGATATCGATCTGGCGACAGGCTCCTGGAAGCACCTGAGTCTGGAAGCGCGTATGGTAGTCAAGGCTCTTACGCCAGGTTTGCGTGCGGTGGCGTTCAAGATCAATGAACAACTCACCTCGGCCTATTCCGAGCGGTTGAAATGCGCCATGCACGTCCGCCGTGTCCGGGTTGGAAACGAGGAGTTGCCGTTCGCCCAGGAGGCTTGGGAGACTGGCTTCACCGTCTTCTTCGCGGTGCCGCCCATTCCCGGGAGAGCGTTCACCCTGACGGTGGATGCGGATGGCGACGGCAGGCCTAACTGGTGGCCTTGGGATCCAAACGTCGTCAACTGGTCGGCGCCCGGATGGCCTGGCGCCGATCGGTCCTGGTATCCCAAGCCCCCGCTGACCAACCGGTCCACCTTTAGCCTGAATTTCGTCGGCAAGGCTGCCGACGTGGTCGTGGGGCCCGGCGTGCGCACGGAAACCAATCGGGGCGGCATCGAGATCACGCGATATTCTCTGGATACGCCCTCTCGATTTGTGACTTTTTACCCGGAACGGCCGGCATCCCTCCCCGGAATACCGGCGGCACTTCACCAGCGGCGAGACCCATCGGGCGTCGACATCGAGGATTACGACGTCTCCGGCGGCATGGTGGGAACGGGCGCGGGGATGGCGAAGATGGCTGACGACATCTCGGACACTCTGCAATTTTTTACACCGCTCTTCGGGCCGTACCCGCACCCCGTGATCCGCGGCATAGCACGACCGGGTTCGCACAACGCGGGACCGCCCACTTTACTGCTCATCGGCTCAGTCGGCTTCTTCGCATATGCGTCGGCCGGATTCGAGGCTGCTCATCAGTGGTGGGGGGAAGACGTGGGCCCGCGATCGTATCGCGACGGGTGGTTGACTCAGGGTCTGGCGGAATACGCTTCCCAACTCTACGCCGAAATTCGCGGAGAATGGCTCTCCGGAAAAGATCGGATTACCGTCATGCGGACCGAGCTTCGAGGCCCAGTCGACACGGGTCACGGCATTCGCCGACCGTCCATTGGCGAAATCGGGCCCATTATCGAGGGCCCGCGGCTCGAGACCAGTGAAACCTGCAACGCCCGGTTCATGCTCTCCGCCAAGAGCACACTGGTCATCCGCATGTTGCATTTCCTCTTCACCGATCCCGTATCCGGCGACGATCAGGCATTTTTCCAGATGCTCACCGCCTTCGCCAGTCGGTATCGCTGGCGCGACGTCACGACGGAGGAGTTTCGCGATTTCGCCTCGCCGTACTTCGCCGGCACGCCCATCGGCCTTCAGTCCGGGTTACGGGACCTCAACTGGTTCTTCGAGCAATGGGTCTATGAGAGTAGTCTGCCGAGTTACCGCTTGGAATATCACCTCGAAAGTTCACCGCACGGGGGTGTCATCCTGTACGGCACGGTGGAACAGCAGCTCGCCGGTAGCGGTTGGGTCATGCCGGTGCCCATCTCCATCCGGATCGCCGGACACAAGCCCGAAACCAAGGTGGCGACGGTTCGCGGCCCGAAAACGGAGTTCTTCTGGAAGCTTTCCGGCAAGCCTTTCGCTGTGCAACTCGATCCCGAGCGGTGGGTTCTTTCCGCTTCTACCAGAACCTCGATGGCCCATCGACCGTGACGCCGAGGCCGCCGCGTCATAATAGACCAATGCGCCGTGCCGCGGTCGTGTCGCTTCTGTGCACCACGATCGTATCTGCCCAGGCTCTCCTTTCTCCTTCCGAAGCGGAGCACGTGCGCCGGCAATTCGCCCCGTCTCCCGGCGAAGCGCCGCTGCAGTGTAAGGCCACTCCTGTCGCACCGACCGTGAATCTGGCCTTCCGCACCGAGGCCGGCTATGTCGTCCACATCCCACGGGGGCAATACTCGAAACCCACCGATGGATGGACCGTCTTCACGGCCATCACCCCCGAGCATGGGAAGCCCGCCTACCTGCTGGCGCACAATTCGCCCGCGCAGGCCATGAACTCCAGCCCTGGCACCGACTCCAATTTCGATATTCCCGGCGCCTACTTCCTGGGAGCGGGCCATTACACGGTGGAATCGACTGTCCGCGATGGCGGCAATCTGATGTGCCGGCAGCATTGGAAGATCGATGTCGCGACCGCGCACGGCGACCGCGGCATCCCACTTGCGCTGGCGCCCAACACCATCGAAGACCAGGCGCATGCCGACCTTCCGCGCTCCGGCCACCCCGACCACGCGCCACCCTCGCGCGTCACGATCCTGCTGGATGCCGCCGCTTTCTCGCGCCATCGCACCGTGATCGTAGATCGCGATCGCCAACGCATGACACGGTCGCTCACTGCGCTGGTGGAACACCTGGCGGCCACCGTGAGTGTCACAGCGTTCAGCCTGGAGCAACAGCGCGAGATTTTCCACGCCGATGCTTTCGGCGCGCAGGACCTGGCCCGCCTCAACACCGCCATTGCCGCCACCCCGCAAGCCAGTATCGACGTCAACCTGCTGCGGGATTCGCGCGGGCATGTCGACTACCTGAAGGCTCTCATCGGCCGCGTCCTGAAGGCCACCGGGGAGGGCGATACCGTCATTTTCCTGGGGCCGACATCGCGCTATCGGGATGGCGTGCCGAAGGATGCGCTACCCGTCGCGGCACACGCCAGCTTCTTTTATGTTCGCTGCGAGAATTTTGCGCCGCTCACGTCCAATGGCGCGGAACCGTACATCTCGGTTCCCACCGATTTCCACACGGCGAGTGAGGACTACCCCGCTATCGACCCCGTCAAAATCCTCAATGCAACTGGGGACGACACCGTGGCTATCGGGGGCCACCCTCCAGCTCGCGTCGTCGACCCATCCTACGGGCAGCCCGATATCATTTCAAAAGTTGTGACTCTATTGAACGGCAGGAATTTCATCGTGCATTCCGCCGCCGAAATGGCCGAAGCCATCCGCAAGATCGAAGGCCGGCGCTAGCGGACTTGTTCGCTCAGTTCGCGCTACGGCCTTTCATCGCTACGTGGCTGAAAACGGCTTTCGTCAACCCGGCGGCATCGTGGGAACAGACCGCGAAGCCGACATATACCGGGTCTTGGAAATTGACCGTCACGTGGCCGGTCTCCGCCCGCGGGCCGCCCGGATCGCCGGCCGAGACTGTAAAGGTGTCGCCGTGCCGCTCGATGTGAATTCGTTGCGCCCTGCCGGCGTCGAGGAAATGAGGCAGCACGCTGTCGGCCGTCGCTTCGCCCGCGGCCATCCGCCATTGCGCCGCCACCTCGCCGTTCCCGTGAAACGCGATGTCGACATAAGCAGAGTTCGCATCCAGGCTTTGACGGATCATGAGCGCGGCTTTTCGTTTCTCCTGGGTGCTTCCGGCAAGCAATTTCACTTCCGCGGTTAGACTCACATCACCGGACATTTTCTTCCACACGAAATGGAAGGCATCCGCGTTGCCCCACATATCGGCGCCGCCGCCGGTAACGTGGTAGGCGCCCGCGTCGAACTCCAGTGCACCCGGCTGGAGTCCCGTGCCGATATCGGAATTCGCTTCAAACAGCCCGAGACTGCCGGCGCTGCCGATCGCCACCAGGCAGATAACGGCCAGCGGGCGGAGCAAGGTTTTGATTTTCATATTGGTCTATTTGGTCGCCCAATAAGCGGGGTGACCGACGTACGTCTCGTTCTCCAGGTTCGCCAGGATGGCGCGGCGCATCTCAAGCACGTCCACCGCACCCTGTTGCTGGTAGATCACTTTTCCACCCGGCGCGATCACCATGGTGAAGGGCACGCCCGCGTCCCACTTGGGGTCGAAGGCGGCTTGCAGACCGTAGGTGTCGGTGTCGCCGAAGAGCAGATTGCGGCTCGATGCATGCTGCTGTTGCAGCATCTTGAGCACGCCGTTCTTTTCGTCGGGGTAGTTAGCGGCTACCATCACCAGGTCGAAATCGCGGCGGCGATACATGCGCCAGGTATCTTCGATGGCGGGCATCTCTTCGATACACGGGCCGCACCACGTCGCCCAGAAGTTTACCAGCAGCACCTTATCGGTGGGATTCTGGCGCAGCTTCTTTAGTTCGTCGGCGCTCACCATCTGCACCGTCACCGGCTCGGCCTCGATCTTCTTGATCTCCGCCTCGCCGGCGTCGATCTTCGATTTCCACTTCGTGGAACAGCCGAAGGCCGGAGTATGCGGAGTCGCCACCGGCTTGCCCGCCAGCACGGCGTCGAGCGCCAGGCGCGCGTCCTGAATCTTCACCAGCGATTCGCGCTGCGCGTTGTCGATGCGGCCCTCGTAGCGCAGCTTGCGATCCTTATCGAAGATGAAGACATGCGGGGTGGCCTGCGCGCCGTAGGCCTGCGTCACCTTCTGCGTCGCGCCGTCCCACAGATACGGGAAATTGAAGTGCCGGTACTCGGCGCGAATCTTCATCTCATCCAGGCTGTCGCTGACGTCGGTGTATCCAAGTTCGGAGAGCGCCACGGCTTTGGGATCGTTGGGATTGATGGCCACAAAGTCGACGCCTTTGCCGGAATAATCCTCTACCAGCTTCTTCATACGGCCTTCGTAAAGCTGCGAGGTGGGGCAATGATTGCAGATGAACATCACCACCAGGGTGGGCGCTTTGTATTCACTGAGCGTATGCGTCTTGCCGTCGATGCCGGGAAGGGAAAAGTCGGGCGCTTGCGATCCGATGGCCAGAATGGGATGTTCCTGGCTGGCATGCGGAGTGAGACGCGGCTCCTGACCGTAAGACGCCAGGCAGATCGCCGCAAGGGCGAGAAACGGGGCACGGGCAAGCTTCATGGGTACATCATATACCCGCCGGGACGGCTCGCAATGGCAGGCGCGGCTCACTTTCGCGCCGTCACCGGTGGGATGCCGGCGACGGCGCGCGCGGGCGTGCTGGCCGTCGCCGCGACTGGTGGAATGCAATGCAGAAGCACACGGCGCAAGCTTTCCCGCCGTACGAGAATCCTGGCGACGGAAGGTGGATGGTTGTAAGGCTTAGCGCGCCGTTGTCGCGCCGCACATGCAACCTTTGCCGCCGTCACTGCGACGGCTGTGCGGGAAACCTGGCAACGGCAGGCGGAGGCGACTTGCCGTTGCCGCGACTGCTGCAATGCGAGCAGAAGCGCACGGCGCAACTTCTACTGCCGCGACCGTTGCACGGGAATCCTGACTTAGTGCGCCGTTACCGCGACTGCGGCGCTGGGCGATCCGTCCACCGATACCACCAGTGGCACCTGCCATCCGGCGAACGACTGTGTCACCGCGAACTGAATCTGATACGCACCGCCGCTTGCTGCGGTCACGCTCTGCACTGCCATGGGAACACCGGAAAGAGTCACCGCCACGCGGTTCGGCGCGCTCACGATTCCCGCGTCGGCATTCGTCACCTGCACACTTACCACGTCGCCCGGGTTGACCACCGCCTGCGCCAGCGGCGTCGAGATTGTCACCGGATCGCGATCGATCTGGAGGTAGACGGGGAACGCATCCACCGCGCCGTTGGCGATCTGCAGATTCGCCGGGCCCACCGGGAAGCCGGCGGGAATCTGAAAATTGATCTGGTTTGGCGATGCGTAGAGCAGCGGCATCGTCTGGCCGTTGAGCAGCACCTTCGCGCCCGATCCCACTGAAAGATTCGAGCCGAAGATGGAGCCGTAATCGGCATCGTGCAGGACGGTGGCGTAGCTTATGGCGTTGAATACCGGCAACGCGGGCGTCGGCAGGTTCATGTTCGGCGGCTGCACCTGGAAGGCAGCGGCCTGTTCCGCCACCTGGAAACCGGAGATCACGTTCACTGGCCAGGTGCCGATGACGGCATTGTTTCCGACTACTACGTCGGCCATCAGATGGGTCGGGCTGAGCACCCAGACGCGCCGCACGGAGATATCGCTGGTGCCGAAGCCTACTGTCACCTGGTCCTGCACGAAGTTGGTATTGGCGGCGGTGATATCGACCATCGCGGAGGTGCCGTCGACATTGAATCCGGCGGGCAGAGCCGGCGGAGTGACGGCCGAGATCTGCGGCGCGTTGGCCACCGGGTAGGCATAGGTCACCGGATCGCCCGACTGCACCAGCATGGAGTTCTGATTATCGGCGGTGAACACGGTCACGGTAGCGTTCTGGCCGCTCGCACCCGGTGGAGGCGATACAGTGACGGTACCGTCGGTGGCGTCGGTCGCCTGATACGGAACGGTGACCGCAGCCTGTTGGCCGTCGAAGAATACGCGGCTGTCGGGGGTCAAGCCGGCGGCTGCCACGGTCACGCTGCCATCGCCGTTTTGGGTTACCGCACTGATGGCGGGCGGCCCGTTCTGCACGATATCGATGGCGTCGGGCACTACGAATACGTCGGGGCCCTGGCTGGTATTGAAGGTCATCACCAGGTGGTGCGGTCCCGGGACAACCCCCCCGTTGTTGGGGAAATAGAGCAAGACGTAGCCTTCGAACCCGCCCAGCGCGGCACCTGTCCCAATCCCCGGACCCAGCAGCGTGGCGCTGGAAGGAACCGGCATGGTGTTCAGATAATTCGCTTCCACGTACATCTCCAGGTACGACTGATCGGTGCTGGCGTATGCCGGCGAGATAAAGGATCGATTGCCGGAGCCGTAATAGGAGTACTTCCGCTGCACCACGTCGAGCCACGCCCACGTCACGATATCGTAGACCGGCATCTGGCTGCGCGGTTGCACCGTGAAATTCGCACTGGTGAGCGCCTGACCGGCGGCGATCGTGAAAGTCGTTGCCTTCGTCACGTCGACGGTGCCGGGATAGAACACCGTCTGGAAATATCCCTTGGTGGGAGCGTACGGCAGCCCGGTGGAGCCAACCGGCAACAGCAGTCCGGTATTGGTCGACGTCACCGCGTCCTGCGGGAGCGGATGGACGTACAAGAGATAGCCGCCGGGAGTGAGGCCATTGATGGTATAGGTGCCGTCGGGGTTGGTGAGCGCACTGACTGCGGGACCCTGCGGCGGGATAGCCACCACTGACGCCATATTCCACGCCTGCCCGTTAGCCGTCACCGTGCCGGAGATCGATCCGGTATTCGCCGCCCATCCCGTGGCGCCGTAGAGTTCGGTAATGGCGGCGACATCGTCAGCGTCAATGGGGCGGGCGCGCGAGGTATTCCGGATGACGTCTTGCGACATAGCCGCCGCGGTCCAGGTGTGTTGTAGGCCGAGCGCATGGCCAAACTCATGGACAGCGGTGGTGTAAAACTCCTCCAGATAGCTTGCGCCGGGGCCATATCCGGCATTCGGATCGGTGGAATTCGTCAGGATCACGAGCCCGCGGGAGATCGGAATAAACTGGCCGTTCTGTCCGGTCTGGACGGCAGCGGCGCCTGAGACAGTGGGTGTTCCCAGTCCTAGAATGCCGGGCGCGAGTTCCGCAAATACCACGTCGCCCCCCGGTGCGGTGGACACCCGATTGAGGTTGTAGGTCTCCAGGCCGCCGAAGGCGACCCGCAGGTCCGAACTGGCCACCGCATTCCAGACCGCGGCGGCGCTCTTTACCTGCGCCAGCACCGAGCCGAAACTGTCGTTAGCGCTGTAAGTGGCGAGGCCGGTGTCGCTGACGAAGAAGGTGATCGTCTTGTTCGGCAACGCGGCCAAATCGAAGGCCTCTGGGACGGGAGTAAATGGCGCACTGCCAGTAAGATAGTGAACGTAATGATAATAAGCGCTTGAGGGGATGGCGAGGGCCAATGCGGCTGCCGCCACACGCAAGCTTCGTGCCAGGCGACCGAGGTGTGGCATGTTATTGCACCGCCCCCACCGCGCCCGAAAGGGTGGTTTGGATGCGTGTGCGCAGGGCGCTCAAACGCATCGTCAACGTCCGATCTGTCACTTGCTTACCCGTCCCATGATCGAGCATTACCTCATGGCTGGCCGGGCGCGTGGTCAGCGGGTCCGCCGCGCCGCCCGGTGCCACCGAAAACAGTCCCTGGGTCAGACCCAGCACCTGCGAAGTGCCGCTCCGGCCGGTCCACAAGAAGAAGACGAACTCATCGCCCGGCTGGAAGGTCGGGACGCCGGCGAAGCTCTGCCGCAGACGGCTCGCGGTCCCGCCCGGAAGCTGAAACTCCACCACTCCCCGGGCGCTCCCTTTCAATGTTTCGCTGGTTTGGATCCGGTAGTGGGTGTAGATCACCGGACCATCGGTCGCGGTGTAGGAATTCAGGACCTTGCCGCGCACGATGGAGGTGGACTTGGTGATCAGATCGTCCAGACTCAGCCGCTCCAGGGTTGCCGCCGGGAGCGCTACCGCGCAGTAAGCCAGCATCAACGTAGAGAGGAGCAGAGGCTTCACGGGCGTGGCATTTGCACTTCGCATTCCAATCGATCTTGCTGATTCACGGCCAGTTACAGGTTGATGAATCGAGCCGCCTGTGTTTCCCGGACACGGGCCTTGGGGCAGCCTGTCCCAGAAACGCGAACTCTATTCTATGTTTTTCCGGGCCGTACAATCAACATTGGTACGTTTAGCTGGTGGCGTACCGGGTTGATGGTGTTGCCGAAGATCAGGTCCTTCAGGCCGCCATGGCCGTGGGCACCCATGATGACCAGGTCGGCATCCACCTCGCGCGCGTAGCGCACGATTTCACGGTCCGGATGAGTGGAATGAGTAATTGAGGTTTCCACCGGAAGTCCTTGATCGCGCAAGTGTTGCGCGATACTTTCCAGGTACTGCTCACCGGCCTCGGTCTCGGCCGTGGAGGCCGCCTGGCCGTATACCTGGCTGGTGACACCTTCCTCCACGTGGAGCACGTAGACCTTGGCGCCGTGCATCCGTCCCATGCCCGCGGCGTGGCTGACCGCCAGGCGATCGAGCTCGGTATGGTCGATGGTCACCAGGATTCGCCGGTATACCAGAGGCGCGGCTTCGGCGCCGGTTTCCGGCAGCATCACGGGCGCCCGGCCGTAGCGTCCCCAGCGCGCCATCTGCGGCTCGAACGAGATCCACAGCAGGAGCAGGAGCATACCCGCCACCGCCGGGATGGTGACCAGCCGGATTACGGTATGCCAGGGACCCGCATTGCCCAGCCAGGCTACCATGGCCTGTTCCACCAGCCAGAAGTTCAGGGCCAGGATCACCGCGGCGCAGGTCCAAGAGAGCACCTTCACCCAGGGGGCATTGGCAAACGAACCCATTCGTTGGCGGTCGTTGGTGAAGTGGATGAGCGGGATGACGGCAAAGGGCAACTGCATGCTGATGATTACCTGGCTGAGAAGCAGCAGGTCGAGAGTGGAGCTATCGCCCATGAACTTGATGGTGAGGGCGGCGGGAATGATGGCGAGGGAGCGGGTGATGAGGCGCCGCATCCAGGGCCGCATACGGAGGTTGAGGAAGCCCTCCATGGTGATCTGGCCGGCGAGCGTTCCGGTGAGGGTGGACGACTGGCCGGAGCAGAGCAGCGCGACGGCGAAGAACACGCCCGCGAGCGTTGTGGAAAGCAACGGCACCAGGAGCTGCTGCGCCTGCTGGATTTCGGTGACCACGATACCGTGCTTAAAAAAGACCGCGCCCGCCAGCACCAGGATGGCGCAATTCACGAACATGGCGCCATTGAGCGCCACCACCGAATCGATCAGATTAAAGCGGCAGGCGGTGCGCTTGGATTTCTCGTCGTGCCCGATGGTCCGGGTCTGCACCAGGGCGGAATGAAGATAGAGATTGTGCGGCATGACGGTGGCGCCCAGGATGCCGATGGCCAGGTAGAGGGTCTGCCCGTTGAGGCGCGGTGCGAGTCCTGTGAACACGTCGGCCCAGGCCGGTTTCGCCCAGAAGACTTCGATGCAGAAACAGGCGGCGATGACGGAGATGAGGGCGAGGATGAAGGCCTCGATGGTACGGATACCGAAGCGCTGGAAGGCCAGCAGCAGCAGCGTGTCGGCGCCGGTGAGCAGCACGCCGATGAGCAGCGGGATGTGGAACAGCATGTTGAGCGCAATGGCCGCGCCCAGCACCTCCGCCAGGTCGCAGGCGGCGATGGCGATCTCGCAGAGGACCCACATCGCCATTGTGATGGGGCGCGGATACCGTTCGCGGCAGGCTTGCGCCAGGTCGCGGCCGGAGACGATCCCGAGGCGCGCCGCGAGGGTCTGCAGGAGGATGGCCATGCCGTTCGACATCACCAAAACCCAGAGCAGACGGTAGCCGAAGCGCGCGCCGCCTTCGAGATCGGTGGCCCAGTTACCCGGATCCATGTAACCTACGCTGACCAGGTAGGCAGGTCCGGCGAAGGCAAACATGCGCCGCCAGAAGCTGATCTGGGAGGTGCCGACGCTGGAATGCACGTTCGCCAGGGAGCGCGTTTCGGGCGTGGATTTGGTCGGGGTCGCCATCGGACTTAACTATAGTTAAGCAAGCGCCGGAAGCGAAGTCAATACGGATCGCAAGCGCGAGCGGTTGGGTGGTGCCGACACGCCGGTGTGGCAGGGCGCGGCAGGATGCGGCAAGGCGTTGATGGAAAGCTGGGCGGCGAATGGCCTTTAACCTGGGCGACGATTTGCATGAGATTCGCCCTTTTCCTTTTCGCGGTCCCGGTATTCGCGGCGGCCGGTGGCAGCTTGAGCTTGATCGACGCAGCAGGCAATCTGTGGCGCACCGGTCAAACTTCCTTTGTGGCAACTACCGCAACGGCGTTTCAGAAAGGCGAGACTTCCCTGGCATGCGGAACGCAGACGCTTTCGCCCTTCGATACGCCGACCGCGATCGGATGCCAGCATGCATTTCTTAGCAGGCAGGACGCCGCGGGCAACATTTTATACGCCACTTATCTGGGGGGAAGCAGCCAGGACGGCGGTACGGCGCTGACTACCGATTCGCAGGGTAATATCTATGTGGCCGGCTACACTTATTCGGCCGACTTTCCTGTTACCCAGGGAGCGGCGCAGACTAAGAATGCCGGACCCACCACTCCCTCCGTCTATACCGCGCTCGGCGCACCTTTCGGATTATCTTATGTGGCGCCCGGCGGGGACGCGTTTGTGGCGAAGTTCACGCCTGACGGCACGCTGCTGTTCTCCACGCTCCTGGGCGGATCGGGGGAAGAGATCCCCAATCTGATTGCCGTCGACCAGGGGGGCTCGATCTATGTTTCCGGGTTTACGATGTCCACGGATTTCCCGGTGAGCGCCGGCAGTCTTTCGGGGCAGGGTACGAGTAACTTCTTCGCCCGGCTTGACTCTTCCGGCAAGACCATTACTTATGCGACTTACGTTCTGTCGCCGATACGCGCCTTCGATGTCGACAGTCAGGGACGGGCATATCTTACGGGCGACCTCGGCGGCCGGCCTTATCTGGCAGTTCTCGATACCGTGGCCGGTACGGTGGGGTCGATCGCGCTGCCGGCGGATCTGGCGGGCGCCGGTGCGGCGATCGCGCTCGGTACTGGCGGGAATTTCTTCCTGGCCGTCAGTCCGGCGCCGCAGCCTTATGTGTTCGGCATGGTTCCGACTTCACCGGCGCGCACCTCCGGGGACAGCTACCTTCTCGAATTGAGCGCCGCCGGCGGCACGGTCCTGGCGCAGACGCATATCGGACAGAGCTGGTTCGATTCCATCCTGCTGGACACTGCGGGCGATGCCTACGCGTTCGGCCAGGGCTCGGGCGCCATCCCCAGCGCGCCGGTGCAACTGCTGCCCACGCCCTGCACACCCAAGGGAGCGAGTTTCGCGGTCGAGTGGGATGCCGCGGGCACCGCGCTGGCGTCGACGTACTTTCGACAGGGCGACGATTCCGCGGTCGCGGTGGCCGCGCCCGGGCATCTGCTGGCTTACCGCGCGGCTTCCTCTACGATTGTGCCGGTGGATCTCTCCGCCCAACCGCCGGCGTTGTTCGGATGTGCCGAAAACCTGGCCACCGGACTCGTCGGCACGGGACTCGCGCCGGGCGAAATCTTTACGATCACGGGTACAGGGATCGGCCCCGCGCAAGGCATCGGGGCGGTGCCGAATGCGAGCGGCCAATACCCCACGACACTCGGCGGCGTACAGGTGCTATTCGGCGTGACGCCCGTGCCGCTGCTGTACGTACAGGCGAATGAGATCCACGCCGTTGCGCCGTTCCGTCTGGCGGCCACCACTGCGGTTCAGGTGCAGTTCGGCAATGGCAATCCGCCGCCGCTGGATGTGAGCGAGTCCGCCTACAACCCCGGAGTCTTAGAGGCCGGCGGGCAGGGCGCGATTATCAATCAGGACGGTAGCGTCAACACGCCCGCCAATCCGGCGCCGCTGGGATCGGCCGTGTCCGTCTATTGCATCGGCACAGGCTATTTGGAAAACCCCGTGATCGACGGGAGCGTGGCGCCCATACCGCCTCCGTACAACGTCACCGAACTGACGCCGCAACTCAAGTTCGCGGGCGAGGCCGGCACGACGTTATGGAGCGGCGCGGCTCCGGGACTGATCGAAGGAGTGACGCAGGTTAACGTGCAGCTTCCGGCGTCGCTGCCATCGGGAACTACCCAAAACGCGGTGCCGGTGATTTTGAACGTGGGCGGCGTGGATGCGCCGGCGGTGAATATCAGCGTGAAGATGTGAGGCGGCCGGGACAATCGAGCGTCGCAGTGGCGGACCCAATCGCTCAGATGGTAGCGATCAGCGGGAAGCGGTGAGGCCGTTTAGCGCTTGGAGCAAGGCCGGCTTTACCAGTTCGGCGCCGGCGGCGGAGAGGTGGTCGCGATCCTGATAGATCTGGCGGCGGCGGTCATCGAGGAAGCGGATTTCGCCGGCGGCGGGGCTGAAGATCGACTCGATGTCGACCACGTGGACGTTACCGCCGTGGGCCTCCTTGACGAATTGGTTGCGCTCCAGGCGGGCGGCGCGTTCGGCGGCGTCTTCGTGAAACGGTGGGCGGGTGCCGTCGCGGATGGCTTGGCGCGTGGCGTTGTCGGGCAGCACGGGCGGTTGCGTGAACAGCACAATATTGCGGGCGTAGGGTTTCAGCTCCCGCAAGGCGAGCGCGAGGCGATCGCGGTCGTCCGCCAGCTTGTTCCAATTGCACACCAGGAGCAGAAGATCGGGCCGCTCCTTCTTTACCACCGCGAACGAATCGAGCCACAGGGCGGGATTGGGGGCGGCGGTTCTCGGGAGGGGATCGCCGGCCTCCACGCTGATGACGTCGAGCCGCAGATCGCGCTCATCGGCGATTTCCCTTGCCAGGCGGCCGTACATGGATCCGTTGCTGTCGCCCATCAGCACCATCGATCCGCTGCGGCCGTTCGAGTGGAAATGAAGGCCGCCGTTGTGGACGGCGCGCGCGTCGGCATTCAGGTAATTGGCGTTGCGGATGGCGATGCCGAGCGGAACGAAGGCGGCGAACGAGCAGGCGAGCGCGGCGAAAGCGAGGCGGCGGTGGGCGGGCTGGTTGAGCCGCATGCGGCCGGGCCGTTCCACCAGGAAAAAGCAGGCCGCCGCGGCGATCAGGGTGAGCGACAACTTGCTGGCGACGCGCACCGCTGCGGGCTGCCAGTAGAACTTGTAATCGACCAGCGAGAAGATGGGCCAATGCCACAGATAGAGCGAATAAGACATGCGGCCGACGAACACCAAGGGGCGAGAAGACAGGAAGCGCGGACCGCCGGACCAGAGCAGGGAGCAGGCCCCGATCACGGGCAGCACCGCGAACCGGCCGGTGGCGAAGGCGATGGCAAAGAGTACCAGACCGATAGGAAGACGGCTGGGAGGGCGCGAAGGTGTGAGGGTCGCCAAAACGCTTCCCGCCAATAATTCCCACGCGCGCGACGGCAGCAAGTAGAAGGCCCAATCCGGCCGGACACGCCCGAGCGCGAGGTAGCAGACGAAGCTGGCGGCGCACAGCGCGGCCAGCACGCGCGTCCGCCGGCAGAGCAACAGCAGGGCCGGAAACAAGAGATAGAACTGCTCCTCCACGGAGAGCGACCAGCAGTGGAGGAAGGGCTGGGAATCGGGCGACAGCGCGAAATAGTTTCCTTGCAGGAGGAATTTCAAGTTGGCTACCGATGCCGCCGCGGCGGAGAGAGTGGCGGCGGTGGACGCAAGATCCTGCGGGGAGTAGATGAGCGCCGCACCGGCCATGGTTGCTACCGCGACGGCGCAGAAAGCCGGCAGGAGGCGCGCGATGCGCCGCTGATAAAAGCGGGCGAAGGAGAAACGGCCGCGTTGGCAATCGCGCAGAATGAGGGTCGTGATGAGGTAGCCGGAAATAACGAAGAAGATGTCGACGCCGAAGAATCCGCCCGGCAGCCATTGCCGATTGAGGTGGAAAATCACCACTGCCAGGACGGCGATGGCGCGCAGACCATCGATATCCGGGCGGTATTCGGCGGTGGGACGCATTGCCTTTCTAGTGGGGAGCCGCCGCCAAGCGTCTCACCGGCATTACAACGGTGCCCCGAGGAGAGTGGCCTCCAGGATTCCGCATGGCGATCCAGGGCGCTGCCGCCACTTGGCCGTCCGCCAGATAGCCCGGGCTACGGAAGGCCATTGAGACGGCTGTATCCGGCCATCGTGCAATCAACCTCAGGCGGGTAGCGTGTCAACTTGCTGGTCGTTGGCCTGGACAGCCCGGAGCGATGCCTCGCGCGAATTCGAAATCGGGCAGCGATGGGCGGTCATTTCGTTCCGGCGGCGGGCGTCAGGCGCATTACGCCGGATGCTCCCCAAATGCTGCCGATAGCGGCAATTCCTACGACATTTCCGGAAAGCATGCCCGCCTCTTTCCGGTTGCGAAAGCCGACAGCTCGGCATGGCAGGCCGAAGTATCTAGGAAGTTGACCGCGATCGCCACCCAGCTTGCGGTTCCGCGTCCACAGCCCGGCGCCCTTCGCAGGTTCCGGAGAGCCTTGCCGCGGCCGGCGATTGTGGTTATCCTACCGGCCATGATGTCCGATTCCAACCGCCGCCAGTTCCTGGGCGCCGCAGCCGCGACTGCCGCTTTCACGATTGTTCCTCGCCATGTCCTTGGCGGACCGAATTACGTTGCTCCCAGCGATCAGGTGAATCTGGCCTATATCGGCACCGGCACGCAAGGTTTGCGCGAGATGGCGCCACTCCTCGGATCGCCCGACATCCGCATCACCGCCGTGTGCGACCCGAATAAAAGCCCCGGCGACTACCGCGATTGGGACCGTAACGGGCTGCGCAACAACCTGCGCCGCATGCTGCAATCGTCCGATTGGGAGGCGGGCGCCGGCAACCCGATTCCCGGTGGGCGCGATGTGGGAAAGAACGTGGTGGAGACCTACTACGGCGCACAGAAGGCTTCGGGCGTATATAAAGGTTGCGCCGCCTACAGCGACTTTCGCGAGATGCTGGAGAAGGAAAAGGGCATCGACGCGGTGAAGATCATGACGCCCGATCATCTTCACGGCATCGTGGCGATCGCCGCTATGAAGCGCGGCAAGCACGTGATCACGCACAAGCCGATCGCCAATCGACTGAAGGAAGCCAAACTGGTGGTGGAGACCGCGCGCCAGACGGGCGTCTCCACCCATCTGATGCCGTGGGACAGCAACGGCGATATGAAGCCGGTGATGGAGTGGATCGACGGCGGCGCGATCGGCACCCTGCGGGAGGTGCATAACTGGTCGAATCGGCCGGTGTGGCCGCAGTACGCCACGGTGCCGACGGATCGGCCTGCTGTGCCGGCCGGGCTCGATTGGGACCTGTGGCTGGGCCCGGAGGCCGACCGGCCCTATCACCCGGATTACACCAACATGGTGTTCCGCGGCTGGTACGATTTCGGCGGCGGGTCGATGGCCGATATGGGGCACTACAGCCTGTGGACGGTGTTTAATGCACTCGATCTCGCCGGGCCTACCAGCATCGACCCGATGCTGACTCACGCCTGCGAGCTCCAGGACGGCGTCTCCACGACGATCCGTAACGATTTTTCGTTTCCGCTGGCCAGCGTGGTGCGCTTCCGCTATCCGGCGCGCGGCAATCGCGGGCCCGTGGATCTGGTCTGGTACGACGGCGGGATTCGTCCACCCACGCCGCCGGAACTGGATCGGGAGGGCAGGGAATTACCGGCTGAAGGCATGCTCTTCACCGGTGACAAAGGTAAAATTCTGGCCGGTTTCCGGGTGGAGAATCCGTACCTGCTGACGCCCGGCGCGGGCCCGCCTACGGCTGCTTCGCGTCCGCGAAACGACGGTTCGCCGACGCCGCCGCTATCGCCCGGGCTCGCGCAGTGGGTGGCGGCGTGCCGCGGGGAGAAGCAACAGTCGCCCGGCAGTTTCCTCCATGCGGGACCGCTTTCGGAGGCGGTGAACCTTTATGCAGTCGCGCTGCGGGCGGGTCGCCGTCTGCTGTATGACGCTGCCGAAGGGAGCATTACGAACGTCCCGCAAGCGAATCGGTATCTGGCCCGGGAATACCGTACGGGGTGGGACCCGCGGAATATCTGACCGGGCCGAAGGCGCGGCGAGTTTGTTGGGGAGTTCAGGTTTCGGCTTCCAAGATCGCTCCCTCCGAGGCGCGAGCGCCACTTCCGGTTTGTGCCGTAAAATGAGACAATTCTTACGTTTGTCTCTGGGTCTTCCACGAAGTATGGTTTCGCCTTTTCGCCGCATTCAGTTGTTGACAGCCTGCTTCCTGGTCCTTACCGCAGGCCCCTGCGCCTTTGCGGGTAAGGAGTACCGCGCCGGTCCTCACGAGCAGGTGGTGCCGGGGCAATTGTTGGTTGGCGTGCAACTGGGCGCCGACATCGGCCAGATCCTCAGCGCCATCGCCCCCCAGGCGAGCGCTACATCCCTGGTTCGCGGGCAAGGCATTTATCTGCTGAACGTGCCCGCGGGCATCCAAGCGGCGGTTTCGCAACTGCTGGCGGCGCATCCGCTGGTGAACTTTGTGGAGCCCAACCGGATCCGCAACGTTCTGGTGAATCCGCCCAACGACCCGTCGCTCACGACGCAGTGGAGTCTGACGGCCGTGCATGCGCCGCAGGCATGGGGCGATCTGCCCGATACTTTCCTGACGGCGGCCACGGCGGGGACGAATCGCGTCAAAGTGGCGATTCTGGATACCGGAATCGATTGCACGCATCCCGATTTCATGAATGCCGGCGGCACATCGACCGACTCGGCGAGCGGCGGGCAGATCCTTTGGTCGGCGAGTGTGGCAGAGACGGCGACCACGATCTCCAACCCGGCCTGTGCCTTTGAGGACGATTACGGGCATGGCACGCACGTGGCCGGGATTGTGGCGGCCGCCACCAACAACGCGACCGGGGTGGCTTCGCTAGGGTATGCGTTGCAACTGGTCATTTTTAAAGTGAGCGATAACGGTGGAAACGCGACCGACGCTACCGTCTCCAGGGGGATCGACGACGCGGTTGCCGCCGGTGTGCAGGTGATTTCCATGAGTTTGGGAGGACAGGGCTACTCGCAGACGATGCAGTCGGCGATGGATTGGGCCTGGCAGAACAACGTACTGGTGGTTGCGGCTGCCGGGAATTTCGGAGACACGGAACTGATTTACCCTGGCGACGGCAACCATGTGCTGGGGGTGGCCGCCACCGACAGCAACAGCAACGTCGCGTCTTTCTCCAACTATGGCAATTGGGTGAGAATTGCCGCGCCGGGAGTCGGTGTTTTGTCCACGCTGCCGACGTATTCAGGGCCTTACCTCTGCTGCAATTACGGTCCTGAGAATGGCACATCCATGGCGACGCCGCATGTTTCGGCGCTGGCCGGTCTGTTGTACGCGGCCAACCCGGGAATTTCGGCGGCGGCTGTGGCGCAAAGAATCCAGCGGACGGCGCAATCGCCCAACACCGGCTGGGACCAGCACATCGGATACGGAATCATCAATGCCGCGGCCGCTCTGGAGAATGTTCCCGGGGCTTTTACGAAGGGTGCGCTTACGGGCCAGGTTATGGATTCCCTCGGGAATCCCATTACCGGAGCCGTGGTGACCGCGACAGGGGGGGGATCTTTCACAACGGCGAAGGAGCCGATTACAGGAGCTTTCCCCGGCCTCTTCCGCATCAATCTGAGCCCCGGCACATACCCAGTGACGGTGACGGCCAACGGCCATACCAGCGTGAATACGCAGGCCACGATCGTGGCAGGGGCCGACACGATGCTTACCCTCCAAATGGACGCTACCTATGGAACGTTCAACGGCATGGTGACCTTCAACGGAGTGGGCGTGGCGGGCGCGGTGGTGGAGGTTGTCTCCAACAGCTTGATTGCGGCTACGACCGTTACCGATTCTTCCGGCAATTATTCGGTCACGGTGCCGCCGGGAACGTCGTATACGCTCACCGCTTCCGATTTCGGCTATATCAACACGACGTCCGGCAGCCATTCCCTCAGCACCAACGGCACCGTGACGGTCAACCTGGCGCTGGCCGCGTTGGGAAATATTACGGGGACGGTGACCGACCTGAACGGGGTGCCGGTGTCCGGTGCGCATCTCGATTTCGCGAGCAGCAGTTACAGCGGGGGAACTACTACAGGCTCGAACGGCACTTACGCCACTAGCGGGCTTCCCGCGGGAACTTATACCGTGACGGCATCGGCATCGGGATATAGCAGTGAGATCATCGGCAGCGTGGGCGTCACCGCGAATACCTCCACGCTGGTCAACTTCCAGTTCTCCACCGGGATTTCGCTCACCAGCGGACTGGCCGGCTACTGGCCGTTCAATGAGGGAACGGGATCGGTGGGTTCCGATCAGTCGGGCAACAGCTACGACGCTTCCCTGACCTCTAACACCTGGACCACCGGACTGTTCTACCCCAATGCGGTGGCTTTCACCGCCACGCAAGGTTACGCCAGGACGCCATCGATTCCGTTCACCGGCCCCTTGTCGGCATCGGTGTGGGTGAATTCGGCAGCCACACAGGTTGATTATGCGCCGCTGATGCAATCCTACTCTCCGAGCATTTTCTTCCTGGGGGTGGACCAGAGCGCGTCGCTGTACAAGTTTGTGGTGAACTCAGGGCATGGTTCCACCGGCTCCTGTGCGTACAACTACGTGCAGAGCGGATGCGCGCAGGGGGGCACAATCGCCACGGGCTGGCATCTGGTGACGGGAACGTACGATGGCACCACGGCGATCCTTTATGTGGACGGCGTTCAGACGGGCAGCGATACTTTCACCAGCCTCAATGGCAGCTCCAGTGTGCAGTTCGGCGGGGAGTGGGGGGGATCTATGCAGTCGGCGCGGCTTTATAACCGGGCATTGACTCAGTTAGAGGTCACCTCGCTGTACACGCAGGGGACGGCGGCAAGCCTGACGCTTGCGAAGGCCGCCGACGCTGCGACGGTGCCGGCCGGCAACGCGATCGGGTACACGCTTACCGCGAACAGCACCGGCACGACCGCGGCGCAGAGTGCGGTGCTGAGCGATCCGCTGCCTACCGGGAGCGGACTGAGTTGGAGCATCAGCCCCGCATACAGCGGCCCGGGGACCTGCAACATCGCCGGCGGGACATTGAGCTGCAGCTTCGGCGACCTGACGCCGGGGGCGTCGGCATCCGTGCATATCAGCAGCGCGACTAGCGCATCGAGCTGTGGGGTATATGCCAATACCGGCACGGCGAGCGCGGGCAAGGTAAGTTCGGTGCAGGCGTCCGCCAGCACGACTGTGCAATGCAGCCAGACGATCAACTTCGCGGCCTTGCCCAATCAGCCGCTTGGAACCCCTGCATTCGGCGTATCGGCCACGGCGTCGTCCGGCTTGCTGGTGAGCTTCGCTTCCTTGACCGGCCCGGTGTGTACGGTGTCGGGTTCGACGGTGACGCTGGTGACGTTGGGGACGTGCACCATCGAAGCTACACAGTCGGGCGGGGGTCCTTATCTCGCGGCGGTGCCGGTGGACCAGAGTTTTACCGTCACGAAGGAGGCCCAGACCATTATGTTCGGCGGCCTGGCGGATAAGGTGTTCGGGTCGGGAACATTTACGGTGAGCGCGACGGCGAGTTCGGGTCTGGGGGTGAGCTTCAATTCGCAGACCGGTGCGACGTGTTCGGTGGTGGGGTCGACGGTGACGCTGGTGACGGTGGGTCTGTGCACCGTACAAGCAACGCAGGCGGGCGATACGAACTGGGCGATTGCGGCACCGGTGAATCAGAGCTTTAGCATCACGCAGGGGACGCAGTCGATTACGTTCGGGAATTTGGTGGGCAAGGCGTTCGGGTCGGGAACATTTACGGTGAGCGCGACGGCGAGTTCGGGTCTGGCGGTGAGCTTTAATTCACAGACTGGTGCGACGTGTTCGGTGTTGGGGTCGACGGTGACGCTGGTGGCGGTTGGTTTGTGCACCGTTCAGGCAACGCAGGCGGGGGATACGAACTGGGCGATTGCGACTGCTGTGAATCAGAGCTTCACGATCGGGCAGGGGATGCAGTCGATCACGTTCGGGAATTTGGTGGGCAAGGCGTTCGGGTCGGGAACATTTACGGTGAGCGGTACGGCGAGCTCGGGTCTGGGGGTGA
>DATAUB010000048.1:0-355464 GCA_036268475.1 Bryobacteraceae bacterium | reverse complement strand
TGCCGGCCTCATTGAAGCGGCAAACGTGACCACGCGCTGTTCACCCAGCAGAAGGTTTCCGGCATCGATCGATGCCGGCCTCATTGAAGCGAGGAATCGAATGGGACAGTGCATCTCTTCGTGCCGTTTCCGGCATCGATCGATGCCGGCCTCATTGAAGCGGGACTCGTGAACTGAGCGCCGAGTGAGTTCAGTAGTTTCCGGCATCGATCGATGCCGGCCTCATTGAAGCAAGCGTCGCGACTCGCGCAGGACCTGGTATTGCGAGTTTCCGGCATCGATCGATGCCGGCCTCATTGAAGCAAAACTGAGTGTATTTGAGATGGGCTGATAAGTGGCAGTTTCCGGCATCGATCGATGCCGGCCTCATTGAAGCAAGCCTGGCTGGCGCTGTCCTCCCGGTACCAAGATTCGTTTCCGGCATCGATCGATGCCGGCCTCATTGAAGCGCGTAGCCGAAAAGCAGCTTGGCCATATTCATGATAGTTTCCGGCATCGATCGATGCCGGCCTCATTGAAGCCCTGGGCCAGCTCACGCGCGCTCGGTGGAGCAAGACGTTTCCGGCATCGATCGATGCCGGCCTCATTGAAGCAGTTAACCCACAGAACGTCCAGCCCTTGCTGTCCTAGTTTCCGGCATCGATCGATGCCGGCCTCATTGAAGCGGGGAAGAGGCCGAAGAGGCGGCGGCATACGAGCGCGTTTCCGGCATCGATCGATGCCGGCCTCATTGAAGCCAGGCGGCCCACCCAAAGCACCCATACCCAATTATGTTTCCGGCATCGATCGATGCTGGCCTCATTGAAGCTGCCATTCATCCGTTTGGCGCTTGAAATTCTCGGCGTTTCCGGCATCGATCGATGCCGGCCTCATTGAAGCCCTAGGGGCTGTGCTGCCGTGCGATAATCTGGGTGTGTTTCCGGCATCGATCGATGCCGACCTCATTGAAGCTCGTCGCGCTGGCCGTGCGCGCGAATCGATACGCCGGTTTCCGGCATCGATCGATGCCGGCCTCATTGAAGCAGTGGCTTCCCAGGTAGCAGCACTTGCGGTGTCACGTTTCCGGCATCGATCGATGCCGGCCTCATTGAAGCCCGCATTCCGGAGAGGCGTACATTCATTGGACGATTCATCACCGAGCTCCCACCCTTGGCCCTGATCGTGCTCATCGCATACTTATGAAGAGTATCGTAATCACCGGTGCGTCGAGCGGTATTGGGCGTGCGACCATGCTGCTTCTGGCTAGTAAGGGATGGCACGTATTTGCGGCAGTCCGCAAGGACTCCGATGCGCAGGCGATCCAGACTGAGGCCAACGCACGGATAGATGCCATTGTGCTAGATGTAACGGATGGCGAATCGATCTGCCGTGCTGCCCGGGAGGTTGGCGGGCGACTTGGCGGCACGGGACTGGATGCGCTGTTCAACAACGCCGGCATCGGGTTGGTGGCCCCGGTGGAATACATGTCGCTCGACCGGGTCCGCGAAGTCTTCGCCGTCAATCTGTTCGGCCAGATTGCCACCATCCAAGCCTTTTTGCCGCTGATTCGCGCGGCCAAGGGCCGCATCATCAACAACGGCTCTGTGGGCGATCACATCACACCGCCTTTCGGTGGCGCCATCTCCAGTTCGAAAGCGGCGTTCGCTTCGATGAGCGCGGCATTGAGGCTGGAACTGCGTCCGCAAGGAATCGCGGTCTCCGTTATCGAACCTGGCTCCATCCATACTCCGGCTGTCGAAAAGACCTTGGGCGGGATCGAGAAAACCATCGCGCGACTGCCGGCCGCGGGCGCGGCGCTTTATGCCAACGCGATGCGGAGCATGGTCCGCACCTTCCGCGCCAAGGAGGATGCCGGAAGTCCGCCGGAGGCTGTAGCTGAAGTTGTGGAACGCGCCCTGACCGACGCCCACCCACGAACTCGCTATCCGGCCGGGAAGGACGCGATCAAATTGGCGCTGCTCGCCCGTTTTCTGCCCGAAAAGCTGGTGGACGTCGCGATCCTAAAGACCTTTGGACTATCGCTTCACCGCGCCGCCCGTTAGCGTCTCAGAATCGGCACGCCCATTATCCTCCGCTCTCCCGAAGCGCCTGTCCAGTTGGTGTATTTGGATGTCAAATTTTGGGCCGCGGCGTAGGGCTCCGGAGGGTGAGCTCCTGTGAAGATCAGATATATGGCACGCCCTTTGGGGGACGGCTCCCGCCGGCATCATTCCGGCGACCACGACGGATCCGATTCTGCCGACGACCAACTCATCGACGCCGGTGGTGAAAACATGGAAGGCGAAGTAGATGGAATTGAGCAAACCGGCATGAATTGTGCGGCGATGGCGTTGGCGACGCTGCTGGTGTTTTCGGGCGCCGCGCGAGCTGCGGGGAAGCCTGTGGATCGGACTGAGTTATAGGAAACGATGGCCAAGGTGCGAGCGGGAAAGATGGCGGGCCGCGGCGGACATCACAGCGCTGTTGGATAGCAAGGACGACGCGGTGCGGTATTGGGTCGCGAGGAGCCCGGGCAACCTGGGGGCCCATGCGAAATCATCGATTCCCGCGCTGGCAAGGTGCCGGAAAGAGGTCGATTGCCCGCAGGGAGCGAGACATCGGCATCGGGGATCCGCGCTTCAGCAAATCGGCGTTACCCCGCCACCGCCGGATTGCGGCGGGCGGAAGTAGCAGCGAACATAAGCGCTAACCGCTCCGGCCCATCCGCCGTCCATTAGTGGAACAAAGGACTCATCCGTTGAACCGAGGAGCGATCGGCCGTCGACCCTGGAATCTGGCGCTGACGCTTGTATGCTGTCTGTTACTCAGGGCGCAAACGGAACCGTCGTTCGAAGTCGTCAGCGTCAGGCCGGGGGCCGGTCCTTTGAAAATGGAGTCCGACCCTGGCCGCTTCACCGCACTGAACCAGGGCCTGGACGTGTTGATCCGCCTGGCGTACGGTCTGCGCGAATACCAGTTGGAAGGACCGGTCTGGCTGCATGGCACGCGCTACGACATTGTCGCGACCACCTCGTCTCCGCAGCCGCGCCCGGTGCAACTCGCCATGCTGCGGAACCTGCTGGCGGAGCGCTTCAGGCTCACCCTGCATTGTCGAACCAAAACATTGCCGGTGTACTTTCTGGTGGTCGGTAAGAACGGATCGAAACTGAAGCCCATGGAGCAGAGCCTGCCTGTGCCGTTCGAACTCTATTCGAACTTCCACATGGCGCCGGTGGCGGGCGGCGGGACGGAACTGCGCGGCTACGGCAATCTTGGCCAGCTTTCCGATTTCCTGTCGCGCCTGGTGGAGCGGCCGGTGGTGGACCGCACCGGGATAGAAGGCGCCTTCGATTTGCGGCTATTCTGCGCCATCGACGGATTCCCGGGCTCCGACACCAGCCCGAGCGTTTTCGACGCCCTGCAATCGCAGCTCGGACTGAAGCTGGAAGCGCGCACGAGCCCGCTGGACATCACCGTGGTGGACCACGTCGAGAAGCCTTCGGCCAACTGACTCGCCGCGCAGTGCGCCTGCTATGCTCTAATTTATGCTCAGCGAGCAGTTGCGGGAAGCGGGCGTGGTGGGCGCCGGCGGGGCCGGATTCCCGACCGGTGTGAAAGCGCAGTCCCGTGTGGAGTTCGTGATTGCCAATGGGGCCGAATGCGAGCCGTTGATCCACAAAGACGCTGAGTTGATGAAGCATTTCCCGGCGGAGATTCTGGCGGGTATGGCGCGCATGATGGAAGCCACGGGCGCGGCCGCCGGCAAATTCGGGATCAAGCAAAAGAACGCGGACTCACTCGAAGCGTTGCGGCGCAATCTCACCGATGGCCGCATTGAGTTCGTACTGCTGGGGGATTTTTATCCCTCGGGCGACGAATACGAGCTGGTCTATACGGCGACCGGACGACTGATTCCTCCGGCAGGAATTCCACTGCAGGTAGGCTGCGTGGTGTCGAACGTGGAGACGCTGTACAACGTGGGCGAAGCGGAGCAGGGCCGGCCGGTGACGCGCAAATTTCTCTCAGTGTGCGGCGCGGTGCGGGAAGCGAAGTCGTTCTGGGCGCCGGTAGGGACGCCGTTCCGCGAACTGCTGGCGCGCGCGGGAGGCCCCACGGTGGACAACTATGCGATTTTCGTGAGCGGCCTGATGATGGGAACGCTGTGCCAGGACCCGGACGATGTGGTGACGAAGACCACGGGCGGCCTGATTGTACTGCCGCGCGATCATTACATGCTGACGCGCCGGACGCGGTCGCAGCAGGAGATGAATCACATCGGCAAATCGGCCTGCGACCAATGCAGCTACTGCACGGAATTCTGTCCGCGGTATCTGCTGGGGTACGATGTGCAGCCGCACAAGGTGATGCGGAGTTTGGGATTCACCACGACGGGCGCGGACATCTGGAATCAATGGTCGGAGTTGTGCTGCTCCTGCGGGCTGTGCACGCTGTACGCGTGTCCGGAGGATCTTTACCCCAAGGAAGCGTGCGATATGGGGAAGCACGATCGGCGCGCGGCGGGTTTGAAATTTGTGCAGCAGCGGCCGGTGGAGGTGCATCCGATGAAGGAGTATCGCCGCGTGCCGCTGGCGCAGTTGCGGAAGCGGTTGCATGTGGAAGAGTACGAGAAAGAGACGCCGTATGACGATGCGGCGTGGCAGCCGGCAGCGGTGCGGATCCGCCTGAAGCAGCATGCCGGTGAGGCGGCTGTGGCGGTAGTGAAGGTGGGCGATGGGGTGGCGCAGGGGCAGGTGGTGGGTCGTGTGGCGGAAGGCAAGCTGGGAGCGCACGTGCATGCGAGCATCGCGGGCAAGGTGCGGGCAGTGACGGCGGATGCGGTGGAGATAGTGGCGTAGACAATGTCGAAAGATTCAATTGGACTGATCGAGCTGACGAGCATCGCGGCGGGATACCAGGCGGCGGACGCGATGTTGAAGGCGTCGAGCGTGGATATGCTGCTGTCGCGGTCGATCTGCTCGGGCAAATACATGGTGATGGTGCGGGGCGATGTGGCGGCAGTGGAAGCGTCGGTAGCGGCGGGGATGAGCGGATGCCGGTTCGCGGTGATCGACTCGTTCGTGATTCCGAATCTGCACGAGGCGGTATTCCCGGCCATCGCGGGGTCGAGCAAGGTGGAGGCGTTGAACGCGCTGGGGATTGTGGAATCATTCTCGGTAGCGGCGCTAATTGAGGGCGCGGACGCTGCGGTGAAGGCGGCGAACGTGCAATTGATCGAGATCCGGCTGGCGATGGCGTTGGGTGGAAAGGCGTTCGTCACGATGACGGGGGATGTGGCGGCGGTGCAAGCATCGGTGGACGCGGCCGCGGCGGTTGTGGGGCAGAAGGGGATGCTGGTGAACAAGGTGGTGATCCCGCACCCGCGCGCGGAACTCTTGAACGAGATGATCTGACGCACATCGGCGGCACGCAGACCCGCGCAAAGGTCGCTGCGGGCGACGCGGTAGGCTGGGTCTCGAACCGAATCGCGTACCCATCGTTGACCTGCCTGTTCTCGACATAGCCCGACGAAGCCGCCAGCGAGTGCTTGGTGTCGGCCTTGCGCCCTCGGGAAACTTGCGCGATATGCTGATTTCGATGCCATTTGCCGTCAACAGCTCCCGATAGTCACAGCTGGCGTATTGCGATCCGCGATCGGAATGGTGCATCAGACCAGGTTCGGCATCCCGCTGCGGCAATGCCATACGCAAAGCGCCCACAGTGAGGCTGTCTTCCAGGATTCGGTCCGGCGTACAGCCGATCACCCGGCGCGAATGAGCATCCAGAATCAGCGCAAGTCCTTTTCCGGACGCAGAGCAGATTGTCCTCGCGCATCAGCCGGTGCGCGGCCGATGGAGAGCGGTGAGCGTCCACCCGTATTTAATTGGATCAGTCAGCTATTCCCATTACTGTACCGATCTGGCATTGACAACTTGGCGGAAATTGTGTCAAAATCCAGCTTCGATTCGCTCTACTCCACTGTCATCGGCGGACGTGAGAGAGAATCCCGAAAGCGAGGGGTCCGTGCTCATGCTTCTGAACGGCCAGAGAGTTCCTTCTCTCACCGGCCGAACCTTTCCGGTTCGCAATCCAGCTACCGGCGCTGTAATCGACTCCGTACCGCAGGCCGGCCCGGAAGACGTGCGCCAGGCGATCAAGGTCGCCGCCGCGGGCAAAGCCATCATGGCCGCGCTGCCTGCACACCGCAGGAGCGAAATCCTGAGGAAGACCGGTGAAACGATCGCCGCTTGCCACGAAGAGTTGAGCACATTGCTGATGCGCGAGAACGGCAAAACCATCCGTCAATGCCGCTTCGAAATGACGACCACCGCGCGCCTGTTCTGCGATTTTGGCGAGGAGGCCAAGCGCATCCGCGGCAGCTACCTGCCCATGGATACGGTTCCGGGGCTGGAACGCATGCTGGCGTATACCATCCGCCAGCCAGTCGGAATCGTGGTCGGCATCATTCCATTCAATTACCCGGCGGAGTTGTTCGCGCACAAGGTTCCCGGCGCTTTGGCCGCCGGAGCATCGGTGATCGTGAAACTGCCGGAGCAATGTCCGCTGACGGTGCTGCGTATCGGCGAGATCATTCTGGAAGCCGGACTGCCGCCGGAAGGCATGCAGATGCTGACCGGTTTCCCGCAAGATCTTGGCGACGAATTGCTGACCAACCCCGAAATCCGCATGATCAGCTTTACGGGCAGCGTCAATGCCGCCCGCGTCATCGCGAGCAAGGCGTCCTCAACTTTGAAGCGCCTAGCGTTCGAACTGGGCGGCACGGACGCGATGATCGTTCTCGAAGACGCCAACCTGCAACAAGCGGCGGAAGCGGTGGTGCAAGGCCGTCTCACCAACGGCGCCGGACAGATCTGTTGCGCCGTCAAGCGCGTGCTGGTGCAAGACACGGTATACGACGAGTTCCTGAAGCTCCTGCTCGACCGGGCGAAGAACATCAAGATGGGCGACCCGTCAAGCGAAGAGACCGAATTGGGACCGCTGATCAGTCCGGAAGCGTCGAACAAGGCGCACGCGCAAGTTCTCGAATCGATCCGGATGGGCGCGCGATGCCTGACCGGGGCGGAGCAGGTGGCGCCGTCGTTCTATAAGCCGACCGTGTTGGTGGACGTCACTGCCGACATGCCGGTGATGAAGGAAGAAGTCTTCGCTCCGGTGGCGCCGGTGTTTCCGTTTTCGTCCGCCGACGAGGCAGTCGCTATCGCCAACGACTCGCCTTACGGGCTGCAGTCCAGCGTTTTCTCGGAGAACATCCACCACGCGCTCCGCATCGCACATCAGCTCGAAGTGGGCGGCGTGGTGATCAATGGGTCGGGCGCGTTCCGCCCCGGCAACGTGCCTTTCGGCGGCTTCAAGCAGAGCGGAATCGGGCGTGAAAGCATCGTCGACACGGTGCTCGACATGACGGAAGAGAAGACCATCGTCATTAACGATGCGGTCTAAGTGGAACGCCGGAGAATTTATGATCACTCGAAGACAGTTTGGGGCCATGTCGCTCGCTGCCCTGCCGCTGGCGCGTGGCTTCGCCGCCGTCAATTCCACGATTCACGGCGTGCGCATAGGCGTACAATCCGCAAGCTTCACGTATAGCGGAATCGGACTCGACGGCATCATTCAGACCATGCGCGATCTCGGCATTGCAGAGATCGACATGATGTCGGAACACGTGGAGCACTATCTGGGCGGCCCGGTGCAGTTGCCCGGCACGGGACGTCCCGGTCCCTGGACGAGGCCGCCGGTAACCCCATCTCCCGGCGGCGCGCCCCGCGGTGCCGGCAGGCCGCGAGGCGGAGGCCGCGGCATGGATCCGGCAGTGCGCGAAGGGCTGCGCAACTGGCGGCTCAACGTAGGGCTCGACAAGTACCGGGAAGTAGGCAAAAAGTTCCAGGATGCCGGCCTGAAGTTCTTCTCCTATAATCTCAGCTTCAACGACAGCTTTACCGACGCCGAGATCGACAAGGGTTTCCAGATGACTAAAGCATTGGGCACGAGCATCATCACCGCGTCCTCGCCGCTCAGCGTATTTCCTCGGCTGATTCCCTTCGCCGAGAAGCACGACGTCATCGTCGCGCTACACAATCACGTCATTGGCCCCGATGACTTTGCCCAGGCCATGAAACTGTCGCCGCACTTCTGGGTGAACCTCGACGTCGGCCACTTCTTCGCATCCGGCTACGATCCCTTGGCGTACATTCGCGAGCATCACGCCCGCATCACCAATATTCACATCAAGGACCGCAAGAAGAATCAGGGGGCAGAAATGCCGTTCGGCCAGGGCGACACGCCGTTGAAGGAAGTGCTACTGCTTCTCGCTAAAGAAAAGTACGATTTTCCAGCCTGCATCGAGTACGTGGGACCGGCCGGTCCCGCGGTGGAACTCAAAGCCTGCTTCGACTATTGCAAGAGTGTGCTGGCAAACGCCTGAGTGCCGGCAGTGCAGCCTGGGAGGGATAGAAACGTGAGACGTACTTTGGGATTTTTAGCGTTGCTGGCGTGCGTGCCTTTCTGGACCGTCAGCGCAAACGCCCAGCCGCCGGCACGCGGTGGAGCGGCCACTGGACCGGGCCGCGGCTCGGCATTCGGAGAGCGTCCGCCCGCCGATCCGGCGGCAGTGGAGCGCGGCAAGGGGCTGTTCACCACGCGCTGCGGCTTTTGCCACGGGCCCGACGCGCGTGGCGGTGAAGACGGTCCGAACCTGCTGCGGTCGGAACTGGTGCTGGACGACAAGAACGGCGAGTCCATCGGTACGGTAGTGAAACAGGGCCGCCCGGGGACCGAGATGCCTGCATTCGACTTCACGGATGCGCAGATCTCCGACATCGCGGCCTACATTCACAGTTTCCACGTTGGGGGACGCGATACCATCCGTAAGGCGCCGCCGAGCATCGTGGTGGGCGACGCAACGGCCGGCGCCGCTTATTTCCAGGCGAAATGTGCCGCCTGTCATTCCGCTACGGGCGATCTGAACGGGATCGCGTCGCGCATTTCCGACCCGAAAACACTCCAGCAAGCGTGGCTGATGCCGGGCGGCCGGGGAGGCCGCGGCGCTGCCCCGCCCGCGGAACTCAAGCCCGTCACTGTGACCGTAACGCTCAATTCCGGCGAGAAGTTCGAAGGCCGTTTGAAGCGCATCGACGATTTTACGGTGAGCCTGATCGACCACGACGGAATGCTGCGCACCTTCCCGCGCGATGGCGATCGTCCCAAGGTGCAAGTGCACGATCCGCTGGATGCTCATCGAGAACTCCTTGCCGGATACACCGACAAGGACATCCATGATTTGACGGCATATATGGTGACCCTGAAATGATCAATCGCGGAAGGCTTCCCCTGATTCCTCTGTTGGCGTGCCTAGCGCTACCGGCCGCGGCACAAAACCTGGACCCGGCTTCCATCGCGAAGCCACTTTCCGACTCGTGGCCCACCTACTCGGGCGATTACTCCGGGATGCGCTACAGTTCTCTGACGCAAGTCAACCAATCGAATGTAAAGCACCTGACATTGGCATGGGTCAGCAAGATCACCGCGGGTCTCGGCCGGTCGGCTCCCGCGCGCGGCTTCGGCGGCGGCGCTCCGGCGGTTCCCACGATTGTGGGCGGCGAAGGCA
Source organism: Bryobacteraceae bacterium (assembly GCA_036268475.1). Taxonomy (GTDB): domain Bacteria; phylum Acidobacteriota; class Terriglobia; order Bryobacterales; family Bryobacteraceae; genus PALSA-129. The sequence continues at coordinate 345,863 of DATAUB010000048.1, read as the reverse complement.
CCGGTGACTTGAACGAAGTGGGCGGCAGGTCCAGTCGCATCGTGGGCGCGGTGCTGGAAGTGGATGGCTTTTTATACGTCTCGACTCCCGATAACGCCTGGGCCATCGATGCACGAAACGGCCAGTTGCAGTGGCACTACGTGTGGAAGACCAAGGGTGGCACCCACACGGGTAATCGCGGCATGGCCATGTGGCACGGCTACCTATACTTTGAGACGCCTGACGATTTCCTGGTCTCGCTCGATGCGCGCACCGGCAAGGAGCGCTGGCACAAAATCATCGCCGATTTCAGTGAGCAATACTTTTCCACGCCCGCGCCGATCGTAGTGGGGAACCATGTGCTTGTCGGCACCGGCAACGATCTCGATGCCCCCGCTCCGTTGCAATCCTTCGATCCGGAGACGGGAGAGGTGCAGTGGACCTGGTATGCGACTCCGCAGAAAAAGGGCGATCCGGGTCTCGAAAGCTGGGCGAATCTCGACGCCGCGAAGCACGGCGGCGGCCCCATGTGGATTCCGGGGTCGTACGATCCCGAAACGCATCTTTACATTCTGGGCACCGGCAATCCAACGCCGGCCTATACATCCGGCACGCGCGGCGAAGGCGCAAACCTCTACACCTGCGCGCTGGTGGCGGTCAATGTCGATACCGGTAAAATGGCATGGTATTACCAGACTTCGCCGCATGACACGCACGATTGGGACTCCACCCAGACGCCGATTCTGACGGATGCCGAATTCCGCGGCCAGAAGCGCAAGCTGGTGATGCAGGCCACCCGCAACGGCTACTACTTCGTACTCGATCGTGTGACCGGCGAGCACCTGGTGACCGGCAAATTCTCGCCCGCTGCCAATTGGGCCAAGGGCGTCGATGCGCAGGGCCATCCCATTCGAAATCCCAAAAAGGATTTCGATGTGGCAGGAGCACTGGTATCGCCTACCAATGCCGGGGCAACGAATTGGATGCCTCCCGCCTTTAGCCCCGAGACGGGTATGTTCTATGTGCAAAGCGAAGACAGCTACTCCATGTACTACTTGACGGAGCTCGACCCGCGCGGCTCCATGGGACTCGGTGGTAAGGAAGAGCGCGATGCCGGCACCTTCGGCACGTACCTCACGGCGATCGATTACCACACCGGCGAAATCGCCTGGCGGCATCACTATTCCGGCTCCGGCGCGTGGGGCGGCACCAACGTGGGACATGGCGTCCTCACCACGGCCGGCAAGCTGATGTTCACCGGCGACCCGAGCGGCAACTTCGTTGCATACGAACCGACGAAGGGCACGGCATTGTGGCACGCGCAACTCGGCGAGGTGTCCAACTCGCCCGAGACGTACATGATCGATGGCAAACAGTACGTGCTGATTGGCGCCGTCGATTCGCTGTACGCGTTTGTGCTCCAGGATTAAGCGGCTTCTCGAATCGGAATCGGATTGCCCACGCAGATGCGGCGGGGGGCGCCTGGAAAAGGTACTCGCAACCGGTAGCGTGGCGACCGCGTTGGATATCGCCCCGCCCGAGAGATGCGGCGCGGCTCGGGCTCAGATGCGGGCAGGAATCGCACGGCGGGGAGCCCGCGAATCGATTCGGCTCTCATCCCACTGAATGACGATCGCTCATCCGCCGAAAGTAGCCGCGCGGAGGGCACCCGAACCGCCGCCAAACGATCGGCGTCCAACCCAAAGCGTAGCGACCAGTTTGAAAGCCCCGCTCTCCTGCGGGAAGCAGGCACACGCGGGGTGCCCGGGAAGCGCCGGCAATCGATCGGCCCCGACCGCGACCGCGAAGCAGACAGCGGCAGGACGGGTCGCGGCTGGTGCTCAGATCGTGAACGGGCGTCGCCCGAAACCCATGCCAACCCGTCGATTGGCCACCACGTTGAAGCTGGCCTTATCGCTTGGCAATAGCCGCGGCCAATGGGCGCCGCAGGGCGATCTGGATTGCCGCGATGATCAGCGAACAGACCGGCAGCAACAGGAGTCCGGTGCCGAGCCCGCGGGGATCGGGACCCGAGAGCCAGCCGATCAGCGGAGAGCTCACCACAAGTCCAGAGAACCCGCAGGTGATTGTGAAGCCGATAGCGGTGGATGTGCCCCGCGGGAACAGACTCGCGACCACCGAGATGGTGGTGGGAAACAAAGGCGCCATGGCGATGCCGGCGCAGAAGACGACGACCGCTGCGGTGGACGTGTCGGAAGCGTGAAGCATTCCCCAGGTGGTCGCTGCCATGGCGAGCGCCGCAGCTACAATTACGGCAAACGACGATACCTTGATGAGGATCGGCGCTACCACTACGCGGCCGAGCAATAAGCCGAGCGCGAAGCCCAAGGACAGTATATTGAGGGCGCTACTTTCCGCGATGCCGCGTGTCATGAGGAACTTCACCAGCCAGTTCCAGACGCCGAATTCGCACGCCGTGTAAAGAAAGATCGTGAAGGCCAACCAATACAGCAGCGGCTGTTTAAACACACGGGAAGATTCTTTCGGCTCGGCCGCCTGGTGCGATTCCGGCACTTTCAGAAGCGCGTTCACGACGAATGTGATGGTTGTCAGAATGCCGGCGGCGTAGGCGACGCGAGTGGCATCGCCACCCAGCAGGTTGCCGGCGAGGAAGGGTGTGGCGAAGCCGCCCAATCCGACGAACACGTTCAGGATATTCAGTACCGACGCGCGCCTGGCTTCGCTGACATCGCTGCCCATGGCGTTCGCCGCGGTCAAAGTGATGCCGCCGCCCAAGCCGCTGATCCACATCGCGACGATCATAGTCGCGAAGCCGGTGGAGTTCGCGAGCACGAAGAGCGCGACAGCGACCAGGCCCAACCCCAGGAGCAGCCCGACCTTCTTGCCCCGGCGGTCCAGAAGGGGACCCACCGAGACCGAGGCCATGACGAGCCCCAAGCCTTGCGCCAAGGCAATGTAACCGGTCTGCAAATTGTCGAGTTGAAATTTTGTGGCGAGCGCGGGATTGATGGTGCCTAGCAGGGAGGCAACCATCCCATAAACGAATATCGCCAGGCCGGCAGCGACAATGAGCATGACAGTCCTTGCGGCTCGGTGGTGAGCGGGCCGGAGCCGAGAAGTGATGGTATCGCCCGCCCAACCGGGTGTCAAGACAATTCGTGCGGCTGACGCAAATGATGTGCTATCAGCTTCACAAGCTCACCTCCGGAATCTTGGCTCGTTAAAATTCCCGCTAGCAGCCACAAATGGCCATTTCTGGCCAATGTAGATGCAGATTTAGCCAAAGCTGCTAGTATCATGTATTGACAAATCGATCATTGGTGGAGCAGTATTACGAAAGAGCAGCGTCCGCTCCGATGTAAACACCCCGTCCGAGGAGATCTTATGAAGCGCACAACGATGGCAAAATCACATATATTCACCGGAGCCTGGTTAGCCCTGCTAACAGGATCGCTGGCAATGGCCCAGGGCGGGGCGTCCGCTCCAATCGCCGGAATCCATCGCGCCCCGGAGAAAGAGATCCGCCAGCACATTGACCCTGAATGGGTGAAGAAGGCTCTCCTCCATGACATGCTGGATCACTGGCTCACAGCATCGGTCATGCCCAACGGATTCATTCAGGAGAATCTGGACCGGCAGTGGAAGCCGTGGGGCACACAGCGCGAAGCCAGTCTCAACGGGCAGGGCCGCATGTCCTATGCGTTAGTGGAAGGCTACGAGTACAGTCACGACAAGCGCTACCTGGCAGCCATCCAAAAGACCCTCGACTTCCTGATGAAAATGCACGATGACCAGTACGGCGGCTATTACAACCGGACCACGCCCGATCTCAAGGTTATCGACGACACCAAGACAGGATTCACGAGCTTCGCGATCTTCCCACTGGCGCAGGCGGCGCGGGTCACCGGCGACAAGCGATATGCGAAAGCCGCACTCGACGCCTGGGGAGAGGTTCGCGACAAGATGCGCGACGGTCCATTTTTCGCCAACAGCCTCAAGCGTGACTTCAGCGGTCCGGCGCCATTCAATCTGGCATCGGTAGGCGCTGCGGGCGCCGGTCGCGGAGCGCGCGGCGGTACGGGCCGTGGCGCCGGCGTAGCGACGCGGCGCCACGGCCTGAACGTACACATGTTCGAAGCCCTGCTCGCTCTCTATGACGCCACCCACTCCAAGCCGGTGTGGGAGGAAATTCAAAGTGAAATGGCGGAGATGCTCAAACTCTACGATTACGATCTGGGCTATCTGCCGGAAGGCTTCGATGAAAACTGGAAGGCGGCCAAGCCTAAATCGTTCAACGTCGGCCATCTGTTCGAATGGGCCTCGCTGTTCAGCCGCGCGGTGGAGTTGGGCGCCGACCCGAAGTTCATCCAGCTTGGCAGCCGTTCCATCGATCTCGCCTTGAAGGTGGGCTATGACAACGAGGACGGCGCCACCTGGATGAACGCCGGCGCGGATGGCACCATTGCGCGGCGCTACATGATCTGGTGGACAGAATGCGAAACCTTGAAGGCCACGGCGCGGTACGCCACCTTGCATGGCCGCAGCGATTTGTGGCCCTATTTCGATCGCACCCTGGCTTTCGTGAAGAAAAACTTCCTCGATCCCGAGTACGGCGGCTGGTATGAAGGCGTCATTCCTGGATCGCCCCGCGAGGCGCTGGGCGACCGCGCGTACATCAAGGGTGCGGTGGACGGACCGGAACTCAGCGCGTACCACCAGACAACCATGCTCACGGATCTGCTGCACTTGACTAACACCAAGTGAACCTAAGTTTGCCCCTCCCGGGGCGCGCGGTCGAACAAGTTTGCCCGAAGTCTACAGGTGGAAATGTTCCATGTCGAACCGCGCGCCCCTCATTTGCCAGACCTCGAGAGATTCCAGCCGCGGCGCAGGCAGTGGCGCGCGTCCGCCGCGGCCGCGCCCCGGCTGGCCGAACACAGAAATGCCCAAATCATGGACGCCCGCCGTGAATGGCTGGTAGACCGCCGCCAGTCCGTCATTGACGTAGACTTCAACCGTGCACTTATCGAGGAACACGCGCATCCGATAGCGGTCCAGAGGGCCCAGGTATGCGCGTGAATTGCCCACCGAAAGATAGCCGCCGCGAAAGCCCGACTGGATCGAGGCCACGATGCCGGGCTGGCCATCCTGCGAGCGCCGCAACTCGAGCCCAAAAGTTCCGCTGCCCGTAAATTCGGCTTCGATCTCCGCGCAATCCGTGGCGATACCCTCCGGAATGAACGGAGTTTCGAGCGAGGCAGCGGGGTAGGTGTGCGGGTCGCCGCGCAGCGCTTCGAATTCGGGTGCGGGCTTTTGGAGGAGATAGCCGTCGGAACTGAGCGAGAGAATGCGCGGCATTGTGATGACGCTTGCCCAACCTTTTTCCAGAGGCGTGTTGGTGCGTCCCCAGAGCCAGAGAATGGTGCGACCTTTGTCATCCACCGAGATGTTGCTGGCGTACGAATCGCCCGGATCGAGTATGCCATGCGATTGCGGCGTGAACTGCACGCGCTCCACATCGAGGCTGCCCACCCAGTATTCGCAAGGGCGATTGGGCGAGACGATCATGACCCACTTGCCTTCGAGCGGAAAGAGGTTCGGACATTCGTAGTTGCGGTTTTCGCGATCCAGCGTTTGAAACACCGGGCCCAGATGCTTCCACGCGGTGAGGTCTGCCTTGGCCGCGCGGTATAACTGAACCTGCGCGCGCCCCGCGCTGGCGCCGCCGCCGCAGACCATGTATGCGGTACCGTTTTGTTGGAACACGAAGGGATCGCGCCACTGGCTGATGGGCCCGCCGATGTGCGCGGATTGCGCCAGCACCGGATTGCCCGGGTACTTCTTCCAGGCGATCAGGTCGTCATCTTCCGGAGTGACCATCCACTGCTCCGGCTCCGGGTGCCCGATGCTGGTGTAGATCAAACGCGGCCGTCCATCGCCGGCGAGTGCCGCGCAACCTGAATAGATGAATCGCTCGCCCAGGTCTTTGGATGGCCAGATGGCAATCGGCAGGTGCTCCCAATTCACCAGGTCGCGGCTACGCGCGTGGCCCCAATGCTGGTTGCCGATGCGCGCTTCGAACGGATTGAGCTGATAGAAGAGGTGGTGCCAGCCCTTATAGAAGATAGTGCCGTTGGGATCGTTGGTCCAGTTCGCCGGTGGGTGGAAATGGTAGACCGGGCGCGCCGGATCGGCTTCGGCCGTAGGGATTGCGGCGCGCACCGCCTCCATAGCTTTGATCAGATCGGGGTCGTTTTGCACGGTAGCCTCCATGGCTGAGCAAAGGCTCAGGCCGGACGCCGCTCCGATAAAGGTTCGGCGGGTAACCATTCATCCTCCCTGCTTAATTTGCACGGACGGCTAATTGCGAGCCGCACGATTCGCGTATTACCAGTTTAAAATTCACCAGACAGTCCTGCGCCGGGAGCGCGGGACCCTTGACGCGATGGAGCATCGCTTGAATCGCAGCGGCGCCCAGTTCCGCACAGGGCTGATGGATCGTCGTCAGCGGAACCGCGACCAGGTTTGCATATTTGACATCGTCGAAGCCGACCACCTTCACGTCGCCCGGAATGGCGATGTTCAATTCGGCGAGCGTACGCATCAAAAGGGCCGCGGTGCGGTCGCTGGAGCAAACGATTCCGTCGGGCGTGTAGCGGGCTATTACGCCCTCCACCACCTTTTTATCGGTGGGGTCAAGGCGCTCCACGAACTCCGCCGCCAGCGGCATGCGCGAATTGGCCAGCGCGTCGCGATACCCATTAGACCGTGCAATACAACTAGGCGCGAGATGGATGCGCCCGATGAACCCGACCCGACGGCAGCCGTTGTTGATGAGATGCTTGGTGATCACGAATCCGGCACGCCGGTTATCGATGCCGACCACGTCGTACTGGCTGCGCTCGGGATAGTCGACGATGTCGCGGTCGAGAAGCACTACCGGAACCCTGGCCTCGCTCAGAAGATTGACGATCGAGCGGTTGATCTCATCCTTGCGAGGATTGGCTTCGATCGGGGCGAAAAAGATCCCGGAGACGCGGTTGGCGATGAGGTGACGACACACCTCTTTGGCTTCGTCTTCGGTTGCCTCCGAGCCAGCCAGAGAGCGTCCCCAAACCAGCACGTAGTTGAGCCCCTCGCCGGCCGCCATCATGCCATGACAAATCGGTTCGAAGATCTCGGTATGCCCGAAATCCGGAATCAGCAGGCCGAAAGCAAACTGTTCCTTCGCCTTGGCGCAGACGTAGGTGCCTGAGCCGGCGCGCCGGTCCACGTAGCCTTCCAGTTGGAGTTCGCGTAAAGCCCTGCCTACCGTCACGCGCGACGCACCGTAACTGTGCGCAAGTTCGAGTTCGCCAGGCAAGCGCAGTCCCTGCCCATATCTGCCGGCCTCGATTGCGGCTTTCAGGTCCTCACAAACCTGCTTGTATTTTGGTCCCCGATCCGCCACCAACCTGATCATACTAATTTGACACTATACGAGCAACCGGTGCGATCCGGTCAAAGAGCGACGGGATCACCGCCGGGATACATTTGGGTGGCCTCGGCCAGATTCCAATCCGGAGTGGCGCCCACTCGACTGGCGACGATCGCTCCCACGCGGTTGGCGAAGTCCGCCACCTGCCGGGTCGGCCAACCGCTCGAGAGTCCGTGCAGAAAAGCCGCCGCAAAAGCGTCGCCGGCGCCCACCGAATCGGCCACCGCAACATGGTAGCCCGAGGCCACCACATACTCGCCGCCCCGCCAGATCGCGCAGCCTCTGGCGCCTAGCGTCACGCATACGGTGGACCATCCAAATCGTGCTGCCCCCTCGCGACAGAAATCTTCGAAGCCCTGAGGAAGGCCGCTGATCCGGCTAACATTCGTCACCTCGGCTTCATTCAACTTAAGCACCGTCGCCCTGCCCAGGAGGTCGAGGACCAGGGCTGGGGGCTCGAACCCGGGCCGCAGGTTGACATCATAAAATCGCTGCGCCCGCGGAAGCGCATCCAGAAAACGGGTCAGCGTTGCGAGTCCTTCCGGGGTGCAGGAGAACAACGTTCCGAAGTAAACCCAGGCCGGCCTCAGTTGCTGCAATTGAGCGATTAGAGGGGCCGTCAATACCACAGCATCGTAGGCCGCCGGACGGTGAATCGTGAAGGTCGGCTGGCCGTCGCCGTCCAGATGCACCGTTGCCGTGCCGGTTGGCCAGAGTGGAGTTGTCTGCAGCATCTCGCTTTCGAGAGTGAGTTGCCGCACGGCACGGACGGCGTCGCGGCCCCGTTGATCGGCCCCCACGGCACTAATAAGCAGCGGCCAGTATCCCAGACGTCGCGCGTGCACCGCGAAATTCAGCGGCGCGCCGCCCAGCGTGGCACCGCTCGGCAGCAGATCCCACAACACTTCTCCGATCGCAACGATTCGGTCCGGTTGTCCAAGGTGATTTGGTTCAGCCTGTATACTCAAGTTGATGGACTGCATGGGGTCAAGAATCATTATCGGTATATGCCGGCAAAAGTCAACCAAGTGCTGCCGGCTCATGGCATTGCGCTACATACAAGGAAATCGGCTAAGCTCTACAAACTGCGAACAGTTAGCTGGAATTCAACCAGTTTCTCCAGAATTTGATAATACAGCATTGCGACTCCTGACGCATGCAGCTCTTGACATTACCAGCAGATCGGCGATATATTTCATTGCGTAAAACACTTTAACTTTTTGCGATTGTCAATACAAGCTAGAAAGTGCTAGCTCAAGAGAAGCAGGCCGACGGTGCGGCCAAGGACGAGTTGGCCGTTGTGAGATGCTCCAATGCGATTGCGAGGCCAGTGCCGCGTTGGCGGCCGCCGCATTGCAAGGTAGGACGGCCGTCACGCAGTGCCTGAAATACGTGCAGGAATCGTCCCGGCACAGCGCACCGGTCAGCTTCTTCGGCACGAACGCGGCCATGAGGCCGCCAGCCGAGATCGGTAAGGATCCCATGTCGAATCGTCTTCTTTACATACCGCCAATAACCCTCGCCTTCTTTTCCGCGGCGATGCTCTTTTCACAGACCGCCGACACCCCGAAGTCGGAGGAGTATCTGTTGCTCGGCAGCGTCGATCGCGGCGCCGGCGAGCCCATCGTTTTCGTCAATCCAAAAGATCAGAACAACATCCTGGTGGTCGCCATGGCGACGCTCAACCAGTTGCCCACGGGCGAGACCCCTATCCTGCCGCGCGGCACGCCGGAGGCCACGCAACTCCGTATCAAGGAACTCTCCACGCCAGACGGCTCCCGGACCGACATCGCGGTGACCCGCGACGGCGGCAAAACCTGGGAATTCAGCCAGGACAACCTGCGCAAGATCCTGGAGAAGAACCGCTGCAGCGATTCCTTCGATGGCGCGGGCCCCGATGGCACGCTTTACATGGGCTGCCTGGCATACCTCAACCGCGGCGCGGCCGATTACGCCCGGGGCTACAACCCGACCAACGGTGAAGCTGCTTTTTATCACGGCGGTTCCGCCATCGAGTGGTCCACCGACATGGGGAAGACGTGGAGCCACCCGGTGTGGGTACATCCGGCAGATTCGCCTTCACTCTATGCGCCGACCGTACATCCGGTCTTCGAGCAGGCATCGCCGTGGGACCGCCCCTACTTCGTCGCCGACGCATCCACTGGAACCATCTATGTGAGCGGCAGCGGGCCGACGTACACCGTCGATCCGAAGACCGTCCAGCGGCCTAAGTTCGACCCGTCCAGTCCGAGCAAAGGATACGACGGCTATCCGCCGGCATCCATCTCCCGCAGCCGCACCTACATTCGAGCGTCGCACGACCAGGCGCGCACCTGGGGTGTCATCTATCCCATGGATTCCGACGAGTACCCGGGCGGGCGCGGCGCCTTCAGCGCCTCCTTCGGCAATCTGGTGGTGGCATACGGCGCCAGCAAGGTGCCGGAGAGCGCCGACGCGCAATGCCCGTGCACCGTGCTCGGCACCAGCCGCGACGATGGCAAGACGTTCCACTACACAATTATTCCGCCTCTTCCCCCGCAACCGCAGGCGGAAGGTGCGCGTGGCGGACGTGGTCGTGGCGGTCGCGGTGGGTTCGGCGGAGGGGTAATGCTGGCAGCCGATCCCACCAAAGAAGGCCGCTACGCCATCGCACGCCAGTCCGGCCAGGAAATTTTCATGAGTATCACGCAGGACGGCGGCAAGACGTGGGGGGCGCCGGTTTTGGCCGCGCGCTTGCCGGAGGGCGCGAACTTCGGGCAGCGCGCCATGAAATATTCCGCCAAGGGTGTTCTGGGTCTGATCTGGAAAGCGACCTATCGCGACCGCAGTTTCGATCTGTGGTCGGCCGCTTCCCGCGATGGCGGTAGCTCTTTCGCTACGGTGCGCGTGAGCCATGCAGTATCGCCGCCCTACATCAGGGATCGCGGCAATTTCATGTTCGGTGACGATCTCTCCTCGTTGGATATCGACGACCATTACCTGCACGCGGTCTGGGGCGACAATCGGGCCGGCTTCGAAGGCACCTGGTACGGGCGCGTGCCGCTCGACGCTTATTAAGGAGATTCCATGCCGATTGCAAGACTCTGTGCGACCACTCTATTCGCCGCCGGCGCCCTGGCGTCGCAGGCCCAGACGAAGCCGCCTTCCGGCCGCGGCGCAGGCCGCGCCGGCAGGCCGATGGCGACTCCGGTCAACGCCCTTCGTTCCCCCGAAGTGAATCCCGACCGCTCCGTCACGCTGCGCTTTCACGCTCCCGAAGCCACGGCGGTGCAACTCACCGGCGAGATCAATCTGGGGAAACCGCCGCAGCCGCTGACCAAGGGCGAGGACGGCATCTGGAGCATCACCGTGGGACCGCTGCCGCCGGAAATTTGGAGTTACAACTTCCGCGTGCAGGGCATCGATATTCCCGACCCATCGAACCCCGCGATTAAACCGGTGCCGCCGGGGTATGCAATGTCGAGCTTCGTAGAAGTGCCCGGCGATCAGCCGGCGTTTTACGATTCGCGTCCCGTTCCCCATGGTGAAGTGCGCATGCTGCTGTACGAGTCCAAGTCCTTGGGCACAACGCGTTGGCTATGGATCTATACCCCGCCCAACTACGACGCCGGCGCCGCGAAGTATCCCGTGCTCTATCTGCTGCACGGCAATGGCGAGGCGCAGAACGGCTGGGTGATGAACGGCCGCGCCAACATCATCCTCGACAACCTGATTGCCGACGGCAAAGCCAGGCCGATGATCATGGTAATGCCGCAGGGGCATGCGCTGCAAGGCGCGGGCGTGGATCCACTCTATCGAATCCCTGGAGAAACGACGATGTTCTCCGACCGCTTCCCCAAGGACTTGCTCGATGAGATCATTCCCCTGGTAGAGCATCGTTACCGTGTCATTGCCGATGCCGACCATCGCGCCATCGCGGGGCTTTCGATGGGAGGCGGACAATCGCTCACCATCGGGTTGATGCACCCGGAACTTTTCCATTATGTGCTAGGCTATAGTGCCGCCCTTGGCGCGCGCTTTACCAGCTCAGACGATGTGCTGAAGCAATTGGCGAAAGCGCCTGCCGCTTTCAACGCGAAAGTGCATCTGGTGTGGGTGTCGGCAGGGCGGCAGGATTTCCTCCATCAGGCCGATAAGGATTTCGCCGAAGCATTGACCGCCGAAGGCATCAAAACCGTTTTTCACGAGACGGAAGGCGCGCACGTGTGGAGCGTGTGGCGCAACAATCTCTATGACACTGCTCCCATGCTGTTTAACACCCGGCAATAGGATGCGCACTCCGCTCTTAATTACCGCGATCGCGCTCTCGGCCTGCGGCACCGTGAACGCGCAATTGGTGGGCGACTTCGACCCGCCGCGCGCCAATTGTTGCCTGGTCAACACCGCCAAGAGCCTCGCCAATCAGCTTGAGGATTGGAATCAGCTTGGCCGCTTTCACCTTGCTAACCAGGAACTGGCGCGCCAACCCGCAGACCCGCGAAGAGTAGTCTTTATGGGCGACTCCATCACCGACCTGTGGAAGCTCGACGAGCAGTTTCCGGGGCAGCGCTATGTCAATCGCGGCATCGGAGGCCAAACTACGCCGCAGATGCTGGTCCGCATGTACCCGGATGTAATCGACCTTAAACCCGCCATTATGGTATTCCTTGGCGGCACGAACGATATCGCAGGCAATACCGGTCCATCGACGGAGCAGATGATCGAAGAAAATATCATGGCCATGACGGAACTGGCGCAGAGCCATGGCATCAAAGTAATCCTGTGCTCCATTATGCCGGTGAGCGATTATCCCTACGAGGCGCAACAAAGCGGGCAGACTCCCCCGCCGCGCGCCGGCACGCCGGGTCGCGGGCCCTTTCCAAGAATGAGGATGACCGTCAACCATCCGCCCGGCGACATCCTGAAGCTCAATGCCTGGATGAAGTCGTATGCGGCGCAGGTGAAGGCCATCTATGCCGATTATTTCTCGGCGTTGGTGGACGATCGCGGCTGGTTGAAAGATGGCTATTCGGCCGACGGATTGCATCCCAACGCTAAAGGCTACAACCTGATGGCTCCGGTGGTAACCGAAGCGATTCACAAGGCTCTCCCTTAGGATTCCGCCCATGCGCCTCCCATCGCGATTGACTTTACTCGCCGCTTGCGGTGCGATCTGCCTGCTTCCGTCGCTCGCACCCGCGCAGCACCAGGCTGGAGAACATTGGATCGCCACTTGGACGGCCGGACAAACTTTCATGCCGGCGCCTCCTCGGGGAGGCCGCGGCGGACGCGCCGGAGCGCCTCCGCAAAAGGGCAGCGGCCCGCCGCCCAGGGGTCCCAATGTGCCCGCCAGCCTCTCGGACCAGACCATTCGCATGGTGCTGCACGTGACGCAGGGTGGCCGCCGCGTACGCATCGAGCTATCCAATATGTGGACCGCGCAGCCGCTTGAGATCGGAGCGGCGCACATCGCCATGAATAAAGGTGGCGGCGCGATCATCCCCGGTAGCGACCGGCCTCTCACTTTCAGCGGGAGCGCCTCGACGGTGATTCCGCCTGGAGTGCTCGCCGTGAGCGACCCGGTAAATCTCGACGTCGCTCCTTTTTCGGACCTCGCGGTGTCGCTATATCTGCCCCACGATACCGGCAGGCCCACGAGTCACGTCCCGGGCTTGCACACTTCCTACATTTCAAAGGGCAACGTGGCGGGCGACGAGATCATGCCCGACCCCGCCACTACCACTGCGTACGTTTGGCTGTCGGGTGTGGATGTTACCGGTCCGGCCGACGCGTTCTCCATTGTGGCCTATGGCGACTCCATCACCGACGGCTACGCCACCTCCATCGACGGCAACCACGCCTGGCCCACTCTGTTGGGCAAGCGATTGAGCGCCTACAAGCCGGCCCGGCACGCCGCTGTCGTGAACGAAGGGATCTCCGGCAATCAGGTACTGCGCGATGGTGCCGGTGTGAGCGCGCTGGCGCGATTGGACCGCGATGTATTGAGCCGGCCGGGCGTCAAGTGGATCATCCTGCTGGAGGGAATCAATGACATCAATAACCGCGGGCGCCGCGATCCCTCGGATGCCGTTACCGGCGACGAACTGATCGCCGGCTATCGGCAGATTATCGAGAGATGCCACATGTCCGGCATCAAGGTGATGGGCGCGACCATCATGCCCGAGGAAGGCGTTCCCACGGCTAGCGAGCGCGGAGAAGGCGTGCGCCAAGCCGCCAACAAATGGATCCGCGAGAAGGGTAACTTCGACGCCGTGGTGGACTTCGATGCGGTGGTGCGCGACCCCCAGCGCCCAATCAAACTGCGCGCGGACTTCGACCCCGGCGACCACATTCATCCCAACGATGTGGGCAATCAGGCGATGGCCGATGCATTCGATCTCGCCGTGTTTGCGAAGTAAATATCAGTTATTCTCTTCGACGTGATGTGAGCCGGACGAGCGCCTCACTACAAGCCGGAAATTCAAAGCGATGTCCCGGGCGGGAAACTGAGGGTGCTGCAGGCGTTGCACCATCGCTTCGATCGCGGTGGCGCCAATCTCCGCGCACGGTTGACGAATCGTCGTAAGCGGCACCGGCAGCAGGCTGGCGTACTTCACGTCATCGATACCGGCCATGCGGATTCGTTCCGGCACGGGAATCTTGAGCTCGGTGAGAGCCTTCATGATATGCGCGGCCGTGAAATCGTTGGCGCACACAATCGCATCGGGCTTCACCTCCTTGACCAACTTTTGTACAGCCAGGATATCCAACGGATCCACCCGGCGCACCATGTCGGGCTTGTAGGTCAGTGCGGAATCGATCACAGCGTCGCGGAAGCCGGCGATGCGCGCATCCACGGTCGGCGCCGATCCCGGACGGCTCACAAAGACGGGCTTGGTGGCCCCGGCCGAAATCAAATGCTCCGTGATGATATAGCCGGCCCTGCGGTTATCGATGCCCACCAGGTCGTACTGGCTGCGCTTCGGAAACGGGACCAGGTCGCGGTCCAGCAATACGATGGGGATGCCGGCGCGCTCGAAAATCTCGGCAATCCTGCGATTGATCGCATCCTTTTCCGGGGTCAGTTCCAGAGGCGCGAAGAACACTCCGGATACTTTCTTACTGGTAAGTTGACGGCAAAGGCTCTCGATATCTTCTTCCTCGATTTGCGTATCGGAGAGCGATTTGCCCCACAGGAGCGCGTGGTGGCCGGTTTCTTTCGCTTCCGCCATGCCGCGGCAGATCGGCTCAAAAATTTCGGTGCGGCCAAGCTCCGGGATGAGGAGCCCGAACGTATAACTCCTGGCGGAACTTTCGCTCACATAGCTTCCCGACCCTGCCCGCCGTTCGATCAGGCCTTTGAGCTGCAGCTCCCGGAGGGCCCGGTTTACGGTGACGCGCGAGGTCCCGAAAGTCTTGAGTAAAGCGTGCTCGCTGGGAAGCCTTTGCCCGACTGTATACTTGCCTGCCGAAATGGAGGCGGTCAGGTCGTCGAGAATCTCCTGGTATTTTGGGATGCTGCCGTCTTTTCCGCGCATAAACTTGATGATACAGCTTTTTGTGGGGCTGGAATTGAATATCTTCTGAAAAGATGGAAATCGACGATTCAATTTGGCTATCGAGCCGTCCCCGGGTCACGATATGCCCGGGGTGACTTCGTATTGCGTTTCTTCCACCCGCCGCAGACGCTCGCGCGCCGGCTGGAACACCGAATTCAGCACACATCCCACGAACAGTAGCGCGGCGAATAGCGTCGCCAGTATAAATCCGTACCGCGGCCCGCCCAGCGCGTCGCTCACCGCACCCATGGCGAGCGGACCGGCGGCCGCCGAGAGGCACGTGAAGAACAGAATTACGCCGGAGACCGCTCCATGCTCCGACTTCGGAAAGCAGCTAATCCCCTTCGAATTGATGGTGGGATAGATCACCGACATGAACAGACCGGAGAGAGGCAACAGGTAGACCGCCCTGCCGGTCCCGCCAGCCACAGACCCCACGAAGCAGAGCAGGATGGCACCGCTGAAAACAGTCAGTGCCGCAGTCCACGAACATCGCCGCAACATCCAGGCGCCCACGAATCGACCGCCGGCTCGCAGTAAAAAGAAGATAGAAATGCTGTAAGTCGCGAAAAAGTTATCTTTGTACCCGGCGAGAAGAGTTGGCATCCAGACATAGACCGCGCACTCGGTGGCTACATAAAGAAACTCGCCCAAAGAAAAGCCCAGGGCGAACGGATCCCTCATCATGCCCCACGTGCGGTTGAAATCCATCGGCTCGTCGCTGGTTCGTACGGTGGTGGGGTACTTCACTCGCAAAGCGATCGCCACTAGTAATGCGCACACGGTGCCGGCGATCACATATAGCCACTTCCAATCGACGCCCGAGGCCAACAAGCGCGCCAGTAGCGCCGGACCGATAATCGAGCCTACACCGAAAAATCCTTCCACCGTATTCATGATCGACGTGTGGTCCTGCGTGGAGCGAGAGATGTTGCCGATCAACGCCAGCGCTCCAGTCTTAAACACACCGATGGAAAGACCGGACACGGTGAGCAGAAACAGAAAGAACGCGAACGAATCGCCGGCGACGAACAGGTACGCATCCACCGCGAACGCGCTCAGGCCGATGACAATAGTGGTCTTCGGGCCAAGCCGGTCGGCCAGAAAGCCGAGAAAGAAGCCTGCCACGGCGATGCCGCCCATGGTGGCGTACTGAAACGCGCCGGCCGCGGTCATGCTCAAGTGGAAGTGCTTGATGATTTCGGGAATAATGACTCCCACCGAGTCCGTCGTCATCGCGAACATCATGAACATGATGAACGTGAGCGCCTTGATGGCGGCGAGGTTGGCGCGGCTGGCCGTAACTTCGGTTCTCATGCTGCTCTCACTACCCCCCGGCCGGTTGCTGCAGCGATCCGATGGGACAACGCCGCCGTCCGGGCTGGAATATACCAGCCCTCCATTCAGCATCGGAAGATCGACTTCGAGTCGCGCGAAATCGCCGCCCGCGCGCCACTCCATCACCAGGGACTCAGGTGCGCCGGTGGGCAGGTGAAACTGTCCGTCAAACGCGGCGTGCCTGTTGCGGAACCGGATCAGCTCGAACAGTCCGCGTACCACCGGCCGCCGCAAATTGGCGGCGATCTCTTCGGTCGTGTAATAGTGCCGGTTGATATCGCGGCCCACACTGGTTCGGGCCAGTAACTCCATATCGTTCTCCCCCGCCAGCAATCCCGTGTAGTATACCTGCGGAATCCCCGGCGAAAAAAACTGGATGGCGCGCGCCAGCAGGTATTCGCCGTCGCGGCGGCCCAACGCCTCATAAAACGTGCAGTTCACCTGATAGAGATCCAGGTTGCTCGCGGCTGCCCCGGTGGCCTGGCGGCTCTGGCCGAGGCTACGCTCGTGGATGGTCTCCACCAGGTGGTCGATCTCGGCGGCATTCAACAGACCTGGTCGTCCGTGTGGATCGCGCGCGTCAGCGCCTACGTCGATCACGCCGATGCCGTCGTGCGTATCGAGTACGGTAATCGCATTCCGCGGGCTGAACGACAGCCAGTTGCGAAGGGCGCCGGCATCTCTCTTATAAAGGGTGTGCAGGATCAGCGGCGGTAATGCAAAATCGTAAACCCGGTCGACGCGCTGCGCGATGTCTACCTGATCGCGATGGTAGCTATGAATCTCCACCAGGACCTCCATGCCCAGCGCGTGCGCTTGCGTGGTGAGGTCCGATATGTACTGGAAGGTCTCGGGGATCATGAAGCAGGTCGTTCCCGCCCGCTTGATGGCGTACCCCACAGCATCCAGCCGGATCATCTTGATGCCGGCTTCCTGAAATCGCCGAAGGATGCCTCCGATATACTCCTTGCCGCGCGCGCTCTCCACATCGATATCGATCTGTTGAGGCGTGAAAGTGGTCCAGAGCAAGTGCTGACGGCCGTCTTGCATAGGCATACAAGTGAACGGCAGCCCCGGGCGCGGACGATAGATGCGGAGCAGGTCAGCTTCTTTCGCGCCGTGGGGGAACACCCGGTCCAGCGTCAGAAAGAGATCCGCGTAAGGCGAAGCCGCGCCCTTGCGTGAGAAATCCTGAAATTGCGGCGAATGCACGGAGACGTGATTGACGATCAAGTCGGCGGTAAGCTCCACCGTCTCGCCCAGCGCGGCAAGATCCTGCCAGGTCCCTAAGCGCGGATCGACTTGCGTATGATCGATGGGATCGAAGCCGGCGTCTGCGCCGTCGATGGGGTGGAAAAAGGGCAGCAGGTGAACGCCGCCAAAGAGTCCGCCGAGCGGCCCTCGAAGCTGGGAGTGCAGATCGCCAATTCCGCCCCCCGAAATGCGATCGACGTACGCGATCAGTTGAACCTGATTCTTCATGGGATCAGACGTCGTATCCCAGGAGCCGGCGGATCCAGATGTTACGGAATCGCGCCGGTCCGGCATGTCCCTGTAAGCTCAACGGCAGTTCCGGCGCATGTGGGGTGTAAACCGCGATGGGCTCGTGCGACGTCGTGCCCAACAATTGCACGCGATGCTGCACCAGCAGGCCGTTAAAGAAGAGCGTGAGAAATGCCGGCTTCACCAGTTTCTCGCCCTCGAATTTCGGAGCCTCGAAAACCAGGTCGTAACTATTCCACTGGCCTTCGGGCAGGCAAGGATTCACCATCGGCGGATAGAGCCCGTAAATGGCCCCCGCAGAGCCGTCGGGGTAAGTTGGATTGTCGTAACTTGAGAGCACTTGCACCTCATAGCGGCCCATCAGGATCACGCCGCTGTTGCCGCGGAACTGCCCCACACGGGAAGCGCCCGCGCCGGTCGGCGTCATCCACTCCGCATGCATCTGGATATCGCCGAAGCTCGCTTTGGTCACCAGGCTGCCGGCGCCCGGCACGAGTTCCACATAGCCGTCTTCCACCTTCCAGCGCGGCGGTGTGACCGCGCCTCCGCGGCCGCCGCCGTTCCACTGCGAAAGGTCCTTGCCATCGAAAAGCACAATCGCGTCCGATGACGCGGACTGCGTTGGGATCGGCTGCCCCGGCGTCACCTTCCGAGGCTGTGGGCGCGTACGATCGTGCACGCGCCACTTCTGTCCGGGCAGCGGATCGCCCAACGGACTACCGTCCATCTGGCCTCGTCCCGGCGGTGGCGATGCCGGCGCACTTTTCTGCTGCTCCTGCGCCCCCTGACTCATCGACGCCATGCCGGCGACCACTGGAAGCGATGCGGCCATCTGCCTGGCAAACGATCTTCTGTTCATCGTCGCTCCTTTCTATCGCTGCGCCTTCACTGGGGCAGCAGGTCGTACTTTCCCAGAAACTTCCTGACTTCGCCGAACGCCCTCACGTAGTCGTCCATGGTGAAGTTGCCGTGTTTGCCGCCGGGCACCGTCACCAGTTGGTGGGGCACCCCGGCTTTTTCGAGCGCATCCTGCAAGCGCAAGGCCTGCGTGTAGGGCACCGTCGGATCGGCGTCGCCGTGAATGGTAAGGATGGGCGGCAATCCGGGCCGCACGTAGGTCAGCGGCGACACTCGTTTCGCGATCTCTTCGCGATCCGGAGCGCTGCCCAGCCAAGTCACCGCGTAGCTTCTCTGATTGGGTCCCTCCAGCAGATCGTTCACGTCCGTGATGCCGTACCAGTTGACGATGGCAGCGACCTTCGGCATCGGCCCCCCGGGGCATTCCCGGTCGAGCCCGGCGCTTTCGGGAATCATGCCGGTGGTCAGGGAAAGATGGCCGCCGGCGGAGTCGCCATTGAGCACCAGCTTGTTAACGTCAATACCGTAAGTTTGCGCGTGAGCGCCCACCCAGCGCAGTGCGCACAAGCAGTCTTCTACCGCAGCCGGAGCCGTCGATACATGCGCCATCCGGTAGTCCACATTGATGACGTTGTACCCCATTTCGAACCACGGCATGATCAGGAACAGCAGGCCGTCGCGCGTTCCACCGGTCCAACCGCCGCCGTGGATCGAGATCATGGTCGGTTGCGGCGTTCTGGTATCCTTGCGCCGAAAAATGTCGAGCTTCAGTTCAACATTGTTTTCGGTCAGATACGTGATATTGGGGATCACGTTGTACTGGCCCGCCGCGCGGGCAGCCCAAGTGGCGGCGTCGGGCTGCTGCGCTGCGGCACAGCCCGCGACGGCGATTGCCATCGCCGCCATCATCCAAGTTCGTGAACGCGTCCGCATCGTGGTAGACTCCTGCCACCCCTGTCGGGCACCCTCACAGACGGCGTGCCGCTCTGGCATTGGGCCTCACTTTCCCGCTTTGAAGATTGCGATGTCGAACGCATTCGCCATCGCCTGATTCCCGGCATCGTTGATGTGGATATGATCGCCGGAATCGAAATCGGCGCGCAGTTTGCTCGGATGATTCGGATCGCGCACCGTGGCGTCCAGGTCGACCACGGCGTCGAACGCGTGGCTGGTACGGATCCACTGGTTTACCGCGTTGCGAACGGCGTCGGCATTCGGCGTTCCGAGACGCGTGCCCTCCTGCGGTGTGATGGTGGCGCCAACGATTTTGATGCCGTAGGTGTGGGCGCGCTCGATGAACTGGCGGTCTGCGGCGATCAGGTCTTCGGGCGTCAGCGGATCTTCCGAATCGGTCTGCCCGTGCAGGCTAATATCGTTGATGCCTTCGAACACCACCAGCCACTTCACGCCGGACCGGCTCAGCACATCGCGATCGAATCGTGCCAGCGCACTCACTCCCGCGAGGTCGCGCAATACCTGGTTGCCCGCGACCCCTTGGTTCAGCACGGCGGCATGTTCGGTCGCCTTATTGCCCGCCAGTCGCTTGTTGAGCATTGCCGTCCAGTTCAGATTGGCGTCGACGGTGGTGCCCTGTCCGTCGGTGATCGAATCGCCTAACGCCACGATCGCAAAGGAATCGGCCGGAGCCGCGACGTCGATGGCGGAGAGCCAGAGATATACGCGTGTGGGGCTCGGATCGGGCATGGAGGCTTGCGCCGTGGTGTCGCCCTTCGAGATGTACGCGGTATGCATCCCGAGCGAGTGGTTCGTCGGTGGGCCGGAATCGCGCGGCACGTATAGCGATACGGCCAGGTCGGACATCGGCGCAACATCCAGCTCGACCGGATCGCTGTACAGCAATACTCCCGGTCCCAGAACGCAGCCGGGCTTGCCGCTGAAAGCGAGGGCGCGATCCGTCCCGGCGACAATCGCGGAATCCTTATCGCGCACCGCCAGGTGAACTGCCCCGATCGTCACCGCCGATGCGCTCATGGCGTTTGACAATTCCACCCGCACCCTTCGCCCGCCGATGCCGGTGTGCACGATCATCCGGATTGTCTGATCGTCCATTGTGGTGGGAATGTTCATGCGCGGCCCGCGGCCTCGTCCCGGAGGCGCCGCCTGAGCCGGAGCGGATACGTTCGGCTGATTCGTGTTAGACGGGCGCGGGGGTGGCGGACCGCCGCGGCCTATTCGCAGCGTCGATGGCGGACCCAACGGTTCCGAAGTGGCCCAGGCCGTGACCCAATGTTCGGCGGGAGTCGATCGATGTTGCGCTGTCGCGGGTAACGAGATCAGCGCCAGAGAGAAAGCAGCCAGAAAGATGGGCGGGGTTTCCATGAGGAGTTGGCGATGGCTGAAGAAGGGACGCGGAAAGCGTCCCTTCTCCAGCTTTGGTTAGAAGCTAAGGTTCAAGTTCATTTGCAACGTGCGGCCCGGCGAAACGCTGCTCACCGTGCCGAACGCCGCCGAGGTCAACGAAGTGTTGGGAGCGCCCCAACGAACGAAGTTGAATGGGTTGGACGCATCTACGCTGAAGTCGAGCTTCAGTCTCTCTTTGATCGGGAAGATGCGGCCGAGCGTCAGGTTTTCTTCTTTGTACCAGAAGCCTCGTACCCAGCTCAGATTCGGATTGAGATTGCCGAAGTTGAACCCGGTGCTGGTGGTGAAGGCCGCCGCGTTCAAGTATTTCTTCGATGGGCTGAAGTCGCGAGGATCAGTGACCAGATAAGGCGACACGCCCACTACTGCATTGCCCCACTGGCTGTAGCCGATGGTGCCCAGGTTGCCAGCCGCGGCGCTGATGGTCAAGGGAAGACCGGAACTATATTTGACGAACCCGTTGATCTTCCAGTCCGATACGATCGCTCGCACTACGCGAGGCGAGTCGTGCAGGAGTGACTTGCCGGATCCAAACGGCAGATAGTAAGACCAACTTGCGCTCATGGAGAAGGCAGCATTGGGATCCTGCAGCCAGAAACGGGTGCCGGGATATTGGCCGGTGGCGAGCGAGAAGCTCTTGGCCCAAGTCACGTAGCCGAATAGCGTAAGACCGCCCGACAGGCGCTTGGTGGCTTTTGTCTGCAGCGAATTGAACTTCTGCTGTCCCGACGGCTCGCCGGGGCTGGTCGTTACCGAGGTGTACTGCGGATAGGGACGCAGCGCTTGATACACCGTGTTGGCGCCCACTTGATTTACGAAGGTCGGATACGGCGATGTGAAGCCCGCCGCAACCGCGGAAGCCGAATTGATCGGCTGCAGTAGGAGCGAACCGTATTTCAAGTCAGACAGCGGCAGATAGTTATAATTCGCCGTGAATCCCAGATGCGTGCTGCGGCTGCCGAGGTAGACGGCCTCCAACGAGAAATCATGCGTGATCTCGCGTTGGATGGAGAAGGTGTAGTTGAGTGTCTGCGGCAAGCGGGTGTCATTCGGCGGCAGATAGGAGATCGCCTGTCCGTTGAGGAACGACGGATTGAGCGAGGGCGGCCGCACGAAATTCTGCGGGAACGTCCCGGAGTTGATGTAGTACAGCGGTGTGTATCCGTCGGGCGAACTGTAGCTCAACGACTCGCTGTAGCCGGCATAGAACGGCGACGTAATCAGGTTCTCAGCCGAGTTTTGATAGTAGACGCCGCCGTTGGTGCGGATCACCGTCTTATCGTTTAACTGGTAGGCGACGCCCAGACGTGGACCGAACCCTTTCTTCCAGTTGCTGGCGAAGAACGGTCCCGGAATGCCCGACTGTCCGGCAAAGGCGAGCGCGCCCGCCAAGCCGCCGGCGCCCGGATTGGCGATGTTCGGCTCAAAGCTCGACATCTTGTTCTGTACTTCGGAGAACGACGGATCGTAGTCCCAACGCAAACCGTAGGACACAGTCAGCTTCGGAGTGGCGTGCCACTCATCCTGCGCGAAGGCGCCGACGCGGAAATCGCGCAAGCCGGTCTCCTGGGGAATGAAGGCGCCGGCTGTGCCCACTGCGCCGAGCAGGAAGCTCGCTACCGAACTGCCCCACGATCCAAAGGAGGCCGAGTCGGGCTGGCTGGTCATCAGATTCGAAAACGTGAAGCTGCCCTGGATGTTGTTCAGAGCCACTTGGTCGATGCGGTCGCGATCGAATTCGGCGCCGAACTTCATCGTATGCTTGCCTTTGATCCACGTCAGGTTTTCAATGAACGTGGAATCGAGCGCATAAAACCTTACGTCGTAACCGCGGCCCATGGCAGCGGGAGACGCGGTGCCGCCGCTGAAAGTCAACGCCGGAAACGCGCCGTTGTCCTGCGGTATGCCGGTAATGCCGAGCTTTTGGTCCCATCCCTGGCCGTCGGTGCCATTCGGCCCGATGTTGAACTCGCGGTCGATGCCGATGGTGATGTGATTCAGCAGCGTCGGGCTGATAATGTAATCGTGACTTAGGCGCACCTTCCAGGACGTGTCCTGCTGATCGTAAATCTGATCGAGCGGGTTGCTCTGCGCCTGGCCCCATACCGGTTGCGGCCCCAGGCCCGGCGCCGGATTGCCCCAGAGCAGCCGAGGCCGCGTCTGGTGCGTATAGCTGAACATCAGCTTCTGCTTGTCGGAAATGCTGTGGTCGATCTTGATCAGCGGAACCGTAGAATTGTAGTAAGGCCACGTGGCCGCGCGGTGATCGTAGAAGTTATTGTTCTCGCCGCCGACGCTCGGCGCGGGAATGTACGAAGAGACAATCTTCGCCATGTTCGTGATCCGGTTCGCCGGTATGATATTTCCCGGGAATTGCGTTCGGATGTAGCCGCCCTTGCCGTCGGGCTGCGTCGTGTTGGGGTCGAAAATGGGAATCACTGCGCCGCTAGCCGTCGTCAGACCGCTGAAGTCTCCACTCAGCATCGCCGGTGTCGGCACCGTCGCGAGCAGTCCGGCCGCGCCTTGCCGCGAGTAGAAGAGACCCAGACTGGCGAAGAAAAACGTTTTGTTGTGGCCGTTGTAAATGTGGGGAATGACGACCGGGCCGCCCAGTGTGAATCCGCCTTCGTTCTGACGATAAGGCGTGCGCGCCGGAGCGAAGAAAGAGCGTGCGTTCAGCTTGTCATTGCCCAGATGATCAAAAATACTTCCATGAAGCTGGTTCGTGCCCGATTTCAGCACTACGTTGGTGAACCAACTGCCGAACCCGCCATACTCCGCATTGAATGCGCCCGATACGACATTGAGCTCACCGACTTGTTCCAGAAACGGTCCGTTTTCAGAAAGCGAACCTTTCTCGATTCGTTCGCTGGCGCGCGCGCCGTCCACGAATGCTTCCGTGGCCATCGTCGTGGACCCGTTCATGGTGGGGATGAATGTGTTGGTGTTGTTGGCGCCCGGCATATTGTCGAGGAAGCCGGTGACATCCCGCTTGGTACCGACCACGATCAGCGGAAGCTCATCGACGAGCGTATCCTTGAAACCGACCGAGTTGTTCACGGCCGCGGTATCCAGAATCGGCGCCTCGCCCGAGACGGTTACGGATTCGCTCACCGTGCCTGGCTGCAGTGCGAAATTCACCGTCGTTTCGGTTCTTGGCTGCACTTCTACCGGTTCCCTGGTGAGCTTCGCGAAACCCTGCTTCTCCACTACCACCCGATAGTTGGCGGCCGGCAGGTTCGGCGCAGTAAAGAGTCCCTGGCCATTGGTAACCAGCTCGAGGGTGCTGTTGGTATCGATGCGAATGATTTGTATCGCGGCGGCAGGAACAACGGCGCCCGCGGCGTCCGTCACCTGCCCTTTGATGGTGCCGCGGTCGATCTGGCCCCAGACGGGCAATGCGGCTATCGTCAGCAGCGATACCCACCCAATCCATTGCCGGGAAATCGTCTGAGCGACCCGCAATATGCTAAAACGTTGAGTCTTCATGGACTAAACTCCAAATCTTGAAAAAATTCTTCCCCACGCTGTGGGTGCCTGGGCAGATCGGGCGGACAGACGAGGACAACTTCACCAGATCGAACCCCCTCCAAAGTTGACTTTACAGCTTATGCACTTTTTCTAACCGAAGACCGATATGGGTTGGACTATATCGTCAAAACAGCTCTCCTGTCAAGCGCAATCTCCAACAGGTTGCGCGGTAGCTGTCTTATCAGATCTTCCGGAACGGCCTTGGCCTTTCCTCGCCGGGGGGACGGGAAATGGAGAACTTGTCGACGAATGACGATGGCTGCACCAACCAAGGATTCGGGGTTAACATGTGTAGCCTGGGAGAATGGCGCTGCCCCAACAAATCAATAAATCGAGACCGTAGACTAATGGGCAGCGCCTTTGAAAATTGCTCGTTCTTGAGGGAATGAGAGACAAAGCTGCGACAGCCTGTATTGTCAGGCTGGTTCAGTCAACGCCATCACGGCAGTAACATCGTCCCGCATATCCCGGCCGCGCGCTTTCGGCTCGGGCGACCACCGTCGCGGTCCCTCCGAGGGGCAAAGCGCCAGTATCGATAGGCAACGATCCGCTCGGCCCTATGTCGAAATCTCTGGCTCGAAAGGAAATCATGGTATGGAAGCTGGTAACTGATTCCGGCTATCTGCTTGCCGACAGCTTTGTGTTCGGGCACCGCACTCCAAGGGCGGGTCGGCGCCTAAGAGGGTGCTATTTCAGCGACTGTCTGGACGATCTACGAGTCCGTGCGGGACCAGTCTGGCATCGCATGCTGCCTGCAATCGGGGAGCGGAATCGACACGCCAACACCTCGGACTTCGGAGAATCCCAGAAATACGAGAGGCCTTTGGACCAAGCGCTTCGACGATCGAATGGGCCGGCTGCGAGCGTTCGAAGAGATCTTCCGCGCTGTTCAGCGCAGCCTCAGGCCGCCGATCCTGATGCCCGCGCTACTTACCCTTCAAGTGCAAGACGCCGTCTGCGGGCCCCACGAGTTGCGCCGCGGCGCCACCGCCGTGGCCGTAGCCGACTGTTTCCGCGAAACGACCGTTACCGAGGTCGATGCGCCGCACGGGATCCACTTCCAACCGACCGTAAGCGGCGCACCAGGAGGTCTTTGGCTGCAGATGGCTGGTGCTTTCCACCTCGGCGAGCGCACGCTCGATGGCCTTCTTGTCCCACTTGAATCCCTTGGGGAGTGCCGGCGGCTCGGCCGTTTCGGACGCATCGTATTTCGTCGAAATGGCGGCCGGGAATCTGTGATCTCCGAAGGCTAGCACCAAGCCGCAGCCTTCATCTATCCAGGCGTCTTCCGGCGCATCCACGGCACGCCCGACCACAATCACGGTCTGACCCGAATATTGAGCCGCTCCGCGCAGCGCCTGGCAGACAGTAAGGATCGGAACGTTCGCGGCGTGTTCATCGGCGGCATGCAGGGCGGCCGCCGAGGATAAAGCGACCGCCAGAATCAATGCTTGTCTCATACTATTCACCGCGCCGCCAGTTCGAAGCTTCCCTTCAGCCGGATATCGCGCGAGGACGCGCCCATCATGACGTCGAACGCGCTCGGTTCCGCCACCCAGGCGTGCCGCGCCACGCTGTAGAACGACATGTCGCGCGGATCGAGCGTGAACGTGACGGCCTGCGATTGCCCCGGCGTCAGCATCACACGGCGGAAACCTTTCAGTTCCTGCGGCGGCCGGTCGGCGCTCGATTTCGCCTGATGCAGATAGAGCTGCACCACCTCCGCGCCGGCGCGTGCGCCGCTATTCTTGACGGTCATGCTCACCTGTATGCGGCGCCCGGGGCCGACCTTTTCGGGCGTAATTTTAAGGTCGCTGTAATCGAATTTGGTATACGAGAGGCCGTGGCCGAAGGGGAACAGCGGATCGACATTGGCGCGATCGTAATGACGGTAGCCCACGTAAATGCCCTCTGAGTAGGTAGTATGCAAATTCTCGCCGGGGTAGTGGCCGAAAGCCGGTGTATCTTCGATGCGGCGCGGAAACGTGACTGGAAGCTTGCCGGAGGGAGTGAAATCTCCGAACAGCACGGAGGCGATCGCATGGCCGCCTTCCTGCCCGCCGTACCACATCGTCAGAATGGCGGGGACCTGATCCACCCATGGGTCCATGGCGACCGGCGAGCCGGCATTGATCACCACCACAGTATTTTTGTTCGCCTGGACGATGGCCGCGATGAGTTCGTCCTGGCCCTCGGGAAGGCGCAGCGTCTTGCGGTCGAACCCCTCCGACTCGATGGATGGCGCATTGCCCACCACCACGATAGCGAGGTCAACCTTGCCGGCCACGGCGGCAGCGTCGCGGCGGAGTTGCGCTCGCACCCCGGGCGAATCCTTGCTGGCGTCCTCACCCGGCATGGAGACTCCCTGCGCGTAGGTCACCGGGATGGCATTGCCGGCGCGCTCGCGGATGCCATCGAGCGGAGTGACGGCATAATTGGTCCGCACCAGAGAACTGCCACCGCCACCGGTGCGGGCCACCGCGGCGTCCGGTCCAATCACGGCGATGGAGTGAACGGTCTTCGCCACCGGTAGCAGATCGCCCGCGTTCTTCAGGAGCACGATGCTCTCCGCCGCGGCGGTGCGCGCCACGGTTCGCTGCTCCTGGGTATCCACCGCGCCCCCGCCAGTGTGCGGTTTATCGAACAGACCGGCGGTGAACAGAATGCGAAGGAGGCGGCTGACATTGTCGTCGACGGCGGCGGGAGAGATCTGGCCGGCCTGAATGGCGGCGAGCACTTTATCGGGCGCGAGCCAGCCGGCGCCGTTGCCATCGGCCTGGGTCTGAGGGCGCGCCAGCCACCCCTTCATCGGTGCGCCCCCGGGCATCTCGAGATCCATGCCGGCGTTGACCGTGGCGGCGGTGGAGTACGTGCTGCCCCAATCGGAAATCACGAAGCCCTTGAAGCCCCATTCCTTTTTGAGAACGTCGTGCAGCAGATAAGGGTCCTCGGCGCAGTAGACACCGTTCAGCTTGTTGTATGCCGACATCACAGTCCAGACGCCGGCTTCCTGCACGGCCGCGCGGAACGCCGGAAAATAGATTTCCTGAAGACTGCGCTCGTCGATGGTTTCGTCGATGCGGTGGCGCTCGAACTCCTGATTGTTCGCGACGAAATGCTTCACGCTGGGGATGACGCCTTCGCCCTGTACGCCCTTGATGTAGCCGACCACGAGTCGCGAGGCGAGGTAAGGGTCCTCGCCATACCCCTCGAAATTACGGCCCCAGAGCGGTTGGCGCGCGATATTGACGGTGGGCCCGAGGATCATGTCGCGGCCGAGGGCTTTCACTTCCTGGCCGATGACCTTGCCCTCCGCGGCAACCATCTCGGGATCCCAGGTAGCGGCCATGGCGATGCCCGCCGGGAAAGCCGTACTGGTAATGCGCGGCGTATTTGCGGCATTGGTGACGGCCGAAGTGCCGAACCAGGCGCGCACTCCCAGTGGACCATCCGCCATTTTGATCGCCGGAATGCCGAGACGCTCGATGGGCTGGCTTTCCATCCAACCGGAGCCGGCGAGCATCGACACTTTCTCTTCCAGGGTCATACGCGGGAGGAGATCGGCGACGCGGGCTTCCACTTTGAGCTTGGGATTCTTGTACGGAAGCGCGGCGTTCTCCGCGGGAGACTGCGCGAGCGACCATCCGGCCACGAGGGCGGAGATGGCGAATAAGGGCCAACCGGTCTTTCGCACCATTTCCTCAGTGTCGCACCACGGTGCGCGGCTGGTTCTTCATTTGTCAATCCGCCTCGTCTGGCGGTAGCAGGCGAACTGGACTCCGTGTCGGCCGCGACAGCGACGCGCGATTGTGGGAAGGCCGTTTACCATTCGGAGCCCGTAAGGCAGATTGGAAATCTAGGGGATAGCCGGCGAATCGGGGCTCCTCGCCGGCGACTGCGACGCACGATTGTGGAAGGCCGTTTACCATCCGGCCGCCGTAGCGAGATTGGAAATGCGGCGGCTTGGCAATCCGCCTCGTCTGGGCGATAGGGCGAATCGCAACTGAGACGCGCGGTTGCAAGAGGCACGATGTCATTCCGCCCCCCGTCTGGCGAATCGGACTCCGTGTCAGCCTTGCCCGCAGCCGCTTAGCGCTGATGCCGGCCTCTGCCGGTTGGGCCGCCGCGCGCCGGCACCCCGTCGCCCATTTCTTCCGCGCCCGCCAGCAGGAAGACCAGCGGCGCATTCCAGTTGATGGCGACTTCGTTGGCGGAGTAAGCCCCCTGATCGTCGAGGTATGTTTTGGCGGGCGCCAGATCGGGCGATACTTTGCGCATCACGTCGTCTTGCCGGCCCTTGTTGGGACCGCCGGACATCAGCCCCGGCCAAGGCTCGTCTTTACCATCGGCGGCGCTGGGCCGGTGGTGCGGATGGCGGAAAGGATTTTCGCCCACGCGGGTGACGAAAGAAAGCGAAAAGGTATTCCGCCCGAGGATGTAGTGCAGGTCTTCGAGCGCCGCCTGGGCGTAGCGGTCATTATGCAAGAGCGAACTGGCGACCATCAGCTCCATGCCGTAATTGGCAAGGATGCCGTTCGAGCCCCAAACGTAATCGCGGGTCACCAGGCTGATGCGGTAGCCGCCGTTGTTGGCGCGGTTGGCTATCTCGTCGGCCGCGGCGATCAGATCGTGCCGGATGCTGTTGGCGGCGCCAGGATCGGCATTCTGCGCCATGGCGTACGTCCAAAGAGCCAGGGAGCCTACGTTCGACCAGGAGGGCGGCTCATCCTCCTCACCGACGGCAGGCCGGCGGAAGGCGGCATAGCGATCGACAAAATATTGCGAATAGGTCTTGTCGCCGGTGGTGCGGAAGAGTTCGGCCGCGGCCCAGAGCTGTTCGTCGGCGCAATTGCGGTCGCCGTATTCGCCGGTAGAGACGCCGGGAGGATTCTTGAAGGGCACGTTGGTGTGCTTTTCGAGCCACGCAAAAGCGTTTTGCGCGGCCTTGGAACACTTCTCCGCGAAGGCCGGATTGAAGGGCCGGTAGACCCGGCCTGCAATCGCCATTACGGCGGCGAAATCGCCGGCCGCGCAACTGCTCTTGAACGGCTCGGATCCGGTGCCGATGACGTAGCTGACCAGCTTGTCCTTCTCGGGCATGATGAAGTCGCAGAACTTTTCGCTGGTCTGCTTCTGCCAGACACCGCCGTCGCTATCCTGCATAGACAGCATCCACTTGAGGTTCCACTGGATCTCGTTGAGCATATCGGGCTGACCATTGCCCGATTCGGGAATCGCCAGGTTGACGTTCCTCAGGCGCCCACCGTAAAACTCGTAGGCCCAGAGCAGCGTACCGGTGGAAATGCCGGAGTTGACGATGTAGCGGCCGTAGTCGCCGGCGTCATGCCAGCCTCCGGCAGAGGGCTTCGGTCCGGTTTTGCCCGAGCTGGGGTGGTAGGCGCCCTCCAGGTGGCAGGCGGCATGTTTGTACCCGGGAAATTCGGGACCCAGATCGACGGCGATCCCGCAGCGTTGTCCATAATAGGACCGCATGGCAGTCCGCCAGGTTTTGTCGTACACCTCGGGCGTCACGTCGAAGTCCCAGCTCCGTCCCACACCGGGGACGTCGACGTAGAATTGGCCGGTCTTGGCGAGCCTGGTGAAGTCGGCGGCCTGCACACGGTCGCCGGAATCGTAGTCGTCGCGGGAGGCAGAGAGATTGCCGCGGAACACCACTTTGCCGTCGCGTGACTGGTTGACGGTGAACTCCGTCGCTGGATTCTTGGACACCACCAGAGCGATCTTGGAGGCGTTGGGCAGATAGCCTACCTGGTCCACCTTGATTTCCACGGTGGGATTGGCCGCGAACAACGGCGCAACCAGAATCAACAAAGCAATCGATTTCATTGGCTTTCTACCACATCTACCAAGTTTGCGGACTCCCTGTCGACCGGGGTCCCCAAAAGGGGACTCGGCCTCGCGCATGAAGGCGCGCCCTAAAGATCGGCGGGGCTGCTGCCGATAGAGATTTTGTACCTTCTGCTTCAGGGGAATCACCGTGTTCGATTCGAAGATGACAATCGGAAGAAAACTCGCTTTAGCTGGCGGTATGGCAACCGCGATGACGCTCATCCTGGGGGCAGCCAGTCTGATGGGGCTCTCCCGGGCCGACCGGTCGATTGCGTCTCTAGCCGACGATTCGCTCGCGGGAGTCTCGGCCTGCAGCCGGGTGGAAGCGAACCTGCTCGAACTGCGTGGCGATATGTGGCGGCATATTTCCGCTACCGACGCCGGCGATATGGCTGCGATGGAGCGTGAAATCCAACGGTTGAAAGGTCAGATCGATTCGGAACTGGCGGCCGCCCAGAAGTCGATTTATTCCGATGAAGAGCGGGAATTAAACGGCAGAATTCCTCCCCTGATGGACCGGTATTACCGCACGTGGGACGGAGTTGTGGATTTGAGGCGCAGTTCGCATCACGAGGAGGCCTACCGGAAGTATGTGGCGGAAGCCGCGCCGGCCTACGAAGCAGCCAAACAAGCAGTGGCGGCGGAAACGGAGTACAACCGGTCGGTCGGCATGCGGAACACCGCCGATGCGCACGAGCAGTCGGCGCGCACGCGAACGTTGATTTGGATCGTCCTGCTGGTGTCGGTCGTCTCCAGCGCGGGGTTGCTGTCGGCCATGGTGCGGAACATCAGTCGCACGCTGGACCGCGCGGTAACCGAGGTGAGCAGCGGTGCCGCACAGGTGGCCGACGCAGCGTCCCAGATCTCATCCTCCAGCCAGGCGCTGGCGCAGGGAGCCTCCGAGCAGGCGGCATCGCTCGAAGAGACTTCGTCGTCAAGCGAAGAAATCAATTCCATGGCCCGCAAGAATACCGAAAATACGCGCTCCGCGGCCGAACTGGCGGGACGTCTGAAAGCCGCGTTTGCAGACGCCGACCGATCCCTGGACGGGACGGTATCGGCGATGCAGGATCTCACCGGATCGAGCGAAAAGATCTCGCACATTATAAAGGTGATCGATGAGATTGCGTTTCAGACCAATATACTGGCGCTGAATGCGGCGGTGGAAGCAGCGCGGGCAGGCGAGGCCGGCATGGGGTTCGCGGTAGTGGCCGACGAAGTCCGCAATCTGGCGCAGCGCTCCGCACAGGCGGCAAAAGACACGGCATCGCTAATCGAGGATTCGATTGTCCGTTCGCGCGATGGCAAGGCGAAAGTGGATCGGGTGGCCGCGGCCATCCGCGCCATCGCCGGCGATTCCCACCAGATCCAGGTACTGGTGGACGAAGTGAACGTCGCCAGCCAGGAGCAGTCCCGCGGCATCGAGCAGGTGGCGAAAGCGGTCACCCAGATGGAAAACGTGACGCAGCGGTCGGCCGCCAGCGCACAGCAGAGTGCATCGGCCTCCACGCAGTTGACCGCACAGGCGGCAGCGTTGCAGGACGTGGTGGCGCGCTTGAGCCAGATGGTGGGTGGAAGAACGGAAGCTGAGGCATCCCCTGCCCCGCTGACGGTCCCAGTGAGAGCCACTCCAGCGGGCGCGCGGCAGATGGGCCGGAGCGCGTTTCCGTTGCACGATGGCGAGGGAGACTTCTAGGCACACCGAGAGGTCCCCCCCCCCCGGGGGAGTGTACGTTCTATTACTTAATGGCCCCGGTGAGCCCTTTTGCATCTTCTTCCTGCGTTACACTT
Organism: Bryobacteraceae bacterium; assembly: GCA_036268475.1. Taxonomy (GTDB): domain Bacteria; phylum Acidobacteriota; class Terriglobia; order Bryobacterales; family Bryobacteraceae; genus PALSA-129. The sequence goes on along the minus strand of DATAUB010000048.1, from coordinate 313,634 downwards.
TCGGAGGCGCCCTTAGCCTCGGTTAATTCCGAGAAGCGGAGGGTTAGGGGTGCCCCACGGGAGGAAAATGATGATACGTATCGTGACAGCCCTGCTGCTTTGTGCAGCCGCTGAGGCAGCCACTCTCAATGTCAACCTGACCGTCAATGCGACGCTTACCAGTTCGGGCACTTCCTATGCGGCAGCCGGGACCGCGGCATTGAGCGGGGGAATCACAGACACCGGAACCTTCACCGCGACGCTGGACCTCACGACGGTTTCCTCCAGCGGGGCACCTTTTACGATAACTCTCTCCAAAGGAACCATGGGTGGTACGCTCGTGATTCCTCTGTCGACGCTCACCTCCATCATTACGGGCGCGACCTCGGCCTCCGGGGCTTCGGCCACTATCACCAGCGCGACGGGAAGCTACGCCGGAGACACGGGGACATTCCCCTCGCTTTCGGGCTCGGGAGGGATCGGGGCAAGTGGCATCACGGCGATGTTCACGGGCGCCGGCACCATCGCTACCGGCGGCACGATCACCAACCCTCCGCCCGCCGTGACTGCGGTACAGAATGACGCCAGCAATGCGTATGGCACGGCTGCGACGGTGGCTCAGGGCAGCCTCTTCGTGGTGAAGGGAACGAACATGAGCGCCGACGGGTACACCTCGCTCGCGCTGCCCTACCCCAAGTCTTCCGGCTCCACTTCGGTGACATTTACTCCCACCGCCGGCGGATCGGGCACCGCGGCCTACCTTTTCTACACCTACAGCGTGAGCGGCGTAAATCAGTTGGGCGGAATCGTGCCCTCCACCCTGGCGACCGGCAATTACAATCTCACGGTAAGTTACAACGGTTCGACCAGCGCCAATTTTCCGGTCACCGTGGTGGCACAGAACCCGGGAATCTTTACGCAGGATACCAGCGGCTCCGGACTGGGCGTGGTGCAGAACATCATTTCGGTAACCCAGTACGATATCGACCGCCTCACCACCGGTTCGGTCGGCGGCTACACGGTTTCACCGGCGAAGCCCGGCCAGACGATCATCGTTTGGGCCACCGGCCTGGGGCCGGTTTCTTACGGCGACAACATCGTCCCGCCTCAAGCTTATAACTATCCCAACGTGCAGGTGATTATCGGCGGCACCAGCATTACGCCGCTGTATGCCGGCGCCTCCGGGTATGCCGGCCTCGACCAGATCAACGTAACGCTACCCGCGAACGTCGCCACCGGCTGTACGGTAAGCCTGCAGGTCTCTTCGGGTGGCGTCACCAGCCCCGCGACCACCATTTCCATCGCTCCCGACGCCTCTTCGAGCGCCTGCGTGTTGCCCGGCTACACTTCGACGCAACTCGCAGCACTGGATGCCGGCGGCTCGATTACCGCTGGCAATTTCACACTTTCGCAGTTCACCGAATCGTTACCTTCGCTGGGGACCGCAACTTTCTCATCCGCCAGCGGCGGCTTCACGCAGATTACCGGATTCCAACTCGGTTCGGCAGCCTCGCTGAATTCCTTTTCGCAAACCACCATCGGGTCGTGCATCGTGACCAAGGAAACCCTGGGCAGTAACGGACAGGTGGTCTCCGGCGGTGGGGTCACCAATCTGGACGCCGGCACGGTCAAGTTGAGCGGCCCCACCGCTTCCACCCTCAGCAACACGGCCCTGTTGGATTCCAACGGCGCCTACTCGTTGACCATTGGCGAAACCGGGCTCGGTCTGCCAGGAGCGCCCACCGGCGTGCTGGCGGCCGGGACATATTCGTTATCGGGCTCGGGCGGTACGGGCGTAGGCAGCTTCAACTCATCGATTACCATTGGCGCGCCCTTGACCATCGTGGGCGGGCTGCCCAGTTCGGTCAATCGGTCGCAACCTCTGGTGCTGGCTTGGACCGGGGGGAATTCCACCGATGTCGTGGATATCTATGGTTATTCCGGCGTGGCCACGGGAAGCGGGACGAACAGCGTTACCACCGCAACTTCGTTCCAATGCACCACCACGGCGGGCACCGGCGGCTTCACGGTACCGGCGCAGGTCCTCGCTCAGTTGCCGGCCACTCCGGCATCCACCGCCGGCGGCAGTGGTTTCCTGGAAGTAGCCTCGGGCCCACCGCCGGTAAGCTTCAATGCTCCCCTGGTGCCCTCCGGAACGGTGGCCTCCACCTTCCTTGCCCTTGTCGGCTCCGGGGCAACGGTAGTTTACCAGTAAGTAGTTGGAGAGTCTGCATTCGCAAACGGGAGACGGCGCGTCGCAGCGCTGTCTCCCGCTTTTTATTAGCGCCTCAGTAAGTTCAGCTCGAAGCTGCTACAGTAATCCAAGGACATTTATGGCTACCGGAATCGACCCGGATGTTCGCTACTGTTCGCAGTGCGGCCAGCCATCGCCGCTCGATCAATTGGCCCGCTTCGGCGAAACGTTGGTCTGCCCCAACTGCAAGAACAGTTTCGTACAAAAGCTGCGCGAGGGCGTAGCGCCCGTGCGGCCGATGTTTGAATATGGCGGCTTCTGGATCCGCTTTGTGGCGGTTTTGATCGATGGCATCATCCTGACTGTCGCGTCCAGCGCCGTCCAACTCCTCTTGCTGGGCAGCGCTTTTCGTCCTTTCACCAACGTGCGCGAGCCCTTGCCTCCCGATCAGGCGCTGGCAGCATTCGGCGCGATGATGGGAGCGCTGGCGCTCAGCATGCTGATGGGCGTGGTGATCGGCGCGTCTTACGAGGGCTTCTTTGTGGCCCGCGTCGGAGCTACTCCCGGCAAGATGGTGTTCGGCCTGAAGGTGGTACGTCCCGATGGCGGACCGGTACATCTCGGCCGCGCGGTGGGCCGCTACTTCGCCAAGTGGCTGAGTTCCCTCACGCTTTGCATCGGCTACATCATCGCCGGGTTCGATGCCGAAAAGCGCGCGATGCACGACATGATTGTGGATACGCGCGTGGTGAAGGCCAACAGCATCGCGCTGGCGGCGCAACCGCAGCGGATCTGATCCCCGATGCCCGTCCCCTGCGCCCGCTGCGACTCGCCGTTGCCCTTGTGGGAGCTCTCTTCCGCTGGCGCGGCGGTGTGCACTTCCTGCGGTTCGAGCAATACCGTACGCGTCTTCCCTGCCCTCTTCGCGGCGCCGGAAGCCCCCGCCCTCCCCGAGGGAGCGCTCGAAGGCGAGGCGGCCTGCTTCGACCATCCAACCAAGCGCGCGGTGGCGGATTGCCAGCAGTGCGGGCGCTTCGTGTGCCAGTTGTGCGCGGTGGATTTCGGCGGCCAGATCTGGTGCCCGTCGTGCGTCGCCGCCGGCCGCGGCCGCAGCAAGGCGGTATACCTGGAACCTTCGCGCACGCTTTACGATTCCATCGCCATCGCGGTACCGTTAGCCACACTGATCGTCTGGCCGCTGACCATCCTCACCGGGCCGGGCACCGTGGTTTTCTCGGCGATGACCTGGAAGCGTCCGCTGAGCCTGGTGCGCAAAAGCCGCTGGCGGTTCGTCGCGGCATGCGTGATCGGGCTGGCGGAGACGGTGGGGTGGATCTGGCTGGCGGTTTACTGGTGGGAACAGTTGCGGATGGGGGTCAATGGCGTCCGCTGAAGAAAAATATCGCCGGCTCCCCGGCCGGCGGAGGGGGCTCATTACCGGCGCCAGCTTATGGCTGGGCTCCGATCATATCCTGCTGGTGAAATCGGCCTGGTTCCGCGAGGAGTACAAGCGCTTCTACCTGCGCGACATTCAAGCCATCGTAGTGGCGCCGGGCGCGCGCTTCTATCTCTCCACGCCCATGCTGGCGTTCGCGGTGGTGTGGCTGTTTTCGGCGCTCTTTATGACCGTCTGGCCGGCGGCGATATCCTTCGGCTGGGGCATCGCCACCATCGCGATGATCGTAGCGTGGCTCGCCGTCTGCATTGCCGGAGGATCGCGCTGCCGCCTGTACACCGCCGTGAGCGGCGACGATCTGCCGTCGATCTTCCGCACCTGGACCGCGCGCCGCTTCCTGCGCCAGGTGCAGCCGCTCATCGAACAGGTACAGGGCACGGTGGCCGCCGACTGGACGGAGGCCGAGCGCACCAGCGCCGGCCCTACGGTGGCCGCGTTCCGCCCCCCCGAACCGCAGCCCAAATTACTCGCCAGCCATACCCTGGCGTCCGATCTGTTCGTGCTGACGCTGGTGGTCAGCGCGATCGTGGGGCTGGCCACGGCGCACGCCACCAGCGAGGTTTGGAATCGCGTGAATACCGGGCTCACGGTGGTGCTACTCGCGGGCGCGGTGATGGTGCTGTTGCAGCATTCACGCGGCCTGCTGGGGCGCGGCATGCAGCGCGTGGCGGTGGCCTCCATGCTGCTCAGCGGCATCACGTTTTATGTGCAGACGTTCACTGTCGCGTTCGTTACCGGAGTACGTACCGGCGCCGGTTCGAGCGTCACGCCCCTGCTGCATCCTTTCGTGGTGGCGCATCAGGCGACGTATGCGCTGGAATTGCTTCTCGGCTTCATCAGCGCCGTCATCACCTTGCGCGGCACGTACAACGATGACGCGGATATCATAAAGGACTGACCGCCGCATGAGCTCGGCCCTTCAACAGCGCTGCTGGAACCACCCGGACCGCGAAGCCTCGTGCCGCTGCCCGCATTGCGTGCGATCGTTCTGCCGCGAATGTGTCACCGAGCACCAACAGCAGCTTCTGTGCGCCTCCTGCCTGGAGGCAACCGCGCGCGACAAGCCGTCCACCCGGCGCGCTCTGAGGCGCTTCGTTCCGGCCGCCCTGGCGCTGGCGGGAATCGTGTTCGCCTGGTTCGTGTTCTATGGCGTGGGACAGGCATTTCTGGAATCCACTGCGCGCCCCGAGCCTACGTCGCAGAACAAGTGAGGGCCAAGTAACCAGCCGATTCACCTGTGATGCCGTGGTAGGGGCCGATAAGGCATCGCAAAGGCTGGTTTAGGCTGACCGTGCCGGGATGTGCGCAATTTGGAACGCTGGAGAAGCTCGCGCGATACTTGTGCCCTGTCGACCTTTGCGTGCCTGCAACCGCGCTTCCGGAAGCCAGCCGATGAAGCTCATTCCGGCCTTTTTTGGGCACCTGCTAAAATAGACCCAGAAATGGGTTCCGCCGCTCCGGCTTCTCCGCTTCGCCAAATGCTCGAAGGCCAACTTTCGCAGTTGTCCAATGAAGTGGAGCGTTTGTTCGATGAGGCCCGCGGGCGCGCCCGCCGTGAACTGGCCGACCAATTGAACCAGTCGGTGCGCCGCATCCGCCAGTCTCACTCGTTCGACGAATTATCCGCCACCCTGCTCGATGCCGCCATGCCGTTCTCCAGCGGCGCCGCCATTCTGCGCATTGACGATGGTGTGGCCCACGGCGACAAGATCCGCGGCGTGGCGCCGGACGAAGCCGCCGCCTTCGATGCGCTCGAACTGCCGCTCTCCGGCGCACCGGCGCTGGCCGGCGCTGTCGAATCGCGCGATCCCGTGATCGCCGTGAGCACCGCCAGCGAACTCTCGGAGCGCCTCGTCTCGCTCTTCGCCCATCCGCCCGATGGCCGCGCGCATATTTATCCCCTGGTGGTGAAGGAGCACGTCCCCGCTCTGCTGTATTGCTGGGGCGCCCCCCAGGGCGCCACCCTCGAGATGCTCGCGCAGGTAACCGCCGCCGTCTGGGACACCCTCACCGTACCCGATTCGCCCCAGCCCGATCCGGAACCTGAACCGGTGCAGTTGGTGGCCATCGCGCCCGCACCTGCCGCCGCCGTGCCGCCTGCTCCCGCGCCTGCGCCGGTCTCCGCATGGGACGCGCTCGCACCTGAGGATCAGGCGCTTCATCTCCGCGCTCAACGATTCGCTCGCGTGGCCGTCTCAGACATGCGCCTGAGCGATGGCGCGGCGGTACAATCCGGCCGCACTCACCGGAACCTTTACGGCGCGCTCCGCTCGCGCATTGACGCCGCGCGCGAGAGTTTTCGCCACCAGTTTTTCAGCCATTGCTCCAACATGGTCGACTACATCCATGTCGAGATGGTGCGGACCTTGGCTCACGACGATGCGGATCTTCTTGGCAAAGATTATCCCGGTCCTCTCGCTTAGTCTGCTGGCCGCGCTCAGCGCGCCGGGCAGTTCGCAGAAGAGAGCTGTGTCCCACAAAGTGGCGGTAAAATCCGCGCCGCTGCCCACCACACTCGCCACCATGGTTCGCGTCTTGCGTACCGCGCCTTCGGTGCCGCATCGCGCCGCCGTCGAGTCCTATGCCACCGCGCATCCCAAGGAAGCGCCGCTCGCACACCTTGCACTCGGTGTCGCCGCGTATGAAACCAAGGACTACTCCTCAGCCATCGGCGAACTGCGCAAAGCGCAACCCCACCTCGCCGCCGTCGCCGACTATGTCGCCTACTACCTGGCTGCGTCCCGCGTAGAATCACGCGATTTCGATGGCATTGCGGAGAGCTTGCGCCCCGTCTATACCAGCGCCGTGAAATCGCCCTTCACCGGCCGGAGTTGGATTCTGCAGGCACGCGCCATGGAAGAGAGCTCCCCCGCCGACGCCGTAAAGCTGTTGGTGGAACATTACGGCGAACTGCCGCAGCCCGAGGGCGACGTCGTTCTGGCCGATTGCAATCTCGCCGCCGGCGATCGCGCGCGCGCCGCCGAAATCGACCAGCGCGTGATCTCGCAGTACCTTTCGGGCGACCCCGCCGCGCGCGCCTCCGCGGTACTCGTCAGCCTCAAAGATTCCCTGGGCGCCGCCTATGCTGAACCCTCGGCACAGCTTCGTCTGCATCACGCCGATCGCCTGGTGGAAATGCGCTCGCTGCACCAGGCACAGGCCGAGTATCGCGACCTGGCCGCGGAACTCACCGGCCTCGATCGCGACAAGGCCCGCGTCCGCATCGGGGAAACCGATTTCCTCGAAGGCCGCACCGCTACAGCGTATCCGTATTTGCGCGAGCTCGATCTGCCCGAGTCGGAAGCCGATGCCGAACGCCTGGCCTACCTGGTGGAATGCACGCGCCATCTCACCGACGACGACGAAATGAAGTCGATGCTCGATCGACTGGCGCAGCACTATCCGCATTCTCCGTGGCGTTTGAAGGCGCTCCTCTCGGCCGCCAATCGCTTCCTGCTGGTCAACCGGCCCGACGAATTCGTGCCGCTCTATCACGCCATCTATCAGGATTTTCCCAACGCTCCGGAGGCCGCCCTGGCGCATTGGAAAGTCACCTTCCAGGCCTATCTGCATGACGACCCGCAGGCGCAGCCGATGCTCATGGAGCAAGCCCGCGAATATCCCACGCACCCCACCGCCGGCGCCGCGCTCTATTTCCTGGGGCGTTGGTTCGAGCGTACCGGCGACTCCGGTTCGGCCCTCGCCTGCTTCCATCGCCTCACCAGCGCCTGGGAGAATCATTACTATTCCATGCTCGCGCGCCAGCGCCATCCGGCGGACGCTCCACCCAAACTGCCGATCGGCGAGTTTCTGTCTTCTCTTTCGATTCCCACCGCGTCGCCGGTGCCGGAGATGCCCTCGCACATCACCAGCGTGCGCATCGAGCGTTCACGCGTCCTGCGCTCAGCCGGCCTCTCCGATATCGCCGATTCCGAACTGCGTTTCGGCGCGCGCAACGGCGGACAGTCCGCCCTGCTCGGGCTCGAAATGGCCGGCGATGCTGAAGCGCCCCACACCGCCATGCACATCATGAAGGGCATGGCCCCCGAGTATCTCAGCCTTCCATTCAAAGCCGCTCCGCGAAAATACTGGGAGACGCTCTTCCCCCTGCCCTATCGCGCCGATCTCGAACGGAGCGCCCATCTGGAGGGCGTCGACCCCTTCCTGTTCGCCGGCCTGATCCGGCAGGAGTCGGAGTTCGACCCCCAGGCGCTCTCCCCCGCCAACGCCTACGGACTCGCACAGGTACGCCCAGGCACGGGGCGTGAAGTGGCGCGCAAGGCCGGCGTCGCGCGCTTCACCAATCGCATGCTCTTCCAGCCGGCCATCAATCTGCAACTCGGCGCCGCCGTCCTTCACGGCATGCTTCAAAGCAATAACGATATGGTGGAGCAGACTCTGGCCTCCTACAACGCCGGGCCGGCGCGTTTGGCCACCTGGCTCTCCTGGGGCCAATATCGCGAGCCAGCCGAGTTCGTGGAGTCCATTCCCTTCACCGAAACCCGCGATTACGTCCAGGCCGTACTACGCAACGCCGACGTCTATCGCCGCTTATATCGCCAGTAGACTGCACGGCCTCTTTCTGCCGGGGCAATGCCTTACAATGAACTTTCAGCCCCACCCTGCATGCCCAAGCGTATCGCCATCGTAGAAGATGAGGCCGAGCTTGCCGCTCTCATCGAATACAACCTGACTCGCCACGGCTATGAGTCCCATATTTTGACCGGCGCTCAGGGCACGCTGAAGCTGCTGGAACAGGCCCGGCCGGACCTCATCGTCCTCGACGTCATGCTGCCCGATACCGATGGCTTCGAGCTCTGCCGCCAGATCCGTCAGTCACCGGTGCTGAAGCAGCTTCCCGTTCTGTTTCTCACCGCCCGCTCCGACGAAGTGGACCGCGTCCTGGGGCTCGAAATCGGCGGTGACGATTACATGACCAAGCCCTTCAGCCCGCGCGAACTCATCGCGCGCGTGAAGGCCCACCTGCGCCGCAAAGAGATGGATACCGAGCCGGCCGCCATGGAAATCGGGCCGTTCCGCCTGGACCGCAAGGCGCGCCGCGTCTTCCACTCCGAAAACGAACTCTCCCTCACCTCCACCGAGTTCAATCTGCTGGAGTTCTTCCTTACCCATCCCGGCCGTGCCTACAGCCGCGATCAGCTTCTCGAATCGGTGTGGGGCGAACAGCGCTTCGTCACACCGCGCACTGTCGACGTCCACATCCGCCGGCTGCGCGAACAGATCGAGCAACAGCCCGAGAATCCCCGCCACCTGACCACCGTCCGCGGCTTCGGCTACCGCTTCGAAGAGTCGGCCTGACGGGACGCCGCGCGCGTCTTAATCCAGAATTCACTGCGCCTTAACGAATCCGTAACTCACTGACTGGTAGGTTTGTACCAGCATCATGAAGAAAATTCTTTTAATCGAAGACGACTCCGATTTATTCTCGCTCTTAAAGTACAATCTGGAAAAAGAGGGCTTCTCCATGGCCGGCCAGCAAACCGGCAGGGGCGCCCTCGACCTTTGCCGTCAGGTGCGCCCCGACCTCATCCTGCTCGATATCATGCTGCCCGATTCCGACGGCCTCGACATCTGTAAAGGCATCCGCAAAGACGCCGACCTGGCATCCGTCCCCGTCATTTTCCTGACCGCTCGCGCCTCCGAAACCGATCGCATCGTGGGCCTGGAACTCGGCGCCAACGATTACGTGGTGAAGCCGTTCTTCGTGCGCGAACTGATCGCGCGCATTAAGCTGCAGTTCCGCAATCAGTCGTCGCCCCCGCGGCTACTGGAGGCCGCCGGCCTGGAGCTCGACCCCGCCAGCCGCCAGGTCCGCCTGAACAGCGTTCCCCTTTCGCTCACCGCTACCGAGTTCCGGCTGCTGGAGTTTCTGATGAGCCGTCCCGGCGTGGTCTTCAGCCGCGAACAGCTCCTGAATTCCGTGTGGGGCCAGGATCGCGCCATCACCGATCGCGCCGTGGACGTCTACGTGCTCCGCCTGCGCCAGAAAGTGGAATGCGATCCCGCCAATCCCATCATGATTCACTCGGTCCGCGGTTTCGGCTACACGTTCGAGCCGCGGCGCGCCATGGCCGTCTGACGTACCGGTGCTTCAGAGCGGCAATCTCCCGGTCCAACCCGCCCGGTGTTATAGAATAGCGTTCATCCGCTCCGTTTGCGGCCAGCTTCGCTGACCTTAGGAGATTTCGCCATGAGACTTCGAACGGCCCTCTTCGCTCTCCTCCTTTTTATTCCCGCCTTTCCGGCGGTATACGCCCAGACCAAAGAACCGGAAAAGTCCGCCGCCCACGAGACACCGCCCGACGTCAAGGCGTTTAGCGATGCCAATAAGATCACCGACCCGGCCGAGAAGATCGCCGCGTTCGAGAAATTTAAAAAGGATTTCCCCGACAGCCAGTCGCTGACCAGCGCCGACATGGGCATCCTCTCCACCCTCGCGTCAAAGATGCCGGACCAGCAGGCGCGCATCCGGGAGAAGGCGAAATCCATCCTGAAAGTGGCCAAGGATAAGAAGGACGAAGGCTCGCGCGCGGGACAGATTGCCGACACGCTGCTTACCAATAAGATTCTGCTGAAAGACGCCGAAAAATACGCCAGAATCAGCCTCGATAGCGTCCAGCAGAAGGAATTCATCGCCGACCAGCAGGCTCAATTCGCGAAGCGCAAGGCATCCGCCAAGGACCCCAGCAAGATGACGGCCCCCACCGACGAGGAGTTGGTGAAGCGCTATAGCCAGATGCGCGCCAGCCGGCTGGCCACCCTCGCCCGAATCGAATTCGAGAGGGGCAACACGTCCGCCGCCTTGCAATCGGCCGGAGAAGCTCACCGCTTGAACCCCGACCAGCCGGGCGCGAAGGCCACCTTGGGCGAGATCGCCTTACAGAAGGGCGACAATGCCGGCGCGCTCGATTACCTGTTGGGTGCACGGCTGGCCGGTCAGTCGTCGCCCGCCACCATCGCGGCGCTGGCGAAGGCCTACAGCAATCTGCACAACGGAAACGCCGCGGGACTCGACAGCATGCTCAATTCCGAGTATCGAAAACGATTCCCGGAACCGCTGCACCTCGACGCCTACCAGCCCGATGCCAAACGCAGCGATCGCCTGGTGCTGGCCGAAGTCTTCACCGGCGGCGGCTGCCCTCCCTGCGTAGGCGCCGACCTCGCCTTCGACGCCGCCATGCAGCGCTATCCGCGCAAGGATCTCGCGGTGGTGATGTATCACGAGCACGTTCCACGGCCCGACCCGATGACTAACTCCGACACCCAGGCGCGCATGAAGTATTACGACGTGCGCGGTGTACCCACTTACTTCATCGACGGTAACTCCGTGGACTACAATGGCGCCGGCCGGGAGGAAACCAAGAGCGTCTGGGAACATATCCAGGAGCCGATTGAAAAGGAGCTGGACACTCCCGCCGAGGCGAAGATCGTGGTGAACGCCGCGTCCAAGGGCGACTCCGTGAAGGTCAGCGCGCGGGTGGAAGGCGTGAAGAGCAAGTCTAGGGATCTCAAAGTTCAGGTGCTCCTGATCGAGAAGGAGCTGGTCTACAGCGGCGAGAACGGCATTCGCTTCCACCCCATGGTGGTCCGCGCCATGGGCGGCCCGGACGATGACGGCTTCGCGCTCGACGCCGCCGCGCCGGCGCCGGTGGAACAATCGTGGGACCTCGATCAGATCAGCGCCAGCCTCAAAAGTCAGCTCGACGATTACGAAGCGAAGGGCCACCGCGGCAGTCCGTTCCAATTCATCGAGAAGAAATACCAGATCGATCGCGGCAACCTGGCCGTCGTGGTGTTCGTGCAGGATGCCAAAACGCAACATATCCTGCAAGCCGCCTATTTCGATCTCGACCCGTCGGCTCCACATATCCCCACCAGCAGTTCGGGCGATCGTCGATGAGGCGGCTGGCGCTCGCGGTCCTGGCGGCCTGCTGCCTGCTCGCCGCACCACCCAATCCGGTGGTGTGGAAGCTGAGTGACGCGCCCGCGAAGGCGCTCAAGCCGGGAGCGCGCTTCACCGTAAAACTGACGGCCAACATTCAACCGGGCTGGCACATCTATTCCATGAAGCCGCTGGATGACGGTCCGCTGCCCACGCGCATCTGGCTCGCCCAGGGCCAGCCATTCCAGTTGGCCGGCCCGGTGAAGGCCGACGAGCCGCAAACCATGCAGGATCCCACGCTCCACATGGAAGTGGAACTCTATGAGGGCGCCGCGTCGTTCTTATTGCCCGTGAAGGTGGCGGCGGGCGCCGCTGCGGGCGCGCAAACTCTCGCGGTGAACGTGCAGGCGCAGTCGTGCAATAACAGCATCTGCCTGCCGCCCGCCACTCTCAAGGTGGAAATCCCGATCGCGGTCGCGCATTAGAACCACCCGGGCAAGAGCGTCAATCCGCCGCCATCCGTGCGTGCGTTAAGATAAAGACGACCGCGAGACCCACTTTGGCCCAGCGAGACGAGTCCCTCAAAATCCTTAGCGAAAACCGGCAGGCCGGGCATAATTATTTTCTGCTCGACCGCTTCGAGGCCGGTATGGTGCTCACCGGCACCGAAGTCAAAGCCGCCAAGGACAACCTGATCCAGCTCAAAGAAGCTTATGGCGCGGTCCTCGGCAACGAAGCCTGGCTGGTAAACGCGCACATCAGCCATTACTCGCACGGCAATCGCGACAATCACCCGCCCATCCGCAATCGCAAGCTGTTGCTGCACCGCCGCGAGATCGACAAACTGCTCACCCAAACGCGCGACAAGGGGCTCTCCCTCATCCCCACCAAGATCTACCTCAAAGGTGGCCATATCAAGTGCGAACTGGCGCTCGCTAAAGGCAAGAAACTGCACGACAAGCGCGAGACCGAGCGCAAGCGCACGGCGGAAGACGAGGCGCGCGCCGAAATCCGCCGCCGCGCGTAAACTGTTCCAAACTCCCTGCTGGGCCGATCTTCGTCCCTGCTAATTACCTCGATATCGAGAATCTTTATGAAAGGATATTGCATCCAATCGGGCAAAGGAGATCCCAAAAGATGCTACGCAAGCTCACCGCTACCGCCAACCAAGGGTCCATCACGATTCTTCGCCTGGTATTGGGGGTCGTGTTCTTTGCCCACGGAACGCAGAAGGCGCTCGGATGGTTTGGCGGGCCCGGCTTCGCCGGCACCATGAACTTCTTCACCGGCAGCCAACACATTCCCGCGCCGTTCGCCGTGCTGGCGATTGCCGCCGAATTTCTGGGCGGGATCGGCCTGCTGCTGGGCCTGCTGACCCGCATCGCGGCGTTCGGAATCTTCGTCAACATGATGGTCGCCGTCTTCACTGTGCATCTGCACTTCGGATTCTTCGCCAACTGGTTCGGTACACAGAAAGGCGAGGGCATCGAATTCCACCTGCTGGTGCTGGCCATCACGTCGTTTCTCATGCTCGCGGGCGGCGGCGCACTCTCCGTCGACCGCAAACTGGCGGGCGGCAGATGACCAGCGGTCCCAAGCTCTGGATCGTTCTGGCGCGCTGCCATCGCACTCTGGCGATGCTGGTGGAGCGCGACATCGCCGGGCTGGGACTCTGTATCACCGACTTCGTGGTATTGGAAGCGCTGCTCCACAAGGGGCCGCTCACCATCTCCCAGATTCAGGCGAAAGTGTTGCTGGCCAGCGGGTCGATGACTGCGGCGGTCGATCGACTGGAGGCTCGCGACTTGGCGGTCCGTAAGGCGTCGGCGGAAGACCGGCGCACGCGCAGAATCGAGCTGACAGCCTCCGGCCGCCGCCTCATCGAGGGAGTGTTCGCCGAGCATGCCGAACATTTGGAAAAAGCGCTCGCCGTGCTGAGCGAAAAGGAAAAACAATCGCTCTACGGCGGCTTAAAAAAACTAGGCCGTTCGGTCGCCGAACGGCTGTCGCAGGAACCGCGCGCCTGATGTTAGTAGGCGGCGCCGTTTCATAAAGGACAACCGCATGAACAAGCAGATTTCCGGGATCCACCACATCACCGCGATCGCGGGGGATCCTCAAACTAATATCAACTTCTACGCCGGCCTGCTGGGTCTGCGTCTGGTCAAACTAACTGTCAATTTCGACGACCCCACCACTTACCATCTCTACTATGGCGATGGCGTCGGCCATCCCGGCACCATCCTGACTTTTTTCCCCTGGCCCTCGGCGCCCAAAGGCCGGCGAGGCGCGGGGCAGGTTACCGGGACCGCATTCGCTATCCCGGCCGATGCGATCGATTTCTGGTCCGATCGTCTCGCCGCCCACGGCGTTGCCGTCGAAGGTCCGTTCGACCGCTTCGGCGAAAAGGTCCTCGCTTTCTCCGACCCCGATGGCATGGGTGTGGAACTCATCGCCACCGCCGCCGCGCCCGCCGATCGTGCTTATGACGCCGGTCCAGTGCCGCTGAAATTCGCCATCCGCGGCTTCCACAGCGCCACGCTCTCTGAGGCGGATCGTGCGGCGACTGCCTCACTGCTTGCCGATACCATGGGATTCGAACTGGTGGCGCAGGATGACAATCGCTTCCGTTATGCCGCCGCTTCCAATGAATCCGCGCGTTTCCTCGATGTGCTGGACGTCCCCAAGGAGCGTCACGGGCGCGTGCTGGTGGGCAGCGTGCACCACATCGCCTTCCGCACTGCGGACGACGCACAGCAACTCGCCTGGCAGGGAGAACTGAGTAAGTTGGGGTACGGCGTGAGCCCGGTGATGGACCGCAAGTATTTCCACTCCATCTATTACCGCGAGCCCGGCAATATCCTGTTCGAAGTGGCTACCGATCCGCCCGGATTCGCGGTGGATGAAGCACCCGGAGAGCTTGGATCGCATCTCGTGCTGCCGGCCTGGCTCGAGCCGGAACGCGCCCGCCTGCAAGCGGTGTTGCCACCGGTCACGATGCCGGCGATCTCCACGGAGGTGGCGCGATGAAGCGAGCCGTGATCTTGCTGCACGGCCGCGACGCAACGGCCCAGGACATCCTGGGCCTGCGCGGTGAGTTCGACCTCCCCGGCGTCGCATGGTTCGCCCCCCAAGCCGATGGCCGCACCTGGTATCCCTACTCTTTCCTCGCGCCCATTGAACACAACGAGCCCTGGCTCAGCCGCTCTCTGGCGCAGGTGGCTCATGCCGTGGACGATGCGATACGCCAGGGATTCGCGCGCGAGAACATCGCGATCGCCGGATTCTCGCAGGGCGCCTGCCTGGCCACCGAGTTCGTCGCCCGCAACCCCGCGCGCTATGGCGGATTGATCGCCTTCACCGGCGGACTCATCGGGCCGCCGGGAATTCCATTCCAATACTCGGGCGATCTCGCGGGCACACCGGCCTTTCTCGGCTCAGGCGATCCCGATCCGCATGTACCGTGGGAGCGCGTGGAGAAGTCCGCCGCCGTGCTCACGGGAATGGGTGCTGAGGTGACGCTGCGGCGCTATCCTGGTTTGCCGCACACCATCTCAAAGGAGGAGATCGCAGAAGCGCGCTCGCTGCTCTCGACGACTCTACAGTATAGTGAGTAGCATGCCGGCAGCGCCGTACGTCCATGGATATTCTCCGCGCGAAGCGGAGCGACTCTCCGACCAGGCCAACACGCTCAACGGCCTGCTGCATGAGGGCATCCGCTTCGCACCCGAGCGTCGCGTGCTGGAAGTTGGCTGCGGCACGGGCGCGCAAACGCTGTTCCTGGCTGCGGATAGTCCCGACGCCGAAATCGTATCGGTAGACCGCTCGCCGCTTTCGCTCGCCGCGGCGCAGCGCCGCGGCGACGGGCTGGGGTATCGCAATGTGCGGTTCGTGCTGGCGGACCTGTTTCACCTGCCGTTCGCCGAGGCCAGTTTCGACGACGTCTTCGTGTGCTTCGTGCTGGAACATCTGGCGCAACCGGACGAGGCTCTCCGGACTCTGCGCCGCATGCTGAAGCCCGGCGGAACCATCACCGTCATCGAAGGCGATCACGGATCCTGGTATTGTCATCCGCAGACGCCGGAAGCGGCGCGCACCGTCCAATGCCTGATCGAAGTGCAGGCGCGCATGGGCGGCGACTCCCTCATCGGCCGCAGCCTCTACCCGTTGCTGGCGCGCTCCGGTTTCCGCGATACGCGCGTGATTCCGCGCATGGTCTATGTCGACGGCTCGCGCCCCGATCTGATCGAGGGGTTCTCCCGCAATACTTTCGTCGCCATGGTGGAAGGGGTGCGCGAACAGGCTCTCGCACTCGGCCTGATGGACGCGGCCGCCTGGGACCGCGGCATCGCCGATCTCTATCGCGCCACCGAACCGGACGGTACGTTCTGCTACACGTTTTTCCGCGCCATCGCCACTCGGATCGATTAATCTTCCAACAGCCTTGGTTGGATGCCGGATTCAGTCGCGGAATCCGAACGCCCCAACGGCGATTCCCAGCGCGCGCGGATCGCCGCCCGGATGGAACGGCGGGTCGGTGCGGATGGCGATGTTGGCGCTGCCCGCGGGCGCGGCCGGCAAATCCCAATCGAGCGTCTGCCAACCGGCCTGCGTCACGCGGCGCGGCGCCAGGCCGGCGCCATTCACCGACACCTGCACGGTGAGCGGTCCGCCCTCCATGCGCGCGCCGCTCGCCAGGAGACGCAGTTCGAAGTGTGACGCACCCGCGGGCCGATCGAGCAGCGCCGTGGTGTATGGCGCGATCCAGCGAAAGCCGCCCTCGGGGTTCGACCATCCCTCGGTAAGCTGCCAGACCGGCGTGCCGGTATTGGCGTCGATGTACCAGGCGTCGGGCGTATTCGCATCGTGCCGCACTATATCGAGCCGCAGTAATCCCTGATTCCAGGTGAGCGCCACGTCGCGCTTACCGTCGTTCGCCGCCGGTGGCTTCTCGTAATAGCGAATCTGGTACCCCGTTCCGGGATACAGACATTTGATAGCGCCTTCGACACCGAAGCCGCCGAAGCCGTACGGCGTTCCGTTCCACACGAAGGCGTCCACGGGAGTGCCGACGGCGGCGAACTTCCGCCAGGTGGAGACCCAGGCGCGCGCATAGCCGTCGCGCGCCAGCTTATCGCGCCGTTCGATGCGCAGATCGTGGAGTTCCCAGGGGGCGAAGAGCACCAGGCCGGCCACGATCCACGCCGGATGGAGCATCTCCGCCGCGGCCGAAAGTACGATGGCGAGGCCGGTGAACGGCAGGTAGCAGTATCCCGTCTCGATCCGCCCGGGCAGGAAGAGCACCGGCGTGAGAAAGAGAATGGTGGCCGCGGTTCCGAAGCGAATTCGCCGGTCCTCGCTGAACCACGCCGCAATGGGGACGGCGAACCCGAGATACGGCACCAGAAACACGCGCCCGGCGTAGAAGGCGCTGGTGATTGCCAGCGTCCCCACCGAAAAATCGAAGGCGTAGCCGTTACCGGGTCCGCCGTTCGGCGTCAGGACCAGCGCTTGCAGCGCGAACCAGGCTGAGATCGCCAAGAACGGTGCCAACCGCTTCCAGCGCTTCTGCCCGTACCAGAGTTCGTACGCCGCCAGCACGAACGGCAGCATCACCGCCAGCTCCTTCGACTTGTATGCCAGCCAAAAACTGACGAAGCTCAGAATCCATCGCCCACGCACATAGCTCAGCAGGCTCACCAGACAGAACGTCGCGCACAAGACGTCGAAAATGTACGAGGGCTTCCACACCGCCTCGAAATATCCAGGGTGAAACGCATAGAAAGCGCACCCCGCGGCCGCCGCGAAAGGCTTTGCCCCCAGTTTGCGCACCAGCAGCCACAACAGCCAGACATTCAGGAAATGCAGGGCGTGCGTAGCGGCGAGGTACTTCGGAAAATCGAAACCGAACCACCGTCCTTCCTCACGATAAAAGAGGTGTCCCGCGGGGCGGAAATTGTTGGTCTGGAATTTTGGCGTCAACAGTCCGGCGACGAAGGAGCTGACCGGCGCCTGGCGCGTCCAGCTCAGATTATCGAAGTCGTCGTCGGTGAAGTACCCCTTGTACGCGGGCCGGTTCACGAGTACGAAGAGCGCCGCGAATGCCACAAAAAGAATCACACCGGTGCGCCGGGACATGGAGCAACCATTGTAGCGGCACCGCGCAGAGCGCAAATCGGGCACCCCGGGGAGAGCAATTCAATACTAGGATAAATCTGGTAATGTTCAGGTGATTAGACATATTGGTTCTAATAAATAAGTCGCAGTACTAAAACTCCGCAGTCAATCAAGTACGGAAAACCGAATCCACTAGTACTCGATAGCCGAGCCACCGTGGCGAGCCCAACTCCAGAAAACCTGCAAAAATATGGCGTTTTGAGCACATTTCCGTCATTAGAACTGCCGCCTTACCTGTAGTCCCAAGCCTCGGAATAGACCTTGGTACCGTCTCCGCGATAAGTGGTATTTTCACAAGGGCTTAGCAGTACCTGGACAGTACAAACGCCTGTTTAATCGAGCGGGCGTTCACTTACAATCGCTTGTGTAAGTGCCGCAACAAGCGGCGGAGGAGAAAGAGTTGAAGATTCAAGTTGCGATTTCCGCATTGTTCACGGCCGCGGTTTTTCTGACACCGGCACAAGCTACCACGACGCTATTTGCGCCGAACCCATTGACCACCCCCCTGAGCGATATCAAGCTGTATACCGCAGCTTCGGGCGGAACGCTTACGAGCGATTACCTGACCGCCACCGTTGGCTACACCGGCGGTCTCCCGGGGACTGTCACCCAGAGTGGCCCCCCCACCACTGAGACGCTGAACGAGACCCATAGCACCACCCTGGGCGTGAATTCGAACGGCGTAGGGCTTTCCAACAACAGCGACGAGATTGGACCGACCGATTTCGCTATCGTAAATTTTTCCAACGCCGCCACGTATAACAACCAAGGCGCCGTTTCGGCCAGCCTCAGCCTCAAGATCGAAGCCACCGAACCGCAGGGCACGCTTTCGGACTGGGTTGTCTATGGCCTGTCCACCCCCACGTCAACCAGCGGCACCTTGCTGGCCTGGGGCCAGATGAGCTCGCTCGGCAACGTAACGTCGGCTTCGTACGGAAGTCTGTCGGACCTGGCTTACTACTCGGCTTACGCAATCGGCATCATCGGCGACTGCGAGATCTCCATCACCGGCGCGACGGTTACGTACTCCGGCACCACCACGCAGAGCACACCGGAACCCGGCACGTTCGTGATGGGCGGCATGGCTCTCATCGGCCTCGGTGTGACCATGAAGCGCCGCAACCGCAAGGCGTAAACGGGGCGGATCGAAAGCCCGCGAGGGCCGACCGGTTCCGTGAACACTAACCAAACCACGCAGTAACCCATGCCCGGTACCAGAAAACTGGTACCGGGCATGCTTATTTTCCCGCAGCGTACTGGACGGTCACATTCGTTTTTCGCACTTTCGGTACCCAGCCCCAACCGTACTGTGGTTTTTCCATGCGCCACCCGACCTACAATCGCCTTGTACGCAAATGGCAAAACGCAACTTTTCGTGGGGATCGATCGAAATGCTCAACGGACTTCTGGCGGCGCTACTGGCTCTGATACTCTTCCTGGCGATGACGCCCGCACAGGCAACCGCCGGCGCTGGCCTTGGCTTGGAGGGGCGCCGCACGAGCACAGTCCCGATAGAGAACTACTCACAATCCGGGTATGGTTTCAGGCCGATCGTGGATAGCCGCAACGTCTCGCAAAAGTCGCTAGCGTTGGCGGAAAGCGTGAGCGCGTCGGCCGTACCGGCCAGCGCGCCCCAGCCCGGCAGCATGATGCTTGCCGGGAGCGCGTTGATCGCCGTCGGGCTGGCGCTGAAGAAAGCGCGGAAAAAAGCTTAGGCTTTCTTCTGCTTCCAGCGGTCTTCCAGCGCGTCCTGGAGTTCGGAGACTTTCTTGCGCAGAGTACGTTCCTTCTGCGCGATCGAGAACAGGTAGCCGAAGATCAGCAGCCAGCCGACGGCGTAACCCCAGAAGAGCCAGCTCAAGTTTGGATCGACCATTTTAGAAACTCCTCACATCTTCCAACTCATGGACCCGGCGCGTGAGATCTTCCGCGGCCCGTTCCAGGCGAGCCACCCGGCGGCGCACCAGCAATATGCACACCCACAGCAGCATCATGGTGAACATTCCGAAAAACAATGTGATGGCGATTGGCGGCGCCAGCCCGGAATCGGGTCCGCCTCCCAGGACGGGCGCCGGATGCTGGGTACGAAACAACCGGTTCGATAAATATACCAGCGGCACGTCCGCCATCCCCAGGATGCAGACCACTGCGCAAATCATTCCACGGTGCTCCACGGGCGCCGCTGGGCGCAATACGAGATATGCGCCATATAAGAAAAGCAGGAGGAAAGACGACGTGAGGCGCGGGTCCCAGGTCCACCAGATGCCCCAGATGGGTTTCGCCCAGAGCATTCCCAGGCAAACATTGACCAGGCCAAAGACGAGTACCGTCTCATTCGCCGCCAGAGAAAGGTCGTCATACCGTGGGTCGCGCTTCACCAGGTAGAGAATGGCCGCAATACCACCCACAAAACAGGCGGTAAACTGCGCCACTGCCGCCGGCACGTGGAAATAAAACAGCCGCTGCACGATGCCCATGGTGGCTTCAGTGGGCACCCATATGAAGATCAGATAGAGGTGGACCATCATCGCCACCGCCGCCGCGGCTAGCAGCCACAGCGGTATCGCCGGCTTCTCGTCAAACTCTCTGAGCATGCCCTTATTCTATTGCAAAGTCTGATTTAATACGAATGCCAGCCGCGCACCCGCCTTTTCAATCTGCTCCTGAATGACCGCGCCGGCCTTCTTCTCGTAGGCCGCCTCAATGGGCTCGGGCTGTCCGGCCGGCTCCTTGGGCAGTTTGCCATAGGTGATTTTCTGGGCGATCTTGTGGTTTTGCTCGGCCCAATCTTCTACGGTCCCCTTGTCCCACTTTCTAGCGTGCTTTTCCGATTCGCGCGAGTAGACCGCGAACAGATCGTCCTCTTTGCCCATCTTGGAAAGCAGTCCGCTGTCCCACAGACTGTGCAGATTGTAGGGGCGGCCGGAGGTCGGCTCGCCAAACTGGACGGTCACTTTGTTGCCGCCCTGGTCCTTGTTGTCGGAGCTGTGCAGCGGCTGGTGCATGTCGCCCACAAAGTGCACCAGAAACATCAGCGCCTCGCGTCGCTGCTCGGGCGGAGTGGCCGGGTCGTGCAGTATTTTCTCGAAGCTCTCGATCTTGACGACGACGCAGTCGCCCTTGGGACAGTCGCGCGCCATATCGAGATGAGGCTTGTCGATGGGGATATCGATGTAGTGCCAGGGTCCGGTATCGCGGCGCTGATTGCGGATGTTGTCGGCCCAACTGGCGATGGACTGGAGGGTGACGTTCGGTCCGAGAATCTCGCTGACGCGAGCCTGCACTGCCGGCGTCAACTGCATCCAGGCAATGCGGGCGATCAGGCTGTGCCCTTCCACACCCCAGCCGAACGCGGGCAGAGTGGTGCACAGAACGGAAAGCAGAAATCTTCGCATGAAATTTGAGCGTAACACCGGGCGCCTGCGCCCCGCACGCCCGCGCCGCCGGTAATGGCGGCGCGCAGGGTCCGGAATTTACTCGAAGGTGAACAGCAGCGTGCCTGCCGGCGTCTCGGCGGGCACACTACCGGCGACCACGGGCGTCTCCCCTTCGGAAGCAAGCTGGCGGTAATAGATGCCGGTATCGCCGAGATAAACTTCGAGATCGGAAGGACGCGGCAGCGAGCCCTGAATCAGCGCCTCCGAAAGCGGATCCTCGATGTACTTCTGCAGGGCGCGGCGCAGCGGACGGGCGCCATAGCTGCGGTCGCCGCAGGTCTTGTCGAGAATGTACTTGGCGGCGTCGGGCGCCAGCCGGATCTTCACCTGTTTGGCGATCAGGTTGGAATTCACCTGGATCACCAGCAGGTCAATGATCTGGATCAGGTCGTCATCGGTGAGCGAAGTGAAGAGGATCACTTCGTCGAGGCGGTTGAGGAATTCGGGATTGAACGCCTTCTTCACCTCACTGCGCACCATGTCTTCGATCTTGGCGGAGACGCCTTCGCCCATGGGCGTGGAGAAGCCCAGGTGGCCGCGCTTTTCGAGGAAGCGGGCGCCCAGGTTCGACGTCATGATGATGATGGTGTTCTTGAAATCCACCTGGTTGCCGAGGCCGTCGGTCAACTGGCCATCTTCAAACACTTGCAGCAGGATGTTGTAAATGTCGGGATGCGCCTTCTCGATTTCGTCGAGCAGGATGATCGAGTAGGGATTGCGCTTCACCCGCTCGGTGAGCTGGCCGCCCTCTTCGTAGCCCACGTATCCGGGAGGCGAACCGATGAGCTTCGAGACCGAGTGCTTTTCCATGTACTCGGACATGTCGAAGCGGACTAAGCTCTTCTCGCTGCCAAACAGGAAGCCGGCGAGGGCGCGCGCCACTTCCGTTTTGCCGACGCCGGTCGGCCCCAGAAAGAGGAACGAACCCGCTGGCCGGGCGCTCGATTTCAAACCTGCGCGCGAGCGGCGGATGGCACGCGCCAGCGCGGAGATGGCTTTCTCCTGGCTGATGACGCGCTTGTGCAGCTCTTCTTCGATGCGCAGCAGCTTGGTGATTTCCTCTTCCTTAATCGACGTCATGGGCACGCCGGTCCAGCGCGCGACCACGTCTTCGATATCGTCCTTCGTGACGCACCCGGTGGAGGAATCGTCCAGGTTGTACTTCTCGCGCAACTGGCGCATGTTCTCGCGCTCTTTGCGCTCTTCGTCGGAATAGAAGCGCGCCTTCTCGAACTCGTGATTCGCAATGGCGTTTTCCATGCGGTGCACGATGAACTTGATGCGCTTCTGGATGTCGGCGAGATCGGCCGGAAGCGTGGTCTGGCGCAGCTTCACGCGCGCGCCGGCTTCGTCGATCAGGTCGATGGCCTTGTCCGGAAGGAAGCGGTCGGGAATGTAGCGGTTGGAAGTGTAGACGGCGGTTTCCACGGCATCGTCCGTATAGGCCACTGCGTGGAACTTCTCGTAACGGTCCTTGATTCCGAAGAGGATCTTGATAGCGTCGCTCTCACTTGGCGGCGGCACCTTGACGGCCTGGAAGCGGCGTTCGAGCGACCGGTCCTTCTCGATCGACTTGCGGAACTCCGACGGGGTGGTGGCGCCAATACACTGGATCTCGCCGCGCGACAGCGCCGGCTTCAGAATATTGGCGGCATCGAGCGAACCCTCGGCCGAACCGGCTCCGACCAGGGTGTGCAGCTCATCGATGAAGATGATGGCGTTCTGGTTCTCCATCAGTTCCTTCATGATGGTCTTGAGGCGCTCTTCGAACTGCCCGCGATACTTTGTGCCGGCGACGATCAGGGAGAGGTCCAGCGCCAGAATGCGCTTATCGGCCAGGAAGGAGGGCACGTCGCCCTCGGCGATGCGCTGCGCCAGCCCTTCGACGATGGCGGTCTTGCCGACGCCGGGCTCACCGATCAGCACCGGATTATTCTTAGTGCGGCGGCAGAGAATCTGCACCACGCGCTCCAACTCGTAATCGCGGCCAATGAGCGGGTCGAGCGTGTTATCCATGGCGGCCTGGGTGAGGTCGCGGCTGAATTCGGCCAGCAGCGAGCTTTCCTTGGGACGCGCCGATGCTACTTTTTCACTTTGCGAACGCTGCAGCTCTTCGCGGATGGTGGTGAGCCGCAGGCCGCGTTCGTGCAGAATTTCGGCGGCGAAGCACTTCTCTTCGCGCAGCAGGCCGAGGAGCAAATGTTCTGTCCCGATGTGCTTGTGGTTGAGCCGTTCGGCCTCTTCCGCACCATATGCCAGAACGCGCTTGCATTCGTGGCTCAGGGGCAAATCTACCGACGTGGAAACCTTCTCCCGTATGGTAGTGTGTCCTTCAATCTGCTTGCGGATCGATTCCACCGCCGCGTGGGAACGCAGGAAGCGGTTGGCCAGAGCCTTGTCTTCCCGCAATAACCCTAGCAACAGGTGTTCCGTTTCGATATATGGGCTGCCGAACTGGCTGGCTTCATACCGCGCGAAAAAGATCACGCGCCGCGCCTTCTCCGTGTAACGCTCGAACATAAAAGCGAAAGCCCCCTAACAACTAAAGATACCCCGTACCGCGATCGCGTTGCGAATCGTTTCGGGCGGCAGGTACCAAGCCGCCTTTTTCCATGGCCAGGACGCGGTCGCAACGCCGCGCGAACGAAAGGTTGTGAGTGACGAATACCGAGGTGAGCTGGTGCGAGCGGTGCAGATCAGCCAGGAGTTCAAATATCATTTCCCCGGTCCGAAAATCGAGGTTCCCCGTAGGTTCGTCCGCCAGCAACACCTGCGGCCGGCCCACCAGAGCCCGGGCGAGCACCACGCGCTGTTGCTCTCCGCCCGAAAGCTCACCGGCACGGTGTGACGACCGAGCCCGCAAACCCACTTCATCTAACCTCGCTAGAGACTCGGAGGCCGCCTGGGAGCGGGCACATCCCCGAATCAATAAGGGCATCATCACGTTTTCCTGCGCCGTAAACTCCGGCAAGAGGTAGTGAATTTGCCAGACGAACCCAATTTCCCGGTTGCGAAAATCCGCCTGCTCCGAGTCCGAAAGGTTCGAAATTTCTGTACATCCGTAGTATATCGTACCGCTCGAAGGCCTGTCGAGGCCGCCCAACAGGTGGAGGAATGTCGACTTACCGGCGCCCGATTCGCCGACCAGCGCCAACATCTCGCCGCGGGCGACATGCAGATCGACACCCTCGAACACTACCAGGTCGGCGCCACCGGACTGGTAGACCTTGGAGAGGGCTTCAACGCGAATGTGGGGCTCAGACATCGCTAAGGCAAGTGTAGCAATCCGTGTCCCGGTTCAGCGCCAGTTGTTCCGCGGGCCGCTCCACCCTACAATGGTGAGGAGGTTGGGAAACCCCCCGGAGGTTCGTTGTTGCACCTAAAAGGTAAGTGTATTTTGCTGGCGTTGCCAGTGCTTTTATTGCTGGGCTGCGAGAAAACGCCCGCCCCGTCAGTCGCCAAAGCGGCTGCCACCAGCGACGCGCCCCCGAAGTGGAGCGATACCATCGCGCCCGACCGCGAAGCGGACGACACCGCCAGGTTCCTGGCGGGCATGCCCGGAACGTCCGGCAGTCCCTTCGCGGCGCTGGAATCCGACGCTGCATGGAAGACCCACCACCAACTCATGGACGCCGCGTGGGAACGGGCGGACGAAAAGCTGATCCGCGGACTGCATGAATTCCAGAAGAGCGAACTTTCCGACGAGCCATTCGCCCAACATGTACTGTTTTATCCGTTCAGCGGTCCCGATGCTCTAACGGCCACCATCTGTTTCCCGCAGGCGCCCACGTACAACTTCGTCGCGCTGGAACCCGCCGGGTCGGTGCCGACCAAGGACGAACTCGAGAAACGGAACCTAGGGGAATACCTCTCCGGCATCCGCACGACGGTGGCATCCGAGCTGGGCAAGAGCTTCTTCGTGACGCGCGAGATGGACAGCCAGTTCCGCGGCCAGATCACCGACGGCCTGCTGGTGCCGGTGCTGCTGCTGCTGGTACGAACCCAACACACGGTGCTGGGATATAAATATGTACGGCTGGACGAGCAGGGGCAGGTGATCGACCGGCCCGGCAACGCGCACGTCGAATCGAAGTATGCCAATAAGGGATTCGCGATCGAATTCCGCGAGGACGGCGACAAGTCCATCCATCGCCTCTACTACCTGTCACTCAATCTCGACAATAAACACCTCGCCGGCAACACCGGGTTCCTGCAGTTCGTGAAGACAATGCCGGAGCACACCACGCTGCTGAAGGCTACGTCTTACATGACTCACCACGATGAGTTCTCCACCATCCGCAGTCTGGTAGTGGATTACAGCGCGGCGATCTTTCAGGACGATTCCGGAGTGCCGTACCACTTCTTCTCGCCCGACACCTGGAAAGTACAGCTCTACGGCGAATACACCAAGCCCTACGGCAGCTTCGCCTTTCTGGAACAGCCAGACCTTCGCAAGGCATACGTGGCCGGGGGCGTGAAGCCTCTCAGTTTGCGGCTAGGCTATGGATTCGGCAAGGTGACGTCGAATCTGCTGCTGGCGAAGAGATTGACTGCACAAGGAAGTAAATAGTCCCATTACTGTCGCCGATCGGGGTGCGGGCGTGTATTGCGGGAGCTGGCAAGACCAGGCCGGGCATCGTGGGGTTCTTTGCGACCATGCGGCTTTGCGTGAGAGTTCCGTTCACATCACACGGCGGCGACGCCGGCATCCATCGGGTGGGCGACCCTTGCAGAGGGGAAAGCGCACGGCGGGTTGGGCTTGTGTCCTTGCGGCTTTGCGAGAGAGAGAAACTGGATTTCCCGCCCGAGGGAAGGGCGGGTTGCAACTCACTGAGGGGGAGCGCAGAGAAGCTCCTAATGATGCTGCTCTGCGCTCTCTCCCGTGACTCTACTTCTCGTAGCTGATACTGGCCATCGGCACAACGTCGTTGAGGATCTTACCGTACTTCGCGCCCGGGGCCGGAGCGATGATCTGCGAGGGGAACGGCGTGATGTAATCGCGGAATTCGAGGCGCATGAATACATGCGGCTTGAGCTCGAACCGCAGGCCGGCGCCGAAGTCGCCCATGGGTTTCAACTGCTGGGCCTTGGTCAAGTAGCCGAACTGATAATTGGGCTGATAGGCCGCTTCCGCACCCGTGCCACGGAAGATCTTCATGCCGCCGCCCACTGCTGCGAATGCCTGCATTTTCGAGCCCTTGCGATTGGTATGGTAGAGCATATCGTAATGCAGCACGTGGGCGTTGCCGGAGAACCTGGCGTTGGTGCCGCCGCTGTCGATATGCAGGTCGTTCTGGAGATACATGTAGTGAAGTTCGCCGCTCCAGTGCGGGTAGAGGTTCTGCCCGATGTAGCCGCCGAATGCGCCGCCCGACTCAAAACCGGCCGTGGCCGAACCCGCGGGGCTGGAGACGTTGACGTTGCTGAGGAAACCGGCGCCACCGGACCCGCCGAATTCCCATCCCTGTCCGAAACAGCTCGCGGCCAGCGCGGCCACAAACAAAATGCTTACTGCGATCCTTCTCATGCGATTCTCCTGTTAATTGACTACGCGGACGTTGAGCGAGGTAGACCCGCCCGGCTGGCTGATGACCAGCGGTACGCTGGATCCCGCCACAACGCCTTTGGGTACGACGGCGTTGATTTGATAGAGCCCCGAGATATATCCGGGCACCAGGCCGGCATACTGAATGCCGAGGCCGCTGGTCCCCAGGGAGAGCGAGGGCGTCTCCATCACCGAAGTCAGCAGCGTGGGAGGCGTTTGCTGCCCGGCCTGGACTTCGGGACTTGTCGGACCCATGCCGGTGAGGTAGATCACCAGAATGTCGCCGCCGTGGACCGGGTTGGTGGGGGTGACCAACTGCCCGTTATCGGCGCGGAAAATAGTGGCCAGTCCGGTTTCCGGCCCGGCGGCTCCCGAAAGGAAGACCGCGGGTGCGGAGCTCGCGACCACGAAATTATAGTTATTGCTGATACCCGCCGGCGTATGGATGCTCATGCTGACGTTCCCGCCCATATTCAGCGGCAACTGCGCATTCACCTGGCTGGCAGAGACGAACAACAGCGGGATGGGCGTACCGTTCACTACCAGGCAGGACTGGCCCATCGCGGTGGGAAGCGGGATCTGCGAAGTCGCGATGCTGTTCGCGCTCAACTGCGAACCGTACACGCTGATGAGACCGCCAGGGGCGACCGAGGTGCTACCGTCGGCGGCATTCTGTACGCTGGCGATGGCCGGCGGCGCGGTGGCCGCGGCGTAATTCGAAGAGAGCACCGTGAAGCCCGAAGTGGTGAGCGCGATCACCGTACCGGCCGAGGGCATGGGCGCGACCGTGCGGGTGAAATTAAATAGCAGGGTCGGCAGAACGGGCGCTTCCACCACCGCAGTGGGCGAGTTTTGCTGGCCGGTCAGCGACGACAGATTCTGGATGACACCGGCGGTGGATTGCGACGCTGCCGCCAACTGGTAGCCGCCCTGTCCGGTGAAGGCAAAGCCGGACGTGATGCCGGAAGAACCCAAGGTGCCCTGCGGCACGAGCGAAGCGTTGAAAACGTTGCTGCCCACCACGAACGTGTTGTAGGAAGACGCCGCGAAGGCCCCCGAAAGAGCTTGCAGATCGTGGCGGGCGACTGTGAACGTGTTCGCAGCGGCGGAATACAACATTACAGTGCCATCCGGATCGGCGACCAAAATGTTATTGCCGTTGGGCGAACCGGCCAGCACCGCGGTAGTGGACAATTTATTCTGGAAAACGCCCAGCGCGGGTAATTCGGTGGCGGTACGCAACGCTAAGTTCAGGGAGTCGATTACGCCCGTGCCATCGGCATTGTTATTCGCCAGCACTAAGACGGCGTTGTTAGAGGCCGCGATGGAGTGGCCGTAATGGCCACCCGGCAGCACGATGGGCGAGACCGGCTGCAAGGCGTTCAGGTCGAACACCGAAATCAACTGCGAATTGTCATTCGCAACCAGCAGGTAATTGCCGTCGCTGCTCATGGTCATCATGCTGGGAGTGGTGCCGGTGCGCAACGCCACGATCCTCTGATTCGTCGATCCGTCGAAGATCTCGAGCTCGTTGTTGTCCTGCCGCAAAACGTAAAAACGATTGCGGGCCTGGTCAGGCATGATGTCGGTGAGAGTGCCCGGAACGTTTACGACCGAGCCGCGCTGGTATTCGTCGGGGTTGCTTACCAGCAGGCGCACTGTGGGAACCACATTGACGGCCGTGCTGGAGCCGATATTCAACATCACGGCCATGGTTCCCTTCGTCTGGAACTGCCCGGGATCGATGGTCACAGTCACGGTGGCTGGGGTCATGCCGCTGCTGGGCGAAACGGTTACGCCCGGCTGCGCAGTGGAAATCGTGAAATCGGTCTTATTCCCGCCCGGATCGCTGAGGGTGAAACTCTGCTGCACGGCGCTGCGGTCACAGAAGGTGGTGGAAACCATCACGTCTTCGTGATCGGATGCGAGGCGGTGCGCCTGGTTGAGCGACCCTACCGGAAACACTGTAACACCGCTGTCGGAAATGGCGTATAAGGTGGTACCTGCGGAATTCAGGACAGTGCGGCCAATAATATTCTCGGGAATATAGACGCGGCCGGTAACTGTCAGATTATCGCTCGCCATAGTCAGGAGTGTGGGCAGGCTGACGGAGGACGTCGAACCTGCCGCGGGTGAGGCAGTGTAGGGTGGGCCGGATGGCTGGGATAAATCGGGGATTTGACCGTAGATGATGCCGTGGGCGGAATCGAAGGCGTGCCCGGTAACATTGGTGGAAGTAACCACGTTGGGGTATTTCGATTGCGTCTGGAAAGAAGAATTCATGAGGATCCAGCCGACCATGGCGTAGGATCCGTCGTTATTCACGCTCACGCGCGGCAACATCGGCGGCGACGAGACGTAGCCTTCCGCGTATAAGCTGTGGGTGAGCGCGTGATACTGATAGATGACCTGCGTGCCGGTACCGGCTCCGCCGATTCCCCAGATCACCGTACCATCGCCGGACGTGGCCAGGGCCGTCTGCAGAATCTGTCCCGGGAACGTAGGCACCGGAACGGGCGTGGCGACGGTTAAGTTAGTCAACGTGCTTACTACCTGTAGGATTCCGGAGGCAGGATCTAAGGTATAGAAGCCGGTGGTGGTGACTACCAACGCCATACCGGGACCGCTCAGGTTAGCCGATCCATTGTCAGGAACCGTGGCGAAGAATGCTACGCCGAGGGGCGGATCGCCGGTAATAAAGGTGCGCTGCGTGTTATCCGAAAGATGGATCAGCGTAAGCAGGTTTCCGCTCGGCACCGGTGGAGTTGCGTTGTTAAAATGAGCCACCAATAAATATTGGGCGTCACGCGACAGCGCCAGCGAGCCGGGCTGGGCGGCAACATTGATCGAGGTTTGAATCGTATTGGTAGCGGTCGACATGACGTCGATCCGATTCGCCGTGAAGTTGGCGATATACAACAAACCGCGAGTTTCATCGAGAGCCTCGTCGGAGGCCTGTCCTCCCACGGCGACAACCGTCCCGAACGTCGCGGCGGGCAATGGCGTAGGGGCAATAGTCAGGGCCGAGGAGGCGATTAAAATCAGGAAACCGTAGTAACGCATAGGTGGACTCGTCAAACGATACGATTACATGCCCGCCAAGCCAGGGAATCAATGATCGAAATGGCTAATAAGCGACGCATTACCAAAGTTAGCCGTGTATTTCCGCATATTTACACCTATACTTCACGAGTGGGAAAGGGCTGTCGGCGTGCGCCCACGCAGCATTCCGGCACCTTTGGATACCTGAACCATGAGGAAACAACAACTGAGATTTTTCGCGCTGCCCGCGGTGCTGCTGGTAGCGGCGTTCGTTCCGGCGGCGCATGCGCAGTCGGGCACCCAGACCACCGTGTTGACAAACCCAGGCGGCCCCGAGTTCTCGGTCGACGGCGCCACCTATTTCAACGCCATGAGTGCGTTTTGGCCGGTAGGCAGCCAGCACACCCTGTCGGTTCCGCAGGGCGTGGGGTTCTCCTACAACCGGACCTTCGACACACAGTGGCAGTTCACGCAATGGACGTGGGCCAACGGCAGCAGCTCCGAGCCCACGGTGCAGGTGATCGGCAACGTCGGCAGCACGCGCTTCACGGCCCAGTTTAACGTGCAGTATCAGTTCAGCACAGCGGTAGCCTGCAACCCCTCGCCGTGTTCAAGCGTACCCGGGACTATCACGGTCAACGGGTCGAACGCCACAGCCGCGCCCATCTGGGTGTCGGCCGCCACCAGCGAGGCCCTGCTGCCCGTCTCGAACCCTGGCTGGATTTTCGCCGGGTGGCAGATTGGCGGCAGCGTGGTCTCGCTCTATCAGCCTTACACCGCTGTCGTAAACGGACCCACCACGGCGACCGCCATATTCAATGCCGCCAAGCCCGTCACCCTGGCCACCAATCCGCCCAATCTGACGTTCTACGCCGACGGCACCCTGATGACGTACAACGCCTTCACGAATCAGCCGCAGACTCTCGACTGGGGCGTTGGGACCAGCCACATGGTAAGCGGCCTGAACCTGACCAACGACGATACCGGCAAACGCTGGGTATTCTCCTCGTTCAGCGATGGGGGTTCCCAGACTCACACCTATGTAGTGGGGAATAATACCAGTCCGCAGACCCTGACTTGTAACTATGCCCCGGCGGCGTATCCTTTCTTTATTACATCGCCTCCAAATCTCGCGTTAGTAGTCGACCAACAGGTGCTGCCGCCGCCTTACTCCTACATATGGGGCGTGGGCTCGACGCACACCGTGACGGCCAGCAGCCCGGTGGCGGATTCGCATGGCGTGCAGTGGATTTTCCAATCCTGGGACGATGGCGTGACCAGTCCCACGCGCACGGTGGTGATTCCCGTCGGCGCGGATATTAACGGTTTCCGCATGACCGCGCTCTACAGCCAGCAGGGTAAAGTGACGGTGAACAGCACCATCTCCGGGCAGGCCGTGACGGTCAACGGGTCCACCTGCACTACGCCGTGCAGCCTCACCCTGAGTCCCGGCGCGCAGGTACACGTCAGCGCACCGGCATCGGTGCCCATGGGAGCAGGATCGCGCCAGAGCCTTCTCGGGTGGTCGAATGGCAGCGGCGCGCCGGTAGCAGGCGATTGGGTAGGTACGCTCAATACGGCCAGTCTGTCGCTTACGGCTACTTATCATCTAATGAACAGCCTTTCCGCCAATGCGAGCCCTACCAAAGGCGCTAGCTGGCGACTTTCGCCGTCGTCCGCCGACGGATATTACGATTCCCAGACCAAGGTCTCCATTCGCGTAAGTGCCAGGCCGGGGTATCGCTTCAACGGTTGGGCCGGCGACCTCTCCGGCACCGACCCCAGTGCGTCATTGTCCATGAATATTCCGCACAGCGTCACCGCGATGATGGCGGGCTCGCCAGTCCTGAGGCGCGGAGGAGTTACGAATGGCGCCGGCGGTGGCTCCATTGCCGGAGTGGCGCCCGGTTCGGTGGCGTCGATATATGGCGAGAACCTGGCCTCACAAAGTGCGGCGGCACCGGCCAGCCGGCTGGCCAAAACTCTGGCCGGCGTAACCGTACATATTGGGGCGCGAACCCTGCCGCTCTACTTCGCCTCGCCGGAACAGATCAATTTCCAGATTCCGTCCGATCTCCCGTTGGGCAACCACAGCCTCACCCTGAGTTCGGAGGGAATGCCCGATGTCACGGCCGATTTCTCGGTAGTGCGCAACGCTCCGGGTCTGTTCCCGGTGGTGCTCGACGGGCAGACTTACGCCATGGCAGTCCACGAAGACGGCACACCTGTGTCCGGCGCCTCTCCCGCCCGGCAAGGCGAACTGATTACCGTTTACGCCACGGGGTTGGGACCGACCGACCGCGTGAGGCCGGAGGCTCTCGCCATCCCGGCGACGCCCCGTTTCCTGCTTCTTGACCCGGTAACAATCCAGGCCGGTGAAGCTGTCTTTTCGCCGGAATCGTCCTTCGCAGCGCCCGGGCAGGCAGGTGTCGATGCCGTCCAGTTCCGGCTGGATAGCAGCGCACCTTCCGGCATCTCCGTTCCGTTTTACCTGACGGTGAACGGCGTGAAGAGCAATACTCTCGCCATCCCGATCCAGTAAGTTGTCGCCAGAGGAGGCGAATTTCCCCATTCGCCTCCGATTGCTTCGCCCTACTTGGGTTGTGCGGCGACGTAAGATCTGTTACTACTGACGAATGTCATTTTCCCGGAAAGTGATAAGAGCCGGGGTAGTCCCGGTCTTTCTCTCTGCCGCGTTCGCGGCCAGCGATCCAGTATATAAATCGATGCGCGATGCAGCGCTGGCGGATTCGCTGGTCATCGAAAATGTCGTGATCAAGCGCGATACCGGGGTGATCACGCTGAAGAGCGGTTCGCTGGCTTTCACCGCGCCC
This sequence comes from Bryobacteraceae bacterium, assembly GCA_036268475.1. Lineage (GTDB taxonomy): Bacteria > Acidobacteriota > Terriglobia > Bryobacterales > Bryobacteraceae > PALSA-129. The sequence continues at coordinate 281,067 of DATAUB010000048.1, read as the reverse complement.
GCCATGGGCCGCGACACTATCGCGGTCTTCGAAGGAGAAGGCGAATTCACTTTCACGCCGCGCTCCGCCATCGACCGGAACTATATGGCGACGCTGACGGGCCAGATCGCCGTCTCCGAGACCTTCGACCGCGCGCTCTTCTGCTTCACCGACGATACCGGAAAAGAAATTCGCGCTGCCGCCAAGTCGCATGCCAACGATCCCAAGCTCGCAGACGTCCTGCGCGACTATCGCAAGCATCTGCGGTCGCGCCTGGACCAGCCGCGCTCCATGCTCGAATACCTGCTGACCGACGTCTCCATGGACAACTTAGAAGCCGATGTCCTCACGGACCTCTATAATCCCAAAGCCGCCGGTTTCTTCAGCGCCTATCTCCACGGCAAGAAGCATCCCGATTTGCGATTCGAGGTACGGCCGCGCGGCGCCTTTCAGGAGTTAGCCACGCCGGAGGAAGTAGCGGTCATCAATGTCGATCCGGAGGCCACCCAGGAGGGCATCTGGTACCTCTCGCACCTGGTGCAGGAAATCAACGGCAACACCGCCAGCTCAGACGAAAACAAGAATATGGTGCAGGCCGATCGCTATAAGATCGAGACCACCATCGCCCGCAACGATCACTTCACGGCGAGCACCGAGCTGCAATTTCACGCCGTTACCGATGGAGATCGCGTCGTCAAATTCGCGCTGCTGCCGAACCTGCGCGTGCAGTCCGTCACCAGCGGCGGCAAAGACGTACCGTTTATCCAGGAAGAGCGCAAGGAGGACGCCAGTTTCTATGTCGTCATGCCGGAGCCCATGGCGAAGGGCAGCGGGCATGAGCTCACCATCGAATATATCGGCGATAAGGTGGTGCGCAAGGAAGGCGGAGGGAATTTCTCGGTGGGCGCGCGCGAAAGCTGGTATCCCAACGTCAACACCTTCCGCGACCATGCCCGTTACGATCTGACTTTCAAGGTGCCCAAACAGTACACACTGGTGTCGGTCGGCAACCTGGAAAAACAGTGGAACGAGAAGGACACGGCCTGCACTCATTGGATCTCCGATACGCCCATCGCGATCGCCGGCTTCAATTACGGCAGCTTCAAAACCAAGAAGCTCACTGACAAAGATTCGGGCTTCGTCACCGAGGGCTACGCCAACAGCGAGCCGCCCGATGCGCTCTCCATGGCCCGCGATAACCCGGCGGTCGGCAGCCTTTCGCCCGCCAGCATGATGGACCTTCCCATGGGCGAGGCGGAAGTGGCGGAGCGAATCTACGACATATGGTTCGGCAAATCGGAGTTCAACCACATTTCCGTCACGCAGCAGCCGGAGTTCAACTTCGGGCAGTCGTGGCCCACGCTGGTTTATCTGCCGCTATGGGCTTACCTCGACCCGACACAGCGCTACATGCTGCTCAACCGGATCGAGCAGGGGCTGACGGATTTCGTCGATGAGGTGACGCCGCACGAGGTATCGCACCAATGGTGGGGACACATGGTGGGATGGTCGACTTATCACGACCAGTGGCTCTCGGAAGGCTTCGCTACTTTCTCCGCGGGTGTCTACCTGCAGCTCACCGAGAAGACGCCGGATAAATATCAGAAGTATTGGCAGAGCGCGCGCCAGTACCTGCTCGAAAAAAATAACTTCGGCAATCGCCGCAACGACGCCGGGCCGGTCTGGCTGGGAGAGCGCATGGATAGCGCGCACAATCAATCGGCCTACGACGCGGTGGTGTACCGCAAAGGCGCCTACGTGCTGCAGATGCTGCGCATGATGATGTGGGACAACAAGACCGGCGACAAGGCGTTCATGGACATGATGCACGACTACGTGAGCACCTTTATGAACCGCAACGCATCCACCGAAGACTTCGAAAGCATCGTGGAAAAGCACATGACGCCGGGCATGAAACTGTCCGCAGACGGGAAGATGAGCTGGTTCTTCAACGAATGGGTCTACACCACGCCGGTACCGCGCTATAAGCTCGACTATACGCTCACCGATGCCGACGGCGGCAAGTGCCTGCTGAAGGCCACGGTCACGCAGAGCGAAGTGCCGCAGACGTTCGTCATGCCCGTGCCGATTTATATCGACCTTGACGGGCGCATCACGCGCATCGGAGCCATGCCGATGGTGGGCAGTTCCACCAGCAAGGAAATCCAGCTCATGCTGCCGAAGCGGCCGCGCAAAGTAATGTTGAACTACTGGCACGATATACTAGAAGCCCTGTAAATGGACATTGCTCCCCGGCGGCAACTGGGACTCTTCGACGCCACCATGATCGTGATGGGCGGCATCGTCGGTTCGGGAATTTTTATCAATCCGTATGTGGTGGCGCTGCACGTTCACACGCCGTTTCTGATTCTGGGCGCGTGGACGGCGGGCGGCGCGCTCGCCCTGATGGGCGCGTTCATCTGGGCGGAACTGGCCACCCGGCTGCCGGGTGCGGGCGGAAATTATCTCTACCTGCGCGAGGCCTATCATCCTTCGGTCGCGTTCATCTACGGCTGGGTGCTGCTGCTGGTGACGCAAACGGGCGGGATGGCGGCGGTAGCGGTGACGTTCGCGCGATATTTCCGCGAGATCTCGGGCTCCTCCTGGAGCGATGGCGCGCTGGCCGCGGTCACGGTGCTCGGGCTCACCGCGGTGAACTGTCTCGGCGTGAAGTGGGGCAGCAATGTGCAGAGCGCGCTCATGGTCTTGAAGTCGGCGGCCATCGCAGGAATGGTGGTGCTGGGATTGGTGCTCGGCGGCGGCCACATCCATCCCCTGCCACTGCTCGACCAGCCGGTAAGCTTCGGCCTGATCGCGGCGATGGGCGCGGCTATGACTCCTGTGGCATTCGCCTACGGCGGATGGCAGACCGCCAGTTTTGTGGCCGAGGAGATGCACGATTCGCGACGCGACCTTTCGCGCGGCCTGCTGCTGGGCGTGAGCGGTGTGATCGCGCTCTACCTGTCGGCCAATTTCGTTTGCCTGAAAGTGCTCGGACCGGCCGGGCTGGCGGCCACCCGCACACCCGCCACGGCGGTAATGCGCGCCGCGCTAGGCGATTCCGGCGCGCTGTGGATCGCCATCGGGATCGCAATCTCTACGCTGGGATTTCTCAGCCAGAGCATTCTGACCGCGCCGCGCGTTTATTACGCCATGGGGAAGGACGGCCTGTTCTTCGCCAGCCTGGGCCGCCTCTCGAAGCGCACCGCTGTCCCCACGGTGGCGATTGTGGCGCAAGGGCTCGCGGCCACCGCCACCGCGCTCATCGGGCAATACGAAAAGATTCTCAATTACGAGGTGGCGGTCGATTTCATCCTGTTCGCGCTGGTGGCGGCGTCGCTCTTTGTGTTCCGCCGGCGCGACGCGGGCGTGCTCCCCCAAGAAGTGCACGGCACGCCCGGCCATCCGTACACCACCGCGCTTTTCGTGGTCTCATGCGTGGCGATCGTGGCCAGCACGGTGTGGAGCGACCCCGTCAATTCCGTTAAAGGCTGGTTGATTTTGCTCACGGGCATCCCTGTATATTTGTATTGGAGCCGCCGCCGGCGGAAAGCATGACCCACAAACATTCCAATTACATGCATTGGGCCAAGACGGCCAGCAAAGCGCCCATCAACCTGGCAACCAGCGGGGTAGGCTCGTTCCCGCTGCGCGAGCTTCCCTTCGACTTCGGCACGCTCGAAATCAACGGACCGAACAGCTACGGCTATCCGCCACTGAAAGAAGCCATCGCGCAGAAATACGGCGTCGACCCCGAGGGCGTGGTGACGGCGGAAGGCACGTCGATGGCGAATTACCTGGCGATGGCTACACTGCTCGATGCCGGCGACGAGGTGGTCATCGAGCATCCGGCGTATGGATTACTGGTGGACGCGGCGCAATACGTGGGCGCGGCGATCAAGCGTTTCGCGCGCCGTGAGGAGGACGCGTACGCGGTCGATCCTACCGAAATCCGCCGCGTGGTGACATCGAAGACGCGGCTGATCGTGATCACCAATCTGCACAATCCTTCGAGCGTGCTCGTTCAGGACGCGGTGCTGCGCGAAGTGGCCGATATCGCGCGCAGCGTGGGCGCGAAGCTGCTGGTGGACGAAGTGTATCTCGACGCGGTGTACGAGAACACGCCGGCTACATCCGCGCGATTCGGGCCGGAGGTGCTGGTCACCAGCAGCCTGACGAAGGTCTACGGCCTCAGCGGACTACGCTGCGGATGGGTGCTCGCGGACCCGGCGGTGGCGCGCTCCATGTACGCACTGAAGAACGTGTTCGGGTCGATCGGCGTTCATCCCGGGGAACTTTTGAGCGTGGCGGCATTCCAGAATCTCGCGCCCATTCGCGATCGCGCGCGCCGGGTGGTAGAAGCGGATCGTGCCGCGCTGACGGAGTTTCTCGACGCGAATCCTGAGGTGTCGGCGGTGCGCACCGAATGGGGGACCACGTCGTTTCTCAAGTTGAAAAGCGGCGATGCGGAGGTGTTTCTGCAACGCCTGCGCACGGAGCATGAGACTTCGGCCGTTCCCGGGCGCTTCTTCGAGATGACGGACCATTTCCGCGTCGGTATGGGAGTGGACTCGGCGATGTTCCGCGAAGGATTGCGACGGATCGGCATGGCGCTGAGAGAGCACAAAGTATAGTCTGCGGCGGGGGCTGAAGTCCGCGCAGGCAGAAGGCCGCCCCGACGGGGCTTGGTAAGTCGCCTATAAGTGCGAGACCTGCCGTGTAAGGGCGCTCAGATTGCGCTATAGTGCTATCGAATGCGCTTGTTTGCCGCGCTTCTGCTGCAAGTCGCGGGGTGTTTGCAGGCCCAGCAGGGTAGTGTGGCCGGCACGGTGGTCGACCAGACAGGCAAGCCGCTGGCCGGTGTCCATATCCGGCTGGTGGCCGGCGAATTCGCCTCTGGCGGCAGGGTAAGTGCTGTCTACGGGGTCGACAGCGACGACGCCGGTCATTTTTCCGCCTCCGATCTAAAGGCAGGCGTATACACGCTGTTCGCGGAGCGCGCCGGATACGTGCAGCAGGAGACCAAAGGCGCTCCCTTGTTGGCGGTGAAACTCGGGCAGCCGACCGATTACCGGCTCGTAATGGCGGAGCGGTCGAGATCGCGGGCCGCGTAGTGGATGAATACGGCGATCCGGTTCAAAACGTCAGCGTGCGGCCGGAACCTGTGGACTCCGGCGCGGAGCGTTCCATTCTGCACGGTCAGACTCTGCAGAGCACCGATGACCACGGGGAGTTTCATATTCTCACCGGTCCCGGCAGGTATTACCTGAAGGCGGTGGTGGAGGGGCAGCAATTCGGCGGAAAGCTGGAGATCCGTACTGACGGCACAGCCGGCGGCCCGTTCATGACCACATTCTACTCGAACGCGCCAAACGCCGGAACGGAGTCGGCAATCCAGGTGGAAGCCGGGCAGGACCTGTCGGGAATCGAGATTCGCCAGCTGCGCAGCGGCACAGGCGCGGCATCGCGGCTGTTCACCGTGAGCGGCGTGGTAACCGGCATCCCTGAGCACGGCCAGGCTTTGGTGATGTTTCTTTTCGGCGAAAGGCCCGACGCATACTTTAACAGCAGGGCGATGCAAACCGCGCCGGACGGCGGCTTCCACTTCACGGCAATGCAGGCAGCCTATTATCGGGTGTCGGCAGCTAATCTGGCGGGAAAGACGCCGCTGCGAAGCTTCCCCATGGACTTCCACCTGGATGCCGCCGACCGGACTGCCCTGGTATTGGCGCTGGCGCCCCCGGAGGAACTCACGGGCAAGCTGGAAGTGTTGGGCGACGCCCCCGCCGGACGGGCTGAGAAGCAGACGGTACGGTTGGAGCAGGCCGGTTGGCACGATTTCTTCGGCGAGGCGAACCCTGCGGCAGACGTCGCGCCCGACGGTTCATTCCACATCGCGGGCGTTCCGCCGTCACAGTTCACCCCGGTGGTGGCCCCGATGCCGGAGAATGGGTATCTCAAAGAAGTCGACCTGGATAACAAAACGCTGCCGGACGAGGTGCTTGACTTTACGCATGGCGTAGGCGGATCGCGGCTCAAGATCGTAGTGAGTCGCAATGGTGGATGGATTTCGGGCCGCGTGCTCGACAAGGACGGCGGCTCTTACGCGGAGCCGGCCATGGTCCTCCTCGGAGTTGACGCCAGGCACCTCAACAGAGTCCAGACCAGCGACGGCAATTTCAGTTTCAAAGCCATTCGTCCAGGCCAGTACCGGCTGGTGGCCGTCGATTTTTCGACGATGACATCGCTGTATAACGTCAACGACAAACACGACGACCTCATGAAGCGGGTGTTCGACGCCGCCCAGGAAATCGGTAAAATCCCCGAGAAAAAGGAGGCGCGGTAATATGCTCGCTCGCGCCCCGGCGATGCTGGCTGCCGTCGCGGCACTCGCAGCGCAGTCCGCGCCGGAGCCTTCCAGCGTCGCGGGTACAGTGACGAATTCGGTCACCGGCGTGCCGGTTTTGCGCGCGCACGTTACCCTCAGTTGTTCGTTGCCGGACGGCCAACAGACCTACGGCGCGCTCACCGATGAGAACGGCAGGTTTTCGCTCAGCCCCTTGCCGGCGGGCCGGTGCTTCCTGGGTGCGGAACGTGTGGGGTTCGTACCGGCGAACCGGGTCCATAGCAGTATCGTCGAACTCTCCGCGGGCACGCACAAAGAAGGCGTCAAATTCATCCTCATGCCGACCCGGAGCCATTACCGGCCGCGTGGTGAACGGCGCGGGCGAACCGGTGCGGGGCGTCCGGGTGTCGGCGGAAAGCAAGCCTTCGGATTCTTCGGGCGGCCTCGTCACGGTCGAGGGGGGCCGATTTCGAATTTGGGGACTGCTCCCGGGTAAGTATTTTGTGCGAGCCTGGCCGCAAAACTCGCACGACCCGCCCGAGATCCGCGCCGACGGCACCACGGAACTGCAGGACGCCACCACGTATTTCCCCGGCTCTCTGGATGCCGGGACCGCGCAACGTGTGGAGGTGACGGCGGGTGCGGAAGTCAGCGGGATCGAGATCAAGTTGTTGCGGGTTCCCATCGTGCAGGTGAGCGGCAAAGTCCTGGGCATCCCCCCGGGGGTAAACGATGTGATGGTGTCGACGCAGCCGTTCGCACTAGAGAGCGTAAAGCCGGACGGCACGTTCTCCTTCTGGCGGCTTGATCCCGGCAAGCATACCCTGCAGGCGCAACAATGGGGACCGGTGCAACTCCGGTCCGCTCCGGTGGATATCGAAGTCGCGTCCACCAACCTGGAACATATCGAACTGCGCCTGATGGCACCGTTCGACGTCGCCGGGCACTTGCGCTTCGACGATGAGGCGGCAGGAGAGCCGCCCAAAGCCTCCACGGGACCCCGTCGTCCAGACGATGGCGACGCGCCGCCGATACCTCCCAGGCCGCGAACAGTGCAGTTGTTTGCCTTGCATGGGCAACTGGCTAGCTTGACCAGCGCCAGTGTGAATTCCGACGATACGTTCACGCTTTCTCAAGTGGAACCGGCCCAATACCGTGTAGTGGTGCTGGGCGTGTCGGGCTTGTGCAATCGGTGCGCGCCGGAGACACGGAAGTGGACGGCGACATCCTGGACGCACGCAATGGTCCGCCTGGCCCGATCGCCGTTTCGCTCAGTTCCAACTATTGCGAAATCTCGGGTACGGTGAGCGATTCCAAAGGGCCGCTGGCGAATGCGCGGTTGGCCCTGAAGAAAGATGGCGACGCTTCGTTCCTGAATTTCGCCTTGTCCGATTCCACTGGAACGTATCAGTTCCGCGTCCCGCCCGGCAAGTACAAGCTGGCGGCGATCGACGACTACACGAATAATTTCAGCGGAGTAAACTTCGACGACTACCAGTCCGAGACGATCGAGCTGAGCGCCGGCGACAAAATTGTCAAAGACCTGGTGAAGCAGAAGCCGTAGTCCGCCCGTGATATTCTCGGGAGTAAGGCGGAGGGATGAAGATCCGGACGGCACCTGCGATGCTGGCGTGCGGCCTGGCCGTAACCGGCGTCGTGCTCGCCTTTCAGCGCCCCTTTCGGGAATTCGACGGCATCGAGCATCGCATCGGCGAGATTCCCCTGCCGGCCGATTACCAGGAAAAAACCGAATTCGCCTTCGCCCGCCTGATGTATCCACCGGGACCGGGCGAGGTCAACGGGTATTATGGCCGCGACCTCGACTGGCACACCGGCATTTCCGACTGGAGCCAGGATTTTCCGCCTGCCGACCGCCACTTCTCGCAGGCCGTGCGCCGGCTCACGCGCGTTCACACGCGTTCCGTGGAGCAGGTGGTCAATTTGGACGAGGGCGATGAGTTCGATTGGCCGTGGCTCTATGCCGTGCAGGTGGGGGAGTGGGGACTGACCGAAGCACAGTGCAAGGCGCTGCGCGAATACCTGCTGCGCGGCGGATTTTTCATGGCCGACGATTTCCACGGGCAATACGAATGGGATGTCTTCGAGAAAGCCATCAAGCGAGCTTTCCCCGAGCGCGAAATCCGCGACATTCCGGACGACGACCCCATCTTTCACACGGTTTACGATGTGAAGGATCGCTTCCAGATCCCCGGCGAGTCGCATATACGAGCCGGTTATAAGCGCCCGCGCTTCCCCGCCAGCCCCGAGGACGGTAAAGGCGCGCACTGGCGCGGCCTCTATGACGACCAGGGCCGCGTGATGATCGCCATCTCCTACAATTCCGACGTGGGCGACGCCTGGGAGTACGCCGACTATTCGTTCTACCCCTCGCAATACGCCGACCTTGCCATCCGCCTGGGCATCAATTACATCGTGTACTCCATGACGCGCTGACGCGTAACCCGCCGCCCGTTTCCCGCATCTCTCCTAAAAGATGTCCGGTATATCGAGGCGAAGCCTGCTGGGGGTGTTTGGGTCGCTCCCGGCGGCGCGATTGCTGTGCGCGCAAACACAGCACAGCACGCCCGTGGCCGGCTATTCCACCACCGTCAAAGTGGTCAACCTCTTCGCCACCGTGCGCGATAAGCAGGGCAGAGTGGTCACCGATCTGACCAAGGACGATTTCCTGCTCGACGAGGGAGGAAAGCCGCAAACCATCCGCTACTTCTCGCGCGAGACCGATCTGCCGCTGACGCTCGGCCTGCTGGTGGACACCAGTGGCAGCGAGCGCAACGTGCTGCCGGACGAACGCAGCGCCAGCTATCGCTTCCTCGATACCATGATGCGCCCCGCCAAGGACATGGCTTTCGTGATCCATTTCGATTTCGAAGTGGAACTGCTGCAGGACCTGACCGATTCGAAGGTCCAATTACAACGGGCGCTCGACCGGCTGGACGTCCGCCAACTGCAACGGCGCGGCCCGGGCCGCGGCCGGCGCGATCCCGGCGGCAACGATCCCGGCAGCCCGATGCCGCGTTTCGGTGGCGGCACGTGCCTCTACGATGCCGTCTTCCTGGGCGCGAACGACGTTCTCAAAAATCAGCAGGGCCGCAAGGCGCTCATCGTGCTGAGCGACGGCGTGGACAATGGCAGCAGGGTCACGCTCGAAAAGGCTGTCGAAACGGCGCAGCGCTCCGATACCCTGGTGTACTCCATTCTCTTCGAGGATCCCGACGGCAATCGCGGCTTCGGCGGACATGGCCGTTTCGGCGGCGGGCGCGGCCGCGATCGTGAACAGGTAGACGGCCACAAGGTGCTGGAGCGGCTCTCGCGTGAGACGGGCGGCCGCTATTTCGAAGTCTCGAAGAAAATGCCCATCGATAAGGTGTACGAATCGCTCGCCGAGGAATTGCGAAGCCAGTACAGCATCGGCTTCACGCCGGACAGTTCCAACACGTCCACCGATTACCGCCGCGTTCATCTGTCGACGCGCGAGAAAGCGCTCAGCGTGCAGGCGCGCGAAGGGTATTACCCGTCGTAGAGGCGGTTCTTCCCGGGCGCGCAAAAATTCAGTATCCTGACCGTATGATTGAAGCTCCGGGTAGAGTCAAAGATCTCGCCGGTCCGCCCGTGTTCGCCACCGCCGAAGAGGAGCGCCGCCATCGCAAAGTGCATCTGGCGGGCGCCTTCCGGCTGTTCGCGCGCTTCGGGTTCGACGAAGGCGTCGCCGGCCACATCACGGCGCGCGATCCCGAACATCCCGACTGGTTCTGGGCCAACCCGTTCGGCATGCACTTCTCGCAGATCCGCGCCTCAGACCTGGTGCTGGTGAATCATGACGGCCAGGTGATCGAGGGGGACCATCCAATCAACACGTCCGCCTTCGCCATCCACTCGCGGGTCCACGCCGCGCGGCCCGATGCCGTAGCGGCGGCGCATGCCCACTCGATCCACGGTAAGGCCTGGGCGTCGCTCGGCCGCCTGCTCGACCCCATCACGCAGGACTCCTGCGCGTTCTATGAAGACCACGGGCTGTTCGACGATTTCACTGGGGTAGTCTACGAAACGTCCGAGGGCGACCGCATCGCGCGCGCACTGGGCACGGGCAAAGCCGTCATCTTGCGCAATCACGGGCTGCTCACCGTGGGCGCCAGCGTGGACGAAGCGGCGTGGTGGTTCATCACCATGGAGCGGAGTTGCCAGGCGCAATTGCTGGCTGAATCGGTGGGCAAACCGGTGCACATTTCACACCAGTGCGCGCTCGACACGCGCGACCAAGTGGCCGGCGGCATCAACGGCTGGTTCCAATACCAGCCCATGTGGAACATGATCAGCCGCCAGGAGCCTGAACTCTTCGATTGATCGCCGGCCGGTCAGCGGTGCAGCGAAGTAATCAGCGAGCGCATGTCGCCCGGCAGTTTCGATTCGACGATCACTTTCTCCCGGGTGACAGGGTGAATGAATTCCAGGTACGCGGCGTGCAACGCCACGCGCGCGATGCGGCTTTCTTCCGCTTCTTCGGCGCGATATTTACGGTCGCCGATTACCGGATGGCCGGCGGCGGCCAATTGCACGCGGATCTGATTTTGCAATCCGGTCACTAGCGTGACCCGCACAAGGGTGGCGTGCCGCAACGGCTGCTCGACGGTGTAGGAGAGTTCTGCGCGCGCCGCCTCGGGGTCCTGCTCACGGCTCACTTGCTGGAACATTCCAGAGCGTCGCAGGTAGTGGACGAGCTTCGCATCGCGCTCCTCCACGCGTCCGCGGACCACCGCGAGATATTGCCGCACGGGCGTGTGCTTGAGGAATTGACGTACCAGCACATCGCGCGCGGAGCTCGTCTTGGCGAACAGCAGCGCGCCCGAAGTGAAGCGGTCGATGCGATGCACCACTAGTGCCCGCTGACGCTGGCGCTTCATCTCCGCGATGAGAATGGCAAGTGCGGAGGGCGCCTCCGATCCGGGAATCGGCACGGCGGGCAGTCCGGCCGGCTTGTCGACGGCGATGACGGCGTCGTCTTCATAAAGGATTACGATCTCACGTTTGAAAGCTGGCGGACGGCGCATGAATCGATTATCCGCAATATGGACTCATAAGTGCGATCGGCAAGGCGGATGCGAGTATGTTATAATTACTCCAATTTACCGCTAACATTAAGATTTGCTTAATCCTTCGACATAATCCAGACCATAAAAACTTTCAATTTGCTCCGCCTCGGCTGCCGGTCTATCCTGATAGTGAACCCAGGTTGGATTCGGGGCAAGAATCGCTAACGATACGCCCTCGCCCTGTACTCCCTCGTTGATTAAACACGGCGAGTACACTTACTGACCGACACATCTAAATAGGAGAACTGTATACCCATGAGGAAATCTTTGTTCGCCGTTGGACTGCTAACGTTTTCGAGCTTGGTGTTCGCCGCCAAGTCTTATGACCTAACCTTCGTTTCGACCGCCAAAGTGGCTGGTGTGGAGCTCGGCAAGGGCAACTACACCGTGCGCGTGGAAGGCGACAAGGCCATCTTTACGGGGCCGCACAAAAAGGAAGTGGTTGTGCCCGTGAAGCTCGATAACGACGCCGCCAAGAAATTCGGCTATACCAGTGTGGAATCTTCCCGCAAGGGCGATGAGGATTCGATCAAGTTGATCCACCTGGCCGGTTCCAAGACCACCCTTCAGTTCAGCGAAGAAGGCACTTCGTCCAAGTAAGTCCTCGGAGGCTCCTCGCGCCTGGCTGCCGCGGCTCATGTTACTGAGTGAGAGCGGCTGCCGGGCAGCGAGGCATAGTTAGAGCAGTTAGCTAAGTTCCGTATCTTTCGGCTGCCCGTAATTTGGCCTTTCTGGCTTCCTCATCCCGGTTTTTCGGCGGCGCACTTGTGGCAAGCGCGTGCAACAGCCTGTTGGAAACGCCGGCGATCTCTTCCACCGCCGCCTCAAATGCTTCCTCATTCGCTCTCGATGGCTTGGTAAACCCGCTGATCTTGCGCACGAACTGCAGCGATGCTGCGCGCACTTCATCGGGCGTCACCGGCGGATCGAAATTAAACAGCGGTCTGATATTGCGGCACATACGGCGGTATCCCCATTATAAAGTCTCCTCCTCAACAGAACTGTGGGCCGATTCCGATTCGGATAGCCGCCCCAAGTTCCGATAGAGCGCGATTTTCATGGCTTGAGATCTCCACCCCGCCGCCGCTGGCATATCGCCCCCGGTATTCCTACACGCGATTGTCTTCACCTGGAGTTGAACTCCCAACGCCTCAACTGGCTGACTTTCGTCCATCCCTGAGACCGCCCGCCTGAAACAGATTGACTTCGATCTCATTCTCGCTTATACCTAGTCTAGAAAGGTATTCCATACTTGGGCGACAATTCCACAAACCCAGATCTTCTCCCGGGAACCTTATACATGATGATCCTCGGGAGCCTCAGCCGGGGCCCGCTGCATGGCTATGCCATCGCCCGGCACATTCACGACTGGTCCAAAGGCGGTCTCGAAATCGAAGACGGCTCGCTTTACCCGGCGTTGAATCGGATGCTGCTTAAGAAATGGGTGAAGGCCGAGTGGGGAGTTACGGAAAACAACCGGAAGGCGCGTTTCTACTCCCTGACCGCCGCGGGGAGAAAGCAGCTGGAAGCGGAGTCGAGCGCGTTCAACAAAATGGTGCGCGCCATTCAGTTGGTTATGCGGACATCGTAATCATGTTCTGGCGAAATCTTCTGAATCGCGATCGCATGGATCGGGAGTGGCGCGAGGAAATGGAGTTGCATCTTCAGACTCTGACCGATGCCTTCCTGGCGCAAGGGCTGACGCCGCATGAGGCTCGCTCAGCGGCATTGAGACAAGCGGGCAATCTGACGGCTCGACGGGAGGAGATTTATCGCATGAATGGTATCCAGTGGCTCGATTCGATTTCCGGCGATGTACGATATGCTTTGCGCGGGTTGCGTAACCAACCGTCCTTCACCGCCGTCGCCCTGTTGACGCTGGCCCTGGGGATCGGCGCCAATACTGCGGTATTCAGCGTCATCAATAGCGTGCTCCTAAAGCCTCTCCCCTTTCCCCATGCCGAGGAACTGGTGGACCTGGGACTGGTGGCCCCCGGCGCGGGCGGCGTCCTCAGCAGCCAGGGCCTGGGACTCTCCACTTCGATGCATTTCACTTTCGCCGAACAGAACCGTTCGTTTCAATCGATGGGGGTCTGGACGTACCGCGCTGTCACCGTAACCGGACTGGGCGAGCCCGAACAGGTATCCGCAAACCTCGTCAGCGATGGATTGCTGCAGACGCTCGCCGTGCAGCCGGAGGCCGGACGGCCGTTAACGGGAGCAGATCAGGTTCCGGGCGCGAACGGCACGGTGCTGCTGAACTTTGGCTATTGGCAGCGGCGATTTGGGGGAGACCGGTCGGCGATCGGACGAAAGATTCTGGTAGACGGGATACCTCGTGAGATTGTCGGCGTCATGCCGGCGGGCTTTCGCATCGCGGACACGCCGGCCGAACTCATCCTTCCCATGCAATTGGACCGCAGGCAGGCAATTCTGGAGGGGTTCGCCCTGAAATCGCTCGCCCGGCGGAAGCCCGGCATTTCGATTCATCAGGCCAGCGCGGATATCGCACGGCTGCTTCCCATCTGGGCGCGGTCCTGGGCCTCCACTCCAGGGGGCCCTCCGGGCGACGGCGGCTTTGCGGAGAAGCTCTTTCTTTCTTCCTGGCGGATCGGGCCGAACATCCGGCCTTTGCGGGAGAGCGTCGTGGGCAATGTCCGGGGCGTGCTGTGGGTGGTGATGGGAACGCTCGCGATGGTGATGCTGATTGCCTGTGCCAACGTGGCGAATCTCCTCTTGGTGCGCGTGGACGGGCGGCAACCGGAGCTTGCGCTGCGGGCGGCGCTGGGGGCCGGCTGGGCGCGGATTGTCCGCCAGTTGGTTGTTGAGAGCCTTCTGTTGGGCACTGCCGGCGGAGTGTTGGGCCTGGCTATTGCGTACGGAGGATTGCGGGTGCTGGTGCGCCATGGACCGTCCAACCTTCCGCGCCTGACCGAAATCGGGCTGGACTCACACGCCCTCGCTTTCAGCGCGATTGTGTCGATTCTGTGCGGCCTGTTCTTTGGTCTTATACCCGCCTTGCGCTACGCGGGGCCGGGCGTTTCCCTTACCGTTCGGGACAGCGGACGCACCATGAGCCATAGCCGGGGTCGTCATCGCGCCAGGAGCACGCTGGTGGTGGTGCAGGTGTCCCTGGCGCTGGTGCTGCTGGTCTCTTCCGGTCTGATGATTCGAACGTTTCAGGCGATGCGCAGCGTTCACCCAGGCTTCGAACGGCCTGAAGCGGTGCAGACCTTTCGTGTGGTTGTGCCGCAAACACTGGTCCGGAACGACGAAGACGCAACGCGAATGGAGCAGTCAATCGCCGACAAGGTGGCTGCGATCCCCGGAGTTGCCTCGGTGGGATTTGCGAGCGCGTTGCCAATGGATGGCGCTTCTCCCAATTGGGACGGCATCCTCAAGGAAGGCCAGAGCTACGCACAGGGGAGTGTTCCGCCCATGCGTCTGTATGTCAACGTGTCGCCCGGGTTGTTCGGCTCGCTCGGAATCAGAATCGAGGCCGGGCGCGATCTTACCTGGACCGATATCTACGGCGGCCGCAAGTTTGTGCTGGTTTCGGAGAACCTGGCCCGCGAGTTGTGGGGGACGGCGCAGGCCGCGGTGGGCAAGCGCGTCCGTGCCAACGATGCCGACGTCTGGCGCGAGGTTTTGGGTGTCGTGGAGGACGTGCGGGACATTGGCATTCAGGAAGCGGCGCCGGCGGTGGTCTACTGGCCGATCTTTGGGCAAGTGCACTACGCCCCGATAACGGCAGCCAGCAGGGCTGTGGCGTTTACGGTTCGGACGGGCCGCGCGGGCACTGGGGCGCTCCTGAACGAAATTCGGCAGGCAGTGTGGTCGGTGAATGCCGCGCTGCCAATTGCGAATCCCGAAACCATGCGCGAGACAGTGGACCGTTCGATGGCCCGAACATCCTTCACACTGGTCATGCTGGGGATCGCGGGCGCGATGGCCTTGGTGCTGGGGTTGATCGGAATCTACGGCGTGATCGATTACGCCGTATCGCAGCGAACACGCGAGATCGGCATCCGGCTTGCCCTGGGCGCCCGGCCCGCCGATGTCCGGCAGATGTTTGTCCGCTACGGCCTGAGCCTTTGTGCGATGGGTATCACGATCGGCGTCGTTGCTGCCGCAGCCCTGACGCGCGTGATGAAATCGATCCTTTTCGGGGTAGCTCCGATGGACCCGATGACCTTTGCGGCTGTGCCTGTCACGCTGTTGGTGGCCGCGCTCGCCGCGTCCTATCTACCGGCAAGAAGGGTAACGGCAGTGGACCCGGTGAAGTGCCTGAAGGCTGACTAACTGGGTAATCTGCGCGCTCGGATGTTCTCGGCGCCTGAGGATGGGCGGCGACTGTGCTACCGGGCCATAAGGTCTTGAGTACAATACCTGCATGTCTCAGGATCTCCGGCAGCTCTGGGAAGAGCACACCAAACACGAATTCGCCACGCGCGATACCGAAGCTACACTCGCCACGATGGTGGAAGACGCTTACGTCAACCACGTCCCGGTGCTCACCGGCGGCGCCGGCAAACCCGCCCTGCGCGAATTCTACTCGCGCGATTTCATCCCCAGCATGCCGCCCGACACCACGCTTACGCCCATCTCCCGCACCATCGGCGAGGACCAACTGGTGGACGAAATGATCTTCTCGTTCACCCATACGCAGGAGATGCCCTGGATGCTGCCGGGGGTCGCCCCCACCAACCGGCATGTGGAGGTGGCGCTGGTGGCCATCGTGAAATTCCGCGACGGCAAACTGGCGCATGAGCACATCTATTGGGACCAGGCGTCGGTGCTCAAACAGATCGGCCTGCTCAACGACGCCGCGCTTCCGGTATTCGGCGCGGAATCGGCGCGCAAAGTACGCGGTTAGCAGACCTCGTAAATCTCGATTCGGAAACCAAATGCGCTAGAATCCGGCATGCGCCTCACTCTGTTGCTGTTATCCTGCGCCCTGCTGATTTCCACGGCGCGCGCCCAGACCCAAGTGCCCTTCGCCTGTCCCGCGGCCCTTACGGTGATGGAACAGGCTCTGCCTTCCGCCGGCTGGAACGCCGACGCCGTGAAGAGCGAACATGCGTTCCAGACGGCGAAAATCTACAACGGCACCGCCGGAAAAGAAGAGTACGACCTGCGGCCCGACGACGAGGCGCAGAAGGGACGCAGCGCGCTGCTGGCGTGGCAGCTCAAAGACTATCGCACCATGAATCTCTTCGTGCGCTGCTTCTATTCCGACACCAAGGCCACTGTCACGGCCAACATTCCCGCGACAATCGGCAAGTGCTCGCTGAATCTGACCATGACGCCGGGCGGCGCCATTGTGGGCAAGTCCACCATGAAGTGCCAGTGAGATCGCGGGCCAATGATATAGTTTGGGAATGCACAGGACCGTCGCCGCGTTGGCGCTGTTTATAGGGACCGCTTGGGCGCAGGAAGCCGCGGCTCCGCACGCCGCACTCCCGCCCATTCCGGAAGCGATGAGCGTGCCCAAACCCGGGCCCCAGACCTCCGCTCCGTACGCTCCGCAACCCATTCTGCAAGGGGGCATCGTAATCCCGCTGTTTCCACCCGATTCCCCTTATCTGAACAAAGAAAAGATCACGATTCCCGAGCAGTACAGCATGAGCCACGCCGCGCCCGGGCGCGTCAACAGCATCATCCACATCCACAATCCGTCCATCGAAGTGCATCTGGTGGATGGCGGACTGAACACCGGCGCGGCCGTCATCCTCATCGCCGGCGGCGGGCACAACACGCTCAACGTCGGCAGCGAGGGCGCCGATTTCGTACCCTACTTTTACAATTTCGGAGTCAACACTATCATCCTGCGCAGCCGTCTGCGCAGCGATGGATACAATCCGCAGACCGACGAAGTTTACGACACGCAGCAGGCCATCCGCATGGTGCGCGCATACGCCAAGGATTGGAAGATCGACCCCAACAAAATCGGCGTGATGGGCTTCTCCGCCGGCGCCGAACTGGCCGCCGCCGCGGCCGTGCTCTACGACGATTGGGACAAGAAGAACGACGCGCCCACCGATCCGTTCGCGGGCACTACATCGCGCCCCGATTTTGTGGGCATCGTCTACCCTGGCCCGTCGCCCTTCGCCCGCAATCGCACGCCTCCGCCCATTCCGCGCAATGTGCCGCCCGCGTTTCTGGTGTGTGCGGGCTCTGACGATGCCGTTCACGCCATGTGGGCCATAGAGTATTTCAACGCTATGCTGGCGCTGCACATTCCCAACATCGAAATGCACCTTTACGGCAACGGCGCGCACCCGGGCGACGCCCGGCCGGACGGCAGCCACATGACGGGCGGCCTCACCTACCGCAATTTCACACCCTACGGCACGTGGCAGGACCGCTTTATCGACTGGTTCCGCGATTTGGGATTCCTGGACAAGCCCGGTGTGGAAACGAAGGCCGCGAAGGACATCGCGGCGTACCTGGCAAAGCCCGCACCCGGGCCGGGACGCGGCCGCGGCGGCCGATGATCGCTCTCCGCGCCGCTGTCGCGTTGCTGTTGTGCGCCGCCGGCGCGCGCGGCGGCGATGCGGGGTGGAATCCATCCGACCTTTGGAACTGGCATACGCCGCGCGATCCGCGCATCAGTCCCGATGGCCGCCGCGTCATGTATCTGGATGAGTGGAACGACCGCGCCACCGATGCGGTGTGCGCCAACCTGGTGCTGGTGACCATCGACGGCAAGCAATCGCGCCGTCTCACCGATGCGCCATGGCGGGACCGCTCGCCGCGCTGGTCGCCCGATGGCTCGCGCATCGCCTGGATTTCGGGACGCGGAGGTATCCATGTGATGGCGGTCGATTCCGCGCAGGAGAGCGTGATCGATGGCGCACCGCTGGCGATTGCATGGTCGGCCGACGGGCAATCGATCGCCTTCACGGCACGCACGGCGGCGGCCGCGCCGGCATGGGCAACCCCCGACATTCTGCCGTGGCTGGCACCGCCTTCGCACCGTCGTACGGCGTTGTTCACAGCGTCTCTCTCGGGAAGCAAACCACGGGCCGTCTCGGGCCCCGATTTCGACGCGGCCGGTGCACCCGTGTGGATGCACGATGGCAAATCGATCTTGATCGCCTCCAGTGACGGGGCGATCTACCAGATTCGTCTCGACGGTGGCAGCGCGCGCCGGTTGACCAGCGGCACGGATCGCTGCGAAGATCCTCTGCCTTCACCCGACGGTTCGAAAATCGCGTGGATTTCCGCCGATTCCGCGCTGCGCAGCTACTCCGTTCGCACACTGAACGTGATGAATGCCGACGGCCGGCGCGAGAAGCGTCTGGCCGGCACGCTCGATCGCGATCCCGTGGACCCGCATTGGAGCTCCGACTCGCGCACTATTTATTTCCTGGCCGACGATGCGGGCGCGACTTATGTGTACGCATCGCGCAACGACAGCACGGTCCGCCAGGTCACGCACGGCGCCGAACGCTTGCGGGGATTCACTCTGGCCGATAATGGGCGCGCCGCGGCGGTGCGTACGACCGCCCATGCAGTCGAACTCGTCTCCTTCCCCGCCGATATGCCACCGCCGACGGCGACCGCGCTGGCGGCGCCGATGGCAAGCATGTTCGCTGCTCGCGAAGTCTCCGCCCCGGAGGAGGTGCACTTCGAATCGGCCGGTAAATCGATTCAGGCGTGGATCGTCCGTCCGCCTCATTTCGACGCCGCGCGCAAGTATCCGCTGCTGCTCGATATCGCCGACAATCCGCGGCGCATGTTCGGGCCGGAATTCTCCCTGGCTGCGCAGATCTTTGCGGCGCATGGCTGGGTAGTGCTGCGCGTCAACCCGCGCGGTACGCCGGGCTATGGCGAGGAATTTGGCCGTCTGCTGCCCACCCGCTATCCCGGCGACGATGCCGACGATCTGCTGGCCGCGGTGGATTCCGTCGTCGCCAAGGGCGGCATCGACTCCACACGGATTGCGGTGCGCGGCGGCCTGCTGGCTGCTTGGCTGCTCGGTCATACCGATCGCTTCGCGGCTGTGGTAGCGCGCCGGCCGATTGTCGATTTCGCACTGGCAGGCCCGCGCGCCGCCCCATGGATGGGCGCGTTCCCGTGGGACGATCCCGGCCAGTACACCAAACACTCGCCCCTCTATTTCGCATCGAACTGGAAGACGCCGACACTGGTGCTGGCGTCCGCCGGAGATCCGCAAGCAGAGGAGTTCTACCAGGCGCTCGAGGAACGCAAGGTGAAAGCGTCGCTGGTGCGCATTCCCGACTGGAGCAAGCCCTCAGCGCAAGTGCTGGAACTGGAGACGACGCTGAAGTGGCTGTCGCAGTGATGCCCGTAGGGCAGGATGCCATCGGCCTGCACGGGGCACGGATGGCAGGCGCGGATGGTGGCCCCACCGACCGCTGGCTCTGGCGTCTGCAGGCATATTGAAGTTGCGCTCCCGGACTGACAGCGGCGCAGGTTTTGGACTTGTAGACCTATCTCAGGCGCAGGCTGTTTGTCACCACCGTGACGCTCGATGCCGCCATGGCCGCTGACGCGATCATGGGGGACAGCAGCCCCATTGCGGCCACCGGAATTCCGACCGTATTGTAGGCGAATGCCCAGAAGAGATTCTGGCGGATGATCCGCATGGTGCGGCGCGAGAGCTCAATGGCGTCGGCGACTCCGTTGAGGTCGTTCCGCATAAGCGTGATCGCGCCCGCTTCCATTGCCGCGCCGGTGCCCGACGCCATGGCGATGCCGAGATCGGCCTGCGCCAGCGCGGGGGCGTCGTTCACGCCGTCGCCCACCATCGCCACACGCTTGCCGCCGGCCTGCAGCTTGCGCACCGCCGCTACCTTATCGGCGGGCATCACTTCGGCGAGCACGTTTTCGATCCCTGCCTGGCGCGCCACCGCATCGGCCGCCGCGCGATGGTCCCCCGTGATCATCCAGACTTCAAGCCCCATGGCGCGGAGACGCTTCACCGCTCCCGCCGCCTCCGGCTTGATGGTGTCGGAGATCTCGATCTGGCCGGCGGGCGCGCCATCCACCGTCACAGTGGCGCCGGGCTTGGACACCCGCACGTCGCGTCCCGCCACCCGCGCGCGCACGCCGAGCCCGGTGAGCGCGGCGAAATCGCGCGCCTCTTCCAAGGCGAATCCGCGCTCCCCGGCCGCCTCCACAATGGCGCGCCCCAGCGGATGCTCGGAGTAGCGTTCGGCGCTGGCCGCCAGGCGGAGCACCTCCGATTCCGTCCATCCAGCCGACGGCGTGACACGCACCACGCGCGGCCTTCCCTGCGTCACCGTGCCCGTCTTATCGAGCACTACCACTCCGATCTTGTGCGCCATCTCCAGCGCTTCCCCGCCCTTAATGAGGATGCCGTGTCCCGCGCCGCGCCCCGTCCCGACCATAATTGCCGTGGGCGTCGCCAGACCCAAGGCGCACGGACACGCGATGATCAGCACCGCGACGGCGTTTTCCATGGCAGTGCCCAAGGGCGCATAAAACAGCCAAGCCACGAAGGTGGCCAGCGCCACCACGAGTACCGCAACCGTGAAATACCCGCTCACCACGTCGGCCAGCCGGGCCACGGGTGCGCGCGAACCCTGCGCCTGCTTGACCAGCGCGATCATCTGCTGGAGCACGGTGCCGCGCCCCACCTTCTTCGCCTCATAGCGCAGGCTGCCGGACTTGTTGACCGTGCCCGCAAACAACGCGGCGCCGGCCCGCTTGTCCACCGGGAGGCTCTCTCCGGTGAGCATCGATTCGTCAACCGCCGACTCGCCGTCGCTCACCGTTCCATCCACCGGAATCCGGTCGCCCGGGCGCACCACCACGATGTCGCCGGGCAGCACTTCCGCCACCGGGACTTCCACTTCCACGCCCTGGCGCAGCAGGTGAGCCGAGGGCGGCTGGAGTTCCATCATGCTGCGGATGGCTTCCGACGCCTTGCTGCGCGCGCGACCCTCCAGTGTTCGACCGAGCAAAATGAGGGCGATGATGCTGGCAGCCGCCTCAAAATACACCATCTGGCTGCCGCGCACCGTCTCATATACGGAGTACAAAAAGGCCGCGCCGGTGCCCAGCGCGATCAGCGTGTTCATGTTGGCGCTGGCGTGGCGCAGCGCGCTCCACGAGGCCGTATAGAATGGCGCGCCCGCGTAGAATACCACCGGCAGTGTGAGAGCCAGTTGCACCCACGGAGCCGTGTGCGCCATTCCCAGGGCCACCACCGGAACGGCGAACAGGATCGCCACAATCAGCCGGCCGCGATATTGCCTCTCCGCCGCGTCGGGCGGCTGTTCTTTCTCGGGAACGCCATACCCCAGATCTTCGATGGCGCCGACGAAATCGCTCACCCCGGTGCGCGCGGCGTCGTACTCCACGGTGGCGGTGTTAGTGGCCAGGTTGACGCTGGCTCGCTCCACTCCCGCGGTGGTGGAAAGCACGCGTTCAATGGCGTGCGCACAGGCGGCGCACGTCATCCCGCTCACCGGCAGATCGACCCGTTCGGCCGAACCGGTCATGCCGCTTCGTAGCCCAAACTGCGGACGGCCTCCACCAGCACTTCGGGCTTCACCAGCCCCACGTCGTATTCCACGTCGGCTCCGGCGCCTTCCAGGTCCACTGTCACCTTGGTCACTCCCGGAGTTGCGGCCAGTTTCCGCTGCACGGAACGGGCGCAATTGCCGCAGGTCATTCCGCGGACGCTGAGATGCAAAGATTCTAGGGCCATAGCTATATGATGCGGGATGCGGGCGCCGGGTGGCATGTTCCCTGTTACCCTGGAAGGCGGCTATGAAACTTAGCGAGATCGCCGGCCGGTTGGGCTGCCGCCTGGCAGGTGACGGGGACCTCGAAATCAGCGGCGTCGCCGGCATGGAGCACGCCGGGCCCGGCCAACTCACCTTCCTGGCCAATCCCAAATACGGGCCGAAAGTGAAGCATAGCGAGGCCAGCGCCATTCTGGCGAGCCAGGAGATTCCCGGCGTGGAGATGGCCTTCCTCATCTCCGAGAACCCTTATTTCGATTTCGCCCGCGCCCTGGCGCTCTTCTACCAGCCGCCACGGCCCGCGCCCGGCGTCCATCCGCTGGCATACGTGGCGCCTACCGCGGTGATCGGCGAGGAGTGTTCCATCGGACCCTTCGCGGTGGTGGGGGAACGCGTACGGCTGGGGCGCAATGCGGTGCTGCACCCCCATGTGGTGCTGTATGAAGGCGCCGAGATCGGCGACGATTTCCTGGCGCATTCGCACGCCACGGTGCGCGAGTTCTGCCGCATCGGCCATCGCGTGATCCTGCAGAACGGCGTGGTGGTGGGCGGCGATGGGTATGGCTTCGCCAAACGCGCCGACGGCACGCATTTCAAGATCGTACAGTCCGGTGTGACAGTGATCGAGGACGATGTCGAGATTCAGACCCTGACGTCGGTGGATCGCGCCACGGTGGGCGAGACGCGGGTGAAGCGCGGCGCCAAGATCGACAGCCTGGTGCAGGTGGGACACGCCTGCGTGGTGGGCGAGGACAATATCATTTGCGCGCAGACCGGACTGGCCGGCAGTACCGTGCTCGAACGCAACGTGCTGCTGGCCGGGCAGGTGGGTGCGTCGGGCCATCTTACGGTACATGAGGGCGCCATTGTGTACGCGCAGAGCGGGATCGGCGGCGACGTCGAGGCAGGGGCGCGCATCTCGGGTTCGCCGGCGTTCGCGGCCAACGAATGGCTGCGCAGCGTGACATTGTTTCCGAAATTACCTGAATTGCTGAAGACCCTAAGGGAAGTGAAGAAGAAAGTCGATGATTTAAAACAGCGATGACCAGCGAGAATCCACCTCATGGCGACCGGCGTCCGGTCGCGTACCTGAACGAAAAGTTCCTCAATAGCCCGGACGCCCGGGCGTTGCGCATTCTGTCGGAATTCCTTGAACCGCTGGCGCACTTTCGCCGCGAAAAAATTCGCGACACCGTGGTGTTCTTCGGGTCGGCGCGCATCCGCGAGGAAGGCCCCATGTCGCGCTATTACGAGGACGCGCGCACGCTCGCTCGCATGCTGACCGAATGGTCGGAGCAGTTCGCCAATAACACGCACCGTTTTGTGATCTGTTCCGGCGGCGGGCCGGGCATCATGGAAGCGGCCAATCGGGGAGCGCATGAAGGCGGCGGTAAAACGGTGGGGCTTAACATCGGGCTGCCGTTCGAACAATTCCCCAACCCGTATATCACGCCCGAACTAAGCTTCGAATTCCATTACTTTTTCATGCGTAAGTTCTGGTTTTCGTACCTGGCGAAGGCGCTGGTGGTGTTTCCCGGCGGATTCGGCACACTGGACGAAATGATGGAAGTGCTGACACTGGTACAGACGCAGAAACTGGCCAAGAAGATGGCCATCGTGGTGTATGGGAGCGCCTATTGGAACGAGGTCATTAACTTCCAGGCGCTGGTGAAGCACGGCACCATCTCGGAGGAAGATCTGAGTCTGTTCCAGTTCGCGGACGACCCGCAGACGGCGTTCGAGATCCTCAAGCCGGGCCTCGCCGAATACGCCGCGCAGGCGGACACCATGGAGATGCCGGCCTTCGCCAAATCGCGCAATCCGCAGCGGCCGGCGGGCACCACCTAGCTCCGAAACGGAGCGGTTGACATTCTGCCCCGCTTGGCGCTATCAATCGGCATTCCGTATGTCCGACACATTCCGGCGCAGCGTCGCCGATAATCTCGAACTCGTGCAATTCTCGCTCGACGATGCCGAACTTCTGTTTGCCGCAGTCGACCGGAACCGCGAACACCTGCGCCGGTGGCTCCCGTGGGTGGACGGGACCGCCTCGGCGGACGACATCCGCGAATTTCTGGCGCGCACCATCGAGCAGTATGAAGAGGGGCTCGGGCCGAATTGTGGTATCTGGCTGGAAGGCTCGTTGATCGGCGCCATCGGCTGCCATCCCATCGACCACGCCCATCGGCAGTGCAGCCTGGGATACTGGCTCGCCGCGGGATACGAGGGCCAGGGAATTATCACCCGCGGTTCCCGGCTCCTGTTGGATTACCTGTTCGATGAGATGTCACTTCATCGCATCGAGATCCGCTGCGGTACAGGGAATACGCGTAGCTGCGCCATCCCGCAAAGATTGGGTTTCCACCGCGAGGGCGTACTCCGCGAGGCGGAATGGGTGAACGACCGTTGGGTAGACCTGGTGGTGTGGTCCCTGCTGGAGCAGGATCGCCGCCACGTACCATGATCGCAGACTCGCCCGTCCAGCGCTCCAGCGCCGCGGAGAGAGCGGCTATCTTCAGCGGTTTGGGAAGATAATCGTCCATGCCGGCGGCGCGGCAGCGCTCGGGATCGCCATCGGTCACATTGGCCGTCATGGCAATAATCGGAAGGCGGCGCGCACCGCTCTGCGCTTCCCTCCTGCGAATGTACGCCGTCGCCTGGTATCCGTCGAGAACCGGCATCTGGCAATCCATCAGGACGGCGTCGAATTGCGAGCCTTCGGACGCCCGCACCGCTTCCTCCCCTCCGCCGGCCGCTTCCGCCAGGTAGCCCAGCTTACCGACGGCGCGGGTCGCGACAAGCTGGTTCACGGGATTGTCGTCCACCACCAGGATGCGTTTGGGGCCATCTGCGGGTGCCGCCGGCAGACCGCCTTCTGTCAGCGGGAGCAGAAACCAGAAAGTGGAACCGTGGCCCGGCCGGCTCTCCACGTCGATGGCGCCGCCCATCAGCGTTACCAGGCGGTGTGAGATCGCGAGGCCCAAGCCGGTGCCGCCGTAACAGCGTGCGGCGGACGTGTCGGCCTGCGCAAACGGACGAAAGATCCTTTCCACCAACCTCATTTGGACGCCGATTCCGGTATCGGCGACGCGGTAGAGCACGCCATAACCGCCGGCGCAATCGCCCGTCCGGGTCACCTCGATGCGCACCGCGCCGGCGTGCGTGAACTTTACGGCGTTATCCACCAGATTGCCGAGCACCTGGCGAATTCGCGCCAGATCGCCCATCAATACGGCGGGGAGCTCGGCGCTGACCGACCAGTGCATGGCCAGCCCTTTGGCAGATGCCCGCGGCGTAAACGACTCCGCCATCGCGCCCACCAGCGCGCGCACGTCGAACCCCGCGAGGTCCAGGACGACGTTGCCCGATTCCATGCGCGAGAAATCGAAAATGTCGTTGACGATGCGAAGGAGCGCTTCCGAACTCCGCTCGATTACCGCCATCAGTTCCCGCTGTTCGTCGCTAAGCGGGGTCATGGCCAGCATTTCCGCGACGCCCACGATTCCATTAAGCGGCGTGCGGATTTCGTGGCTCATGTTGGCCAGAAACTCTGCCTTGGCGGCATTCGCCTGAGTCGCCGACTGGCGAAGCGTACGCGCACACGCCACCCGATTGAGCAACAGGCCGATCGCTGCCAGTAAGCCAACGGTCCCGAGGATGCCCTTGAAGCCCGCCATGCTGGATAACGCCAGCAGGTTCGGACGTCCGATCCACTGCAACATTCCTTAGAGTCTTATCGACGCTTGCGGGAGAATCTGTAACCACCGCACAATGCCATCCCAAAGCTATGAAACCGGACAGCCTTGTCCGAGCACAGCGTTTATCACCAGTTGAATGTCCGTCACATCGATGGCGCCGTCGCCGTTCAAATCGTTCGCTGCCGCGGACACCCCCAGCGACTGATTGATCAAGGCTTGGACATCCGCGGCACTCGCAGTGGCGTTCCCGTTCACGTCGCACGACGGAACCACCGTAGCCGAGGAGGAGATGTTTCCGCCGGTATCGTCCGACGCCGTCACCTGCGTGCCGCCTGCCATGGTCGGCAGATCCACTTCCACGAAAGAGTCTAGCCCGTTGGGATTGTTGGTGGGGATCTCGTTGCCGGTACCGTCCAGGATCGCCATGGTGAAAGTGTCAGGCGCCACCGCGTCCGGGTTGGAGGTGGAATCGATCTGAAAGGTTAATGCATTGCCGGGCGTGAAGGTGAGTTGCACGTCCTGGAAGAAAGAGCTGTCCACCAGCACGACCGTCAGCGGGCTGGCCGAGACCGTAACGCCACCTGTCATGGAAATCGCGGGCGTCGCGATCGACCCGCCGCCCAGCGAGAAATCAGAAAGCGTGACCATGTTGTTCGAATCGCCGGCGCCGTCGCCCTCGACGAATTGCAGGTCGAGCGTGAACGGTCCGTTGCCTCGATTCACCAGGCCGGACGTGTCGATGGTCACGGTTGCGTGGGTGCCCGCCGCCGCCACGTATGCCGCGCACAGCGCCATCGCCGGAATCCACAGAGAAGGCTTCATTTAGTCTCCTTTTACGGCGCACCGTATCCCGTGGTGACGGCCGTGGTGTAGGTGAATCCCGTGAGCAGCGGATCGCGGAACAGCAGTTGCACTGTCACCGATGCGCCGGCGGCCAGAGTTCCCGCAGGCAGCGCGGTAATAAACGGACTGCCGGAGGAAGCGCATCCCGATGTCCCGCTGGCGTTGACGAGAGTCACCGCCGGGCTCAACTGCGAGACCACAATATCGATGGGGCCCACGATACTCGCGCCGGTGGTGTTCGTCACCGTCAGCGTCTGCGCCATTTGCGCTTGCGAACTGGTGACGTAGCGCAGGCCGCCGCGCACCACTCGCAGACCGGCGACGGCGGCCGCTTGGCACGTGCAGGTGGATTCCACCGTCAACGGGACGGTATTGCTGCTGACTGCAAAGTTGCTCAGTTGCACGGTCCCCGTGGCGCTGGCGCGCGTCGGGCTGTACTCCATGAACCCGAACGGATCGAGGTAATACGAATCGCCATCGCCCGAGGCGATGTTGATGTTGGCGCCGCTGAAGCCGTGCGTAAGCAGCACACCGGAAGCGTTATACGTGGAGGGCAGCAGATTCACGGTGTAAGCGGTGCAGGCGTTCAAGTAGACCGAGGGCTCACCGAGAGTCATGCTCCCCAGAGTGCCCGTCGACGCCGCCGACCACCAGAAAGCGTCATATCCCCCTTGCAGATTCTCGTGTCCCTGGGTGTTGATCGTAGCGAGCGAATTGCCGTTGAAGTCGACGACGAAGATGCTGCCGCCATTGTTGCCGTCGGCAATGGCCAGCATACTCGAGTCGGGCGAGAATCGGACCTTGTCGTTTCCATTTTGCGATCCGTTCGGCAGTGAGTTAGGGAACGAACCGATCGGAGTGGGGGTTCCTGTGGAAACGTCCCACACCTCATACCCCGAAGAGGACGAGCCACCCACTAGCGCGACCACCTTTTTCCCATCGGGCGACCAGTCCAAGCCCAGATATGGCCCTCCATTCGCCGCGATGCAAGTGAGTTGCTGGTAATTCGACCCGTCGGCATTTACGATTCCAACTTCCCGGCCGCCGTAGCAGCCGCCGAACGTGTCGCGGACCAACAGCTTCGTGCCGTCGAGGTTCCAGGCCATCTCCTGCACCGCCCCCGCGTTGCAATAGCTGACGGTACCCCAGGACACGCTCCGAATGAGGTGGTTGCCGGTGCCGTCCGCGTTCATGATCCATAACGCCTGGGTCTCCTGGCCGCTGCAATCCACTCCGTTGCTGGAAATTGTGCCTGGGGGGGCGATGGTTTCGCCTCCGACATAAGCGATCCTGGTAGCATCGGGCGAAAGCTGGGGGCTATAGTCGGACTCGCTCTGGGCGGCAGCCGGATTGTGGAAAGTGAGTTGCCGCACGCCAGTGCCGTCGGCATTCATGATAAAAATACGCGCGCTCGGAAGGGCGGTCACCTGAAGGTCGTTCTCGATGAATCCCCAATGCGACGACGAAAAGGCGATCCTCGTTCCAGTGTGCGACATGCTGAATTCGTTGAGGATGTTGCCCGAGAAGTTCTCGGTAGTATCGAAGCCGGCGCCTCCCTGCGGCACGATCTGGTAGTAAGTCTGCCCCGCGCCATCCACAGCCACGATCGATCCGGCGCCGATATCTCTATAGAGAAACGTTCCCGGGACGCTTTGGCCTGACGACTGAGCTGCCGGCAGGAACGCCAAAATCGCCAGCCCTATCGCTCTCCGCATATCGCACCTCCGCGTTCCCGATGCTCTCACCGGCCGCCCCGCAAACTCCAGTTTCCGTAGGTACGAAACGTTTCGAGCCAGTAGTTTCAATGTGATATGCTGTGCCGGTGGAAGCGAGCGGGCGCGCCAGCTCGGGGGTATTGGATCCCGCCCAAGAAGTCACTTTTCGTATCTACCTCGAACAACTTCTGGCCTTCCCGGTTTTTGCCTCCCGGCGCCGCGGCCAACTATTGCGATACCTGGTGGAGCACAAACTGGCGGGCGATGCCGGCCAGGTGACCGAGTACGGCATCGCTCTCGACGTCTTCGAGCGGCCGCCCTCCTTCGATCCACGAACCGAAGCGACCGTACGGGCCGAAATGAGCCGCCTCCGCCGCACCCTAGCCGAGCACTATGACGGTCCGGGCGCAGCCGATCCGTGGCGCATCCTGCTCCCCGCGCGCGGGTACGTTCCCGTGCTGGCGCCGCAGGATCGTCCAGCTTCGCAAGCACCCGCCCCTCCGCCGCCAACCGTTCCGCGGCACAGAATCTTGCTGGCCGCGGCGTCCGTCGTCCTGATCGCCGCCGCCATCCTCGCGGCCAGCTATCTGCGATCCGGACCACCTTCCATTCGCTCAGTGGCCGTGCTCCCCTTCGCCAATCTTACCGGCGACCCCCATAACGACTATCTGGCCGATGGCGTCACCGAGCAGCTCACCGATGCCCTGTCGCAGATTCCATCGCTGCGCGTGGTGGCGCGCACGTCGTCCTTCCAGTTCAAGGGCAAGAATGCCGACATCCGCGAAATCGGCCGCCGACTGGATGCCGATGCGGTGATCGAAGGCAGCGTGGCCTATCTCAATGGCAAAATCCGCCTGACCGCGCAGGTCAATCGCACGGCCAACGGGTATCACCTCCTCTCGCATGCCCTGGAGGGCGGCATGCAAGACCTCGGCCGCCTGGAAAGCGAGATGGTCCCTCCGCTGGTGGCGGCGCTGCGGCCGGGATCGGTGCTGCCCAGCCACCGCACGCCCGACCCGCAGGCGTACGACCTGTACCTGCAAGCGCGCACTCATGGCGGCAAAGGCACGCGTGTCGCCTTCGATTCGGCGGTAGCGCTCCTCAATCAGGCCATCGAGCACGATCCGCAGTACGCCGACGCGTACGCCTCCCTGGCCAGCGCCTATGCCAGCGCAGCCGTAAACTTCGCCCCCGAACCCATGGAGTACGCGCGCCAGGCCAAAGCAGACGCCGCCATAGCGCTCAAATTCGATCCCGCCAATTCGCGTGCCGAGGCGGCTCAGGGGTTGGTCGATAGCCTGATCCTGCTCGATTGGAAGACCGGCGAAAACGAACTGCGCCGTGCCGTCGCCCTGACGCCGCAGAACGGGCCTAACCGCAACTCGCTGGGCCTCGTCCTGCTGATGCAGGGCCGTTTCGAGGAAGGCATCGCGGAAGACCGCAAGGCGGAAAGCATGGATCCCCTGATGCCGGCCGTGGGGTCTGCATTCGCGTATTATCTGGCGCGCCGCTCCGACGACGCACTCCGGCAGTTCACCCTGGTGCGCGATCTCCACCCCGATTTGATCGCCATCCACCCATTCCTGGGCGCGGTCTGGCAAGCCAAGCACGAGTACGCCAATGCCATGGCGGAATACCAACTGGCGCTGCCCCGCATTCCCGACCAGGTGAAGGACCGTATCGCTACCCTGCTGGCCGTGACCGGCAAGCAGTACGAGGCGCGCCAAATACTCGCCACCCTGGAGCATCCCAAGGCCGGCGATCCGCCGCCCAACGCCTTCTCTCTGGCGGCGATTCACGCCGCGCTAGGCGACCGCGACGCCGCCTTCGAATGGCTCAATCGCGCCTACGAGCGCCGCATCGTCTGGTTTCTCAAGGTGCACCCGGCAATGGACCCGCTGCGCGGCGACCCGCGATATCGAGAGCTTCTGAAAAAGACCGGGCTATAATATGGACGTATGTTTTTTCGCCGAGCACAGCCCAGCAATCCTACTTTTGCCGAGCGGATGGAGAATCTGCGCAAGGCGGGAATGACCGTGGCCGAACGGCCCGGCGGCATCACGCGGGCGATCCGCGAGACTTGCGCCGTGGACATCCGGCAGGAAGACGGCAAAGCGCGCCCCACACGTGCCGGCATCCTGATGGGCGATGAGATCGGCGTGCTGGTGGACGGCGGCTACCAGAAATTCTTTCGCACTCCCGGCGGCGCCAACAAGCCTGCACTGGCCGACGAGTTGAAGGCGCTTCATAATTTCGAAGAAGACCTGAAGGAAGCCCTGGGGCAGGAGAGCCTGTACAACGAATCGCTGGGCACGGTATCGACCTTCTACCTGTATGACCGCGTCAAAGATCGCGATGCGGGCGTTCCCAGACGCGCTTGGGAATAGGCCGGGTCGGCCTTCGCGCTTGTTCGCCGTAACACATGCAATTCTTCGCCCGGCGAAACTCCCGTAAGTGGCGGTAAGGCGGTCTTGGCAAAGCCGGCCGTTACTCCCGGCTGAGTTGAATCCCACCAGAGCGGCATGTCACCCCAGTGTTGCTAACGCATCCGTGTGGCAGGCGTCTCATTCAGGTATCCGACATATTCTGGTAATCTGAATCGACACCGCATGAGTAAATCTCCTACTCTCGTCCAGGGGACCCTCAACCTGCTGATCCTCCGCATTCTGGAACTCGAACCGCGCACCGGCTGGGCCATCTCGCAACGCCTCCGCCAGATGTCCAACGAAACCCTGCAAGCCAGCCACGGTTCGCTTTATCCGGCCCTCCACAAGCTGGAGCACGAGGGCTGGATCCGCGGCAAATGGCAGACGTCCGAAGGCGCCCGCCCCACCAAAGCCTACACCCTCACCGCCGCGGGCCGCCGGCAACTGGAAGCCGAAAAGGCCCAATGGGCCAAGCTATCGAGCGCCATCAACGGCATCCTCGAATCGGCATAACGGAGCAAGCCATGCGCCGGATGCAACAACTCTTCCTCAAACTCCGTGCCATCGTATTGCGCTCGCGGGTGGAACGCGAAATGGAGGCGGAACTCGCCGCTCATCTCGACGCGGAAGCGCGCGACCTCGCGGCTCGCGGCCTCGACCCTGCCGAAGCTCGCCGCCGCGCCGCCTCCACCATGGGCCGCATCGAGCTCATCCGCGAAGACTGCCGAGACGCGCGTGGCACTGCCTTCTGGGAACAACTCCGTCACGACGCAGTCTTCGGCCTGCGCGTACTCTGGAAGAATCGGACCTTCACCGTCATGGCGCTAGCCACCATAGCGTTGGCAATTGGCGCCACCACCGCCGTCTTCAGCCTGGTGGATGGCGTGCTGCTGCGGCCGCTCCCCTTCGCCGCGCCCGAGCGCCTGTACTCCGCGAACTTCGTCAACCTGCGCGGCCACTTCGACACGATGCGGTCGAACAGCCGCCTGGCCGATTACGCCTCGTACACGTGGGTACAGTCCTTCAACCTGCTGGGACGCGAAGGGCCCGAACGCATCCAGGGCGCGCAGGTCTCAGCCAACTTTTTTCGCGTCCTCGGAATCGCGCCGCTCTTCGGACGCGACCTCGGCCCCGGCGCCGACCGCCCCGATGCGCCCCGCACTGCCATTCTCAGCCATGCTTTTTGGGAGCAGCGCTTCGGCGCGCGTCGCGACGTCCTGGGCCAACAACTGGTCCTCAACGATGTGCCTTACGAAATCGCCGGCGTGATGCCGGATGGATTCCAGTTTCCCTCGCCGGATGCAGCTCTCTGGATTCCCATGACGCTGGACCCGCGCGCCATTGGCGACTACTGGGGATTCAGCGCGTGCAATACCTTTGCGCGCCTGCACGATGGCGTCACCCGGCAGGCCGCCAATTCCGAACTGCGCGCCTGGACTCCGCGCGTGCACGCCATGTTCCCTTGGCGGATGCCCGACTCCTGGGGTGCCGAAATCGCCCTGGCGCCGATGCGCGACACAATGGTAGCCGGGGTCCGCGAGCGCAGCCTGCTGCTGTTGGGCGCGGTCGCGCTGGTGCTGCTGATCGCCATCGTCAACGTGGCGAACCTCATGCTCGGGCAGACGGCGGCGCGGCGCGCGGAGTTCGCGCTGCGCATCTCACTGGGGGCAACCCCCGGCCGTCTTGCGCGTCAACTGCTGACGGAATCTCTGCTGCTGGCCGTTACCGGCGGCACCCTCGGAACGCTACTCGCGTTCGGCTTGCTCGCGTTGCTGAAGCATCTGCTCCCAACCGACACGCCTCGGCTGGCCGAAGTCTCTATCGATGGCGCCATCATCGGGTTCGCGGCCGCGGTGTCGCTGGGAAGCGGCATTCTCTTCGGAATGCTGCCGGCGTGGCGCGCGCGTTCGCAACGATCTGCGCTTCCAGCCGAAGGCCTGCGCTCCACCCTGAGCCGCATGGGAATGCGAACCGACGCGCTGTTGGTCACATCTGAGGCGGCGTTCGCTACCATCCTGCTGGTGGGCGCGGGCCTGCTGCTCCACAGCTTCTGGACGATGCTGCACGTCGACCCGGGGTATCGCGTCGAGTCGATTGTCACGGCGCAACTTAGTCCCGACCGTAAGATCACTGCTTCACTCGATCGGACCATCGCGCTGGCATCGGCGGTCGGCGAGAAGCTGGCTTCCTACCCCGGTGTCACCAGCGTCGCGGCAATGGACCACCTTCCCCTCACGTCGGAGATGGTTGCCAACAGTTGCGCCATCGAGGACCATCCTCGTCCTCCGGGGGCGCCGCAGTTTTCGCTATGGACTACCACCGTCACTCCCGAACTTTTCGGCACGCTCGGCATCCGCCTGTTGCAGGGACGCGGCTTCACCGCCGCCGACGGTAAGGATTCCGACCCCGTGGTGCTCGTCAGCCGGTCGATGGCCGCGAAGTTGTGGCCGAACCAGAGTCCGCTCGGCCGGCGGCTGCGCATGCTGTGGCAGAACCGGTGGCGCACCATTGTCGGAGTGGCGGATGACGTAAAGTCGTACACCCTCAAAGGGCCGCCCGACTGGGTGGATGGTGAAATCTATGTGCCGCTGACCCAGGCCAACGGGACACCGCCGAATCTTGCGCTGGTGGCGCGTGTGGGCAATGACTCGTCAGCATTCGAGCAGAGCATTCCGCGCCTCACGCGCGAGGTCTGCCCGGCCTGTGCGGTGAGCAAGGTGGTGCGCATGCCGACAGTGGTTTCGGCCGCTGCGGCAGCACCGCGGTCGCTGGCATGGCTGGTGGGCGGCTTCGCATTCCTCGCTCTCACGTTGGCCGCGGCGGGAATCTATGGCGTGGTCAGCCACGGCGTCTCCCGGAGAACGCGCGAACTGGGGGTGCGGCTTGCGCTGGGCGCCAGTCCCACGAAAGTCGCATGGCTGGTGGTGAGATCCAGCCTGGGCCAAGTGATCGCCGGTGCAGGGATCGGACTGGCGGCGTCTTGGGCGTTGGCGCGCTGGATCGGGTCGCTTCTCTATGGCGTCGGCGGCCACGACCCGCTCAGCTTCCTGCTGCCACCGGTCACACTGGCCGGTGTCGGG
The DNA here is from genome assembly GCA_036268475.1 of Bryobacteraceae bacterium. Classification (GTDB taxonomy): domain Bacteria; phylum Acidobacteriota; class Terriglobia; order Bryobacterales; family Bryobacteraceae; genus PALSA-129. The sequence continues at coordinate 247,130 of DATAUB010000048.1, read as the reverse complement.
CTCCTGGCTAGCGTGGCCCCCATGCTGCGCGCGGCGCGCATCGACCCAGCCACGTCGCTGCGGGAAGGATAGCGGATCGCCTCGCGCGGACGGGGCGAACCGGACTGTGATGGCGCGGGGCTGGCAGAATCCGATGCGGCTAATGCTGTGGCGCCCCCGCGGCGCTCCACCGAGTTGACTCCGCAATCGGCGCCAGCGTGGTTCTAGCGGGTAGCGCGTATCACTGCTCGTAAGAATACCGGCGCGTCGCCTGGCGGGCGATCCACCGCTGCCGTAAGAATTTCGGCGCGGTATGATGGCCGCATGAACGCACGTCCCTGGATTCTTGCCGCGATGGTCGCCGGCGCGGCATTCGCGCAACTTACTCCTGCCGAGAGGTTAGCCAAGTGGAAGCGCGTCGACATGCCTCTTCCCGCCGGGCTTTCGACTAAAGAACACCAGATGGTGGACAAGCTGGCCGATGCCTGCCACCTGCTCGACGAGGTTTTCTGGCGGCAGAGCGATCTCCAGGGCCTCGAGTTATACCAGACCACTACCGACCAGACCATCAAGCGACTGCTCGGCATCATGGGGAGCCGCTGGGACCTGCTCGACGACAACCGTCCCTTCGTAGGCAACCAGCCCATGCCGCCGGGCCATGAGTTATACCCGCACGACCTGACGCGCGACGCGATGGAGAAGTATGTCGCCCAGCATCCCGCGGAGAAAGCCGCGCTCTACAGTCAATTTACGGTGGTAAAGCGCCAGGGCGACCGGCTGACCGCCACACCGTATCGCGAAGAGTACAAGCAATTCCTGGTGCCGATGGCCAAGGACCTGCGCGATGCCGCTGCCCTGAGCGGCGATCCCGCGTTCGCCGACTTCCTGCGCCTGCGCGCCGACGCGCTGCTTACTGACGATTATTTCAAGAGCGACCTCGCCTGGCTCGACCTCAAGGATCCTAAGTTCGACGTGATTTTCGCTCCTTATGAAACTTACCTCGACGACTTACTCGCCGTGAAGACTTCTTATGGCGCCTCGATCCTGGTTCGCAATGAAGCGGAAAGCGCTAAGCTGGCAATTTACGAGAAGTACGTGCCGGACCTGCAGGACGCCCTTCCGCTGGATGCCGCCGACCGTCCGTCCAAGAGGGGGCACCTGTCGCCCATGGAAGTAATGGATGCGCCCTATCGCGCCGGCGATCTGCTGCACGGCTATCAGGCGGTGGCCGATAACTTGCCTAACGATCCGCGCGTTCACGCCGAGAAGGGCAGCAAGAAAATTTTCTTCAAGAACTTCCTGGACGCCCGCGTCAATTACGTCATCCTGCCGATTGCCAAGCTGCTGATGCCGCCCGAGCAGGCGGCCAAAGCCAGCGGCGAGGGATACATGGCGGGGACGTTGATGCACGAAATCTCGCACGAACTCGGTCCGGTGTACGCGCGCCGTAACGGCAAGCAGGTGCCGATCAACGAGGCGATCGGGCCGGCTTATTCCGGACTGGAAGAAGCGAAGGCGGACGTGGTGGGGATGTTCGGGCTGGCATGGCTGGTGGATCACGGCGTGGTGCCCAAGGATCGCCTGGAAGAGGACTACGCGTCGTATGTGGCGGGCTTGTTCCGCACGCTGCGCTTCGGCACGGGCGAAGCGCACGGCCGCGCCGAGATGATGGAGTTCAATTACCTGCTCCAGGGGCACGCGATCTCTTACGCCGCCGGCCGCTATACCGTGCATTACGACCGCATCGCCGCGGTGATCGCATCGCTGGCCAAAGAGTTGCTGACCATCGAAGCGACGGGCGATCGGGCGCGCGCCGAGGCGCTGCTCGCGAAGTACGACACTATGCCGGCCGAACTGACGGCGGCGCTGAAGGTGACGGCGGGCATACCGGTCGATATCGACCCGGTATTCGCACTTGGGACGACTCGCAAATAGTCCAGGTCACCTAGGTCACCTGATTGTGACTTCTTGTCCGGCTTAGCCGGGATCGGCCGTTCGGAGGTTACTACTTAATACGGCCGCAAGAACGAAGTGCTACAATTTGAAGCGAGTTTTAACCGTGTATCGGTTCCTCATTCTACTGTCGTTTGGTGCCCTTACAGGTAGTGCACAGGCGATAACTTGCAACTTTCAGTTCATTGGCAGTGGAACAATTGGGCCGCAAGCCTTTACGAATGCCGAGATTGCGCTTTCAACCGTCGGTCTGACTAGCGATGTTAGCGTCTCGACGGCACCGGAATCCGTAAATCTCCTGAATCAATCGGCCACAATATGGGTGTCCGGCGTAGGCAGGTTTCACATCAATGAGCCCACCGGGATAAGCCTTCGGACCAGTCCGGACGACGCCGCGCCGGGTAGTTCTGTTTCCCAAGCGATCGATTTTACTGTTTCCGGCCAAGACCTGGTCTCCGTCACTTCGGTGACAACCGCCCCCTGGGACCTGTTGACTACCTACTTCGGACTGCCGGGCTTCGGTCCAACTTCCAGCGGAACGTTTGGCCTCAACCCACCAAACGGGCAGTTACAAAACTGGAACAGCTTGCCGGTTCTCACGACCGATGGCAGTGCGCTGAATTTTTACAGCACGATCGGTTTCATAGCGATGTCCTTTCAAGCTGTATTCACTCCGCTCGGGCCCTGCACAGGCACTCCGAGCGGTACCGTGCTGGACATAGAGGCCGAAATCGGTCAGGCCTTGGGCGAAGTACCTGCGCTCAGCGATATAAACGCTGATGGAAGCGTTAATGTTGTGGACGTGAAGGGTCTGATTAACGGCGTCCTTGGCTGCGGGGTAAGAAGCAGGACGCAGGGTGCTTTCGGCAGTCCGTGGTGATTGCGAACATCGTTCTTGCGATGACTGCTTGACGCGATATATCATTGCATGATATATCAGATCATGAGCACAATGGCGGTGTGGATCGGCATGGCGTTCCTTTTGTCCGCACCCCTTGCCGCGCAGTCCTCGTTCGAAGCTGCCAGCGTCAAACCGCACGATCCGAAAACTGCCTTCTCGAAAGGCCGCATTCTTCCCAGCGGCGGCCTCGAGATCGCAGGCATGACCGTAGAGAACCTCTTGACGTACGCTTACGGCGTGCTGCCGGAAATGATCTCGGGCCTGCCGAGGTGGGCCAGGGAAACGTCCTACGATGTCATCGCCAAAGCGGGCCACGATACACCGCCGGCCGCGCTCCGGCTCATGCTGCAGGCACTTCTGGCGCAGCGCTTCCAGCTCGCATCGCATAGCGAGAACAAGCCCATCGCGGCCTACGTCCTGACGGTTGGAACGCATGCCGGCAAGCTTACACCGGGTGCCGGCACACAACCGCATTGCTCCTGGATCGCATTGCCCGCAGGCGTCAGCCGCCGTCAATGCGAGAACATGTCCATGGCGGAGTTGGCCAGGCAACTCCCGGGGTTGGGCCATATCGGCGTCGACCGGCCCGTAGTCGACCAGACCGGGCTTGCAGGGACGTGGAACTTTCAGCTCGATGTGAGGCTCGCGCCGCCCAGCAGCGGCGCCGCCCTGCCACAACCGGACGCTGCGATTCCCGAAGGCCCCACCATATTCGATGCGTTCGAACAGATCGGGCTCAGGCTCGAACCGCGCAAAGTTTCGTTGCCGGTGTTGGTGGTCGACCGTATCGGTCAACTGACGGAGAATTAGGATAGATCAATGCCCCAATCGGACCAACCCCTTCAGCCCGCCACCTTCTGGATCCTTTTCGCTCTCGCCACCGGCGATAAGCACGGCTATGCCATCATGCGCGAGACGCGCAAGCTCTCCGATGGCGAGTTCGAAATGGGGCCGGCGACGCTCTACACCAGCATCCAGCGGCTGCTCGATTCCGCCTGGATCGAGGAGGTCAGTGGCCCCGACGAGGGCGACCGGCGGCGGCGCTACTACCATCTGGCGAAGACCGGAAAAGAGGCGCTGCAGAGCGAGATGAAGCGCATGGAGGCGCTGGTGCGGAAGTCGAAGGCGCTGCGGTTGTGGCCTATGGAGTCGAAATCATGAATACGCAAATCTACGGCTGGCTGGTGGGATTTTATCCGGCGGATCTCCGGCGCGACTTCGGCGAGGAAATGGTCCTGGTCTTCGCTGAGGAGCTACGCGATGCCGATGCGATGGGCAAGGCGCGTGTCTGGCGCCGCGCCTTGGGCGAGTTCCTGCGGCTGGCGCCGTCGAACTGGGCGGCGCATCCGGCGCTGCGTGTGCCCGCGATCTCGTTGGCATTCGCCATCCTCAGCCTGGCCACCGAAGGAGCCATGCACTACATCACGGGCGAGCAGGCGCGGTATGTCTTCGCCAGCCTGCTGCCGACCTCCGCGCCCGTCGTCATCCCCCTTACCGTAATGTGGGCGTGCCGGAACCGCGGGATGACCGCCCTGAACCTGGCGGACAAGGATCGCTGACCATGCTCGAAGTTCGCGATCTCACCAAACGATTCGGCGGCCAGACGGTGGTCGACCACGTCAACTTCACCGTGCGGCCGGGCGAGATCACGGGGTATCTGGGGCCCAACGGCTCGGGCAAGTCGACAACGGTGAAAATGATGACGGGCCTGCTCCATCCCAGCCAGGGGGAGATTTTGTTCGAAGGCCGCAACATCCGCGACGATTCCACAGGATTCCGGCAGCGCCTGGGCTACGTGCCCGAAGAGCCGAACCTGTATGGGTATCTGACCGGCCTGGAATATCTGCAGCTCGCCGGCGGATTGCGCGGGCTGCCGGACGATGGCGTACTCCGCAAGGCCAACGAACTGCTCGAACTGCTATCGCTGCGCGACGCCCGCTGGGTGCCGATCGCGGCCTATTCGAAGGGCATGAAGCAGCGCATCCTCATCGCCGCCGCGCTGCTGCACGACCCCGCCGTGCTGATCTTCGACGAAGCGCAGTCCGGGCTCGATATCGCCAACGCGCTGCTGTTCCGCCACCTGCTGCGCAGTCTGGCCGCGCGCGGCAAGGTCATTCTCTACATTTCCCATGTGCTCGAACTGGTGGAGAAGGTGTGCGAACACATCGTGTTGATTCACCGCGGACGCATTGTGGCGGACGACTCAGTGAGCCGCCTGCGCGATCTGATGCATCTGCCCAACCTGGAAGAGATTTTCACGCAGCTTGTCGAACAGGTCGACATGGAATCGCGGGCGCAGGAGATCGCGTCCGCCATCGCCTGGTAGAACGTCATGACACCGCGCCCGTTCCGTCTGCTCCTCAAGCTTTTTCAGGACCGCTTCTTCGAAAGCGACGACATCTCGCCGGGCGGAGGATTCCAGACCAATATCTACCAGGTGATGGGGTTTCTGCTCGCCACCGGCTTCATCGTCAGCTATTTCACCATGCCGGTGCTGTCCAACATCGTCGACCGCACCGCCACCGCGGACATGGGATGGGTGATGCGCGCCTTTCAGCTTCTCGCGCCCACATATACCTTCGCAGTCATCGGCTTCGCCACCTTCTTCGAATGGGACATGCTCTTTCCCAACCGCCGCGACTTCCTGATCCTCGCGCCCTTCCCCATTCGCCTGCGCGATCTATTCGCCGCGCAGATTGCCGCCCTCGGCAAATTCCTCGCGCTGCTGATCTTCTCGGTCAACATTTTTCCCACACTGATGGCCGTGCTGATGGCGATGTCGACGCGCTACCGCGCCAATGGAGTGGGCATGGTGCTGGGAGAGATCGCCGCTACGCTGGGAGCGTCGGCGTTCGTCTTCATCGCCATCGCCGCATTTCAGGGAGTGCTTCTCAATCTTACGTCGCCGCGCCTGTTCCGGCGCATCTCGCCCTACGTCCAGATGTGCGGCATGAGCCTCATGATCCTTTCGCTGCTGACCTTACCGATCTACATGCAGCTTCTGCGGCATGCGGTCGAAACGCGCCAGCTCTGGCTGTGGCTGCTTCCGCCGGTCTGGTTCGCCGGGCTCTACGATCTCTTCCAGTCCAACGCCCACGGCCTGTTCGCGTCGCTCGGAGTCCACGCACTCCGCATGTCCGCCGCGGCTCTCGCGCTCTTCGCGCTCACTTGGTTGCTGGGATTTCGCCGCCATTACGACCGTACTCTGGAATCGGAAGACACACGGCCGCATGCCCATCCCGCGCGGGCGCCGCGCTTGCTGGCGCGGTCGACCGAGGAACGCGCCATCTTCCAGTTCAGCGGCAAAACGCTGGCGCGCAGCCGGAAGCATCAGGTTTTCCTGGTGACGTATCTGAGCGTGGGAATCTGCCTGGCGCTCAACTTCGCCGTGGTGGTGCGGCAAAACGGGAAGCTGGCGCTCTCGCCCGATGGCGCGCGCGCCTTCCCGTTCCTGATCGCCTTCTTTGCCATTTCCGGATTCCGCGCCGTGTTCCAGTTCCCGGCCGAACTGCCATCGAACTGGCTGTTCCGCATGACGGAAACAGGCTGGACGGAAATCGCGCGGCTGGTCACACGCAAGCGCGTCCTGCTGGGCGGATTGGCGCCGCTGCTACTGTTGTTTTTCCCGGCCGAATTCGCCGTCTGGGGAGTGGGGCGCGCCTCGTTCCACGCGGTGTTCCAATTCGCCGCCGGGGCGCTGCTCATCGAGCTCATGTTCTGGACGTTCGATAAAGTTCCGTTCACCTGCTCCTATTTCCCGGGCCGCACCAATCTCTCCATTCTCTTCGTGCTGTACCTTTACGGATTCAGCGCGTACAGCTTTCACCTCGCCGACCTGGAAGCTGCCATCGAACGACGCCCACTGTATGCCGCGCCGTTTTTCGCCGCTGCCGCCGTGCTGCTCGCACTTTCCTGGCGGCGCCATCCGGCCGCGTCGGCGGTCCGCTTCGACGCCAGCGAACCAACGATTCAGACGCTGAATCTGAGTTAATGGGTGCGGTTGAAGCGCGCGGGTTCCAATCGGCGACTCTCGCCAAGTCTGCGACGCCGGGTCGGTCCGAGCGCCTACTCTATCTTCGTGATCCGCGCGAAGCCCTCTTCCAAAGTGGGCGGCGTCAGCTTGCCGGCCATTTCGATCAGCACCGCTTCCGGCACCACCCGATCGCGGCCGGCATTCCGTCGCAAACACTCTTCCAGCGGCACGTCGAACCACGCCGCTTCCACTTCGCAACCGAACTCGCGGCCGATTTCGATAAACGGCCGCCGCGTCTCGGCGCGCAGATTGGTAGCGTCGATATATGTCAGCGGCCGCCCGATGGCGAGGCGCTGCCGCAACAGGTAGCGCACCGTCTGGAAGACGCGGTCATGGATGGTCTGGTCGCGCTCGTCGTCGGCCAACAGTCCGCGAACCTGGTCCGACGATAAGCCGCGGACGCCCATCCGCTCCAGCCAGGTCGACTTGCCCGAGCCCGGCAGCCCTATCAACACCACGATACGCATTTGCGATCATCATAACGTGCCGCGCAATTGGGACCAGCATTTCGGCGATCCGGCCCACGTCCATTTCACCCCCGACCCGCTGCTTATCGAGGCGGCGGGGAATCTCACGCCCGGCCGCGCGCTCGACCTCGCCTGCGGACCAGGACGGCACGCTCTCTACCTGGCACGCCTCGGCTGGCGCGTGACAGCGGTGGATGCGTCCACCGTCGCCATCGGCATGCTGCGCGCGCAGGCCGCCGGGCTCTCCATCGACGTGCGCCTGGCCGATCTCGAACGCGGCGAGTTCGTGGTCGCCCCCGACTCTTACGAGCTGATTTGCGATTTCCTCTACCTGCAGCGCGATCTGTTCCCGCAGATTCGCGCCGGCGTCCACCCCGGCGGAATTTTCGCGGGAGCGATCCATCTCCTGCAGGAGGGCTGCGATGCGACGCCACACAATCCCGACTTCCTGCTGCACCCAGGCGAACTACGCGGGTTTTTCGATGGCTGGAAGATCATCTACTATTCGGAAGGCGGCGCCGAGGGCCGTGCGCGGCGCATGGCGCGCATCATGGCGCAGCGGGCTTGAGCCCGTCTTCCAAAGCCTGCAACTCCGCAATGTGCGAATAGTAAACCTTGGGCAGCACGCCGCGCGTTTTCAACCCCGCATAGAGTTCGCGCGATTTTCGATACTCCCCCGCGGCGCGCGCGCGCCATGCCTGCCGCTGCGAAGCAGAGACGCTCTTGCGATCGCCCATCTGCACCAGGGTGTCGGCTAGGTCTACGTGCGCCTCCGCCAGATCGCGAACCGTTTGCCAGTCGGGCGAGGCCTTCTCCGCGAGTTTTTCGTATAGCGCCAGGGCGTTCTGCAGTTCCACCAGAGCCTTGTCGAACTCCTCCTTATTGCGAAACAGCTTGCCAATCCGATTGGTGCTGCTGGCCACCGCCACCGCCGCGCGGGCGTCTCGGGGATCGGCCCGGGCTGCCTCCTCACGCAACGCCAGGGCCTGCCGGTTCCATCCCAGCCCGTCATCGTATCGGCCCATGCGGCCGGCCACCCACCCCAGGTCGCTATAGTCGTATGAAAGGTCCAGTTTGGAGCGCGTATCCCCGGAATTGCGCGCCACGTAGTCCGCGTCAATCTTGAGCGCCCGTTCGTACTCTTCGCGGCATTGTTGGAAGCGGCCGGTCACTCCGTAAAGCGCCCCCAGCTTCTTTTCGGCCAACGCCAGATTGCGGGAAGCGGCCACATCGGCAGGTCCCAGATCCAACGCTTTGCGGGCCAATTGCTCAGTCTTCTCGCGCAGCGGAATGGCTTTTTCGTACTGCTTCTGGTCGGTGAATTCGTCGGCCAGAACGCCGGTGGCCACCGACAGGCTGGAGATGGCGAAGATGTCGCCGGGCGCGGCGCGCACATAGGCTTCCGCTACGGCCACCGCCTGGCGGGCGGTTTCCTGCGACTTCCGAAAATCGCCGCTGGTGCCATAGGCCGACGCCAGTTCATTGGTTACCCGCTGGTAATCGTGCAACAGCGACCGGTCAGAAGGATTTCTCGCCCGCAGGTGCTCCAGGATTGCATACGATTTTTGGATGTTCGCCAGCGCCGTGCTCACGTGTCCCAGGTTCGATTGGCCCAAGAAGCCCTGCACCACCGCCACACGCTCATATCCCAGGGCCACCTCGCGCTGCAGGCCGGCGTTATTCCCCGCCTCGCGCGACAGGTTTTGCAGATACTCCATGGCGCGGCGTAGCAGCAGGTCCCGTGCCGCCGTGGAGCCGGGAAGATTTTCGATGGCGTCGTGCAGTTCGAACATTACCGAGTGCGCCAGCCCGCGCACTTCCGCGAAACGCCGTTCCGCGCGGCGTGCCTCCCACCACGTGGTGGCCGCGAACCCGATGATCAGCAGCGCCGCCAGCGTAATGGCCGGCACCGCCACTTTGTGGCGCCGCAGAAGCTTGGCCGCGCGATAACGAACCGTCGCCGGCCGGGCCAGCACCGGCAGGCCGTCGAGATAGCGGCGCAAATCGGCAGCCAATTCGCGCACATCTCCATAACGAATGCGCGGATCCTTGGCCAGGGCCTTGGCCGCGATCCGTTCCAGGTCGCCCGAAAGCTGGCGGCGCAGTTGCACCGGCGTCAGACCGCGTTTCTCCGCTGCGGCGCCGGGCTCCTTGTCCTGCTGGCTGAGCGGCGCCGGCTCCTGTTCGGAAATCACGCGCGCCAGTTCCAGGTAAGAGCCCGTGGGAACCCTATACGGACGCCGGCCGGATAACAGTTCGTAGAGGATCACGCCGAGTGAATAGACGTCGCTCGAAACGGTATACGGTTCGCCGCGTACCTGCTCCGGGCTGGCATACGCCGGTGTCATCAGCGGAGCTCCCGTGAGGGTGGCCTCTTCGTCGCCGGCCTCCGCATTCAGCACCTGTCCCAGCCCGAAATCGAGCAGCTTGGGCAAGCCTTCCTTCGTCACCAGAATGTTGCCGGGCTTGAGATCGCGGTGCACGATGAGCTTCTGGTGCGCGTACGCCACGCCGTCGCAGATTTCCAGAAACAGGCGCAGCCGGGGCGCGATCCCGAGGCGCACGCCGTCGCAATAGTCCGCCAGCGGCAAACCCTCCACATACTCCATGACGAAGTACGGCTGCCCCTCCGCGGTGGCGCCGCCATCCAGCAGGCGTGCGATACCGTTATGTTCCAGTTGCGCCAGAATCTGGCGTTCCTTGCGAAAGCGCCGCTCGGTATGGGCGTCGGCGCGGCCGCTGGTAATGAGCTTGATGGCCACCTGCTTGCGATACTGGCCGTCGGCGCGTTCGCCCAAGTAGACCACACCCATGCCGCCATGGCCCAGTTCGCGCAAAACGCGATAATTCCCGATGGATAGCGGCAGTGGCGCTTCCGCGCGCAGCGACCTGCCGGGCGCAACTACCGTGTTGAGCAGCGCGTCCGCCTTGTCCTCATACGCAAGCAGCGCCTCCACCTCGCGGCGCAAAGTGGGATCGTTGTGGCACAGGCGGTCGAGCGTGGCGTCGCGTTGGCCCGCGTCCGTCTCCAGCACGCCGGCCAGGACCGCCTTGATCTCGCCCCAGCGCTCGGGCGTCATCAGGCCGCCGGACCTTCCATCTGGTGCAGCAGCCAGAGACGCGCTGTGCCCCACTCGCGCTTGACGGTGGCCGGCGAGATCCCCAGTACTTCCGCCGTCTCTTCAATCGAGAGACCGCCGAAATAGCGCAACTCGACCACCTTGCCCTGTTGCGGATCGAGTTCGGTCAGCTTGTCGAGGGTATGATCCAGGTCGAGCAGGTCCACCTGCGGATTGGTGAACACGCCGAGCGCATCTTCCAGCGAGATGGCGGCGGCATAACCTTCGCGTTTGGCTGCCTGGTTGGCTTTGGCGTGATTGATGAGAATACGCCGCATCATGGTGGCGGCCATGCCCAGAAAGTGGGCGCGATTTTTCCAGTCAACGGCATGCTGGCTGATTAGGCGCAGGTAGGCTTCGTGGACCAGCGCGGTGGGTTGCAGAGTATGGTCGGGCCGCTCGGCGGAAAGGAGGCGCCGCGCCATGCGCCTGAGTTCGTCGTACAGAACAGGCGTCATTTCGTCCAGCGCAGACTTATCTCCGTTGCGCCAGTTTATGAATAATTGAGTAAGATCCTGTGGCTCCGCCACAATTGTCCCTCAGACGCCTCAGACTTCAACCGCGTCCCTACATTCTAGCGAAAAGTTCCACCGGGCATGGCCGGAGTACAACTATCAGAGCCGCGCACGTCAGTAAGCGATCTTCTCCTGCCGGCTCACAGCCTGGGGAAAAGGGTCTACTGCCAGTCTCTCACTCACGTTCGCGGCTCTGTAAGGCAATGCAGTGGCCTCTCAGAGCCTCATGCCTCTAGCCTGCGGAAGAGGTTCCCTGCCAGTCGCTCACTCACGTTCGCGGCTCTGTAAGGCAATGCAGCGGCCTCTCAGAGCCGCAATCAGCAAGCGGTGTTCTTCTACGAAAACATGCCGGCCAAAGCCGATTTGCCCAGCACCACGACGGCCCACGGCAACATCACCGCCACCAGCGCACCCGTAAAGCTCAGCTTCTTGCCGGCCGCTGCCTTGAGTCCGGTAGCCATCAGCAGAATGGTCCAGAAGACGAACAGGTCAATCGAAGTGGCCAGCGAGTAGACGAACTTCGAACTGGTGTTGGTGTCCAGGAAAGCGCCCAGATTGAAGGCGATGGGATTCTGCATATTGAAGTCGTCGGGATTCTTCAGGAAGATTACGACCACCGTCAGGATGGCCGATATCAGTCCCGGCATACCCGACCAGCAGACTGCCGCGAATACCTGTTTGAACCGCATGCCGCCGCCCATCATGCCGCCGGCGATACCCAGCAGCACCGCGGCCACCACCAGATCGTAAAGCGGCACGCCGATCAGCGCGCCCACATAGCCGCCCACCGGAGCGAACTTCATCTGCATGGCGAGATTCTGTTCGCGCTGGTCGGCGCTCATCTGCTGGAAGCGCGAGTTGGTTTCCATCTGATGCCGTAACAGGCGATCCCAGCCGATATGCTGGCCCATGGCGGTGGTAACGCCCATCACCGCAATGATCACCAGAATCATGGGAAGCAGCCACGAGGGCCGCTGCGCGATATCGCGAAAGGTCTTCGATGGTTCAAAGAAGACTCCTACGATCCGCGAGACCTCGCTCATCTTCGAAGGTTCCGGTTCTGCCGCCGTTATATTTTCCGGGCTCATATTAAGGCAGATTGTACAGCATTGGCGAGCCGCATGCTCGGCTATGATGGAAACTTCATGCGCCCCTACGCCACGTTGCTCCTGCTCTCCCTCGCGCTCTGCGGCTGCAAGCCCGAAGAGAGCCACATAAAGGCCATCATCGGGGCGGTGCTGATCGACGGCAGGGGCGGTCCGCCGCTCAGCGATTCGGCCGTCCTGGTGGCGGGCGACCGGATTCGCGGGGCCGGGGCGCGATCGGCGGTGGAAATCCCGGACAACACCGACCGCATCGACGGTTCGGGCAAGTTCCTGGTACCCACTCCGCTGGACGTCTATCCATCGGCGGAGGCGGCCAGGAACGGGCACGCCCTGCAGATGTTCCAGGTGGATCGCGCGGCGCTGGAAGCGGCCCACGATTCCGGCACACGCGTGATCGGGCATGTCTCCACGCAAGCCGACGTGCGTGCGATGGTGGACGGAGGCGTAGTCGGCTTTGTCGGCATGATCGACGACACCGAGAATCTCGACCACGACCTGTTGGCGCGCCTGCGCGATCTGCACATCTTCTTCGCCCCGGCGCTGGTGAGCCAGGGCGCCAATCTGGCCGTCGCCGAGCGCAATACCAAACGCCTGTTCGTGGCAGGTGTGCCGATCGCACTGGCTTCGAACGGCGGCGACGCCGGCCGCGAAATCGAACTCCTGGTGGAGGCAGGTCTTCCGCCGATGGATGCGATTGTGGCGGCGACGCGAAACACCGCTGACGCGCTCGGCGACCTGAAAGAGACGGGCACCATCGAGGCGGGCAAACGCGCGGACCTGCTCCTGCTCTCCGCCGACCCAGCCGAGGACATCCACAATCTCCGCAAGGTGGCGCGGCGCATGTCGGCGGGGAATTTCACTCCGTAGGACGGGTCAGGGCTCGCCAATGGGCCTGGCCGAACCGCGAAAGGGAACTATACGACGTGTGGGCTTCATTCGGCATGTCCCTTCAGGGCGTCTTGTCCTGAAGAAAACGCAAACGCTTTGGATTGAATCCTTCTGGTGAGACACGGAAACTTGCGACAGTTTACCATTCGGCCCGATTCTCGTGGAGCGGCAAGCGTTATTGGTTGGCTCTGGCGAGACCTGAGTGGTGTTGGGAGGGGACTGGTGGAGGTAACCCGAGCGACCGGCTCAGCCGCCGGAAAGGCAGGGCAGGAAAAATCCGGTTCCTTTAGTGAAAGTCACAACAGCTCGATACTGGCCCTGAAAGCGCTAAATCCCGCATCCTCCCACGGGTTGACTTTGCGCCTCATGCTGATTAGAAAATCGTGCGGCAAAAGTCCTAGCGTGTACTGCACCCCACGATCGGAGTGGTGAAAAGCCCGGTGGGATCGCTCAATCTGCCACGAGCCATCTATCGCGGCTGTGGCCAGACTGGCGTCGATCTCTTCCGATGCCCAACCACGACTTTGCAGGAAAGCGCATCCAGCTATAGGAACCCGCAGACGAATGCAGGTAATATCCTCCACCCAAGTTCGGTCCTCCCCTTCAGGGAGAGAGTCTTCGTCAGATTGGGAAAGACCCAATGGATGGCAATAATCCGCGGTCAGCACGAAGCGCCGCTTGGGCAGGCACAACGGCCTATGGGCCCGCATCAGCCGCAGCACGCGCACTTCACCACACGCCCTTGCAGACGCAATTCGGCACGAAAGGATTCCCCGCGTCTTGGAACGCGAGTCGCCAGCCCAGACGGGTATGGTAACTTCTCTGGGGCAAATGGCAGCGCCACATCGGCACTTTGGTGACCGAGGAGCGCAATAAGTACGCCGCATTAATCACAACATAGAAGGATGCAGGCCGGAGTCGCCGCATAAGACATCGTCTCTCCCAAGATACAAAGCGCAAGTGATTGTTCCGCAAATTAGTACTTGACTTGTCAACGCGGAGGAGGTATATAGTAGTTCGAGCTCTTAAACTCTCTTATGATTATTGGCTTGCCCTCCTACCGTAATGGTTCTGTTGTGGACTTCGGTAAAGGTAGTTTAGGGGGCGGGGCTCCGAGATAAACGAGCCCGTCAAGCCTGAGGAATTCCTGGAGGAGGATATGGCCATCGTCAAAGCGTGGAGTTCAAAGGTCGTAAGCGCCATTGTATTGGGTATACCTTTCTGGGGCGCGGCGTTTGGCCAATGCGACCCGAAGGCTCTTGTAACAGTCGAAGAGACTACCGTCAGGCCCACAGGGAGAGATCTGATGGTGGCGGAAATTAGACTTCGGAATCTGACCTCCCAGACAGTGACAGCTTACGGGCTGACACTATATGTGAAATATCCCGGCGTAAAAGAGACTTCGCAGCGGCTGACCACTGATTCGGCGTGGGTACTGTCTCTGCAGCGGATTGGTGCTACTCCACCGCCGAATACGCTGTTTTCAGGAGGGTCCGTTGTGACCGACTCCGCCTCTTTTCCACCAGACGCAAGGAGCCAGGTGTCACCAGTGGTTCGCGTTTCAGTAGACATGGTTGCACTCGCCGACCGCACCGTGTGTGGCCCCCCCGGAAGCGAAATTGCCCTACAGGATGCACGCCGTAGGGAATCGGAGCAAGATGCGGACATCGCTGAAACCCTCCGGGACATTTCCGGTTCCTCAGCGCCGGGTGACGAATTGGCTCGTATAATTGCAACCAAAAGAGCAGCGCTAGCCGGTGGTGAAGCGAACAAGCTAGGCGAAGCTCGCCTCAAGGTAGTCCAGCGGGCAATCAGCGCGTTACTCGCGGCCGGCGGGAACTTGGGACAGGCCCGAACACTGTATGAGGCCCGCAGAGATATGATGCGTGAACACTCTACCCTTCGACGATTGGAAAAGTAAGGAGCTACTTCGATGCGAAATATGCGAAATATAAAGTACATTCTTTGGTCTTCTGTATTCCTAGGTCTCTGCTCGCCTATTAGGGCTCAGGGGGGGCCCGGCTCTGCGGCCGCCTGCTGTGCCTCTTTGTGGAGTGACTCCGTTAGTATGCTGGAGAGCTACCCAACAGATCCGGGGTATTCCTGTGGTCTTCTTCCAGTGTTGTATGCTGCAACTCAACCGGCGTCAGGCAGCTTCGTCTGCCCGGACCGCAGCGGGTTGCAATGCGGGACATGTGTGCAGCATTCGGTGCAATACATTGTTAGTGGACAGGCGCAAGGAATTTGCTACTCATATGTGCCGTGGGGCGTCTATGACGCTCAATGGGACGATCAACCCTGCACCGGGAATCCAGCGGGAACGCCATGCAGGCAGGCAAGTGTCTGGGACTGGGCCATTGTGTTAGGCTTCCCCGTGCCGGGCTCAAGGCATGACTTCGGTCAGATTACCTGCTCGTCATGTTTCTCTTGACGCTCCTCTACTGGTCTAGGTCCCCCGTCTTTCGGGAAAGGTCCCCCGGGAGGTGTTAGGATGCGCCTGCGGATGCGCAGGCCGTATTTTACAGTTCAATGCCAAGGAAGGAGTTAGTTTATGAAGTTATACACGCTGATGATCGTATTGACATCAATGGTCATCTTATTCGGTTCCCCGTCATGGGCTCAGTCCTGCCCCGGCTGCTCGAATGTCTGCGGTCCCCTGTGCCTCGACGGCAGGATGTGCTCGGATGGCCAGCAGATGGAGTGCGTGGGCGGAACGGAACCATACTGCCCAACCACACCAATCATTATTGATACGAGGAGCGAAGGCTTTCACCTAACGAACATTGCCAATGGAGTGAAGTTTACATTTGGTGTGATACGCCTACAAACGAGCTGGACGGATGCCCGATACTCGAATGCGTGGCTCGCGTTGGACCGTGACGGCGATGGTAGAATAGAAAACGCGACGGAGCTATTCGGGGAGATGACGCCCCAACCCGCCAGCGACAGCCCCAATGGTTACAAGGCTCTGGCGGTATTCGATGAGGTCCGCAACGGGGGGAATGGGAATGGCAAGATTGATCCAGGTGATGCGATCTGGCCGTCCCTCCGTCTGTGGATAGATCGAAATCACAACGGCGTCAGCGAGCCCAGGGAACTTATAACGTTGACGGAGGCGGGTATATTTGCAATTGATCTCGACTATACCGTCACCCACACAACGGACCAGTACGGCAACACTTTCCGATACGCAGCCGGCGTCGAAGACAAGTACAATAATCGCAATCCCCTTTGCTATGATGTCATACTCATGACGACACCACCAGGACCAACAACGCTCAAGCCTTCGGATGAGGAACAATAGGCCCAGACATGACGGCAAGAAGGACAATCTGCTTGTACCTCCTCCTTGTGGCGTCGCTTGCCGCTCGCCCCGGCGACGGGTGCACCAGCATTAGCCCTGTCGCAGGAGAACGCTTGGCTCACTACGTTGCCATGAGATATCACCTCCCCGCAAGTGCCGCCTTGAAGTTGGATGAAAAAAGCGTGGTGGCGGGGACGTGCTATTGGAAGCTCACATTCAGAGGAGATGGAGTTCTAGGACCGTACCGTCTAACCTTGTACTCATCGCCTGATATGAGGTTTCTAAGTAGTGACCTGTTCGATTCATCGATAGACCCTGCTCGTGAAGAGTATGCCGAAGCGCAGGAAAAGAGCGTGCGAGTTCTCGAGGGCGAGTATGCTTCGACTGGATCACCAGCATCGTCGCTGACCGTAGTGGTATTTTCGGATTTTCAGTGTGCATACTGCAAGCGGCTCTCGGTTCTGTTGGCAACGGAGCCGCTTGTACGAAGCACCGACAAAGTCCGACTTATTTTCCGTC
Organism: Bryobacteraceae bacterium; assembly: GCA_036268475.1. GTDB lineage: Bacteria > Acidobacteriota > Terriglobia > Bryobacterales > Bryobacteraceae > PALSA-129. The sequence goes on along the minus strand of DATAUB010000048.1, from coordinate 230,346 downwards.
ACATGCCCGCAACGCAGCACGATTGGGCGGAACGGGCTGCGGAGGCCGCCGCGTGCGCCCAGGTCCAGAGCGACGCCGCGTTCTGGAGTCTACACGATGCTTTGTTCGCGCACCAGAGCGAAATAACCGCCAAGAACTTCGACGCTGAGCTAGGTACGCTAATATCCAGAATCGCGCGCTTGGATTTAGGCGGTTTTCAACAGTGCATGGATCGACGGATGTCATTTGGAATAGTAGCCCGCGATCGGAGGCTCGCAGGGGCCTTAGGCGTCAAGGGAACACCAACTCTATTTATAAATGGCAAGATGCTTACTGGATTACCTAGCGCCAACGAGCTGCACAACTCCCTGCTAGATGCACTGAGGCTCGCGAGAATCGGTACTAAGGGCCCACCTGATCGCTGATCTACAGCTTTCGGTTTTTCGGGGCACTCAAAGCCGGCTCAATACGAATCCGCCGTCCTGGACCGCGATTCGGCAGCCAACAATGAGGTTTTGAAGCTGCTAGAGTTTCTATATCAGGCCTGCCGGGACGGATATTCGAATCGCGGGCATTTCGCATTCGATATGGCTGGAATGTCATCTACTGGGTGGGTGGACCTCGCCATCGATGTGAATTCGAACGCCGCCTTCGCGGAAGTGTGCGAAGCGTCGGGCCTCAACACGTCAACTGCTGCGCCAGCCGCCGCTCACCAGCAGCAGCCGGCCGTAACGGCACAAGCCCTCCGCCTGTCAGCTTAGTCCACCGTCCAATATACCGAGTAGCGTTTGTCGAAGAGCGAATTGATGGGCGCCAGCGTGACGTCCTTCTTCTGGCCGGTAGTGTGGAACGTGAGCGGCGCGGCGCCGGGCTTGATCCAACTGGCAGGGTCGGCGGCGGCGGACTGAAATGACGGCACCTCAAGGGGCGGCGCGGAGGGACGGCCCGATCGCGAATGCATGGCCGGAGCGTTGGTGCCGTAGGTCAGCTCATCGGTGAGCCCTTCGCTGCCCAGGTCGCCCGCCAGCACCAGCGGACCGTAGAGGAACGCCTGCTGGCTGGCATCGTCGGACATGGCTTCCGCCGAGAGATGCATGGGCAAGCTCATCTCGATGCGGTCGCCGGTCTTCCAGGTGCGATGAATGTCGAGATAGCTGCCGGGGTCGGCCACCGCTTCGAGCGGCTTGCCGTTGATCTTCACGCTGGCGCCGGCGGCCCATACCGGCATGCGCAGGCGAATCGCCATGGCCTGCGGTTTAGCCGACGTAATGGTGAGGGTAGTGCCCGCCTGCCGCGGGAAATCGCCCTCCTGCCGCACCTTCAAGCCCTTCTCCGCCCAGTTGAGCTCGGATGGAATGAAGAGGTTGACGTAGAGGCCCTCGCCATCGTGCCAGTAGATGCTGTCGTTGAGCTTGGAGTACTCTTCGATGCCGGTGCCGGTACAGCACCAGAAGCTCTGGTCCTCATTGCAGAACGTCTTCCATGCGCCGGGCGTGAGCGAGAGGTAATACTGCGTCCAGCCGGTCTTGGGATGGATGGTGCCGATACGCTCATTGAGCTGCGTGCGCTCGAAGTAGTCGAAGTAGCGCGGGTCGGGATTCCAACTGTAGAGGTGGCGCGTGAGCTTCAGCATGTTGTACGAGCAGCAGCACTCGGCGGTGGCCACCGAGCGTTTCAGTTCCGCTGCCAGGTGGCGCGGCGGCATCAGCCAGGCCTCGCCGTTACTGGTGCCGCCGGTGACATAGGTGCGGCCGGTGGTGACGGTCCAGTAGAAAAAGTCGGCCGCGTCGTGAAAGCGCGTGTCGGCGGAGATCTCGTAGCGGCGCGCGGCGGCAATCACCTGCGGCACGTGGGTGTTGACGTGCAGGCCGGTGAGCTGATCGCGCCGCAGCGCCAGCGGATTGACGAAACGCTTCTTGGTGAAGCGGTCGCCGGTGCGGGCCCACTTCGGCTCATTGGTGGCGGCGGCGAGATTGTATAGCGTCTCCGCCATGCCGCCGAACTCGGTGTTGAGAATCTGCTGCATGTGCTCTTCGGATTTGGAAGCGGACCAGCCGTCCGCCCATCCCGCCATCCCGGTGAGCACTTCGAGGGCTTGCTGGTTGCCGGCGTATCGATACATGTCGAACATGCCGGCCATAATCTTGTGGATGGTGTAGAACGGCGCCCACGGCAGGGTGTTTTCCACCGGCGGCGGAGGCGCGCCGGGAGTGCGCGGAGGCGTAGCGGTGCCGCTCAAGCGATCCAGCCATTCGAACAGCGAAGTGGGGAACGCGCTGAGATATCCGCCGCCCAGCTTCTGCTGGCATTTGGCGAGTTCGGCGACCAGTTCGTCGCCCTTGGCCTTCGCGTCCTTATCGCCGGTGGATGCCCACAGGTTGGCGCTGGCGGAGAGGAAATGACCGGTGAAGTGTCCGCGCAATTCGGTGGCGCGCGTGCCATCGGCCGGCCGTTCCCAGTTGCTCGGCCCACCGCCGGGAAAGCCTTGCGACGATCCGGTGGAGAGCCCGGCATTGGCGCGGAAGTTGTAAAGCAGGCGGTCTGCGGCGAGGCGCGACATGTAGCCGCGATTCCACTCCTGCGCATCGTGGAACATGCTGCCGGGGAGCAATCGCACCTGCGTCATGTCGAAGGGGCGGACTTTGGGCGCGACGTCTTTGCGGGCGAACTCGATGGGCGCATCGAACGGGTCCGGTGTGGGTTCGCGCCGCTGCTGCGCCAGCGCCACTCCGGCTCCCCCCACCAAGGCGCCAAAGCCGCGGCGCGTCAACTTGGGGTTCTGTTTGTCGCTGTGCATATGGTTCTCATTGTAAGGTGGTAATTGTTGTTTCGTTATACAATAACTTTCGCCTGGAGGTAACACCCGTAATGATAGAACTTTCCTCTGCAGCCGCGGCCCTTCTGCTCCTCGGTGCAGCCACCATCCATGCCGCCACCAAGGTATCGAAGGCCGATTTCGGCAAGATGCCCGACGGCGCCTCGGTGGAGATTTTTACCCTCACCAACCAGAACGGCCTGGAGGCGCGCATCTCTACCTACGGTGGGGCGGTGGTCTCGGTGAAGACTCCCGACAAGAACGGCCAGATGGCCGACATCGTGCAGGGTTTCGATTCGCTAGCCGGCTATTTAAATCCCAAGGAGCCCTACTTCGGCGCGCTCATCGGCCGTTATGGCAATCGCATCGGCCACGCGCAGTTCAAACTCGACGGCACGGTGTATCATACGCCCGCCAACGACGGCGCCAACACGTTGCACGGCGGCGATCAGGGTTTCGATAAAAGGGTCTGGACTCCCCGCGAACTGCCCGACGGCGGCCTCGAGCTCACCTATATCAGCAAAGACGGCGAAGAAGGCTTTCCCGGCGCGCTGAAAGCGGTGGTGGTTTACCATCTGACGCCCGCCAATGAGCTCAAGATCGAATACACCGCCACCACCGATAAAGACACCGTGGTCAACCTGACCAACCACTCGTATTGGAACCTGAAGGGCGCGGGGAATGGGACGATTCTCGATCACATCCTGACGCTTCATGCTTCGCGCTTCACGCCGGTGGATTCGGGCCTGATTCCCACGGGCGAGCTCAAACCGGTGGCCGGCACCCCGTTCGATTTCACCAAGCCCACAGTTGTCGGATCGCGCATCGAGCAGAATGACGAGCAACTCAAACTCGGCCATGGCTACGACCACAATTTCGTCATCGACCGCAAGGGCAGCGGGCTCACGCTGTGCGCGCGTGTGGAAGCGCCGAGCACGGGGCGCGTGATGGAAGTGGAGACCGACCAGCCGGCGGTACAGTTCTATACCGGCAATTTCCTGGACGGCACCGTGGGCGGCAAGGACGGACATAGCTATCCGTTCCGCGCGGCGCTCTGCCTGGAGACGCAGCACTATCCCGATTCGCCCAATCACCCGAGCTTCCCCTCCACCGAGTTGAAGCCGGGCCAGACGTATCACACCACGACGCTCTATCGTTTTTCAGTCAAGAAGTAGCCTGACCGGCGCAACCGCGGCAGGAGGGGCAGCATGAAACAAAGACTCGCAATGCTCGTCGCGGCGGTATGCGCCGGGTATCCATTGGCCGCGCAGGGAACGCTGGCCGATTATCAGCGTGCGCAGGGCTTGCAAACCAAGGCTCGCCGACTGGTGGTGAACACGCCCGGGGCCGCCAACTGGATCGGCGCCACCCATCGCTTCTGGTACGCCAAGACAGTGGCGGGCGGCGCGCAATTCGTATTGGTGGACGCCGGGACCGCTACCAAGGCGCCGGCGTTCGATCACGAAAAGCTGGCCGCCGCGGTCTCTACTGCGAGCGGCGGCCATTACACCGCGCTCACCCTGCCTTTCGCGCCCGCACCGCCGGGACGCGGCGGCAGGGGCGGCGCGTCTGCGGGCACGGCGCCGCTGCATTTCGCCGACGATGTCCGCACGCTCACCTTCGGCACGGGTGGGTCGATGTATCGCTGCAGTCTCAGCGACTATACCTGCTCGAAGGCGGGCGCGGTTCCCCAACCGGCATCCGGCCGCGGTGGGCGCGGCGCTGCGCCCGAGGACGAGAGCGATAATCCCTATGCCAGCCCTTCCATGGTCGATGCTGAATCCATCGACGGCATGGAGTACCTCACGCCATCGCCGCTACAGGAGGACGACCGCGATCCCTCGGCCAATCGCGCTCAGCCCCGGTGCGCACCGCACGCCCGTGAATCAGCGCCGGCGCCAGCCCGCGGAGGACGCGGCGGCGCAGCGGCCGAACCCCAGGTCTGCGCTTCGTTCGACGGCAAGTGGGACGCCATCATCGAGAACTTCAACGTGTTTCTGCGGCCGGCCGGCACTACCCAGGCCGCCCTGCCGCTGAGCTTCGACGGATCGGAGGGCAATTATTATACGTTCCGCTCCATCGCCTGGTCGCCCGATTCGAAGAGACTGGTGGCGTACCACGTGCGGCCGGGCTACAACCGCGAAGTGTACTACGTCGAATCGTCGCCGGCCGACCAGGTGCAGCCCAAGCATTCGACCATGGCTTATCGCAAGCCGGGCGATGCCCTCGATATCGCCTACCCCGCGCTGTTCAACATCGCCTCCCGCCAGGAAATCGAGATCGACCATGCGCTTTTTCCCAACGCCTACTCGATCACACCGCCCACCTGGTGGAAGGATGGGCGCGCGTTCACCTTCGAGTACAACCAGCGCGGTCATCAGATTTATCGCGTGATCGAGGTGGACGCGGAGAGCGGCAAGCCGCGCACGCTCATCGAAGAGAGCAGCAAGACGTTTGTGGATTACCGCCCGTTGGTGGCCGGGTTGAGCGATACCGGCAAGGAAGTCCGCTACGATCTCGACGATGGCAAAGAGATTATCTGGGCTTCCGAACGCGATGGCTGGGAGCATCTGTACCTCTACGACGGCGTCACCGGCAAGGTGAAGAATCAGATCACCAAAGGCGACTGGGTGGTCCGCAACGTCGACCATGTGGACGAAGAGAAGCGCCAGATCTGGTTCGAAGCGGCGGGCATGAACGCCGGGCAGGACCCCTATTTCACCCAGTATTACCGTATCGATTTCGACGGCCGCCGCCTCACCGCGTTGACCGAGGCCAACGGCACGCATAACGTAGTTTTCTCGCCCGACCGGCAGTTCTATGTCGACTCCTGGCAGCGCGTCGATCTGCCGCCGGTAGCGCAACTCCGCCGCACCGAAGATCGCAAAGTAATCCTCGATCTCGACAAGGGTGACGATTCCGCCCTGCGCGCCGCGGGCTTCCATGCGCCCGAGGTATTCGTCGCCAAGGGCCGCGACGGCACCACCGACATCTGGGGCACCATCGTGCGGCCTCTGCACTTCGACGCGGACAAAAAGTACCCCGTGATCGAGCAAATCTACGCAGGTCCGCAGGGCTCGTTCGTGCCCAAGACTTTCAGCGCAGTGCCCGGTACGCAGGCGCTGGCGGAACTGGGATTCATCGTGGTGCAGATCGACGGCATGGGCACCAATAATCGCTCGAAAGCTTTCCACGAGGTCGCCTGGAAGAATCTGGGCGATGCCGGTTTCCCCGATCGCATTCTGTGGCATAGAGCCGTCGCGGCCAAGTACCCTTACTACGACCTCACGCGCGTGGGCATCTACGGCACCTCGGCCGGCGGGCAGAACTCGCTCGGTGGGGCGTTGTTCTATCCCGATTTCTACAAGGTGGTGGTGACCAACAGCGGCTGCCACGACAATCGCATGGACAAGATCTGGTGGAACGAGCTGTGGATGGGTTGGCCCATCGGCCCGGAATACGCGGCGTCGTCGAATGTCGACAATGCGTACCGTCTCAAGGGCAAGGCGCTGATTATCGTTGGCGAGATGGATAGCAATGTGGACCCGGCGTCGTCTTTGCAGGTGGTGAACGCGCTGGTGAAGGCCGGCAAACATTTCGACATGCTCTACATCCCCGGCCAGAATCACGGGGTGGGCGTGCTTTCCAGCCAGCATTACCTGCAAGATTATTTCGTGCACAACCTGCTCGACGTGGAGCCGCCCGACTGGAATCAGGTGTCGCTGACTCCCGAGCCCCCGGCGCCCAGTGGGAATTGAGATCGGCGTGCGGGGCCGAGACTCGTGTCGACCCTGTCTCCAACTGCCCGGGAGCGCCCAGATGAGTCGCGGCGCGGCAGGCAGGAGTGCCTGCGCCACATCATCGATACAATGATCTCCGATCTCTACTTCGCTATCCGCACGCTGCGCCGCTCGCCTGCGTTCACCGCGACGGTGCTGTTGACCCTGGCATTGGGAATCGGCGCCAGTACCGCGGTATTCAGCGCAATGGACCGTCTGCTGCTGCGCGCGCTACCGTACCCCGAGCCTGACCGGCTGGTGGCGCTCCACGAAACGCAGACCGGCAAGGGCTTTCGGCCGGTGTCACTTGCGAACCTGGACGACTGGCGTGCGCAGGACACATCGTTCGACGGCATGGCGGGATTCCGAACACGCAGTTTCGGCCTGCGCAACGCGGGATCTCCGGTGTCGGTGGTGATGGTCGGTATGGTGACCAGCGATCTCTTCCGCGTCCTCGGCAGCGGCGCCGCGCGGGGCCGCACGTTTACGGCACGCGAAGAATCCGATGGCGCGCCGCTCCTCGTCCTCAGCGACGGCCTGTGGGCGCGGCAGTTCCATCGCGCGCCGGACGTCGTCGGCCGCACGGTGCAGCTCAACGAGCAGCCTTTCCAGGTGATCGGGATCCTGCCACCGGACTTCGTTTTTCCCGTGCCCGGCACTCCAGTGGATGCCTACATCCCCATCAGCCATGCCGATTACGGCGCGCGCGGCACAAAGTCGATCGAGGCCGTCGCGCGGCTCAAGCCCGGTGTCGCACTGGTGAGCGCGCAGGCCGAACTGCGCGGCCTCGGCGGCCGGCTCGCAGCGGCGTTCCCGGTGGACAACGCGCGCGGCGGAGCCGATCTCGAAAGCCTCGACGACGCCTGGAAGGGCGGCCTGCGCCGTCCGCTGCTGCTGCTGACCTTGGCGGCGCTGCTGCTGCTCGCCATCGTGTGCACCAACGTGGTCAACCTGATTTTGGCGCGAGCGCTGGCCCGCACGCGCGAGATGGAGATTCGCACCGCGCTGGGCGCCGGGCTGGCCGATATTTTGCGGCAGTTACTGGCGGAAGCGCTGCTGCTCTGTATCGGCGGGGGAGCGCTCGGGCTGCTGTTGGCGAATCTTGTACTGCGCGGGCTGCCGGTGGTACTGCACCAACCCGTAGCGCCGCTCGCCATCGACATGCGCGCACTGGTATTCGCGGCGGCGGTGTGCGCGCTGGTGACGCTGCTGTGCGGGCTCGCGCCGGCACTCTCGGGTAGGCGCAATCGGCGAACGTTTCGCCTGCGACAGAGCCTGGTGGTGGGGCAGATCGCGCTCAGCCTGGTGCTGCTGCTCAGCGCCGGCGCGTTCCTGCGCGTCTTCGTAAAGCTGGTCAATCGCGATCCCGGGTTCGACAGTTCGCACGTTTACTATTTCGGCTTCGGCCTGCCCGAAGGCCGCTACAACGATCGCCAGATGGTCGACTTTCACGAGAAATTGCGCGCGCGACTCGCCGAAATTCCAGGCGTGGACTCCGCGGGCGCGGTGGCGCGCCTGCCGCTCAATGGCCGCAGCAACACCACCGCATTCCAGTTCGAAGGTGCTGGCCTGCCCGCGGCGGAGTGGCCTTCGGTGGCGTGGAACGCGGTCGATCCGGCGTATTTCTCCGTTCTGCGCGTTCCGCTGATGGAGGGTCGCGTGTTCGCGTGGGATCGCGATCGCGTCGGACGTCCGCTGGCATTGGTAGTGAATCGCGCCTTCGAGAAGGCTTACGGCGCTGTGGTCGGGCGCCGCGTCCAGCTTCACTTTTGGACCGACCTGACGCCGAAGAATCAGCTCTGGCAAATTGTGGGCGTGGTGGGCGACACCTACCAGACCGGGCTCGACCGGGAGATCGGCCCGCAGATCTACCTGCCGATCAGCCAGACGGGACTCGACGGCGGCGACTATGCGATTCGCACCGCACGCAGCGATGCCGGACTCGCGGGCGCGATCGCCGCGGCCGTCAGTTCGGTCGACCCCAACCTGGAGCGCATCCGCGTGCGGCGCCTGGGCGATTGGGTCAGCGCCAGCCTGGGCGATCGCCGCTTGCCCGCGATCCTCACCGGCCTGTTCGCGGCCATCGGGCTAGCGCTCACCGCGCTCGGTCTGTATGGAACGCTGGCGCTCGAAATTGGGCAGCGGCGGAAAGAAATGGCGATTCGCGTCGCGCTGGGCGCGAGCCGCGCCTCCATCACTGGCCTGGTGCTGAAGCGAGGGCTCGCGTTGACCGTGGCCGGGTCTGCCGTCGGCGCAGTGGGCTTCATCGCCGTCGGCCGCGCCATCGAGAGCCAGCTCTATGAAGTAGCGCCTTCCGACCCGGCCAACGCCGCGATTGTACTGGCGATTCTGTTCGCCTGCGCCATCGGCGCCTGCCTCCGCCCTGCATGGAGCGCGCTCCGCCAGGCGCCCATCGCGGTGCTACGCGAGATGTGATCACTTCCAGACAATCCTCTCCAGAATCACCCGCAGCTTCTTCCCCTTTTCGGGATTGAGTGATGCCACGTAGCTTACGCGCCCTTCCAGATGCGCGCGGAAGTCGTTGTGCCCGTCGCGATTCTGGCTGGCGGCGCCGTGGCGCACGCAATTCGTAAGAATGGCTTTCAGGCAATCGTAGTCGGCGCGCCAGACATTCAGCTTCCGGTTGGCGACCACTCCCGCCAGATGTTGGCGCACGCCCGGCCGCATGATCCGCGTCTTGCGATGATGCACGGCGAATCCCTCCTCGGAGAGAATCGCGGCGGCGTGGGCAGCGAACCGCTCCACCGGGCGGTCGAAATCTTCGCCGCCGGAAAATGCCAGATCATCCGCATAGCGCGTGTAGCGCGCGCCGGCCGATTCCGCCAGCCCGAACAAGCGGCAATCCGCGCGGTACAGGCAGAAATTGGCGAGCGCGGGTGAAGTGGGTGCGCCCTGCGGCAGGTGCGGGCGGGAGTACAGCGGATCGCGCAGAACGTTGCGCGGCGTGGCGTTGGTCGCTATGCCGCCGAGGATGTCGGCGACGTTTTCGGGATACCCGAGGGTGTGAAATACCGTCTGAATACGCGCGCCGGAAATGGAAGGGAAGAAGTCGCGCAGATCCATGCGGAGCACCACATTCCGGCCCACGTGCGGCGCAGCGAACGTCTTCACGGACCGGCCTTTGACGAACCCGTGCGCCGCTGGATGCGGCGGAATCTTTTCCAGGATGCCCGCGAGAATGCGCTGCTGGATCCACTTCAGTCGCGGTTTAGGAGCTTCGATCAAGCGCATAGCGCCGCCGCCTTTTTCGATCACGCGGTAGCGATAATGTTGCAGCTTCGGAGAGGCGCGTTTATAGCCGAGCGCCTTCAAATCCGCGAACCAGTCGAGTTCGCCCGGTGTGAGCGCCAGCCAATCGGCCAGGTCTCCAGGGGTGACGATGGCGGGGAGATTCCACTCGCCCAGCGTGCGCGGTGTCGCGACCAGGCGCCGCACCACGTTGAGTTCACCCGCGTAGAGCGAATATGCGCGCAGAACGCCGCGATCCTCAGACAGGAAGTGGCGCACATCGCGATGCCGCGAACGGTTGCGGCCCGCCAGCGCGACGTAGCGCCGAGCCAGTGGACGCAGCCAGCGCCACCGGCGGCCAAGCGTTTCCGCGCATCGCTCGACGATGGCGTCTACTGTCGATTCGCCGGCCACGAAAGCGCTTGCCAGTGCGTCGAGGATGGCGGCGAAATGCTCCAACGAGTCTCACCCTGCGTGAGCAGCCGTGCCGCTTGCCGCACTCACGCTCACGCGACGAAATGTCTGCGTCTTCACGATCCCCTGGGGTACCCCCAGAGAGGCTCTTGCGAGCCGGGCTTGGAGCATTCCGCCTCCGAAAGGAATCATAGCAGTTCCTCTCAACGCGACAGACTGCCGATGCGCGCCGGGAAGACGGGTGGCCGCACCGATTCGGCGCCCCAGCCGAGCAGAAATTCTACCGACGGACCGCAGATGCGTCCCTGGCAGGGGCCCATGCCGCAGCGCGTGTGTAGTTTCGCCTCGCGCCAGTTCGCGCAGGCGCGCACGCGCTCGAACGACACATCTTCGCAGCGGCAGACGATGGTGCCAGGCTGGGGCAGACTTCGCAGTTCGGGGCGCAACGCGAAGGCCGCCTCAAGAGCTTGCGCAAATCGCCGGTGCGAGGCGCGGGTGGCGAACAGAGCTTGGGCGCGATCTACGTTGCCTCCCGCCGAGTAGCCGGCGATCTCACCTTCCACCAGTGAGAGTTCCAGTCCGCCGATGCCCGTCGCTTCGCCCGCGGCGTATACGCCCGCGATCGCGGTCTGCTGCTGGTCGTCGACTTCGACGCGCGCGGAAGCGATGCGGCAGCCGAGCAGCGCCGCCAGTTCGAGATTGGGAACCAGCCCGAAGCCGCACGCCAGGTAATCGCACGCTTCGGTCCACGTGCGGCCAGCGGCATTCCGCAGAGTCACGCTCTCGATGCGATCCTTGCCTTGCGCCGATACCGGCCAGCAGCTCGTGCGGTACGGCACGCCGAGCAATCCCGCGCGCAGTGCGATGGCCTGCATCAGCTTGCCCGGATGGCCGGCCAGCCGCATGGCGAAGCGCGTGATTGCCGCTTGCGGGGCCTGTTCCGCGATCGCGCGCACGTCAACCCCGTGCGCTTTCATGTAGTCCGCCACGGCGAGCAGCAGCGGGCCGCTTCCTGCGATCACGACTCGTTTGCCCGCCAGCGGCAGCCCCGATTTCGCCAGCGCCTGCAATGCACCGGCGCCCATCGCGTTCGGCAGTGTCCAGCCGGGGAACGGAAGGAAGCGTTCGCGCGCGCCCGTCGCCAGAATCAAGCTGCCATACCCCACGCGGAACTCGCCATCGAACGTTTCCACTGCCAGCGTTTGCGGCGCTGGCGCATCGAAGACGCGCGCACCGGAGATCCACTCCACTTCCAGCCGCTCCGCGCGCCGCATCCACGCCGCCGCTTGCGGAGATGCGCCACGCCAGATCTGTCCGCCGGCCTGCGGATTGTCGTCCAGCATGGCGACGCGCTTTCCGCATTCGGCCGCGCGGCACGCCGCCGTCAACCCCGCGGGGCCGGCGCCCACCACCACGACACCGAACGCGCGATCAGCCATCGGTCCGCACCTCCATACCCTCGCGACACACCACCTGGCAACTGCGACAGTGCGCCCGCCCGTCGATGGTGACGCGGCATTCGAAGCAGATTCCCATGCCGCACAGCGGACCGCGCGGCTCCCCACTCACCGATCGGCGGAACGCGTTCGCGCCCGCCATCGCCACCGCCGTCGACACCATCGCGCCCGCGGGCGCCGCAACCGCGACGCCGTTCACCGTGAGCTTCACGCTATCAGGCATGTGCCTCCTGCTTGCGCCCGGGCAAGTACAGCGCCGCCGGAATCGCCGGCGTTTGCCCCAAGATCAGCGCCGCCACCAGCTTGCCGGTCGCCATCGAAGTGGTGATTCCCAGACCTTCGTGGCCCGTCGCAACGTACAGGCGCTCGTCGCCGGGACACGGCCCGATCAGCGGGAGCTTGTCGGGAGTGGCGGCGCGGAATCCCGTCCACGAACGGATGGCCGATAACTGCGCCAGCCCCGGCATGTATTCCTGCGCGCGCGCCAGCATGCGAACCAGCATATGATGATCGATCTCGCGATGCTCCGCGCCGAATTGCCGCGACGACCCGATGAGCAGTTGCCCCGTCTTGCGCGGCTGGACGTTGAACGCCACCGAATCCTCAGTGGTGGAGTGCGCGCTTTTCAGATAACCGAGTTCGACGAGTTGATGGCGCACCCATCCGGGATAGCGTTCGGTGATGACCAGGTGGCCTTTGCGCTTGCGCACTTCAATCCCAGGCGTCAGTTCGGGCGCCCACGCGCCCGTCGCATTGACCGTGATGCCGGCGGAAAGCAGCGTGCCGTCGCGCAGCTTGATCCCCGCGCCGCTCAAGGACGCCGCCGATTCACCGATGCGCAGCACCGCGCCGTTCTGGCGCGCGCGCTCCAACTGATAGCGGGCGGCGCACGGCGGGTAGACCACGGCATCGTCGGGCACCAGCAGTCCGCCCGCGAGGCCGGGGCGCAGATTGGGCTCCTCCTTCGCGATGTCGCGCGCATCGAGCACGGAAGCGCGCACACCGATGGAGTGGTACACATCGAGCTTGCGGCGCACCTCCGCCATCTCCTCTTCGTCGGCCGCCACCCACAAAGTCCCCGCCGCCACGTACTCCACATCGCCGGGAAATTCCTGCGCGCGCGCCATCCACAGACTGCGTGAGTAATTGGTGAGCGCGATTTGCGCGGGCGAATCGTCCATCACCACGATGTGGCCCATGCCCGCCGCGGTGGCGCCGCCGCCCACCGGGCCCGGCTCCACGACCACAACTTTGAGTCCCGAGGCGGCGCACTCCTCGGCGCACGCAGCGCCCACGATGCCGCCGCCGGCGATGGCTACATCGAAGCTGTTGCCCATGAGCGGGGGATTCCGTAGCAGAACGGGTCGGCGGGGTCGAGCATCAGGTCGGCCTCGGCATTCACATACGCGTAGCCGGTGATCTCGGGGTAGAGCTTGCCGTCAATCAGCGCTACCGCGCCTTCGAATACGCTGCCCGTAATGCTCTCCTGCCGCCACACCTCGCCGGGCTGCAGTTTGCCATCGGCGTAAAGGCAGGCGAGCTTGGCGCTGGTGCCCGTGCCGCACGGCGAGCGGTCGTACGCTTTGCCGGGGCAGAGCACGAAGCTTTTGCTATCGGCGCCCGCGGCGGTGGGCGGCCCGAAGAGCTCGATGTGATCGATCGTTCCGCCTTCCGCACCGGTAATGCCGTGCTGCTCGATGCCCTGGCGCACGCGCCAGGCAAAGTCGGTGAGTTCGTCGACGCGATCGAGCGAGAGCGCCTGCCCGTGATCGTGGCACAGGTAAAACCAGTTGCCGCCCCAAGCGATATCGCCGTGCACCGTGCCGATACCGGGCGCTTCCACCGCCACGTGCGAGGCGCTGCGATAGCTCGCCACGTTGCGAATGGTCACGCTGCCGTTGGCGTTGAGACGCGCGTCCACCGGGCCGACAGTGGTTTCGAACTTCACCAGGCTGCCCGGCTGCACGCGCCCCATATGCGCCAGCGTGACCACCAGCCCGATGGTGCCGTGGCCGCACATCCCCAGATAGCCCACGTTGTTGTAGAAGATGACGCCCGCGTCGAATGCCGGGTCGACCGGCTCACACAGCAGCGCGCCCACAATCGCGTCGTTGCCGCGCGGTTCGTTCACGGTGGCGGAACGAAAGCTGTCGAAACGCTCCCGGAAGATGGCGGCGCGTTCCGCCATCGTGCCTGAGCCGAGATCGGGTCCGCCCGCCACCACCACGCGCGTGGGCTCGCCGCCGGTATGGGAATCGATGACTTTGATGCGCGCCGCGCTCACGCCCGCACCGCGGCGGCGGGCAAAGCGGGCCTGCTGGCGATGGCGCGCCGGATGATGCCTAGGATTTCGTCGCGCTCCGCGCCTTCGAGAGTCAGCCGCGGCGCGCGCACCATCTCCGACCCGAGGCCCGTCTCCTGCATCGCCAGCTTGATGTATTGCACCAGCTTCACTTTGGTATCGAGGTGCAACAGCGGCGTGTACCAGCGGTAGAGATCGCGCGCCGCTTCCCATTGGCCGGAAATCGCGAGGTCCCAGAGCGCGCGATTCTCGTCGGGGAAGGCGTTCACCAACCCCGAAATCCAGCCTTCCGCGCCGAGCATGATGCTTTCCAGCACCAGATCGTCCACGCCGCTGAAGAGCGTGTAACGATCGCCTACGATATTCCGCAGATCGGTAATGCGGCGCACGTCTTCGGACGATTCCTTAATGGCGACAAGCGTGGGCTCATCGGCGAGACGCGCGAAGCCTTCCGGCGAAATGTCGACGCTGTACGATACCGGATTGTTGTACACCATAATCGGCAGGCCGGTGGCGTGCGCCACAGTGCGATAATGCGCGAGCGTCTCGCGTTCGTCCGATTTGTAGACCATCGCGGGCAGCACCATCAATCCATCGACGCCGATCTTTTCGGCATCGCGCGCGAAGCGGCAGGCAAGCGCGGTGGTGTACTCGGCTACGCCCGTCAATACCGGGATGCGGCCTCGCACCACCTGCTTCATCTCGCTCAGAATGGCGAGTTTCTCAGAGTATTCCAGTGCGGTATTTTCTCCCACGGTCCCGAGGAAGACGACGCCGTGGATACCGGCGGCGATCATCGCCTCCAGGTGACGCGCGGTGCCTTCGAGATTCAACGATTGGTCCTGGTGAAACTGCGTGGTGATGGCGGGGAGTACGCCTTTCCAATTGGTTTTCATGGCTACCCTATAATCTATCCTATTCGTGTTGCATGGGCGTCGTTTCCGCGGCGTGGATCCGGCTCACGGCGGCTCTCCGAACGCTCCGAGCCCGCGCTGATCCTGCAAGAGCCTCCTGCAATTCCGCATGGCAAACCTGCGACCCTCCAGAGATCCATCCTTGGCCACTGTCTATCCGCGACGAATCACGAAGTAAGGCTGGTTGGCGAGATCGGGCGCGAACCCCGGATAGAGGGACACCTGCTCGGCCGATTGCCGCACTTCGAAGTAATACTGCAGCGGGTAGGGCGAATCCGTGTACGCCGCGGGGATGGTGGCGCGATATGTGCCCGACCATGCTTCCATGTCCACACTCTGGTAGCGCTCCGCCTGGTTCACGTGGCGATAGTGCAGCCGCACCGAGCGCGCCCCGGCCACCGCGATCTGCACCGGCACGGCCTCCTTACGGCGGAATCGCGCCGGCGGCGTATGGCGGCCCCGGGCGATGGCGCGATGCGGCCGGCCGATCGCATCCGCCACGCCCGCGATCACGTGTGGGTCGTCCATGGTGATCGCGGCGCTCAACCCCTGCTCCATCTCGGCGATGTCCGCGTCGATGAGCGCCAGGCGATCGTTCCATTGGCCGCGCTCGTCGAAGCGGTCGCTCACCGAGAGGTCCTTCGCATAGGCGCCGGCATCTTCTTTCATGCCGGCCCACTCGGCGCGCGCCTTGCGGTATTGCGCCAGCGCCTCCTCCAGCGCGGGAAGATCGCCGGTCCGCGCATGGATGGTGTAGAGCACACCGCTGCGAAACTTCGCCGCGAAGAATCGTCCCAGTGCGATTTGCAGGCGCACGTCGATCGCTAGCCGCCGGAAATCGGGCGAATCGTGTTCTCCGGCATCGCTCAATTCCTGCTCCGCGGAATCCGCCAAGTCCTCCAGCCACTGCGCCACTTCGATGGGCGAATACTTGCCGGACCGCCGCCCCTGCAACAACTCCCCGGCGAAATCGGAGATGCGCGAAAAGAGTTGCGGATCGAGCGGGCTCACGTTGCCGAAGGTGCGCGGCGTGGGCGAATCGGTGTACGGATTCCGGCTGTCGACGGTCACCATCGGCTGGTTCCAGTAGATCTCGGGCCAATAAGCGTCGCAGGCCGCCGAGGGCAGGTGCGCGGTGGTGACAATGGGAAGAATGCGGCTCGCATAGGCCAGCGCATTTTCCACCGCCGAGGGCCGCATCACCCGCCGCCATACGTCCCAATTCGTGCCCGGATCGTACATCAGGCGGCCGTTCAGACGATACCAGTAGGCGTACTTCTGCCAGTCCCACTCAGTAGCCAAGGACGCATCGGCGTAGCCCAGCCGATTCCCTGCCCCGCCGCTGCCGCGACGGCCGCGGCAGGTGAGCGGCTCCATCAAATCGGCGCCCGTCGATCCGCAGAATTGATAGGCGCGCGAATAGGCCGCCGCCCATGCCGCATCGCCCGAAAGCAGCAGCCGCTGCGTGCCCGAAAAGACGCGATGCCGCACCGTGTAGCGGCGATCTTCCCGCAGCAGGTCGGCATAGCCGTAGCGGGTGAAGACGCGCGCGCCTTCGCTCAACGTCATCAGGCCGGCGCCGGTGTGGCCCTCCACCGGCATTTCGAGTTCGCGAATGGCCGTCTGGTGGTACGGCATGCCGCAGTGCTCGGCCCAATACTTGGGCGAAAGATTCACGGGCATGCCGGTGTTCTCGGCATTGGCGATCATGGTGGCGTCGATGCCCTTGGCGTGCAGGTCGATCTCGATCCGCCGGCCGGCCCGCTTGACGCCGTCGAACACCGTGCCCCAGAAATCGTAGCTGCCCTCGGCGACGCCGCTCTCGCCGTGAATGCGCAGGCCCACGGCCGCGATCGCGGGGCAGGCTTTCAACAGCGTCGTCAGAGCGTCGCGACAATAGGCCGCATGATTGGACGCGTCGAGTCCTTCGATCAGGTAGCGCGCGTGCGAACCGGCGCCCAGCTGGTAACCGTGCATCCACAGGCCGAGTTCGAAATCGATACCGCGCGCCGCGGTCTGCTCGCTGATGAAGCGCAGGGTTTCGAGATTGCGTTCGCGCTCCGCATCCGGCAGGTTGGTGACGCGCACGTCGTACCCCGGCACCTTGAGTAGGAACGGGTAGGCGAACAGCAGGTACGAGTCGGTCACCTGCTGGAGCGAGTCGTAGCCCAACCCGAAGGCAAGGTGGAAGCGATTGAAGCGCTCGGTGGCCAACATCGTGAGGTAGTGCGGCCACATCTCGCGATCGTAAAACCAGGGCTTGTCGAGCGGTTCGCTGGTGAACTGGCGCATCACGCTGCGCACTTCGTTGGCGGGCCGCTCCACCACCGGCAGGGCCACCCACAGCGGTCCGCGCGATCCCATAGGGTGGCGCGCACGATCGGCCAGTTCGAGCAAAGCGTAGACCAGGCCGCGCGTATCGCTCGCGCCCACCAGCAGCGCCGGCCGTGCGGCGATGCGCGTAGTGAGTAGCACCAGGCTTTCGGGATCGTCAGGCGCCAATACGCCCGCCGTCTTCAGCGCCGCCGCCACGAGGGGCTGCGCGATGGCCGACACCACCACGCAGAATTCGTTGGCGGGCGCTTCTTCCGCGCGTTCTCGCCAGTGCACCGTGACGCCGGACTCGGTGAGCGCGCGTTCCAGTTCACCGGCCGCCCAGAGCGCTGGCGCCGCGTGCGCGATCGCATCCGCGGGACTGATCGCCAGGGATACGGGCTCCGCCGCCTGTGCATTCGCGGTCGCGGAGTACGCGAGAGCGCCGCCCGCCAGGGTAGCTTGCCGCAAGAACTCGCGTCTATGGATGAAACGTTGGTGACTCATTCGACCCGGGCTCGCCGAGTCGATTCTATCACCCGCTTACTTGGTCCAAACCGCCAGCGCAGCGAAGCTCGCCAGGGGCTTCCATTGGCGCGCTGCTTGTGCCCAACGCTGCACGGTCTGCTGCACCGCCGGCAGTGCCACCGCTTGCGGCACCGGCGTGCGCACCAATACCGCGCGTTGCCGCATACGCAGACCCATCAGCCGTAGCGCGATCAGCACCTGCTGCATATCCGGCGTCTGCCGGCGGCACTCCGTCGCCAGTTCATCGAGCTCAGCGCGCCATTTCTCCGGGCCTTCCACGCGGCGCAGCATTTCATCCAGTACCGTCCCGAACGCCGCCACGTCAATGCGGCCGTCGCCTAGCTGCGCCAGGCCGCCGGCGGTTCGCAGGAACGCGCCCCACTGCCCGATTTGGATCAATTGCGAACTGACGGCGCCGTAGATCAATCCTTGCGAGTGGAGGTCGCGCAGACAGGTGGCGATACGTACCGCGTGCCGCACGGCCTCTTCCAGCGAAATCGGACCGCGGCTCAGGCGCTCGGTGAGCGACTCCTGCTGACCTTCGGCGCGCGCTTCCAGCGCTACCGCCGCCGCGCTCATTGGCAGACTCCTGAGTTGGGCGGCATCATGCCGATGGCTTCGAAGATTCCCAGGGGAAACTCAAACGTCACTGGCTCGCACTGCGTGCTCACCCACGTCTGACCCACCAGCCTGTACTCCTCCACGTCGTCGCCATCCTTCAGTGCGACCCGCAGAACTGCACCGTTCAAGGCGAGAATCACCGCCGGTTGTTTGCTGCCGTTCGCATTTTTGACGAGCATCATGGGGGTAAGTAAGACTCAGGTTACGACTTGGCGAGGTGAGCGACAAGGACCAGAAGGACTGCCCGCGGTCCCCCGGCGTCCTAGTACAATGATCAACTATAAAGGCGAAAGTTAGCGTTATCGAAGTGGCGCCCAATTCGCCCTTGCGCAAACAAGCGGTTGTACTTTTCGCCAGCGACCGCTCTTTCGCGCCGCTCCGTCGGTCACGGCTCTGATGGGATCCGCCCGCGTAGCCAGCGGTGCGCTAGCTCTCCGCGCTCACCGCCGCTGCGATGGCCGCCTGTCCCAGTGCGATGCCGCCGTCGTTGGGCGGGACCTGCGCGTGCAGGAACACTTCGAAACCCGCGGCGCGCAGCCCGGCCACAGTCGAACCGAGCAGCCGCACGTTCTGAAACGTGCCGCCGCTCAGGCACACGCGCCGCAAACCGCTTTCGCCGCCGACGCAGCGGCATATCTCCACAGTCGCCGTGGCCAGCCCGTTGTGAAATTTCGCCGACATGCGCCCGCGCGGCACGCCCGCCGCCCGATCGCGCGCGATAGCCTCGATGGCCGGCCGGAAGTCGAGTTCCCACGGACCGTCGCCCTCCACCGCGAACCCATAGCGCTCCTCGCAGCCCTCCTCCGCGATCGTCTCCAGTTCGATGGCCGCCTGCCCTTCGAAATTGACCTCGTGACGCAATCCGATCAGCGAAGCCACCGCGTCGAACAGACGGCCGCAGGACGACGTCCGCGCCGTATTCACACCGTTCGCGATCATCTGCCGGACCACGCGCACATGCGCCTCCGATGCGTCGCCGAAGGGGACATCGCGCCCCAGTGCATCCATCAGGTAGGCCAGCGCCGGTCGCCATGGCTGGCGCACCGCCGCGTCCCCTCCGGCCAGCGGAATGTAGCGCAGATGGGCGCGCCGTTCGAAGCGGCGAAACCCGGCCACCAGAAACTCGCCGCCCCAGATGGCGCCATCCGTGCCATAGCCCGTGCCGTCGAACGCCACTCCGATGGTCTCGCCCGTGAGCCCGTTTTCCGCCATGCAGGACGCGATGTGGGCATGATGATGCTGCACCCCGATCTTGGTGACGACCTCCCGTTCCAGCGCGTATTTAGTGCTGAGGTAGGCGGGGTGCAGGTCATGCGCAACCACTCGCGGCTCCACGCGAAAGAGCTTCTTCAAATTGGCCAGGGTCTCTTCGAAGAACACCAGCGTCTCGTAGTTCTCCAGGTCGCCGATGTGTTGGCTCATGATGGCGTGGCGGCCCTTGGTCAGGCAGAAGACGTTCTTCAACTCGCCGCCACACGCCAGGATTTCGGGCACCGCGCGGCCCAGGTCGAAAGTCTGCGGCGCATAGCCGCGCGATCGCCGTAACAGCCGCTCGCGGCCTTCGAAGGTGCGCACCACGGAATCGTCGGTGCGCATATAGATGTCGCGATTATGGGTGAGGAACCAATCGGCCACGCGCGCGATGCGCTGGTGCGCCTGCCGGTTGTCCACCACGATGGGCTCTTCGCTCATGTTACCGCTGGTCATCACCAGTTCCGCGAACGGCGCGCCCTCGAACAGCAGGTGATGCAGCGGCGTGTAGGGCAGCATCACCCCCAGTGTGCGATTGCCGGGTGCGACTGCTTCCGGCAGCGCCACAGATGGACGGCGCGCCAGCAGCACAATGGGACGCCGCCAGCCGGTGAGCGAAATGCGGTCGGCCTCGGAGACCTCGCAGAGCGCTTCCACGGCGGCGAGGTCGCGCGCCATCAGGGCGAATGGCTTATCGCTGCGGCGTTTGCGGGCACGCAACGCTTCCACCGCGGCAGCGTTCCACGGATCGCACGCCAAATGATATCCGCCCAGACCCTTGATGGCGAGAATTTCGCCCGCCGCCAGCCGCTGCCGCGCCTCCGCGAGATCGCCCGAGAGCGTCGGGCCGCACACCGGGCAGGCATTGGGCTGCGCGTGGAAGCGGCGGTTGGCGGGGTCGTCATACTCGCTCCGGCAATCCGCGCACATACGGAAAGACGACATGGTGGTGCTCACGCGGTCGTAGGGGATGTCGCGAATGATGGTGTAGCGCGGGCCGCAATTGGTGCAGTTGGTGAAGGGATAGCCGAACCGGCGATTGCCCGGCTCGCGGCAATCGCGCAGGCATTCCGGACACGTCGCGACGTCGGGTGAGATCAGCGCGAACTCCCCGGTCTCCACCGCGCTATGGCGAATTTCGAAGCCCGCGCTGCCCTCAGTCGCGAGTTCTTCCACCGCCATCTCCTGAATCCAGGCGAGCGGCGGCGCGTCCGCGCGGATGGCATCGAGGAAACCGGCCACCGCCTCCGCCCTGCCCTCCACTTCCGTCGCCAGACCGGCCGAAGAATTCAGCACGTACCCGGTGAGCGCGAATCGGGCGGCCAGATTGTGGACGAACGGACGGAATCCCACGCCCTGCACGATGCCGCGCAGCCGCACGCGAACGCGCCTCATCGTGCGGTTCCCACAGGCCGCCGCAGCACCGCCAGCAAGGATTGCCCGAACGGCGGCGGGATCGCGCCTTCCAGCGCGGACAGCACCGGCACCATCCAGCGGTCGAAAATCGCGATCTGCCTGTCCGACTGGGATTCGCGCTTGAGCAGCCGTGCATTCACCCACCAGCCGACAAATCCCGCCACGTTCATGTAGTGCAGCTTGGCGATTTCTAGCCCCGCCGCGCGTGCCAGCCGCGCGATTTCATCGCGCCGGTAGCGGCGATAGTGGCCCAGGTTGCGGTCGATCGGCCCGAAGAGCGCCGCAAACGCCGGTACCAGCAGAACGATGACGCCACCGGGCGACAGAATCGCCGCCATAGCTGCGAGCGCCACGGCGTCGTCTTCGATGTGCTCCAGCACATTGACGCACACCACGGAATCGGGCTGGTAGCGCGCCAGTTCGCGAAATTCCCGGCTCTCGGGCCGGCAAACCAGCGCGTGCAAATTGGAACGCGCAGGGAATCGCGCCCGCAGATTCTCCACGCAAGCCTCTTCGCGATCGACCGCGATCACCAGTTCGCGATCGAGCAGCAGGCCGGTGAAGTTGCCGATGCCGCACCCCACTTCCACCACGCGCTGCCCCAGTTCGCCGACCACCAGCCGGCTCTGCCAGGCGAAGTAATTCTTCGCCCGCGTCATCTGCCGCTGGTCTGCCAGCGTGAATTCGGTGGAAGGCTGCAGCACCAAAACTATGATGACAAATCCGCGGGGATCGTTCCCCCGCAGCGTCGAACCTGGTGGGGCAGGCTTCAGCCGGCTTCAGCCTGTGCGGGACTTCAGTCCCGCCGCCTCACTAGCAGACTAAGTCGCTCCGCAGGAATCCTTCTCAGCGGCCAGTTCCTTTCCGGCGCCGGCTCCTGACCCTGGAGGCGGCCTTCGCGGGAAGCGACATCGCGCCCGCCGTCAGATGGACGTCAAGCCTTCGCGGAGCGCGTAGCGGGTCAGCTCGATGGTGCTGTGGATCTCAAGCTTATCCATAATATTCTGGCGGTGCGATTCCACCGTCTTGGCGCTGATGGTCAACAGGTGCGCGATTTCCTTCACGCGCTTCCCATCGGCCAGCAGCCGCAGGACTTCCTGTTCGCGGCCTGTCAACATCTGCAGGGGCGACATCGGCGGCCGTTCGCTGGCGCTGGTCTGGCGGACGAAATCCTCCACCAGCGTGCCGGTGATGACGGCGCTCAGGTACGGCCGGTTGGACATCACCGTCCGCACAGCTTGATTCAGCTCTTCGAAGGCGCTGTCCTTCACCAGGTACCCCTGCGCACCGGCGCGCACCATTTCGCTCACGAAGCGCCGGTCGGAATGCATCGAGAGAGCGATTACCTTGGTTTCCGGGTATTCCGCGCGAATCTGCCGCGTGGCGGCGATCCCGTCGGTGCCGGGCATCACCACGTCCATAATGATCAGGTCCGGCCGCAATTCGCGCGCCAGAGCCATGACGGCTTCGCCGTCGGATGCTTCCCCGACTACGGTGATGTCGGGTTGTTGCGCCAGGAGGCTTCGCAGCCCCTCCCGCAGGATCCTGTGATCGTCCGCCAACACAATTCTGATGCTCACGTTCTCTAACTTTCCCCGGCAACTTGGCCGGCTGCTACCTGCGGCTTCCATCCCTCGTCCGCGCGCTCGAAGGGCAGGTGGATCTTCACCGCGGTCCCTCGCTGCGGTTCGGTGTGCAACGACACCCGTCCGCCCAGATCCGACACCCGCTCCTGAATGTTGAACAGCCCGAAACCGTCAGCGGACTCCGAAATCCCCACCCTGAGGTCAGAGAAATCGGACCGCGCCGGCCTGCGGAATCCCTTGCCGTTGTCCTTCACCAGCACCTCCACGCAATCGTCGAGCCAGCGCAGCCGCACCGCCACGTCCGTAGCCGCGGCGTGCTTGGCGACATTCACCAGCAACTCCCGCACGGCCGAAAATAGAAACACCGAAGTTACTTCCGGTAACGAACCCGATTCGCCCGAGCGGGTGAACCCCACGTGGTAGCCATACTGCGCCGCCATTCGCTCGGCCAGCCATTTCAGCGCCGCCTCCAGCCCAAGCTGGTACAGAATCGGCGAGCTCAACTGGTAAGTCAGCGAGCGCGTCTGCTGCAGCGCCTCTTCTACCAGATTCTGCACTTCCGCGACCCCCGGCAGAGTGTTCATGGGCGCGATCTTCATCTTGGCAGTGGCCAACACCTGGCCGAGATTCTCGTGCAATTCGGCGGCGATCTGCCGGCGCTCGCGCGCTTCCACCACAGTCAGTTCGGCGGCCAGCTTCCGCAGCTTGCGGCGATACTGTTCGAGCTTCTCCTGCACGCGCTTCTCTTCCGTGATGTCGCGGATTACGCTCACCCAGCTCACCAGCTCGCCCTCTTCGTTGTGCAGCGGCATCACCATGTGCTGGGTGGCGAAGATCTCGCCGTCCTTGCGCTTCATCTGGAAAGAGGGGATTCGCAGATAGCCCTTCTCCTGGATGGCCTGCAGAGCCAGCACGCGGAACTTCTCGAAAGCTGTTTGGTCCACGTGGAGCAGCCGCACCGATTGGCCGGTCAGTTCCTCCCGCGTGTAGCCGAATAACTGCGTGGTGGCGGGATTGCAATCGGCGATCAGGCGCGATTCGGCGCCCACAATCAGCAGGCAGTCGCGCAGGCTGGCGAAGGTCTGGGTAAGCACCTGCTGCGAATCGCGGAGCGCCTTTTGCGTGCTCTCGCGCTTCAGAATATCCAGGCGCAACCGGCTATTGAGATTCTCCAGTTGCACCGAACGGCTGGCCACCAGCTCTTCCAAATGCTCCTGCTGCTCCCACAGCAGGCGTTCGGCCGCCTTTCGCCGGCGCACATTAAGCCACAGCAGCGAGTTGACGCCGATCAGGATGACGAACAGCGCCGCGCCCAGCAGCGTGCCCACTGGATGGCGGCGAAGATAGGACGCCGGCATATTGACGATCGCGCTGTCTTCAGGAAGTTCGCTCAACCGGATGCCGAAGCGCTGCAACTGCACGTAGTCGAATTCATAGCGGTTGGTCCGGTTGGCGGCGAACCGCACCACCGGGATGTTGTCGGGATTCTCGCCGCGCAGCACGCGCAGCGCAAGCTCCCCGGCCACCACGCCCTGATAGAATCCGCTGATCAGCTTACCGCCCACCATGCCATATCCCAGGTTGAAATCCCAGGCGCCGTAAATGGGCGCGGTAGTAGCTTTGGCGACCGCCGCGGCGCTCTGGTCGTACTCGAAGAAGCGGCCGGTTTTGTCGCGAGAAAAAAACGAATAGAAGACCACGCTATCAAGAGGCAGGTGCCGCAAGGTGGCCAGGATCTCGGGCATGCTGAGGTCTTCCAGGAACGTGAAATCCACCCGGCCGGCGTACCCGCGCATCAGCCGCTCCAGTTCTTCATGCACCGTATTGCCGGTTTCGGTGGTGTCGTTGACCACATAGAGATGGCGGGCATCGGGATGCAGGCGGAACGCCAGGTCGAGCGTATCCTTGATGTCGGCCTCTTCGCTGACTCCGGTGAACAGCCGATGGGCGGTGAGGTCGCTCTCTTTGAAATAATTGACGCCGCAGAAAATTACCGGGGTGTTGGGAAAAAGGCGGTCGCGATATTCGCGCAGAAAGTCGAAAGCGTTATTGTCGGTGGCCACGATGGCGTCGAAATGGTGGGTGGCGAACTTGCGGGCGTAGACCTCGGGAAACTGCGCTGCCGAATCGCGTGCGTAGAAGCGCTTGGTGTCCATGTACTCGATATAAATGTTGCTGGCGCCGAGCTCGGGAAGCAGAACGGAATCGAGCCCGCGGCCCTCATCGTCCGTCCAGCGATAGCCCTTGTAGTAGGAATGTAGGACGAGGACGGTCTTACCATGTAGGTCGGCGGAGAGCGAAGGGCTGAATGCGGCGAGAAGCAGTAGGGAGCAGAAAGTGCGGAACACAAGGGCCTCGACGCGGCATCGAGCGACGCGGCCTGCGTGTTTCCACTGAGGAGAACCTCAGCTACACCGGATAGTAACACGGAGCGGGACTCAGTTTTCTGAAGGCCTCACGCCGTGGTCTATGACGCCAAAATACCGAGCCGTGCACCTCTGAGAGAGGGGGCGCTTCTCCGCTAAGGCTCAAGGTCGGGTTTGCTGTCAGCGATTTGCTGGCGGGCCTGGCGCAAGCGGGATTGCAGTTCCGGAGGAAGGGATGTTTCGATTGCCGGTGTGATCAAGCCAGCCTCATCCAGAATCTCGATGTGAACCAGGTCCTTGGGTCGAAGGCAACAAAGCGTCATCTGAAGAAGATCATGTAGGGGGGCAACCGGGACGGCGATGCCAAGAAAGTCCTTCTCCTCGGGGTGGATGTCAGGATGGCCAGGGGCTGGGTGGATTTCGATTTCTCGCCGACGCACGAAGATGCACCGCCTCGGCGAGCTGCTGTCCAGCGCGCATCAGCGTATACCCCCCTGTCCTCTTTCGGGCGCGGTAGCCGAGAGGCTCGGCAGCTTTGGACGCCTCCTCCAGGTCTGCACGACGTAGCAGGATATCGATATCGCGAGTGACAAATGAGCGGCTGCGGTGCTCTCCGAAAATGTGGGCATTGACGGCCACGCCGCCGACGATCTCGAAGGGAATTCCGGCTTCCCGAAGTGCGTTGATAATCAATTCCAGGTCATTAGTGAGAGAGTACATGCCAGCCTCGAAGACCAGGTTTACGCCTCCACTGTAGGTTGCCGATTCAACCAGAAATGTCTCGAAAGATTTCACGAGATTTTGGAGCAAAACGCGTCTTCCGGGATCGTCCCATGGGACAGGTGCTCGTTCCTGAAACCGGTGTCACCGTCTCGCGAGAATTATTCGCGCTTCGTTTTGAGATGGTTAGCCGGGCCGTAGGGAGTGCAGGAAATGGGACGCCTGTTACCGTAACAGCGAAAGAGGGAATCCGGACCCGCCTTGCAGACCGAATCACCCCTGTTACCCAACCCAACACCCATCCGCTCCTGGGAGCGTTCCTTCCCACTTCCGGATTTTCTCTTTCAAGAAATCGAATGTGGGACGGGCGGCGTGGAAGCGCCGCCACGAAAGAACACGAGCGTGCCTCTACTTGCGCGATCCGCGCTGCGGGTTCTTCAACTGCGACTGCCGCACTTTTGCCTTTTTCCGTTTGGGCTTGCTGATCACGAAGGTGCCGCTACCCAGATACTCTGCCTTAAACAGCTTGTCGTCCGCCAATGGAAATTCTCCTCGAAATGCCGATTTGATCCCCCATTGTACCGCGCATTATGCTGGTAGCAGTGCCCTCACGCCGCGCCACCGTCCTTTTCGCAGTCCTGCTGTATTCCGCCGCCGCCGGCGTCGCCCAGACCGACCCGCGCGCCAAAGCGCTCTGCGCCCAGGTGCCGGGCATCGCCGCCGAGTTGACCGACATCTCCGGCATGAAGCTGCGCCATCCGGTGCCCTGCGACTTCATCACCAAGGAACAGGTCAACCAGTTTCTCCAGAAGCGCATCAAGGACACGTCGACGCCGGACGAGGTCCGCGCAGAAGAACTGACTCTCAAGAAGTTCGGCCTGATCCCACCGGATTTCGACCTCGCCAAGAATGAAGTCGAACTCCTCACCGAGCAGGCCGCCGCCTTCTACGACTACGACAAGAAAAAGCTCTTCATCACCGACTCCACCTCCAGCGAGAGCCAGGCGCCGGTGCTGGCGCACGAACTCTCCCATGCCCTGGCCGATCAGAATTACAATCTGGCCCGCTTCATCAAG
This sequence comes from Bryobacteraceae bacterium, assembly GCA_036268475.1. Classification (GTDB taxonomy): domain Bacteria; phylum Acidobacteriota; class Terriglobia; order Bryobacterales; family Bryobacteraceae; genus PALSA-129. The sequence goes on along the minus strand of DATAUB010000048.1, from coordinate 203,560 downwards.
CAGGGTCGCAAGAGCGACGACGGTTCCACCGCGCGGCTGGCGGTGATGGAGGGGCAGGCCACGTGGCTGATGTCGGAGTATCTGGCGCGCCAGGCGGGAACGTCGCTGCGCGATTCCGCGACGCTGGCCGCCACCATGGCGCAGGTGGCCGGCGATGATGGCGACAAGAGCCAGGGCGATAGCGAGTTTCCGGTGTTCGATAAGGAGCCGCTGTACCTCAAACTCACGCTCGTGTTTCCCTACACCAAGGGCATGGTCTTCCAGCAGGCCGTGCTGGCGCGCGATCCGCAGACCGGCTTCGGCGAAGTTTTCCTCCATCCGCCAGTCTCCACCCAGCAGATTCTGCATCCCGATAAGTATTTCGCGCATGTGCAACCCACCGATCCGGCGCTCCCGGCCATCCACCTGCCACACGGGTATAAGGGACTGGTGGGCGGTCAACTGGGCGAGCTCGAACAGGGCATTCTGCTGGAACAATACGTGGGCAAGACGCGCGCCGGCAGCCTGGCGCCGCACTGGCGCGGGTGCAACTTCGAATTGCAGGAGAACAAGAAAGCCGGGCGCGTGGTGCTGCTCTACTCTACCGAATGGGACAGCGACGAGAGCGCGGCGCAATACTTCACCGCTTATCGCGAGGTGATGCACAAAAAGTGGAAGAAGATGGCCGTCGCCACCGACACCGCCGATGCCCTCACCGGCACGGGCGACGACGGCCGCTTCGAACTGCGCCGCAAGGGCGCCATCGTCACCGCCGTCGAAGGCCTCGCTCCTGAGATACACTGATGCTCATGGCGTTCCCGCGATGGCTTCCCGCAGCCGCACTGCTGGCTCTGCTTGTGCCCGCCGCCCCGGCAGCCGACCTGCCCCGTAAGGCTCCGGATTTGACTATCAAAATGGTCGATGCCAAGCCCATCACGCTCAGCCAGTACAAAGGCCACGTGGTGGTGCTGGCGTTTATTCTGACCTCGTGTTCGCACTGCCAGCACACTGTACAAGTACTCAGCACGCTACAGAAGGAATATGCGCCGCGCGGTCTTCAGGTGGTCGCTTCGGCCATCGAGCAGGACGCGCAGAATCATGTGCGGCTCTTCGTACGCAACTTCGCGCCAACCTTTCCCGTGGGGTATAACACCGGCGCGGAAGCCGATGCGGTCATCCATCCCACCGGCAAACTGCCGATGATGCCGCTGCTCGGGTTCTTCGACCGGCAGGGCGTGCTTCGCGCCCAGCACGAAGGCGAAGAGCCCTTCTTCAACGACCTCGAAGCGAGCCTGCGTCACGAAATCGACGCATTGCTACAAGCAAAGCGGTGAGCCGCTTTACCCGGCGCTTGCTTTTCACCTCTAAAGATCCGATTATATAAATATACCACCACCGGGTGGAGGTGCTATGAGGGCGTCTAGGAACAGCGACTACCGTTCGCGAATCGTAACGGCCGATGAGGCAGTGAAGCAGGTGCGGTCGGGCCAGCGTGTGTACATCCACAATGGATGCGCCGAACCCACCGATCTGGTGCAGGCGCTCACCCGCCGCAGTCCCGAACTGGAGGACGTCGAGATGATGCACATGGCTACCATGGGGGTAGCCGATTACAGCCTGCCCGAATACCAGGGCCACTTTCGCACCAATTCGCTGTTCATCGGCGGCAACGTGCGGCGTGCGATCCAGGAAGGACGGGGCGACTACACGCCCATCTTCCTGAGCGAGATCGAAGGCCTCTTCTCGTCGGGCGCGGTGCCGGTCGACGTGGCGCTGCTGCAATGTACGCCGCCCGATTCGCATGGGTACATGAGCCTGGGCCCAGCGGTCGACGTCTCGCTCACGGTGGCCGAGCATGCGCGCTGGGTGGTCGTGGAAATCAACGATCGCATGCCGCGCACCCTGGGCGACACCTTCCTGCATGTCAGCCAGGTGGACGCTCTGGTGGAGACGTCCCACCCCCTGGCCGAATATCCCCGGCATGAAGTGACGGAGTGCCACTGCGCCATCGCGCGCCGGGTGGCGCAATTGATTCCCGATGGCGCCACCATTCAGACGGGTATCGGAGGCATTCCGGAGGCCACGCTGGCGCTGCTCAAAGATCATAAAGACCTCGGTATCCACTCGGAAATGGTGCCCGATGGCGCCATCGACCTGATCGAGAGCGGGGTGGTAACCGGCGACCGCAAGACTCTGCATCGCGGCAGGGTGGTGAGCGGCTTCGTGCTGGGAAGCCAGAGATTGTTCGATTTCATCGACAACAACCCTACCTTTGAGTTCCATCGCACCGCGTATTGCAATAATCCCATGGTGGTGGCGCGGCACGATCGCATGGTGGCCATCAATTCGGCTATCGAGGTGGATCTCACCGGGCAGGTTTGCGCCGACTCCATGGGCCGCCTGCCGTATAGCGGCATCGGCGGACAGATCGATTTCCTGCGTGGCGCGGCCATGTCGCAGGGCGGTATGCCGATCCTGGCGCTGCCTTCCACGGCGCGCAACGAGACGGTATCACGCATCACTACCGCGCTCCAGCCGGGTGCCGGCGTGGTCACTTCGCGCGGCGACGTGCATTATGTGGTGACCGAACACGGCATGGCGTACCTGCACGGCAAGACGCTCTGCCAGCGCGCCGAGGCGCTGATCGCCATCGCCCACCCGAAATTCCGCGACGGGCTGGAGCGGTTCGCCAAGGATCACAATCTGCTGCGCGCAGACCAGGCGAGAGTCTTCGTCTCCTAGAGATTTGGCGTCCGACGGTCAATGTCGCCAAATTTCAACACGCGATCGAGGAATTGCCCAAAGAGCAGCAGGCCGAACTGGCCGCATGGGTCGCCGAGCGCGACCAGGTTGCCTGGGATGCCGAGATCGTTGCCGATTTTGCGCCTGGCGGCCCCGGCGGGTCGCTGATCGAAGAGATGAAGGCGGACTTCCGCGCCGGCAAATTGCGGCCGTTCGAGGAAGAGCAGCCCGAGAAGCGTTGACAGCTCGTGTGCGTCGGAGCGCTTCTGGCAGCTATACAGCGAACTGCCGGCCGAAGTGCAGCGTTTGGCGGAGAAGCAATAGATTGTTCCGCCGGGACCCATTCCACCCGTCGCTCAACCTCAAGCAGACTGGGGAGGTTTGGACGGCGCGCATCGGCCGTTCCCACCGGGTGATCGGCTCCGCGAAGGCAGCACCTTCCACTAGGGTGCGTTGGAGGAAGATTCGGCCTACGTGACTCTGTCCTGACCCTTCCGTACCCGTGCCCCAATTACGTCCGCAGCGCCGCCAGTTCCCGCAGAGTGGATTCGGCCTGCTCGATGGATTGCCAGTAAGCGTCGTACAGCGCGCCGCCGTGAACGCCCGAACAGTCCAACGCCCCGGTATCGCCAGCCTCGTAGGCCAACGCGCAGGCCAGCAGGTGCCCCAGTGCGCCGCTGTGCAATTCGAGCGCTTCCCGGATATCGCCGCTGAGCCGTACCTGTTCCAGAATCTGCGCCATGGGCACATCGAGGATGGAATCGAGGGTGGAGAGCAGGCCCACCAGGAAACTGCTGCCCGGAGCCACGCCGCCCTGCACCGCGGCCAGCGATTCGCACATGTATCCGCGCTGCAGAGCGGTCCCCAGATAGCTCACTGGGCATCCCTGCTCGGAAGCCAGCGCCAGCAGCGTGCCCCAGCGGGCCAGGTACTCCGTCCCCATCCAGGTGACCACCGCCTGGACGGAGCGGATGGGCCGGCTTCTGCCGAACAGCGCAGAGTTCGCCAGGCGCAGCAGACTGTAGGTCATCGAAAGGTCCGCCGACACAGTGGCGGAGACGTCCTGGGCCGAGGCGTCGGGATCCTGGCAGATGCCGATCAGGCGCAGGGCGGCCAGCTTCGACGTGGGCAGGTGAGCGCCCTTCACGGTGTCCGGCTTGCGCAGAAAGTACCCCTGAAAAAGATCGAATCCGAGGTTCACGCACTGCTCCATCAAGGCCTCGCAATCGATTTTCTCGGCGATCAGGCGGAGTCCCGGCTGGCGCAGCGTCGCATGGCGCTTCAATTCGGCCGGCAACAGAGCCAGTACATCGAGCTTGATATAGTCGGCCAGCGGAACGGCGGCGGCGAGCTTGCCTTCGAGCGTGAAATCGTCGAGCGCGATGCGATAGCCGCGGCGCCGCAAGGCCTCGACCCGTTCGAGTAGCTCGCAGTCGAGATCGACGCTTTCGAGAATCTCCAACACGCAGCGGTCGGGTGGGATGATCGGCTCCGACATCAGAATTTCGCGCGTACAGTTGATGAAGAGAAGCTCGTCGCCGGCTATCCTGTCGACCCCGATATCGATGGCCGCATTCAGCAGCACCTGGGCGGTGGCAACCGTACCGTCGCGAACGTCGGCTTCGGTGGTGTCCGCGCGCCGGAACAGGAGTTCGTACCCGTGAATTTTGCGCTCAGCGTCGTAGATCGGCTGGCGGGCCAGAAATACATTCACACCGAGCTTATCGGCGGTATCGTCGGAAGCCTGTAGGCTAGAACTACCGGCCCGGGACGCCCACCCAGCCACGCGTCAGGACATCCCCCAGGGTGAGCAGCAGCAGAATGGCGAACCAGAGCAGTCCGCCCAGCACCACCAGGCGTGTGAGCCGCGTGGAATGGCGGACATGCATGAAGAACAGCGCCACCAGGAGCATCTTGCAGCAGGCGATCCCCAGGGCGGCAACCACACTATAGTCGCCGAGGTCGACGAACGCCACCGCGGTAGTCGCCACCGTCAGGCAGATCAGGCCGAGGAAGACCAGGACGTAGGTACCTACGCTATCGATGTGTTGGTGAGTATCGTTGGACATAGCTTTATCTACCCAGATGGCGATCGATCAGATACAGCAGTGGGAACAGGAAAATCCAGATGATATCGACAAAATGCCAGTACAGGCCTATGAGGTCCACCGGCGTGTTGTACTCGGCGGAGTACCGGCCCTTGCGCGCTTCGAAAATCAGGTACATCAGCAGGCCCGCGCCAATCACCATGTGGAACGCATGCAGCCCCGTCATGGCGAAGTACAGCGAGAAAAAGAGCTGGGCGTGGCCCTGCGTCACGGCGTTGTCGGGTGTCAGCCCTTCCAGATGGAAACCCATGCCGGGAACGTGGTGTTCCTGAAACTTAACGGTCCACTCATACCCCTTCACACCCAGGAAGACGAAGCCCAACATCAGCGTGAGCACCAGGAAAAGCACGATCATCTGCTTCTGCCCGAGTTGGGATGCGCGCACCGCCAGCACCATGGTCAAGCTGCTGCACAGCAGCACCACGGTGTTGGCCGCTCCGATGTAGACGTTCAAACTGCTGCTGGCAACGTCGAAGACATCGGGATAGAGATGGCGGTACACCGTGTACGCCAGAAACAGGCCGCCGAAGAACATCACTTCAGTGATGAGGAAGATCCACATGCCGAAAGTGGACGCGTCCTTTTGCTGGGCGGCGGTATCGAACTGCTCGCGCAGGGCGAGGGTTTCCTGGTGAGCGGGAACGTGCGTATCGCTAGCCAACTTGGATTTCCTCCCCGATGACGGTGCTGTAATCGTAAACTTCGTGCGTGACGATGGGCGTCTCGTCGAAATTGTGCAGCGGCGGCGGCGAGGGAGTCTTCCATTCCAGGCCGGTAGCGCCCCACGGATTCGCCGGCGCGAGAGCGCCATACTTCAGCGACCAGATGAAATAAATCATGGGCAGCAAGTAGCCCACGGCCAGCACCGAAGCTCCGGCGGTGGAAAGGACGTGCAGCACCCGGAATTCATCGGGATAAACGTGGTAGCGGCGCGGCATGCCCATGTACCCCAGAATGAACTGCGGGAAGAAGGTCAGGTTGAAACCGAGGAACACGATCAGCGCCGAAAGTTTCGCCCAGCCTTCGGGATACATGCGGCCGGTCATCTTAGGCCACCAGTAGTGCAAGCCGCCCATGTACGCCATGATGGTGCCGCCCACCATGATGTAGTGGAAGTGCGCCACCACGAAGTAGGTATCGGTGACGTGCACATCGAACCCCAGCGCGGCCAGGAACAGGCCGGTGAGGCCGCCGATGGTGAACAGCCCGATGAAGCCGAAGGCGTAGAGCATCGGAGTGGCGAACGAGATCGACCCCTTATATAAGGTCGCCGTCCAATTGAAAACTTTGACTGCCGAGGGCACGGCGACGAAATAGCTCAGGAACGAGAAGACCAGCCCGGCGTAGACCGACTGGGTGGCGACGAAGAGATGGTGGCCCCAGACCAGGAAGCCGAGCACTGCGATCGCAATGCTGGCATACGCCACGACATGATAGCCGAAGACCGGCTTGCGCGAGAACACCGACACCAGTTCGCTGATGACGCCCATGGCCGGGAGGACCATGATGTAGACGGCGGGGTGCGAGTAGAACCAGAAGAGGTGCTGGAAGAGCACCGGGTCGCCACCCAGAGCGGGATCGAAGATGCCGATATGGAAAACGCGCTCGCAGAACAGCAGGATGATGGTGACGGCGAGCACCGGCGTGCCCAGCACCTGGATCAGCGCGGTAGCGTAATTCGACCAGACGAACAGCGGCAGACGCGACCACGTCATGCCGGGAGCGCGCATGCGGTGCACCGTGACGATGAAGTTGAGGCCGGTGAGAATGGAGGAGAACCCGGCGACGAAAATTCCTATCGCGGTAGCGATCACCCAGCTATTCGAGTAGGTGGTGCTATAGGGGGTATAAAACGTCCAGCCGGTATCCACGCCGCCGGCGAGCATGGCGAAGAGGGCGAACAGTCCGCCGATCACCAGCAGGTACCAGCTCAGCAGGTTGATGCGCGGGAATGCCAGGTCGCGCGCGCCGATCATCATGGGCAGGAAGAAATTCCCCAACGTCGCCGGTATGGACGGGATCAGAAAGAAGAAGATCATCGCCACACCGTGCATCGTGAACAGCTTGTTATAGGTGTCGTTGGAAACGAAGTTGCCCGTAGGCGTGAGCAACTCGATCCGGATCATGGTGGCGAACGCGCCCCCCAGGAAGAAGAAGAAAGTTATCGTGAACAGATACAGCAAGGCGATGCGCTTGTGATCCTTGGTAAGCAGCCAGGACTTGATTCCGTAACTTTCGTTGAGGTAATGTTCGCGTTCGTGTACTGCCGTGGTAATCATAATGTCTTTACTTCCCCCTCAGCTCTGGGATAGTCAGGGGTTCTCCCTGCGTTCCGGGGGCCGGCGTCTTGCCTTCCGATTTGTCTCCCAGCCACTTGATGTACTCCACGAGCTGCACTACATCCTCCTCGGTCACCTGTCCCTGAAAGGTTGGCATGAGCGCACCGTAACCGGCCACAATCTTGGCTTGCGGCTGGAGGATGGATTCGCGCAGATAGTCTTCGTCGGCCAGGATGGTGCGGCCGTCGGCCAGATGCACAGCCGAACCGTAAAGACCCACCAAACTGGGGCACCGGCCCGCGCCGTCCGGCTTGTGACAGGCAGGGCATCCCATGCCGTTAAACAATTTGCTGCCGTTCTCCGCCATGGTAGAAGACGGTGGGCTGCTGTTGAGCCAATTCTGGTAGTCCTGCGGATCCATGGCGTAGACCCAGCCGATCATGGACGAATGGCGGTTGCCGCAATACTCGGCGCAGAAAAGATGGTACTTGCCGGGCTTGGTGGCGGTAAACCACTCGGTGGAGTATTTGCCGGGCACTACGTCGGATTTCGTGCGGAAGGCCGGCACGAAGAAGCTGTGGATCACATCTTCCGACGTCATGGTGAGTCTCACCGGGCGGCCCACCGGGATGTGTAGTTCGTTAATCTCCCGCTGCCCCTCGATGTGCTCGATCTTCCACATCCATTGCTTGCCCACTACATAGATGGGCAGCGCGTTGTCCGGCGGGCGGCTTTCCTTATAGTAGAGGTCCGCGCCCCAGACGAACATCACCATGGTGATGGCGAACGGAATTACCGACCATAGAATTTCGAGCGTCATGCCGCCGTGCTGCACGTGCGGCAGTTCGCGGTCCGAACGGCGCCGGTACCGGATAGCGAAGTAGAAGATCGTGCCGAAGATCAGGACTGTGAAAAACGCGGCCACGACGAGTAGAAACAACGCCAGGTGGTCCACGTCGCCGGCAATCGCCGACGCGGCTTCCGGAAATAGGGGTAGTTTAGGTTCCATGTCGAAGGATGTTGCCCCGCTTTTCGCGCTTCAGCGCAATCAGGATGACCGCGGCGCCCACCAGCACGAAGCCTGCGCCGGCTACACGAATCATGCGCATCACCATCGCGCCGTACTTGCCGGTAGAGGGATCGTAGTGGTAGCAGAAGAGCAGAATCTGATCGACGGGGCTGCCGATCTTGTTCCGCGAAGCCTCCACCAAGCCCAGACGCACATCGCGCGGGGCGTAATCCACGCCGTAAAAATAGCGCGAAAGGCGGCCGTCGGGAGTAAGGACCATGATGCCGCTGGCATGAGCGAACTGGTCGGTGGCCGGATCGTATTTATAGTGAAAGCCCACCGCATCGGTGAGCGCTTTAATGTTGGCCTCGTCGCCAGTGAGAAAGTGCCAGCCGTCGGCCGTGTCGCTGCGACCGTAGCGTTTCAAATAAGTTTGCTTCTTGGCGCCCGCGACCTGCCAGGTATCCTTGGGATCGAAGCTCACAGCCACTACCTGGAAATCGCGCCCCGGGTTGAGGGACACAGCCTTGAGGCTGCTTTCGAGGCCGTTCAGAATCTGCGTGCACAGCATCGGACAGCGATAATAGACCAACGCCAGAATGACTGGCCTCTGGGAGTGGAAATAAGTGGAAAGGGGAACCGTAGCACCGGTCTCATCCACGAAGTGGAGATTCAGCGGAACCTGGTAATCGAGCTTTTGGTCGATGCCGACACCGGCGAGCGCGCCCGGAAGGGCGGGCTTCAGATGGGAATCCTGCTGGCTGATACCAGGCTGCATCGGAGCCGGTTGGCTCGGCTGCGCCAGCGCGGTAAAGGGTATCGCGGCGATTCCGAAAAATGCCGCCGCCAGAATCGTCCACGTCAATCTGTTACTCATTTGGGGCCTCCTAGCGGCCCTCCGGGCGGGATCATCTTCGGTCCGAGGCCGCTTTCGGTGGGCACGCTCATTCCATCGCTATTGGGGGGAGTGGCGGCGCGAACGGGCAACCCCTTCGCCACCACCATGTCCATTGCCTTCGCGATCGGAATGCGTACAATTCCCTTTTGCTGGTCGACCCAGCCGTATGTCGTAAGGGTGTTATCTTCCGCTTCGCGAATCGCTTTCAGATCGGGAATTGGGGTCTTCTCCAATTGCGGCTCGGGGAAGATCGTGGTGGGATCGACCGTGACGGCCGTGCCCCCCTCGTGGACCTTTAAGTAGTTGAAGACGCCGACCACAAACGCCATCACCAGAATCGTAGCCAGCAGCAGCACGATGGCCACTTTGCCGACGGCGATCACATTAATGTCGGTCTGTTCGAAGCCTGGACCCGGCCGGTTATTCTCTTCCATGCTGCAAAGCCTCCTCCAGGTGGGGATTGTTGAGCGGCATCAAGGGCCGCCTTTCGAGTTGGTAGAGGAAGTACGCCAGCCAGAGGCCGATCAGGCCTGCCGGCATGGTGATGTCCATCCAACTGATGCCGAAGAAATGGCCGCGAAATTCCGGTGTGACCACCCAAAACAGGTCGACCAACCGCATACACAAGACAAACACGGCGATCGACGCGAGCAGTTTGAAATTACGTTTGAGATCGCGCGAGAGCAGCAGCGCGAAAGGAAGTGCGAAGTGGCCGAACACCAGTACCAGCGCCAGAAATCCCCACCCGCCATTGGTGCGCACCAGATAATAAGGAATCTCTTCGGGCAGGTTGCCGGTCCAGATGATCAGGAACTGGGAGAACGAAAAGTAAGCCCAGACCATGACCATAGCCAGGAGGAATTTGCCCAGATCGTGGAGATGACGCGCGGTAAGCACTTCCGACATCGGCCGGCGGGCGGAGAGCAGCACCATCACGGTGATGAGGAACGCCATCCCGGTGAGACCCTGTCCGGCAATGAAGAGCAGGCCGAACATGGTGGAGAAGAATTCGGGGTGGATCGACAGGATCCAGTCGATGGACATGAAGGTGGTGGTGAAGCACCAGAAAATGAGGCCCGGGCCAGCCGGCGTGCTCATGCTGCCGTGGACAGCGTCGTGGCCCTCGGTGTCTTCCCGGCGGGAAACGCGGTTGTAGTGCCAGCACAGCAACAGCCAGCCGGAGAAATAGAAGGCCGCGCGGGCCAGAAAGAACGGAACGTTGAGATAGGCATGTTTGTGCTGCAGCACCGGGCTCGCGGCAACGTTTGCCGCATGCGACCAACCATAAAGATTGGGGATGCCGATCACAATCGGCAGGAAGAGCAGGGCCACCAGTGGCATGGTGCGCAGCGCGGCTTCACAGGGGCGGCGGATCACCATGCCCCAGGCGCCTCCGGTGAGATATTGCAGCATCAGCCAGGCAAGCGGCCCCAGAGCCAGGCCCAACACGAACAGGTAAGACCAGAGGTACGACTGATAGAACTGGTCCACGTAGGGGCGGCCCAGGAACATGCCAATCAAGCTGGCGAGCAGGCCTATGACCCCAACAGGCAGGGCGAGCGCGCGCCACTTGCGAAGATCGCGGCGCAGTTCGTCGGAGATTTGAAAATCGAGTGTCTGCGCCGTCATTTCGCGGCCTCCAGTTTGGCGCGATCGGCGGGCGGCACGTCGTTGATGGTACCGGTCTCGCTAGCCTGCAAGGCGCGTACGTACGCCACGATGGCCCAGCGATCGTTCGGGGCGACCTGCGCAGCGTAGTCGGGCATGGCGCCGAATCCGCGAGTGATCACGTCATAGATAAATCCGTCGGAGCGCTGCATCACTTCGGGGCTCGAATAAGCGGGGGGTTGCTTATAGCCGCGGCGCACGATCATGCCGTTGCCGGTGCCGGCGCGGTCATGGCAGGGCGCGCAATAGATATCGAAGCGCTGCTGTCCGCGGGCCATGATCTCTTTGGTGACGGGGAATGGGAACGTGTCCACCGGTTTGCCGTCGGGGCCCATCCCGGTATAGAACGCCGTATCGTCGTTCAAATGGCCGCGGGCCACAGTTCCATCGATCAGGGGCCGCTCAGACCGCTGGTCGCCGAAAAAGTTGGTAGGACGCAGGGGAATGAACTTAGGCTGGTCCTGCATGTCCTGGCGGCAGCCGGCAAGAGCCAAGAGAGCGAAAGCGAGGCCGCCCGCGGTTACGATGCGTGATAGAAGCTTAGGGAGCAACTTCGGATACCTCCCTCGGCTCCAGCGATTCTAGAAATTCGGACGTCTGTTTGGTATCGAACAAAGGATCGCGCGCCTCAATACACAGAAAGAAACGGTTGCGCGATGCCAGGGCGAATCGCGGCACATTGAATGTCGGATGGTATGGCATGGGCAATCCGCATAACGCCAGCAACCCCAGCACACAGGAGATTGCGGCGAACAGAATGGTCAACTCGAAAGTGATGATGATGTAGGCCGGCCAGCTATGGAGCGGCCTTCCCGCGATGTTGATGGGGAAGTAAATCACCGTAACGTAATACTGCAGCAGGTAGCCCGTGAGCCCGCCCAGGATGCCCCCGATCAAGACAATCAGCGGCAGCTTATTGTGGTGCAGGTGGAGCGCATCGGAGAGCTCTTCGATGGGGAACGGAGTGTAGGCGTCCAGCTTGCGGTAGCCTTTTTCACGGGCCGCGCGCGCTGCGGCAACCAGAGCGGTGGGGTTGTCGAACTCCGCCATCAATCCATAAACCGGCTTATTCAATTGCCCCCCTCCTCTTCCACTTTCGCCTGCGGCAGCAGCGTCCGGACTTCAAAGATGGAGATCATGGGCAATAGGCGTATAAACAGGAAGAACAGGAACAGAAACAGCCCGATGGTGCCGACGTAAGTGAACCAATCCCATTTCGTGGCCCGAAAGATGCCCCACGACGACGGGAGGTAATCCTGCGCCAGGCTGCTGACGATGATAACGTAGCGCTCGAGCCACATGCCGATCAGTACGACGATGGAGGACATGAACAGCAGCGCCGGCTTCTGGCGGATCTGTTTGAACCAAAGCAACTGCGGCGCCACGATATTGCAAGTGATCAGGAACCAGTAGGCCGTCTTGTACGGGCCGAACATACGGTTCCAGATGGCGGCGTGCTCGTAGACGTTGGAAGTGTACCAGCCGTTGAAGAACTCCATCATGTAGGAGTAGCCCACAATCAATCCGGTGGCCAGCATGACCTTGGCGGAATTCTCCAGGTGCCGGTCGGTAATCAGGCCCTCGAGTCCGTAGACCGAGCGAAGCGGTATGGCCAGCGCCAGCACCATGGCGAAGCCCGAATAGATGGCGCCCGCCACGAAATACGGCGGGAAGAACGTGCTGTGCCAACCGGGGACGATGGCGATGGTGAAGTCGAAGCTGACCACGGTGTGTACCGAAAGCACCAGAGGCGTCGCAATGCCGGCCAGCAACAGCGATGCCGTCTCATAGATGCTCCAGTGTTTGGCCGAGCCGCGCCAACCCATGGCGAGAATGCCGTAAGTGAAACGCGCGAAGCGATTGTGGGTGCGGTCGCGCAGGGTGGCCAAGTCCGGCATCAGGCCCACGAACCAGAACAGCAGCGATACCGTGGCGTAAGTAGATACCGCGAAGACGTCCCACACCAGCGGGCTGCGGAAATTCGGCTGCACCCCCATGGTGTTGGGGTACGGAAAGAGCCAGTAGAACAGCCACGGACGGCCGAGGTGCAGCAGCGGGAACATGCCGGCGCAGGCCACTGCGAAAAGCGTCATGGCTTCGGCGAACCGGTTGATGGAATTGCGCCAGCGCTGGTTGAGCAGCAGCAGGATGGCCGAGATAAGCGTGCCGGCGTGGCCGATACCGATCCACCACACGAAATTCGTAATGGCGAATCCCCACATGACCGGGGTGCGCAGGCCCCAGATGCCGACGCCCTTTGCAAAAAGCAGCCCCACCGCCAGAAGGAAGAGAAACAGCAGCACCAGGCCCGCGGCGAAGCCGCCGAACCAGAAGACCGGTGTGCGCTTGGTGAGCACTACGGTGGCGATCTGATCGGTCACCGTGCCGAAGGTGTAACCGGGGGCGATGATTTTTTTCGACGCTACGTGTGGATCTTGTAGTTCTTCAGCCATCGTCAGCCCCTAGCTCTCCCACTCCGGGTTCGGATTGCGCAGCGTCGCCAGGTAAGTGGTCCGCGGGCGCGTATTGATATCCTCCAACAGGCCATAGTTGCGCTTCTGCGACTTCATTTTCGAGACCCGGCTGTTGGGATCGTTGATGTCACCGAAGATGATGGCCTCGGTGGGACAACTGGCCTGGCAGGCGGTCTGGATTTCCCCGTCCTGCAGCCGGCGGTCCTGCTTTTCGGCGTCCATCTTGGCGGCGTTGATGCGTTGCACGCAGTAGGTGCACTTCTCCATCACGCCGCGGCTACGCACCGTCACATCGGGATTGTGCAGCAGCTTCAGACTGGGCGTTTCGTAATCGGAGAACAGGTAGAAATTGAACCGCCGCACCTTGTAGGGGCAGTTATTCGAGCAGTAGCGCGTACCGACACAGCGGTTATACACCATGTCGTTGAGCCCTTCGGCGCTGTGGCTGGTGGCCTGCACCGGGCAGACCAGTTCGCACGGCGCATTTTCGCACTGCATGCACGGGATGGGCTGATTGTAGAACTCGGGATTGGGATCCTCCGCCGTGCCCGCGTAGTAGGTATCGACCCGCAGCCACTGCATATTGCGGCCGCGGCGGACTTGGTCCTTGCCGACCACCGCGATGTTGTTCTCCGCCTGGCAGGCCACGATGCAAGCCGTACAGCCGGTACAGGAATTGAGATCGATGGCCATTCCCCAGGCATACTTAGGGCGGCCCTCCTCATCGGTCTGATAATTGAATCCGGGATAGAGTGTGAGACTCTTGGCCGGGGCTTCGGCGCCATCGTGCACCGCTTCGGGATCCTTCAAATACTCGGCGATAGTGCCCTTATGAATAATATGGCGGGCCGGGTCGAGCACGCCCTCCATCTGGGTGTCCGCGAATTCGTAACTGCCCGAAACCTTGCTGGCTTCGAGCCCGACATCCTGCCAAAGTGCCTTGCTAGTGCGGAGCGGATAGACGTCGAAACCAGCGCCGTTCGCGGACCTTCCGCCGTGTGTCCGCCCGTAGCCGAAATGGAGCGTCACCGAGCCATCCACGTGGCCCGGCTGGATTCTCACCGGCGCTTTCAGGCGGCGGCCCTCGTAGGAGAGCTCGACCATGCTGCCGGTCTCCACTCCCAGGCGATGCGCATCTCCCGGGTTCATGTACACGGCGTTATCCCAGGTCATCTTGGTGATGGGCTTGGGCAGTTCCTGGAGCCAGCCGTTGTTGGCGAAGCGACCGTCGTAGATAGTGGGGTCGGGCCGAAAGTTCACTTCCAGCTTGCCGCCCAGCGTGCGCTTCTGGGCGTGGGCCGTGAGGCCTTCGCCGTGGAGCGCCGGCGTTTTCTGCGGCAATGCCGTACCAGCGATCACCCCATCGTGCACCGCGCGCCGCCACCACGCGTCGAAATCGGCGCCCGCATGCTGCGATGACCAGTAGTTCTTCACGATCACATACGGGTTCATTTCGGGAGATTCGCTCAACGACTGCAGAATCTCGCAGGCCGATCGCCCCTGGTAGAGCGGCGCGATGAGCGGCTGCTGGATGCTCACCGTGCCATCGAAGGCGCGGGCATCGCCCCAGGACTCGAGGAAGTGCGCCTCCGGCAAGTGCCACTGGCAAACCTGCGAAGTCTCGTCGCGGAACAGGCTGAGATGGACGCGGGTTTTGGCTTTTTGGATGCGCGCGGCCATGCCCAGGTCGGCCGGCGCCGTAAACACCGGGTTGCCGCTCAGAATCAGCAGCACGTCCACCACGCCCGAATCCAAATCTTTGGCCAGGTCCTGCAGCGAGGCCAGTTGGTCGGTGGGATTAGCCTCGATGGGATCGGTGTAGAAAACTGTGGTCCCCACGTTGCCAAGCTTGGCGTTGATGGCGTGGGCCAGGGCATGCACCATGGGCGATTGGTACTCGCCGGCGATCACTACGCTCGCGCCCTTACTGCGCAGCAGGTCGGCGCCGATTTTTTCGGCCCAGCGGTAGATGTCGCCGTTGTCGTTCGTCTTGGGTCCGCCGGCCGCCGCCTGTACGGTGGTGGCCAGCGCCCAGGTGAGCTCTTCGACGTCGCCGGCACGCAGTGGCATGCGGTGGTCGGCCTTGGAACCCGTGGCGGTGGGCATCGGCTCGGCTACATAGAGCCGGTTCATATTCGTCTTGCCCTCGCTGACGCGGCGGCGCGCGGAGAACTGGCGCGCGTAGCGCAGGCTGGCCACACCGGATGCCAGGAAGTCCGAGTCGAGCGCAACCACTACGTCGGCTTTGCTGAAATCGTAATACGTGTTCTGGGGCTGGCCGAAGGCCTGCATCGACGCGGCGCGGGCACTATGCGGCCCGGCCGGCTCCCATTGGTGCCACTTGGCGGCCGGATAGAGCTTCTGGATGCCTTTCAGTTGTTCCGCCACTGTGGGCGAGGTGATAGTCTCGGTGAGGATGCGCAGACCGGCGCCGTTCTTGGCCTTCTGCGCAGTCAGCATGGCGCGCAGTGAACCGAAGAAACTGCCCCACCCGCTGATTTCTCCGTTTAATGTGGGCGCCTGAGCACGATCCGGATCGTACAGCTGCAACACGGAAGCCTGGGAGAAGATATCGCACGCTCCGAGGGTAGCGGGATGCTCGGGATTGCCCTCAATCTTGGTCGGGCGGCCTTCGTGGCTTTCCACCAGGACGCCGTTGGCCACGCCGCCGAGCGTGGCGGCGCTGGCGAAGAACAGCGGGCGCCCCGGGATCAGCTCTTCCGGCTG
This sequence comes from Bryobacteraceae bacterium, assembly GCA_036268475.1. GTDB lineage: Bacteria > Acidobacteriota > Terriglobia > Bryobacterales > Bryobacteraceae > PALSA-129. The sequence continues at coordinate 187,676 of DATAUB010000048.1, read as the reverse complement.
CCGCACGTACGGCACGATGTGCTCGGTAGGCTGGCGCGTGCAAGCCGTCAGGCCGGCGAGCGCCAGCGAAGCGCCCATCAGCTTGAGGAAGTTGCGGCGTCCTTCGCCCGGGTTCTCGTCGTCGCTCCAGCCGATGGCCTGGCGGGGAAATTCGCGATGCAGCAGGTCGGCGAACCCCGGCGTGGCCGCGAGTTCGTCGAGGCTGCGCCAGTATTTACGTCCGCCGGTGGATCGCAGTCGGTCGCGGACCGTCGCGAGGTCTAAGTGGTTTTCTGGGTTATTACTCATCGATGACACGTGGAACAACTGGTCAGTAAACGAACACCTTGTATGTTGTATTCCTTCTGCAACCGCCGGCCGATCTCTTCCTGATCCCCGGCCGGCTCATACCCCATGGTGGTGATAAACTCCTTGGGCCGGATGTACTTCTCGGTGTTCCGGTGACAGTTCAGGCACCATTCCATTTGCAGCGCGTTCTGCTGGTACATGAGCGGCATCTTGTCGACACGCCCATGGCAGGTTTCGCACCCCACGCCCTTGGCCACATGAATGCTGTGATTGAAATAAACGTAGTCGGGCAGATCGTGGACTCGCGTCCAGTCGAGGGACTTGCCGTCACGGTAACTGGCCCGCACCGGCTCCAGCGTCGGGCTGGTGATCCAGATCTGCGAATGGCAGTTCATGCACGTCTTGGTGGGCGGTATATTGGCGAAGCTCGATGTCTCCACCGTGGTATGGCAGTATCGGCAGTCGATCCCCAGCGCGCCCACGTGATGGGCGTGGCTGAAGGGCACCGGCTGTTCCCTCACCTGGTGCTGCCGGGTGGCATACGACGACCGGTCGAGCACCGTAAAGACCCAGGTCAGGAAGGCCAGAAAGAAAACCGCGCCAAAAATCACAATGCGCGAATACGTGTTGGTGCTGCGGTGAAAGATCTGAGACATAGCTCTAGTAAGGTCCCCGCTCGCTGCTCAATACTATATTGTTAGACATGTAGGAGAACAGTACTATTTATTCCACTTACTAAGATCCCTAAAACTTCAGGGACGAACAAATACCTATGTGATGCAGTTCGCTCGCGTTCGGCTCACCTGTTTAGTGCTCGTACAGATAAACCGCCGGCTCCACGTGTCCCGCCGAATCGCTGGCGGCGGCCACAAACTTGGAAGGCCCCCACAGTGATCCGCCGGCATACTCGCCGGTCTTGCTCAGAGCGTAAAAATTTAACTCTACCGCTTCCAGGCGTTTCTTGTCATCGCTAAAATTTCGCGATACGCGTTTCAGTGTATCGAGAATCGCCTCTTTGGGCGACATGCCGTGCCGCATATTCTCCACTACCGTATGCGCGCCACAGACCCGCAAATTTTCTTCCCCTCGACCGGTAGAGCCGGCGCCGCCGACATCCTGGTCGAGCCACAGCCCGCCTCCAATGATCGGGGAATCCCCGCACCGCCCGGGTATTTTGAAAGCCATCCCGCTGGTGGTGGTGATCGCCGACATCTCGCCTTTTTCATTCAGGGCGATGCAATTAATCGTTCCATGCGGCGGGTGCTGCGCGGTTTCATATGCCCAGGCCAGCGTCTCCTCGTCATAGCCGGGATACTCGCGCTGCAACTCCGCCAGTTTCTTCTCTCCCTGCCTGACCGGCGCAGCTCCCCTTTTTGGCGATTCCGCCGGCGGGGCATCGATATTCGATTCCCAAAACGTATGTCCGTTGCGATCCCGCATTTCCCGCTTCCACATGCGATACGCCAGGCGCGACTTGTCGGTGAGCAAGTCCTCCTCGGGAAATCCCCAGATCTTGGCGAACCGGGTGGCGCCCGCGCCCACCAGCATCATGTGATCGGTTTCCGACATCACGAGCTGGGCGATCTTCGACGGTGTCTTGATGCCTTCAATCGCCCCCACCGCACCCATGCGCCGCGAGGGGCCATGAACGCAACTGGCGTCGAGTTGCACTACGCCGTCCTCATTCGGCAGCCCGCCGAAACCTACACTGGTATCGTTCGGGTCGAGTTCGACAATGTTCACGCCGGCGACGATTGCGTCCAGCGTGTCCTTGCCGGCCCTCATCAGTTCCAGGGCTTTATTACAGCAGTTCACGCCACCGTTGGCGCGGTTGTTACTCGAAATCACTACGGACTTCGGTTTAGGCTGCCCCTTGAGGACACGAATCATCGGCAGCGCCGCTGCGCCCATTACAGCGGCACGCCGGCTGAAAGTGAAAGTGCTCATCTCGTCTTGTGTATGCGAACCCAAAGCTTTGCAAGATCTGCTAGTATGTCACACTCGAAGTGCGACACAACACTCCGAAATAAAACCTCTTAACACTTGTTGAATTTACAAACATTTTACAACTCGAACATGACCTTCGATAGTGGCGTTCGTAGGATATCCGGGAGGGGCTTTAGGAGGGATCTTGGGACCTGTTTCGAGTCACAACCCACCGTACCGGGACGAACATCTGGCGGTCGATTTCGATCGTCAAGCGGCAATCCTTGACGATGAGCGCATGCTGCTGACCCGCAAGGAATACGACCTGCTGTCACTGCTGGTCCGTCACGCCGGGGAGATCATCCCGCGCGAAGCGCTGCTGATGCAGGTCTGGGGATACGGCGGCGATATACGCACGCGCACGCTGGACGTGCACGTGCGACGGCTACGCAAAAAACTCGGCGGATACGCAGACCATTACATCGAGACCATCTTCGGCATTGGCTACCGCTTCCAGCCATTCGATGCGCCGCGCTATATTCATCCCACGGCGGTAGGGGCGTAACGCCGGACGATTCGCCAAACCCACGTACAATTGGGCATGCCGCCCAATCGCCTGCTGCCGCTTCTTGCGCTGGCTCTTCCGGCCGTTCTGACCGCACAGAAGAACATCGACCGCGACCTCTCCGAAATCGGCGTCCCGCGGCTCGAAATGCTTTACGCGCAGCACCGATATACCGTGACCCAGGTGGTCCGCTGGTACCTGGCGCGCATTTCCAAATACGACAGCATTTACGGCGCGGTGTGCGCGGTGGACACGACGGGCGCCCTCGCCACGGCGGCCCGCGAGGATGCCGAGGCAGCGCTCGGCGGCCGCAGTTTCCAGCGCGGACCGATGTGGGGCGCGCCTATCGTGATCAAGGCCAACACCAGCATCCAGGGCCTGGTTACCTCCGACGGCTGGAAGGGCTTCGTCATTCCCGGCTTCCAACTGATTGCGCCAGCCGACGCTACTATCGTGGTGAAACTGCGCGCTGCCGGCGCGGTGATTCTGGGACAGACCAACATGCCCGATTTCGCCGCCAGCGATACCACGCGCAGTTCCGCCTTCGGCCGCACGGGCAACGCCTACGACGTCCGCTTCAGTCCAGGCGGCTCATCGGGCGGCACAGTGACCGCCGTGTCGGCCGATTTCGCGCTCCTCGGCACGGGCACCGACACCAGCAATTCCATCCGTATGCCCGCCTCCACCAGCGCCGTGGTGGGCGTGCTGCCGACCCGCGGCCTGGTGAGCATCGCCGGCATCGCGCCGCTCGACTGGCTCCGCGACGACACCGGCCCGATCGCCCGCGACGTCACCGACGCCGCCATTGCGCTGGGAGCGATGGCGGGCGAAGATCCCCTCGACTTTCGCACCAAAGGATCGGCCGCCAAAGCGCAGGCCGCGCCTTATACGCAATACCTGAAGGCCGAAGCGCTGCAGGGTAAACGCCTGGGCGTGCCGGCGTTCATCCTCGCCAACGGCTCATTGCGGCCCGAAACGCGCGAGCTTTTTATGCGCGCGTTGGACGAACTGCGCTCCGCGGACGCAACGGTCGCGATCGACGATTCCATCCTGCCGGACAGCTTCGTGCAAGCGGTTCGGAAGATTAAGACCAGCATGTACCGTTTCGAGGGGTTTGAGACATTTCTGAAGGAGTTCGGACCGGCGCAGTACAAATCGGCGGAGGAATACGCCAAAACGGCGGGATCTCCGCTGCCCGCGACGATCGGGCCTCCGGCTGCGAAGGGCGCGCCGATCGCAGACGATCCTGCGGCAGACACCAACTTCTTCGGTCCGCAGCGCGAAGCTCTGGCGATTTACAATGACACGCTCGACCGCCTCCATCTCGACGGCTTCGTCTACCCTGCGGCGCAGATGCCGCCGCCCGATGAGACCATGCCCCAGGACGGCCGGCTGAGCAGCGGGCCCCACAGCGATACCGGCTGGGTCAATCCCATCGGCGTCCCCGCCGTGGTGGTGCCCGGCGGCTTCTACACCAGCGGTCTGCCGTTCGGGCTCGAAATCTCCGCGCGCCAGTGGAAAGACGGCGATCTGCTCGGATGGGCGTATGCCTATGAGCAGGCGACGCATCATCGCCATCCTCCGGTGTTAGTGGAACAGGGACTGCTGCCGAAGGCGCGTTAGGGCGCTGCCGGCCCGCCGCGAGACCCACGTGTCAGAGTGCCGTCCGATATGATGAAAGCGTACGCTCCCAATCGTGAGGGGCGTGCGATCCTGTTCACCGGATAGCGACTATGTCCGAAAACTCAGTCGCGAACCCGAGGGCGAGTTTGTGGCTGCTATCGCGGTCCGGCCCCATGGCGGGGACCAGGTTTAAGATCTCCGATGGCACTACTCGCCTCGGCCGCGCTCCCGATAATCAGGTGGTGGTGAAGGGCGAGGACGCCTCGACCGTGTCCTTGTACCACGCCGAAATCATGATCGACAGCGGAGCCTGCCATGTCCGCGATCTGGGCAGCACCAACGGCACTTTCGTCAATCGGGAGCGCGTAACCGAAGCCGAAGTCACGCTGCCCGCGGTCATCCGCCTCGGCACGCAAGGACCGGAGTTTACGCTGGTGGAGGAAGACATCGTGCCCACCGGGCTCGACCGTACCGTCGAAGTGCCTCACGCGGAGTTGGCCGGCCTGGCCGCCATCGGTGCGGCGGAATCGCCGTACGAGAAGCTGCTCTCCTCGGCAGTGGCACGCGCGCGCCGCTTGCGGCTTCACGGCGTGGGCGGGGAGACCATGAATATCATGCGCGACATGGTGGACCAGGCGGTCGCGCAGATGCACCGGCGCACCCATCGCCGGTTTCGCATCATCGGCTATTCCCTGCTGACGGCGCTGGTAGCCGTGTCGCTTTTTGCGGTGCTCAAGATTACCGCGCTCCGCCGCGAAAAGCGCGCCATCGACGCGCATATTAAGCAGATCGACGCGAAGTTGCAAGAAGCCGGCGGCGGCATGGACACGGATCAACTGCTTTCACAACTCGGCAGTTATTCGCAGGAGGGCGAGTCTCTCCGGCGCAGTCTGTTGTTCCGCTTGGGCGTGCCCGGCGACGCCGACTTTGTCACCCGCGAACTGCGCGACGTAATGGCCGAGTTCGGCGCCGAGGTCTACAGCATCCCGCCCGATTTCATCGACCGCGTCAACCACTACATCGCGCAGGACCAAGGGCCGGACCGCCCCGTCATCGCGCACGCCCTCATCCAGGCACGCGGGCAATTGCGCACCATCCAGCAGATCCTGCGCAAGCAGGAACTGCCGGCGGACCTTGCCTACATTCCGTTGGTGGAGAGTTCCCTCGAACCGAATAAGGCAAGCCAGGCGGGCGCGGTTGGGCCCTGGCAATTCACCGCCTCGACCGCCCGGGCTTTCGGCCTGCGCGTCGATGGGCAGGTGGATGAGCGCAAGGACCTGGTGAAGTCGACGTATGCTACATGCAAATACCTACGCGATTTGATTCTCGATTTCGGAACCGGGAGTTCGGTAATGCTGGCACTGGCGGCCTACGATAGCGGCACATCCACCGTAAAGGCCGCCGTCACCAAGACCGTGCGCGATCCCATCAAGCAGCGCAATTTCTGGTATCTCTATCGCTCGAAGGCACTGCCGCGAGAGACGCGGGAGTATGTGCCGCGGGTGTTCGCCGCCATCCTGATCGGACGAAATCCCAGCCATTTCGGCTTTTGAACGACCCAACTCACTCTCGCAATGACCGCGAGTAGTCTTGCGGGACGACAGTCGCAGTTCTGTTGCCTTGACATAGGTACTACGCGGCCTTGACTGCGCACGCCGCTGAATCGTAAGCTGGCGCAGTGACCAGTTAAAGGCAAAGAACTCTGGCAATGCGCCGTGAGTTCCATCCCATCACACTGGACGGAATCGAAAGGACCCAAAACTAAATGGCGGACGATCTAAAAAGCCTCATTACGCGCGTTTCCAAACTAGAAGCTGACGTCAAGTCTATCCAGGCGACTCTCCACAAATGGTCGCTCTGGGGTCCTTCACTAGCGAATCAGGAACTCCAGATTCAGGCCCTTCAAAAGGATGGAGTCGGTCGAGAAGCCAGGATAAAGGCGCTCGAATCCAAGAAGTGAGCTGGAAAGATGGCGGTGGGGCGTATGCCGGCGCACCATCGCCATCCTCCGGTGCTGTTGGGGCATTTACTGCTAGCGAAAGCGCATACGGGATTACAGATCGAACTTGCCGTCCGATTTCAACTTCACCGAATACGTGCCTTTCGTGCCCTGCAATTCGAGCATGCAGTCCTTAATGGCGCCGTTCGCTTTGCTGTAGGCGGGCAATTTGCCCAAGGCCTGAGCCAGGGGAGTCGCAATCTTGTAGCCGGCGTCCGCGTCGCTCGCAATCTTCGCTCTTTGAGTATTCAGGGCGCTGATTCGCGGCGCCAGCTTGGCGGTCGCCTCTTTCAGTTTCTCCTCCAACAGGGTGACGGCGGCGGCGTCCTTCTTGATAGCCTCCTCGGCCGTGATGTAGGTTTTGACCTCCCCGGCAAGCGCATCGATCTTCTTGCCCAGGTTGGTTAAATCCCCGGCCGGTACTGGAGTCGACGAAAGGCTCGATAGTCCCGCCTTCACCGCCGTCAGCTTGGTCAAATGTTCGTGATTCAGGTCTGCCATTCTCCCCCTCTTCGTTCCTGAAAAAGTGATTACCTCGCAGTATTCTACAACCAGTGTGACGGCTGTGCGGCCCAATCTTTCGATTCGGTACTACGCGTGGGCGGCAGCGCCGGAAGCTTTATCGATTTCACAAAACAGCATGCGATCGGGAGCGCTCTCTACTCGGCCAGCACCAGGCCGGAAGGCAACTCTTCGCCGAAAATCCGCCCCAGCGTAGTATCGTCTTCCTCGTCGCCTTCCAGCACCGTCAGCATGCGATCGGCGTGCGGCAGTCCCTCGATTTTGCGGCGGATGTTCTCGCGCGTAGCGTGCGGCAGATCGCGCGTGGGATCTTCGGTGCGCCGCCCGATGGCCGCCAGCGCATCGCCAGCGTGCGGCAGATTGAGGATGGCTTCCGCCCAGCGCGTTGCGGTCTGCGGCGCCACCACCAGATTGATCGGTCCGTAGAAAAGCTTGCGCGCACCCAGCCGCGACAGGCACCAGAGTTCGCTTTCTTTGAAATCGCCGGTCTTCAGCCGCTTCACCAGCGCATCGCCGAGTTCGGTTTTCGTGCCCAGCGGCAGCAATTCCAGGCTCGACGCGGTCCGCCACATCTCGCGCAGCAGCGACCCGTTGATGCGTTGCGGTTTTTTGCCGCCGCGCGGCAGCAGAAATCCCGAAAGCCGCTGGTACACATCCGCCTGCTGATTGCGATTCAGGCCGCCGGCCACACGACCCCAGAAGATCCACCAGTCGATCTCGCACTGCACCTGATTGCCGTGCGTCACGCCGCCCGCATACATGCGCCGCACCTGCTCGATGCGGAAATCGTCACCCGGAAATCCGAATCCGGGGCGCAGGCAGAATCCGCCAAGATTCAGCCAGCGGATTTCGAACGCCGGGCTCTTTTTGCGCCCGTTGATGTGCGTCAGAAAGACGTCGCCCATCTGGCGGATCGTGGCTAGCGGCCAGGAGTTCTTGCCCAGCCCCATGGTCTGCTCGAGTTTGGCCGGCAATTCCTCCGGCGCGATGGGAGATTTCGCATCCGCGGCGAACACGCTGGCGATCAGTTCGAGCGACGACGCCAGCGCCTGTTCGCTCACCACCGCCGCCGCTTTGCGCTCCACTTTCCGCTGCACCGCCGCCTTGCGCAGTTCGAACTCCAGCCGCCAGCGATTCTCGCTGATCTTCGACTGGCACCACGATTCCAACGTGCCGATCTCCGTCAGGCGTGCCCCCAGCTTCACCGGAATCAGCCGCTCTTCCGCCTTCTTGCCGAAGCGGATTACCGCATTGAGCGGCGCGTGCATGTGGAGGTCGGGATCGCCGGACGCGAATTCCACCACGTCGCCGAGTTTATCTTCAGCGCGCGTGAGCGAGCTATACAAACGGAAGGACACCGGCCGGTTGGCGACGAGTTGCAGCGCGTCGTTGTCGATTTCGATATCGGCGCCTTCCTCCGCTCCGCGCGGCACCAGGCACACCGCCGGAAATTTGCCGTCCACGGCATCGCCCAGGCCGATGAAATACGTGCGTGGCAGGCCGCCGCGCACCAGCACGCCGCTGCCCGTGGAGCGCACATACGAGTAGTACGCCGCGCCGCGCGCCACCGCCAGGTCGAGTTCGCTGTTCTCCAGGATCTCCGGCCGTTTGCCGTACCATTTGGCCACCACGTCCGCCACGCGCTCCTGCAAAATCTGCGGAATGAAAAATCCGCCGTTGAACAGGATGGCGTCGGGCGCCTGCCCCGCGCTTTCCAGGAACACGTTGAGGTGGCGCGTCACCGCCGGGTCGGTGACGTAAGGCAGGCCGAGTTCGCGGAACAGGCTGCGCTTCTCTTCCTTGGGCGCTTCGCCGCGCTCGCTGAACGGCAGGAAGCCTTCGAGCGCCAGTTCCAGCACCTCGGTACGCAGGATTTCAGTCTTCAGCGACTTGCCGATGAGCGACGATCCCGACCCCAATACGGTAATCTCCACCGACTTCAGATTCGCGTCGGTGAGCAGCTTTTCCTTCGCCGCCGAGCACTGCCGGCGCAGTCCACTGCGCTGCCGTACCGAGAGCGGAACGCCGAGCTTGGTCTCCACCAGCCACGTCAGGGTGAGGTCGAGATTGTCGCCGCCCAGCAGCAGGTGCTTGCCCACCGCGGTGCGCGTGAAGTTCACCAGGTCGCCCTCGCGCGACACGCGAATCAGGCTGAAATCGCTGGTGCCGCCGCCCACATCGCATACCAGCACCGTCTGGCCGTCGAACAGCTTCTTGCGCGATTGCGCCAGGTTGTTGGCGATCCACGAATAGAACGCCGCCGCCGGCTCTTCCAGGAGCGTCAATTTCTCCAGCCCGGCATCGCGCGCCGCCATCACTGTCAGCTCGCGCGCCTCTTCATCGAACGACGCCGGCACGGTGAGCACGATGTCCTGCCCGGCCAACGGAACGCCCATGGCGCGATCCCACTCTTCACGGAATTTCGCGATGAAGCGCGCCGAAACTTCCACCGGCGAGAGCACCCGCCCGGTCTCCTGCGAATCCCACGGCAGAATCTTCGCCGTGCGGTCGACATCGGGATTCGACAGCCACGATTTCGCCGAGTGCACCAGCCGCGTGGGGACGATGGCTCCCTGCTCGCGCGCGTATAACCCCACCGGCTGGCCGTCTTCCAGGAACAGGAATGAGGGCAGCGTGCGCCGCGGCTCCACCCGCCCGGCGGCTACCAGTTGCGGCGTTTCGAAGATGTGCAACGGCGGGAACTCGCGGTCGTCGCCCTCGCGGTCGTCGATGTAAGCCAGTGCGGAATTGGTGGTGCCGAGGTCGATCCCAACCTTCACGCGTTTACCTTCTCCCGCACGTTGAATTCAAGCTTCCACTTGCGGCCGTCGCGCGCCACGCACCAGAGTTGCAGCATCCCCGTCTCGGTCACCACCGTCTCGAATGACACCGGCACCACTTCAGACGAAGTTTCGCCCGCCGGGAAACTCACTTCCATGGGCGAGAGCTCTTCCAACTGATCGCCGTAATCCTCAATGAGGTCGCCGACTTTATCGTTCTTGCGCGCGGTGGAAGTGAAGAAGCGGAACTCCGCCGGCTGTCCCACCACCAGTCCGAACTCTCGTCCCGGAATCACCGTATCGCTGCCCTCTTCCATGCCGAACGGCACCACCGCCAGCGCTTTCAAGGGCGCCGGGAAGCCGGGGATGGACGGCATGGCGCTCTCCACGCCGACATAGTAGGTGCGCGGCACCCCGCCGCGAATGCGGACTCCGCGGCCGGTGCGCGCCAGGCCGTAATAGGCCGCGCCGCGCGCCACCGCGTGCATCAGATCTTCTCCGCTCAGCGGCTTCACCGATGGCAGCCCCTCTTCCGCCAGCCAGGCGTCCAGTGTCGCCAGAAGGCGCTGCCGCGCCAGCGGCGCATTCAGCACACCGCCATTAAACAGCACATGCGACGGACAGGCGAGCCCGCTCGGACCGCGCCGCACGCTGGCCTGCTGCGCGTTCGATGCCTGCTGCCGCAGGAAGCGCGCCAGGTGCCGCGTGATCGCCGGGTCCGCCGCATACGGCAGCCCGAGTTCCTGCAGGCCCACGCGGCGCTGTGCCGCCGGCATGTCGTTGCTGCCCACTGCCGGCAAAAATCCCTCGCCGATCACTTGATCGATATCGCCGCGCTGTAGCGACGCCTTGATCGTGCCGCCCACCAGTCCCGTCCCCTTGCCGAGAATCGTGACTGGCTGTTCCAGCGCGGTGGACTCGGGATTCAGCAGCCGCTCCTTAGCCAGCCGGCAGTTGTTCCACAGCGCCTGCATCTGCCGGCTGTCGATGCGCGTACCCTTCTCCGCCAGCCGCGCCGCCACCGTACCCGCCAGCGCCAGATCGATGTTATCGCCGCCCAGCAGAATGTGGTCGCCCACCGCCACGCGCTCCAGCGCCAGCGTCCCGCCGGCCTCCGTCACCGCGATGAGCGTGAAATCGGTGGTGCCGCCGCCGATATCGACCACCAGGATCAGGTCCCCCGGCTGCACGCGCTCGCGCCAATCGGCATGCCGCTCGATCCACGCGTAGAAGGCCGCTTGCGGCTCCTCCAGCAGCGTGAGATTGGCGTAGCCGGCCTGTTTGGCCGCTTCCTGCGTGAGTTCGCGCGCCACCGCGTCGAACGACGCCGGCACGGTGACCAGCACCTGCTGATCGGCGAATTTCGCCTCGGGCATGCGCGCGTCCCAGGCCTCGCGCAAATGTTCCAGGTAGCGCCGGCTGGCCTCCACCGGCGAAACTTTTTCCACGCCTTCGGGCGCGCGGAAGGGCAGCAGCGCCGACGTGCGGTCCACCCCCGAATGCGACAGCCACGACTTCGCGGACGACACCAGCCGCCCGACGTTTTCCGCGCCGCGCTTCTGCGCCAGTTGGCCCACCACGTAGCTGCGCGCCTCATCCCACGGCAGCGCCACCGTCCCGGCAGGGAAATCGGACCCGCCCGGTAGATAGAGGAAGGATGGCAGCAGGTCCTCTTCGCGCACCTCGCCCGGATTCACCAACTGCGGGATAGGTAGCAATTGCACGTTCGCCGGCGCGAACGGGTCGGGCTCCACCTGGATTTCGGCGTAGGCCAGCGCGGAGTTGGTGGTACCCAGGTCGACTCCGATGACGTATTGCGCCCCGGCCTGTTGCTGTTTCTTACTCAATTTCGATTTCCGCCGGCGCGAGAATGGTCGCGTCCTGTTGTGCCGCTAAAGCGGGCAGATCGATCTTGGTGGCGCGCCATCCCTTGTGCCGCAGCGTTCCGCCGTCGGGAATCTTCGCCGGAACATTGCCGACGAACTTTACCAGGTTCGGATCTTTGGATGGCGCCTTGACGGGAGTGCCTTCCACCCCGTCGATAACCGGCTGCAGCGTGACGTAGCGGGCCATCGCGTCGCGGCATTGGCTATGCAGTTCGCGCACGGCCGCGCCCACCTGGTCGTCTTCATACCCGCTGATGTCTTCCATCAGGAAGTCGACCAGTCGCGAATCGCGCTGCAGGATGCCGAGAAATTGCAGCGCGCCATCGGACGTATTGCGCGACGGCGGAGGCGGCGCCGCGGGTTTCTCCGGCACGGTGGACTTCTTCGTCAGTCCCAGTTCCGTAATGACGCCGTCGGAAAGCTTGCCGCCGAATAAGAGATTGAAAAAGGCACGAAAGGCCAAACCGATCTTCAAATGAATCGCTCCAAGACCTTAGGATACCAGTGCTTAAGGCTTCCTAATTGGCCGTGGCACGCACCAGCACTGTCTCGCAGCCCGGCAGGAGTTCGTTTCCGGTAGAATGAGAGCGGATCGCCCCTCATGCCTATCGCAAAGCGACTCACCATCGAAAACGTCAACCTGGATGATGATTGCGAACTAGATGCGTTAGACGACCGGACCATCGCCGCTGGAATGGAGCGGGTGCGCGCCGAAGGCGACGAGTTGCGTCGAAAGGGCATGCTCGACGGACACGGAAAGCTGCAAGGGAATTCACTCCCTCCTGACATGAAAGAAGACGCAGAACGCGATTTCGGCGGCTAAATGCCCGCGCCCCGAATGTTCATCGTCGCGGGGCCGCCGGGCGGCGGCAAGACCGCTGATGCGATGGTCCATAAACGAAGCCGTTTTGGGTGACCCCAGCGCCCGCGCCGCCTCGCAACTGCTCGCGCCGTTCTTGCAGTTGATGACGAGCCACGTGACGGCGAGCCATTTATCCAGCCCTAGCATTCAATAGTGACTATTACAACGGGCTGCTAGCGGGCTATCTCCATAAAAGGGTCCGGTCTTCAGGCAGAACTGCTTCTGCTCTATCCAAAATGGGCTATGGCGAGGATAAATTCTGGCGTCTCTCGAAACCTACTACATCCTGCCCCGCCTTTAGCGGCCCCTCCTGAGATGTGATTTGCCAGGTAAGCTTTGCTACTAATTGGCCGTGGGTCGTTCCACGTGATCGATTACCAATACCTCCACCGGCCCTTTCGACGGCGTAAGCTTCAGCCCCATCTGCTCCTGTAAGGCGGCAAAAATGTTCGGCTTGTTGGGGTCTGTGGCGCGCGCGGGTTCGTCGGGCACGGGCATTGGCAGTCCCTGCAGGTTGTCATCCGGGGTGAAGACCAGGTGGACATCCAACTTTCCCGCGAATGCGGTTTCATCGATCACCGGACGGTTGAATGCCACCGCCAAAACCCGCACGAATTCCGCCATGGGGGCATTGCCGCCGTCCATCTGCAGGCCGGCCGGCGAGATACTGATTCTCACTTTCCCGCATGGTACCGTTCCCGGCAGCGGCGGGCCGTCTTGATCGCCGCACGTTGCATCCTTCGGCGCCGGAGGGTGGAAGCTGCCCTTCGCCCCACCCATCGCGAAGACGGGTAGTTGCTTCGTTTCGCGATGCAGCGATAGCTTGAACCGATCGGCCAGCAGGGACTGCAGCATCAGCAACGACTCCTGCACGGTCGCCGGCCGGTCCGGCTTGGCCTCGATATCGTAACCATCGGTTTGTATCCAGTTCGGCCCGCCCACCACCTGATAAGCTTGCACATGATAAGCATTCTGGATCAGCAGGAGCAGCGGTGCGTTCTCCGCCGCTAATTGCCCTCCAGGCTTCGGGCTGATCGCCTTGCGCCGCAGGTTCACCACCGTGTTCCTTTTGACCGACGCCACTTGAAAACTCGGGCGCGGCGTTTCCTGCGCTAGCAGACTGAAGGACGCCGCGGCCACCAGCACCGCGGCCAACAGACCGCCGCGCTTTCTTGCCGCCGGGCGAGGCCCACCCAGCAATCTCGCGATCCGTTCGCTGAGCGATCCGCCATTCGCGGCGACAGCTAACGGCGTCGTTCCGCCCGCCGCCAGTTCTGCCAGCGCGTTCACATATCCTACGACATCGCCGCTGATCGCCACCGCCGCGTCGTCGCAGCAATGCTCCCGCTCCGCCCGGATGTGGCCCGATACCCACCACACCGCCGGATGATAGAAGAGCAGCGCTTCAGCCACGCTCTGCAGCAGGTTTACGAGATAGTCGTGGCGGCGGATGTGCGCCAGTTCGTGCACCAGCAGCGCTTCCACCTGTTCGGCCGGCAGGCCCGCGAGCATCCCGACCGGCACCAAAATCAGCGGCCGCCACGCTCCCAGCGCCAGCGGCGATTGCACCCGCGAAGAGACGCGCAGGCCCACCGATCGCAGGACCCCGAGCTGTTGGCGCAGCTTATCGACCTTAAGTGTCCATTCTTCGGGCGCCACCCGCACCTGTTGCCGTCGCAAACGCGCGGCCATGATCCATCCACCCAGCATGCGGAGCGACAACAGGCTTGCGCCGAGCAGCCACACCGCCACCACCCACCGCAGCGCTGGCGTTTGCCGAACGGCCGGCACTTCGAGTCGTACCATGGCAGGTAGCGGAACCGGAGCTACTGCCGGCACGCGCGCACTCTGGTCACGCGCGGCCATAGCAGTGTCTTGCGGCGCGGTGAGACACCATGTCGCCACCGGCGCGGCCACCATTAGCAGCAGCGTGGCACAGGCGAGCAGATAGCGCTCGTTAGCGCCTTTCACCAGGCGGCGCACTGCGGCATACAGCGCCGCAATCGCGGCGCCCTCCCACAGGAAGTACAGCAACGTCCATCCCAGCCGCATGGTATTCATCGCGAACCTCCCTTCCCTTTGGCAAACTGATCGATCATTTTTTGGATTTCCGCCAGTTCCGCGCGCGAGGGACGCTGCGCCGCCAACGCCCCCATCACCAGGCTGCGCGCCGACCCGTCGAACGCCCTCTTCAGCAGGTCGCCGGCGATCTCCGTCTGCGTCTGTTCTTTGGGAACGGCGGCTTCGTATACATGCGACCGGAAGCGCTCGCTGCGCGCTACCAGCCCCTTTTCCGCCATCAACTGCATCTGCTTGAGCGTGGTGGTATAGCCGTTGTCCTTACCCAGGGCTTCGTGAACTTCGCGCACCGTCGCCTGTCCGAGTCGCCACAGCACAGCGAGGATGTCGAGTTCGGCGCCGGTGGGAAGGGGCGGTCTGCCGTGGTCGTCCATGGCAGAAGCATAATACGATAAAAAACGTAAGTCAACGATTAAAATCGTAGATAGTCCGGGCCCGCACTATTTCGCCGCCATCCGCCCATTCCTGCGCGCCATCGCCACCAGCAGCCGCCTCCGCACTCCGCGCGGAATTCGCGTCGCGAGCCCCACCAGCAGGCGATACCGCCAGCCGGGAATCACAAACACCTGATCGCGATCCAACCCTTCGAACGACTCGTCCACTACCTGCTCCGCCGAACACCACCACGATTTCGGCGCCAGCTTCTCACGATTCATGCCCGCCACATCGTGGAACTCCGAGTATGTGAAACCGGGGCACAGCGACTGCACACGCACCGGCGATCCGCTGCCGTGCAGTTCCATCCAGAGGCCCTCCGTGAAGGCGTTGATCCAGCATTTGGTGGAGCCGTAGCTCACCGCCCCCGGGCTGGTCAGAAAACCAGCCACCGACGCCACGTTGATCACTGCGCCCGCGCGGCGCGCCACCATGCCGGCCAGCACTGCATGGGTCAGCCGCAACGTCGCCATCACGTGCAGCAGATGCATATCCCTCTGCCCTTCAAAGGGCGCCTGCGCGAACTGGCCGGCGATCCCGAAGCCGGCATTGTTCACCAGGATGGCGACGTCGGGAAGACCACTCAGGTGCTGCGCCACGCGCTCCAGATCGGCCGGATCGCTCAAGTCGGCCGCGATGACTTCGGATTGCGCCCCGTGATGATGGGCGAGTTCCGCGGCGAGGGTTTCCAGCCGGTCGGCGCGCCGTGCGATGAGCACCAGATCGTGCCCGCGCGCCGCCAGTTTGCGGGCGAAAACGGCGCCGATGCCGGCCGAAGCGCCGGTGATTGCGGCCAGTGGCCGGGTGGATGGCATACGCACATAGTAGCCGTTTCCGGGCCGCAAATCGCGCACAGCCGCTTGTTACCATGAATGGCCATGGAGCCATTCCGCTTTCATGTATTCGTCTGCAACCAGCAGAAACCCGACGGCATGCCATCCTGTTACAACCATGGCTCCGCACAAGTGATCGATGCGCTGCGCCGCGAGGTTGCCGCCAACGGCCTGGACGAAGAGGTGCAAGTCACCGTTTGCGGCTCGCTCGGAACGTGCGAGCACGGCCCTAGCATGGTGGTCTATCCCGAGGGCATTTGGTACACCGGCGTTGCTCCCGCCGATATTCCGGAAATTGTCGATTCGCACTTTCGCAAAGGAATGCCGGTCGGCCGCTTATGCTGCACCGATGGCGGATTCCTGCGCGGCGAGATCCTGCGGAACCGCGAAAAGACGCGGACCGCACTGCGCACCCGGGAATCGTCCGGCGTGCTGCCGGAAGAGATCAACGCCCGCGTCCGCGCCTTTCAGGAGAGCCGCGCGATTCTCACCGCGCTCGAACTCAACGTATTTACCGCGGTGGGCGACCACGCCACTGCCAGCGAGGCGGCCGCCCGCATGAATACCGATGTGCGCGCCACGGGGATGCTGCTCAACGCCCTGACCGCCATCGGCCTGCTTTCGAAGGAGGGCAGCGCTTACCGCAATTCTCCCGTAGCGGCCCGGTTTCTGAGCACCGAATCGCCGCATTGCGCCCGCACTGCCCTGCTCCATACCGCCAACCTGTGGAAGACCTGGTCAACCCTGACCGAATGCGTCCGTGCCGGCGCCGCGGTAGCCAACGATCCTACGCTCCATGACGATGCCTGGGTGGATACCTTCATCGCCGCCATGCACCGCAATGCCTCCGAGCGCTCCGCCGCCGTAGTGCAGGCGATGGGGCCGGTGGAGGGCCGGATGCTCGACATCGGCGGTGGATCGGGTGCGTACTCCATCGCCTTCGCGCAGGCCAATCCCACGCTCGAGGTCGACATGATCGACCAGCCGCAAGTGGAACCGATCGCGCGCACCAACATTCGCAAGGCAGGGCTGGAGGACCGCATCCACCTGGCCTGCGGCGACTTGAACACCGCCCCCCTCGGCGAGGGTTACGACCTGGCCTTTCTTTCGGCCATCTGCCACATGCTGAGCGCCGACGAGAATTTCGCGCTCCTTAAACGCTGCTTCGCCGTGCTGGCGCCCGGTGGCCGCGTGGCGATTCACGATTTCGTGCTCGACGCGCAAAAGACCGGGCCGAAATTCGCCGCCCTGTTCGCGCTCAACATGCTCACCGGAACCAGCGGCGGCAGCACCTACACCGAGCCTGAATATACTACCTGGCTGGAAGCGGCCGGCTTCCAATCGGTCCGCCAGATTCGCCTGGCAGGTCCGGCCAGCCTGATTGTGGCCGTCAAGGAGTAGCGTCCCTCAACGCGGCTGCAGAATAAAGCGCTCCACCGATACCCGCGCGCTCTTATCCATGCGCGGGCCGGCGCGATGAAACACCACCTTGAGTTCGTTGAATTGCTCTAATGCCGATTGCGCCGGCACCGCGAACGAGAGCGTCTCTCCAACCGGCGATACCGCGTCGTCAGACCCGCCGGGGTGCGACTTCACCACCGCAATTCCCAGACTCTGCTGCATGGGAAACGTGTGTTCGCTATCGATCAGGATCAGTTCCAGCCGCATGGCGCCGGGGTAGCGGTCGGCATTGAGAATTTCGAGGTCGATGGCGCGGCAGCAGCGCAGGTCGATGGCGGTCTCCAGTTTCTGGTCGGCTTCCATCTGCAGCGGCGTATGGTCGGTGGTGCTGAAGCCCAGCCTCGCGGGCGTGCCTTCCTCCCGAATCGAGCTCGACGGCGGGTGTGCGAAGGGCCAGCGGAACATCCAGTATTGGCCGGCGAAAGGGATGCTTAAAGGTTGCGCCGGCTGGCCCTGGAAGGGATTGCTCCCCAACGCCGGTATGGGCGCGATGAGCGTCACCACCGGCTTGACCTCCGGCCACAGAATCACGCCCGGAAATCCTCCCGACGCGCCGGTGTTCGCCATCTGGGGGCGCGACGGCCCCGCCGGTCCGCTGCCGCCCCCGCCGGGCTTCTCGCCATAGAAGAGTTGCCGCAGCACCATTCGCGCCGTCTCCAGCAACCCCGGATGGGGACCGCCGGAGGCACGCTCGTCACCCAGTCCGAATCCACCCGATCCGCCTTGTCCCAGTGTGAGAAGCGACGCTAGTACGATGGTCGCCAGAATTCCCACAATCGATTTCGGCAGCGTGGGAGGACGGCCGGCACCTGCCGCGCCGGTCGCCATGGACGATACTGTGAGCACCGCCGTACCCACACAGAACCACGCCGCGCCCAATAGCGGAAAGTGCGCCGCCACCGCGATCGCCCCGGCTTCCAGACAGAACGCCACACCCAGCGCCGGTAAACGTTCGCGCCACACGAAGACTTGCGGCAACTGGCAATCGGCGAATCTGCCCGGCTCGCGCGCTGTGGTCACCCGCACCGGTGCGGCAGGCAGCGCCGGCAGCCACTGCGAGTAGAGCAGGCGCGAGGCGTAAACCACCAGCACCAGCGCGGGCGCCAGCGACAGCAGCGAAAAGTTCGAGAGCAGGATCATCGCCGGCCCGAACCAGACCGCCGTAGCAGCGGTACGCAGCACATCCGCCACCATGTCCGACCGGTCTTCTCTCGGCACAATCGCGTATAGCAGAAACGCTACCGCCGCGCTCCAGATCCAGGCGAGCAGCGTGTAGCCGATCACTTGCCAGAGCAAACCGGATAGCGTCTGGCGATGAAGCCGGGGAACAAATGCCCCCACCCACACCATCAGTGCGGTGGCCAGCAGGCTGCCGACCTGTACCAGCGTGACAAGCCCGCGGCTTTTCGTCCCCCAGGGGCGACCCGAACCGGAATCCGGAGAGGCCATCGGCACAAACTTGATACGTTGGACGCCGCGGCGCGGGAACAAGTTCCCGCCGTGCTACCCGCGGCGATGGGGCCACCGTTTGCCGGCCAACAGGAGTGCCACTCCTAATAGGACCAGGGCGCCTGGACCGGGCTCCGGCACGCTCGCGACAGCCACCCCGATACGCGATCCGTCTCCGGTGGTCACCACTCCCTGAATCACGTCGTTCCCGCAATCGGCCGATGAAAAAAGCAGTCCGATCTGCCCGTTCGATTCGAGATCGAGCAGCCCGGAGGTGAGCGGCACAGTAGCCGTGATCCGGTACTCCGCGGTGTGCACGCCGTCCCCGATCCGCGCCACCGTCACGCTGCCCGAACTGGCGGCAGCGCCCTCGCCCGTCATGAGCACCGTCTCGTCCCAGCGGTAGAAATCCGATCCGTCCTGCAGCGCCACCTGCGCGTCCTCGGTGGAAACTCCGTCCGCAATGGCGTACAGGCCGCCGGCAGTGAACCCTCCGTGGTCGGTGAGCGCGACACCGTATTGCAGATTCGCAATCGTGCTGGGATCGTCGGGATTGTAGCCGGTGGTTGGATTGTAGAAGAAGATATCGCCCGGCATGAGGATGTCGCCGGCATCGTGGAACGCCCCTAAAGTCAGGCTGGTGGCGCCATAAGGCACGGCGCCGGTGTTGGTATCGATCGAAATCGTCGCCACGCCATTTCCGAACGAGACGGTGGCCTTCTGAATGTCGTACAGCATCTCGTTGCCCACCACGTCGCACGTGGTATACGGACTGGTATACGTCAGAATGCAGCTATATTGCGATTGCCCGAACGTGTCCGTGATCGTTCCCCCGAAGCAGTTGCCGGCGAACCAGAGGGCGCAGGCGATCGTCCATCGAAATCTCATGCTTCGACGGTACGATGCCGGGCGCTCTCAGCCGAAGGCCCAACCGTACTAAAATATTGCCTGGTACGTTGCATCTGCCAAGTACAACCGTACTAAGGCCCACCCGCGTTTCTCCGGCGTCATTCGGCAGTCACCTGCGGCTCATGCTCCACCGGGAAATTCATCGATCGAGCCAGCGCACAGACGGCGTGCGCGCGCGCATGGATCGCGAGAGCGTCCGCCACCCTGTCGGGTTGCAGAATCCGCACCCGCGGCCGCAGCACCACGCGTGTGAATTCGCCCGACCCGTCGGCGTGCTCCGCCATCTCGCCCCACGCCTCGTCCTGATATTCCACGATGACGATGCTGGCGTCAGCCGAAAGGTGCAACACCCAAAGCATGTGGCAGGCGGAAAGCGCGCCGAGCAGCAGCTCCTCCGGGTTATAACGTGTGGAATCGCCGCGGAATAACGGGTCGGACGAGCCCGCGATGGCCGCCGCCTTCCCCGCCCCGCTCAGCTCGTGCGCCCGGCTGTAAGCTGTGTACCCTGACGTTCCCGTCCCCAGATTGCCGGTCCAGCGATTCACAATTCGGTAACGATGTTGCCGGTCCATGCTTCAGTGTACAGAGGGAGCGGTCCTGCGCCGCCGATCGAACGGCGGCGCAGGCGAAATCAGACTGCGCGGGCCAGAAGTTTTCAGAGGATGCGGGTGGCCCGTTTCCATCCTCCGTTTGCAGGCTCTAAGAGGCATGCTTGATGTAGTAAGCGTTTCCAAGCGGGACCGCTGCGAAAGCTCCTCCGAACATCCGCCGCAGCCCCGCCTCCGATGGGCTCGCCCACCGCCGTTCCATTTAGCAGGCTTGCCACCAAAACCCTCGCGGCAGAAGTGCTTTACCTTCAGCAAATGTGTTCCTTGCAGCAGTGTAAATTTTGTAGGCATTGCCAAAGATGTTGTCACTGTGTAAACCTCATAGACACACATGGTGCCGACGCAGCCGCAAGAGTGGAACGATAAGTTCGCCGCCATCCTCGCCATCAGCCAGAAAATGAATTCCGAGCGCGATTTGGGAGCGCTGCTCGACCTGATTGCCCGCGAAGCCACCAACGTTCTTCTCTGCGACCGCGCCAGCATCTTCCTGCTCGACCGTGAGCGCAACGAACTCTGGTCCAAAGTCGCCCTCGGCAGCCATGAGATCCTGCGGTTCCCCGCCACCTCCGGAATCGCCGGCCGTACCGCCACTACCGGCGAAACCATCAACGTCAAAGACGCGTACAGCCATCCTCAGTTCTACAACGCTATCGACGACCAGACCGGCTATCGCACCCGCAACGTGCTCTCCGTCGCCGTCCGCAATCAGAAGGGCGCCATCATCGGGGCCTTCGAGGCGCTCAATAAGCGAGTGGGCGCCTTCAGCCAGCGCGATGAGGATTTCCTCGATTCTCTCGCCTCCCACGCCGCTATCGCCATCGAAAATGCCCAGCTTTTCGGCGAATTGCGGCGCCGTGAAGACGAACTCGCCGCTGAGAACGAGCACCTCATGCGGGAAGTGGAGAGCAAGTACTCCACCCATGGAATTATCGGCGCCGGACCGCGAATCCAACAGGTGGTGCGCCTGATCGAGCGCATCCGCGACAGTTTGGTGAGCGTACTCGTCACCGGAGAAAGCGGCACCGGCAAGGAACTGGTGGCCAAAGCCATCCACTACCTGAGTTCGCGCGCCCGCCGGCCGTTCGTCGCCCTGAATTGCGCCGCGCTGCCGGAAACGCTGCTCGAAAGCGAGCTGTTCGGCATCGAAAAAGGGGTCGCCACGGGAGTGGAATCGCGCGTCGGTCAGTTCGAGAAGGCCGACGGCGGAACGCTCTTCCTGGATGAGATCGGCGACCTGAGCCTCATCGCCCAAGCCAAAATTCTGCGCGTCTTGCAGGAGCGGGTGATGGAGCGAGTGGGCGGCCGCGCGCCCATTCACGTCGACGTGCGATTGCTCGCCGCCACCAACAAGGACCTGGAAGCGGAAATCGCCAAGGGTGCGTTTCGCGAAGACCTTTACTACCGCATCAAGGTGGTCCACATCCATATGCCGCCGCTGCGCGAGATCCGCGAAGAGATCGGCCTGCTGGCCAGCCATTTCCTGAAGGACTATTGCGCCGAAACCGGCCGCCCCCCGATGGAGTTTTCGCCCGAAGTGCTGCGGCGCATGGTGGTCGCGCCCTGGCCTGGCAACATCCGCCAGTTGCGCAATGAAGTGATGCGCCTGGCCGCCATCGCCCGCCACGATCTGATTACCGAGGAAGACCTGCTGGACGGCGTGCCCACGTCGCGTTACCAGGGGGCGGGTCCGCGCAAAGCGTCGCCGCAATCTCTGAAAGCGGCCGTCGCCCAGTTGGAGAAGCAGATGATTCTGGAGGCGTTGCAGTCCACCCGCAACAACCAGCAGCAGTCCGCCAAGACACTTGGCCTCAGCCGCCAGGGACTCATTAACAAGATGAAGCGCTACGCCATCTCGGCATAGCGATTAGAATTTGCAGTGGCCGGTGCAGAGCTTCCCGTCGCATACTTTGCAGCGGTGTGTGGCCAGGTAGGCAGCCGGAATCCGCAGCCGCTTGGTAGATGGAGATGCAGTGCCGATCACGCGCTCACCCACTCCGGTGCGCGGTTTATCGCTCCCCTGCCTGGTCGATCGTGCCATGACACCCTCCCTGGTGGCGTTTTTCAACTACTTACGCGATGTATAGGGAAGACGCGCGCAACTTGGGGGGCCACGATGTGCAGGATCGATGGTGAGAGCTTACGCGACTTTCTGGACTTTGCCGTCGCGAATGCAGGACGCGCAAACGCGCATTCGCTTGCCGGCGCCGTTCACCAGCGCGCGCACCGACTGCAAATTGAGGTTCCAGCGCCGCTTCGTGACGTTATGAGCGTGGCTGATCCGGTTGCCGAACATCGGCTTCCGGCCGCATACTTCACAAACTTGTGCCATTAGACAGAAATCTCCTACGTGTTTCGAATCTTGAGTATAGCAATGTAGGAAAGTCAGCGCAAATCGCGTGGCACGGCCCAACGAGGCAAAGATCCGGTCCGAGGGGGCGAAATGCGCCATGCCATCTTCAAAACATCGGTTAACCCTGCGAATTCTCGCCGGCGTGTCTGACAGTAAGGCCTTCGTGCGCTCCGGCTTGGAAGTTGTTAGAATTTACCGAAACAGGAGGGCATGTGCGAAGTGTTTGTGTCCTTATCGGCGTCGTCCTCTGCGCTGGCGGCGCTTTCTGTCAATCTTCTTCGCCGTCTTCCCCTATTGCCGGGTCACCGAACAGTGACGGGCTGCCGAGTTCGCCGCATATTCAAGGTGTTGGCCTGGTCGTAGGCATCAACGGGTATCAGCCCGAAGCCGGACTGTGGCCATTAAAGCACGCTGTATCGGACGCATCGGATTTCGCCCGTAGCCTGACCGCACAGGGCTATCACGTCGAAACGGTGCTGGATACAGATGCCACAACCGCCAAAATCCGCGCCCGACTTCGGGCGATGATCGAACTTGCCCGATCCAACCACGTCGTATTTGTCCTTTATTTCGCCGGTCATGGCGGAGAGACCGCCGATCACGTTCAGTACCTGGCAGCCTACACCACTGACACGTCGCAACTCGAGCAAACCGGACTGCCTCTCAGGGAGATATTGGGGACCTTGTCGCAAGCCGGAGGGGAAGCGAAGGTCGTTTTGATCGATGCCTGCCGGGTCCCTCCACCCCCTTCGGGCTCTTCGCGCTCTCTCCCGCAGCCGCGAGGGTTCAAGACGTTTACCGAACTTCCGCGCGCCACTGGGGTTTATCTCGTTAACGCCGCTGCCCCGGGGTACCAGAGTTACGAGGAAGATGGCGATATCCAGCATGGGGTCTTCACCTACTATTTGCTCAAGGGGTTCGGCGTGGCGGCGGCCGATGATAGCGGACGCATCACGATGAACAAGCTCTTCACCTACGTGCACGATCAGGTGAAGGACTTCTCCGCGAAGCGCGGGCGCGTTCAGGAACCGACGAAGTCCGAATTGGACATCGCAGGCGGCGACGTTGTTCTGGGGCGGCGCCAGAGCGAAGTGCTGGCCGGCGTCAACTTACAGCCAGTCGCCGCACCCATTCAAGCTCTCCTGAACATGTCTCCTGCTGTGGCCAACGCGCCCGATCTTCAGGCAATCCATCAGACGCGATATCGTGCTTGGCAGGAGATGCGCTACGACGATGCCCTGCGCGCCGCCGACGAACTTGTTACGAAATTGCCTGATGATCCGGCCCAGAGAGCAGCGCGAGGTTGGATCGAGTTCTTTCACCAGGATTTCGCGGCTGCTGACGGTGACAGCGCCTACCTCGTTGCCAAGAATGCGTCTAACGATGATTGGCTCTACTTACGGGCCGTCACGCTCCTGAACGAAAAGCGGATGCCGGAAGCCAAGACGGATCTGGACACTATTCTTCGTCGAAACTCCGACTATACAGCCGCCTATTACACCCGCGCCCTGATGGAATTCAGCTTGGTCCAGGCCGATGCGGTCATACGGGATACCACCGAATTCGCCAGTCGTGCGGGCCCTCAGGCCGACGTATTCTATATGCGCGGCAGCGCGTACTATTCCCTCGGGAATGCCGATAGCGCGATCGCCGACTTCAATACTGTGATTGAACTCCAACCGGCTAACTACATGGCTTTCAGCAGCCGCGGCGATCTCCGAATCAATAAAGCCGATCTTACGGGAGCGGCAGCCGACTTCAATGAGGCGATCCGCCTTGCTCCAACTTATGCCGGCGGATACTATGGGCGCGCCCGCGTACGCGCATTTGGTGGGCAGTTTCCCGACGCTCTGCTGGACGCCAGTAAGGCCGTTGACCTGCTCCCTAACTTCCCAGCCAACTACATCCTCCGGGCGCAGATTGAAACTGCTTTGGGGCAATCGGACAATGCGGCGAAGGACATGAAGACGGCCCAGAATCTCTCGGCCGGCCTGCCTGCCCCGGGAAAGTAGCCTGAAATGGCGCAACGCCCCACTGGCCGGCATATCTGGGTTTCTGGTGACGGCAACTGCTCGGGACGAAACGCCAAACCGGCCGCAGGCCGTTTCCCCTAACCTTCCAGCGCCTGTGCCAGATCCTCAGTGAGATCGTCGATATGCTCCAGCCCGATCGAAAGCCGTATCAGACTCTGTGGGGTCTTCGACTCCGGCCCTTCCACCGAGGCGCGATGCTCGATCAAACTGTGCGCGCCGCCCAAACTCGTGGCGCGAATGAAGAGCTTGCAGCGCGCTACCACCCCCATTGCCCGATCCCGCCCGCCGCGCACTTCGAACGACAGCATCCCGCCGAACGCCGACATCTGGCGCGCCGCGATCGCATGCCCGGGATGCTGCTCCAGCCCTGGATAATGCACCGTCGCCACCGCTCGATGCGCCGCCAGAAAGCGCGCCACCTTCATGCCGTTCTCCGACTGCGCCCGCACGCGGTAGGGGAACGTATCGAGCCCGCGCAGCGTCAGCCAGCAGTCGAACGGCGACGGCACCGACCCGCCATACTTCTGCGACACCCGCGCGCGGTCGAATATCTCGCTCGGGCCCCCGGCGATCAGCGCGCCGCCGATCACATCGCTGTGGCCGCCGATATACTTCGTCGTGGAATGCGCCACCAGATCGATCCCCAGTTCGAGCGGCCGCTGCAGCACCGGGGTGGCGAAGGTCCCGTCGCAAACCGTCGTCACCTTGGGCTCCGCTGCCTGCGCCAGCTTCGCGATGGCCGCCAGGTCAGTGACCTTCATCAGCGGATTCGACGGCGTCTCCACCCAAATCAGCCGCGTGCTGGGGCGAATGGCCGCACGCACCGCCTCGAGGTCGGTCATATCCACGTACGTCGCTTCCACCGGCCAGCGCTCGAAGACTCCGCCCACCACCTTGCGGAAGCCCCAGTAAACATCGTCCGGCGCCACGATATGGGCGTCCGCTTCCAGACCTTGCACGACGGCCGTCGCCACCGCCAGCCCCGAGGAGAACGCCAGCGCCTGCGTACCGCCTTCAAGGTCGGCCAGGCATTCCTCCAGCGCGCGACGGTTGGGGTTGTTGTCGCGCGAATAGATGAACCCGCGCGGGTACTCGCCCTCGGGGCTGCGTTCGAACGTGGTGGAGAGGCAAATGGGGGGCGTGACGGCGCCGGTGGCGGGGTCGATTTGGCGGCCTGCGTGCACCGCGCGCGTTTCGATCTTCATCCCTACTACTGTAGCTTTTGCGTGTGAAACCACCAATGTCCTCATAATTTGGGCGCAATGGCCCACCCAGGGGCGTGACACTGTAGAGTTTCGCCTCTTATTTTCCGATACTTAGCGTGTGGCTGCGCAATTGCATGACGCGAGGCATATGGCCCACGTAATCACAGACGCTTGCATCAAAGATGAGTTGTGCATTGAAGCCTGCCCCTCGGACTCCATCCATCCTCACAAAGATGAGGCCTCCTTCGAAGAAACGCCCCAGCTTTTCGTAAATCCCGCCGAGTGCATCGACTGCGGCGCGTGCGTTCCGGTTTGCCCCACCGGCGCGATCGTTTCCCAGGACGAGCTCCCGGCAGAATCGGCGCACTTCGCCGATGAGAACGCCGCTCACTACAATTAAGCCGGCAACCGCCGCTACCGCACGGCAACCGGGGGGACTACTACCGACCAATGGGCATTGCGGAACTGCCAGTGTCCCCCTTTAAATTCCGTGGTCGCCGTGAAATATCCCGCCTCACTGATACGATCTCCCGTCGGACCGGTGCGGACCTCGCGATACGGAACGGCCATCACCGCCAGATCGGGTGCGAGCGGATCCACCCGGAGATCTTCTCCCCATTTCAGGTCGATCTGCTTGATGGCGCGCGCCAGGTCCGGCATGGCCGCGATCGCCGACGCGCCATTGGAAAACGCCAGCCTACCTTCGGCAGCCATGAAGAATTCGGGGCTTTCGGAGAAGTAGCGCTGCCAGGCTGTCGGGCCCTCGCGGGTGACGCCGCGCTCCACGTCCTGTGCGAACGCCCGCACTTCGCGGTCGATTTCCACCGTTCGCGCCGACGTCAGACGCTGTGGGCCATTGGAACACCCGGCGGACACCATCGCCGCCAACAATACCCACCGCCAACTCCGCATGACTGATCCTCTCGCAATAGAGTAGCGCAACCGCGTTGTATCATCGGCATTGGCAGCCAAGAAAAAACCGACCCCGCGTCCCGCCCGCTGGCGGAAACATGCCCTGTTCCTTTGCGCGCTGTGGATCGCCGCACTGGCAGCGTACTCCAACTCCTTCCGCGACGGCCTCGCCTTCGATAGCCAACGCGTGATTCTGGCCGATTCGCGCATTCAGGCCGACACCGCCGACAACGTCCACCAGATCTGGACCGGCGATTATTACAACGGCACCGGATCGAGCGCCCTGTATCGTCCGCTGACCACGCTCTCCTACCTCTGGAACTATGCCGATCTCGGCGACGGCCCCAACGCCGCCGGATACCACGCTGTCAATTTCGCGCTCCACGCTGCCAATGCCGCCCTCGTCTACCTGCTCGGACTGGCAATCTTCACCGAGGCATGGCCGGCATTCGCCATGGCGGCGTTGTGGGCGCTGCACCCCGTCCTCACCGAGTCGGTCACCAACGTGGTGGGGCGCGCCGACCTACTCGCGGCCTTCGGCGTGCTCGCCGGCCTCCTCTGTTTCCTCCGCACCGGCGGCACCGATGGCTGGCGCCGCTGGGTGTGGATCGCGACGCTCGCAGTGTCGGCCTTCATCGCCGTCTTCTCCAAGGAGAGCGGCGTGGTGCTGATCGCCGTCGTAGTCCTCTGGGACGTCGCCTTTACCCCAGCCCTGCCACGTACCGTGCGCATCGCGTCTTACGCCGCAATGCTGCTCCCCATCGCCATCTTCTTCGCCATGCGCCAGAGCGCCCTGGCGCAAGTGTCGTCGCTCCTCATCTCCTATTGCGACAACCCGCTGCAGGGCGCCGGCTTCCTGATTTCGCGCCTCACCGCCATCAAAGTGCTGGGCGCGGATCTCGGCCTCCTGCTCTGGCCCGCCCGCCTCTCCCCCGACTATTCCTACCACCAGATCGCCCTATCCCATCTGACCGACCCGAAAACCATCCTCGCCCTCCTCATCTGGCTCGCCATCGCGGCGGTTGCGGTGCTAGCCTGGCGGCGCGCCCGGCCGGTAGCGTTCTTCATCGCATTCTTCGCCATCGCCATCGCCCCGGTGGCTAACCTCGTGATTCTCGTCGGCAGCATTATGGCCGAACGCTTTCTCTACTTGCCCGCCATCTCCTTCGCGGGCATGCTCGTCTGGTGCGCGCTCGCGCTGCGCAGGCATATCGCCCCGCGCCCGATGGCCGCCGCACTCGCCGTGGTCTGCCTGTCGTTCGCCGCCCGCACCTGGGCGCGCAACGCCGATTGGGTCGACGACCGCACTCTTTGGACCAGCGCCGTCCAAGTCTGCCCCGACAGCTATAAGACGCACGAGAACCTCGCGGGGCTGGCGCTCGCCCAGCCGCAACCCGACTATGCCACCGCCACCCGCGAAGTGGAGCGCGCCCTTGCCATCCTCGACCCGCTTCCCGACGACCGCAATATGTCGGGCGTCTACGCCACCGCCGGCCAATGCTACCGCGCGCGCGGCGATCTGCCTCGCGCCCTGGCCGTTCTGCTCCGCGGGCGCCGCATCGATCGCGCCTGGAACGCCGCTTTCCAGTCCCGCAATCGCGCCGATGGCAAGACCGTCCCCGCCGTCGGTACGCCGCCACTGTATCTCGCACTGGGGCGCGTCTATCTCGATCTCGGCCAGCCCGCCGAAGCGCTCACAGCACTGCAGGAAGGCCGCGCGATCGATCCCCAGCCCGAATTCTTCGAGGAGATGTCCCGCGTCTATAGCGCCATGAGCCAACCCGGGCAGGCAGCCACCAGCCTGCTCGAAGGGGTCGCCATCTACTCCGGCCAGCCCGCGCTGCTCAGCCAATTGACGGCGCTTTACCAAACCAGCGAGCCGGTAAGTTGTGCCCTCAACCGGACTGCATCCGGCGCCACCGTCAATGTGAACTGCCCGTTCGTCCATGACGAGTTGTGTACCGCGTCCCGCAACATGGCGGCCCTGTTCACCCAAATGCACGATCCGGCTTCGGCCGCCGCGATCGCTCAAAATGCAGTGCGCAGTTACGGTTGCCCGCGCTAGCCATCTAAGGCAGCGCTCGCGCGAGATCGCCCGATCCCACCACTCACGCGGCACGCGACTTGCCTGCGTCCCACTGCAATGCTCTGCGCAACCTCGCCTGCGGATCGACCAAACGCACCGCGCCCTTACAACTGCACTACTGGCGCGGAATCACACGATTCACACGGCGCACCGTCGACTTCGGCGGATCGTCTAAAACCCTGCAACTCCACTCACTCGGCACGCGACTTGCCCACAGTGCGCATTTGCAAAGCTTGTCCGCACCGCGCTGCCGAAACCCACCGCAATGCTCTGCGCGACCTCGCTGGCGAATCGTCCAAACGCACTGCGCCCTTACAACTTTCACCGCTCGCGCGAGATCGCACGATTCACGCGGCGCGCCGTCCAAAACCCTGCAATTACACCGGCAGCGCTCGCGCGAAATCGCCCGACCCCACCATTCACTCGGCGCGCGACTTGCCTGCGTCCTACCGCCAATGCTCTGCGCAACCTCGCCGGCGAATCGTCCAAACGCACCGCGCTCTTACAACTGCACCGCTGGCGCGAAATCACGCGATTCACGCGGCGCGCCGCACCACTTCGCCCGCGATCGCTCCCAGCGGCAACACCTGGTGCACCGCCGACAGTTTGATCGCCTCGCCCGGCATGCCGAATACCACCGACGTGGCTTCGTCCTGCGCAATCGTGTAAGCGCCGCCCTGCCGCATCTCCAGCATTCCCTTCGCGCCGTCGTCGCCCATCCCCGTCAGGATCACCCCCACCACGTTGCGCCCACCGTACCGGGCCGCCGACCGGAACAACACATCCACCGACGGACGATGCCGGCAAACCAGCGGACCGTCCCGCACTTCGGTGTAATACCGCGCGCCGCTGCGCTTCAGCAGCAGATGCCGATTGCCGGGCGCGATCAGCGCCCGTCCCCGAATCACGGTGTCGTTGTCCGCGGCCTCTTTCACCGTGATCCGGCATGTCCGCTCCAGACTTCTGGCGAATTGCGCCGTGAATTCGGCCGGCATATGCTGTACGATCACGATCCCCGGAGCATCCAGCGGCATCTCTTCCAGAAACTCCCGCAGTGCTTCCGTCCCGCCGGTCGATGCACCCACCACGACCACTTTCTCGGTGGTCCGAATCATGGCCTGCGAGCTTGGTTTCTCCAGAATGGCGTCCGCCGTCAGCTTCGGCGACACTGCGATCGCCGGTGCCCGCGGTTTCCGCACGCGCGCGAGTGCGGCCGACTTCACCACGTCGCAGATGCGCACACGCGACTCCTCGAAGAACTCCTTCGTTCCCAGCTTCGGCTTGGTAATAATCTCCACCGCGCCCCTGGCCAGCGCCGCCATCGCTACATCCGAACCCGCCACCGTCAGCGTCGAGCAGATCACCACCGGGATGGGATGCTGGCTCATCACACGATCGAGAAACGTCAGCCCGTCCATGCGCGGCATTTCCACGTCGAGCACGATTACGTCCGGCAACTGCTCCTTGATGCGCTCCACCGCGACATAGGGGTCGCCGGCAACTCCGCAGATCTCTATCCGCGGATCGCTCTGCAGAATCTCCTTGAGTGCCTGCCGCACAAACGCCGAATCGTCGACGATGAGGACGCGTATTCTGTCACCTCCCATACGCGCTCACGCCCCGACAGGCTCGACGGTCTCGACAGCGTCGCCGGCCAAGGCCAGTTCCTCCGAAGAGAACACCCGGTTCACATCGAGCAGGATGATGAACTCTTCGCCGCGTTTGCCCATCCCCTGAATGAATTCCGTGCGCCAGCGCATGGCGATGCGCGGCGGCGGATCGATCGCGCCCGCATCGAGCTCGATGACTTCATGCACACTGTCGGCAACGCCGTCCAACACTACCCCTTCGCCGTCGATATCGAGCTCCATCACGATGATTCGCGTGTGCACCGTGTCCGCCGCCGGCGGCAGCCCGAATTTCAGCCGCAGATCCACTACGGGAGTCGCTTGCCCGCGCACATTGACCACACCGCGCATGTAGGCGGGCGAGGTCGGGACGCGCGTAATCTGCGAAACTTCCAGCACCTCGCGCACCTGCGCCACACCGATGGCGAACAGTTCGTTGCCGAGCTTGAACGTCATGTATTGATTGGTTTCCGTCATCATGCGGCGCCTCCGTCGTAAGGCGCAAAGTCCCTCTCGTGCACACCCTGCCCCAAGCCGGACGGCGCCAGATCGATGGCCGGACCGGACGATCTCACCGACCTGCTCAATCGCGCCAGAGAAGCGGCCGACGAGTGCGCATCCGCCGCCATCGGGCGGCGCTGTTTGGCAGGCGTACCGCGCTTCTTTAAGGAAGGCGTCCGGTTGCCATCGTCCACCCGGAAGAAAGCGATGGCAGACTGTAGAATCTCCGCCTGGCTCGACAATTCTTCCGCCGTCGACGCCATTTCTTCGGATGCCGCGGCATTCTGCTGGATTACCTGGTCGAGTTGCAGGATCGCCTTGTTGACCTGTTCGGCGCCCGTGCTCTGTTCGGCGCTGGCGGCCGCAATCTCGCGCACCAGTTCGGCAGTCTTCTGGATATCGGGCACCAGCTTCACCAGCAAGAGCCCCGCGCCGTCCGCTGTTTTGACACCGTCCGCCGTCAGCCGGCTGATCTCCGCCGCCGCCGTCTGGCTTCGTTCCGCCAGTTTGCGGACCTCAGACGCCACTACCGCAAAACCCTTCCCATGCTCGCCTGCGCGCGCTGCTTCCACCGCCGCGTTGAGCGCCAGCAGATCGGTCTTGCGCGCGATCTCCTCGATGATATTGATCTTCTCGGCGACCTCTTTCATGGCCTGCACCGTCCGGGTTACCGCATCCCCTCCGGTCCTGGTATCTTCGGCCGATCTGGAAGCGATTTTGTCGGTCTGGCGCGCGTTGTCGGCATTCTGGTGCACGCTGGCGCTCATCTCTTCCATGGCGGAGGTGGTCTCTTCCGCCGCCGAAGCCTGTTCCGTGGCCCCCTGCGAAAGCTGCTGTGCCGTCGAACTGAGCTGTTCGCTGCCGGCGGCGACATTGGCCGAGGCCGTCGCGATATTCCCCACCGTATCCCGCAGGTTGGCGATCATCTCGTTTACCGCGGTCACCATCTGCCCAAGTTCGTCTGTGGATGTGACCTCCGCCAGGTGCGTCAGGTCACCCGCGCCCACCTGCTGGACCAGCTTGACGGTGGCATTGAGCGGGCGCGTAATGCTGCGCACCACAAAGAGGGTGATGCCAAGCGCCGCCAGGATGGCCAGCCCCAGCCCAATCAGAATCGCGGTGCGGCTGCTCGCCGCCGCTGCTTGAATCGTCCTGCCGTCCTCGTCCGCGTTCGCTTTGTTGAACGCCGTCATATTGCTAACGGCCTCCATGTAGCGGGCATTCAGCGGCACCATCTTTTCGCGGAAAACGGCCGTTGCTTCCGCCTTTTTCCCCGCGCGGCTGAGCGCTACAGCCTCATCGCGCGCCGCATTCAGGGGCGTGCGAGCCACGCTTAACGCGTCCATCAGCGCCCGTCCCTTCTCGGTAGTGATGAGCTTTTCATACTGTGGC
Organism: Bryobacteraceae bacterium; assembly: GCA_036268475.1. Classification (GTDB taxonomy): domain Bacteria; phylum Acidobacteriota; class Terriglobia; order Bryobacterales; family Bryobacteraceae; genus PALSA-129. The sequence continues at coordinate 155,344 of DATAUB010000048.1, read as the reverse complement.
AGCAGCGTCGAGTTGATGGCCGAACGGCGCAACATCTCGGTCTCGAACGGCGCCGTATCGTGCGCGTCGGCCGACATGATATGGCGGGCCACCAGCCCGACATTCGATTCCGCATTGTCCTGTACCTGGCCGGCGATATACACCATCGGCAGCCGGCGTTCCACAACTTCACGGGCATCGCCGTTCATCGCGCCAATCCGCGCGTAGGCGAAAACCCCCAGCGCGCTTGCAATCGCAATCACGGCAGTAAAGCCCGCCGCAATCCTCTGTCCCACTCTCAACTTCTTCATCGATGTCTCCTTACGAATCTCTCCGGCTGCGGTCGGCGAATGCGATCAGCCGGGCCACGTCCAGAATCAGCGCCACCCGTCCGTCGCCCATGATGGTCGCGCCCGAAACCACTTCCACGTTCCGGTACAGCTTTCCCAGCGACTGAATCACCGTCTGGTGGGACCCCAGCACGCGCTCCACTAACAGACCCACGCGTTCCTCGCCATGCTGCACGATCACCGCCTTGGCGATCGCCGTGGGCTCGCCGCCGGCGGCGAAGATTTCCTGCAGGTTGAGATACGGCACCAGCTTGCCGCGCACACTCAGCAGATTCCGTCCGTTATGGCGCGCCCGTTCCTGCCGGGTAAGCTCAACGTTTTCCACCACCGCCGCCATGGGAACGATGAACCGGTCGCCGGCCGCTTCCACCAGGAGGCCGTCGATGATGGCCAGCGTCAAGGGCAGCGTAATAGAGACGCGCGCACCGCGCCCCGGCTCGCTCGCCAGCGCCAACGAGCCACGCAAGAGCTCGATCTGGCGCTGGATTGCGTCCATGCCCACTCCACGCCCCGAGACGCTGGTGACCGACTGCGCGGTGGAAAAGCCCGGCAGCAGGATCAGGTTCAGCACGTCCCGGTCGCTTAAAGTGGCGCCCGGCGCCACCAGTTGTTTTTCGATTGCCTTGGCGCGCACCGCCTCACGGTCGATGCCCCGGCCGTCGTCTTCGATGGCGATCACCACGCTCGAACCGGTATGCACCGCCGAGAGGCGGATGGTGGCGCGCGCCGGTTTGCCCCTAGCTGCCCGTTCCGCCGCCGGCTCGACGCCATGATCGAGAGAGTTGCGCAGGCAGTGCACCAGCGGGTCGCCAAGCTGGTCCAGAATGCTCTTGTCCAGCTCCGTTTCGCCACCCTCGGTTACCAGGTCGACGTTTTTGCCGAGTTCCGCTGAAAGATCGTGCACCAGCCGGCGAAATCGCCCGAATAACGTGTCGATGGGCAACATGCGGATGCCCAACACCGTGTCACGTAGTTCCCCCACCAGGCGCTCCAGCACCTGCACCGGGTTCGATAACTCGATGGCGTGCTGCTGCGCGGTTGCTTGCGCCAGGCAGGAATGGTTCATCACGAACTCACCCACCAGGCGGACCAACCGGTCGAGCCGTTCCGCCGGAACTCGTACGGTAGCCTCTTTGATGGCCGCCTTTTGCGTCTCGCGAGCCGGCGGGGACGCGGATTCCGGCACCGGCTCCGCAGCCGCGGGTGCGATCTCCAGTACGCCTCCGTCTTCCACGAAAATGAACACGTCGCGGATCGCGTTCTCCCCCGCCGCGGTCGAAAGCGTAATTTCCCACCAGAGGTAACAGGCATCCGGCTGGATCGAATCGAGCGACGGGATGGCGTCCGTATGGGCAGCGATTTCGCATGCCCCCAGTTCACGCAGTTCGCGTAGCAAGGTCAGCGGATTGCCGCCGTTGGCCAGAAGCGCGGCGTCGGGACGAAAGCGGATCTTCCACTGGCGCTCCGCGGTGTTCCCAAAACTGGCGATCGCCCCGGTCAGCGCTTCACCCGCACCGGCGGGCACGGCAGAGCCCGACTGCGCGGCCTGTAACAGCACTTGAATCTGGTCCGCCGCCTGAAGCACTACCTCGGCCAGTTGCGGAGACACCGCGACCGCGCCGGTTCGCGCCCGGTCGAGCAGGCTTTCCACGTTGTGCGTGAACGCCGCCACGGCATCGAACCCGCACATGGCACTGGATCCCTTAATGGTATGGAATGCGCGGAACAGGCGATTCACCGTTTCGGCCTGATCGGCTTCCGCTGCCAGGCCCAGCGCCGACTGCTCGATATCCGCGATCAACTCCTCCGCCTCTTGCAGAAAGGTAGGAATCGGGTTATACGCCATCTCCGCCTCTTTCCGCCCGATCGGTAAGCGCGACGGCGAGCGCATTGGCCGTCTCTCGAATGGCCGGCGATATCGCCGTCAATCGCACATTGAGGCCCCGTTCTGCCGCGGTCTTCCGCAGGGACAGAATCAGTTGCAGCGCAGCGGTGTCGCACCTCTCCACGCCGGAGAGATTGAGCGCGAAATCCTCGCCGGGTTCGAGATATCCCGCGAAAATCGCGTGCAATTCCTCGGCGTTCGCGATGTTCCAGGCTCCGGTAAGAGTTAGCGGCCGTTCCACAGGAACTCTATCGGCCGGAATTCGCAATCCGATAGCGCCAGGGCCGCCTATCGATTCGAAATTCTCCTCGCAAACAGCGTTACCCCGCCAACCGCGCAGCCCTTCCCAAGAACGTCGTTACTGACAATTTGGATATCTGCCAGGGTGACCGCTCCGTCTCCATCCAAATCGACGGTACGCTGGCTCGCACCCAGAGCCTGATCGATGGTGCGCTGCACGTCCACTACGCCGATGCTCCCGTCCTGGCTGACCTCGCAGGCGTCCATCACTCCAAAGCTCTCACTCACGGGAGTCGCCGGCGCGTAATTCGAATCGCCCGCCTGCATCGCCTGAATGGTACAGGTTCCGGCGGCGATCGGAGTCACCGTGGCGGCCGACACGGTACAGACGCTCGCGGTGGTCGACACGAAGCTCACCGCCAGCCCCGAAGATGCCGTCGCACTCAACCCGAAGATCCCGATATTCAAGTACTGGTTGGAAATTGCCGGGAAGGAAATGGTCTGGCCCGCCTGCGTCACCAGAAAGCTCTGGCTCACCGGCGAGGCCGCGGCGTAGGTGGCGTTCCCCGCCTGCGTCGCCTGAACGGTACACTTTCCGCCTGCGATCGCAGTCACCGTCGCGCTCGACACCGTACAAACACTGGCGGTCGTGGAGGCGAAACTGACGGGCAGCATCGATGAGGCGCTGGCGTTCACCAGGAACGGCGCCGATCCAAAAGGCAGGTCGGGCAGCGCGCCAAACGTGATGGTCTGTGGCGTGAGGGTCGTGGTAAGAATCGTGGTCGGGTCCTGGCCGCTGGCCGGGGCGGCACTGTCGGTGGAAACGCTCACGGCGTTGATGACCTGGCTGGGCGCACCGGAACTGACGTTCACCGTGACGACCACGGCCGGATAGCTGTGGCCGGGATCCAGCACGTCGCCGCGGGTACACGTGAGCGTCGCCAGCGTGCAGTTCCACCCGCTTCCGGAGATCGCCGTCGCGGTTAATCCCGCAGGCACCGTATCCACCAAGGTCAGGGCAGCGATGGTGGAATATTGTCCGATGTTGGTTACGGCGATCGAATAGGCCGCGCCGGTCTGCCCCTGTGAAAAACTGCCGGCGTGCGCGCTGGTCACCGTCAGCCCAATGAACTGCCGCGAAATGAGCGTATCGCTGGCCGTCGCCGTCTGCCCCCCGCCCGACACCGCCGCGACATTGGTCGCGACGTATGGCACCAGGAAACCGATGTACGCGGTCACCGAGACGGGATAGGAGCCGCCCGGCGTTAGAGAATCGCTGCGCGTGCAGGTCAGCGTGTCCAGAGTGCAATTCCAGCCGGACCCGGAGATCGAGATGGCAGTCATCCCCGCGGGCAGGGTGTCCACCACCGAAATCACGCCGCTGGTAGACGCGGTCCCCAGATTCATCACGTCGATCGACAGGGTTACATTCACGGTTTGCGAGGTGTTGCCGGTGTGCGAAGGGACCACGATCAACCTTGGCAGTGGTGGAGCCGTAATCCCCAGGGCGAACTGCTGCGGGTTGGAACTGTCGCCGGACGCGGTATCGGTCGCGATTACGGCGAAAATATAAGGGCTTCCGGAGGACGAGAGCGGCGTGCCGCCGATGGTGCCCTGCACGGGGTCGAGCGAAAGGCCGGGCGGCAAAGATCCCGCAGCGATCGACCATTGCAGGAAGGCCGGGTTCCCACCGGTTTCCGAAATGGCTGCGCTATACGGCGTGCCGACTGTGAACACCGGCAAAGCGGCCGCCGGCACGTAAGGCTTGGTCTGCCCGCTGATCGACGATACTTCGAGCGCCGCGTTGTCCACTACTTCCAGGTCGCTGATGTGGAAGTGCTTGATGCATCCCAGGTCGTCGTCATCCCAGCGCGCATCGGGAACACCGCCTACGAAGCCTACGCCGCCGTGATCGCTCATATAGGCGCCATATTGCTGCATCGCCTGCAGCACGGTGGCGGCCTGCGGATAGGAGCTTACCGGGCATGTGGCTTGCCAGTTCACGCCGGCTTTGAGCCGGTAGAGCAGCCCTTGCGGAGGTCCGCTATTGGCGCAGCATCCGGTTCCGGGCCAGACAAACCAGTTGGTGGGAGACGGAAAGGTGATTCGCACCGGATGCTGCGTACCCAGCGGAACTTCGCTATAGCGAATCAGCAAAGGCAAGATCGGGATTCCGGACGAATCCTGGGCTTCGCTGTCGAGCGCATCCGCGGAGGCCGCCAGCTGATTGCTGCTCAGATCGTAATGAATGCCGCCGCCCACAAACCAGGTTTTGGAACCGCTATCGTACAGGGTCGACACCGCACCGGTGCTGTAGGTCTCGTAGAGAGTACAGGCGCCCGTCTGGGGGCCGGTGATATCGTCGGTGCTGCTTTGCAGAATCAAAATGTGGTGATCGGAGCCATCCACACCGAACGACGTTCCCTCCACCAGTGCGTCGGGCCAGGGCGGGAGCGGCCATCGATACGTGCCTGAAAGCTCTATTTGCCCGTCATTCGATACATTCACATTGGATAGAGGCTGGTTGGCGGGCACGCGCATCCACGGAATGCCGCCGGGAAACGGATAGTTGCCTTGTCCGAAATCGGGATGAAGCGCGCTGCTGAGGTAGCTCGCGGGAATCTGGTGTTCGGGATTCAGGTCGGCCGGCAGCGTATCGATCCTCTGATTGAAAACCGAGTCGGGTGGAAACATCTGGCAGCCGGCCAGCCCGGTGTCGCTGTAGACCGGGAAATCGATCGCCCGCGAGGCCGCGCTCGGGGGCGAAGCGCTGTCGGAAACCTGGATGGTGACCTCGTATCCGCCCTGGCCATTCACCTGTGTAGCGCTCACCACTCCGGTGACCGGGTCGAGGCTCATCCCTTCGGGAAGGCTCACACCGGTGGACGGCGCCACAGACCAGGAATAGGGCGGGACGCCGCCTTCCGCAATGAGATAGGTAACATAGCTCTGATACTGGATGGCCGTAGGGACTCCGACGGTGTCCAATGCAAACGGAATGGCGAGGATGGTGGTAGGGTCGGCGGCATTGGCTGAGGCCCCACCGCCATAGGAGACACTCACCTGGTTCACGAGCTGAGCTGGCGCGCTGCGCGATACATTCACGGTGACGGCGATCGCCCCGAAGCTTTGCCCCGGCATCAGGGAGTCGGTCCGTGAGCAGGTCACTCCGCCCGGTGGACAGTTCCATCCCGAGCCGGCCATCGCGCTCACACTCAGCCCTTCCGGCAACACCTCCGTCATCGTCACGGTTCCGGTAGTCGGCCCCGCACCGGACGCGTTGCTCACCGTGACAGTGTAAACCCCGGTCTGTTTCTGCGTGAAGTTGCCCGTGTGGCTCACGGCGATGCTCAGGGAGGCGGCCTGCGCCATCACGCGCGTCGCGTCATAAAATGCGAAATTCACTGAATTCGCCGCGCCGTCGCTGGAGATCGCGGCCGTATTCGTCACCGAAGACGGACCGTTTCCGGCGACGTCCACTTCCAGCGTGAGAGCGGGATAGCTGCCGCCGGCGTCCAGCGTGTCATTACGCGAGCACGGCCCGGATGGCGGCGCGCAACTCCAACCTGCGCCCCCGATGGACGTGGCAGTCAAGCTGTCGGGCAGCGTGTCGGCCACCACCACCGCGCCGTTGGTAGCGGCCGTTCCGGTATTGGTAGCTGTCAGGGTGTATACGGCGCCTTTCTGGCCGTGGGCGAAATTGCCTTTGTGGTTGGATGCGATGGTCAGGTTGGAGGCCTGTCCCACGGCGAACAGAGTGGCGCCGTCAATCAGGTAGACGGTGCCGTCGACGCCGATAGCGGTCGCAGCGCATGCCTCCCGGACCGGAGAGTTGGCGATGGTCGATGTGCGAATGGCAGCCGTCTCCGAAGCGTCGCGATCGGGCGAGGTGAATCGGTTGCCGCCGTTGGCCGCATTGCAATTCGGCAACAGAAGGTAGCTGGCGGGTCCCGTGTTAGACGCTCCCGGCGTTTTCACCGTCGCCAGCGTCCGGTCGAAGTGGAGCAGCCAGCCGCGTCCGCCCTTCGCGCTGGGGGCCGATTCAAGGACGCCATAGTAGACGTCTCCTTCGGAATCGACGATGGGCGACGCTTCATCCCCCGCCCGGGCGAAGGTACCCGTTTCGGGGTCGACCAGGCGTGCCCGCGCGACAAAGGCCAGGGTTGCGCTGTTCACGGCCACCAGGTATCCCTCGGAATGCCCGGTATCTCCGCGCGCTGCGAAGTACAGGGTAGCGCCATCGGTACTGAGCGCCGGAGCGCAATTCAGAGCCACTTCGACAACTGAAGAATCGCCGCCGGCCGCGGCGGAGGCGCCGATCCAGGATCCCGTCCCGTCGGCGGCGATCCGCGCCATGCCGCTGCTAAGGTTGGCTGGATTCGGTCCGGTTACTGTGAAGCCGAAATAGATGTTCCCGTCGCCATCGGCGGTGATGGGCGTGGAAATCGCCACGCTGTCGTCAAATGCCGCCTGATTGGCAGAGTATGTCCGGTTGCCATAAAATGCGATCTGGCCGGACGGTCCGGTAGCGGAATTCGGCTGGTCGCGGTAATAGACCGTGCCTCCCGCACCGGGATAGTAGACGCGCGTGCCCCGGCTCAGCGCCGGGCCGTACAGCGGAATCCCCATGGAGAGCGGCGTGTAATCGCTGGGGAGCGTGTACAGCAGAGAACCGTTCGAGCCGTTGTGCGCTTCCACCAGGTACTTGTTAGCCAAACCGGTCCGTACGGAAACCAGCACAGTATTGGCATCGGTGATCAGTGGCGGCCTGTAGCGGATCGGTTCGGAACGATTCGGAGCCAGGTCGATGGGCGTGGACCACTTGATGCGTTCCAGCCGTTGGGCGCCAGTCGTGGATCGGCCGCTACTCCAGGGAACCGTAATTTGGGCGCACAGGCCGGCGGCGCAAGCCAGCCCCAACGCGATTGAATGGCGCATCCTTCCACCTCGGGGTTTGGAACAGTATACCTTAGAGTTGTCAGTGGAAGCAGATCGTGAAATCAGATCCATTTACACCAACCACAGGTGGTGCCAGTAAATTTATAAAATTAAACCGCTTACCTTGTATTCAAGATAGCGTCTGGTGTACAATGGACCTGCAATGTCTCGTTACCACGCCAGCTCATTTACCGGCCGGTACTGGCACTTCCGCCAGTTCCGGTGAGTGGCCTTGGTGCGAGACGTGAGTTTTTGATCGCAAGCCAACCCACTCCCGCGGGAGTGGGTTTTTATTTGGAGGGAATGGAATGATTATTTCAATGCGGCCCCACGCCACACGCCAGGAGATCGACTATGTCTGCGAACGCATTCGCGACTTCGGATATAAGGTCCACTCCATAGAAGGCGAAGAGCGCGTGGTCATCGGAGTAGTCGGCGTGGGCGACGTCACGGCGTGCCTGGAATCGCTGGAAGCTACCCCCGGGGTGGAACGCGCCATGCGCATTTCGGCGCCTTATAAGTTCGTCAGCCGCGAGTTTAAGAAGGAGCGGTCGGCCATCCGCGTGAACGGCGTCGAGATTGGCGGCAGCGAATTCGTTGTCATGGCGGGGCCGTGCTCGGTGGAGAGCGAAAAGCAGATCATGGAGACGGCCGAGGGCGTGGCGGCGGCGGGCGCGCGCGTCCTGCGCGGCGGGGCTTTCAAACCGCGCACCTCCCCTTACGATTTCCAGGGTCTCGAACTCGAGGGCCTCAAGCTGCTCCGCAAGGCCAGGGAAGCTACCGGGCTCGCCATCGTTACCGAAATCATGAGCGATCGCGACGTGGAACTGGTGGCCGAATATGCCGATTGTATGCAGGTGGGCGCGCGCAACATGCAGAACTTCGCGCTGCTCAAGTCGCTCGGCGGGTGCGGCCGTCCGGTGCTGCTCAAGCGCGGAATGAGTTCCACCATCAAAGAGCTGCTGATGTCGGCCGAGTACGTGGTGGCGCATGGCAATTCGAACGTGATTCTCTGCGAGCGCGGCATTCGCACCTTTGAGACCGCTACGCGCAACACTTTCGATATCTCGGCGGTCCCGGTGCTGAACGAACTGACGCACCTGCCGGTGCTGCTCGACCCCAGCCACGCCGCGGGCAAGCGTAGCCTGGTGCCGGCGCTGGCGCGTGCGGGCGTAGCCATCGGCGCCGACGGCATGATTGTAGAAGTGCACCCATGCCCCGAAAAGGCCGTCAGCGACGGCGCGCAATCGCTGACCCTGCAGGGGTTCCGCGACATGATGAAGGACCTGGCGCCCTACATCCGGCTGTGGAGCGAAGCCCACGCCGTGCCGGTAGGCGCGCGATAATCGCCGCCTTCCGCGCCGGTATGTGATACTTCGAAGAGTGAAGTTCAAACCCCAGCCCTGGCAGCTCGTGGTGCTAATCGCCGTGGTATGCGGCCTCACCATTAGTGGAATCGTCTGGTTTCACTCCACAACGCTCACGCCGCAAGCGCTGCTTAAGCGCATCCCGTCACAGGACGCGCTGGTCATGTGGGCGGATTTCGGGGCGCTGAGGCGTGCCGGCTTCCTGCAATTGCTGGAAGGCGCAAAGAGCGCCGAGGATCCCGAATACCAGTCGTTCGTCTATGCCACGCGGTTCGACTATATGAACGACCTCGATACGGCCCTGGTTTCGTTCCCGCGCAATGGCGGCTCGTATTTCCTGGTCTCTGGCCGCTTCGATTGGAAAAGCCTGCGGGCGTATGCGGCGCGCGAGCACGGACAGTGCGTCAATTCTCTATGCCGCGTGATTGGCAGCACGCCCGATCGCCACATTTCCTTCATGCCGCTGCGCAGCGATCTGATGGCCATGGCAGTCAGCACCGATCAGTACGCCGTGACTGTGCTCGGGGCGCCGCGGCCGGGGCCGAATCCGCAAATGCCGGAGGGGCTGGTGTGGCTGCGTTTCCCCGGCTCCCTGCCCGCGACTGCGCCGGCGTTGCCGGATGGAATGCGGCCTTTCGCGCGCATCGTCGCGAATTCGCCCATGGTGACGCTCTCGTTCGTACCGGACGGCAGCCGGCTGAGCGCGAAGTTGGAGATCGAATGCCGCAGTGCAATGGAGGCGGCCGACCTGGTGACGCAGTTCACGTCGGTGACCGAACTGGCGCGCAGCTTATTCGCGCGCGAGCATCAGGCGCCGAATCCGGCGGACTTCAGCGGCGTCATCACTGCCGGGTCGTTCCGCAGCGAAGGGGCACGACTGCTTGGCACCTGGCCCATCGAGCGAGCCTTTGTACAGAATCTGCTGGGGACGCAATAAGGGCGAACCGCCGGCAGGTGGTTCCGCAGCCAGTTGGGGACGCGGTCAGTTAAAGTTCATGCCACACATGCCGGGATTGCTGCACTGCCCACCGGGGCATTGCGGCATTTCGGCCGATTTCGGCGCGCCGTTGGTTTGCGCGGCGAAGGTGGAATACTCCTGCTGCAGATGCTTCTGCCCGCACGAAGGGCACTCGGTCTCGGATGCGTCGGCGGAGCGGCGCACCAGCTTCTCGAATTTGGTTCCGCAGTCCTGGCAACTATATTCGTAAATCGGCATAGTTTTCTACTCCATTATATGGGCACAAATGCGGTCCATTACAGCGCGGATTTCGCTGGTGGGCCCATTATAATTATTCACCAGGATGGCAAACGCCACCCAGCGGCCCCCCGGCCGTTCGGCGTACCCCGAAAGCGCGCTCACATGCGAGAGCGATCCCGTCTTGGCATGGATGCGGCCCATCGCCGGACCTTCCGTGAAGCGCGTACTCAGAGTGCCGTCCTTGCCCCCCACCGGCAGCATGGAAATCCAGTTCGCGCGCTGCCCTGAGCGGTACATGTAGGCAAGGAGTTTGATTACCGCCGACGGGGTCACCAGATCGAGCCGCGAGAGCCCCGAACCATCCACCAGGTTGTATTCCCCGGGCTCAACCCCCACTTCGCTAAGGAAGGCCCGCCTCTCCTCGCGCCCCGCCTCGAAGCTACCCACGTTGCGCCGCGCTCGGGCCACCGCCCGCAAGGCCAGTTCGGCGTGCAGATTCTCGCTCACCTTATCAGTGATGCGAAGGTCTTCGAGCAGCGGCGCGGAGGTATGGCGCGCGAGTTCCGTGCCGGTCTCGGGAGGCGGGGCGGGTGCCTGCAGCAGGCTCGCGAGATCGTGCGGATAGAGATGCCGCGCCACGGCGGCGCCGCCTACCGTGACGCCGCGCTGCTCCAGCAACTGGCGGAAGGCCTTGGCGGCGTAGAGCGCCGGGTCTTCGATTCCCAGCAGCGAGTCCTCGCCCTGATCGCCCAGCGGGATAGTTCCCCAGACGCGCAGGTCCATACTGCCGGGCACTCGTTCGATGCGGATGTGGCGTTCGCCGCCGGCGGCCACAGTGCGGATGCGGTTGAGGATGGTGTAATACTCCATCGGCGGATTGAGCGTCAGGGTGGCCGGATCGCCAGCGGCGGCTCCGGGGCGGACGTTCAGGTTGATGGCGTTATCGCTGACGGTGAGTGCGGAGATGGGCGCGCCGTCGTCCGAACGAGGATCGTCCACCGACCAGCCGTCGGCGTAGGGCTCCCAGACGTACCAAGTGTCGTCGCCGATGACATCGCCTTCGATCCGGCGGACGCCACGGCTCACCACCTGATCGGCCAGTTCCGCGAGCGTGGCCAGAGGATCGCCGGTAATCGGGCCGGGCTTATAGGGTATGGCACGGGCGGAAAGATTGGGGTCGCCACCGCCCACCAGGCGGAGCGAGCCGGCGATGCGGCCATCGGCATCGGGCGGCTGGTCGGAAGTGACGCGCGTCTGAAAAGTGAAGTCAGGCCCCAGGCGGGTAAGGGCCATGGCGGTAGTGAACAGCTTGGTATTGGAGGCGGGGACGAAGTAATGGCCGCCGTTCTGTTCGTACAGCGTCCGTCCGCTGGCCAGGTCGACGATTTTGATGCCCCAAAAGGCCGAGCGGGCTGCGGGCGAGGCGGCAATGATCCGGTCGATTGCCCCCGGCGGCGCGGCCGCCGGAACTGCCGTGACGAGCGCCAGTGCAAGAGCGAGGAGTTTCAACGTCCGGTCACCTTCGATTCCAGCCAGATTAGCAGAATCAGCACCATTACCAAACAGGTTCCGGTAAACGGAATCCCCAGCACTACGCCGACCCCCCACTGCGACGCGGCGTAGCCCAAGGTGGCCGGCGCGAGCAATCCACCCACGATGGCGAAGGAGAAGATCCCGTTGAAAAATCCCGGATGGTAGTAGGGGAAGCGGCGGCGGAGCGCTTCGGAGACCAGGGGGAAGACGCTGGCGTACCCGCCGCCCAAGAGGATGGCGCCGCTGGCCGCGCCGAATCCGTTATCGGTGAAATAAAGGATCAAGCAGGCGAGGATGGCCGCCGCTACGCTGCCGAACAACAAGCGGCTATGGCGCACATGGGGCAGGATCGCGGCCGCGATCAGACGTCCGGCCATCAGTGCCAACCAGTAGAGCGCCAGGTCGCCGAGCGCGGCCTCGGGACTGAGGCCGACCCTTCGGATCAGCAGGAGCGGCAGCCAGCCGGCGATGGAAAGCTCGTTCCCCGATTGAAAGAAGAGCAGGAGGGCGAACAGGACGGCGCCCAGACTCTGGAAATCGCGAAACGCCTGGCGGAGAGTGGGATGCGCGCCTTCGGGGAGCGAAGGGTAAGTCTCGCGGGCGTACATCACGGCGAAAACGGCCGGGACCACCGCCATGACAACCAGGATCGCGGGCACGGTGTAGGCATAGAAGGTGCCGGCCACCAGCAGAGTCGCGGTGACGCATCCCAAACCGTACCAGGCACCGCCGAGATTGACGGTATCGGCTTCATCCGCCTCATATTTGGGGGAGATGGCGAAGAACAAAGCCAAATTCAGGATGCCGGCGCCGATGCCGAGGCTGATCAATCCGGCCGCGCGCCACCACGCGGACAGCGGCGGCGAAACGGTGGCCAGATAGGCCAGCGAAACACAGGAAAGCACACAGCCGGAAACCAACAGGAAGGAGAGCCCGCGGCGCGCCATGATGCGGCGCGCGAGGAACGAAGCCGCTACGATGCCGAGCGCCAGACAGAGGAAGTAGTTGCCCACTGCCACGAAATCGGAGGGATCGCGATGGTAGCCCCAGGCGGGCAGGATGGCGCCCAGAAGCGCCAGCAGGAAGCCAGAAAGCATGAACCCGGCCAGAGCTTTGCCGCCGCTTGCTGGGCCTTCTCGGGCTGGGACCGGCTGCGATGCCATCAGCAACGATTGTACCGTTTTCCACGCGCCGGTCCGGGGATGCCCCGATCAACCTGAAACGCCTTTCGGATTACGTAGAGGAAACTACGAAAATCCGTAGGAATCGCGGTGGTCCTCCAAGAATTTCAATGACTTACCGGTGGAACTCGGATTGCTTTCTGGCTCGCTCGAAGGGCTTAGAGGAGTGCTCGACTTTGGTGAGTTGCCTCTTATAAGGCACTACCGGCCCCGCCCCGGAATACCATCCGCCGGCGCGGGGCTTTTTTATTTCCTGCTACACTGAGTTTCTTCGAATCATGCCCGGATTGTACGCTCGCTGGATGGATCGTTGGGAGCGGAAACTGGCCACCCGCGACACCAACCGTGTGGTCCGTCCGTTCGAATGGGGAGCCGACTGGCTGCACGGCATCGGATTTCCTTCCTGCCCCGCCGAAGTAAACGGAAACGCCGCCGATTGCGTAGGCCGTTTTTGCGATGAGGCGCTGGAGGGGTCGGACCGTTTCTTTGCCTACTCGCCGGTGACCGATTACCGGTTGGAGGATGGCCGCCTGACTTTCACCAGCCCGGTGCGCACGCGTTATCCCAAGAATGACACCGTGCATGCGCTCTGGTTTCCCGCGCTCGAAGACCGCCGGCGGGCGCTGATCGTGCTGCCGCAGTGGAATTCCGACGTGGGTGGCCACGTGGGTCTGGCAAAGCTGCTGAATCGCTACGGAATCAGCGCCTTGCGGATGACTATGGCGTACCATGCGGAGCGCATGCCGGAAGAGCTCCAGCGCGCCGATTACCATGTATCGAGCAATATCGGGCGGACCATTCACGCGGCGCGGCAGTCGATTGTGGACGTGCGGGCGTCCGTCGACTGGCTGGCAGGCCAGGGGTACGATCGCATCGGAATTCTGGGAACGAGCCTGGGGTCGTGCGTGGCGTTCATTGCGGCCGCCCACGATATGCGGCTGAAGACCGGCATTTTCAATCATGTCTCGATGTACTTTTCGGATGTGGTGTGGACCGGACTATCGACCCAGCATGTACGGCAGGGCTTCGGCGACGTGGTATCGCAGGACGATTTGCGTCGTTATTGGGCGATGATCAGCCCGGCGAGTTATTTGCGGCGCATGCAAGGCCGAGAGATGAAGAATCTGCTGATCTGGGCACGCCACGATAGCAGTTTCCTGCCGGTTTATTCGCAGCAGGTGCTCGCGACGTTCCGCGATCTGGGTCTGCCGCACGAGGTCTATACGCTGCCTTGTGGGCACTACACCACGGGTCAGTTTCCGTTCAAGCTGATGGACGGGCTGGCGATGTGCAGGTTCGCCGCCCGGAACATGTAACCGGAACAATACATGTGATTTAAAGTCACGCTCCAAAAATTCCGAGTTGACAGATTTGTACCCTCATGAGAGGATGTAACCATCACTGGAAAAGGAGGTGGTCCAGCATAATGGAAAGTAATAAACGACCGCGAGAGGTGGCCGACTGTTGAAGTTGAGCTTCTGATCTAGCCGATTCCGTCCAGTATCGGAATCACGTTCCTGTGGACCGGCTGTCTCACGCGTCAGCTAAAGCCTCAGGTTTTGATTCTATAGGCTACTTTCCCCCGCGACCTCCTGGGAGGCTCGCGGGGGTTCGTGTTTTTGGTATACTGAAATTCTCGAAAGGAATCCCCGTAACAAAATGAAGTCTGGTATTCACCCCGCTTATAATCCGATCAACGTGATCTGCGCCTGCGGCCACACCTTCCAGACCCGCTCCACGCACAAGGGCGATATCCGTGTGGAAATCTGCTCCTCCTGCCACCCGTTCTTCACGGGCCGTCAGAAGCTGATGGACACCGCCGGACGTATCGATCGCTTCGAAAGAAAGTACAAAGCCGCGCGCGCAGGCAAGAAACCACAGCCCGTGGCATAACTGCCATTCAGTTCAGATCCAATAGCGAAGGGGCCGGACGCGAGTCCGGCCCCTTTCGTTTGTATGCGAGTTGGAACTACTGAGTGCGGGTATCTTTGTGGCGTGCTTTGCGCTCGGCCTCGCGGCGCGTGCGCAGGGCGTCGTAGAGCGGAATCTGATCGGGACGCAGCATCTTCTTGATTTTTTCCACCTGCTGATCGTGGATAGCCTGCCCTTCGACATGCAGCTTGGCGTTGTGAGCGTCGCGCGCCTGATCGAAGGCGTTAGCCGTTTCCTGGTAAATATCCTTCAACTTGGCTGCCTGGTCGTCATCCAGATGGACTTCGCGGGTCATCTCTTCGATGAGCTGCCGGCGGAATTCCTCAGGCGGCATTTTTCGGTTCGGCGGGCGCGAGGAATTCGCCGCATGCGAAGTGGACGTATTGTAGACGCGGTATCCAACGGCCCCTACCACGATGCCGCTGGCAAACACCAAGAGCAATGAAAAGAAGGCAGATAACTTGTTGTTTGCCATCGTCAGCTACCGGCCGTTGAGTTCCAGGCGCGCCGTCGGAGAAACGATGTCGGGGTTATCGAGCGGATTGGCAGCCGCCAGCACGTCGATATAGGTCTCCGACAGGTTTCCGGGGGTGGACCGCGGAATCGTCATATAAACGCCGAGCGCGATCGACAGCGCCACGGCAGCCGTGATGAAGGCATTCGCCATCCGGCGGAAAGAGAACAAGAACGTTTGGCGCGAATCGATTCGCGCCCAAAGCGAGGGCATGAAATTGACGCTCGCTTCCGGATCGGGGCAGGCGTCGCGGTATGCCCGGAACAGAGCATCCAGCTTTTCGTCTTCGTTGCCGCGCAAGGACATAGTCAGTAACCTCTAACGCACCGGGGATTTACCCCAGACCCTCTTTTTTTCCGGCCGCTCCGAATGCTTTCAGCACTCTTTGCCGTGCCCGGAAAAGCCGCACCTTAAGAGCATTTTCGTTGACATTATAGATCTTTTCAAGTTCTTTCAACGAAAGCCCTTCCACTTCCTTCATCATTAATAGAATCCGGTCCGCCTCGGAGACCGCTCCGAGCAGCGAATCGACGGATTCCCGGACCTTTTTCTTGGTTTGTTCCTCGTGTTCGACCTTGCTGCCGGCCGTCGCATCGGCCATCAGCACCTGTTGTTCGGAAAGATCGGACATCCGGAACTCCTGGCGACGCCGCTGCTTCCGCAAATAATCGAAAGCCGCATTTACCGTCAGGCGATACAGCCAAGGTTCAAAGACCTCAGGCGTCCGCAATTGATCGAGGGAAAAATAAAGCCGCAGAAAAACTTCCTGCGCGACGTCCTCGACATCTTCCGAACGCGCGATCAACCGGGTGATCGTACCTAAAATTCTCTTACGGTAAGCCAGTACGATTTCGTTGAACGCGACGCTATCGCGGTTCTGCGCGCGTTTAATTACTTCGAAATCAACCAGCATGCCGCACCAAAGGGGCCGGCATCCGTTTTCTCACATGATTCCGATTGGATAGGCGTACCGGCAAGTAGACAGGTTACAAAGCTTTGCGCGGAAACGCAAAAGGGGTAGCCACCGCTAAACGAATGCCCGAGCCGGAAATTTGCCTTAGCTAACCATATGGACTAGGATATTCGCATGCAGGTCAACGTGCACGAGGCGAAATCCCAGCTCTCCCGGTTGCTCGAACTCGTCGAAGAAGGCGAAAAGGTGGTCATCGCCCGGCACGGTGAGCCGGTAGCCGAATTGGTCCTCGTACAGCGAAAGGGTGGCTTTCCGTTCGGCGCCGCCAGCGACGAACCGCTGACTGCGGCCGGCGACGAATGGTGGCAGCCGATGAGTGATGCAGAGGTCACGGACTGGGTGGAAGGCCGGTGAAGGTACTAACCGATACCCACACGTTGGTTTGGGCGCTATCCGCCCCGGAGGCCCTGGGAGCCGGGGCCCGTGCGGCGCTGACCGGGGCAACGTTCACGGCGAGCGTCGCGAACCTTTGGGAGCTTGTTCTCAAGTCGCGCAGGCCGGGCGCCCTGATTGCCGATCCGCTGCCCTGGTGGGAGAAATACGTCATCCGTTTACGGATTCCCACCCTCGCGGTCCGCGCCGCCCACATCCGGAAAATGGCAAATTTGCCGGAAATCCACAAGGACCCGTTCGATCGCCTGCTGATCGCGCAAGCGCTTGCGGAAGGGTTGACTCTGGTGAGCAAAGATACGATCATGGCGCGCTACGACGCGGCGGTGATCTGGGATTAAGATAGAGATCAGTCGCTTACACCCACAGCAACGGCTGGCGTACCGGCCAGTTGCGCAGGACCTCTTCGACGGTGGGATCGTGCGGGAGTTTCTTCCAGAGCGCAATGTACTCGGGCCTGTTCAGGGCCAGGCCGGCGAAGAGCAGCGAGGGTTGGGCGACGGGCCACTGGTCGACGTACATGACATCGGGCTTGAGCGGCCACTTCTTTTTGTCGAGCAGGTAAGGGTACATGTAATCCATGGCGCGCGCCATCCCGCGGCCGTCGGGGAGATTCCAGTGCCAGAGGCCGAGCGTTTGGGCGACGATGGCCATGGCGTCGAGATTGAAGATGGAATATCCATAGGGCTTGGTGCGGCGCAGTTCCTGCGGGAAACTGCCGTCGGCGCTCTCCTGGCCGGGCATGAGGACAGTTTCGAACCGATCGCGGCAATAGGCCGTCAGCCGGGCGTCAGCGATGAGTTCGGAGAAGGCGGCCACCTGCGCCACCCAGCAGGTGGCGTGATTATTCTTGGCGTCGCGTTCGGCGATCCCATAGGGATGCGTGGTCATCCATTCGCTGTAGTCGACAAACCAGCGTTTCACACCGGCGAGATCGGCCGCTGATAAACCGGTGCGCGAGGCGGCGCGAGCCACCTCGACCAGGTGCAGGGTATCGATGATACCGATGCCGCGGCCGGTATCGATGCCCTTGATGGCCTGCGCGTACTGCAGGTTGGGATTCATGCGGGTGGCGTCGTCTATGAACCAGGCGCGCAGGTGGAGCGCGGCGGCAGCGGAATATTTTTCTTCGCGAGTCAGTTTGTAGGCCGCGGCCAACGCGGGGACTATCAGGCTGAGGCGGACCATGGCGCGGCGATGGTCGACGAAGTTGCCTGGGTTGCTCATGCCGTCGCGCTGAATATAGGGGCCGTCGGGATTCTTGGGATCGGGCCACCAGTAGTCGGCTTCGGAAAAGAAGTCATGCAGACCGCCGGCGCTGCGCGGGGAGTGCGTGGCGGTGACGGTGACGGGCTTCTGGTCGAGGTAGCGGCCGGCCGCGCGCAATACACGGTCATGCTCGAAGGCTGCGAGATCGAACTCTTGGGCGAATGCGGGCGGTACGGCAGCGGCGGCCACAGCAGTGCGCAAGAAATCGCGCCGGCGCACTTAGTGGACCCTCCGGAGTACGACTGGCTCATCGACGCGATTGGTGAGGATCGGGATTTTGGGCAGCGCCTCGCTCATGGGTCCTCGCTCTTCTCGATTGGAGTCACAAAACCGTGCGGCGGACGGTGCTCGCGGCCGGTAATAGAGCGGCCGGTAAACAGGTCCAGCAATTCATCACTGATAGGTGCCTCCTGCGCAGGTTCCGGGCGGTCGCGGCTCTGCAATTGACTGCCCCACTTAGCACCGACGGCGGCTGGAATCGCGAACCACCAGGCGGGGCGGAATAAAGATGTGGCGCGGAGCGGTTGAGTTCGCTCATGCGCATGAGTACGCGGTTGCCGGTTTTTTCGCTGATGTCGCGGTGGTTGCGAAGAGCCTTCGAAACCGTCATCAACGACACGCCGAGATCGCCGGCAATCTCTTTTATGCGAACAGCCAATGAAACTGCCTCCTGACGATGGGAATTTCATTATACAGACGGAGTTCAGGCTTCGCGGGCGTAGAAATTGTTGCGTCCGGGCTTAGTCATGCTTCGATGTGGAACGCCGGTCAGGAGCCTGTGCGCGGGTTATCGCCGGTGCAGTGAGCCGGCGGGAACGGATCGCGGTTCGGCGGTGCCAATCAGGAAAGACGAGAGAGGTGCGACGCGATAGCGCATCAGGGTCCACATGGCCTGCACTCCATCCTGCCAGCGAATCTTCTTGCCTTCGAGAATGCCGCGCGGATTGTAACTAATGGCCACCTCATGAATGGGATAGCCGGCGCGCGACAGCTTGGCGGTCACTTCAGGGCAGAATTCGAAGCGCAGGCAGGTGAGGCGGAGGCGCCGCAGAGCGGTAGTGCGGAATGCCTTGTAACCGGTGGCTTCGTCGGTGATGCCGGCGCCATACAGCAGGTTGGCGGTCAATGTGAGGATACGGTTGGCGATCCAGTTAGCGAACTTCATACCGTGGACACCCGGCAGGAAGCGCGATCCGTACACGACGTCGGCGACGCCCGAAGCGAGGGGCGCGATCAGCTGGTTGTAATCGGCTTGCGGGTTGTATTCGAGATCGCCATCCTGAATCAAGATGAAATCGCCGGTGGCTTTGGCGATGCCGGCGCGCAGCGCGGCGCCCTTGCCGAAATTAACGATGGACGAATGGACGACGACCAGCGGGCTGGTCCGATAGCGCGTCAGAAGTTCAGCAGTGCCGTCGGTGGATCCGTCGTCGACGATGACGATTTCGCGCTCGCAGTCCGCGGGAAGCGGCGCGTCCAGAACGCGCTGGATGACCAGCGGAAGCGTGAGGGCCTCATTATATACCGGGATCAGGATGGACACTTTCACAAAGAGCTCAGGCCGATGCGCTTGCCATTCTCATGGTACATACTTCGCGGCCGATTGGCTGGCTTTCTGGTATCCTGGCCGTGGAATCGGCGTCGACCGTTTCGAATCAAATGCGCCACGACGGGCCGGAATACAACTTTATCGCCAGCCTTCTCAGCGGCCACTCACAGGCGTCTGCCGGCGAACTTGACTGGGATCGGATTGTCGAGGTCGCCGCGCGTGAAGAAGTGCTTCCCGCGCTGCATGGCAAAATTCGCCGTCCTCCAGAGGTGACGGATTTCCTGGACGCCATCCACGAACTCAACGCGGTGCGGAACCGGCAACTGCTGGCCGAAGTGGAAAGCATCGCGCTGCTTCTCAACGATGCGGGCATCGAGCCGATCCTTCTTAAGGGCGCTGCGTATCTTACCGCCCTCGTCTATGAAGATCCGGCCGATCGTCTGGTGGGCGACATCGATTTGCTGATTCCCGAGGAGAAAATCAGGCTGGCCTTCGATTCGATGGTGAGCGCAGGGTACGAACCGTGGACCATGAGTTCGATGGCGGAGGCAGGCCACCACTTTGCGACGCTCCACCAGGCGCACCGCCTGCCGCTGGAACTGCATCGCGGCCTCGGTATCGGCGCCTGTGACGAGGTTCTCAGGGCGGCCGAAATCTTGGAGGCTTCGACGCCCCTGCGACTGGGCCGTGCCGCGGTGAGGCTGCCCTCCGCCAACCATTTGATGACGCACCTCATCCTGCATTCTCAATTGCATCATGGGCCGTATTATCGAATCTGGCCGACACTGCGTTCGATGCTCGATCTGGTGCGACTGCAGCAGCGAATGCCCCCTGACTGGACGGAGATCCGCGCGCGATTCGCCGAACATCGTTTGGCGCCTCTGCTGAACTTGCATCTCTTGCAGGTCGCACGGGTTCTGGATATTGCCCCGCCGTTTCCGCCCGGCAGGGGCGGGCTGCGGTGGCTGTACCGGCGTATTCTATGGCGAGAGACGCGGCTGAAGTACATCGATCCCGTGTACCTCACATCGCGGATGGTGGGCGGCAACAGAGTCTCATTGATTTTGAGACTCTTGAAACATCCGGGGGGAGTGAACTATCTGGTGAAGGCGCCTTTCCGGCGCTCTTTCTATCGGAATCTGGTGAATGATTTCCGGCACGGTTGACCAAATTTTGCCCAAAGCTAGTAACAGCCGGCGCTTCTTCCACAAGGTGTATTACAACGTATTCGCTAACTGCAGCGCCTACCGGCGATATGTACTCTTTTTCACCCCTTGAGGGGAAAGGTTACCCTTTGCAACACTGCCGGGACGCCAACACATGCTAGGATCTCCAAAGGAGATCCCCAATGCCATTCCGTTATGGGTTTGGCCTGATCACGGCGTTGTTGTTGCTTCCAGGCCCCGCTGCAGCATCTTCAATCGAAATCAATTCCACCTGCGTGGTGGGCACGTGCCCTCCCGTTTCAGGTCCTTCGGACGCCGTCTCGTTTGGCGGATCTGTCGGACCGACGGCGGGTAACTACCTCTATACATTCGGCAACGGAGATCCGTTCAATGTGAGCTGGACTTACTCAGCTGAATATGATAGCGGCGGCACCAGGCTAGCCGTGGATTTTTCAGTCGACTATGTCGGCATCGGCCCCAGCACGGGCAACGATTCGCTCAATCTTCAATACTTACAAAATTTCTACGACACCGGCCCGTGGGATGGCAACTACACCGAATATATTCCGCTGTTTCTTTCGGCGGATGCCGGCGCCGGTAGCACAGTGTCCGGCGAGCTGTTCTACGACGGCCAAAGTGTCGGACTGGTCGGCCCCGACGGCCCGGGAACTTATTCGGGGATGAACTCCACGACTCTGACGGGGCTGACGGATCCCACGCTGTCAGCAGATTTTCAATTCATCTTCAACTTCAATCAGGGTACGGTAACCAATGCGTCAGCGTCCACGATTTCGTCGGACGTTCCGGAACCTGCGCAAACCCTGCCCATCGGAATATTTCTGGTATTATCTGGCCTATACTTCCGGTTCGCCTCCAAGCGAACCCGCACCGAATCAAACCAGAGGACA
The DNA here is from genome assembly GCA_036268475.1 of Bryobacteraceae bacterium. Lineage (GTDB taxonomy): Bacteria > Acidobacteriota > Terriglobia > Bryobacterales > Bryobacteraceae > PALSA-129. The sequence continues at coordinate 133,972 of DATAUB010000048.1, read as the reverse complement.
CATGGAATCTGACGAGAAGAAAGAAGAATGCATTGAGGAGTCGGAACCGCAATCGGATCGCCGCGAAGCCCTTCAGAAGCTAGGTCGTTTTGCGGCATATGCCGTGCCGTTCACCGTGCTTGCCGAGTCGAAAAAGGCGGCAGCCGCCACGGGAATTGGCCCCGGAGGCGGGGGCGGAGGCTGATTTTCCGTTGTGGGAATTCCCATTCGACGATGGTCTGGTTCTAGTTCGTCCCAGGAATCCGGGTTTCTATATCCTCAACCCTACCGCTGCGCTCATCTGGCGCGACCGTTCACAGAATCAATCTGCCGTCGAGTTGGCGTCCGCTTTCACCACGCGTTTTCACATCGATCCCGAAACTGCCCGGCGGGATATCGAGAATACCCTCGCTGATTGGAACCAGGGCATGCTGGCTCCCTGCCCTGCCCCCCACTCATTGCGGTCACCGGTACCCTCAAGCGCCGAGTTGCGTCCGGTGGACTGCCAGGTGAACGGCGTGGCAATGCGCGTTTTCCTGGACTCCGGCGCGATTTGGGATGAGATCGCTCCGCGGCTCGATCCGCTCCGGATTCCCGGCGGCCAAGACGCAATTCAGTTTACGGTGGCCGCGTCGTCCGGCAAAGTGCTCGTCTTTCGCGAATCGCAATGCATCGCCCGCGAGGATCTGGTGACGGGCGCGCGTGCGGTTCTGCTGCAGGCGATGGTATCGCGCGAGGAACCGCTGGCAATTCTGCACGCCGGAGGTTGCGGAGGGGTCCTGTTGGCCGGCGGTTCGTATTCCGGCAAGAGCACGCTTTGCGCCGCTCTGATGGCCGGTGGCCTCCCCTACCACTGCGACGATTCTGCCGTTCTCAGCCACGACTTTCGCGTGCACCCCATGCCATTTCCGCTGGCGCTGCGCCAGGGTAGTTGGGCGCTGATCGAAGCTCGTTCGCAGGCTTTCCGGATGGCGCCCCGGCAAGCCAGGCAAGGGCCGGAAGTGCGCTTTCTGGAACCGTCGAACGTCAGTGGACCGGCGGCGGTTGGTGCGTTGGTATTTGTGCAGTACCAGGACGGATCGAACACCGCCCTCACGAAACTGGATACCTTCGACGCGCTGCTGGCGCTGCAGAAATCCGGCTTTTGGGTGGAGCACAGCGAAAGCGGAATCCGCCAATTCCTCGCGTGGCTGGAGAAGATTCCGAAATTTCAGCTTCAGTACTCGAAGCTTCCGGATGCCGAGGCTGCGGTCCGCGACCTGGCTGCGGAAAGCGCCGAAAGCCGTTCCGCGCCCAGCGTCATCGCTTAAACAGACGGCGCGTTTACATGCGAAACGCCTGGTCGTGCTTGTGCTCCTCGAAGGCCGTGGCAAACGGGTCGGCGATGCGCCGCGGTTGATCGGCGAGGAGCCGCTTTAGAAGGTGGCAACTGGGATTGTAGTCGAGGACCAGATCCTTGAATGCGACCACCAGGCGACCGACATCCCGGGTAGCGCAGCACTGTCGCAGATTATCCAACCAGAGGTCGAGGCCGGTTTCCGGCGCACCGTTGCCGACAAAGACTCGAATCTTTTCGTGCATGGTCGGCGCGGTGTTTTCGAGCAGGGTGCTCAACTCCTCGTAGAGCTTTTCGCCGGGGCGCATGCCGGTAAAATCGATCTTGATGTCCTGGTCGGGCCGCAGACCGGACAACAGGATTAGATTGCGGGCGAGGTCGACGATCTTGACCGGCTCCCCCATATCGAGCACGCAGATTTGTCCGCCTTCCCCGATTGCACCGGCTTGCAAGACCAGTTGGCAGGCTTCCGGAATGGTCATAAAATAGCGGCGCATTTCCGGATGTGTCACCGTCACGGGGCCGCCCGCGGCGATTTGCTTCTTGAAGATCGGGATCACGCTGCCGTTGGAGCCCAGCACATTGCCGAAGCGGACCGCGACAAACCTGGTGCGGCCGTTTTGCAAGGCGAGGAGGACAAGTTCGGCGATGCGCTTGGTGGCGCCCATGACGTTGGTGGGGCGCACGGCCTTGTCGGAGGAAATCATCACAAAGTCCTCCACGCCGTGGGCGGAGGCGGCGGCAGCGAGATTATACGTGCCGAATACGTTATTCTCTACCGCTTCGAAAATGTGTGTCTCCATCAAGGGGACGTGTTTATAAGCGGCAGCATGGTAAATGGTGGAGGGCCGGTATTGGCCGAGCACCTCATTCAAGCGGGCGCGATTTCGAATGTCGCCGATTTCCGCCAGGAAAGGCACCGCCGGGAAATACTGCCGGAGTTCGCGATCCAGTTCGAAAAGCGGCGACTCGGCGGAGTCGAGACCGATGATGGAGGAGGGTTGGAAGCGCGCGATCTGGCGGCAGAGTTCGCTGCCGATGGAGCCGGCGGCGCCCGTCACCATAACGGTTCGGCCGCGCAGCGTGTCGCGAAGCCGGTCTTCATCCAGATGGATGGGATTACGCCCGAGCAGGTCTTCCACGGCGACGTCGCGAATATGGGTTGCCAGTCCGTCGCCTGCGATGAGGGTGGCGATGGCAGGGACGGTCTTAAAGGTAATCCGCGCTTCCTGGCAATGCTGGAGAATAGCATTCATCTGCATGCCGGTGGCCGACGGCGCCGCGATCAGCACGGTGTCGATGGCTTGGGAGGGGACGATGAGACGCAACGCGGCGCCATCGCCCAAGACTTTGACGCGATGGATGAAGCGGCCCTTCTTCTCCGGCTCGTCATCGATAAATCCGACCACTTCGTAGGCCAGCGCCGGGTTCTGCAAGACTTCGCGGAGTAGGGCTACGCCGGCATCCCCGGCGCCGTAAATGAGAGCTCGCCGCGTCACCCCCAGGTTCGGGATGCGGGAAAACTCGAAGGCCAGCCGGACCGCCATCCGCACGCCCGCGGAGAGCAGGAAGCAGAGCAGGAAATCGAGGAAATAGATGGAGCGCGGGAAGCCGGGAGGAGCCAGCGGAAGCAGTACCGCGCAACCGAGTGCGGACCCAAAGAGGTTCGCTAGCCCGATGCGGGTAACATCGCGGACGGAAATATAACGCCACCAGCCGCGGTTCAGTTTATAACAGGTGAAGGTTACTATCTTGGCGGGCACCAGGACAGCGACGGCGAGCAGTAAGTCATGGCGATATATCCCCGGAATGGTCAGATCGAAGCGCAGAAGGAAGGCCACCACGCAGGAGAGAACGAAGAGGCCAACCTGCACCACATCGATCAGCCACCTGGGATGGTAGGTGAGATATCTTCGGGTCCGATAAATACTGAGCCGGGACATAGAAACGATCACCTCAAGCAAACTGGGCGGATTCCCGCCGGACTTCGCTGACAGGCCCGCGCCCTGCCGCTGCGCGGATCCGATTTACGACTAATCGTTGCTCTTCATTCGATAAGCTACTGGAGCTGGGGAGGCAGATTCCGCGGCGGAACAGGTCTTCGGCCACCGCGCCGCCAAAGCAGGCGCAACTGGAATACAACGGCTGCAGGTGCATCGGCTTCCACACCGGGCGCGCCTCAATGTTCGCTTCGCTCAGCCTGTCGATTAGTTTGTCGCGCGAACATCCGAACTGCTCCTCGTCAATCAGGAAACAACTCAGCCAGTTGGTATGCAGGCGATGATCGGCCTGCGGCATCAGCGAAATGCCGGGAAGATCCGCGAATGCGTCGCGGTATTGAAAAGCGATGGCGCGGCGCTGCTGCACGCGCAGCGATAAGACCTCGAGTTGCCCCCGGCCGATGCCCGCGAGCACGTTGCTCATGCGGTAGTTGTAGCCGAGTTGAGAGTGTTGATAGGCGCGGCCCGGGTCGCGGGCCTGCTGTGACCAGAAGCGCGCCTGGTCCACCCAGGCACGATTTCGCGAGGCCAGCATACCGCCGCCGGTGGTAGTGATAATTTTGTTTCCGTTAAAGGAGAATGCCGCGATGTCTCCCCATACACCGGCCGGTCGGTCGCGATAAGTCGCGCCCAGCGCCTCGGCGGCGTCTTCCAGGATGGGAATCCCGTAGCGGTCGCAGATGGCGCGAATGGCATCCATCTCGGCGCACTGTCCGTACAGGTGGACCACCACCAGCGCGCGCGGCATTTTGCCGGCGCCGGCGTACTGGCGAAGAGCATCCTCCAGCAAGTTCGGATCGAGGTTCCAACTCTGAGAATCGCTGTCCAGAAACACCGGTTCCGCGCCTTGATAGCGGACGGGATTGCAAGAGGCGGTGAAGGTCAGCGTTGGGCAAAGAACTTCGTCGCCGGGGCCGACGCCGAGCAGGCGCAGGCCCAGATGGATGGCCGCGGTGCCGCTGTTCAAAGCGACGCAACTGAGTCCCAGGCGCGCCTCAAATTCCTCCTCGAAAGCCACGAGGTTCGGGCCCACCGACGACAACCAGTTGGTGGAAAATGCTTCTTCGACATACTTCCGTTCGGCTCCGCCCATGTGAGGGACAGAGAGCAGAATTGGTTTTAAAGCGGCATCAGACATGAGAGTACCCTGGCAGGAATTCCAACAACGGTGCAGCGCGGCGGCGCTGCTTTCAAGACGACGGCGCCCGCACCCACCACCGATTCGTCTCCTATCAGTCCGCCGGGCAGCACCACGGCGCCGATCCCCAGATGGGCCAATTCCCCGACTCGAACCGCTCCGCCGAGGGCGACTCGCGGAGACAGGTGGACGTGGGCGGCGATTTCGCAGTCGTGTTCGACGATGGCGCCGGTGTTGACAATGCAATTCTCCCCGACAGTAGAGTTCGCGTTCAAGACGGCAAGCGGCATCACCACAGTGCCCGCGCCCACCCGGGCCGAAGGAGAAATCACCGCGCTGGAATGCATCAGCGTCGCGGGGAGAAGGCCCGCCCCCAAGGCTTGCGCATAGCATCGCTTGCGCTCGCGATTGTCGCCGATGGCGATTAGAAAAGAGGATCCGGCAAGGTGCTGCAGTTGTGCCGTATGCAGTAACGGGCAGCCGCAGAACTCGTTGCTGTCGACGCGATCGTCCAGAAACTGAATGCGATTGAATGCTCCGGTACTGCGCGCGACGTCCAACACGACTTTGCCATGTCCCCCTGCGCCCCAGATCAGAAGATTACTCATCGTCCGTCGCTCCGATCGGGCGTTCCCGCAAATTCCGGCATACTGGCGTGGCCCTCCTGGTTAGTGTCCTCGCGTTTGAGCACCATCAGCGCGGTCCGCGCGAGAATCCGCAGATCCAGCCAGAATCCGCGATGTTCCACGTACCAGACATCCAGTTCGAAGCGGCGCTCCCAGTCCACGGCGTTTCGCCCGCTCACCTGCGCCCAACCCGTGATCCCGGGCACTACTTCGTGCCGGCGCCGTTGAAAAAGGGAATAGCGCGGCAGATATTGAGGGAGCAAAGGCCGCGGACCGACCAGTGACATATCGCCTTTGAGCACGTTCCAGAGTTGCGGCAATTCATCGAGGCTGGTGCGTCGCAGAAACTGCCCTAGGGGTGTGAGTCTGGCGGAGTCGGGAAGGGGCACGAACTCGTGCGAGTGGGCGTCCCGCATGGTGCGGAACTTGAACAGGCGGAAGAGGCGCTCGCCACGGCCGGTGCGCACTTGGGCGAAAAGCACGGGACGCCCCATGGCGGCCCGGATCGCGATGGCGACGACAGCCATCGCAGGCGCCAGGAGCACCAAACCTGCGGCCGCCACGGCCATGTCAAGAACGCGCTTGATTGACACTCTCAGTGGCCCTTTCCAACAGGAAATTGTCTTCCGTGGCACCGATCTGCCGGTATACTTCCAATGTGGCGGCGATCACTGAAGACGGTTGAAAGTCGCGTAATACCCTTTCCCGCGCGGCCTGTCCGTGTTGGCGCCGGAGCGGTTCGCCGTCGACATACCGGCGGATCGCAGCGGCCAGTTCCGCTGGATTATAGGGCTCGACCAATGTGCCAGTTACTCCCTCAACCACGGCGTCGATGCACCCGGTGACCCTGCTTGCCACGACTGGAATGGCCATCGCCGAAGCCTCCAGCACGACTACCGGAAAACCTTCCCGATAGGTGGGCAACGCCAGCACGTCGATGGTGGCAAAGAACGACGGCATGTCGCGTACCGTACCCATGAAATGCACGCGGGAATCCTGTTTGAGGATGTCGAGCAGGCCGAACGGGAGCGGGTCGTGAGGTTCCGGTTCGCCGGCCACTAACAGGTGTAAGTTCGGATACTCGCGACTCAGTATCTGCCAGGCGGCGACTAACTCGCGGCACCCTTTATCGATCACCAGGCGGCCGGCGAAGCCAAGCGTCACCGTGTCGGCGGGAATGCCAAAGCGCAGTCGGATTTCCGCTGTTCTGGCGGGTGCAATTCTCGAGGGATTGAATTTGTTCTGTGCGTCCACGCCACATGCGCTACCCTGAGCAGGCACCACTACCTTGATCCGCGGGCAGAAACCACTCTTCACCAACAGGTCCGCATTCGAACGGCTGACGCAGATCACTTTATGCGAGAGTGAGCAGGCTATCCGCGTGCACGCCCGCAATGCCAGCCCGCGGAAGCCGGTTTTGCTGGTGTGCGGCAGACCATGCACCTGAAACACGATCGCGGGACAACGCGCCAATCGCGCTGCCACGACCCCGAGCAAGCCGGCTTTCGGAGTGCCGGCGACCACAACGCCCGGCCGGATGCGCCGCATCGCACGATACAGCTTCCACAGCGATCTGGCATCGGCAAGGGGAGAGATGGTTCGTGTAATCGGGATGCCGCAAGTGGCGACGCCGGTTTCGCGGTGGAAGCGGTCGAGTTCGGGCCCGGGTGAAGAGATTGCTGTCACTTCCGCAGATAGTTTTTGGAGCACCCTCATCTGCTCTTCGAGGAACCACAAGGTACACGGCACGCTGGTGAGATGAACGATGCGAAGCCGGGATTCCTTCATGGCAAGTAAGTGGGAACAACGCGCCGAACGCGCGATTTTCCAGTGTTTACGGCACCGCGGAGGACATCCGCCAGGCGATCGACGGTCGCGGGAATCGAGTATTCGGCCTCCACCAGGCGTCGTCCCGCGGCGCCCATTCGCTGTCTCAGTGCCGGATCGTTGCGCAAACGGGAGAGGGCGTCGACCCACTCCTTTTCGTTGGAGGCGAGGTAGCCGTTTTCACCGTGAACCACCAGATGGGCATTCATACCCACCGGAGAAGCCACCACGGGAAGACCGCAGGCCATGTATTGTATCAGCTTGTACCCGCACTTACCCCGCTCCTGTTCGCCATCGAACAGTGGCATGATACCGACATCGCAGGCACGGATACTCTCGGCCTCCTGTTGCTCGGTCCACGGGGCCACCTCCAGCGGCACATCCGGCATTTGTAACGATCCGGCGCCGGTGGCAAGGAACCTCCCGCGTCCATCCGCACAGACCTGCCTCAAGGCTCCCCTCACAATAGACAGGAACTTAGCAGTAATCGGCGTACCGATCCAGCCGACCGTAAAGGTCGGGCTGGGCTCGTCCTTGAGACGATAGCGGCTGAGGTCGACTACCGTGGGAAGCAGTTTTACTTTGCGCGCGCCGGCCTGCACGGCACGTTGCCGGATGTACTCATTGCCCACGATGACGGTCTCGGCGTCGCGCATCACGCGGTCGATCTTGCCGCCCAGCAAAGCGCGCACCGCGCGGCTGCGATGACGATCGTAGTCGTGAAATACCGCGTCATCGTAGTCGACGACGTAAGGGATGCCGCGCGCGCGCAGTAGAAGCGTGTCGAACCAACCGGGTGCGAATGGCAAGGCTTCGCGCTCCAGCCAGACTGCATCGAAGCGGCCAACGCGCAGAAGGGCGCTCATCCGTTTGGCGTAGCCGGCTGCCACGGCGAAGCGATCGGTGCCGTCGCCGGCGTACAAGCGCGCCAGATACGAATCGGATAACAGCGGAAAAGCTGCCGTCTCAATGCCGCGTTCGGCCAGCCACGGTAAATATTGGTACGAGCGCAAACGGCTGCTGGAGCCGCTTCGTTCATACCGGCTGAGGAGCGCGATCTTCACGCACCCGTCTCCAGCACCAGAAAGTGCCACAACTTCCAATACGCTTTCACCGTTTGGCTGACGCTGTCGCTCTGTCTGTTGATCAGAGCCCACGCAATGCGGCACAACGGCTCCAGCGTAAGCATGACGGCAACCAGCCCGCAAAGCGCCGGCCAGCGAAAATGTTTGCGGGCGTATTGAATGCGGCTGCGCAGAACGTAAAACAGCCTCATGTCCAACACCTGATTGCTCGACGCGCCGCCATGATGATTCGCCGTGGCGTCGGCCAGATAGTACGAGCGATAGCCGCGCTGCGCGGCACGCATTGAGAAATCCACCTCTTCGAAGTAGACGAAGAACCGCTCATCGAAACCGCCGAGCCCGTCATAAACGGAACGCCTCACCAGAAAGAAGGCGCCCATAATCTGGTCCACGAAACCGCTTCGCGAGAGCAACTCGGGATCGACGGTTCGCCCGCGATGTGTGTGGCCGGGTAGCTTATCGATCCCCAATGCTTCCACGAGAAGCCTTTTCGGCGTCGGGAAATAAGCATGCGATGTGCTCGGGCGGCCATGATCGTCGAGCAGGCGGATTCCGCAGATTCCGACACTCTTCTGCGCCTGGCTGAAATATCGCAAAGGCAGGTCGAGAGAAGTCTCGTTTAGGATCACGTCGGGATTGAGAAACAGAATGTAATCGGCGCTGCCGGCTCTTGCTCCCTGATTGCAGGCGCGGGCGAAGCCGGCATTCTGCGAATTGCGGATCGCATGGACCGGCAGGCCTCTCGCACACCGCTCCCAGGGAGACGGTTCCCAACGGCATTCGTTTTCCACCACCACCACGTTGCCGAAAGCGAATGCCGGGCTGGCGGCCGCTGGTAACGATGCGAGGCAGCGCGCGAGGTACTCATCGGAGCGCCAGTTGACGATCACCACGTCGAGCGTAGGGCTACTCGACACAGGGGACTCCATCGGTGGAATCGAACGCCACGGTCTGCGGGCGCGCAGACCACGAGCCCAGGACGCCCGCCATGCGATACAGGATGACAATCACCGCCACGGCCTGAACGTTATAGCTCAGTCCGGCGATGAAGCCGTCGCCGGCATTGCTTACCAGGAGGTTTCCAAAGATCAGCCCTAGCAGTGCCAGCGACGGCCGCGATCCGTGTATGGCCGCCGCATACACCAATGTGCACGCCGCGCCGATCAGCAGCATTCCGAACACCACGCCGGCGAAACCGTAGCCGGTGAAATACTGGTAATAAATGGTGTAGACGTTGGTGGGAGAAGGCGTGAAAACGAATGGCTCAAACCTTTCCCTTGCGATTGGTTGGGGCACCAGGCCGAGCGAGCGGGCGGGAATTCGAATCATGTCGGGGATCTCGAGAGGCCTGCGCCACCCACCGGCGATCGCCTCATCGAAGGCTACCGAGCCACCCAGGCTGTACTGCTCGACACTCTGCATGACTCCCGAAGCGTTCTCGCCAAGTCCGGCCTCCGTGCTTCCGCCCTTGCCCAGCAGGATGGCGGGCAGAGCGAACACCGAAATCAACGAAATGCCCGTTACGATCAGGGCGCGCACCGGTATCCGTTGGCTCTTCACCAGGAAGATTCCGGCGCAGCCGAATATGGTGATGTAGGCGCCGAGCCTTGCCATGGTGAGGGTGTGCATCCCCACCGTCAACGAAATGAGGATGGCGGCACGCCTTTTCGAAGCAAACGTCTCATCCAGTTCCGCCGTGGCAATGAAGCACAGGAACGTGGCCACCGCGATGATACGGGCGAAGCCCCCAAGAGTGACATCGGCGACCTGATCGGAACCGTAGGCAATCTGCGTGCGGAGTGCAACCCAAAAATCGGAGATGCCCGCCGCGCTGGCAAGGTCCGTCAGGCGGCGGTAGAAGAGCGGCAGTCCGAGAATCAGCAATACGATCGCCCAATCCAGCAATCGGCCGATGGCGGCGGATTCTGCGGTCCGCGTGGGCGCCCTCGGAGATTGCAGCACCTGCATGCAGCCCAGCGTCACCAGTCCCGCGGCGCTGAAGCAAACCGCTCCCAGCAGGAACACCAACATCGTGACCAGAGCGATGGGATAGAAAAAGTCGCCCGCAATGCAAAGTCCGAACAGGACAGCCGACCAGAAGAGGCTGAAGACCGCCGGTGGGTAGGTCCAGCGGCGTCCCACGCTTCGGTTGAAGACCGCCAGCGCCAGCAGCAGAGTTCCGAAGATCGCGAGCTTGAGGTCGTACATAGCTGCCTAGGTAAGGACGGGGATGCGCGGCGCCCTTCTCTGCAGGCGCATGCGCTCAAATCCCAGCGGAGCCAGCAGGCCCATAAACAGGGCTCCCGTGGCGTATCCAATGGTCCGTGGGGTGGGGTGCAGACGGAGAAGCAGCCAGTACACTCGCCACCCGTTCCTCCAATCGCTCGCCACCAGATAGCGGTACATCGCCTTGGTCAACAGCCTGGCCGCGGCGGAGGGATAGCGGGCGAGCAACGCGGAGTGATTGCGCACGATCCGCTCGTAAGAGACGGCGATGTCGTGAGAGCGCCGGATCAGATTATCGGGCTCGCTGAGGTTATCGTTCTGGCGGTGCAACTGGACGCAACTCCGGGCGCGCCACAAGTAATCGAAATGCTTCGATACCTCAAATACGAAAACATGTTCGCTGCTGGAGAGATCTTCCGGCAGGGAACATAGATCGAAGACTTCCCGCCGATAGATTGTGGCCTTGTCTCCCTGTAAAGCGAGCCGGCACACCAGGTCGTACTCGCGCAGGATCTCGCCATCGGTCAGAGTCGGCAGGCCACGAATTTCGCCCGCGGGTTTGGCGTCCAGGAGAACTGCGCCGACATTCGGCGGGGCGGCGCGGAGGGATTCCACAGCGCGATCGAGGCCTCCCGGGACAAACTCGTCGTCGCTATCGAGCAATTGAATGTACGCGCCGCGCGCTCTCTTCAAGCCCGCATTCCGGGCAGCGTTGACGCCGCTATTGCGAGGCATCTTGAGGTACACCGCTGACGGATCGCGCATCTCTTCCACTATCCGCTGGGTATCGTCGGTAGACCCGTCGTCCACTACGATCCATTCGAAAGAGACGGTCTGGTGTTTGAGGCTTTCGTGAATGCGGCGCAACAGAGGTCCGCGGTTATAAGTGGGAGTCACCACCGAAACCGCGGGGTCGGCGCGATCTGGCGGACGAGTCGTCTGAGCGTCGTCGATCATGAAGAACTCTCCGCCAAACACGCCCCGGTAGCACTCATGCCGCGCAGGCCCAGATAGAGGTCCGCTGCTTCAGCCACCAGCACCAGGCACTCCCCAATCGCGAAGGGCCACACGATTCCAGCCAGGCCATAGCGATGCCAGGCGAGGGACGCGGCCACAGCGGCCGCCATGACGATCGGAAACGGATAGGTGGCCTGTCCTCGCAGGCGATTGCAGCCGTTCAGGCACATCCAGGTGGTCCACTTCAAACTGGTGGCGACCACCAAAATCGATAGCGCCAGCGCCGTACTGCGGTCGGGCACGACCTGCTGGTCCACCCACCATGGAATCACCATGCGATATGACAGCAGGAATGCGATTGCGCCGACGAGGGAGATCGCCGCCGTGACGATTGCCGTCAGCCGGAAGGTGCGCGCGATCCAATGCCGGTCGCCGCTGGCGAGCGCCTCGCGATACGCCGGCCAAAGCGGGAAGGTGGCGATGGCGGCGATCATGGGGAGCAGTGTCAGCATCTTTTGCGAGACTCCGTATTGCGCCACCGGAGACGGCCCTAGGATGCGCGTGATCATCAGGTAAGGAATCTGTGTGGTGAGGATGGCAGCAAGTCCGGCGAGACAGAACAGCAGTCCGCTGCGCAGGATCTGGCGCGCGGTCTGCCACCGGAAATTGCTCCATCGCGGTCTCAACGCGGGCCTCGCGATCCAGAATTGCTGCACGCAATTGGCGGCGCTGGCAAGCAGCGGAGTGGCGGTGGTGGCGACCACCAGCCAGGGAAGATTGGCTTTCGCGCGTACCGCCATGAGCAGGGCAGCCAAGCCGAGCAGGCAGCCGGCGCTTTGCCAGAGGTTGGCTTTATAACCCTCCTGATAACCGATCTGGACGCGCATGCCGATTCCCAGCGGCATGCTCAGAAAGAAGATAATCAGCAGCGCACATAGAGCCGGACCGACCTCCGCGCCGGCAGCCGGCGAGGAGACATGCGCCAGCCGGCCGAGCGGTAAATAGGGAGCGATCAGCAACAACGCCGCCGTAAATCCGACGGCCATCGCGGATAACATCAGGAATACGCTGGACACGGCATGTGCAGCCTCGCTGTTGTCCCCATGACCGTCGGCCGCGGAGATGGCATTCACCAGGCCGCTCGACAATCCCAGATCCACGTGGGCAATGATGGCGATGAGAGAGCTGAGCGCCAGCCAGATGCCGTACCGTTCAGAACCCAGATATCTAGCGGTGAGCGGCACCGACACCAGTAGTGTGAGCGCCGTCACGCCACGGGTCAGGATCGTGGATGCCGAAGTGAGAGCCGCGCGCACATAGCGACGGCGCCGGCGCAGTCCGTCCTCTGAGCTATCGAGGCCCAATAACGGCGCGAGTTGAGCAACTATTGCCGGTGTCATGCCGTAGTCATGCGTGCCCGCGCCGCCAACCGAACAGCCGCTCTCTCAAAAGGCGGAGTTTGCGGGCTTCCTGGGGATTCAGTAACGGGCTCTGCAGCATCGCGATCAGGCAGGCCAGCAAGCCTGCGGCCATTGCGCCCAGCAGCGAGAAGACCATCCGCGGCGGCCAACTTTTTCTCTCCGGTGGGATTGCGCTGTCCACCACCTGGATGAGCGGCGCATCCTTGGCTTCGTCAATGCGGGCGATTTCATACTGTTTGGAGAGCAATTCGAAAAGCGTCTCGTTGTATTGCAGGTCGCGCAGGGCGCGGACATATTGGAGACCCGCCTTAGGCACCTGAGATGTGGGAATCATGGGGTCCCCCGGCTCGGTTGCCTTATTGCTGGCTTCGAGGCTCTGCAACTGACTGCGCATCGCCGCCAACTCCGACTCCTGCCGCACCACCTCCGGATTCTGCGCGGTGGCGCCGTTTCGCAAAGAGGCCAAAGCAACTTCGCGGCTGGCGATTTCCGCCCGCAATTGCGCCATGCTGCGAATCATGGAGTCCACTTGGGAACTTACCTGCAAGACGCCGGTGCGTTCCTCGGTGTTTTTCAGCGCTTCCTCGGCATCGCTTAGCGAGCGTTTTTGACTCTGCATTTCTTTTTCGAAGAACAGGCGGCGCTGCGACGACTCCGTAAGGGCGAGCCGGCCAGTCTGTTTGTAAAGACCCTCCACATACGCGTTCGACAGGAGAGCCGCCTCTTTGGGATCGGAATCCTGCACCGAGATACGGATGAGAGAATCTCTACCGGCGGCGAAGTTAGACCGGCGGGCGAGTACCTGCCTCGCCTCGGACATTGTCTTTGCACGATAGCGCTTCTCGAGGTCTGCCGAATGGATGATGTCGTCGGCGATGGTGCGGCTGGCGAGAATCGCTACGTAGAGTTCGGCGGGATTCTTGAGACCCAGACTCGCGCTTGCCCCGGCCAACGGCGCCAATTGGCCCAGTAACGCCGCCGCCGTGGATTGCTGCTGTTGCGGCGGCATGATGGAAGCCGTAGCCGTATACATGGGCGTCAGCAATGTGGCGAGGATGGCCATGAGGATGCCTCCGGCGAAGGCCAGTGCCAGGATGAACCACTTTCGATCGGCGAGGACGATCAGAGGGTCGAGAATACTGCGCGAAGGCGTTTCGGGTACCGAGCTTGTGGGCGGATTGAGATTCCTTACGCTTGGCATCATGGTTCCTCCCAAAGGCACTTACCGAAGCACGGCAATCGCGGCCGCGCCTAGAGCCAGTTGCGAGAACACCTGCGTCCAGTCGCGGAGCCCGCGCACGATACCGGGCTTGAAGATCTGTTCGGGCATGACGATGGAATCGCCTGGATTCAACCGCTCCGATTCGAAGCTCCTGGTGAAGGGGCTGGCAGCTTGTTTGGGGACGATGGAGCCATCGGCGCGAATGATAAACACGTTGTGCTTGTCGGCGGTTCTGGTGCCGCCGCCGGACTTGTTGAGATAATCCTCCACCCGCATATCGGGCTCAAACAGAAACGAACTCTGGTTGTACACCGCCCCGAAAACATTGACGGTGGCCGGCCTGGGTGGCACGATGAAACGATCGCCGTCTTCCAGGGGCAGATCCGACAGTTTGGATACATCGGTCGACCCGGGATCGAGATGCAGCACGATACGGCCGGTGGCCTTCAAACTACGCATGCGGGCAACCAACTGGCGGGTGCTTTGAGCGTTGGCGGCGACCGCGGTGGCATCATCCGGCGTAGCCGCCCGCATCGTCTCGCGCGACACCGACTGGTCGAGATCGCGCTCCATTTCGTCGACGAACTGATCGAGCCGGCGCTGTTGATCGATGCGGGTGGATTCGCGCAGAAACTCCGAGCCATAGAGATAGCCTTGCGGCGTAATGCCACCCACTCGCTGGATCAGCGCCCCCAAAGTCTCGCCAGGCAGGACGCTGTACACACCTGCCGTTTTGAACTCGCCTTCGAGCTGTACCTTCGGGTTTTGCTGGGACACCGGCACCCGGATATCGGCTTGCGAGAAGACGGTGATCACATCGCCCGGCTGTAGTTCCAGATTCTGGCTCTCGTCGTTGTCCAGAACCAGCTTGCCGAGGTTAAACGGAATGAGCTGGCTTTTGAGATCGCGACTGTTCTGCCGCTCGATAACGGCATAGCTCCAGTTGATTTCCGGAACTACGGGAGCAATAGCAGCGGTGGCCGCCGGTTGCTTCGTCGACTCCATGGCCGGTTCGCCTGGAATATGCACCTCCTGGGCAACAAACCCCAGCAGGTTGCGTTTGCGCCAATAGTCGCGCGTCAGCAGTGACTCTTTATCGGGGATGACGTCGCGCAGCCGCATGCCGGCGTGCCAGGGAATACGCCCCGGGTTGGCGACGTTTCCGCGCAGTGTGACGGCGTTACCGAAGCGCGGCAGAATGGCCTCAATATTGAGTAAATCGCCGTCGCTCACCGCGGTGGCGAGTCCGGCGGAATCGAGCTTGAACTCCAGCACTTCACGGGAAGCGCTTTGGTGGATGCGTTCCAGGGTGGCATGCTGGGTATCCGCCATCGCCGACAGGCCGCCCGCCATGCGGATCAGATCGCCCACCTCGTGTTCGGCTTTCAATTCATAGATCGCCGGGGTGCGGACACTACCGGCCACCGCCACGCGCGGACCGGCAGGCGGAACGTAGAGGACATCGCCCGGCAGCAGGCGGGTGTCCCTGGACTTGTCGCCTGACATGAGCAGATCGTACAAGTCGAAATCGACGGGGGCTGCATTCGTGCGCTTAAGCTGGATGTGGCGCATGGAGCCTTGATTCGACGGGCCGCCGGAAGCGAATATCGCAGTCACAAGGGTGCTCAAGGAACTCACGGTATAGGTGCCGGGGCGCCGTGCCTCACCCACGACGAAAATCTGGATCGAACGTAGCTGGCCCAGGTTCACACTGAGATCGAAGTTGCGAAAGAAACGCTCCAACTGCGTCCGCAGGTAGCCGGACAACTGCTGGAACTGGAGACCGGACACGTTTACATTGCCGACCTGCGGAATGTAAACCGAGCCCGCGCGGTCGACGGTCAATTCGAGATCGAGATTCACCTGGCCCCAAACGCGCAGCAGGATCTGGTCGCCGGGACCGACAACGTAGTCCGCCGTCACCGGGACGCGATCCACCGGCGCGAAGGTTGTCGGCAGATGGGTAAAGAGGTTGGCGCCGTAAATCGGCAGCACCTTCCCGGTGGAGGAGGCGACGAAGAGTTGAAAGTCGGTGGGCGGTTCGGGTTCGGCCGGTGTGGTTGGCGGCAACGTGGCCGCTTCCGCCGGAGTGGTGGCGCCGGCGGTGCCCGAACGAGCTGCCGGAACAGGCGAATGGACGGAAGGCAGGCGGAGGGGCGTAGCCGGTTCCAGGGGCGAAGAGCCGGCTTGCTGACAAGCGGGAATGAGGGCCGCCAGGGGACCGTTACACGGATTGGTTTGCGCCTGCCCCTGACCTGACACCGGTAGCGCCTGGGCGTGCGCCAAGCCGCCGCCGACCACCAAAGCGGCAAGAATCAGAGCGTGGTGGGGACGCCACATCGAAGTTGAAGCCGGTGCTCTCACTGGTCTATTTCCGCTTTCCTGGAATTTGAATATTGGGCTCCCAAGTCAGTTGCAGCCATCCGCTGATATTTCGATTGCGCGGTCCCAAGACCGGGATGTCGTACTTTTCGTACTGCAGAAGGAGGTCGGCATACAAGTCATGTGCCAGCGTGAAGCTATTGCGCACGGACGCATCGGAGACGGTCGACCCGCCGGGGAGGAACAAAGAGCTGCCCTTCAGGTGGCGAAATCCGAGTTCGAGCTTATTGCGCGCGGAGAACCAGTAGGTAAGCCATCCGTCCATAGCCCGCGCATCGCGCCCCACCCAACTGCCGAGAAGATTGCCGTAATTGGTATTGCCGCTGAGATATTGATTATTGATGTAGTTGAAATTGCCGCCGAGGTCGACCGCCATCGGCGTGGTGGACGGCGCTTCCACGCGAAAATCCAGTCGTGGAATTCCGGGAACGTGCGTGAGATGGATTCCGGGATTGATGGCCGCGCGGCGAGGCGCGGCGAGCGGCGAGGGATCGTCATCCGAATAGGAGTCGCTGTAGATTGTGAGCCAGTTGCGCAGTTTGGGAATGCGGTATTTAAAGTCGAAGCCGCCTTTGCGGTCGCCCGGATCCTGGGCGCCAAGCTGCTCATTGGTGCTGGTGGCAGAGATGAAGTTGCGAACGAAGGACCACGCCGTTATGGGATGGCCGACGCCCCAGAAAATAGACCATCGCGTAAAGCCCATCTCGAGATTTTCGGTGAGCTTGAAGGAGATCTTCTGCGCATTGAACCAGGGCCGCCAGGTGTACTTCTGTCCGCCCAGCTTGCCAATCACGAATTCGGCGCGGATCTCCGGCAGAAATCCGATTTTCACCGGATGCACCGTGGAGATGCGCAGGTTCTTGGTGGGCTCGGCGTTATCGGAAAAGGAAAGAGGCCCGTCGTAGGTGGGACCCCACCACAACGCCTGTTTGCCGACACTGACTTCGAGGTCGCCCAATTGCACCCCGGCGTAAGCTTCGATGGTCCGAAAGCGATTGGTATCGCTGTAAGGCGCCGCGGCCTGAACAGGGGCGCTGTCCAGGGAAGAGATTGTCTCCCGCACGGACAGCGAATCCGGCGGCTGCCCCGGGGCGTGCTGAAACTCGCCGTTCACATAGGCGAAGAAATGACCGGCCTGGGCGCGGGCCGTAAAGCCGTCGTAGGAATTGAAGCCGCGCCCAAATGGCCGGCCGTTATTATCGATCCAAGTAGTTCCGAAATGGAAACTGTCGTTGAGCGGGCTGCCGGCGATGAAAGCGTTGCGGGTATAGAAGGAGGCAAGGGTGACAGAAGGACCCTCATGATCGGCGCCGTCGAGTTCCTGTCGCAGATCGGCGACGATGCGGGCGATGTCGCCTCCATACGAAGACTTGGACAGCAACCGATCGGCCTCCATTGTCTGGCGGAGACACTCGGAACGCGTCCACGGGCGGAGTCCCGAGGTTTGTGTCGGGATGAGTCCGAGGTCGGCGAGCCGGTCCAGCGCCGCGTAAATCCAACTATCCACGGGCACCGAGGTAAGCCCGCCTCCCGCGGAAGGAGCAGGGGACGAAGCAACTCTGGCCGCTTGCGGAGTGTAAGGTTCGGGATTTCGGGACAGCCATCGACTGGCGGATTCGTGACCGGTGCCGCCGACATACCGGCCGATCAGAAATCCCAGAGCGCTCCCCACTGCGATGTCGGCGGGAGAATGTTGGCGGCCCAGCATACCGGCCACGGACACGCCACCGGCAACAGAATACACGCCCACTTTCGTCAGCCAGCCCGAGTATCGCTCCGCAGCCACTTCCGCGAGCGCCCAAGCGGAGGCCGCGGGCATGGCGGGAAAAGAGCCGCCGGAGACACTCGAACGAAAGAAATCACCCGCGCCCTGCGGGTTGGGCGCCTCACGACGCGCGACCAGACGGATCGCTTCAGTGGCGATCAAGGTATCGGCCACCGCCCGTGCAGCCAGAACGCTGGTCTCGGTCTCATAGGGATTCCGTTGACGCCAGCCCTGCCATGCGAGATAAAACGGAACGGTGCCTAACGCCGCCAATCCGGCATCGGTAAAAAGTGCGGCACGATCGCGCCCTTCCGCCGACGGATGAATGCGTTCCCTCACGTTGCGATCGTCGGTGGCGAAAAGGAATGTGGTTGCGCCCACCAGGGGAAGCAGCCATTCGAGATCGCGCTTCCGAATGCGGGCGGGGCTGGTAAAAATGTGGAGCTGGTCGCGCCATGTAGCATCCACGATGTTTCCGCCCGACGATGCGGCGGGTGGTCCTGGAACCTGCGCCATCGAGCGGGATGAGGCCAGCATCAGGGCGACGGCCGTGCTGCACGGAAGGAATCGAAACGGGCGAGGCATCACTTCTTGGAATCCAAAAGCCGATACAGCATGTCGAGCCGGCCGTGGATTGCCGCCAGCCACTGATCTACCGTCGGAGGGCTGGTCTGCGCTTCAGCCCAGTTCAGCACGCACTTGCGGGTGATATCGGAAATGGAACTTCGACTGTTGCCGCAGGCGGATCTTAGGGAGGCATACTCCTGCTCAGAAAGACGGAATGTGACGATCCGGCTTTTCGGTTCGCGCTTGGGGAAATTGCCGCGGGCCATTTTCTCAGATTGGGGTAACTTGTTCGCGGGCCAGAGAAACCATCACGGATCTTTGCAGAAGTTCCAGGCTGATTACCACTCCGCAGGCGCCCCGGAACTCCGCAAATATTCCTTCGAGTCCATCGAGAGGCCCGGAGTGAACTCTCACCCTTCGGCCGGCCTGCAGAAACGGCCAGGGTTCCAGGGAGCAGTTGGAGGCAATCAGACGGCGAATCCTGAGGATGTCCTCATTTGCGACCGGGAGCATTTCCGAACCGCTGCTCACGATTGTTTTGACACCCGGCGTCCGGAGTAGCGGCAGACGCTGGAACGGCTGAAAGCGGCAAAAGAGGTATCCGGGAAAAAGCGGCAACTGGACACGCTTCACGCGGTCGGACCATCGGCGGGCCGCCCAATACAAGGGCAGGAAACTCTCGATGGCTTTCTGCTGAAAGGCCTCGTGAATGAAACGCTCCTGCTGCCCCTTGACCATCACCGCATACCATGGCCCGGTATGGCATGCGAGCAAGCCGATGGATCGATCTTGCGCTCCCAGACAAAGCTCACGCAGTGTTTGTCCCATAGGTTACGCCCCACTTACCGCGAACATCCCTGCGATTTCCGGCCCTGATCCTGCGGACGCGTACTAACTCAGTTAGTACCGTATTTTGTTGTCGTACACTTTAAGTCTTCTACTTTACAATACGAGTGAGAGAGCTAGCAATGCGGGAAGGCCGTCTGGAGAGGCTCCGGCGGGCGGAAGCTCACAATATGGGGAGTAAGTACCAGAAGCTAACGATTTGTGTGTTTTCATACGTAACTTACTAGTTAAGTACTAAAAGTAACGGAAATGGATTGCTCCGATTGCTTACTCAGGCCGCCAGCGGGTGACGTGAAGCGTTTCGGTGCCGTCGGCGAAAATCGGCGACGAGTGCGGACCGGTGCAGCGGCAGGCATCGCGCCGGATTTTGCGATCGAGCACTAAACCATTTATGAAAAGGGAGTTGGAGGCGCGGGTCGGGATCGAACCGACGAATAAAGGTTTTGCAGACCTTTGCCTTACCACTTGGCTACCGCGCCCGGATGGAGTCTATAGATGCAAGTTACCGCGGATGGACGCCGCAAGTCAAACTGCTACGCTTCCGCCAGACCGTGCTCCGTGCCGCAGATATTGACCGCGATGCCCATCTCGGCGAACATCGCCGCTTTCGCTGCGAGGGCGGCGTTGGCGGTGGCGGCGTCGCGCCCGTAGGCCACCTGGATGTGGTTGGCCTGATGCTTGGCCATCAACTGATCGCGCGTCACGCCGTAGAGCACGGCGTGCATGATGGGCCATTGCGGGGTAGTATTGCGCCAGCGGCGCTCGGTCTCTTCGCGGGGCAGTTCCACCACTTTAGCGCGCCCAATATCGGCATGCAGACGGCCGCCCTGCACGTAAATGCGGCTCCAGACGATCTCGCCCGGCTTGCTGACGCCCTTGATGGTGCCGCCGCCTAGACGGAAGTACATTTCCGGCTGGCGTTCGCTCACCGCGCCGCCATACTCGCCGATCAGGTGCTTCGGCGGCACGGAACCGGAGATCTCGAACACCCACACGAATTCGCCATTGTACGCCTCACCATAGCGAACGTCGTGGAGGGTAGTTTCAGGATCGAAGCCAAGGCGGGTCCACACGCGATTGGTGACCAGGGCATCGAGCCCGGCGCATTCGTCCACTTCATTGAAATGCGGCAGCGGGCGCCCTTCGTAGAGCACGCGGCCGTTGCCGGCGGCCTTCACCGGCGGGCGGTCGACATTGTTGAGCAGCCCCTCCACCAGGTCCGATGCCGGGGCGAGATCTTTCAGACCCTGCTGGTATTGGATGCCGATCGCGTCGCAGCCGAAATCGTCGGCGATGCGCAGCGCGGCGACGTACATGCGGCACTGGTCGAGGATCTGCGCGTCGGTGAGGTCGGTCTCGGGATTGGGGCCGGTGTGGAAGTGCATGCCCTTGCGGTCCAGCCAATGGCGGACGGCGCGCGCCTCTTCGTCGGGCACTTCGCGCATGGCGGCGTACAGCGCCGATTGGCTCAGTCGCTCCTTGAACACACCCATGGGCATCAGGTTTTCATCGGGGATGATGGCGTTGTACATGCCCATGCATCCCTCGTCGAATACCCCCATGATGGCCTTCTCGCGATGCAACTGGGCGGCGAGTTCCTTGCCGACCGCCAGCGCGTCGGCAGGCATGCGGAAGGCTTGCAATTGGCGCGCGTGGGATATGTCATGGCGCACCTGGCTGCCGCCCAGCCACTGGCGCAGGCCGGTGAGGAATTGCTGGTCGGAGAAGTCCTCGCTCCACAGGGTGGAGTATGCGACGCCTGCCTTGGTGAGGCAGCCATTGAGATTCAGCATGCCCACCAGTCCCGGCCACTGACCGCTCCAGTTGGCAACCGTGAGAATGGGACCGCGATGGCCGACGAGCCCCGGCAGCACGTGGTGGCTGTACTGCCACACGGCCTCGCACACCACCAATGGGGCGTCCGGGGGAATGTCGCGAAAAACGCGATTGCCGTATTTCTGGCTATCGATAAAGCCATGGCCGCTCACCTCGTCGAACGGGTGAGCGCGCTGGATCTGACGGCCTTCGCGGCGGATAGCCTCCATGATCGCTTGTTCGGTCTGATGCTGGGCAGGCCAGCACTTACGGTTGGCGGGCAGCCGTAAATCGCCGTTCGCCACTAAGTAGATGAGCTCGGACATTCCCTAATGATCCTACCGTTTACGCGGGGTGGCGTGTGAGTTCCACTTCCAGGTTGATCTTAACCTCTTCGCCCACCAGCACACCGCCGGTTTCGAGCGCGACGTTCCAGACCAGCCCGAAGTCCTTGCGGTTGATCTTGGCCATGGCGGTCGCTCCGGCTCTGATGTTGCCCCATGGATCCTTCACTTCGGCCGTGGGACCCTCCACCTGCAGCGTCACTTCGTGCGTGACCCCGTGAATCGTCATGTCGCCTTTGGCCTGATACTCGTCATGCCCGTTGCGTTCCACACTCTTGCTGACGAATCGGATGTCAGGGAACTTCTCCGCGTCGAGGAAGTCAGGGCTCTTCAAATGCGCGTCGCGCTGTTCATCGCGCGTGTGCAGGGAGGCGACCTCAATGATGGCTTCCACTTGCGACGCAGCGGGATTGTCGCGGTCGAAGGTCACGGTGCCGGAGAGCTTGGTGAATTCGCCTTTCACATTGCTGATCATCATATGGCGCACCGAAAAATGCGCGCTGGAATGAGCCGGATCGATGGTGTAAACGACAACGGACATGGGATCTCCTGTTCCATTAGACTCGCGAAGGGCGTGCGAGCTTCACCTTTCCGCGGCCGGCAGGACGGTTCCGCGGCATTCGCCCAGACCAATGCGACGGCATCCGGGAGCTTCGCACCAGCCGCGCAGAATCACCTCGTCGCCGTCCTCCAGGAACGTCCGGGCCTCGCCTGAAGGCAGTTTTACGGGATCGGTGCCTCGCCATGCCAGTTCGAGCAGGCAGCCGCGATTTTCCTTCCCGGGCCCGGAGACGGTGCCGCTGCCGATGAGGTCGCCGGGGCGCAGCGGACAGCCGTTCGAGGCGTGGTGGGCGACCATCTGGGAGAGCGTCCAGTAGAGCGATGCGAAGCGCGAGCCGCTGAGGCGGACGGGCGCGGCCATGCGTGCGGAACGAAGCCAAACCTCGAGCTCGATGCGGTAGGCGGCATCGGCCGGATCGCGCAGATGCGGCAGCGGTTGCGGGTCGGACTGCGGACGCGGGTCGGGCGCGCTGCGGAAGGGTTCGAGGGCTTCCATGGTGACCACCCAAGGCGAGATCGAGGTGGCGAAATTCTTGGCGAGGAACGGACCCAATGGCTGATATTCCCAGGTCTGCACATCGCGCGCCGACCAGTCGTTGAGCAGGCAGACGCCGAAGAGATGGTCGCCGGCCTCGGCGATGGGAATGGGCTCGCCCATGGGGTTGCCGGGGCCGAGGAACGAACCCAGTTCGAGTTCGTAATCCAGACGGCGCGACGGCGTAAGCTTCGGCGGGCCGGCAGGCTGTTCGATGGTCTGGCCCCAGGGTCGGCGGACGGGCGTACCGCTCACCACAATCGACGAGGCGCGCCCGTGATATCCCACCGGCAGCCACTTGTAGTTGGGCAATAGCGGATTGTCGGGGCGGAACATGCTGCCCACATTGGTGGCGTGGTGAATGGAGGCGTAAAAGTCGGTGTAGTCGCCGATCTCGCAGGGGAGCAGGAGTTCCGCTTCGGATATCGGCAACAGATGCGCGGCGGCCGTGCGATCCTGCGAGAGCATGTCGCTGATGCGGTGCCGCAGGGCGACGCGCCCGGGCTTGGCCGTGGCCATCGCATCGCGCAGGGAGGCAAGCTGTAACGCCGCTGTCACATCGAGCACTCGATCGCCGATGGCCACCCCGACGTGCGATTCCGCACCGTGGCGAAAAGTAGCGAAAGGCAGATTCTGAATGGGGAAATCGCAGCCGGGATCGTTGGCGGATTCCACCCAGCTTCGAAGCGCGGGATCGTGTGTGCGGTCGATCATGGCAGTAGTCCCAACTCTCGCAGGTCGGCCACGGGTTCTTCGAACGAGCAGGAGCCGAAGCTGTGCGCGAAGTCACGGCGGGAGGTCTCGATCTGCTCGGTCGACAGGCCATAATCGCGCCAGTGCAGGACATCCCCCACGAACGTGAAGGCTCGCGGGTCTTCTTCTTGCAGGATGTCCTCCAGCAGTTCGTCTTCGCCGTACCAGGCGGATGCTGCCGCAATAAAGACGTTGAGGAATCCATGCATGATGGAACGCGGGCTATCGGCCGCGTACGTCAGAGCGCGCATCGAGCGCATGGGATGGTGCAGGCCGGCCGTCGCCTTAAAGGGCACTCGGTGTTGCGAGACGTAGCACAGAAAATCCGCGATCGCTCCGGTCGAGGGAATGGTATCGGGCGTCAGTCCGCCGGTGCGCATCTTAGCGAACGCACCGCCGATCGCGTCGGGCGGCGCTTCGCAGTAGGTGGGCAGAGAGAGGCGATGGGGAAGTTTCGTCTCCAGCGTTTCTACCTGCGGCGGCAGTGGACCCGGCTCACTATCCACCAACAGCGCGATGCGCCAGCCATCGTGCACCGGCGCTTCCGCCAGCTTCACGAGCGGCAACACCACGCGATTGAGCATCCAGCCGTATTCCGAAGCTTGGTATCGCTCGTACTTCCCTGCCACGTCGCTCAAGCTCAGCGCGGCCGGCGGATACAGACCCGCATAGTCGATCAGGTGCGAGAGCAGGGCGCGCAGCGAAGGGGCGATGGCAGGCATGGCGGCCTATTGCAGTTTACCGCGCGCGTCCACGTTCCAGATTTCCTCCACACGCTCAACGCGGAAGCCGTAGACGCGCTCGTGCAGATTCACCGCCACGCAGATGTGATTGGGGATCACGTGCACGCGGTCGCCGACAGCGAACTTGCGGTCGACGCCCGTGAGATCGACGAAGCCGTGCTCCTCATTCATCTTGTGAAAACGCGCGGCCGGCGCCTCCACGATGTGCCCGAAGGTGACGTCGCTGGAGTTGACGGGACGGTCGGAGGAGAAGGTTTTCGATCCGCCATCGAGGATCATGTGGCCGGGGCGTGCGGCCGATACCACCGTCGCCAGCACGCTAGCGGCGCAATCTTCCATGGCGCATCCGCCGCTGCGGACGGTGTTGATGTCGTTAAACAGGTAAGTGCCGGGGCGAATCTCCGTGAGGCCGGCGATCTCATGCGAATGAAACAGCGTGGGCGTTGACCCGCCGCTGACGATGGGCACGGGGATTCCGGCGCGCTCGAAATCGTCGCGAATGCGGGCCACCAGTTCGGAAAGCTGCGCCAGCGCCTGTCTTCCGCCGGCATCGAGGTCCTTGATATGCCCGGGATAGAACGTGAGCCCGCGGAATTCCAGATGGGGCAGCGCGCGCACCTGCCGCGCCAGTTCGAGTAATGGCTCGCCGGGGGCAACTCCCACCCGACCCAGCCCGGCGTCGAACTCCACCAGCACGCCGATCTCGACCTGCGCAGTGCGCGCCGCATCGGAGAGCGCCTGGGCCGCCGCCAGGCTGTCAAGCGCCACCGTGACGTGCGTGCGGCGCGCCACCTCCACTAATCGCGCCAGCTTGCCGCTGCCCACGATGGGGAAGGCCACCAGCAGGTCGGCCGGCGCGGCGCCCAGCATGACTTCCGCCTCCGACACTTTGGCCACGGTGAGCCCGGCCGCGCCCAGTTCTAGTTGGCGTTTGGCGAGCATCACCGATTTGTGCGTCTTGGTGTGCGGACGCAGGCGCAGTCCGTGCTGCCCGGCATAATCGGCCACGCGTCGTAGATTGCGGTCGAGAATGTCGAGATCGACCACCAGCGCGGGAGTCTCGATTTCCGATAGGAGGGCCATCATAAATCGCTCGTTTTATAGTGAATCAGCGTCTTCAGTGCCAGGCCGGCGAGGAAGATCCACACGCCCAGGCGAAACTTACCGTCCAGGGTGAACGCGGCCATCAGGGCGAGGACGCCATAGGCCGCCATCGCCCGCAGGAAACGATGTTGCATAAAATTCCATTCTGGCACGCCGCGAGTGAGGGCAGGCGCTCACGCCAATTCGAGTTTTTCCGAAGAGTCGAGAAACGCCCAGCAGACAATGCCCATGAGATAGATCGCGGCCGACACGTAGAACGTGAGGTTCCAGTTCTCGTGACCCCATTCCAGAATGAAGCCGGTGACCACGGGAGCCAGAAAGCCGGCGAAGTTGCCCCACATATTCATGGCGCCGGAGAGCGTTCCGCAGTAGACGCCGCCCACGTCCATGGCTGTGCCCCAGGCGCCCGGCATCACCAGATCGTTACAGAAGCTCGCCAAGGCGATGGAGAGCACGGCCTGTACCGGATCGTGCATGCGGGTGGAAAGCACCAGAAAGAGGCTGGCGCCCAGGAAACCGACGTACGCCACATAGCGGCGCGCCTTTGGCACGCTGCCGGTGAGGTGCGCCAACCGCGCGCCCACCCACACACCCACTATGTTGCCGATGCCGCCCAGAAAAAGCGGGAGCACTCCCAGCCAAGCGCTCTGCATGAGATTCATGTGGCGGCCCACGCGCAGATACTTGGGGAACCAGGTGATGTAAAAATACCAGCCCCAGGAGAGGAAGAAATACTGCCAGCACAGCATCCACACGGCGCGCGACCGCAGCAGCCGCGCCCACGAAATCCGGGTGTGCGCCACCGATTCACCGGCCTGGCGGGTGAGCAAATCGCGCTCGGCCTGGTTGAGGTGCGGATTATCTTTCGGGTCGTCGCGGAACCAGTAATAGAACGCCACCGCCCACACGACGCCCACCGCGCCGAAGATCGGAAAGGCGTGGCGCCAGCCCACGTAGCTCACCACCCAAATCACCAGAGGCGGAGTGAAAGCGCCGCCCCAGCGCGCGCTCAACCACATGATTCCCTGCGCGCGCACGCGTTCTTTCTTAGGCAGCCAGGTGTGGAACGCGCGCGTGAGATTGGGAAAGCAGCCGGCCTCACCCGTACCGAACATGAACTGCGTGGTCATGAGCGCAAAGCGGTTCCAGACGAACCCCGTGAGCGCGGTGAAGCACGACCACCAGATGACGATGCGCAACAGCACGCGCCGCGGCCCCAGACGATCGCCCATGAAACCGCCGGGCATTTCGAACAGCGAATAGGCCAGGGCGAACGCTCCCAGACAAAAGCCCATCTGCCGGTCGTTGATGCTGAGATCTTTTTGGATGAAGGGCGTGACGACGGAAATGCAGACGCGATCGATGTATGTGACCACCGACAGGGTGACAGCGAAGAAAATCACCCAGTAGCGGACACGCGTGGGCCGAACCGGGCTAGGCTGCAGGACGCACCCCGAAACGATAAACCATCGCGCCGGCGCCGATTGTGGCAAACGCGGACAGCGAAGCCCACGGATGTTCTTTGATTCCGAAAACTACCATGGCAGTGCCCACCAGAATATAGAGTGCGGGGATCAGCGGGAAAGCGAAATCCACCGCGCGCAGCCGTTGCCATCCCGGCTGCCGCTTGCGGAACACCAGCAGTGCCGCTACCGACAACACGGTGAATAGCGTAAGGCTCATGCCGATATACGTTATCAGATCGGGAAAGGGCGTGGCAGTCATCAGGATGGCGCAGGCGCCCTGGCTCAAGATGGCAACGATGGGCGTGTGAAAGCGCGGATGGACGCGGCCCGCGGCGCTGAAAAACGCGCGGTTCTTCGACATCGCGTAATAGACTCGCGGCCCCACCGTGACCTCCGCATTCACGGTCGACACCAGACAAAGCGCCATCAGGACGGCAAAAATGCCGCCGATACTCGGGCCGAAGAGATTGACCGCCGCGAGGGCGCCGGGCGCGAGTTCGGGCTTGGCCAGAACGGGCAGCGGGGTGGCGTACATGAAGACCGTGTTCAAGCCGAGATAGAGCACCGCCACGATCGACGTTCCCACAATGATCGCGGCGGGCAGCGTGCGTTCCGGGCGGCGGACTTCTTCGGCGATATAGGTGGCGGCGTTCCAGCCGCTATAGCCCACCATTACCCATAGCATTTCCACGAAGAACGATGTACTGAGCGCCGAGCTATCGGTGCGCACGGCCGGCTGCGAGAAGTGGGCCCAATTACCGTTGCCGGAGGCGAATCCCAGAATCACAAACCCGATGATGATGATGAGTTTGCTCGACGTCAGCACGTTCTGCACCTTGGCGGTACGGCCGACGCCGAAGCAGTTGAGCGCGGTGAAAGCGGCGATCAGCGCGGAGGCCGCGAACTGTTCCGGACCGATTTGCACGCTGAACGCGCCGGAGCCGAGTTTGATCATGGCGTTCTCATGCGCCAGCCAGGGAAGAACGTGGGCCAGGTAGCCACTGAAGGCCAGCGCCGCCGTCGCGATGGGCGCCGAAAATCCCGCAAAGAACGACACCCAGCCGGTCATAAAGCCCCATTCCGGCCCGAAAGCGCGGGTGAGGTAGACGTATTCGCCGCCGGAACTGGGAAAATTGACGCCGAGTTCGGAATAGCTGAGCGCGCCCGCCATGGCGAATACCGCACCCACGGCCCAGCACGCCAGGACCATGCCGGCCGAACCGAGGGAGGCGGCCATGAAGCCGGTAGAGACGAAAATCCCAACCCCGACCATGTTGGAAATCACCAGCGCGGTGGCGCTGAAAAATCCAAGCTGGCGTAATAATCCCGGGGAATTGGCTTTGGGAGTTTGCATCTCAGTAGAGGCCATGAGCTATTCTATGCTACCGGGCGGCGCGCGCCCAACTTGCGGTCCGGGCTCGGACTGGTGATACGATAACTGTCTAAATTATGAACTCCCTGCGCCACGCCGCGGTCCTATGCGCCGCATTGTCCTTTTTCGCCCGCATCGGTCCGGCCGATGAGAACGCCGTCAATCCGCAGATCGCCAAGATCGCCGGCGAGGTTTCCGAAGACCACATCAAAGCGACCATCGAGAAACTGGTGAGCTTTGGGACACGCAACACCATGTCGGACGCTACCAGCGCCGTCCGTGGCGTGGGCGCCGCGCGGCAGTGGATCCTGGAACAGTTCCAAAGCTATAGTCCGAAGCTGCAGGTGCGCTTCGATAAGTATCGAGTGAAGAAGCAGGGGCAGCGCATCTTCAAGGATGTCGATCTCTACAACGTGGTCGCCGTGCTGCCGGGGAAGACGCTGCCCGACACACAGGTATGGATCACCGGCCATTACGACACCCTCAATCTGGGCACGCGCCCGCCGGCGGCGAACAGCGAGTCCCGGCCTGCCGGGTCGGCAGGCAATGAAAACCCGCTAAGCACGACCCAGAACATGACACCCGCGGAGTTCGAAAAGAATGCCGAACTGCCTGCGCCGGGCGCCTGCGACGATGGCAGCGGCACGGCCGCGGTGATGGAACTGGCGCGCGTGATGAGCCAGTTCGAGTTCGACAAGACGCTGGTGTTTGTGGCCTTCGCGGGGGAGGAACAGGGACTCATCGGCAGCAGCCTGGAAGCCGGCAAGGCCCACAAGGAGAAGGTCGACATCGAGGCCGTACTCAATAACGACATCATCGGCACCGATACCAGCGGCAACGGGCGCTTCGGCAATACCGAGGTGAGCGTATACAGCGACGAGACTATGGATTCGCCATCGCAGCAATTATCGCGATATGTGCGCGAAGTGGGCGAGCGCTACCTGCCCTCGATGAAAGTGGACACGATCTTCATGGGCGACCGCCTTGGCCGCGGCGGCGATCACACGCCGTTCCAGTGGGAAGGCTACGCCGCGGTGCGGCTCTCCACGCCCAACGAGATCTACGCCAATCAGCATCATGCCACCGACCTTCTGGAGAATATGTCGATCCCGTACACCGCGAAAGTGGCGCGCGTGAACGGAGTAGTGGCCGCCAGTCTGGCGCTCTCGCCGAAAGCGCCGGTGGTGATGCGGGCTCCTGCGCCGCTGCGCGCGGGAGCACCTGCCCCGGCCCCAGGTACGCCGCCGCGCCGTCCCACGCCCATGATTTCGCGCGGAAAATCGGGCTACGATGCGCTATTGCAATGGAAGCCAGCCGGTCCGGAGGCGTCCATTCAGGGGTATACGATCGTCATTCGCAATACCACGTCGCCCTATTGGGAAAGAGAAATCTACGTGGGCAAGGTGACGGAGTATCTGATGAAAGACGTTTCCGTAGACGATGTGAAATTCGGCGTGAAGGCGATCGGGGTCAATGGGGGCGAGAGCCTGGTGTCGGCGTACTTGTACCCGGCGCGCGCCAAGACGGAGATCGAGACGATTCAGTAGGAAAGAGGAGAGAGGGCGGCTCCGGGGCCGACTTTTCGCGTGCTGCTGTCGGATTGACGGCATCACCGTCGATGTGATCGACTGCCGTGCGCCAGCAGTCACGGGCGCCACATGCAGACTCGTCTTTCCGATGACCCTGCTCGACGCCAAGGGTAACTTCGTTACCGGCAAAGAATCGATCATGGGAGCGGAACTGCAGGCCAAATGAGGGGAGCGCTTACTTTTTTGTGAGCGGGTTCGTCCAGCGGAGGCCAGGGAAGCGCGCGAAGTCGTGATCGCAGGAGCAGAGTTGCGCGTTCTGTTCGATCGCGAGCGCGGCCAGATGTGCGTCGGACGTGAGATTGCCAGCGGTCCCGAGCGGGGCGATCAGGCCGCGCAGTATCGAAAAGTGGCGCGGCCCCGCCTGAACCACTTTGGAGGCCGGCTGCTCCAGCCATTCCTCCATTAGGCCGAAGGCTCGTTCCGGCGACAGCGGTTTGCTGAAGAGACCTGGCTTGGATGTGAGCCGGATGAAAGCCAGGATGACCAGCCAGGAGAATCCAATCGGTTCGATGTCACTCAGGGATTTTTCCAACCAATCCTTGGCCATGGTGTGCCGCGCCGAGTCGCGATTCACGGCATAAATCAGCAGATTCACATCGATGATTTTCACTTGCGCAGGGCCAGTTTCCGCACCAGTTCTTCGTCCTCGATCGCGCCGGCGGCCGACAGGGCCTTGTCCCAACGGAAGTACTGCTCGGCACCCATCGAATAAGTTTTCTGCACGAAACGGCGCTTGCGATGACGGTCCGCTCCCGCTCCGGCCCTGACAGCATCGTTCAGCGCCTGCTTGAATGGTATCCCGCGTTCCTTCATTACGTCCTCGATAATGTGCCTGACGTCAGGATCGAGCGTAACTGTCGTCCTCATAGAGGCATCATAGCATCACGTCACATGCTGTCATGATGCCTGCAGTCCATGGCAACCCTGGGGGAGTACCCTGAAGAGAGAGGGACCACCCATGCACTCACGTCTCGCCCGCCATATTTCCGCCGCGTTCCTGTTCGCCGCCTTCACGGCCTGCGCCGCGCCCCCGACACCACCGCCGTCAGACCCGATACCGCCGCCGGCGGCCGACGCCACGCTTTCCAAACAGCCGGCGAAAGAAACTGCGGTGTTCGCGGGCGGATGCTTCTGGGGTGTGCAGTCGGTATTCCAGCGGGTGAAAGGCGTGATCGCCACCACCGCCGGGTATGCCGGCGGCACCGCTGCCACTGCCACCTACGACCAGGTGACCACCGAGACGACCGGCCACGCCGAGTCCGTGGAAGTGGTCTACGATCCCTCGCGCATCACCTACGGACAGCTCCTACGCATCTTCTTCTCAGTGGCGCACGACCCCACGCAGTTGAATCGCCAGGGACCCGACGTCGGCACGTCGTACCGTTCCGCGATTTTCTATACCAATGACGAGCAGAAGCGGCTCGCCCAAGCGTACATCGCGCAATTGGACGCAGCCAAGGTATTCGGCAGGCCGATTGTCACCCAGGTCACTCCGCTCAAGGCCTTCTATCGCGCCGAGGACTATCATCAGGATTACGCTTACCATAATCCCCACAATCCGTACATCGAAGTCTGCGACCGTCCCAAGATAGCCGCGCTCAAGCAGCAGTTTCCCGAGTTGTTCGTCGACTACAAGCCGGGTAAGAAACAGTAAGTCTACTGCGCGCCGCGATAGAACACGCGCCAGACCTTGCCCTTCTGGCTTTCGGTAATGTAGAGCGACCCGTCCGGCGCCTGCGCCACTCCATCGGCGCGCGCGAGCGCATCGTTGGGATTGAAGATCTCCGGTTTTCCCGCGAAGCCGCCGGCGAAAATCTCGGAATTGCCGGAAGGATTCGCGCCGGAGAATGGCTGGAACGTCACGTTGGAGGGCACCTGCGGCAGCGGCGCGCGATTCCACGATCCGTGAAACGCGATGAACATCCCGTTGCGATATTTCGCCGGGAATTGCGTGCCGGTGTAGAACATGGCGTCCACCGGCGCCCCATGCGCGGGGTAGCTGGCTACCGGCAGCTTGAATGCCGAGCACCTGCCCACCGTTTTGCCGTCGCCGCCGTATTCAGGATTGAGCAGCAGCTTGTGGACCGTGTAGTCGTAGAAGCAGTAGGGCCATCCGAAATTGTCGCCCTGCTCGTCCACGCGGTACAACGGCTCGGCCGGCCGGGTCGCGTTCTCTTCAGCCGTGAACTTTTCGGGATAAAGCTGGTCGAGCTGATCGCGGCTGTTCATCACGATAAAGAGATGGCCGTCGTTCCATGCGATGGCCGGCATCTGCCGCATACCGGTGGCGTACTTCACCCCGTCGGCCTGCGTCTGACCGAGCTTGCTGTCGCTAAATTTCCAGATGCCGCCATGCTCGGCGAGAATGGGGCAGGGATCCTGGCCGGGCGATCCCTTCTGGCGATTGCGCGTCTGGCAGGCGTTGGACGGCGCGCCCACGTTGACGTAGAACGATCCCTTGTCGTCGAAGGCAATCCCCTTATCGCCGTGCTCCTGCTGTCCGGGGAGTCCGGAAGCCACTACTTCCGGAGCGCCCGCCGGCTTCAGTTGGCCGGCCGTCATTTTGTAGCGTTCGACGGAGTTGCGTTTTGCCACCCACAGGTAGCCACCGTGAATGGCGATCCCGGTAGCACTGCCCTGCCCGAATTTTTCAACGACATCGAAATGTCCGTCGCCCTTGGAATCGTGCAGCGCAGCGACGCCGCCGTTCATAAGCGCGACGTACAGATCGCCATTTTGGGCGGCGACGGCGTGGCGCGCCTCGCCGAGATCGTTCGCCACCACCACGGCGCAGAAGCCGGAAGGCAGCGTGAGGCCGCCGTTATCGGGATCGCAGGCGATATTCGCGGCATGGGTGGTGGAACGCGGCATGAGCAGCAGGGCGGCGGCCGCCGCGAGCAAACCGAGCGTGAGCTTTTTCGTATCGATCATGATTCAGCCTATCGGTAAGGAATCTTCTCCAGTTTACGTTAGGATAGGGACGTGAAGCACAGCGCACTGTTAGCGGCAATCCTAACGGTAGCCGCCGGCATCTGCGTGCTGCGCGCGCAGGGCCATTCTTCCACGCGCGACGGCGTCTACACCGGCACGCAGGCAGCGCGCGGACAAGCGGCCTACAAGGCATCCTGCGCGTCCTGCCATGGTGAGACGCTGGAGGGTTCGGGTGCGCAGAGTCCAGCGTTGGTGGGGCAGGATTTCACCGCGAACTGGGCGGGCGAGACGGCGGATGACCTGTTCGAAAAGATCCAAACGTCGATGCCGGCCGACCATCCGGGCACTCTCTCGCGCGCGACTAACGCCGACATCCTGGCGTATCTTCTGCAGGCCAACAAACTGCCCGCGGGGAAAAGCGAGCTACCGAGCGACGCCGCCGCATTGAAGCAGATTCAGTTCGAAGCGGCGAAGTAGAACCGCGACCGCTACTGCTTCTTCGCAGGTGTTGGGACCGGTGCGGATGCGGGCGCGGGCGGCGCGGAAGAATCCTGCTTGCGCGCCTGCTTGAAGTATTCCTGAACGAACGGCTCCATCGCGACCGGAACTTCGTCGCGATTGATCTCGCCGCCGCTTTGCCCATGTTGCGCGGTGCCGGTGGCATACGCGGTCTTGAGCTGCTGGCTGGTGCTCTGCACTTCCACCGTCGCCTCGCCTGTCAGGTTGGCGGAGCGCTTGCCGAGAATCTCGGTGATCTTGCCCATGGCCGCGGTATCTTCCGCCTGCTTGATGCGCTTCTCGCCGTCCTGGTTGCCGGCGCCGCTGCCCGGCTGTTTGGTGGCCTGCTGGGAATCGTTCTTGCCGTTGCTCTGCTGGCTCTGATCCTGCTGCTCCTGCGACTGCTCGCCTTGCTGATCCTGCGACTGTTCGCCCTTCTGCCCACTGTTCTTCTGCTGACCGTTTTTATCGGCCTGCTGTTTCTGCTGGCCCTTCTGATTGTTGGAATCGTTCTTGGGCTGGTCGCCGGGATTGCTGCTGGGGGGCTTGATGCTGGAGAGCAGGTTCTGAAGCATGTCCTTAGCCTTATTCATCAGGCTGGAATTTTCGCCGGACTTGTTGGGGTCCGGCTTGCCTCCGGACTGCTGCTTTTGATCCTGTTTGCCGGACTGGTCGCCGGCCTTCTGGTCGGATTGTTCGGGATTGCTTTCGGCCTGCGCTTCCTGGTCGCCATCGGCGGACTGCTGGTTGGCGCGATTGCCGTCTTTCTTGGCGTCGCCCTTGCTGGAATCGCCCTTCTCGGCGGCAGAGTCGTTGGTATTATCGGCGCCGTCGGTGTTGCTGTCGGGCTTCATCTGCGGGGTCTGATCGGGCTGGTTCACCGTCGAGGCGGGGTCGTCTTCCGGCTGGGGAATGCGCGGAGGTTTGGCAGTATTCTTGGCGACCTCACTGCGGTCGGTCCAGCCGAACTGCTGCGCCAGCATGTGCACCAGCGGCGGGTGCAGGTCCAAATGGCCGAGGATGCCGTAGCGCAACGCGAACAGACTTCCGGCCACCAGCGTGAGCACAGCCATCAGATAAGCGGCGCGCGGCATGCGATACGGAACAGCCGTGCGGACATCCACCGCGGCGGCGGCGCGATCGGCACGCGCCCTCTGAAAATCGCGCAATGCCGGAGAAGCTTGCGTGGTTTCCTGTTCGAAGAAAACGGCCGTGGAAATAGTGTCGGCCAACTCCATGCGGCGGTCCACCACCTGTGCGGCGCGATAGGGCGAGAGGAGACGTTTGCGCGAGCGATAGAGTGCGACCCCGACGGCCAGCACGGAAACCAGCACCGTCCAGCGCCAGTCCAGAAATCCCGTACCGGCGAGCAGAAGAAGGATGAACGCGAGGAGGATCGCGACCGCGGCATACGCTCCCTGGACCAAAAGTTCGTTGTGGAATAGACGGCGTCTTGCCCGCTGTACCAGGGTCAGCACGGATCTCCCTTGTGAGTATTCATCCTAGCATTTTCGCCGGGCTTCCTCAGCCCCTGCGGTGCAACTCACACACCGAATCAGACGTGCGGGGCGTAGAATGGGTATGAAAGTCCCCGGAGGGGACGCCACCAGAGTGAAAGTACTCGTCGTAGATGATGAAGCCAGCCAGAGAAGCGGACTGGCAGCCATGCTCTCGGCATGGAAAATGACTCCCGAAACTGCCGCCGATGGCGAGGAAGCACTCGCCAAGCTGGCCGCGTTTCCAGCCGATGTAATCCTTACCGATCTCAACATGCCGGGCATGGACGGGTTCGGCCTGCTGCAGCACCTGCGCGATGCCGGCGATTCTACGCCGACCATTGTGATCACGGCGTTCGGCAATATCGAGAAAGCGGTACAGACGGTGCACGAACTGGGGGCGTATTGGTTTCTCGATAAGCCGATCCAGCCAAGCGTGCTCGAAGTGCTGATCCGCCGCGCCGGCAGCCACGCCGGCCTGCTCGCCGACAAGCGCAATCTCGAACGGCAACTGAGCTACAAGGGGTCGCTGGGCCAACTGGTGGGTACGTCGCCCAAGATGCAGGAGATTTTTTCACTGCTGCAGCAGGCTGCTCCCAGCAAGGCTTGCGTGCTGATCACGGGCGAGAGCGGGACGGGAAAGGAGCTGGTGGCGCGCACGGTGCACGCCCTGAGCCCGCGCCGTCAGGGTCCGTTCATCGCCATCAATTGCGCGGCGCTCCCGGAGAGCCTCATCGAAAGCGAACTGTTCGGACACGAAAAAGGGTCGTTCACCGGCGCCAACGAACGCCGGCCGGGTTGTTTCGAGGTGGCACAGCACGGCACGCTGCTGCTCGACGAAATCGGCGAGATGCCGATGCAGACACAGGCGAAACTGCTGCGCATCCTGGAGGATTCGCACGTGCGCCGCCTGGGCGGAAAGCACGAGTTCGAAGTGGACGTGCGGGTGGTGGCGGCCACCAACAAAGTGCCCGAGGAAGCCGTCCGCGGCGGCTTCCTGCGCGAGGACCTCTACTACCGGCTGAACGTTTTTCACGTGCACATTCCGCCGCTGCGCGAGCGCAAGGCCGATATCCCGGCGCTGGCCGAGACGCTGATGGCCGACATGAATCGCAAGCACGATTGCCGCGTGACAGAGATCTCGATCGATACCCTGGCGACTTTCGAGCGGCACAACTGGCCCGGCAATGTGCGCGAACTGCGCAACGTGATGGAGCGGGCGGTGATTCTGGCGGGCGAGGGCACCATCGAACGCAAGCATCTGCCGGCGTTTCTTTCGAGCGGCGTGGCGGCTGCGGCTGCCGGGTCAGGGACAATGGTGGCGGCGCCGGCGACGGCGGAGGATGACGAATCGGTACGCTTCCGCGTGGGCACCACGGTGGAGGAGGCCGAAAAGGGACTCATTCTGCGCACCCTGGAGCACACCAAGAACAACAAGACGCGCGCCGCCGAAATTCTGGGAATCAGCCTGAAGACGCTGCACAACAAGCTGAAGGAGTACCTCGGCGCCAAGGAAGAAGAGGCCGGCGCGTAAGGCGCCCGGGGCTCCTTGATGCAGCGGGCCGGGCTTACCGGCCTGTGTGCAGATTATTGTGGATGGCGTAGAGCGCCAGTTCCAGCCGATCCGATACGCCCAGCTTGTCGAAGATGTTGTGCAGATGGTTCTTCACCGTCTGCTCGCTGATGAACATCTTCTCCGCCATTTCCTTATTCTTGAAGCCCTGGGCCACCAGCGCCACGATTTCCCGTTCGCGCTGGCTGAGCGGCGACCGCTCGCGCTCGCGGCTGGCGGCTTGCGGAGCAGGCGCCGACGGGGTGTCATCCGCCGCCACGAACTGGCGAATCACCGCCGCGGTGGTATGGGAATCCAGCCAGATTTCGCCGGCGTGAACCTTGCGAATGCTCTTGATGAGCAACTCGGTAGCGGTCTGCTTGAGCACAATGCCCGAAGTGCCGAGTTTCATGGCCTGGACGAATTCGTTCTTATCGTCCGACGCCGTCAGCACGATCACGCGCGTCTTGTTCTTCACGGCCTGGAGGCGCTGCAGGGTGGCAAGTCCGTCCAACCCCGGCATCTTCAGATCGAGCAGCAGGATGTCGGGCGTGTACTGCTGAAGCACGTCCAGCACCTGCCGGCCATCGGACGCCTGCGCAACGACTTCGAAGTCCTCTTCCAAGGCGAGCAGCTTACACAGCCCGTCCCGAAAGATAGGATGGTCGTCGGCCACTACAATCCGAATTTTCGACCCCGTTGAACTCCCCACACCATGCGGGGCCCCGCTGGTGACGGTGTTGTTGTCAGACATACGTTTCCGCTAGGGTTCATTGTAAAGTTCTAATAGTACCAAGTCAAATCGCCTATCCATTTTCTTCAGGGAAAGACCTGTTAACTAGCGTTATTCCTGGACGTTCCGGCTCATCTGTATCTTTCGACGGCTCCGCTGCAAACCCGTTCCGGGCGAATGCGCACTTTTGCGCGCGGGCTTTGATAAGGTATAGGACTATGAGCGAAGAATTGGCCGAAGTTGACTTCCAAAGGTTCTGGCGCCGGCTGCAACAACTTGGGCTCAATGCTTACGAATCGCGGTCTTATCTGGTCCTGCTAGGGCACCACAAATTTAAAGCTCTGGAACTGGCGGCGCGCGCTCACGTGCCGCGGCAGAAGATTTACGAAGTGCTCGACAGCCTGGTGGAGAAGGGGTTCGCGCAGGTGGTGCAGGAAAAGACCAAGCTGTTCTCGGCGGTAGAGCCGAGCCTGGCGATACCCGGGTATCTGTCGCGTAAGAGGCAGATTCTGGAGCAGGAACTCACCGACAACGGACGCGCCGGCGGAGCGCTTATCGAAGACCTGAACTCGCTCTATTCGGAAGGCCAGGGCGGGCGCGGCACGCTCGATTTTCTGCGCATTGTCTCCGAACCGGCGCAGACGGCGGCGGAGTACCGGCGCATGCTGGGCGAGGTCCGCTGGGAATATCTGGAGTTTTCGCGTCCGCCTTACGCGGTGGATCCGCTCGACGAAAAGCTGGTGAAACAGGCCGGCGCGAACGGCGTGGCGTGCCGCCTGCTGCTGGAAGCCGGGTCGCTGGACGACGAGCATCGCCAGACGTTGACAGAATATGTCGCCGCCGGCGTGGAAGTGCGGCTGGCGGAATCGCTCCCCATGAAACTCGCCCTGTTCGATGGCCAGCACGGTATGGTCGCGCTGCTCGACCCGGTGATCACACGCCCCATGTGGACGGCAGTAGTTTTCCACCATGAAGGCATGGGCGAAGCGATGAAGGGATTGTTCGAAGATCACTGGCGGCGTGGCCGCGGCTTATAGCGCTACCGGGCGCCGCCGGGGACCCCGCGCTGCTTGCGGGTGAGAATTTCACGCACCGCGTAGATGCGGCGGTCCTGGCTCTCGAAATAGGTCCGCATCATCATCTCCCCAATCAGCCCGGTACAGAACATCAGCATTCCCGCCAGCAGCATCAGCCCGCCGGCCAGCATGAGAGGACCATGCTCGGCGATGATGTCGTTGCGGTAGATCAGCTTCTCCCCCGCCAGGAAAACCATGATGCCGCCGCCCGCCAGGGTGCCGGCCAGCCCGAGTGAGCCGAAGAAGTGCATCGGCCGGGTGAAATATTTCAGCAGAAACTTGATGGTGAGAATGTCGATGGCCACCCGCAGGGTGCGTCCAATGCCGTAATGCGATCCGCCCGCCGTCCGCGGCGTGTTACGAATCGGCACTTCGGCGATGCGCGCGCCATAAAAGCTGGCGAGCGCGGGAATGAAGCGGTGAAGCTCTCCGTACAGATTGACGTCTTTGAGCACTTCCGCGCGATACGCCTTGAAGGTGGTGCCGAAATCCCGCAGATCGACGCCTGACGCCTGCGCCATCAGCCAGTTGGCGATGCGCGAAGGAATCTTGCGCATGATGGCATTATCCACGCGGTGTTTGCGCCAGCCGCTGGCGATGTCGAACCCTTCATCGACCTTCGCCAGCAGCGCGGGGATATCCTCAGGGGCGTGCTGCAAGTCGCCATCCATGGCGACGATCACGTCGCCTTTGGCTTCATGAAATCCCGCCGAGAGTGCCGCCGTCTGGCCGAAATTGCGGCGCAGGCGAATCACTTTCAGGTGGCCATCGGTCTCCACCAGGTTGGCCAGAAGCTCGAAGCTGCGGTCAGACGAAGCGTCATCCACAAACAGGATCTCGTAGGGACGCTGGAGTTGCTCGAGCACGATCGTCAGGCGATCGTACAACGGGAGTATGGAATGCTCCTCGTTGTGGATAGGGATCACAATCGACAACATGTTTGCTATTGTGCTTAGTTTATCATTATGGATCGCGTTCCCTTCCAGGCGACCAGCGGCGGCGCACGGTATCAGTCCCTCGGACAGTTGCCGGTGGCGGTGCTGCTCGACAATATTCGCAGCCTTTACAACGTAGGCGCGTTCTTCCGCACAGGGGACGCCGCCGCCATCGAGAAGCTCCACCTCTGCGGGATCACCGGCATGCCGCCGCGCAAGGAAATCGCCAAGACTGCGCTGGGCGCGGAGGCGACGGTGGCCTGGGAACACCATCCGGGCGCGCTCGATGCGATCCGAACGTTGCGCGCGCGAGACTACGAAATCGCGGCCGTCGAGACCAGCGTGCATGCGGTCGATCTGTACGATTGGACGCCGCGCTTTCCGGTCTGCGTGATCTTCGGCAATGAGGTGGAGGGGTTGCAGCCGGAGGTCTCCGCGCTGTGCGACACGTATGTCCGCATTCCCATGTTGGGCCTCAAGCATTCGCTCAATGTGGCCACAGCCGGCGGCGTAGTTCTATACGAACTGCTCCGCAAGTATCGCGAGTTGGCGAAGGTAGCTGCGATACCATAGGACGAAGTGTCCACCACGCTGCCTCGTCTGCGCATGACGCTCGACTTCATGCCCTCACCTTCGCGCGAGGATCCCGGGCTGTTCATTCGCGACCCCTATCATTTCTCCGACGCCATGCTGATCATTCCGCCGCCGCTGGTGGAATGCCTGGAATGCTTCGACGGCAGCCACACAGAGCTCGATCTGCGTGCGGCGCTGGCGCGCATCACGGGACGCTTGGAGACGGAAGAAATCTCGCGGCACCTCACCGACACGCTTTCGAAAGCCGGATTCCTGGAAGACGAAACTTTCGTCCGCATGCAGGGGGAGAAGCGCCGTGAGTTCGCGGAAAAAGCGGTGCGCGAACCGGCCCACGCTGGGTCGGCCTACCCCGAAGATCCCGAGGAACTGCACCGCACCATGGTGGAGTATATGGCAGAGGACGCTGGCGCTGCCGCGCCGGCGGCAGACGGCCTATTCGCTATCGCGGCCCCGCACGTGAGCCCTTCGGGCGGATGGCGATCCTATCAGGCGGCGTACCGCATGCTGCGGCCTGAACATCGCGACCGCACGTTCGTCATCCTGGCCACGTCCCACTACGGCGCTGCCGAGAAGTTCGGACTCACACGCAAACGTTTTCGCACCCCGCTGGGGGAAAGTGAAACCGATACCCGGCTGGTGGATTGGCTCGCCAGCCGCGCCGAGGGCGCCGTGGAAATGGAAGACTACTGCCATTCCTTCGAGCACACCATCGAATTGCAGATTATTTTTCTGCAGCACCTGATGGGCGCCAATGTGAAAGTCCTGCCCATCCTTTGCGGATCGTACGCGCACAGCATTTATCGTGGAGGAAAGCCGGAGGACGATGACGGCGTCAAGCGCTTCCTCGACTCCCTGGGCGAACTGCGCGACCGTGAGGCCGACCGTCTCTTCTGGATTCTCGGCGTCGACATGGCCCACATGGGCGCGCGCTATCAAGATCGCTTCGAATGCCGCGCCGGCGAAGGCGTCATGCAGAACGTGGCCGATCGCGACGACCAGCGCATCGCCCGCATTAACGCCCTCGATGCGGAAGGTTTCTGGGCGCTGGTGCAGGAACACCACGATGACTTGAAGTGGTGTGGCTCATCGCCCTTCTACACTTTTTTGAAGACAGCGCCCAAAGCGACCGGCGACCTGCTGCGCTACGAGCAATGGAACATCGACGACCGCAGCGTGGTCAGCTTCGCCGGCATGGCATTTCACAAGGCCTGACGCTTACTTGCCGATGGGGCACATATCGGCCACCTGCCCGATGTGGCTTACCGTCATCGTTCCAGTGGAAGACAGCATCCCGCTGGCCTGGGCCTGATGGCCGACGAAACGCGCGAAGTCGTTGTCGGCATTTTCGCCGCCCGGTTGCAGGCGGATCAATTGGTCGGTCTGCACATCGCGCAGGACATAGTGCCCGTTCGTCTCGTCCACGCAGCCTGTCACGGATTGTCCCGAGGTGCTGGTGGGCCTCTTCACGCGATTCGCGCTCTGCTGTTGCGTGGCTTTGGTGTTTTGATTGGGATTGGTGGCTTGCCCCTGGGCAAACGCCCCGAGGCACAAGAATGCTCCTGACAACAATGCAATACGGAATTTCACTTGGTCCTCCTTTCGAACGCCGGCCTAGCTGGCGCTCTTGCGGCCTAAAGCCGCGCCCACAAGGTACCCCACGGCGACCGCCGCGACGACCGTGGCGATGAAGTTAGACTGCCCGAATCGCCGCAGCCCCGAATAGACGGTCTTCATGTTGGCGTCTTTCACAGCAGTAGCAGCGGCATCTAACCGGCTCGCGGCGCTGCCCGCGAACACATCGATACGCGCTGAACCTTCCCGTACCGAGGACGCTGCGCTCTGCAATGCGTCACCCGTCTGTTCCCGTGCCGTGTCGATTTTTCTACCCGCCGACTTACCGAATTCCATGACGGAATCTTTTACATCGCGGCTCATGTTGGTGGCCGCTTCCGCTACGTCTTTCAGAGTAGTTACCATCTCGCCTCCGCATTCTACGCAGTGAGAGTTGCAACTGAGTGACCATGTGCTCGAACGCACCTAAACCACATTCTTACTGGGTGACGGAGCTTTGTCGATGCGGCTTGCGCAAATGGTAAGTGTTCCCGCGCCAGCGGATCGTGTTGCCGAACGCCGAGGCCACCAAGACCGACAACCAGAGCCATGTCGCCAACGGCACCCAGACGGCATGCACCCACAGGTGGCGCTTGAACCACGCCTCACACTCCGGCAGCGCCGCCTTAGCCAGGGTGGCGCGATTGAGTCCCTTCAGCATGCCCGGAGAGAGCTGCGCGATCAGCGCCCACTCGGCCAACCGGAAGCCGCGGAGCGACGCCACGGTGGAAGCCGCCATGCCGCCGCAATAAAAGATGTGCGCCGCCAGTCCGAGCCACCACAGCCGGCCGTTATAGACGCGCGTGATGGTTAACTGCCGGCGCATCCACGACAGAATACGGCCCGCCGGCAATCGTTCGAAGCACGGCACCATGGCGCCGGGGGCGAATGCGATAGTCAACTTCGCTGCGTGAACCACCGCTGTCAGGGTGTAGTCGTCGCTCACCGTGTCCTGCCAGTGGCCGCGCACGTCGAGTTCGTGGAACACCTCGCGGCGCATCGCCATGGCGCCGCCCCACGCGAAGCCGCAATCGCCCGGTCCCAACTGGCTAAGCGCCACGGCATCCCATACGCTGCGCATCAGCGTCCAGAAAGTGGGCGGGACAGGCGCGTACCAGCGGTATCCGGTGGATGCGCCAACGCCTTTGGCCGAGAGCGGCGCCACCAGCGAGCGCAGCCACCGTTTGGTGACGCGCCCGTCGGAATCGGCGAAGGCATACACGTGGCTGCGCTTGCGCGCGGCAATCACCGCCGTCCGTAAGTTGTGGACCTTCTCGCTGGTGGACGCTTCCCCGCCCGGCGCGAGCACCACGCGGACGCCGCTCGGCAGCACCCCCGGCGGGATATCGGCCGCCGCATGCGCCACCACGATCAGCTCGAAATCGGGATAATCCTGCGATGCCAGGGCGGCCAGATTGTCGCGCAAATGGTAATCGTCGCCCTTTACCGGCACGATGATAGAGGCCGGGGGCAGATCGCCCGGAGTCTCCGCCAGCCGCCGCTCCACATATGCGGCCCGCTTGCGTTCGCCGCGCAATGAAAGAATGGCCAGCAGCAGCGCCGGCCCGACGAAGCACCAATACCAGAACACCAATGAGGTAGCATAACAGGCCGGCGAATTCCAACGATTTTGCTTTCCCGGCCGTCCAATGCTCAGAACGATCGAAAACAGATGGGAGCAAGCCTGCTGGCGCTGACGAAGAGGTCTCCGATCGCCCGCTATGAATCCGAGGGCGACCTGCTGGCAGGTTGCCGGCGGCGGGAAATCCGTGCGTTCGAAGAGCTCTACCGGACGAACAGCGCACGGCTGAAAAGCATTGCGTACCATACCGCGGGCAACCGGCAGGACGCCGAAGATGCCGTGCAGGAAACGTTTCTCAAGGCGTACCGCGGCATCGATGGCTTCGCCGGCGGAGCGAGCATCGGCACGTGGCTGTGCCGTATCTGCATCAACGCCTGTTATGACCTGATTCGCCGGCGGCAGCGCGCGGCGGAACATGCGGGCGAGGAGCAGCCGCACCAGCCGCAGCCGCAGTTCACGCTGCGCGCGCAGCTCAACCAGGCACTC
Source organism: Bryobacteraceae bacterium (assembly GCA_036268475.1). Classification (GTDB taxonomy): domain Bacteria; phylum Acidobacteriota; class Terriglobia; order Bryobacterales; family Bryobacteraceae; genus PALSA-129. The sequence goes on along the minus strand of DATAUB010000048.1, from coordinate 90,819 downwards.
AGCCGCATCGATGCACGGCGGCGCATGGTGTTCCTGTTATTTGCGGTGGAGGGTATGAAACACGCGGAGATCGCAGCCATTCTGGAGATCCCGGAAGGGACGTCGAAAGCCTGGCTGTTCGAGGCGAAGAGAGAATTGCAGCGTCTCCTGACGGAGCCAACGCCATGATTTTCGAATGCAACGATTTGGAACGCGCATTTCGCCTGCCGGAACTGATGCCGGACGCCCGCGAACATGCCCAACGCTGCCAGGCGTGCCGCGCGCAGCTCTTCTTGTGGTCGGAACTCTCGCGCGTCGCACCGCAATTGCACGAAGAGTGGGACAGCCCGGAGCTCTGGCCGCGGATCGCCGCCACGCTGGGCGCGCAACCGGAGCGAGCGCCCAAATCGCGGCCATGGCGGTGGACTCTGGCGATGGCAGCCACCGTTCTGCTGGCCGTGGTGCTCTCTTCGCCGCGCCAGAGCCGCCCGGCCAGCCGCGAATTGCTGACAGAGGCAGCGCTGGAACAGGTGCACCAGGCCGAAACCGCCTACGCCCGGTCGATCGCCAATCTGGCCGCGGCGGCCGGACCGGGACTGGAACGGTCGCCTTCGCCGCTCGCCGCGGCGTACCGCGAAAAGCTCACGCTGCTCGATTCGGCCATCGTGCAATTGAAGGCCACGGCTTCCCAGAACCCCTACAACGCCTACCTGCAGACCGAACTGGCGTCGCTATACGGCGAAAAGAAGAAGACTCTAGAGGAGTGGATGAACAATGCGAACCGGCATTAAGTTAACAATAATTGCGTACTCCGCCATGGTCCTGAGCGCCCGCCAGGAAGTGTCGCGCGATATTCAGAAATCCGTGCCGCTGGCCGCCGGCCGCTCCCTGCGCGTGGAGCACTCGCAGGGCAGCATCGCCATCCACACGCAAGCTCAAAACCAGGTCGATGTGCACGCCTCGCTCCGCTGCTCGGCCGACCGCCTGGAAGAAGCGCATCAGGGCTGCGACCAGATCAACGTCAAGGTGGAAGAAAGCGCCTCCGGCGTCCTGGTGCGCACGGAATTTCCGGAGACCGGCTTCTTTAGCGGACATCGCAATCTGTCCTGGGCGGTGGATATTGAGATCGCCATGCCGGAGAACGCGCCGCTCGATTTACGCGATCAATTCGGCGCTGTGTCGGTCACAGGCCTGCATGCGCCTGCCAACATCGTGGCGGGCAACGGCAAGGTGTCGTTTACCGGCGGCCGCGGCCGGCAGCACATCGAAACTTCGTTCGGCGATATCGTGCTCGCGCGCAACGATGGCGATGTCACCATCGTCAACTCGAACGGGCGAGTGACGGCGAGCGACGTCACCGGTGCGCTCGACGTGCGCGACAACTTCGGCGAGATTCAGGTCACCAACGTCGGGAAGCGGCTCGACATCGCATCCGGCAACGCCAATGTGACCGCCAGCGGCGTCGGCGGGCCGATTCACATTAGCGATTCCTTCGGCAAGGTGACGGTGCGCGACACGAAGTCGGACCTCACGGTGCGCAGCCAGAACGGCGACCTGGAGGCAACGGCAATCGCCGGCTCGGCCGATCTGCGCACCACCTTTGGTTCGGTCCATTTTTCGAACATCGGAAAGGGAGCCACGGTCCACGCGGAGAGTTCGCAGATCACCGGCGACACAGTGGGGGGGCCGGTTATTGCGGACACCACGTTCGGCGCAATCGACGTGCATGGAGTGAAAGGAGGCGCCCACCTCACCGCCCAGAGCGCTAACATTCGCGCGGTGGACATCGGCGGCGAGGTCTACGCCAAGAGTTCGTTCGGCGGCATCCAGGTGGAGGACGTTGCGCAACCCATTACGGTCGAGAACCAAAGCGGGTCGGTGACCGTTCGCACCAAGGCTTCGGGAGTGTGCCACCCCATCTCGGTGAATACCAGTTTCGCACCGATAAAAGTGGTGCTGCCGGGCGCACTCGGGTTCGATTTGACGGCCAGCACCACATTCGGGCAGATTCATTCGGAACCGCCGCTTACTCTGAGCGGCCGAGTCGGCAATGACTCGGTCTCCGGCAAAATCGCCGGCGGCGGCTGTTCTTTGAAACTTACAAATCAGAACGGCAATATCGACATTCTCCGGTAAGAAGCGTCGCCCGCCCTGTCTACTTACTCGCCGTCAGCGTCTTATCCCACAGGTATTTATGGAGGAAGGTATCCATCCACCCCAGGAACGAGATCCAGCGGGCATGAATCAACGATTCGTGCACGTCGTCCGGGAACACGTGGAGTTCGTAATGCACGTCGCGCTGGCGGAGCAGTTGCACCAGACCGGTCATCTGCTGGAACGCCACGTTGCGATCGTCGTCGCCCTGAATGAGCAGCACGGGCGATTTCCAACCGTCGATTGCTCCGATGGTGGACGATTGATACGACACTGACTCCGGATCGAGCGAGCTGCCGAACAGGTGCACGCCGGCGAGATCGACGCCCGCGGCGAAAATATCGGAGTTCCGCGCCAGCGCCTGCGACGTCAGCAGGCCGCCATACGAAAGCCCCCAGATGCCCACGCGATTGGGGTCGACATCGGGCCGCGACTGCAGGTACTTGCCGCCCGCCACCACGTCCTGATATTCGGCATTGCCGCCGGCGCCGGTGTGCCCCGGCGTGCGGAACGAGCGGCCGTAGCCGATGCCGAGCCGGTAATTGATCGACATCACCACGTAGCCCTCATTGGCCAGCCATTCGTTGATGCCGTAGGCCCAGTGGTAGAACTGCATGTAGTGGTAAGCGGGCATCATCTGCCGCGGCGGTCCGCCGTGCACAAAGATGATCGCGGGGTGCCGTTCGCCGGGCTTCATGTTCTTCGGAAGGAAGAGCTGATTGTGGATTTCGAGCCCGTCGGCAGCCTTCGTGATGATGATTTCGGGCTTGACGTGCAGGTCTGTGGGGAAGCCTGGCCGCGAAGTCGGGAAGACAATTTTCTGCGGCGCCGCCGCGCTCGCCGGACCGTCGGCCGCCATCTTCCACACGCCCAGGGATTGCGGCATGTTCCAGTTGGCGCTCAAGGTCGCCAGGTACTTGCCGGAGGCCAACGGCGCCGGATAGGTCTCCACGCCGTCGCCCGTGGTGATCTGCACCGGAGTGCCGCCGCCCACCGGTACCGCCCAAATATGGCGCCGCTCGATGTCTTTAGCGTTGGTGCAATAGTAGAACGTCTTCTCGTCGGAGGACACTTCGATAGAAGTGCGATCCTCGATCAGCCCATCGGTGGTGGTCAGCAGCACCGGACGGGCCGATGCGTCCATAATGTCGAGCGAGTAATAACGCTCCCACTCATCCACGGGTCCGCTCTGGGCCGGCTCCGGCGGCGGCGTGAATCCAGGTCCGCCCCTGCCGCGTCCTCCGCGCCCGCCCCGACCCACCACATGCTCGAAGACAATGCGATTGCCCGCCAGGTGGGGATTAGAAAGGGTGCTGACCAGCGGATCGTTCGGCAGGTTGTGCCAGGTCTCAACCGTCTCGCCGGTATTGGCGTCGCCCTTATAGATTTCGAGCGTGTACCCGCCGCGGAACGTGGCGTGCATCAGGCCCGGAGTGTTATTCGTCACTGCCGGCGCTGCTGTCGCTTCCTGTGCGCCGCGGCCCGCGCCGCGTCCATTGCCCCGCCCGCCGCGCGCTGCCGCTGCTGCCGGCTGCGCTGCCGGTCCGTTGGGCAATCCGATTCCACCGCCGCCCTGCTGCGACTGCTGCCCGAACGGTAGACCGGGCTGCCGCACGAAGATCACGTGTTTGCTGTCGGGCAGCCACATCGGCATAGTGTCGAAGTCCACGCCCGGCGACATATATTTCACCGTTCGCGTGGCCATGTCGTACACCACGATGAAGCTGTGGTCAGTGCGCGTGCTCACGAAGGCGATCTTGCGGCCGTCGGGCGACCATTTGGGCGAGCTCTGCACGCCCCAGATTTCGATAAACGGCTTCTCGCCGCGATCCATTTCGCTGGCCGGTTTCACAGGCGTCAGCTTGGCGCGATAGATTTGCCCGTCCTTCACAAACAACATGGAGCTGCCATCGGGGGCAATTTCGGGATTGTTGGCGTCCACTACGCGCCACGCGCTACCCGGCGTGCTGGTGTGCGCCGCCCAGATGGCATGTTCCGGCCCGTTAGGATCGGCGGTGGGATCGGGAGCCCAACCATCGCGATTCGGCTGCTCACCGCGCAGGAAGATGACCGTGCTGCCGTCGTCGGAGATCTTGATTTCCGACATCATGATGCCGTCGTCTTTAGTGAAATTGGTGAGACGCACCGGAGTGAATAACGGCGCCGATGCCGCATAGGCATTGCGCTTGCCTTCGGCGTAATCCACCCAGGCCACGCGGTCTGCCTTCAGCGCCGCCACTACCTCCTGTGGCGATGCCGGACTCAGGAACCTCTGGTACAAGGGGACTTCTGGTGGAGCGGAAATCAGCGGTTGGTATAAGAAGGCTGCTGCCGCGACGGAAACGACGGAAAAGCGGATCAATGTTCGCATAAAACCTCTCTGAAACACGGGCCTAGGGGGGCTGTTGAGGGAGTATATCACGACATCGCCGGCGAGTAGCAATGTACGCGGAGTGCCAGCGCTGCCCGCGGATCGATCATATAATGGCGTTCAGTACCTCCACTGCGCAGCGGCGAATCGTGGCGGAAGATACGGGGACAGGTCATGCAGGAAGTGTCGGGCAGTGCTATCTCCAGCGCCCGCCTGGTGTGAGGGAAAGGTCATCGACATCGCAAAACAGCTTCAGCTCCTGGCGGTCGAATCGCCGGCGCGCGATTGGCGCGTAATGCTCCGCCGACTCACGGAGGCGCTCCCGCGATGACACCTCGCGCCACTTATCGTCTACAATTCCGCAAGCAGTTCGGTTTCGCCGACGCCGCGGCCATCGCGCCCTATCTCGCGCGCCTGGGGGTAAGCCACGTGTACGCATCGCCGTGGCTGAAGGCGCGCCCCGGCAGCACCCACGGATATGACATCGTCGACCATCACGCCATCAATCCCGAACTCGGGAGCGCGGACGACTTCGAGCGCATGGTCGCCGCCTTTCGCGAGAACGGACTGCGCCAAGTGCTCGACTTCGTGCCGAACCACATGGGCGTGGGCGGCGCCGACAATCCGCTGTGGCTCGATGTGCTCGAATGGGGCCGCGACTCCACCTACGCCGGCTGGTTCGATATCGACTGGCAATCCGACCGGCAGTTTCTGGAAGAGAAGCTGCTCGTGCCGTTCCTGGGCGATCAATACGGTATCGAACTGGATGCCGGCAAGCTGGTGCTGAAGTTCGACGAAGAAGAAGGCTCGTTCGCTGTATGGGCATACGATTTCCATAAGCTGCCCATCTGCCCGCTGCATTACGGCCGTATCCTGGGCGACGCGGTTCCCGAATTGGAACGTCTGGGTGACGCGTTCGCCAATCTGCCGGAGTGGCGTCCGCAGGCCGCGCGGCGCGCACGGGAACTGAAGGCGCTGCTGGCGCAATCGGCGCGTGAGAGCGGCGAAGTCCGCAACGGCATCGCGCGCGCCGTGGCGCGCTACAACGGAGAGGCATCCGGCCCGCAAGGCTGGGACCAACTGCGTGCCCTCATTCGCCAACAGAACTGGCGCGCCGCCAACTTTCGCGTGGCCGCCGACGATATCAATTACCGCCGCTTCTTCGATATTAACGATCTGGCCGGATTGCGCATGGAGTTGCCGGACGTTTTCGAACACGCCCATCGGCTCGTGTTCCAACTTCTGGCCGACGGCACTATCGACGGCCTGCGCATCGACCACGTGGATGGACTGCTCGACCCTAAGGAATACTTCGAGCGCCTGCGATCGAGCCCGCTCACCGGACGCGCCGAAGATCCGTTCTATCTGATCATCGAAAAGATCCTGGCACGGCATGAAGGCCTGCGCGAGGATTGGCCGGTGGATGGCAGCACGGGATACGAATTCGCCAACCTCCTGCTGGGATTGCTGGTGGATCCCGCCGGCGAGGCAGGCTTCTCGCAGACCTACCGCGATTTCATCGGCGAGCAGAAGGAGTTTTCCGAAATCGTGCGTGAGTGCAAATTGCGCATCATGCACAACGAAATGGCGAGCGAGTTGCACGCCCTGGCCCGCGAGGCGGAACGCGTGGCGCACCAGAATCCCCGCACCGCCGATTTTACGCAGAACGGCCTGCAGCGCGCCATCCGCGAAGTGGTCGCCAGCTTTCCGGTCTACCGCACCTACATCGACGCGCAGGGTGAACTCTCCGACGAAGGCCGCCGCGATCTCACGTGGGCGTTGAAAAAGGTGCGCAGCAACAGCACCGATCTGGATGAGAGCGTTTACGACTTCGTCGCCAAGCTGCTTTCGGGCGACTTGGTGGCGCAACCGCACAGCGGATTCAGCCGCCAGGCGGTGCTGCGGTTCGCCAGAAAAGTGCAGCAATACAGCGGTCCGGTGATGGCCAAAGGGCTGGAGGACACGGCGTTCTACCGGTATTACCGCTTCGTGGCCCTCAATGAGGTGGGTGGCGATCCCGACCAGTTCGGCATCACCCCGGGCAATTTTCACAAGGCCAACGCGCAGCGCGCGCGGCGATGGCCGAAATCGATGCTGGCCACCGCCACGCACGATACCAAGCGCGGCGAAGATATGCGGGCGCGCCTGGCAGCGCTCTCCGAACTGCCGGAAGAGTGGGCGCGGCAGGTGCAAACCTGGAGCCGCATGCTGCGCGCGCGGCGGGGCGACCTGGCAGCCAGTGCGCCGCCCGATCGCAACGACGAGTATCTCTTCTATCAGCTCATGCTCGGCGCCTGGCCGGCGGAGCTAACCGGAATCGGCGAACCGGACCCCGCGCCGCTCGGCAAATTCGCGGAGCGTCTGAAGGGCGCGATGACCAAATCGATGCGCGAAGCCAAAGTGCATTCCACCTGGGCGGCGCCCAATTCGTCGTATGAGAACGCCGTGCTCGCCTTCGTGGAAGGGGCGCTCAATCCCGAGGAGTCGCATGGATTTCTATCGGAATTTCTGCCTTTTCAGGAACGCATCGCGCGCCTCGGCGTGCACAACAGCCTGGTGCAATGTACTTTGAAACTGACCTGCCCTGGCGTCCCCGATATCTATCAGGGCAGTGAGCTATGGGACTTGAGCCTGGTGGATCCCGACAATCGCCGGTTGGTGAACTATGAGGAGCGCTCTCGTCTGCTGGCGTCCGTCGGTCCCGCAGGGGGCGCCGAAATAGAACGGTTGCTCGAGAACTGGCGCGACGGCGGCATCAAGCTGTTCGCGATCTCGAAGTTGCTCGCGCTGCGGGGGGCCGAACCCGAACTCTTTCAGGTAGGCGAATACGAGCCGCTGACGGCAACAGGGCCGAAGGCGGACCGCTTCTGCGGTTTTGTGCGGCGCTTCGGGACTCGCTGTGTGGTGGTGTTGGCGGCGCGCTTCCCCGCCCAGGCGGAAGCCGATCCGGGCTTTGCCGGAACCAGCCTGCCCTTCGATTTCGCGGCGGGGTGCGCCCTGCGCAATGTGTTTACGGGGGCGGAAATATCCGTGGCAGATGGCGCGGTCGATCTTGACGCGGCGTTCGGGCGTCTGCCGGTGGCGGTCTTCGCGGCTTAATCCTTTTTCGCCGCCTCGAACGCGAACAGCAACAGCGATCTCCCGGTTACCGTATATCCCGAGCCCATCTTGAACCGGGGCTGCGCCTCCGGCGCCGCAATATTCGTGTCGATCAGCAATTCCCACTCGCCCTCGCCCGCGCACGCCGTCAAGGTGAAGTTCACAGCGTCGTGGTAGCCGTTGATCACCATCAGCAGGGTCGCTTCCTTGCCGCGCTGCCGAATGCCGGTGGTCTGGGCGCGCCCGTCCAGCAGTACACCGAAACAGCGCGTTGCCGGATCGTCCCAGTCGCCCTTGGTCATCTGGGAACCGTTGGCGTTGATCCAGGTGACGTCGCGGACCTCGAGCTCTTCGATGTAGTCGCCGTTCAGGAATAGATTGCGTCGCAGAATGGGATATTTGTGGCGGATGGACGTGAGCTTGCGGAAGAACTCGATCTGCACCTTATTCTTCTGGGCGAGCGTCCAATCCACCCAACTGATTTCGTTGTCTTGGCAGTAGGCATTGTTATTGCCTTTCTGTGTGCGCGCGAACTCGTCGCCCGCCAGCACCATCGGCGTGCCCTGGGAGAGCAGCAGGGTCGATAGCAGATTGCGCATCTGGCGGCCCCGCAATTTGCGGATCGCGCGGTTCTCCGTGGGGCCCTCCACGCCGGAATTCCAGGAGCGCGTGTCGGACGTGCCGTCGCGATTATCGTCGCCGTTCGCCTCGTTGTGCTTCTGGTTGTAGCTCACTACGTCGCACAGCGTTAAACCGTCGTGCGCCGTGATGAAGTTGATACAGGACCACGGCCGCCGTCCCTCGTGGTTGAACAGCGGAGCGGAGGCGCACAGGCGCTCCGCCAACGCGCTGGCGGATAACTGGCCGCGCCAGAAATCGCGCACATTCCCGCGGAACTTATCGTTCCATTCGGCCCAGCCGGGCGGAAATTCGCCCACCTGGTAGCCGCCCGGACCGCAATCCCAGGGCTCGGCGATCAACTTCACGGTGGAAAGCACCGGGTCCTGGCTGACTGCCTTCAGGAATCCGCTCTGGTTGTCGAACCCGTTCGGTTCGCGCGCCAGAATCGTGCCCAGGTCGAACCGAAATCCGTCGATGCGCGTCTGCTGGACCCAGTAGCGCAGGCTGTCCGTCACCATCTGCAGCACCCGCGCATGGCTTACATTGACGGTGTTACCGGTACCGGTGTCGTTGATGTAATACCGGCTCTTACCGGGAACCAGCCGATAGTAACTCGCGTTGTCGATTCCCTTGAATGAAAGCGTAGGGCCCAGTTCATTCCCTTCGGCGGTGTGGTTGTAGACCACATCGAGAATTACTTCCAGGCCGGCATCGTGAAATGCCGCCACCATTTCCTTGAACTCCCGCAAACTGTCGCGCGGATTGGCAGCGTAGCGCGGGTCGGGCGCGAAGAAGCCAATGGTGTTATAACCCCAGTAATTCGTCAGTCCCTTGTCGAGTAGATGGCTTTCATTTACAAACGTGTGAATGGGCATCAGCTCGACGGAAGTAATTCCCAGCGACCGGATATATCGCAGTACGTTCTGCGATGCCAGCCCGCGATAAGTGCCGCGTTGGTTTTCCGGTACGTTGTGGTGGAGCTTAGTGTAACCGCGGACGTGCAGTTCGTAAATGATGGTATCGTCCCACGATACCCGCGGCCGGTCGCGCGGTCCGGTCCAGTCGAACCCCGGGTCGACCACGGTGCATTTCGGCATGAACGGCGCGCTGTCGCGGTCGTCGAACGTGGTATCGTCGCCCGATTCCATCTTGTAGCCGAAAAGCGCCGGATTCCAGTCGATCTGCCCCATGTGTGCGCCGGCGTACGGATCGAGCAGCAGCTTATTGGAGTTGAATCGATGGCCTGCCTCCGGCTCGTAGGGACCATGCACGCGAAATCCATACGGCGTACCCGGGTGAATATCCGGCAAATACCCGTGCCACACTTGGTCGGTGTATTCGGGCAGGGCGATTCTTTGCACTTCCTGCCGGCCATCGTCGTCAAAAATGCATACTTCCACTTTCGTGGCGTGCGCCGAGAAAACGGCGAAGTTGGTGCCGTTCCCATCCCACGCAGCCCCTAGAGGATGGGGTGCGCCTTCTCTGATCTGGCTCGCTCGAATCGGATTCATGTGAGAGGACTAAGGGCGCGCTGCTCCCGGCGCCACGGTTGCTGAGCACTCACTCCGCCAATGTGCGGAACAACTCAGCCCCCACGTGAACAATGGCAACGTAGTCTATTGCGCAGGCGCCGCAGCCGCCGCGGCAGGTGCTTTCGTCTCCGTCTTGGTCGGCTCCAGCGCCTTCAGCGAATGATCGGCGAGCTGCTTATTGATCGAGGGCAGCGAGGATTTCACCAGCGTATCGAGCTTGTTCTGCTGTTCGGCCAGTTTGCCGTTGAGCAGTTTGAATACCTCGTACGACGCCGTGGTCGGCTTGCCGTCGCCGTGCTCCACCGTCGCGCCCAAGGCCGCGATTTTATTATTCAGCTTGATCGGGAAGTTGAGCGGATCCTGGCCGCTGCGATTGCGCACCTGGTAAACATCCTCCTCGATCTCGGTCAGCTTTTCTCGAAATGCGTCGAGCGATGCCTTGAGCGCGGCGTCGCTATCCTGCTTCAGGCGGTCGTCCATCTGCCGCTTCAGTTCACGAACTTCGATGACAATTTCGTCGGCCTGCGAAACATCGTCGCGGATCTTGAGCGCGAGCGCGAACTGCTCCGCCAGATCGGCCACCGTCACGCTATCGAGGCGCGGGTCCTTTTCTACCACCAGCTTTTCGGTATAGCTTTTGCCGTCGGCCGTCAGGCGCACCGAATAGGCGCCCGGCACAGCCTCCGGACCTTGCGTATCGCCGCTCCAGAGGACCATGCCTTCGAAAGTCGTGGCCGAGGGATAGCGCATGTCCCAGGTAAAGCGATTGAGACCGGCCTTATCGGGCGCATTCACCACGCCGCCGCGACCCCGGCCGCCGCCACCGCCGCCGCCTCCCGCCAACTCACCTTCAGCCGCAGGTTCGCCGGCCGCATCGCCGCCGCGTCCACGGCCCCGCCCGCGCCCGCCTGCCTGGTCGTTGGGCGTGCCCGTAAAGGTGCGAATCACCGCGCCCTTGGCGTCGAGAATGTCGAGGGTCACCTTACTGGCGGGCTTCGCCAGGTAGTAATCGATGCGCGCCTGGCTCACATTGCGCTCCGCCTTGGGCGGCGCGAAGAGGTGCACGTCCTCGGAAGTCAGCGTGGGCTTCAACTGGCGTAAGGGCGTGATGTCGTCGAGGATGTAGAACGAGCGGCCGTGCGTGGCGATCACCACGTCATTGCCTTGCATCACGATGTCCGATACCTGCACGTCGGGCAGATTGAGGCGAATCGATTGCCATTGCGCGCCATCGTCGAACGATACGTAGATGCCGTGCTCGGTCCCCGCGAACAGCAACCCCGCGCGCATCGGATCTTCGCGCACCGCATGCACGAAGTCGTCCTCGGGGATGCCGTTGACGATCTTGGTCCACGTCTTCCCGTAGTCGGCAGTCTTGAAGATGTAAGGCTTGCGGTCGTCATTCTGATAATTCTTCACCGCCACGTAGGCCGCGGCTGGGTTGTGCGGCGAGGCCTCGATCAGGCTCACACGCCCGAAATCGGGCATGCCGGGCGGCGTAATCTTGGTCCAGTGCGGCGCCTTGGTATTGGCGTCGCGGCTGATGTAGACAACGCCGTCGTCCGAACCGGTCCAGATAGTGTTCACGTCCTTGCGCGAGGGCGCGATGGTGAAGATGGTGCCGTAAATCTCGGGACCGTTCTGGTCGTGCGTGATGGGACCGCCGGAATCGCCCAGCGTCTTGGGATCGCCGCGCGTCAGGTCGCCGGAAATGCGCGTCCACGAATGGCCGTCGTCCACGGTCTTCCACAAATGCTGCGACGACGTATAGAGGATCTCGGGATTGACCGGCGAGAACACGATGGGGTAAGTCCACTGCCAGCGTTCGGGCAGCGAGCCGGCACTTTCGCCGGAAAAGAACAGCGGGTATACCTGGACGTCTTTGCTGTAATTGGTGCGGCGGTCGAAGCGCGTGAGCAGCGCGCCCTGGCTGCCGGCGTAAAAGATATTGGGATTCTTCGGATCGGGCGCGATGTAGCCGCTTTCACCGCCGCCCACGCCGTAAGTATTCGCCGCGCCGCGACCACCGCGTCCGCCGGCGGTGCTCGGAGTGCAGATGGTGGAGCTATCCTGCTGCGCGCCGCATACGTGATACGGAATCTCATTGGTCACGGCGACGTGATAAAGCTGCGCGGTGGGGAACGTCTGCGGTGTCCACGTCTGTCCGCCGTTGACCGACACGTTGCCGCCGCCATCGTTGCTGTTGACCATGTGCTGCGGGTTCTCCGGGTCGATCCACAGGTCGTGATGGTCGCCGTGCGGCGCCTGGATGGTGCGGAACGTCTTGCCGCCGTCGGTCGACTTGTACATGCTGGTATTGAGCACGTAGACCGTGTCTTTGGCCTTCGGATCGGCATACACGCGCGTGTAGTAGAAGGCGCGTTGCCGCACGGTGCGGTTGTCGTTGATCATCTTCCAGGTGGCGCCGGCGTCGTTGGAAACGTACAGTCCGCCGTTTTCGTTTTCCACCATGGCGTAAATGCGATTCGAATCGCCGCCCGAGACGGCCACGCCGATTTTGCCGATGATGCCCGCCGGCAGTCCCGGATTGCGCGTGATTTCGGTCCAATGATCGCCGCCATCGGTGGATTTGAAAAGTCCGCTGCCGGGGCCCCCGCTCGTCAGCCCCCAGGGCGTGCGATTGACATCCCAGATCGCCGCGAACAGCACGTTGGGATCGTGCGGGTCGAGCACCAGATCCACCGCGCCCGAGTGGTCGTCCCGATAAAGAACCTTCTCCCAAGTGGTCCCGCCGTCCTTGGAGCGGAACACGCCGCGTTCGGTGTTACGGCCGTAAGGGTGGCCCAACGCCGAGACGTAGACAATATCGGGATTGGTGGGGTTGATGCGGATGCGCGAGATGGCCTGGGTATCCACCAGCCCGACGTTCTTCCAGGTTTTGCCGGCGTCGGTGGACTTGTAGACGCCATCGCCCTGCATGATGTTGCCGCGAAGCTCGGTCTCGCCCATCCCGATGTAGACCACGTCGGGATTCGATTGCGAGACGGCTACCGCGCCCACCGAGGAGCTGTGGAGTTGACCGTCGGTGACGGGGCGCCAGGTAGTGCCGCCGTCAGTGGTCTTCCACAGTCCGCCGCCGGTGGCGCCGAAATAAAATTCGTAGGGGCGCGAGGAACTGCCGGCGCAAGTGATGGAGCGTCCGCCGCGCGGTGGCCCGATACTCCGCCACTGCAGCGAGCCGAACACAGAGGCCTCATAGGTGGCGGCTGCCAGCGTCGCGGCGGCGACGGCAAAGTACGCAAGCGATAGTTTCCGCATCGATGGATTATATCGAACGCGGGGCGGCCTTTGCGAGCGTCGGGCCTGGAAATAAACATGCAAGCAGGGTTTCAATCGGACAATAAGAGTCTTATAATCCTATTATGCAGCTAACAAGGGCCGCCGACTACGCCGTCCGGGTGATGATCCATCTGGCCGGCTTACCGCCTGAAACGCGTGCCAGCCGTGCGGAACTGGCCATCGCGGCGGAGTGTCCCGAACAGTTCCTTTCCAAGGTACTGCAGAGCCTGGCCCGGGCGGGGCTGGTACTTTCCCATCGCGGGAACACCGGCGGCTTCGAACTACCGAATATCCACCGGCGCGCCACCATGCTTGACGTGGTGGAGGCCATCGAGGGCCCGATGCGGCTCAATATCTGCCTGAATGCCGACCGCGCCTGTAGCCGGGAGGAGTGGTGTCCGGCCCACCAGGTATGGGTCAAGGCGCAAACCGCCGCGGTCCAGGTGCTGCGCGGCGCCATCCTCTCGGAATTGGCGGAAAAGGCGGCTGCCCGCAAGCCGATCCCTTTGGCCGGCGCGCCCCACTGGAACTAACCGGATTGCCCTGACAGGTCACGCCGCTGCTGGAGCCGCCACGCGCTTTTGCTTCCAGCGCTGCCAGACCGCCGTCATCGCCACCATCAGCGCCGTCACCGCCACCACTGCCGCCAACGTCGCGCCGGCCGATAGCGCCTTGTGAAACATTACGGTCAAGGGACCGTACACCAGCACCAGATGCACCCAGTAGACCATCAATGAGTTGCGCCCGAGCGACTGCATCCAACTCCAGCCCGCGCCGGCGGCGTATGCCGTCCACGTGTAGCATCCCGCCAGAATCACAAGCGCGATTCCCACCCGGATGACGATCAGCGCCGGATTATCGACCCAAAAATTTGACTGCGGATAGACCGAATACGGCAGGTTCGCCACGTATTGCGCGGCCAGAATCGCGCCGCCGCCCAGCAGCGCCGCCCACTGCATGAGGCGATCCATGCGTTCCATCCCGGTAAGCCGCACCGCCGACCCGGCCGTCATCCCGAAACCAACATAAGACGCGCACGGAAAGAACGGAAAGTGACCCCGGCCGTAGCCCGCCTGCAAGTATTGCCGCACCGCGTCCGGCGCCCATGACCAATCCCAGTTCGCCACCAGCGGCGACACCGCCGCGATGGTAATGGCCGCCACCAGCACTCCGCGAATGCGGCGCCCGCCGCTCGAAAACGCCGACACCGAGAAGACCGCCATGGCAAGCCCCATGCTGTTCAAAATGTCCACCCGCAGGAGTTCGCCCCATCCCGCGTGCGGCCAACTGCCCAGCCAGTCGGTGATGCGAATCAGGTAGGCGACGCCCCAGATGTATCCCGCGCGGCGCAGGCATGCCAGCCAACGGCGGCGGGCGCTTGCCTCTTTGTGCTCCAGCCGGTCCATCTGGAAGGCGAACGTCATTCCGGCCATGAAGAGGAACAGGGGCCCCGCCATCCCGCCGGCGAAGACCGCCAATCCATAGACTCCGGCGTTGCGCACATCCATTCGCGAGAAGGAATTGAAGACGTGCACCTGGATCATAATCACCAGGGCGAGCCCGCGCATCCAATCGAGAAACGGAAGGCGATTCAAACGCTACTCCGCCAGTTCCGCCGGGTCGGTGGTCTTCATTTCGATCCAGCCCTGCTGCGGAACCGCGTCGATGGGCAGTCCGCCCTCCCACAGTGAGAATTGAAAGCGCAATCCCTGGCCTTTCGAAACCGATGCCGCGGCCAGCGGGATGCGGACTTCAAGCACGCGGCGCAGCGCCGCCTGCACCGGCGGATCGAGCTTCTCCAGCACGCGCCCGCCATCGGCGAAATCTACCGTCACGCGATTGCTCTTGCCGTCGCTCAGGGTCTGCACGTTGAGCCGCGCTTCCATGGCGGAGAGTTCGCCATCGTAGCCAGGGTGGAAATCGGCGCGCAGATAGAAGCTCTCGCCGTCGCTACCGAAAAGCACCTCGCGGATCACGAATTTCTTGCCGTGCATCGAGCCTGAGCGCTCATCCACGCGATACGTACCGGCGCCGATCCACTCGAAGTACGACGTCACCTCGCCATCGATGGTCGGCGTGATGGGCCCCGAGGGCTGCACATGCACCTCCGGCACGGTCACCCGCAGGATAGGACGCGACAGCTCCTCCGGCGGCGAGAGATCGAGGAAGCGATAGACGTTGGCCAGATGGCTGCGATAGAGCTGGTCGAACTCCGGCCGGTTGGCGGAATCGTGCTCCGGGCCGTACCACCAGCACCAGTCGCTGCCCTCGGCGATGAGCAATTCCTCCATCGCCATGCGCCGCCGGTCTTCGGAAACGCCGGTAGCCGCGTCGTACGTCTGGCGGGCGCGCAGAAGCTGCGTCCACGCCTGATTATCTTCCTGGTCGCCGATCCAAACGTCGAAATTGGCGCCGATCCACGACCCCGGGAAAATGTGGTCGAGCGGCTGCGGCGCCATCAATCGCAGCGCCTCGCTCACCGTCACGGCATTCAGGCGCGAGTCTTCGGAGATACGGCGGTATAACTGGCGCAGAAACTCACGGCCGTTGCGATCGTAATATTCCCAGGCGTTTTCGCCATCGAGAATGATGGGCACCAGCGCATCGCGCCCCGCCCCCAGAATGCCGGCGCAGTTTTCGCGAATGCGGCGCAGAAAATCGTCGGCCGCCGCGCCCGCTTCCATGCGCGAATAGACGAATCCGATCAGGTCGCTCATGAAGTGGTCGCGGAACAGCACCCCCATACTCTTCCCGCCCTGCCGCCACTGGTACGGACGATACAGGTCGTCCACCCCGACGCCTTGCCCCACCGTCCGGTTGAGCACGCCGCTATCGGTAGCCGCCCATTCGAATCCCAGTTCCGCGGCGATGGTGAAGACTTCGTCGGAGACCGACCCTTCCGACGGCCACAGGCCCACCGGCTTTGTGCCGAACGTCGTGCCGCAATATTCGCGCGCCATGGCGAGCTGCGCGCGCGCATCGCCGGGATAGCGGAAGCGCGGCGGCAGCGCCACGTTGGGGTGCGACACGCTGGCGATATTGGAATCGCACAGCAGCGGCAGGATGGGATGGTAATACGGCGTGGTGGAGATTTCGATGTGCCCGGTGCCTGCCAGTTTGCGGTAAATCGGCAGCACCTGCCCGACAATCTCGCGCTGTTTTTCGCCCATGCGCTGCTGGTCCACCGGAGTAAAACTGCGGCCGCGCTCCACCCACTCGCGGACCTCGGGATCGTGCGCCTGATATTCCTCGTCGAACCAGGCGAGCTGCGACCACATTTGCAGATCGCGCAAATCCTGCGCGCCGAAGGTGGACCGCGCGTTCTCTTTCTGCCGCTGCCAGGCGTCGTACAACTCGCCGTAGCGCGGGTAGCGATAGATCATGTGCTGCGGATCGGAATAAAAGGAGTGGCGGAGCAGGAATGCCCTCTCCTGCGGGTTCAACTCCTCGGCCGGCTTGAGCGCCACCTGCAGAAACGGATCGCGCGCTTCGCCCGACGCGTACTCGGCCACCTGCGCCATCATGGACGGCACCAGGTTGAAGGTCTGCCGCACGGTGGGGAACTCTTCCAGCACGCGCACCATCCCGTAGTAGTCCTTGAGCGCGTGCATGCGCGTCCACGGCAGTTTATACTCGCCGGACACCAGGTCTTTGTAGAAAGGCTGGTGCATGTGCCAGAGGAAGCACAGATGTATCTGCGGCATCCCCTCTAGTGTAGTTGGTCACTCGTTGACGAGGATGGCCTGACCTGGAGTCTTCGCCTGAGCCGGATTGCGTTCTTGGCGTTCTCACCTGGCTTTGCGCCAGACTATACCCGCCCTACTTCCCGAAATAGCTGCGCACCGGCGGCGGCGGAGCGTCCTTGCGGATGGCGCGCCACAGCAGATCGTTCAGCGCATCGTCGTCGTTCTCGTCTTCGCGGTCGAACTTCATGTTGTCGGCAAGCCCGCCTGCAGCGCGCGGCGGATTGCGCTGATCGAGCGGCGTCCGCGGCTTCTCCAGCGTATACGGCGTCATATCTGCCGTCGCCTGGAACACCGCAGTCATGGGCGGCGCCGCCGCGTCGAACTGCGTCATGGGCCGCAGCCCCAAAATCATCTCCATGGTGCGCAGCATCGACGTGGTGTTATACATGTGGCTGTCCACCTGGTGCCGTTTCACATAAGGCGAAATCACGTAAGCCGGCGAACGATGCGAATCCACATGGTCGGGGCCGTTCTGCGCGTCGTCTTCCAGAACGAAGATCGCCGTACTGCCCCAGAACTTCGACTTCGAAATACCTTCCACAATCATGCCCACGCCCTGATCGTTATCGGCATTGTAAGCCAAAGGCGAGAGCTTTCCGGCCGCCACGCCGGAAGTGTGATCGTTGGGCATGCGCATCACCATCAGGCGCGGCATATCGCCCGACTTCTCATAGTCGGCGAGCTCGGCCAGGAAGGTGCGCGCGCGATCGACGTCGGAATAATTCAGATCGAAGCCGCGGAAGGCGCGATTGGTAACCTTCTGCATAGCCGGGTCGTTGATTTTCTCGATCTGGTCGGCGCCCCAGGGCGCTATCTCTTTCGTATTCTCCACCACGAACCCGAAGTTGCGGAGACTGAGCCCCTTCATGGCGGCGTTGGTCCACAGGTACCCGGCGGGCGGTAGCGCAGCCACGTCCTGCTCTTCGAAATCGTACAGCTTATGGCGGCTGGCGTATTCCGAAGGCCAGAGTTTCTCCACCCAGTCGGGCGAGATCGCCGCCGTGCTCCAGTTCTGGCCGTCGGCGCTGACGTCGGCGTTCACGTAGAAATTATCCAGCAGCACAAAGTCGCGCGCGATCTTGTGAAAATTGGGCGTGACGTTCTCGCCGAAGAGCACCAGCGACGGATCGCCGTTGCCCTCTTTCATGTCGCCCAGCACCTGATCGTAGGTGCGATTCTCCTTTTCGATGTAGAGAACGTGCTGAATCTGCGGCGGGAAGGTACTGGGGAGATCGAGCTTCTCATCGCGGTACGCCGAGAGCTTCATCGCCTTATCGGTCCACGCACCCAGTTGATCGTTCGTGAACGGCGGAATCCACGATGCCGTACCCGTCTGCAGATAGGCCACATACTCCGGCTCGCGCACACCTCCGTGGACCGGTTCGACGTGCTTGCCGGGGCTCGGCCCGCCGGGATTGGGGTACGACCGCACGCCCCTGCCGTTCAGCACCACCAGCGTTCCCGTAGGCAGCACGCGCACCGCCGTGGGATACCAGCCGGTCGGAATGAACCCCTCCACATGGCTCTCCGCCGTGGAGACGTCCACCACCGCCGCCACGTTGCCGTCGGAGCAGCCGACGAAGAGCCGCTTGCCATCGGGACTGAGCGCCAGCGCCGATGGTGTCATGCCCAGCGGCTGGCGCGCCGTCATCGAAATATTGATGCGCTCCACCACACTGAGATCTTTGGCGGCGTCGATGCCCACCGAATACACACTATTGGTATTGGCGGCCGCCACGAAAATGCGCGCCGTATACTTCGCCGCATCGCCATCCGAATCGGTCACCGCACCCGCGCGCCACACCATATCGGTGGGGTGCATGCCCAGCGCAACGCGCGCCAGTTCGCTGCCGCTGGCGGTGTCGTAGTGGCCCATCGTGCCATCGGCCCAACTGGTCACGAAAAACGATTTCCCGTCGGGGTGAAACAGAATGCGATACGGCCGGCGGCCGGTCTTCACGCGCCCGATGATCATGCCCGATTGCGGATTGATGACCACCACGGAATCGTGATACAGATCGGCCGCATAGATGGTGCGGCCGTCGGGCGTGATGGCGACGTCGCCGATCATATCGTGGCCGCTCACGTGATCGATCGACGGCACCGGAAAGGTACGCGCCGGCGTCAGCTTGCCATCCGCGAAATCGAACTCGAAGACCGAAGCCTTCGATCCGCCGCCCACGTACACGCGGTTGCCGGCGGGCGTGAATGCGATACCCAGCCAGGCGTCCGCCACAGGCTGAGTGCCGACCACCGTGCCCGAAGCGGTGTCGATGATCGAGATGGATGGCGGACGGTAGCCGCCGTTGAGCACCAGCAGATATTTACCGTCGGGCGAAAGCGCCGACGACATCGGCAGCGTGTCCACTGGAATCTGCTTCCCCACGGGATCGAGAACCCATCCGCTGTTCAACAGAAACGCGCCGCCCGGCAGCGGTCCCACCTGCTCGCGCGGGGTGGGCTGCGAACTGAGAACCGCAACGATAGAAACGAGTCCGATCGCCATCGCAAGGCGAACGCTCAGAAGAGTCCCTGCGCGTGTCATGGGTTTATTGTACATAGCGGGGGGCGATGCCGAAATGTCACGCCCGTCTCGATTCGGCGACACCTCAGCGCGCGGAATTAGGGTACTGCCGATACGTCGCGAGCCACTGGCGGGCGCGCGCCTGGTCGCCCACCTGCGTGAAGACTTGCGCCAGGGAACGCGCGCACAGCGGCATGTTGGGTTCGATCCGCAGGTGCAGTTCGCACTCCGCTTCCATGTGAGTGAGGATGCGCAAAGAATCGAGCGGCGCAACGCCCGCCGGCGGATGGCGCATCAGCACGATGGCAGCGGGATCTTCGAAGACGAGCTTCCACTCGTTCTGCTGCGGGTCCGCCAGCGCGGGAGCCAGTTTGTAAACCAGGCCCTCGCTGTACTCGAAGCTGTTCATCACGATGGTCTCGACGCCGTAGCGGTCGAGCAGTTGCTGCGCGCTCTGGCCCGGCTCGTCCACGTTATAAAGGATGCGGCCGTAATCCTGAAACAGCGATTCGCTGAGCGAGCGGCCGTCGATGAATACCTGCTGCTCGGGCCAAAGCCGCCAGATCAGATACCCGCCATATTCATATGTATTGAAGATGTGGCCGCCGACGTGGTGGGCCAGAAGGAAATCGGCCGCGCCGGCGGGATAGCGCCACTCCGCCGCGCGCAGTTGAAAGGCGCTCCCCCAGGACGCCGCCATGGCGCCGCCGATGAGCACCAGCGAGGCCGCGAATGGAACCAGCGGCCCGAGCGCACGTTTCCATGGGAAATAACTGACGATCGCGACCGGAGCAATCAGGCCCACCAGAATGGTATTGCGCTGCGCGCTGAACGCCGCCGCCAGGAACGCGGCAAGCAGGATCCAATCGACCACCCGAACGCGCCGCCACGCCAGCGCCATCAGCAGCGCGGCGGCGATCCACAACGCGGTGAATTCGTTGAACGCGAACCACGGCGGACGCGCCCATTCGAGCAGATTCTTCGTCAGGCTGCTCGACCGGTAATAGAGCAGCACCTCAAAAATGCGAAACCCGTTCGGGTTCACGCCCGAGAGCAGGACTGAAATCGCGCTCACCAGGCAAAGCTGCCGCGCGTCCGCCGACCGTTGCCAGAGCGCTTCCGCGCAGTACGCCGCCAGCACCAGCCATCCCAGAAAGAATCCGCCATGGCAGTTGGCCCAGATCAGGAACAGCGGCGGCAGCAGCCACAGCCAGCGGCGATATTCCAGCATGGCGATGGTCGCGGCGAGCAGCAGAAAGGTGATGAGGTACGGCCGATCGAGCGCGAAGCGGATGGCCAGCGCGGCAGTGGCACACGACGCGGCCAGCGAACGATAGAACCCGCCGCATCGCCGCCACGCGGTCAGCCCGACGAGTCCGCACATCGCCGCCAGCAGAGCGGCGCGAAACAGCACTACGCCGCCGAACCCGGCCGTGCGCCAGACCAGATAGAACAGCGCCTGCGCCAGCCACTCATGCGTTAAATTGAAATACCGCGTGACGGCCTCGCCGCCATACGCCTCGCCCGCGCCCGCCGTGGTGTAGGCGAAGGGATCGGGCACCGGCAGCGCGTGCTTCTGGACGATGTATTGGCCCGTCTTGAGGTGCCACCAGAAATCGCTGTCGGAAATCTCGGGCGAGAACCAGCCCAGCCAGAGTATCGCCGTCAGAACGCCGGCGACAGCGGGAAACCAGCGGGAAATTGTCGACGGCGCGCTGGAAACAGGCGCGGGCCGCGGGACGGAGCGGGCTTTAGCCATGCCGGATCACGCTCCATCATACCGCTGCCCTTTTGTTTCAATCCACGGGCACAGGCCGGTCGAAAACCACGTCCATGGTCGACCCGCGGCGCAGGTCCACTTCGCGTCCGCGCGTCAGCAGTACGCTCGCCAGCCCGACTGCCCCGCCCGCGCCCGCGCCGATTCCGGCGCCGCTCCACGTGCGCGTCGCCAGGCCGCCGATGGCAGCACCGGTGCCCCCGATTTCGGCCACGCGTGCCGCGTCCGCACCCTTGCTGCTGCCTTGTTCGATACCTTTTTCGGAGTCGACCTTCTGCTCCGTCCCGCCCGAATCGACCGAAGCCAAGCGCGGCGCGAGCTTGATCACTTTGCCGCCGGGGAGGGTCAACGTGTCGATGCGGATGGCGAGTTCGGCCCTGCCTTTCACGCGCCCGCTACGCACCGAGTGAGTGACCTCGCCTTGCACGTAGCTGCCCTCCGGCACCAGGATGCGGCCATCGGCGGCGATGGGCGCGGCGGTCCGCATGTAGACGTAGTCGCCCTCGCGCGCAGTGCGCGTACTGATGGAGTTCTCCAGCCGTAACAGAACGTGAGCGCCTTGCGGGATCTCGGCGGCGGCGGACCATAGCGCGCAGGAAATCATCAGGACGGCAATGCGCATAAAATACTCCTGCCCTTATTAGAATCCCCACGGGAGCGGTTGGCAACCCGGGCCCACGTAGAAACCTCTTGCTCCTTTTCGGCCCAGTCAGGACGCGCAACACTCCTGCAGCTCAGTGCTTGTCCTGGATGCCGAACGGGTGGAGCACGGGCATACCCAGAGCGTCCTGCTGGGTCTTCGCCTTTTCGAATTCCGTCTTTTCCTGATCGGCGTCCGCGGTGAGGCCGCCTTCGCGATACGCCTCCGCCAGGAAGAAGTGCACACTCGGGTTGGCGGACATTTGGCGGGCGGCGGACCGCAGTTCCGAAGTCGCAGTGTCGACATGTTTGCCGTCCAGAGCGGCGCGCCCCAAGTACAGGTGACAGAGCCAGCGATACTTCGGCGGCACGCTCTTTTCGGCCAGGTGTACCGTCTCGATAGCCTTATCCGGCGCACCCTGGTGGAGTTGCAGGGATGCCATCGCCAGGAGCGCCGGCCAATGCTGCGGGTCGGTTTGGACTTCCTTCTGGAACTCGGAGAGCGCCGAGTTGACGTCGGTCTCCATGAGGAACAGGCCAAAAGCGTAGTGGACGCCCGGCTGAGTGGGATACTGCGCCACCAGTTGGCGAAAGCCGGCGGATGCGGCGTCGGCATGCTGGCTGGCGAATGCCCACGCGGCTTTTCCCGCCAGGTCCACCACCGCGCGGCGTTCGGGCGAGACAGCGGCGAGGTCGACCGGACTGGCCAACGCGACCAGTCCCATGGTCTCCTCCACCGCTTTGGGTTCGTTCGGATACTTGGCCAACGGCTGCAATTGGGCCAACGCCTCGTCGAAGCCCGACGACTTGATGAGAAGCTGCGCCGCCCGTACGCGTACCGTAGTTTCAAACGGGACATTCCCGTTGAGACCGAGTTGCTCGCCCTTACGGATGTCGGCCAATGACTGGTCCGGATCGTCCAGTTGGGACTCGGCGAGTCCGAGAAGCGCCCAGCCGTTGGCGAAAACCGGCGCCAGATCCAGACCCTTGCGCAGGGCGTCAGTGGCCTCGGCATAATGGTTCGACTCATAAAGCGCGCCCCCCATGTAGAGCCAACCCTCGGGCCAATCCGGGCGGACGGCAAGCGCCTGCTTATAAAGGGCGATGGCCTGGTCGGGGTGGCCGTCGAGGGCGGCCTGGGCACGCCGCGACAGATCGTCGAACTGTTCCTTCGAAGAGGTTTGCGCGGCCGCCCCGGCCGCGGCGGCAAGGGCGAACAGGACAGCGGCCTGGAACGCCATGATTCGGCACCACATATTCCACTACGATATCGCAATTGCAGGGGGTACGAGGAACATCTCCAGACGCAAAAAGGGGGCGGCCGAAGCCGCCCCCTTTTTGGTAATACCAGCGTTCGCCGGCGAAGCTTAGAACATAAACTTCAAGGCGAATTCGATCACGCGCGGTACGTTGTTCTTGAACAACGGCGCACCGGTCGTGGTCGTGTTGAGGTTCGAGAAGCTCAACCCGCAAGGAGCCGGGCTGTTGCCGCAGGAACTGGCAGCGGAGTTGGAGAAGTTCAGGTTGACGTCGGAAGCACCACCCTGGTTGAACTGCCAGAGCGGATGGTTCAGGAAGTTGAACGCCGACATACGGAACTCGATCTTGTCCTTCTCTTTGAAGTGGAAGTCCTTGTAGATCGCGAGATCGCTATTGAAGAACGCGGGTCCCTTGATATACGGCCAGATGATCGTTCCGTCCTGACCGCCGGTAGGAGCGGTAAAGCAGTTCGGATTGAAGAACTGGTTGCCCGTCAGGCCCTTGCGCGGATCGCAAGTGACCAGCGGAGCCACCGTGGCCACGGCATTCGTGCCCAGGTAGTTGGTTGCGCTCATGGAGCCAGGCCAGGCAACGTTGAGGTCGCCGGCGGTGTTCGGCTGCAGGGGCGGTCCACTTTGTAACTGCGTGATGCCCGAAACGATCCAGCCATTGGTGAGTCCGCCGAGGACCATGTTGGCGCCACCTTTGCCATGGACGGCATCCGGGAGATTAACCACGTATGCAGCGTTGAAGATCTGCGAGCGGTCGAACGAGAGCACGCCGTAGTTGTGCGCGCAGTCATACGGCCACAGCGAAGAACCATCGCTGCCGTTGTTGCTGCTCTGGTTGTCACGGCAACCCAGGTTCTTGGAGAACGTGTAGTTGGTCGTGAAGGTCATGCGGCCAGACTGCTTCTGCCACGTTGCGATGAACGCATTGTAGTTGGAGTAGCTCTCGTGGCCCACCAGGTTGATGCCGGTGTAATTGCGATACGGGTAGAAGTCGTTCAAGAGAGAGCCGCCGAAGTTGCTCGGGAGAGTTCCCTGCTTGTAGAGGTTCTGGCCAGTAACGGGATCGGTGCCGAAGTACGCACCCAGCGGTACGACGTCAACGGAACCGGGGTTGGTGCCGCCGCCGACGCTGAGCAGGTCATACGACTTGCTGCCGGCGTATTCGAATTCGGCAACGGACCGCCACGGCATGCGCTGCGACACCGTGACGTTGTAGCTCCACGTATTGGGGGTGCGTGCATCGCCCATGGTCAGGGCGCTGACGCCAGTGCCCAGGCCGGCTGCGCCGAGCGCGTTGGAATACTGGGGGAAGGACGTGTAACCGACGCAGCAGCTGCTGTTTGTGGTGACGTTCTCCAATCCAAACGGCTGGTTGTAGCCCGCGCTGGCATTGTTGTAGGCGATCTGGAAGCGATAGAGACCGGCGCCGCCACGAACTACCGTTTTGCCATCGCCGAAGATGTCATAGGCGAAGCCGAAACGAGGTTCGATGAAGAGCGAACGGCTCGGGAAGCCCGAGGTCGGGATGGCCGAGTTGACGCTGTGCCAGGTGAAGCCCGTAAAGGCCGGGGCCGACGAAGTATTGTTATACAGGGCCGGATCCCAAACCGTAACGCCGTAGGGATCGTTCGGTACCCAGTTGCCCATGTGCTCAAAGCGGACACCGCCGGTGAGGGTCAATCTGCGGTTGAACTTCCACTGGTCGTTGATGAAGAACGATACCTGGTGATACTTCATGTCCTGCACTGCTTCCGCGTTGTCCTGCGAGTAGCCATTGACGCGGCCGCTGACGAAGTTGGCCAGGTAGTTCCCGGTGTTGATGTTGGAGTTGCCCCAAACGTCGAAGTTAACCGCGCCATTGGTGCCGCCGGAAAGGTTACCGGAAGTCTGGTAGTTGCGAGCATAGTCCCAATAAACGCCGGCTTTAATCGTATGGGCACCCGCAACCTTCGTCACGTTGTCGCTGATCTGGGGAGTCTGCGACAGTTTGCCGAAGGAATTCTTGCCGCCCGGATTGAAAGGTTCGCCGTACTGGTAGGTTCCGAAACCGACCACACCGTTGGCCTGACCGCCCCAACCATAGGTATTGGGCATCATGGGGGTGTAGGGGTTGGCGAAGAGACCAGTCATCTGGAATCCGATCGAGCTGGGATTCACAGCGGCGGGGTTGGAAAGGAGGATCGGGTTCAGGAAGGTAGCGTCTGCGAACACGAACTCGTTGGTCAGGGTCGGGCTGAAGACGTGTACCAGGTTGGCGCTATACACGTTGGAGTCCTGGTTGGCATCCTGGGCGCTGGGGTACGGCAGCGAGCCGTTCAGGTTCCACCAGATGCTGATGGGGTTCTGATCGTGCTCAATCTGATGGTTCCAGGAGAAGAAAAGCTTGGTGTTGGTGCTGATGTTGTAGTCGCCGCGTAAGCGGATCTCGTAGCGATTGACGGGAGGTCCGATAAACGTCTGGTAGTTCAGACCGGTCACGTTGGTTACGGGATTAACATTCGGAGCGGGCATCAGTTTCAGCATCGCAAGCGAACTGGCGTTCAAATCGGAAGCCGGAATCTGACCGCTGGGATAAATCGCGGAGTTCAGGTTGGCCGAATTGAGGTACACATTGTTGACGAAGTTCGGACCGAGGGACGCCAGGTATGCCGGCGTGAAGTTCCCCTGCAGCATCTGCGGGGTGGGAACGAAATACTGATCCAGGAAGCCGGCGGGCTGCTGCTTCATGTACTCGTAGGCGCCATAGAAGAACAACTTGTCGTGGTTCTTGTTAAAGTGGGTGCCCGGAATCAGTACCGGACCGCCGATGTCGCCGCCGGGATAATAGAAGCTGTTGGCGGGCGACTGCACCTTCTCGAAGTTGTTGTACCAGCCATTGCTGTTCAAAGCGCCGTTGCGGGCGTAAAAATAAGCTTGCCCGTGGAACTGCGCGCCGCCGCTCTTACCGATAGCCTGGAAGGTGACCGGGCCTTTGGCAAACGAAGCGTCGAAAGCGTTGGTCAGAACCGTGACTTCCTGCACCTGGTTCTGATTGATGTTGGCTGTCTGGGTTCCCTGGTTGCCGGGATCGAGCAGGTTGGCGCCGTCAGACGTCATGGTCATGGCGCCGTTCAAGCCGCTTCCCTGGACGGAGAACTTGCCGATCGGGCCGTTATTGCTCGAAGTGGCTACAGCTCCCTGTCCCCACTGGCTCTGGCTCAAACCGCCGGAGATCGCAGTACCGGGCATAATCTTGATCAGCTCGGCCGCATCGCGGCCGTTGAGCGAAATGTTTTCCACCATGCTCTGGTTGAGCGTTTGGCTGGATTGACCGTTGTCGACGGGGACAACTGCCGATTCGGCGGCAACCACCTCGATCTCTTGCTTCTGAGTTTCAATCTGAAGAGAGATAGTGGGGAGACGCAAATTCGAGCCTTGCGTCACCACAATCCCCGTTTGCTCCGAAGTCCGCAGACCGGTGGCACTGATAGTGATGCTATAGGTGCCTGGCGGTACTGACGGGAAATCGAAGTTACCGGCGGTGTTCGTGGAACTGTCGCGAACCGCGCCTGTGGATTGGCTTTTAAGGACAACTTTCGCATTTGGGATCACGGCACCGGTTGAGTCGGTAACGGTGGCGCCGATCGAACCGCTCGCGAACTGGGCGTACGCGGGCAGTTGTATGAACGCAATCACTGCGATCAAAAGCCCCAACAACAAAAATCGTCCGGGATTACTTTGCCGGTTCCTCACTGAGACCGGCTCTTTACCTAATTTTTTCATTTGCCCCTTCCTCATTCATTGCTAATGAGAATCAAACTGCCCCGCTCACTACGGGGCCTAACCCCTGTTTTCGTAAAAGCGCACACCTTCCACGCGGAGGATGTACCTTTGATAGACGATATGCCCAAGCATGCCCGGTGTCAACCGTAATATTTTTCCATTACTCAAGTAACGGTTAACCGTTGCGTTAACGTTTCACCGGCTCGGCAAGTTCCTGAATTTATTACCTCAGATCCCAAATCCCATAATCTACCCTCCGTAGGACTGAAGACCCAAATCCGGCCCTCCCTGGACCTCAGTCGAGGGCGAATTAGACACCCACTTAACGGAGGTGTATGCGCCATCGATGCGATTTCCACAGCGCTCTTCCCAAAACTTTAACCTTTATCCCTCAAGGGCCCTACACCTTAAGCAGCGACGCCGCCGTCCCCGACAATTGCCTCCCGAATCGGGGGCACCGCTAGCGACTGCTCAACGAAGAAGGGATACGATCCCCTGGGCTGGACGGCGCATGACTCCGTGAGGCGCGCTCGATCTCTTGAAAAACGGAGATTCGGCGTTATTTGGTTAACCGGCGCGCCTGGGGCGCCAAAAGGCATGCCTCGCGGCAAAATTAACGTGAACTTGTAAAGCGGGAAGAGCCAGCCAGGTCCCGGCGAGGGGCCTTTTACAGAAGTAAAACTTCATTGGAGAGGATGTAGAGAGGCTGGAGTGCGACAGACCGGGGGGTGTCGAAGCAGTCGTGTGGCCACCCGTCGACAACCAAACAGCTGCATTGAAGGCAGGGCGCCCTATCGTTGGGCGCCCGGATGGAACCGTAAACCGGACTACTTGATCGGGAACGTCACGGAGCCGACCTCATCCGTGTTCTGATCCAGCAGGATCACACGCAAGTGAGTCGCGTCGGTCGGGTGGTCCTGATCGAGAGGCAACCCGTCCTTCAGCGCCCCTTTGTACTGGTCTGCTGTCAGCTCGGGATGGAGATCCAATACCGAGGGCTGGGAGGTGGGCGCAGTATCGTTACGGTCGGAAATCAGGCAGTAGAGGGCGCCGGCGTACTTGCCGTTCTGCTGGCGTAAGAGCAGGTCCGTCGGGTCGATCACAATGTGGAGGTGCGCTCCCGGCTTGCCCTCCAGGGGTGTAATCTTCACTCGCAAGCCGATGGTGCTCAAGTCACTGGGCGCCTGGAATGCCATCGCCAGAACGTTCTTGCTGCGTTCGGTTGAGCTCAGGGTGCTGCTGACCGCGTAATAGCGCTCGCGCACTTGCAGTTTCGCGCCCTTCCGCTCGGTGGTCACATGGAGGTGGTGCCACTTGTTGTTCCAGTTGTCGGCCCCCGGGTCGTAAAGCACGGTGTAACTCCCGGCGGCGGCCGCGCCGATCTGATCGATTACCGGCTTGAGGTCCTGCCGCGAATAAAAGTGGCCACCGGTGAGCAGCGCCATCTGGTCCAGATTATAGTTCGCGTCGGCGTTCAGGTTGCCGGCAAGCACGTACGGATTGACAGCTACTTCATCCCCCGCCAACGTCACGGCCAGGTGCGGCACATAAAGGCCGCACTCCACCCAATCGCCGTTGCAGGGGGTGAGTTTGGGGTCGTTTACGGTGGTCAGGCCATTGGCAATCCACAGGATTTCCCGCTGCCCGGGGTACATCGCCAGGCTGTTGCCAATATCCTCCAAAGCCTTGAAGGTCCGTTTCTCCTGCTCCTCAGCGCCCACTTGCACCGGCCGGCCGTGGCTCGATTGCTTCATCACTTTATCGAAGGCGGAGGCTATGCTTTTCGGCCAGTCGTTATCCTTGGGAGACGCGGGGCCCATGGGATGGATCGGGATCAGCGTGCCTTCCAAATTGAGCACATATAAATACAGGTTGGCTCCCGATTCGAGTTGCGGAAGCATCTTGTCGAGAGTGTGCCAGTTCTCCAGGCGGTCGGAGTCCGACAGGTTGATCATGTCGAAAAGAATGGCGAGGGTATAAGGCGTGCTTCCCGACGAACGGTTGGAAAACTCCAGAACATCGCCCTTGGGCGGCGCTTCGTGGCCCGGTTTATGGAAAGCGAAGACCGTCTCGGGCTTACTCAGGTCGGTAATCTTGAAATCGTCGGCAGTCAGATCGGTAACCGGCTGGCCCTTCTCGTCGAGTACGACGGGATGAAGGCGGACCAGAGGGCCCGAAGGGGCTTGCGCCAGCAGGGCAGACGCTGCCAATGCGAGGGTGCAAACAACTCGATGCATGTTGCCCGCAGTTTATCACACCTCATCGAAAATCAGCCGCCGTGCGCCTGCGGATCTGTGAAAATCGCCAGCCTGTTGCTGCGCGGCGCGGTCTACTGCGTCTTTCCCACGTAGCTGATGTGCTCGCTGGCCGATTGGCTGCCCTGCACCGCCGTAATCTGTAGCTCACAAGCGCCGGGGCGCGTGGGCGCGGCAAGGAGCATGGCGATGGCTCCGTTCCTGTCGGCCGCCGGCAGGGGCGACATCTGGTCGGCCACCACCTGCCCGCCGTTCTTAAACTGGATGTGGATCTGGGGCTTTACCTGGCTGGCCTTATCCTGATAAACCACAAAGTAAATCCAACGCTTGGCGGAGGGGCTCACCGCCGCATCCACCATCGGGACCACGCGTTTATCGCGGATGACGAAGGGGTCGGCGGCGTCCGCCTTGGCCGGATCGAGATTTTGCACCATTGCCAGGCTGCTGATCGCGACCCCTTTGGGCGGCTCGGGAATCTCAAAGCTGGTGATCTCGGACGTAGCCTGCGGGCCCTCGTGATCCACCACTGCGGCCTCCACCGTGTACTTGCCGGGCGACAGGTTGAGCGAATGCGTATAGGTCAACTGGTCGGCGCGGGCGGCGGCCAGATTGGCGTCCGGAATGAAATAGGGCTTTTCGAGGCTATACTTGTCCACCACTTCGCCATTAGAGTCGCGCACCAGGGTGAGCATGGAAATATCGAAGCGGTGCATCTTGTGTGCCGGGTCTGCCGAAGCGCCCAGTTTGGAACTCGGCAACTCCAGGGCGATCTCGGCAGTGGCGTTGGCCGCGCCCGGTGCGTGGAAGTGGTAAGCCGCCAGGTGAAAGTCGAAAGAATGCGGCTTCTTGGTGGCGTTCAACACCGCCAGGGCGGTGAACTCCGAGGCAGTGAGGGGGCCTGAACCTTTCAGGTCGGGCATGGCGAAGTATCCCAGCCGGCTCTCCACCTGCCAGTCAGTCCTGTTAGCCTTCACCTCGATGCGGCGGAACCGTCCGTCGAATTTCAACGACCCGGGATTGTAAACCGCCTCATAGTGGGTTTCCAGATCGCCCACCAGTTGCTGGAAAGGCTTGCGGAAGTCGTTGGTATTGGCGATCAGGAATCCGCCGGTGCCTTCGGCCAGTTCGCGAAGATGCGATTGCGAATCCGAAGTCCGTACAGTGTTGATGGTATCGTCGCCCTCGTGGACGTTCTCGCGCATCTGGCCGGCGGTAGCCGTCGCGCTCTTGCCCTGCTGCGCGCTGACCTTGGCCAACTGACCCATAGCGTTCTTACTGCCTTGTGCGGTATCGTACATGGCGCTCATCTCCGTGCTATCCAGCGCATAGAAGGTGATGCCGTGGGCATTGGCGTTGGTAAGCAGCTTCTGAAAGATATCCGGGTCGCCGGTGGTGACAAGGCCGCTGCTCACCAGGAGAATCGTCTTGCGGCCGGGGAGAGTGCCGACCTGTTTGATCATCGCGGAAATGCGGTCGGTCTCCTCCATGCCGGTAATGTTGCCGAAGTCGGCCTGTTCGCGGACCTGATCGCCGCGCAGGCGGCTGGCGCCGGCGCCGTTGGAAACGTCGGCGCCCATGAGCACGTTCATGTTGAGTTCGCCGCCGGTGGTGTCCATGGTCGCGCCGGCGCCCGGTGCGGCTTGGCTGGCCTGCACATTCAACGTAGTCAGACTGGGGCTGGCCGTCAGCAGGGCCACCGAGGCCTTCTGGAAATTGAGGGCCCCGCTATCGAGCGCGGCGGCCAGCAGGGCCTGGCGGTCCTTGGTGAATTCGTGCACCACATCGAGCTTTTCGTTGAGGTTGAAAATGCCTATGTAGCTGTCCGGCGGGAGGTTAGATCCAATGAACTCCTTCACGATCGCCACCGCATGGGGCCGGTTGATGGGATCGATGTTGTGAAACACGATGCAGATGGTGTTCAATTCCCGCAGCGGTAGGGAGGTAGCCGGATTGGCGTCCGGCGCGGTGGCATTTTTGTCTTTGCGCCGTTCCAGGTCGCGGCCGGATACGATGCGGAAGCTCAGAAACTGCTGTTTCACGCCGTCATCGTAGACCGCGAGATCGGTGGGCTTGACGTTCTTGACCTCGCGGCCCTTCTTGTCGCGCACCACGATGTCGAGGGCGACTTCGTTAGTGGTCACGCGAATGGTGGGCTGGGCAGGGGGAGGGACGGCATCCTGTGCCCGTCCGGGGACCCCGGCGACGGACATCGCAAACAGAAAAGACACTACACCGGCATTCCGCATAGCCAAATTATATCGCCACGGTAAGACCTGAGGCGGGCCGTTATCCGCCACACGGCCGGAAATCGAGAAAATCGGGGGCAGGCCGCGCCCACGGCATTATAATGATTTTCAGGTATTAATGTCATGAAACTAGTCCTGCTTGCCTGCCTGGCCCTCTGCTGGGGAGCTGCCAATGCCGCCGATCGCGCCCCCAAAAACACGGCGCCCATCGTCATCGACTTCCCGGAGGCGGGCTCCATCTTCCCGCCCGAAATCACGCCTCCTACCTTCTTATGGCGAGAAACCGGCGCGGGAGCAGTGGCATGGCGAGTGGAGGTACAGTTCGGCGAGCGCGGCCCTAAAGTCAAAGAGAACGCCGCCGGCGAAAAACCGCAACTCGGTGAGATCGATACCACATTGGTGGGCTACATACCGCCCGCTCTCACGCCTGAACAGGAGGCGCAGCACACCTGGAAACCGGCCGCGGACCTGTGGGAAAAGATCAAGCAGCACTCCCGCAAGCACCCCGCCACCCTGACGATCACGGGATTCAGCGACGCCCGCATGGCGCAGCCGGTATCGCGCGGGGAGACCCACTTCACCACCTCCGCCGATACCGTGGGCGCGCCCATCTTTTATCGCGACGTACCGCTGATTCCGCCTGACCCATCGGAGCGCGAACGCGGCATCATTCATCCGCTCTCCGACTCGGTGCTGCCGAAAATCAAATGGCGCCTGCGCTATCTCAACGAGCCTGCGAGCAAGACAGTGATGGAAAACCTGCCCACGTGCGCCAACTGCCATTCGGTGTCGCATGACGGCAAGACGCTGGGCATCGACGTAGACGGGCCGCAGAACGATAAGGGCCTCTACGCCCTCATCCCCGTCAAAAAAGTCAGCTCCATCAGCAACGATTACGTGCTCCGCTGGAGCGCGTACACCGAAACCGGATCGCCCAAGCGATTCGGCTTCATGTCGCAGGTTTCACCCGACGGCCAGTACGTAGTGACATCCATTGAAGTTCCCGGCACCAAAGGCCAGCGGGTAACCGATCGCATTTACCAGGGGCTGTACGATTTCTGGGGTTTCGGCCAGGTTTTCTACCCCACACGGGGCATCCTGGCGTGGTACAGCAAAGCCAGCGGAAAGTTGCAGCCGCTGCCCGGCGCCGACGACCCGGACTACGTACAGACCTGCGCCTTCTGGAGTCCCGACCAGAGCTTCATCGTGTTCGCGCGCGCCAAGGCACGCAACCCGTATTCGCCGGGCCAGCCGGCATCGCACTTCGCCAACGATCCGAATGAAACGCAGATTCAGTATGACCTGTATCGCATCCCGTTCCATAACGGCAAGGGCGGAAAAGCGGAACGCATCGTGGGCGCTTCCGAGAACGGCATGAGCAACAACTTCCCCAAAGTCTCACCCGACGGCAAGTGGATTGTGTGGGTGCAGAACAAGAACGGGCTGCTGATGCGGCCCGACAGCAAGCTTTACATCGTTCCTTCCACGGGCGGCGAACCGCGCCCCCTGCGCAGCAATCTGAAGACCATGAATTCGTGGCACAGCTTCTCGCCGAGCGGCCGCTGGCTGGTGTTCTCTTCGAAGACGCCTACGCCCTATACGCGCCTTTACCTCACTCACATCGATGCCGATGGCAATAGCAGCCCGGCAATTCCTATCGACGATCCCACGGCCGCCAATCGCGCCGTGAATATTCCCGAGTTCCTCAACATCGGCCCCGACGGACTGGAACGCATCGACGCTCCGGCCACCGATTTCTACCGCGAGTTCAACACGGCGGCGGACCTTTCCGAGAAACACAAGTTCGTGGAGGCCGTGCCGGCCTGGAAGAAAGCGGTAGATCTGAATCCCGAGGATGCGCGCGCGCACAACAATCTGGGGTCTGCCCTGGCGGAGACGGGGAAATCCGATGAAGCAATGGCGGAGTACCAGAGATCGCTGGCGCTGAATGGCCAGAGTTCGCAGGCGCACAACAATCTGGGCAGCGTACTGGCACAGCAGGGCAAGCTCGACAACGCCCTGGCGGAGTTCGAAACGGCAGTGGCGCTGAACCCCGACAACGGCCGGGCGGAGTGCAATCTGGGCAGCGCGCTTTCCGAAAAAGGGCGCGCGGAAGAAGCACTGGAACATCTGCGCAAGGGCGTGGCACTCGAACCCAAATTCGCCGACGGACAGAACAACCTGGGCGCCGCCCTGGCGCGCGCCGGCGCCCTGGATGAGGCCGTGGAGCACCTGGGCTTGGCGGTGGAAATGGCGCCGCAGGAGGCCGAATACCGGTATAACTTCGGGCGCGTGCTGGCCGCCAAAGGCCGCTTCCCAGACGCCGCCGCGCAGTTCGAAAAGGCGGCCAGCCTCACGAACATGCGCGAGCCCGCCATCCTCGAGATTCTCGCCGCTATGTATGCCGAAACGGGCCGCTACCAGGATGCCGTGACGACAGCGCAGAAAGCGCTCGATCTGGCGATCGCGCAGGGGAATTCGGAGCTTGCGGCATCGTTGCGATCGAGCCTGACGCGCTATCAAACGCTAGCGGGGCGGTAGAGCGAGGGCGCATTCTTGCGCCACACGAGCGCGGATTGCCGATCCCCCTTGAATTCAGTCATTGACGCAGCGGCTAGGTCGCTTTCTCTTTTAGGTACGCTTCGGCAATGCGGAAGGCGGTGCGGCCGGGGTAGCGATCCATTGCGTCGTGGAGCGTGGCCAGCGCCTGGGTCCCGTCGCCGGCAGCGTCCAGTGCCACCAGGCGGAGCAGAGTCTGCCGCAGCGCAATTTCCTCCTGCGAAAGCGGGTCATCGGGGACCGCTGTTTCGCGCGAAGCCGGCGGACGCTGGCCGGCGGCTTGCCGCGCTTTTTCGCGGCGCGTGGCCAGGTCGGAATTGGCCGGAAACTCATTGAGCGCCTGGTCCGCCACGCGCTCGGCGGTATCGTAATTGCCATTCTGAATCAGCACGTCAATGCGCTGGCAGAGCGAGTAAACCGTGGTCAGATGGGAGCCGGCAGCGGCTTGCGGCTTGATCTCCAACACTTCCGCCACGGCCTTCAACTGGCATCCCTGGGCGGCGGCGCTGTCGCGCAGGAACGAAGCCATTTCGCCGCATGAGGGATAGCGGCGGGCGGGGTCCTTCTCCATCGCGCAGCGGACCGCTTCCGATACGAACGCGGGAACGCCGCCGACGAACTGACCGACTGGCGGCGCCGGGTTTTCCACCTGCGCGCGCAGCAGTTCGTACTCGCTCTCGCTGGCGAACGGCAATCTCCCGCACAGCATCTCGAAGAGCACCGTGCCCACCGCGTAGAGATCGCTGCGCTGGTCCATTTCGCGATTCAGAATGCGTTCCGGCGGCATGTACTCCAGCGTGCCGATAACCACGCGCTCGCGTGTGAGGCGAGCCGCACCGAGGGCGTGCGCGATGCCGAAATCCATCACTTTGACGGTGCCTTCGCGGTCGATGACGATGTTTTCGGGCTTGATATCGCGATGCAACACGCCCCGGCGGTGGGCATAATCCAGAGCTTCCAGAATCTGCAGCACCACCGGAACAGCGCTCTCCCACGTCATCGGCATGAAATTCCGCAGCACTGTGCCGTCGATGAACTCCATCACGATACACAGGCTGTCGCCATCCTGCAGTAAGGTATAAAGCTGAGCGATGTTGGGGTGATTGAGCTTGGCCTGAAGCTGCGCCTCCTGGCGGAAACGTTCGAGCACGCTGGGGCTGGCGGCGTATTCGCTGCGCAGGCGCTTGATGGCGACCTCGCGCTCCAGCAGCAGGTCCATCGCCCGATAGACCACGCCCATTCCGCCTGAGCCTAGTTCCGACAAGATGCGATACTGGCCGATTTGCTGCGTCATGGAACCTGATACTCCCGTGTGGGGCCGGGGCGCGAACGCAGCGCCGCGGCGTCCACCGCTTCCAGCAGAATCACCGAGATGTTGTCGTAACCGCCGTTCTCATTGGCGGTGCGCACCAACTTTTCGGTGGCCACGTTGAGTTCGCCGGTACGCGCCAGCGCCAGCATTTTCTCGTCGCTGACCAGGTCGTGCAGACCGTCGGAGCAGAGCAGGAAGCGATCGCCGGCCTGAATGGGAAACGGCTCATCCCAGCAGGATACTTCCACTTGCGGACGGCTGCCGAGGGCGCGCGAGAGCACGTTGCGGTCGGCATGATTGCGCGCTTCCTCCGGCGTCAGCAGGCCTTTGTGGACCATTTCGAACACCATGGAGTGATCTTCCGACATGCGATAGATCTGGCCGCGGCGGATGAGATACAAGCGGCTATCGCCCACGTACGCCAGCCATCCGTGACTGCTGGTGATGGCGAAAGCCACTGCCGTGGTGCCCATGCCGTGCAGGTGGGGTTGCGCCTGTGCGGTCTGGTATATCTCGCCGTTCACCGATTCGAGCGAGGCGCGCAGCGCCGCCGGCGCCGGTCCGTTACTGGCGAAGTACACCTTGGGAATTTTCTCGCAGGCGAGAGCGCTGGCCACTTCTCCGCCGTTGCATCCTCCCATGCCGTCGGCCACCAGCGCGATCACCCCGTGAGTGGCGAGAGCGCGGTCATCGGAGGGGCGTGTGAAGATGGCGCCGTCCTGGTTTTCGGTGCGAACGCAGCCCGAATTGATGGCCACCGACGCGTGAATCTCGAGTACCTCACCCTTATTCGACGTGCGCGCGCGGGGGATGGAAGGAGCGCGACCCGCGGGAGCGGCGGGGCCGAACCAATCGCGAAATCTGTCGAACATTCCCATCGCGGGGGCCCGAAGTGCAGTGCCTATTGTCCGCCTCGCGAGATTTCCTGCAGCGCCTGTTGCAGGCTCGGTTTGACTTCGTCGGGCGCGAGCGAGAGCGCCTTCTGAAACATCAGGCGGGCCTGGGATGGCTTGTTCTGCACTTTGGCGACGGAGGCGGCGATACTGTATGCTTCCCAGCGATTGGGCTGGCTATGCATCAACTGCTGCGCCACCTTCATGGCGCCATCGGGATCGCCATTCTGCAGCAGCCCCACACCAGTTTTGACGCCGGCGTCGTAATCTTTGGGGTTGGCCTCGCGCGGCGCGGGCGTGGGAGTGGACGCCGGGATATCGGCCTGCGGTACCGCGGGAATCGACTGCGCCTGCTGGCGCTCCGCCATATCGCGGACCGCCTGTTTGGTGACCGCTTCCTCCTGCGAGATCTGCTGCGAAAGGTGACTCAGCCGCTGTTCGTTGCGCTCGTCGGCCGACTTCAACTGCGCGTTGAGCCGCTCCACTTCCTCGCGCATGGCAGCCTGTGCCACTTCGGGCGTGCGTTTCACATCCTGGCCCATTTGCTGGAGCGCTTGCGCGTTCTGTTGCAGCGCCTGGGCATTCTGCTGCGCCTGCTGGTTGGCGTCGACCGCGTTCTGGCGCATGTAGATGTAACTGATGCCGCCCACGGCCAGGATGGCAGTGAGGGCCGCCGCCCCAACCCAGACGGCTTTGTCCGATTCGTGTTTTACCTTGGTGAAGGTGTCGCCGAGCATGCGCTCGACGGTGGCCCGTCCAATGGGACGCGGCGTGGCGACCGGTTCTTCGCGGATGGGCGAAAGCATGAGCGTATTGGCGGGACGCTCCAGGGGGCGCGTGACCACGTTGACGGGCGGCGGGTCGAGTTCGAAACGGAATTCGGGGCCGGCGGGGCCGAGCTGGATCACGTCGTCATGCGCCAGATGTGCGGGCGCGTAAATGCGCTGGCGATTGAGGAACGTGCCATTGCGGCTTTGCAGATCGACCACCGAAAATTCGCGGGGCGACTCGGGATCGCGCACGATCTTCACGTGCTGGCGGCTCACCAGGTCTTCGCGGCTGGGGTCGAAGCAGACCGCCGCATCGGGATCGCGTCCCACCAGGATTTCATTGGTGGACGCCGCCGGAAATTCGTCCACCTGGCCGGCTCTTGCGCCACTGAGGTGGCGGATCAAAATTCGCTCCATAACCATTGCTCCGTTACGACCGCATGGTCTGACCTACCTGATAATCTTGGGCTCCGCCGGTTTCACGTCGATCTCCTGCTCCTTCTTCTTGGCGTGCACCGCCTTGGGGACCGATTTGCCCTTGGCTTCGACGGCCGGCGCCGTGGGGGCGGGTCGGGTTGCCGCCGGCGCCGCAGGTGGCGGCGCTATTGCCTGGCCGGCTGCGGGCAGCACCGGAATCGGCTTGGGGGCTTTGGGCAACAGAATATAAAGGACAGCGCCCAATACCAGCGCGCACACCAGGAAAGTGATACCGAAATACTTGAAGCCTTCGCGCGAGAAAAATCCGCCGGGTGCGGCCGGAGGCAACACAAGCGGCGGCGCGGGCGGTGGCACGGCTGCGAATTCCGCCGCGCTGGCGATACGGGTAGCCGCCGGCGCCGCGCGGAATAAACCGGCGCTGAGGCTTTCCACCATTTCGCCACAGGTGGCATAGCGCCCGGCCGGCTTCTTCGAAAGCGCGCGCGCCAGCACGGTTTGCGCGGCCGGCGGAAGTTCGCGCATGGCGTCGCGCTCCAGCCCCTGATAGGCGATGCGAAACATTACGCCCAGGGGCTTGCCGGCGTAGGGCAGTTCGCCGGTGAGCATGCGATGGGCCAGCACGGCGAGCGAGAACTGGTCGGCGCGGCCTTCCATGGGCAGGTCCCGAACGCATTCCGGGGATAAATAATGGATGGCTTGCAGAAGCTGCTCGGCCGAGGCGTTGCGGCCCACCGCCGGCGCGCCCAGGTCGAGCACCTTGATTTCGTGGCGGTCGTTGAGCAGGACGCTGGACGGATGTAGGCTGCCGTGCACCGAGCCGTGGGCATGAGCGTAATCGAGCACACTGGCGAGTTGGCGCAGCAGGCCGATCGCCTCCGCGGGTTCCATTTTGTTCCCGGCGTGCACAATGGTATCGAGCGGCGTGCCCTGGAAAGGCTCCAGGACGGCAAACGGTTCGCCCTGATTCTGCTCATAGCTGAGCACCGTCATCAGTCCCGGGTGCTTGAGTCCAAGGGCCGGCTCAATGGAGCTCGACCGTGAAGCGCGCGGCACCAGGATCGCCACCGGCTTGCGCTCGACCGGGTCGAAAGCGTCATAGACGGAGGCCAGAGCGGTATCGACGAGATGGCGCGAGATCTCGTAGCGGCCGATCTGGGTTAAGGTGTCGGGCATTAAAGGATCTCGCGGCTCAGAATGGGATACCACTCGTAAAGCGAGGCGCGACCGTATTGGCGGACGGTTCGCGAGCATCCGCGAGAATCGGAAAACCTCAGGACCGCTCGCTTGCGCGCACGGCTCAGAATCGGGCTCACGTCAGTTCGCGAACTGTTAGTGCAAACGAACGGTCCAGGTCTTTCCATCGTGAACGCCGCCATCTTCTACTTTTGCCTGTTGCAGGACCTTCCCAGAATACACGTATTTGATCTGACCGGCCTTACCGCCCTGACTGTACGACTCGCCGGTAAGTATGGTTCCAGAATAGCTTAAAGTCCGTTGATAGTAAGGATTGGGCGAATCCTTACGGAACGCCTGGATTTCCGTGAGCCGGTCGCCCGACCAGGTGAAGCGCACCAGGTTATCGGCGTTCCATTCCCGTGCGGTGCTCATGCGGCCCTCGGAATCGTAAGTCAGGCTGAAATAGTGCAAACCGTCCCAGATGAAAGGATTGAAGTACGAATTGCCGGCGACGGCGGTGTTGAGCGGCCCTTCGAGAATGGAAAGCACGGCGGGATTGAATCCCGCGGAATCCTCCAGCACGATGCGCGGCTGGCCGCGATCGTCCACCACATGCGGAGGACCGGACACATCGTGCGCCACACGCACCTCGTTCAGTGCCGGCGGAGCGTCGAACTTACTGGTGGAGACCACAGCCACGCGATCGCCTTCGTAGGCGAAATAGAAATCGCCTTTCGATTCCGGGCCGCCGAGTGCGTGGTAATTCTGCGCTCCTTTGTCGTCGTCGAACGCAGTGGTTATGGCGTTGAGGTGGCTGGCGTCCCACTGGAAAGTCATTTTGACTTTGTAGCCTTGAATGGAATCGATAGGGAACTGGAATGCGCCGCTTGCGGGACAGTAATAGATGCCATCGGCGAGCGGGCGGCCGGAAAACCAGTTGGGCGTCCCCGCGGCTTGTGGGGTGGGAGGCGCATCGAGCAGGGCGCGAATGCGGAAGGCGCGCTCGCGAGCGTCGGGATCGCCGCGGAGCGAATTGGAAAGCGCCAGGTAGCGATCGAGACGCTGTTTGGCGGAGGCGTCGTCGCGGAAGACGGCGGCAACCACGCCGCCATAATACAAGAAGATGTCGTCTGCGGGATCGAGGGTCAAGGCCTGGTTGGCAAGCGTGCGGAGCTTGGAATAATCGCCCTGGCGTTGCACGGTAGCGAGCCGATTTTCGAGTTCGCCGCGCTTCTTCTCCAGGTCGGTGACAATCTCATGGCGCGCGGTGTTGCCGAGGCCCCGCGCGGCCGGGTCGGACACCATGCGGTCGTAACGGTCCAGCAATGGCAGCGCGTCGGAATCGTGGCCGGCCGCGGCCAGCAGTTTGGCCTGCAGGATGAGGATCTCGGGGGCGTCCTTATTTTCAGAAGAAGCAGCCTTTAGAGCTGCCTCGGCCTTGGCGAAATCCTTTTCCTGGAGCGCGTTCTCGGCGTCGTGCAGTCCGAAGTTGAAGCGCATGTACTCCTGCGATCCGCTGGGGAGCGGGTGCAGCTTGACGGTCGCAGCTTCGGCCTGGGCGGCGGCCGCGCGGGTGGAATCGAACAACTTTGCGGTCAGGCGGTTGTCGGGATCGCGGCCGGCGGCGATCGACAGTTCGTGGAGGGCTTCAGGATACAGTTGGCGCTCCGCCAGCAGGCTTCCACGGTGGGCGTGGAGGCGCGCGCTTTCCTCCAGCGAGGTCTGGCGCAGGTCCATCATTTCCGGGAACGACCACTGGTACGGCTCGAACGGCAGGTAGGCGTTCAGCAGCAGGTCCCACTCACTCGCGGCTGCCAGGGAAGGCAGCGTGAGGCGGGAGGAATCGACCAGTTGAATCCGCTTGGCGATGGTTTCCGCGAGGCCGTTGAGCGCCGGGTCGCCGGAAAAGGCGCGCTGCGCAAGGTCGGCAATGCGGCGGGTGAGCAGCAGGCCGTCGTAGGGGCCGCGATTATCGAAAGCGGCGAGCCCGGCCGCCAGCCGGTCGCGAAGCTGGCCGCGGAATTCGGACTTGGCGGGCGAATCGGGGAACGAAGCCACGAAGCCTTCCATGGCGGCCAGTTGCTCGTCAAGGCTGCGGAAGACGGAGGAGCGATTGATGAATGCGAGTGCCAGGCGGTCGGGGTCGGCGCCCGAGACGAAGACGAAGAAGACCTCGGGAGCGATGAGCTCGCCGGTCTTGGCTTTCTTCGACTGGAAGGCCTGGATGGGTAGGCGGCCCTGGGCAGTGGCGGCGTCCACCGGCGCTTTGGGATTGAAATCGTCCGAGAGGATCAGGTCCGTAGGTTGGCCGGAATCGTCCAGGCGGACCAGACGGTTGGCGGCGTCGGTGCGGATGGTGCCGGCCTGGGCCAGTTCCAGGCGCGGCAGTTTTTTGGCCTCATCGGGCGTGACGCGAGCGGCGCCAATCGGCAGCAGGCGGACGCGATGATTGCTGTCGATCTGGAATTCTTCTACTGCCTGGAAGCGGATTTTGCCGTCCGGAGACTTTTCCCCGACGAGTCCGGCCTGGCAGAACGCTAAAGGCGAAAAAACCAGCGCAAGGATCGCCAGGTATCTGATGGTGAAGGACATTACAATCGATTATTCGCGGCCCGCGGCCCTGGGGACGAGTATAACAGGCACTCCCAACCGAATGACCGGGGAATCGCACAACGGCGAGCGGAGTGTCTTTACGATACGCGTTCCGCCGCGGGCCATCCGTTACAATCCAATATAGTGAAGACGGTCGTAGCGCTGCTTCTGGTGGCCACTTTCAGCCAGGCGGACATCCCGATGACGTTGGTCTCGGAGGACGAAGCCGAGCCGATCCACAGCGCCATCATCCGCAAAGAAGTGTGGACGCAGGACCCGGTCCGCCGCCTGCGCGCCGACGCCGACCGGCGCATGCGGGAAGGCCCGTGGAGTGTCACGACCGACCGGCCCAAGGGCGTCGACGTCGACCCGCACGAATACTACAGCGAAGCGGCCTACTACTGGCCCAATCCCGACAATCCGACCGGCCCGTACCTCCGCGAGGACGGCCATTCGAATCCGGCCCGCATCGTGGCCAACCAGACCGCGTTGAACGCCATGTCGAACGCGGTGTTCTCGCTGGGCGTGGCATCGTTTTTATTGGACAATC
Organism: Bryobacteraceae bacterium; assembly: GCA_036268475.1. Lineage (GTDB taxonomy): Bacteria > Acidobacteriota > Terriglobia > Bryobacterales > Bryobacteraceae > PALSA-129. The sequence goes on along the minus strand of DATAUB010000048.1, from coordinate 49,253 downwards.
CGAACTACGGCAAGCGGGCCGCCGCCATCATCCACACCTGGTTCGTGAATCCGCGCACCAAAATGAGTCCCGACCTGGATTACGCGCAGTCCGTTCCCGGGGTGAACAACGGCCGCGGCACCGGCGTGGTGGATGGCCGCCTGTTCATGCGCGCCATTCAGGGAATGGAGTTTCTGGAGCAGACAGGCAACTGGAGCCCGCGCGATCAGGCGGCCGTGCACCAGTGGTTCATCGACTATTTGCACTGGCTTCTCACCAGCCGCAACGCCACCGACGAACAGAAGAGCGGCAACGATCACGCGTCCTGGTGGACCGCCGAAGTGGCGGCGGTGGGAAGCTACCTGGGAGACGAAAAGACGCAACAGATGGCCTTCGGTTTCTACCGGGAGTACCTGCTGCCGCACGAGATTATGCCCAACGGCAGCGCGCCGCACGAAGAAGTGCGGGCGCGCTCGCTGCGTTCTTCGGCGTTGAATCTGGATGCGTTCTCCACCATCTGCCGCATCGCGCAGGTGCACGGCAAGAGCGATTTGTGGAGCGTGCGGGCGCGCAACGGCGCCAGCATGGGCAGCGCACTCGACTATCTTTCGCCCTTTTTGCAGGACCCCAAGAAATGGAGCCGCGAGCAGGCGGGCGACATACCCTACGACAGCATCGACTTTCTGGCGTTCGCCGGAATGGGTCTCAATCCCAAGTACCTTACCGATTTTCAAAAGATCGAGCACCCCGACAGCGCCTGGATCAGCCTGATGGACTTGCTGGTGGGACGCTTCGAAGCCGCCGCTCACCAGACGCGCCACTGAGGAATTCGTGAAAACCATTATCGAACCGTTTCGCATCAAGAGCGTGGAGCCGCTGCGCCACACCACGCAGGAGGAGCGCGAGCGCTACCTCCAGCAGGCCGGTTACAACCTCTTTCTGATTGAAGCCGGCAACATCCTGATCGATCTGCTGACCGATTCCGGCACCAGCGCCATGTCGACCGCGCAGTGGGCGGCGATCATGCGCGGCGACGAATCGTATGCCGGCAGCGAGAGCTTTTTTCGACTGCAGAAGGTGGCCACGGAGCTCACCGGCTTCCGCCACATTATTCCGGCCCACCAGGGACGCGCCGCCGAGCGCATTCTGTTCACGGTGGTCTGCAAGCCCGGCCATGTGGTGCCCTCCAACACGCACTTCGACACCACCCGCGCCAACATCGAGTTCACGGGAGCGAAAGCGGTGGATCTGCCGATTCCGGCGGCGGTGGACACACAGGCGCGTCTCGATTTCAAGGGCAACATGGACGTGGACGCGCTGCGCCGCCTGATCGCCAGCGAGGGCGCGGCCAACATTCCGCTGGCGATGCTGACGGTGACCAACAATTCCGGCGGCGGGCAGCCGGTGTCGCTCGAAAATATTGCCGCCGTGAAGAGCGTGTGCGCCGAGCACGGCATCCCTTTCTATCTGGACGCCTGCCGCTTCGCCGAAAACGCCTGGTTCATCCGCGAACGCGAGCCGGGGTATGCCGACTGGTCGCCAAAACGTATCGCGCAGAAGATGTTTTCCTACGCCGATGGCTGCACCTTCTCGGCCAAGAAGGACGCATTCGCCAATATCGGCGGCCTGCTGTGCACCAATGACGACCGCGTGGCGCAGCTCGAGACCAACCTGTTGATTCTCACCGAGGGCTTTCCCACCTACGGCGGGCTGGCGGGCCGCGACCTGGAAGCTATCGCGGTGGGGCTGGAAGAAATTCTCGATCCCGATTATCTGCGCTATCGCATCATTTCCACCGGCTACCTGGGGCGCCATATCGCCGATCACGGAGTGCCCATCGTGGAGCCGCCTGGCGGCCACGCCATCTACATCGACGCGGCGCGCATGCTGCCGCACATTCCGCCGGAACAGTTCCCGGGGCAGGCGCTTTCAGTGGAACTGTACCGGCACGCCGGCATACGATCGGTGGAGATCGGGTCAGTAATGTTCGGAGCGGCGGCGCGCCACGAGTTGCTGCGGCTGGCCATCCCGCGGCGCGTTTACACCCAGAGCCATATCGATTACGTGGTGGAAGCGATCCTCGAAGTGAACGCGCACAAGAATGAGATTCGCGGCATGGAGATTGTGGAAGCGCCGCCGTTCCTGCGCCATTTTAGCGCGCGCTTCCGGCCGCTGTAAGCTGATGCCGCTGAGATCGCTGGAAGAATACGAAAAACTGGCCGCAGTGGCCCACGGGCATCTGTGCGCGGGCCAGATTCTGGGTCTGCGGATGGCGCTCTATGGCATGAACCTGCTGGAGCTCGCCGACCCCACGGGCGCGGATCGCAAACGCCTGGTGACGTTCGTCGAAATCGACCGCTGTATGACGGACGCCATCCCGGTGGTAACGGGCTGCCGGCTGGGAAAGCGTGCGCTGAAGTTCCGCGACTTCGGCAAAGTCGCCGCCACCTTCTGCGATCTCCAAGCAGGCCGCGCGGTACGCCTGCTGGCGCGGGAGAGCGCGAAGGCGCGGGCGCGCGAGTTGTTCCCGGAGATCGAAAACAAGAATCGGCAGCAGATGCACGCCTATCGGCAGATGGCCGATGAGGAACTGTTCGACGTGCAATGGGTGCGCGTGGATCTGCGCCCTGAGGATCTCCCCGGCTACCGCGCGCCGCGCCCGGAATGCGCGCAGTGCGGCGAGCCGGTCAGCTTCGGGCGCGAAGTGGAACGCGACGGGCGCACGCTGTGCCGCGCCTGCGCCGGGGAAAGCTACTACACGCCGCTCTGATGCTGCGCTATTACATTACCGACCGGCACGCGGCCGGTGGCGCGGACGCACTGCTGGCGCACATCGCGCGGGCGCTGGCGGACGGCGTCGAGCTGATTCAGATTCGCGAAAAGGACCTGGCGGCGCGCGAACTCGGCGATCTGGTGCGGCGCGCGCTGGCGCTCGACAATCCGCACGGCACGCGCATGCTGGTCAACGGCCGCGTGGATCTGGCGTTGGCATGCGGCGCGCACGGCGTGCATTTGCCGTCGCACTCGGTGGCGCCCAATAGGTTTCGCGGAATTGTGCCGGCCGGTTTCCGCATCGGCGTCTCCACTCATTCCCTTGCCGATGTGCGGGCGGCGGAAGCCGAGGGCGTCGATTTCGCCGTCTTCGGGCCAGTGTTCTTTACCGCTTCGAAGGCGCCGTATGGCGAGCCGCTGGGGCTGGAGCGCCTGCGCGAAGCGGCGGGCGCGGTGCGAATTCCGGTGCTGGCGCTGGGCGGAATCAACAGCGCGAATGCCGCGAAGTGCATGGCCGCCGGCGCGGCCGGCATCGCCGGAATTTCGATGTTTCAATAAGGCGCGGCGAGCAGGTCGCGGAGGTCGCGCTCGAAGGCGTCCTTGTCGACCACGCCGGAGTGCGAAAGGACGATGCCTCCGCGGCGATCGATCAGCAGCGTAAGCGGCATTTCGCCCAGGCCGTAGCGTTTGCCCAACTCGTCGTTGCCGACGACCACGGGGTACTGCATCTTCTTCTCGCGCAGAAACGGCTTGACGACTTTCCACCCCTCGTCATCCATGGAGACGCCGATCACCACCAGCCCGTCCTTCTTGTATTTTTGGCTGAATTCCATGTACCAGGGGATTTCAGTCTTGCAGCCGTGGCACCAGGTCGCCCAGAAATCGAGCAGCACGACTTTCCCGCGGTACTGCGATAACTGCACGGGCCTGCCATCGGCGCCGGGCAGGGTGAAATCGGGCGCGGGCCGGCGATCGGCAGCGGCCAGGAAAGTCGCGAAGCAGAGCAGAGCGGCGGCGGTGGGCTTCATTACAACTACATTGTGATAATAACGCCAACCAGTGTCAAGCGGAATCCGCGCGTGCAGGTGGCACATCTAACGGGCGTGGAATCCTGGATGCTGCGCCTCTCAACGAACGGATATCCGATTCTGTTCGCGGTGGCGCTGCTGGAAACTCTCGGCCTGCCGATTCCGGCGGCGCTGGCGCTGCTGGTGGCCGGCGCGGCCAGCGCGCGCGGCGTGCTGAATCCGTGGTGGGCGGCGGGCGGAGCATTCCTCAGTATTCTGGGCGGCGACAGCCTGATGTTCGTGCTGGGCAGGCGGACCGGCTGGTGGCTGCTCTCGTGGCTCTGCAAGTTGTCGCTGAATCCCGAATCGTGCATTCTGCGGTCGGCGGACGCGTTCTATCGCCGCGGCCGGACGCTGCTGGTGTTCGCCAAATTCGTGCCGGGGATCAACACCATGGCGCCTCCGCTGGCCGGCAGTATGAATATGCGCTTCACGCAGTTTGTGCGCCTGGACGCCATTGGGGCGGCGCTCTATGCGGGGGGATATTTCACCGTGGGATTCATCTTCAGCGATGCGCTGGAGACTATCACGCGGGGCTACGAAACGCTGGGCCACATCATCGGCTGGCTGCTGGCCGCGGGCATCGCGATCTTCGCCGCGAGCCGCATCTGGACGTGGCGCAAGGGCCGCGAACTGCGGCAGGCGCCGTTCGTGGAGCCGGCCGAGGCGGCGCGCGAACTGCTGGCCGGCAAGGCCGCGGTATACGACGTCCGCAGCCACGGCTATTATCTGCCCAAGGCCACGCGCGTGGAGGGCGCGCGCCGCCTCGACCCCAACGCGCTCAATCAGGTGGAACTCGAATTTCCGCTCGATAAGCAGATCTACGTCTACTGCACCTGCCGGCGCGACGCCACCAGCGCGCAGGTAGCGCACGAACTGCGCAAGCGCGGCGTGCTCTGCTTCGTCATCCGCGGAGGCTTGGGGGCGTGGAAGAAAGCCGGACTGCCGCTGGAAGCCGTCCCGGCCGAAGAAGTGTCGGCGCTGCCGGTGTTCGAGACGTAAGTCTGGCGGTTCACCCTACGATCTTGAGCGCCTTCACACGATCGCGTAACTGCGCGGCCTTCTCGAATTCGAACTTGCGGGCCGCGTCGCGCATGCTCTCTTCCAGTTCGCCGATGAATTTGGCGCGCTCTTCGGGCGACAGATTCTCGACCTCCTCGTCCGTCTCGAGCGGCACTGTCACGTAATCGCCTTCCGCCACCGCCACCAGGCTCATATCGATGGGCCGCACGATGGATTGCGGCACGATGCCGTTGCGCTCGTTATACTCCGACTGCACTTTTCGGCGGCGCCCCGTCTCATCGAGCGCACGCCGCATGCTGTCGGTCATCACGTCGGCATAGAGGATGGCGCGCCCTTCCACGTGGCGGGCGGCGCGGCCCATGGTCTGAATCAACGACCCGGAGGAGCGCAGGAAGCCCTCTTTATCGGCGTCGAGAATGGCCACCAATGACACTTCCGGCAGATCGAGACCTTCGCGGAGAAGGTTGATACCGATGAGCGCGTCGAACTCGCCGCGGCGCAGGTCGCGCAGGATGCGGATGCGTTCGAGGGTATCCACTTCGGAGTGCAGATAGCGGCAGCGCACACCTACTTCGGAATAATATTCGGCGAGATCTTCGGACATTCGCTTGGTCAGCGTGGTGACCAGCACGCGCTGGTTGGCGGCGGTGCGCTTGCGGATTTCGCCCAGCAGATCGTCTACCTGCCCTTTCACCGGCCGGATTTCGACCTCGGGATCGATCAGCCCGGTGGGGCGGATGATCTGCTCGACGACGACGCCCGCGGTCTTCGTCAGCTCGTACGGACCGGGCGTGGCTGAGACATAAACCAACTGATTGACGCGGTGCTCGAACTCCTCGAAGGTGAGCGGGCGATTGTCGAGCGCGCTCGGCAGGCGAAAGCCGTGCGCCACCAGCACTTCCTTACGCGAGCGGTCGCCATGGTACATGCCGCGAAGCTGCGGCACGGTCTGATGGCTCTCGTCGAGGAACATGATGGAATCGTGCGGCAGATAATCGAGCAGGGTGGGCGGCGCTTCGCCCGGCAGGCGGCCGGAAAAATGGCGCGAGTAATTCTCGATGCCGTGGCAGTAGCCGATCTCCTTCATCATTTCGAGATCGAACATGGTGCGCTGGAAGAGGCGCTGCGCTTCGATCAGCTTGCCCTGTTTTTCGAGCTCCTTGTGCCACCATTCGAGCTCCGTGCGGATGCTCGCCATGGCGCCTTCTTTGGTCGCGTCGCTCATCACGTAGTGCGTTTTGGGATAGATGGGCAGGCGCTGATACGTCTGCTTCACCTGCCCCAGCAGCGGGTCGATCTGCGAGAGGCTCTCGACTTCGTCGCCCCAGAGTTCGATGCGGTAAGCGAAATCGTCGTAGGTGGGATAGACCTCGATGACATCACCGCGCACGCGAAACGTTCCGCGGCGGAAATCGGTCTCGTTGCGGTCGTACAGAATATCGACCAGCTTGGAGACGATGGCATTGCGCGAGATCTTCTGCCCCTTTTCGAGCATCAGCAGCATGCCGTAATACGCTTCCGGCGAGCCGAGTCCGTAGATGGCGCTGACGCTGGCGACGATCACGCAATCGCGCCGCTCGAACAGCGAACGCGTAGCGGCGAGACGCAGCTTATCGAGCTCGTCGTTGATGGTGGCTTCCTTCTCGATATAGACATCGCTCGACGGAATGTAGGCTTCGGGCTGGTAGTAATCGTAGTAGCTGACGAAGTACTCGACAGCGTTATCGGGGAAGAACGATCTGAACTCGTGATAGAGCTGCGCGGCGAGTGTCTTATTGTGCGCCATGACGAGCGCCGGCCGGCCCATGTTTTCGATCACCTTGGCCATGGTGAACGTCTTGCCCGACCCCGTCACGCCCAGCAGCACCTGGTGCTGTTCGCCGTCGCGCACGCCGCGGGTGAGCTCAGCGATGGCGTTCTCCTGATCGCCGCGCGGACGGTAGTTCACCCCGAGTCGAAATCCCATGCTTACAGGGTGGCACAAGTCGGGAAAGGCAATTTCGGCGCACCCAGATCCGCTTGCCGATAGCCGTTGTCCCATTTCCCGTTAGTGCGCGGGCACCTCGTTCCGAAGCATTGCTTTTGAGCGTGGTTAGCCCAATGTTTAGCCGGATATGTGTTTTTCTCCGGGTGGTTCTTGGTTTGCACCCGTCGCACAGTTTGTTCACTTCTCAGATGAAAACCACGAAATTAAGGTTGGACTTCCCCGCAACTTGGGCAGGTGCGCTTTGGAGATGGCGGAAGCCACTGAGGCGATCCATGCGGAACCCTGGCAAGGGTCGTAGCGAATTGATTCGCGTATTCGAGCTGTTGAACCATCAGATCGGAGACGCGCGGAACCTCTGCGGCGTAGTCGGCATCCTCTCTGGCCCTTTTCATATGGTTTCCGATGGTCGACAACCGCTTGGCGTTGGGGTCAGAGTCGGCGTGATACATTTTCCAAAGCCTTCCATGTGACCGTTCCGCGTAACCGTTAGGCTTCGCCTGAAGCGTTGCGGCGTGGAAGACCGAATAATAGGCGCGGCTGATTGCAGTGCGGTGAGAGGCCTCGTCTGCATTGGCAGAGAGAGTATCGGCTAGGCGCGGTTTAGCTTTCTCCGAGTTGGGCTACCCATGGTTTACAAAATACGCTACTTTCAAACCGGGAAGCAAGTTTACCAATTGTCCGATTTGTAAACCCAGAGTAGACAAAAGCGTCTATCGATAAACCAATCGGGCCGTTGACGCAGTCCACTATTTCGCCGCGCGGATGGCGTCGATCAGCGCCAGCGTATCGCGCACCTTCGCCGTGATGCTGGGGTAGTCGCCCGTTTTCACCATCTCTTTGGTGATGAGATTCGACCCCATCCCGACGCAGACTACGCCGGCGTCGAACCAACCCTTGAGCGACGCTTCGGTGCTCTCCACGCCGCCGGTCGGCATGATCGACACCCACGGGCATGGACCTTTGATGGCCTTCACGAAGCCTGGGCCGCCGACTTCCTTGCCGGGAAAAATCTTGAGGATCTCGCAGCCCAGTTCTTCGGCCTGCGAGATCTCGGTGGCCGTTCCGCACCCCGGCGAATAGGGCACCTTGCGCCGATTGCAAGCGCGGGCCACATCGGCATTCAGCAGCGGGCCCACCACGAAATTCGCCCCGCAGTTGATGTACAGCGATGCTGTCCCGGGGTCCACGACCGACCCGACCCCGAGAATCATCTCGGGCATTTCGCGCGCGCAATATTTTTCGAGCTGGCTGAATACCTCCCAGGCATGATCGCCGCGGTTGGTGAATTCGAGCAGGCGGCAGCCTCCCGCCAGGCAGGCCGCCGCTACTTGGCGCGCCACCTCGAAATCGGGATGGTAGAACACGGGTACCATCCCGGTATCGATCATGGTGGTGAGAACTTTCAATCGGGAATAGCGTGCCATCGATTTGTCCGAACGTCCAGGCTAGCGCTACTTGCCCTCGATGGGGTAGCCCGCCCACAGATATTCGAGGGCTTCGGGAAGCGTCTGCCTCCGCGTGCCGCCATCCACATGACCGGCGTTGCGCGCGAACACGAACTGGTAATGGTAGCCCTTGGCGGCCAGCACCTTCGCCATGTTCTCGTTGGCCACTACCCAATCGTGCATGTTGTCGCGCATGATGTTGGGATTGAACAGATCCTTATCGCCCACTTCCATCCACAGGCGGATGGGCTTTCTGGCGGTCTTGGCGATGAGCTTCTCGTGGAACTCCCAGGCGCCGTGCGGCAGCTTGGGATCCTGCGGCCACTGCTGATTCACATAGGTGCCGGAGTAAGTGAGCACGCGATGATACCACTCGGGGTGGTACCACGCCATGATGAGCGCGCACGATCCGCCGGAGCTGTTGCCGGTAGTGGCGCGGCCATCGGGATTCTTGGTCAGCTTCACGTTGTACTGCTTCTCCACCAGCGGCAGCACTTCCTTCTCCACCCACTCGGCGTACTTGCCGGACATGGTGTCGTACTCCAGCCCGCGCTCGCTGCCCTGCGCATCGCCGGTGCCGTTATGGATGGAGATGGCGATCATCACCGGCACCTTGTGCTCGGCGATCAGGTTATCGAGCACGGTGAAGAGCAGCTTGTCGGTACCATCGGCGCCGACGATGAAGGGGGCTTCTGTCCCGGCCACGTACTGCTTCGGTACGTATACTGCCACCGGGCGGGTGTAGGGAGCGGAATGGCTGGTGGTGACGATGAGTTTAGATGGGTCTTTCGCATCGGGCGTGCCGAAGGTATCCTTCTCCCGCATGATGCCGGGATAAAACTTGCTGTCCTCGGAGTGCATGTCGAAGGTATAGACAGTGCCCTGCGGTACGCCTTCGTGCACGGTGGACTCGGGCGCCGGATCGTGGGTGGCGCCGATGATGAAGTTGCCGTCGGCGGTGGACGGCGGGACTTCGCCGTCGGGAAGCTCTTTTGCCGTGACATATCCGGGAGTATGGGGATCGCGGGTGGGCGGCGCGGGCCGCTGCGCCATCGCCAGGGAAGCGGCCACGAGGCCGGCGGATAACGTAATCGTAAGAGGACGAAACATCTAGGCTCCTTAAACGCCAACTGAGCGCATCGCTTCGCCCATGGTATCCGATTCCCGCCGGAACGCAAAAGCGGCAGGCGCCCGGCTGTTTCCCGCTAAGATGGTTTCTTGGAGATGCCTGTTTGAAGAAGCTGCTGCTCGTGCTGCTGCTGGTGGTAGTGGCAGCCATCGGTTGGGGACTTTTCAGAAAAAATACGCCGCCTCCCGCGACATTCGCGCGCGTGAAGCGCGAGACCCTGGTGAGCACTTTACCTACTAATGGAAAGGCCGAACCCTTCAACTGGCAGCCGGTGCGCGCCGAGACCGAAGGCCTGGTGAAACGCGTGGATGTGACCGAAGGCCAGGCGGTGACGAAGGGCCAGGTGATCGCGGTGATCTCCGATCCTTCGCAACAGGCCGACGTGGATGCCGCGCAGGCCAAGGTGACCGAGACCGAAGCGAATCTGGCGGCGCTTCAATCGGGACCGCGTCCTGCCGAACTGACCGAGATCGATAACGCCGCGGCGCGCGCCGACCTGGAACTGCAAACCGCGCAGCGAGACCTTGCCACCCTGCAGCGGCTCGCCGAAAAACAGGCCGCCACCAATGCCGATGTCCTGACGGCGCGCGATAAAGTGGACCAGATCAAGGTCCAGATCGCCGGCCTGGAAAAGCGCCGCCGCATCGCCAATTCGCAGCCCGATATCGCCGCCGCCCGGGCCCGCGTACAGGACGCGCAAGTGTCGCTGAAACTGGCGCAGCAACATGCCGCCGAAAGCGAGGTGCACGCGCCCATTTCCGGCGTGGCCTACGGACTCGCAGTGCGCGCCGGCGCGTATCTCAATCCCGGCGACCTGGTGACCAACGTGGGGGAGATGGATCGTCTGCGCGTCCGCGTCTACATTGATGAGCCGGAACTGGGCCGCGTGGCGCTCGGCCAGCCGGTCACCATCACCTGGCAGGCGCTCCCCGGAAGAGAGTGGGCCGGCACGGTGGAGAAAAAGCCGGCGGATATCGAAGCGCTCGGGTCGCGGCAGGTGGGTCAGGTGATCTGCGATATCGATAACCCCGGCCACGTACTGATTCCCGGCACCAACGTGGACGCCACCATCCGGACGGCGGTGGTAGATGGCGCGCTGACCATCCCGAAAGAAGCGCTGCGTCACGACGCCACCGGCGATTACGTCTTCCGGCTGCAGGGCGACACCTTGGAACGCCGCCGCGTCAAATCGGGGGCGTCGAGCGTTACGCGCATTCAGATTGCCGATGGACTGGCGGAAGGCGATGCCGTGGCGATGCCGAGCGATACGCCGCTTAAGGCGGGATTAAAGGTGACGCCGTCGATCGAGGCGCGCTAGCCATGCTGCTGGCCGGCGTAGTGGAAACTTCGGAACGCGTGACCGCGACTTCCCGGCGGCTTGGAAAAATCGAGCTTCTCGCCACGCTGCTGAAGCAGCTCAACGGCGACGAATGCGAGATCGCAGTGGCGTTTCTCTGCGGGTACACGCGACAGGGCAAACTCGGTGTGGGCCACGCGGCCATACGAGATTCCACCGCGCCGCCCGCGGAAACGGCGACCCTCGAAATTGTTGATGTCGACCGCGCCTTCACTGCACTCGGCGCGGTACAAGGCCGCGGGGCCGACGGTCAACGGCGCGAGCTGCTGCGTGCGCTGATGGCGCCCGCCACCGCGCCCGAGCAGCGCTTCCTCACTGCCCTGCTCTACGGCGAAATCCGCCAGGGCGCGCTGGAAGGCGTGATGGTGGACGCACTGGCGCGCGCGTCCGGGGCGCCGTCCGACGACGTGCGGCGCGCGGCGATGCTGGCCGGCGATATCGCGCGGGTGGCGCGGTCGGTGCTGATGGAGGGCCCGGCCGGGCTGGCGCCATACACCATCCAGCTATTCCGCCCGGTGCAGCCCATGCTGGCGCAGACCGCCGAAGATGTCGAAGGCGCGCTCGGCGACCTGGGCGAGGCGGCGCTGGAGTTCAAATTCGACGGCGCGCGCGTGCAGGTGCACCGCTCGGGCGGTGAGGTCGCGATATTCTCGCGCGCGTTGAACGACGTGACCGCGGCGGTGCCGGAAGTAGTGGAGGCGGTGCGCGCACTGCCGGCCGGCGATCTGATTCTCGATGGCGAGATCGTCAGTCTCACTCCGGAAGGCCGTCCGCGGCCTTTTCAGGTGACCGCCCGGCGCTTCGGGCGCAAACTCGACCTCGATCGTCTGCGCGCCGAATTGCCGCTCACGCCCTACTGGTTCGACCTCCTCTATCTCGACGGCCAGCCGCTCATCGATGAGCCGCAGGTGCGGCGATTTTCGGCGCTGCGTTCGCTCGCGCCCGCCGAAAGCCTGGTGCCGCACTTGATCACCGCCGACCCCGAAAAGGGCGCCGCGTTCCTGCGCGATGCCCTCGATCGCGGCAATGAAGGCATTATGGCGAAGGCCATTGGCGCCACTTACGCGGCCGGGTCGCGCGGACAGAGCTGGCTCAAGATCAAGCGGGCGCACACGCTCGATCTGGTCATTCTCGCCGCCGAATGGGGCAGCGGGCGGCGCAAGGGATGGCTCAGCAATCTTCACCTGGGCGCGCGCGATCCCGAAACCGGCGGGTATGCCATGCTCGGAAAGACGTTCAAGGGCCTGACGGACGAAATGCTGACGTGGCAGACCGAGCAGTTCCTCAAGATCGAAATCGGCCGCGACAGTTATACGGTGTACGTGGAGCCGAAGATCGTGGCTGAAATCGCCTTCAACGATATTCAGGTGAGCACGCGCTACCCCAGTGGCATGGCGCTCCGTTTTGCCCGCGTGAAGCGCTACCGAACGGATAAGACTGCCGCGGAAGCCGATACGGTCGAGACCGTCCGCAAGCTCGCAGGGAATTAATGTAGGGCAGGCTACCGGCCTGCCCCAAGTTTTACACCCACCACGCCGCGGCGGGCTGTTCTTTGATCACGATCTCATTCAGGAAGTCGGCCGCTTTCGTCAACCCTTCCTCGGGCGAGAGAATGCTGTCCTCGTGCTCGATGGAAAGCACGTAGTCGTAGCCGTACATGCGCAGCGTCGACACGTACTCGCGCCACCATTCGGCGCCATGTCCGTACCCGCACGTGCGGAAAATCCACGAGCGATGCCGCTCATCGGTATAAGGCTTGGTATCCAACACGCCCGTCAGCGGCAGATTGCGCTCATAGATCTGCGTGTCCTTGGCGTGCACGTAGAAGATGGCATCGCCCAGCAAGCGCACCGCGGCGATGGGGTCGATCCCCTGCCAGAACATATGGCTCGGGTCGAGATTGCAGCCCACCGCAGCGCCAGCGATGCCGCGCAGGCGCAGCATGGTCTCCGGGCTGTACACCACGAACCCGGGATGCATCTCGATGGCGATCTTCACGCCGTGGTCGGCCGCGAACTTGCCATGCTTCGTCCAATACGGCGACACGACTTCGTCCCACTGCCACTTCAGCACTTCCAGATAATCCGGCGGCCACGGGCAGGTCACCCAGTTGGGCTGTTTCGCGGCGGGCGAATCTCCCGGGCATCCCGAGAAGTCCACCACCACCGGCACTTTCAGTTTCTCCGCCAGGAGGACCGTCTTGCGGCTCACTTCCGCGTCGCGCTGGGCGCGCGCCTGGTCGGGGTGCAGCGCGTTGCCGTGACAGCTCAACGCGCTGATGGTAAACCCGTGCTTTTCGATGGTCTTCTGGAACGTCGCCAGTTCCGCGGCGTCGTCCAGCATGCTCAGCTTGCAATGCGCGTCTCCGGGATAGTTACCCGTGCCCAGTTCCACGGTGCTGATTCCCTTGGCGCTCAATTTCTTCAGAACTTCTTCCAAAGGAAGCTGCGATAGCAGCGGTGTAAACACTCCAACTCTCATCGGTTTCCTCTTTCTGATTTACTTCGCCAACATCGCCCGCAGCGCCAGATTCAATCCCACCATGATCACCGAAAACGCCGGGATCACTAGCAGCGCCTTGCCCAGTCGCTTGGTATCGCCGCCCGCAATCGCGCCGATGATCCGCGAACTCACCGCCAGCCCGGCCCACCCGAACGTGATCGCCATGCCGATCGCCGTCCCGGTCATCTGCGGAAACTCCCGCCCGACAATCGCCAGCGTAGTGGGGAACACCGGCGCCATGGACACGCCCGCCAGGAAGACCAGCCCCCACGCCGCATTCACGCTGCGGATGGTGAGCACCAGGTAACTGGTAATCGCCATCAGGATTCCCGCCACTAGAGTGATGGTCTCCGGTCCCGCGGGAATGTTCACCAGACCCACGAACAGCCGGCCCACCAGCAACCCCAGCGCAAACCCCAGGGAGAGCACGTTGAGTGCGCGCGTTTCCGGAATTCCCTGCGCGATCAGGTGCTGCACCAGCCAGTTCCAGATGCCCACTTCGCAGCTCACATAGAGGAACAGCATCAGGCCCAATACCCAGAGCACCGGGTGTCCCAACAGCCCGCCCACATCCGAAAGCACGAACGTCTTGGTGCCCGTGGGTGCGGGGATGGGCGCGATCACCTGCACCACCAGCGCCGCCAAGGCGAATATTCCCGCCGCGTAACACAGCTTGACGATGTTGCCCTTCAACAGATTCGCCGAAACGAACGGCGTCACCATGCCGCCCAGCCCGAAGAACAGATTCAGCAGGTTCGATTCGCTGGGCCCGTTGATCAGCGCATTGGCCGCCGTCACCACCACGCCGCCGCCCAGCCCCAGCACGAACATCATCCCAGCCACACTGCCGAACCCGCTGGACCGCGGCAGCGAAAACAGTGCCACCGCTATCAGAATCAGCCCCAGGATCAGCCCCAGCTTCTTACCTTCGTTATCCAGTAGCGGGCCCACGAGCATGGACGCCACCATTAGCCCCACCGCCTGTCCGAACGCGATGGACCCGTTCTGTTTCGGCGTCAGCCGAAACCGCGCCGAAAGATCGGGGAGAATGGTCCCCAGCATGGCCGCGATCATGCCATATACGAAAATCGCGAGTGCTCCGGCAAGAAATACCATTAGCTCTGTCCCCCCTCTGCCGCGGGCACATCCACCCACGCCCGGCTCTTCTGGCTATCCAGCGCCGCCTGCAAAATTGTCAATTGCCGCAGACCGTCACGGAACCGCGGATACGGCGTCTCCGCCCCGGCATCTTCCAACGACGCATAAAACCGCTTGAAGTTCTGCTTGAACGTGTCCCCGTAACCCTCGGCGTGCCCGCCCGGCTGGTCGGCGTAAGACTGCGCTCCCGGCAGCAGCAGCGACGGATCCTTCACCAGAAGCTGGTTATTGGCGTTGCGATTCCCCAGCCACAACTCGTTCGGCCTTTCCTGGTCCCACGCCGCTCCGCCCTTGGTGCCGTACACCTCCAGGCTCAATCGATTCTTGCGCCCCGCCGATACCTGGCTCACCGTCATCACGCCGCGCGTGCGCTCGCCCATGCGGAAAATCACGCCGCAGTAATCTTCGGTGGAAATCGGCACTTCGTCGTATTGGTCGGGAGGCAGCAACTTGCCGCCGAAAGTCTCCACCGTGCCCTTGGGCCGCTTGCGCGTTTTATAGAAGGTCTGGAAATCGGCACACAGGGAAGTCACTCGCTGCCCCGTAACGTGCTCCGCCATGTCGAACCAGTGCGATCCGATATCCGCAAAGGTGCGCGATGCTCCGTGCTCGCCTTCCACGCGCCAATTGTAATCGGTATCGTAAAGCAGCCAGTCCTGCGAGTACGTGCCCTGCACCACCAGGATGTCGCCCAGTTCGCCCGCCTCGCACATCCGCCGGATCTGCTGCACCAACGGATAATATCGCAGGTTGTGATTGAGACAATCGCGCCGCCCCGACTTTGCCGCCGCCGCGACCAACCCCTGCGCCTCCGCCACATCGCGCGCCAGCGGCTTTTCGCACACTACGTGCTTGCCTGCCTGCAGGGCCTCCTGCGCCATGGGAAAGTGCTGGTTGTTGGGTGTGCAGATGTGCACCGCATCAATCGAAGGGTCCTCCAGAAGCTTGCGATAATTCGATTCCACCCGTCCGACGCCGAATTGCGCGGCCAACTTTTTCGCCACTTCGCCCTGTAAACTGGCGAGCGCGACCACGTCCACATTTCCCAGCCGGCGGATTGCCTCCAGGTGGACTCGCCCCATAAAGCCGGTACCGAATACCGCAGTCTTCCACGTTTTCATCGTCCTTGGCCCTCTCCTTCGCGCCAACGGCGTGGGGCAGGCGCCTCTGCCTGCATCGCAACGTAACGTTGCCCCGCTCCCGTCTCAACCGCCCGCGTACAGCAACATAAATAGTAGCGCTAAATTCCGCGCCATGACACGGACCCTCCGCCGATAATAAAATGCAGCCATGGCCGCCTTCTGGCACGACCTCGCTTATGCCCTCCGCACGCTTCGCAAGTCGCCTGCTTTCGCCGCCATCGCCATCCTCACGCTCGCGCTCGGCATCGGCGCCAACACCGCGCTCTTCTCGGTAGTCAACGGCGTCCTGCTCAATCCCCTGCCCTATCCGCACGCCGGACAGCTCGCCGCCGTTTACGCCAGCACTCCCGGGGTCGACCGCGGCCCTGTGGTTTACCTCAACTTCCTCGATTGGCAGCACGATACCCGCACCTTCTCCTCGCTCGCCGTCTACCGCAACCAGAGCTACAACTTCACCAGCCGCGCCGAGGCGGAACGCCTCAACGCGTACATGATCTCCGCCGATTTCTTTTCTACGCTCGGGGTCGCTCCGGTACTGGGCCGCACGTTCCGGCGCGATGACGATCAACTGGGGGCCGCGCCCGTCGTCATCCTCGGCGGCGCCTTCTGGAATCGCGAATTCGGAGCCGCCCCAGACGCGATCGGAAAGTCGCTCACCCTCAACGGCACGTCTTATACGGTCGTGGGCGTGGTTCCGGCAGACTTCACGCTCTACGGGCAGGACCGCGACATCTACACGCCCATCGGCCAGTGGAACGATCCTTCCTTTCGCGATCGTCGCATCTCCGTTAGCGCCCACGCCCTGGGCCGGCTCAAGCCCGGCGTCACTCTCGCCCAGGCGCAGGCCGACATGGACGTGATCGCGCACCACCTGGCCGATGCCTTTCCGCTGGCTAACCGCAACACCGGCATCTCCCTCGTCTCGCTCAAGGAAGACATGGTGGGCAAGGTGCAGCCGCTCCTCATCGTGCTGTTGGCTGCCGTCGGATTCCTGCTGCTCATCGCCTGCGCCAACGTCGCCAACCTGCTGCTGGCCCGCTCCATGGGCCGCTCGCGCGAGTTCGCTGTGCGCGCCGCGCTTGGCGCCGGCCATGGCCGCATCGTCCGCCAACTCCTCACCGAAAGCGCCGTGCTCGGCGGCCTCGGCGGGGCACTGGGACTCACGCTTGCTTACCTCGCCACCCACGCCATGATCCACAGCCTGCCCGGCACGCTGCCGCGCGTGGAAGAGGTCGCGCTCGATGGCCGCGTCCTGCTCTTCACCCTCGCGTTATCGTTCGCCGCCGCTCTGGTCTTCGGACTTTCGCCCGCGCTCCAGGGTTCGCGCGTCAACCTGCAGGACGTGCTCAAATCGGGTGGCCGCGGGTCAAGCGGCTCCCGCCATCGCACTCTCAGTATCTTCGTCATGGTCGAAGTGGCCACCGCGCTCATCCTGCTGACCGGCGCCGGCCTCATGCTGCGCAGCCTGGCCGCTCTCTGGCGGGTGAATCCGGGCTACGATCCCGGCCACGCCATCACCTTCAGCCTCTCCATGCCGTCCACCGCCGCCACCACTTCCGCCGAAACGCGCGCCCGCCTGCGCCAGTTCGATGACAAGATGAGCGCCATCCCCGGCGTGCAGGCCGTCTCCGTCACGCTTGGTTCCCGTCCCATGATTCACGATTCGTCTCTGCCCTTCTGGGTCGATGGCCAGCCGCGGCCGGCCAATGACAACGAACTCCCGCAAGCCATGTTCTATCTGGTGGAAGCCGGCTTCCGCCCGGCGATGGGGATCACGCTCCAGCGCGGCCGCTTCATCGCCCCGCAGGATAATGAGACCGCCCCCATCGTCATCGATATCGACGATACCTTCGCGCGCACCTACTTCCCACACCAAAATCCCGTCGGGCAGCACGTCCATCTGCTGCAATTCAACGTGGAGGCCGAAATCGTGGGAGTGGTGGGGCACATCAGGCAATGGGGTCCGGGGAACGACGAAAAGTCGGCCATCGAAGTCCAGTTCTTCTACCCCTTCATGCAGATGCCTGAAAAGATTATGTCGCTCGCCGCCAGCGCAGTGGCGGTGGTGGTCCGCACGCAGGGCGACCCCGGCGCCATCATGACGCCCGTCCGCCACGCCGTCCGCGAGCTTGACGCCCGGGAAGTGATCTACGCGGTGCAGACCATGGACAGCGTCCTCGATTCCTCCTTCGCCGCCCGCCGCCTCACCATGATCCTGCTGGCCGGGTTCGCCAGCCTCGCGCTGCTGCTCGCCTGCGTGGGAATCTACGGCGTCATCTCCTACGTAGTGGGGCAGCGCACGCACGAAATCGGCGTGCGCATCGCGTTAGGCGCGCAACGCGGCGACGTCCTGCGCCTCATCCTGGGGCAAGGCGCACGCATGGCGCTCGCCGGAGTTGCCGCCGGGGTCGCGGGAGCGCTGGCGCTCACCAGCCTGATGGCCAGCCAGCTTTTCGGGGTAAGCGCGCACGATCCTCTCACCTTCATCGCAGTAGCGGCGCTATTGACGCTGGTTGCATTGCTCGCTTGCTATCTGCCCGCCCGCCGCGCCCTCCGGATCGACCCCGGGGTGGCGCTACGCTGCGAGTAGGGGATGGCGCCAGTCTGGCGCTGCGCAAAACGCGCGCAGGCTATTTCAGTTCAGTGGTCGAGGGGCGTGCTTAGTAGTGGTAGCGGCAAGCGAGAATCCGAATCCTGTCAGGTGCACCTGATAGACCAGGCGGTGCTCCTGGTCAATACGGCGAGACCAACAGCCCGTCAACTCGTGCCTCAAGGGTTCCGACTTCCCCATGCCGGAAAACGGATCGCGTTGCGTATCCCGTATCGGACGGAGAATGCGAATCGCTTGGCCCCGATCCTGTTCCGCCCACCATGCCAGATCGTCAAATGCCCCATGGTCGAAACCGACGCTTCTCACAAGCGGAGTTTCGCGACCGCGTCATCCAGCGCCACACCGCCCTCACGTTCCAGAGAGGCGAGGAGGTGTCGCCGCATGTTCTCGGACTTCAACAGGTATGCAGTTTCGCGCTCCGATGCGATCTCTCTCCAAAGAGCAATCGGGACAATCACTGCTGTTGCCTCGCCCGCTTCATTGGACACGATCTGGATATCGCCATCCGGCACGCTTTCATTCTAACGCTTCGGCCGCCACCACGGCCGATAGACTTGCTTCGATGCGGGATAAGGTTGGCGTTACGCGGGAAGATCACCCCCTTTCGAGACGTCCGTCCCCGGCATTGTCCCTTCAGCTTCCTGAAACCGCGACCATTGAAGTACAATATGCGCCCAGACTTGGATTCCGCCGCGTAGCCTATCCAGGCAGGGCCTACTTCGACTATGAGACCGGCGAGTCATTTTGGATCTCCGGGTAAAAAAGAACGGACAGGACCGTCACTGGGCGGGATCAGGCAAGGTGGCGATCGAAGCGGCGGCCGTCGCCGAATACCTGGCTACTATCAAGGCAAAGATGCTGGATCCCTCTCGTTATAAGATCACGAGTTCTATTATCGAGACTGACATTGAGCGCCTTTCAGGGATGGCCAATTCACCCGGTAAAGGTTGGCCCGACGATTCCGCAGCGACCCCGACGGACGATTAGAAGATTCCGGTGTGCTACACCAGTTCCACACAAGCCGATTTCACAACCACTTGCGCGGCAACTGAAGCGAACAGCGTTCTAGTATGATGGGAATAATGTCCCAGCGGGAATCAATCGTGGCCCCGCCGTCTGGATACTCCACGCAAATTGCCCGGCTCGCCGAAATGGAGGCATCCCTCGGCCTGGCAATTCGCGGCAAACCCGATGTCATCAGGCTCTCCCTCGTCTGCCTGCTGGCGCGCGGTCATCTGCTCATCGAAGACGTCCCCGGCGTGGGGAAAACGACCCTCGCCCAGGTGCTCGCCCGCTCCGTCAATTGCCGCTTCCATCGCCTGCAGTTCACCAGCGACATGCTCCCCTCCGATGTCCTCGGCGTCACCATCTACAACGTCCACGCCGGCGTATTCGAGTTCAAACCCGGGCCCATCTTCGCCAATTTCCTTCTCGCTGACGAGATCAACCGCACCACTCCGAAAACCCAATCGGCGCTCCTGGAGGCGATGAACGAAGCCCAGGTCACCATCGACGGCCACTCCCACGCCCTGCCGCGGCCCTTCATGGTGATCGCCACCCAGAATCCTGTCGAGCACCATGGCACTTATCCGCTGCCCGAATCGCAGCTCGACCGTTTCCTCATGCGCCTGCGCATTGGCTATCCCGACCTGGCGCATGAGCGCGAGATCGTCCGCAACTCCGAGCGCGAACTGCCGCACACGCCGCCCTCGGGGCTGGTGGCTGAAGACGTTCTCCAATTGCAGGAAGCCGTGCAGCGCGTCACCGTGGAAGAAAGCCTGGTCGACTACATGCTCGCCATCGTGGAGAAGACGCGCACCCACGAATCGCTCGTCCTCGGCGTAAGCCCGCGCGGATCGCAGGCGCTGTATCGCGCCGTGCAGGCCATCGCGCTGCTCGAAGGCCGCGATTACGCCATCCCCGACGACGTCAAGCGCCTCGCATCGCCGCTGTTCGCGCACCGCGTCGTCATCAACACCCGCACCACTCTGGTGCAGCGCCGCGCCGACGCGGGCGAACGTATCATCGAAGAAATCTTAAGCCAGGTGGAAGTCCCCCTGTAGCCACTCCTCCCTATGAAAACTGCCATTATCGGCTTGCCCATGGTCGGCAAGACCTCTTTGTTCACGATTCTCACCGGCGTGCAATCGGAAACCCGTGTCGGCTCTACTGCTGTCCGCACCGGCGTCGCCCGCGTGCCCGACGCGCGCCTGGAAGCTCTCGGCCGCCTGTTCGAGCCTCCCAAAGTCACCCACGCCACCGTCGAGTACGTCGACATGCCGTCGATTTCCAAGGAGAACCTTCGCGACCCCAGCTATCTCGCCAGCCTCCGCGTGGTGGATGCCTTCGCGCACGTGCTCCGCTTGTTTGGCGATGAGACCGTGCCTCATGAGAAGGGCTCGGTCGATCCCCTCCGCGATATGGGCGATATGGAAACCGAGCTTATCCTGAGCGATCTGGTGGTGGTGGAAAAGCGCCTGGAACGCCTCGACAAGGAGCGCAAGAAAATCAAGAATCCCGAGCTTGATCGCGAATTCGAGCTGCTCGAAAAGTGTAAGGCGTCGCTCGAAGGCGACCAACCCCTGCGCCAGATGGAGCTCGACGCCGACGACGAAAAGCGCCTGCGCGGGTTCCAGTTCCTGTCACAAAAGCCCATGCTCTACGTCCTCAATATCGGCGAGGACGATGCCGCCAAACTGCACGATCGCGAGCGCGAGTATCGCGAAGGTCCGCTTGCCGGACGCAAGCATAGCGCTGCCACCGGGGTCTGCGGGAAGGTGGAAGCCGAGCTTTCCGAGCTCCCGCGCGAGGAGCAGCGCGACTACCTCGCCAGTTACGGTCTGCAGGAATCCGGCCTCGAACGTCTCATCTCCGCCACCTATTCGCTGCTCGGCCTGATGAGTTTCCTTACCGCCGGCGAAGATGAGTGCCGCGCCTGGACGATTCCCATCAACACGGCCGCCGCCAAAGCCGCTGGCGCCATCCACTCCGATTTCGAAAAGAAATTTATTCGCGCCGAGGTGGTCAACTGGAAAGCCCTCGTCGACCACGGCGGCTATCCCGGGGTCCGCGAAAAAGGCATGCTCCGCCTGGAAGGCAAGGAATATATCGTAAAGGATGGCGACGTCCTGGTGATCCGCCACAGTTAGGAAAATGCCATGAAGGTTCTGATCCTGCTCGCCGCCAGCCTGACCATGAAGGAGCTGCCGCCGGCCGTCCGCGCCACTGTCGAAAGCCAGACGAAGGGCGCGGAGATCAAATCGATCGCCAAAGAAACCGAAGACGGCAGAACCCAGTACGAGGTGGAGACCATGGTCAACGGCAAACACCGCGACCTGGCCATCGACCTCAAGGGCAATTTGATCGAAATCGAAGATGAGCTCGCCCCCGGCACGGCGCCCGCGCCGGTTCGCGCCGCCGCTGCCCGGAAAGCCGCCGGCGGCCGCATCGTGACGATGGAAAGCGTCACCATGGGCGGCGTTATCGCCGGCTACGAATGCGAGTACATCGACAAGAACGGCCGCAAGCGCGAGGCCCGCTTCAAACCCGACGGGTCCCCGATGCCGGACTGATGGCGTCTCCCGCACCACCGGTCACGGTACTGCCGCAAACATCCGCGCCAATTTCCGCCGCAAGGGAAGACGGCAGGCACAAACTCCCATACCGCCCCGATGGCTTCTCGCGCACTACCTGCTCCTACATTTCACGCGCAAACCGTGCACGTCGATTTCCACCGGCGCTACTTCTCCCGCACCACCTGCTCGTAGACTTCGCGTTTCGAAAGGCCGCGCTGCCGCGCCACGTGCTTGATGGCGTCCATGCGCGGCGTGCCGCTTTCGATCAACCGCTGCACCGCCTGCTCGATCGGCGTATCGTCGGGAGGCGACGCCGTCGCCTTTCCGATCAGTAGCGTCATCTCCCCGCGCACCGCATCGCGCGCTTGCAGTTGCCCGCGCACTTCCGCCGCCGTGCCGCGCACATACTCCTCGTGGATCTTGGTCAGTTCACGCGCCACCACCACCGGGCGTGCACCGAGCACCTGCTCCACCGCTTCCAGCGCTTCCAGAATGCGATGTGGCGCTTCATAGAAAATGAGCGTGGCATGCTCGTCGGCCAGCGACTCCAGCAGCCTGGCCCGCTGTCCCTGTTTGGCCGGCAGGAATCCGCCGAAGCGGAACGAATCGGTCGGCAGTCCCGATGCCGCCAGCGCAGTTAACGCGGCCGAAGGTCCCGGCACCGCCAACACCGGTACGCCCAATTCGATGGCCGCGCGCACCAGCCGATACCCCGGGTCGGACACCAGCGGCATTCCCGCGTCCGATACCAGAGCGATGGTCTCGCCCGCCGCCATGCGCGACGCCAGTTCCACCGACCGCTCCGCCTCATTGTGTTCGTGATAACTGATGGTTGGCCTCTCGATGCCGTAATGGTCGAGCAGTTTGCGGGTCTGGCGCGTGTCCTCACAGGCAATCAGGCCGGCCTCCTTGAGCACCCGCACGGCGCGATAGGTGATGTCTTCCAGGTTGCCGATGGGCGTCGCCACCAGGTAAAGGGAGCCAGGCATGTCTGCCGTCTACTATACCGCCAGCATGGCTTTCCACGATTCCTCATCGTGGCCCACGCTCAGCACTTTGCCGCCGCGCACCAGCGGCAGGCGCAGCAGCAGCGGCTCGCGCTCGATGCGCTCCATCCACTCCGCCGCCGAAAGCTTGCGATACTGCAGTCCGCCCTCGATGTACGGCTTGCCCGCAATATCCACCACGCCGTCCCAGCCGAAGCGATCGAGGAAGCGTTTGATTTCGCCCGCGGACATTGCCTTCTTTTTGAGATCCACCATCTGGATGGTCACCCGCCGCTCTTTGAAAAAGCGCTCCGCGGCACGCGTGGCCTGGGAATTCTTCACTCCGAAAACTTGTACGTTTACCATAAAAAAGGCCCGGAGCGAATGGTGCGCTCCGGGCCGGTATTCCTCCTGCGATGCGACTTACTGCGGACGCATCCAGATGTCTTCCAGCACGTCCACCGACGACGTGAACGTCTTGTCGCCGACGATGAGGCGCACCATGTAGCTGCCCGGTTCCACCGGACCGCCACCCGCCGCCGCGCCGCCAAAGCCGCCGCCACCGCGTCCGCCGGCTACGAACGGCACACGGCCGTTGTTGTTGCCGCCGCGTCCGCCGAACTGCACCGGAGTCGCTTCCGCCGCGCCCCGTCCGCCCGCCGCGCCGGCTGCGCCACCGCCGTTACGGCCGCGTCCGCCGCCCGGCGCACCGACCTTCTGCAGGTTCCACTGGAAGGAGTTCATGCCTTCCTTGATGTCGACGCAGTTGACGCGCACCTGCTCGGTACACGGTTCGATTTCGCTGATCACCTTGTCATTCTGCAGGAACTCGATCTTGGCCCCGGGCATGTCGGCCTTCGCCCACACGTGGATCGCGGTGCCGCCCTGCGGATTCTGACCCTTGAAATCGCGATTCGCCACCGAACGGGATTGTGAGGAATCGGCTTTCCATTCCACCGCCGGACGGGGATCGAACAACACCAGGCTGCTGGTTTCGGTTGTCGGCTTCAAATGTTCGAGCGGCGAAATGTCGTCCATGATCCAGAAGGAACGGCCGTGCGTCGCGAGAATCAGGTCGCGATCGCGCGGATGGATCAGGATATCGTCCACACGCACGTTGGGCAGATTATTCATGAACGGCTCGAAGGTCTTGCAGCCGTCAAGCGTCACGAACAAACCGAACTCCGTGCCCACGAAGAGCAGGTTGGGATTGTCGTAGTCTTCGCGAAGTGCTTCGATATTGCCGAGCCCGGGCAGATTGCCGGTGACATTCGTCCAGCTCTGGCCGTAGTCGGTCGTCTTAAAGAGGTAGGGGCGCCAATCGTCGTAGCGGTGAGCATCCAGCGCCACATACGCCGTACCCGGATCGAAATGCGATGGCTCGATGCGCGAAATCTGAACGTAGCCGTGCGGCGCCACAAAGGTGCCGTGGATGTTGCCGATGACGTTGGTGAAGGTGTCGCCGTCGTCCTTGCTCACTTGCAGGTTGCCGTCGTCCGTGCCAATCCAGATCACGCCGGGCCGCGAAGGAGATTCGCGGATCTGCGTGGCCAGAGAGCTGGCGGCATAACCGTCGTGCTTTTCGGCCATCGGCTTTTCGCCGGACACACCCATGATGGCCTGGTCGGGAGCCCAGCGATTGACGTTCTTGCTGAGGTCGGTGGGGTTCATCGTCCAGCTATCGCCGCGGTCGTTCGATTTGAAGAAGTACTGCGCCGCCATGTAGAGCTTGGCCGGATTATGCGGCGAGATCTCGATGGGAGCGTTCCAGTAGAAACGCAACGGTTCCACGTTCGGGGGTGCATTGAGCACGTTGGGCGTGCCGCCGCGTCCGCCGCCGCCGCCACGACCGGCCACGGCCTCCGCCGCCGGTGCTGCCGGCGCCTCTGCCTGGGGCGTGTTGGCCTTGGCTTCGGCGCGATTGATTTCATTAGCCGATTCCGCTGCCTGGCCGCCGCGTCCGGCGGTGACCGGCTTGATGCTCTTCTGGGTTCCGTTGCGCAGGTCGTGACGGGTCATGTTGCCGTCCTGCGATTCGCCGTACACAATCGCCCAGTCGGTAGGATCCTGGCGAGTGTAGAAACCGTCGCCGCCGGCCACGGTGTACCAGTCGCTGTTCACCGGACCGCCGTTGTATCCAGTAGCGCCGCCGCCACCGCCACCGCCGCCGCCGTTAGAGCGAAGAGCGCTGGGGCCGCACCACGCGTTGTTATCCTGCAAGCCGCCGCAGACCCAATAGGGCCGGCGCATATCGGCGGACACCTGGTAGAACTGGCCCACCGCGATGTCGTTGTGGTAATCCCACGACACGCCGCCGTCGTTGCTGCTATCGAAACCGCCGTCGTGTCCCACCCATACCTGCCGCGGATCTTTGGGATTGACCCAGATGGCGTGGTAATCGGTGTGCGAACCGGTCATGTTGGTCCATGTCTTGCCACCGTCGTGCGAGATGCGGCCCGGATTGCCGCCGGTGAGGATCTTGTTCACATCTTCGGGGTCGACGCGAATCTGGCTGAAGTACATCGGCCGGTCATCGCAATTGCTGACGAAGTTCCAGGTCTTGCCCGCGTCGTCAGAACGGAAAATACCGCTGCTGTCGGGATTGGGGGGCATCGGGGTGCGAGCGCCACGGCCGCCACCGCCGAACTCGGGAGCGCTGCCGGGAGCCGGAGTGCAGCTTCCCTGGCCGGCTTCCGCTCCGCCGCCACCACCGCCGCGACCACCGGCCGCCGCAGCTTCCGCGCCGCGTCCACCGGCAGCAGCGCGAGCCTCAGGCGCAGCCGTTTCCGCCGCCGGACCGCCGAAACCGCCGCGTCCACGCTGCGGTCCGCCATCGGCCGCCGTGCCTGCGCCCGTGCCGCCGCTGGCGCCGGCTTCCACCTGCGCGAAAATCGTGCTCGGCTTGGCGCGGAAGATGGAGAGCGCGATGCGTCCATAAATGCCATCTTTCGGATGCGGCCAACCGGGACCGTCTATCTTGGTCCAGGTGTCGCCGCCGTCGCTGGATTTCCAAACGGCGCTGTTCGCTCCGCCGCCGTTGAAGCCCCACCAAGTACGGCGCCGCATATAAGATGCCGCATAGACATTCTTGCCGTTCGAGGGGTCGATGGCCACGTCGGTGAAGCCCGTGTCCTCATCGATATACTTCACGTTCTTCCAGGTCTTGCCGCCATCCTTCGTGCGGTACAACCCGCGCTCTTTGTTCGGTCCGAACAGGTGTCCGCCCGCCGCTACGAAACAAATGTTGGGATCTTTGGGATCCACCACCACGCGCTGGATCGCTTGCGTATCGTCCAGGCCGAGATGCGTCCAATGCTCGCCACCGTCGGTGGTGCCCCAGACGCCGTCGCCGATCGACGAGCTCTGGCGATTGTTGCCTTCGCCCTTGCCGACATAAACAACATTCTTGTCAGACGGAGCGATGGCGACCGAGCCAACCGACTCGTTGGCCATGGTGTCGAACATCGACTTCCAGTGGATTCCGCCATCGGTGGTCTTCCACAACCCGCCGGTTGCGAAGCCGATATACATGGTCATGGGGTCCTGTTCCGAACCAACGATGTCGTCGACACGGCCCATCATCACCGCCGGACCGATGGATCGGAACTCGAACCCTTTCAGCATCGGATCGGTGCTTTGATTGATCGGCGGAGCGGCTGTCGCGCCGCCGCGCCGGCCCTGGGCCATCAGAAGCCCGGAAAAACCCATGCAAGCCATCCCTAGAATCAACAACTTAGGCTTGCCGTGGGGAAAATACGTCACACGCATATACCTGTCCTCTCCAACCCCCGTGACACTTGTAAACGCAGTTTTTGCGAATAAAGTAAATGTATCATATACGACCGGCGCTAGTAGCGCCAAACCGATACCCGCATTGAAACTGCGGCGAGTCCCCCCAAAACACCGGGAGAACCTGCTTTCCAGGGCGTTCGTAGCTATGTCAAAATGGCCGTAGTGTGTTTTGGCTCAGGCAGCCGATAAGGGAATCAGAGTGACCGGCACTTTCGACAACCCGAGATTCTTCGTCCCCAGCCCACACCTCTGCGACACCGTGAATGGCCGCATCGTGCGCTCTGAAATAGAAGGCGGCGTGCATCTGCGCGACGTAAGACCCGGCACCGTCCTCGAAGTGCTCACGCAGAATCGCGCCTACACGCTGGAATATCAGGGTTCGGGACAGGCGTTAATCTCCGGCCATCCGGTCTTCTGCCCGCAGCCCGTGCTGGTGAATATCCACGGTTCCACGTGGGGCGGCTCCATGCTGAAGGAACGCTACATCGGCCGCGGCATGTGTCTGGAATTCGCGCCGCCCACCAACCCGGCGATCACCACTTCCATGATCGTCGAAGTCCGCGAAAGCCGCCGCGCCGCGTAAAAGTCTGCGCACTACACCAGCGGCAATCCCGATTCTTTCAGCGCGCGCCAGCCCCCATCGAGCGAAATAGCGTGCGTGTAGCCCATCTTCTGCAGGTTATCGGCCACCAGCGCGGAGCGGAATCCGCCGCCGCAGTACAACACCAGCGGCGTATCTTTATCGGGGTACTGCGTCTCGACGTCCCGCTCGATGATCCCGCGGCTCAGGTGCACGGCGCCCTGCACGTGGCCCTTGTCCCATTCGTTATCCTCGCGGGTGTCCACCAGCACGTGCTTTTCGCCCGCGGCCACCATCTTCTTGTAGCCGTCGATATCGACCTGCTGTACGCGCGCTTTCGCGTCGTCCACCAGTTTGAGGAATTCGGGATTGTGTTGCATCTGCCGACGATGATAGCATCGCCCCCATGTTTTTGCGTGAGAATGTAGCTATGCGTACACTCACACCTGCCGGCGCGTTCGCTGCCTCCCTTCTGGTTCTCGCCGGGGCGCACGGCGCCAACTGCGCGGTGAAACTGCCGGGCCTGCTTAGCAGCCACATGGTGCTGCAGCGCGAGATGCCGATCCACCTCTGGGGCTGGTCGGACCCGGGAGAAAAGATCACGGTGGAATTGCATGGCGTATCGCGCGCCACCGTGGGTAATACCATCGGCGCGTGGAGCGTGTACCTGCCGCCCGAAACGGCCGGCGGACCGTACCGGCTTACGGTGAGCGCCAAGAACGAAATCATCCTCGAGGACATTCTGATTGGCGACGTCTGGTTCGCCTCCGGCCAGTCGAACATGGAAATGCCGCTCAAAGGATTTCCGGGCGCGCCGCTGCAAAACTCGGCGGAGGAAATCGCGCACGCCTTGCAACCCGAAATCCGGCTGATCAACTTTCCCAAGAAGGCCCAGGATTTTCCGCAGCGTAATATCGACGCGTCCTGGACGGCGTGCACGCCGGAGACCGCGGCGAATTTCTCGGCAGCGGCGTATTTCTTCGGGCGCGAATTGAACGCGCGCGAGCACGTGCCGATCGGTCTGATCGACGCCACCTGGGGCGGCACGCCGGCGGAAGCGTGGGTGAGCCTCCAAGGCATCGCGAAGGACGCGGCCCTGATGCCGGTGTTCGCCACGCGCGCCGAGATGATGCGCTCGCAGGCCGATTCGCAGGCCACGCTGGCGGCCGAGAAACGTGAGGATGAAGCGGCGAAGAAGGCGGGACAACCGCCGCCGCAGCATGCCTGGCGTCCCGACCCGTCATCGTGGGCGCCGTCCTGGCTGTTCAACGGAATGGTGGCGCCGGCCACCCCGTATGCCATCAAGGGCGTGATCTGGTATCAGGGCGAATCCAACAGCCGCCTGGCGTTCGCTCCTATGTATACCAAGATTTTTCCGGCGCTGATTGCCGATTGGCGGGAGCGCTGGCGCGAGGGCGACTTTCCGTTCTTATTCGTGCAGATCGCCAACTTCAAATCGAACGACGGCGAGGCGTGGGCGGTGATTCGCGAAGCACAGCGGCGCACGCTCGCCGTCGCGCACACCGCCATGGTAGTGACTACCGACATCGGCAATCCCGATAACGTCCATCCCGCCGACAAGCAGACGGTCGGTGCACGCCTGGCGCTGGCGGCGCGCGCCCTGGCATACGGCGAGAAGGTGGAGGACTCCGGCCCTCTCTTCCGCCAGGCCACCACCGAGAGCGAAGGCATCCGCGTGTGGTTCGACCACACCGGCGGCGGTCTGAAGGCCGGCGGCGATACGCTGCAGGGTTTCGAGATCGCCGGCAGCGATGGCCATTTCGTAGCCGCAGCGGCGCGCATCGACGGCAATACGGTGGTGGTGAGTGGCGGCGATGTGGCGGACCCGAAATACGTGCGCTACGGGTGGGCCAACGCGCCGTCGATCAACTTATTTAATACCGACGGACTGCCGGCATCGCCATTTACATCGGAGGATGAGATCCCGCCTAAATAAGCTTGTGGGGACGATTGCCCGGCGCATCGACTCTGACTCGGCCTCCACTACGACGCGCGATCAGGGCGCCTTTAAACATCAATGTCTGGGGATGAATCAGGGAAGAAGAAAGACGACCGGGCCGATCGGATGACCGGCCCGAGTCAGTTGGAGGAGTTACTCAGCGCCGGTGATTTCGAAACCGCTCTGATCGGGCATCACGATACGATCGAAGCGGTAAGTGTCGCCGCGCTTGGAGAGTACAACCTTCGCGCTCTTGCTCTGGTCCGCCGACGTGGTACCGTTACTAGCCCGCGTGGCAATCACGAACACCGTGCCGCCTGTCTGGGGGTGCATGGCGAGAATGAGGTTGTCGGTGGCGCCGCGCAAGACCTGGATTTTGCAATCGCCCGCGGCGACCACGGAACCGCCGGCGAGGACGGGCGTATCGAAGTGAACTTTCACCTGGTCCACCGAGGTGGCCTGTTGGGCGCTGGCCATACCGCAAAGCGCAATCGCCGCGGCAAAGATCGTTATCATGTTTTTCATTTTCGTATCTCCTTGTCGTTTTAACTGCGTTTCGTATGCCGCAGCTTACATATGGAGAAGCGCTACAGAAGCCCTTATAGTTACTGGCGTAAGGCGATCCTTACAGAACTTTACGTAGGGCGTGAAGTAACTCTATCGGGGCGAAAGTAAGGCGGCAGCGGCAGTCGCGGCCGGCTCACGCGGGAAGAGTGAATCGGAAGGTAGAACCTTCTCCGGGTTCGGAATCGACCCAGATGCTGCCATGATATCGGTCGACAATGCGCCGGCAGATGGCCAGTCCAATTCCAGTGCCTGAGTATTGATCGCTGGTGTGCAGGCGCTTGAATAGGCCAAAGATTTTTTCCCGATACTCGGGCGCGATCCCGATGCCGTTATCGGCCACGCTGAAGACCCATAACCCGTCCTGCCGTTCGGCTGCTATATTTACCACGGGCTGCCGGCCCGGGCTGCGATATTTGATCGCATTGCCCACCAGGTTCTGAAACAATTGCTGCAGATGGGCCCGCGTGATGCAGACCGAGGGCAACCGGCCGGAAGCGATCTGCGCGCCGCTTTCCGCAGTTACGGCCGCCAGGTCTGCAAGCGACGACGCCAGAACTTCTTCGGCATCGGTGCGCACCGGCACGCTCTCGGACTTTACCACCTGCGTATAACTCAGAAGGTCGCGCACCAAAACCTCCATACGGGTGGCTCCCTTGCGCAGATAAGTCAAATACTCCTGGCCGGCCTCCCCAATTTCCGATCCGCAGGTTCTCGCCAGAAGCTCGCTATAAATCTTGACGCTCCGCAGAGGTTCCTGCAGATCGTGGCTGGCCGAAAATGCGAACTGTTCCAGATCCTGGTTGGCGCGACGCAGGTCATCTTCGGTGCGTTTCTGATCGTCGATATCAGTGCAGGTGCCGAACCACTTGGCGACATTCCCAGCCGCGTCGTCGACCGGAAGCGCGCGCACTACAAACCAACGCCAGCGTTCTTCGAGGCGATCCCAGAAGCGGCATTCGCTATTGAAGGACTGCCCGGAGGCAACCGAACTGGCCCAGCCCTCGCGGCAAGACTGGACGTCATCGTGGTGCAGAATGGGCTCCCAGGTTTCATGCCCCAGACGATTGCGTTCGAAGCCGGTGAAATCATACCAGCGCTCGTTGTAGTAGTCGACGAAACCATCGGGGCGGGCGGTCCAGACCATCTGCGGCATGGCGTTCGCAAGCTGCCGGAAGTTTTCTTCACTCGCCTGCAGAGCCGCCTCCGTCCGTTTGCGGCCGGTAATATCGCGAGCGATTTTCGAGGCTCCTATGATGTTGCCCTGGGAATCCTTGACCGGCGAAATGGTGAGCGAGATATCGATGAGTTCGCCGTCCTTGCGTTGACGAACGGTCTCGAAGTGGTCCACGCGCTCGCCGCGCCTCAGACGATCCAGAATGCGGGGCTCTTCGTTCAGTCGCTCCTCCGGAATCAACATGGTGATGGGCTGCCCGACCGCTTCGGCGGCCGTGTAACCGAAAATGCGCTCGGCGCTGTTATTCCAACTGGTGATGATTCCTGTGAGATCTTTACTGACGATGGCATCGTCGGAAGAGTCCACAATGGCGCGCAGCAACAGCGTGGCGCGCTGCGAATCCCGTTCCGGGCCGATGTCCCACGTGATTGCGAGATGTACCATGGCGCCATTGAAGTATTTGAAAGGCGCAGCGCGTGTTTCGACGACACGCCGCCCGCCGCCCAGCCCAACCAGGGAGAATTGGAGGGAGCCCTTACCGCCTTGGCAGATCTTCGAATTGAATTCGCGGAACCGCTCGCGATACTCCGGAGCGATGAGGTCATAGACGTTGCGGCCGACTACGGCGTCCGCCGAGGAAGCATCCACCATCGCCAGACCTGCGCGATTCATGAAAAGCAGGGTGCCGTCTGGCGCCACGATCTTCACACATTCGGGCGCAGTCTCTACGATCGCATGGAACTGCTCGGCGGCGGCGATCTCCAGATTCTTGCGGTCCGTAATATCCACGAGCAGGTTGATACCGCCCACGATGCGGCCTTCCGCGTCGCGCACCGCCGCGGGGCACGGCGTGAACCAGAAACGCGTGCCATCCGGACGTTCGGCGATGCGCTCCAACCCGGGCCCAACATCGCCGCCCATGACCAGCACCGCCAGGGAACACTCTTCAGGCGCTAAAGGCACGCCGTCCGGCAGGAAGTTTTTCCAGGTGATACACCAGCGATCCGTACCCACCTCCGGCGCCCGTCCCGAAAGCTTGACGGCGGCGGCGTTGAAATAGGTGAGCTGGCCGTCGGCGTCGGTGGTATAGACGGCTATCGGGAGAGCTTCCACCAGGTCCCGAAAGACCCCGTGGGGCATCTCGCCACTACGCGCGAGAAACTCCGCCAGCGCTCTTGCTGCACCGCTCTCCACACCCCTCCTATCCGGCCATCGGATACGCTTCCCGTTCGGCGCCGGTGCCGTCCCGCCACTTTACATTAACAAGACCGCTGCCCACCGGCGTTTTGGGGCCGCCTGGTGGTGCCGAAGGAATTACCGTGAAAGCCAAGAGCGGCCAGTAGCTCGCCGCTGGCAAAATGCCGTGTAGCACTCTCATTTTCAGCTTATCGTGACGTGAGGCCTGATGTTGCCAGGACGCAGGCAGGCGGTGCGGATCCGTACACCGGGCGCGGGACTACTACTCCACCCGTTCGATTTTCGCTCCGACCGCGGCCAACTTCGTCTCGATCTTTTCGTAGCCGCGATCGATGTGGTAAACCCGGTCGATCACGGTTTGCCCGCGTGCGATCAGCGCGCCCAGCACTAGCGATGCGCTGGCGCGAAGGTCCGACGCGATGACGCCCGCGCCCGTCAATTCGCGCGGGCCGGCAACGATCGCCTGGCGGCCGTCGAGCCGGATATTCGCTCCCATGCGCGCCAGTTCCTGGGCGTGCATGAAGCGGTTTTCGAAGATGGTCTCCACCACAATGGCGATCCCTTCGGCCTGCGTCATGAGCGCCATATACTGCGCCTGCAGGTCAGTGGCAAAGCCGGGATATTCTTCGGTGGTCATGTCGACGGAGCGGAGCGGCGATAGCGCACGAACGCGCAGCGAGGTCGCGTTCGGCTGTGTCACCTCCACCCCGGCCTGTTGCAACTTGGACACGAGAGCTTCCAGATGCGCGGGTTCGCAACCGGTGACGGTGACATCGCCCCCGGTGATGGCGCCGGCGATGGCGAAGGTGCCGGCTTCGATACGATCGGGGATGATGGCGTGCTCCGCGCCGTGCAGGCGGGCGACGCCCTGAATGCGGATTTCCGAAGTGCCCGCGCCCTCGATCTGCGCGCCCATTTTGACGAGTAGGGCGGCAAGGTCGGAAACTTCCGGCTCACGAGCGGCATTGCGCAGCACGGTTTCGCCGCGGGCCAGCACGGCGGCCATCATCAGATCCTCGGTGCCGGTGACGGTAATGCGGTCGAAGTTCACGGTGGCGCCGTGCAGACCTTCGGGCGCTACTGCCTCAATGTAGCCGTGCGCCTGATTGATGCGAGCGCCTAGTTGCTCCAGCCCGAAAATGTGAAGATTGATAGGCCGGGCGCCGATGGCGCAGCCGCCCGGCAGGGAGACGCGCGCCTTGCCGCAGCGTGCCACCAGCGGGCCGAGCACCAGGCTCGAAGCGCGCATGGTCTTCACCAGTTCGTAGGGCGCTTCCGGACTGGCGATCTGCGGCGTGGTGAGCCTCACGGTAGCGCCGTCGATTTCCACCTGCGAGCCAATATCCACCAGCAGTCGCTGCATGGTGCGGATGTCGCGCACGCGCGGAATGCGCTCCAGCGTTACCGTCTCATCGGTGAGCAGCGCCGCGGCCAACGCCGGCAGCGCCGAATTCTTCGAACCATTGGTGGGGATTTCCCCCTGCAGGGCCGTTCCGCCCGTGACCACGAATTTATCCATATATTAGACGGCCCGCGTTACAGGGCCTGCGATACCCTTCCGCCGGCAGCGGCCAGACGCCGCTCCGCTTCCTCCCGGCCGACCCCCGCTTTGGCCATGACGATAGCCGTGCGCACGCTCTGGCCGCCTTCCGCCAACAGTTCGGCAGCGCGCGCATCGGAAACCCCGGCGGCCTGCGCGACAATTCGTCGTGCGCGGTCTACCAGCTTGGCATTCTTCGGCTGCACATTCACCATCAGGTTGCCGTAAACGTATCCGAGGCGCACGCACGCCGCTGTAGAGAGCATGTTCAATACCAGTTTCTGCGCGGTCCCGGCCTTCATCCGCGTGGAGCCGGCGATGACTTCCGGACCCACCAGCGGAGTGATGGCGATATCCACCGCGGCCGCCAGTTTGGATTGCGGCGTACAACTGATGCCCACGGTGACGGCCCCCAGGCGGCGCGCTTCCGCCACGGCGCCGAGCACGTACGGAGTGCGGCCGCTGGCGGCGATGCCCACCAGCACATCGGCGGCCGTGAATTCGTGCGCCACAAGGTCGCGCACGCCGATAGCGGGATCGTCCTCAGTGGTCTCCGTCGCGCGGCTGAGGGCCGCTTCACCGCCGGCCATGATGCCCTGCACGGTGGATGGCGGCGCGCTGAAGGTGGGCGGGATTTCGGAAGCGTCGAGCACCCCGAGGCGTCCGCTGGTGCCGGCGCCGAGATAAAAGAGGCGGCCGCCTTTTTCGATGGCCGCGACTATAGCATCGACCGCCCGCGCGATGGCGGGAATCTCCTTCTCCACGGCGGCGGCTACCTTGGCATCTTCGGCGTTGACGATGCGGAGCACCTGTTCGGTGGACAGCAAATCGAGCGATGCCGACGCGGGGTTGGGCTGTTCGGTGAGGAGATTCTCGAGCACGTGTATATTGTCAGGCTAACATCTGTCCGGCCTCCCACTATCTGCGGGGAACGGAGAGGGAGCGCGCACTGGGGGCTTCCGTCTACGACATCGCTGGAAAACTTGAAGGAGCGGAGGGCCGGCGCATCCTCGCTGCCGAGCGAGTTTAAGGGCTGACGCCAAGCGGGCCATCGACCTGTGCGATGGATTCTTGCGGGTTCATCCCGCGCGATTTCAATGGGACGCTGCCGGCTCCGTCGCCGCGGCTGGCGCGAAAAAGCTGAACCGTATCCCTGCCACCTCCCCGGACGATATATTCAAAGGAGTGCGCTATCTTCTCACCGGCCGCCAGCCTGAGGCCGCCGCGATTCTCCTGGTGGAGAGCGGCTCCCGCGGAATCCTGGAAAAAATGACGCCGCCGCTGCGTCAATCCTGGGGCAAAGGTGTGCGTATCGACCTGGTGAGCTGCTTCGCCACGCTGCCGCAAGGATTCCCGCCGGAGACGCGGCTCTATCGCGTGGCGGATTATCGCGGCGGCGCGGGACGCGG
Organism: Bryobacteraceae bacterium; assembly: GCA_036268475.1. Classification (GTDB taxonomy): domain Bacteria; phylum Acidobacteriota; class Terriglobia; order Bryobacterales; family Bryobacteraceae; genus PALSA-129. Next base: position 14,301 of record DATAUB010000048.1, on the reverse strand, counting down.
AAGGCTGTATCGTGAATTGCAGGCGAACGGCTACTCGCATGTCGGTATCGTGTGTTCGGCCGAGCCGCTAATGACAAAATGGAAATGGATGCTGGCCGCGCGCCTGCCGGCGAAGGTTTTCGTGATCAATGAAAACGCCGATTATTTCTGGCTCGATCGCATGCATTGGCCCACCATCTCATCTCTGGTGCTGTTGCGCACCGGGTTGGCCGGGTCGGGCGCGGTGCGCATTCTGGCGCGCCTGATTTCCTTTCCGTTCACGTTCGCGTACCTGTTACTCTATGCTGCAACCGTACATACCAGACGAGCGCTACGACGAGGTTGAACCATGAAATCGATTCAAGTGAAAGTTATCGGCGGACCGGAGAATCTGGAGTTGGTGGAGACGCCCACTCCCACGCCCGGGCCAAAGCAGGCGCTGGTGAAGATCGCCGCCAGCGGCGTGAATTTTATCGACGTCTATTTCCGCACGGGATTGTATAAGGCCGACGCGCCAGTCACGCTCGGCAACGAAGCGGCCGGGACGGTGGAAGCGGTGGGCGCGGAGGTGACGGAAGTGGCGCCCGGCGATCGCGTGGCTTATGCCATGCAGCGTGGGTCGTATGCCGAATACGCGGTGGTGAACTCCTGGCAGTTGGTGAAGATTCCGGACCATGTGGAATTCACGACCGCGGCAGCCGCCATGCTGCAGGGCATGACGGCGCACTACCTGACGCACTCCACGTATGCGCTAAAGAATGCGGACACGTGCCTGGTGCATGCCGCGGCGGGAGGCACCGGGGGCCTGATTGTGCAGATGGCGAAAATGCTGGGAGCGCGCGTGCTGGGTACGGTCTCTTCCGAGGAGAAGGCGCAGATTGCGCGCGAGCACGGCGCGGACGAGATCATCTTCTATACCAGGCAGGACTTCGAGGAGGAGGCGCGGCGCCTGACAGGCGGCCGAGGCGTGGACGTGGTCTACGATTCGGTGGGGCGCACCACCTTCGAGAAGAGCCTGGGCTCCTTGCGGCCGCGAGGCACGCTCGCCTTGTTCGGCCAATCGAGCGGCGCCGTACCGCCGTTCGACGCGAGTATTCTGAACGTCAAAGGATCGCTGTTTCTCACGCGTCCCAGCCTGGCGCACCATGTGATGACGCGCGAGGAATTGCTGTGGCGCGCGGGCGACGTGCTGGGCTGGATCGACAGCGGAAAACTCAAGCTGCGCATCGATCGCACCTATCCGCTGGCGCAGGCGGCAGAGGCGCATCGCGCGCTCGAAGGCCGCCATACCGCGGGAAAACTGCTGTTGACGGTGCCGTACTGATCGCCGCCGGGACACACAGTTCGTAAATCGGCATGACTCTGCAAGCCAAGTTGACGCTCGGCACGGTGCTGCTGGCCACCGTCATCGTGGCGATCAATTCCGGCGTCTATTTGGGCAGCATTATGGATCTGCGCTTCGCGGAGGCGTCGGAAGAGGCGGGCCGAGTGCGCAGCATCGTGGGACAGTACGTCACCGATGCGCTCAACAGCCATCCGGAGTTGACGGTGGACGAAGTAATGGCAGGCGACCGCCTGACGCAGGAATTGGAATCGGAAGTCGTCTTCCATAAAGAGATCATCGAAATCGCGGTGGTGAACGCCGACAACCAGATTCTGGCCGATAATTTTCCGGAGCGGCGTGGGCAGACCATGCCGCCGGTGCAGTCGGTGCCGCAACTGGATCCGCTGGTGCAAGCGGGGTGGCTGCAAAAAGTGAAGGTACTGTGGTCGCGCAAACTCGACCATTACGAGGTGGACCGTGAGCTCGGTCCGCCGCCCTTGACCGTGCGGGTAGTGGTGCAGCCCGCCACCATCCGCGACACCATGCAGCCGGATATCGTGAAGAGCGCCGAAATTGCGTTGACGGCCCTGATCGGGTCCATCTGCCTTACCTTCCTGTTTTCGGCTTTCGCCTTCCGGCCGCTGGGCCGTCTGCGGCGGCAGCTCGACCTGCTGGCCAGCGGCGAATATGAGGTGGAGAAGACCGCCCGCAAGCCATCCAAGGACGAGGTTTCCATCATGTCGTCAAAGGTGAGTCTGCTGGGAGAGAGATTGCGCGGCGCGCAGTTTGAAATGTCGGATCTGCGCGGCAACATCGACCGGCTGCTGGAAGAACTGGAAGACGCGGTGCTGATTTTCAATCGCGAGAACCGGTTGGTATTTGCGTCGGGTTCGGTGAGCCGCTTTCTGGGCAAAGAGTGGGCGGCGCTGGCCGGCGAAACTATCGCCGATCTTTTTCCGGCGTCCACCAATCTGGGATTTCTGATTGCGCAAGCGGCGGAGACGGGGATGCGGATTCGCAATCGGCGGATTCCCATGGAATCGACCGCGGACGGCGAGGAAGCGGACCGCGCGGTAGTGCTCTCGGTGGACTGGCTGGAGGCGCAATCGGGCGCGCGTACGGGACTGCTGGTGCGGCTGCGCGATCCGGAAGCGCAGCGGCAGATTGGGCGGCAATTACAAACCGCCGACCGGCTGGCCGCCATCAGCCGCATCTCGAGCGGCGTGGCGCATGAAGTGAAGAATCCGCTGAATGCCATCCTGCTGCACGTGGAGGTGGCACGGACGCGATTGAAGCAGGGCGAGGCCGACGTCTCCCCGCAGATGGAAGTGATCTCGCGCGAGATCCTGCGGCTGGACCGGGTGGTGAAGACTTTTCTCGATTTCACGCGGCCGGTGGAGCTGAAACATCGCGTGATGCCGCTGCGCGACGTGGTGCGGGAGATCGAGGAGCTGACGCGGCCGCAGGCGGAGGCGGCGAAAGTCCGCATGACAGTGGAGTACGACCCCGAGGGAGTGGAGGTCCGGGTGGATCGCGACCTGTTCAAACAGGCATTGCTCAACGTCGTGGTGAACGCGATTCAATCGATGACGGACGGCGGCGAACTGCGAATGGTGTGCGCCGCCGCCGGGGAAAGCGCCGAAATCCGCATTCAGGATAGCGGCCCGGGCATACCGCCGGAATTGCGCGAAAAGATTTTTCGGTTGTACTTTACCACCAAGCAGGGAGGCAGCGGAATCGGGCTGGCGATGACGTTCCGGATCGTACAATTACACGATGGTACAATCGACTTCGAAAGCGAACCGGGAAAAGGCACCACCTTTGTGATCCGCTTGCCGATTGCCGTGTGAGCGAGGCTTCCGAATGAGACGCGCCAAAGTGATCCTCATTGCCGCCCTCGCCATCCCTCTGGGAGGGTGCGTGCTGGCCGGCAAACCGAAGGCGGCCGCCAATCCTCCGGCCGCGCCAAAGCCAGCCGCAGCGGCGCCTAAGCCGGAATCGCTCTCCATTCCCCAGACGCAGGTGGAACTGCCGCCGCCACAGCCGCTGAACCCGGAGGCGTTGACCACGGCGACTCCCGAACCGGCGCCGAAGACACAGCAGAAACCGGCAGCGCCCGCCGTACGGCCGCCGCGGACCAATACCACCGCGCCCAAGCCGCCGGAGACCACCGCGCCGCCGGTCGCCGAACCGCCGCCCGCCGAGCCGGCCCGGGCTCCCATTCATGAAATCATGGACGAGAAGGAGCGCAACCGCCTGCGGGAAGAAGCGCACGTGCACCAGGCGGAGACCCGCAAATTGCTGCGCGAGGCCCGTCCGCAGACCAATAATCAACAGCGCGCAGTGGCGGAGATCAGCCAGTTTCTGAAGCAGTCTACGGAGGCCGAGAGCGCCGGGGATATGCGGATGGCGGACCAGCTTGCGGAGCGCGCCCACATTCTCGCCAAGGAGCTACAGAGTGGCAAGTAACGAGTACGAACAGCGGCGGCTCACGGTCGCCTCCGGGTTGGCGGAGCACAAGCTGGATGGGCTGCTGGTTTCGCTCGGTCCGAACCTGCGCTACCTTTCCGGGTTCACGGGAAGCAGCGCGCTGCTGCTGCTGACAGCGGAAAGATCGATCCTGTTCACGGACCCGCGCTACACCATCCAGGCCGGCCAGGAATCCACCTGCCAGGTGCATGTGGCGAAGGGACCGCTGGTGACCGATGTGCTCGCGGCGATCGCGCGGCTGCGACTGCGGCGCGTAGGGTACGAACCGGCCATGATGAGCTGCGACGCGTTCCAGTCGCTGGAAGCGAAGATGCCCGAGAAGACTGCGCTGGTGGCGGTGCGGGGCTGGATCGAGGACCTGCGGACGGTGAAATCGGCCAGCGAGATCGAGCGCATCCGGCGGTCTGTGCAGACCAATTCGCGGGCGTTCGAGCAGGGAGCGGCGCGCGTGAAGGTGGGAATGAAGGAGCAGGACCTGGCGGCGGAACTGGAGTACCGCATGCGTCGGCTGGGAGCGGAGAAGCCGTCGTTCGAGACGATTGTGGCGGGCGGGGAGCGGTCGGCGCTGCCGCATGCGCAGCCCACGGCGGCGCGATTCGAGACGGGACAACTCATCGTGGTGGATATGGGAGCGCTGCAGGAAGGGTATTGCAGCGACATGACGCGCATGTTGTTCCTGGGCGTGCCGGGCGCGAAGGTGAAGCGGACTTATAAGGCCGTGCTGGAGGCGCAACTGGCGGGCATCGACGCGGTGCGCGCGGGCGCACGCAGCGCGGCGGTGGATGCGGCGGCGCGCAAGGTACTGCGCGGGTACGGGCTGGACGAGGCTTTTGTGCACTCCACCGGGCACGGCCTGGGGCTCGAGATTCACGAGCCGCCGCGGCTGGGCAAGAAGGATAAGAGCAGGCTCAAGGCAGGGATGGCGATCACCATCGAGCCGGGGGTGTATATCGAGGGATTCGGCGGAATTCGTATCGAAGATACAGTACTGGTAACGGAAAAGGGTTGTGAGGTTTTGACTCAAACCAGTAAAGAATTGCGGGTAATATAGAAGTAGTAGTAAGATCGGATAGAATTGCGATGACCATGGACGAGCGGTTCGACCGGATTGACGCGAATATAGAGCGGCTGAGCGAGTCTGCGGCGGAGATTCGCGGGTCGGTAACAGAATTGCGCGACTCGGTCGCTGAGATTCGCGGGTCGGTAACGGAATTACGCGACTCGGTCGCTCGCCTCACGCAATTCGTTTTGGACTTCCGCACCGAGACCGCACGCCGCTTCGAGCTCATCGATAGCCGTTTCAACCTGTTTGCCGCCAGCATCCACAACATCGAGGCCCGGCACCCGGCGTTTGCGGAGGCGATGCTCGATTTCGGCAAAATCGTCGCGAAACTCACCGACGATCAGTTCGCCAATAAGCGCGCGGCGGCGGAACTCGGCGGCCGCATGACCAGCCTGGAAGAGAAAGTCTCCAAGCTGCTCCATCCCGCGGCATAGGCAGGCGCAGTCCTTTTCCTTTTTTCCTTCCCCACGTGGGATAATCTCACTTAGACCCCCACATCGCATGGATCGCGAATTCATCCGGAATTTTTCCATCATTGCGCATATCGACCACGGCAAGTCCACGCTCGCGGACCGCCTGCTTGAGGTCACCGGCGCAGTCTCACAGCGCGAAATGATGGAGCAGGTCCTCGACTCCATGGACCTGGAGCGGGAGCGCGGCATCACCATAAAAGCGCACGCCGTCCGTCTCAACTATCGCGCCGACGACGGCAAGATGTACCAGTTGAACCTCATCGATACGCCCGGCCACGTGGATTTTTCCTACGAGGTGTCGCGCAGCCTGCAGGCCTGCGAGGGCGCACTGCTGGTGGTGGACGCGTCGCAGGGGGTGGAAGCGCAGACGCTGGCGAATACTTACCTGGCGCTGCACCACAACCTGGAAATCATTCCGGTAATTAATAAGATCGATTTGCCGTCGGCCGAGCCGGACCGCATTCGCGAACAGATCGAGACGGTGATCGGGCTGGACGCGCGCGACGCCGTGCTGACAAGCGCCAAACAGGGCACGGGCATTCACGAGATTCTCGAGCATATCGTACACCTGGTGCCGAGTCCGAAAGGCTCGCCGTCGGACCCTCTGCGCGCGCTGATCTTCGACTCGTGGTTCGATGCTTATCGCGGCGTCATCATCCTGCTGCGCGTGATCGACGGGAAGCTGCGTGTGGGGCAGAAGATCCGGCTGTGGTCGAACGGTCAGGTGTTCGACGTAGAAGCGGTCGGCTATCAGGCGCCGAAGGCCACGCCGTGCGACGAGCTCTCCGCCGGCGAAGTGGGATACCTCTTCGCCAACATCAAGAATGTGGCCGACGCCAAAATCGGCGACACCATCGTGGACCACGAGAATCCGGCGCCCGAGCCGCTGCCCGGCTTCGAAGAAATCAAGCCGATGGTGTTCGCGGGGCTCTATCCGGTGGAGTCGCACGAGCACGGACTGTTGCGCGATGCCCTGGAAAAGCTGCGGCTCAACGACAGCGCCTTCAATTTCGAGCCCGAGAACTCGGTAGCGCTGGGGTTCGGCTTCCGCTGCGGATTCCTGGGGCTGCTGCACCTGGAGATTGTGCAGGAGCGGCTGGAGCGCGAGTTCAATATCGACCTGATCACCACCGCGCCGGGCGTGCGCTACCGCGTCACGAACACGGCGGGCGAGGTGCTCCAGATCGATAACCCCACGAAATTCCCCGACCCCTCGGAGATCAAACAGATCGAAGAGCCCATCATCGACGCGATGGTGATCACGCAGGAAGAATTCCTGGGCGGCGTTCTGAAGCTGCTGGAAGATAAACGCGGCACGCAGAAGAAGTTCGAATACATCGGCGGCAGCCGCGTGATGCTCACCTATGAGATGCCGCTCAACGAGATCGTGCTCGATTTCTACGATCGGTTGAAATCGTGCTCGCGCGGCTACGCGTCGCTCGACTATCACTTCTCGGGATACCGGGTCTCTCCGATGGTGCGGCTGGATGTGCTGGTGGCGGGCGATCCGGTGGACGCGCTCTGCATGATCGTGCACAAGGACTTCGCCTACGAGCGCGGCAAAGAGCTGATTTCTCGGCTGCGCAAACTGATTCCGCGGCAGCAGTTCGAAGTGGCGCTGCAGGCGGCCATCGGGAACAAGATCGTGGCCCGGGAAAGCATATCGGCGCTGCGCAAGAATGTGCTGGCGAAGTGCTACGGCGGCGACATCAGCCGCAAGCGCAAGCTGCTGGAAAAACAAAAAGAGGGCAAGAAGCGGATGAAGCGCGTAGGCCGCGTGGAGATTCCGCAGGAGGCCTTCCTGGCGGTGTTGCGGGTCGGCACTACCGATAGCGAAGAGTAATCCTACTGCAAAATCGGCAGCTCTTTGTACCCCGCGGGCACATATAAACTGCCTTCCGTAACACCTTGCGGCGCGAGCGCGCGCAGTTGCCTGCCGAGTTCGTGCGACGGCAGTTGACCGGCGAGGGCGGCGGCGAACAAACGGGCGATGTCTTCGGTCTGGCGGCGCGATTCATGGGCGAATTCCAGGCGGAAGTGCGCGATGCCGGCGGCGCGCCAATCATCGAGATGCCGACTGGCCTCCTGCGCTTCGGCTCCAAAGACCGTGTTGCGGCAACCCACGTCGGCCACTACGGGATGAGCGCGGCCGGCGTCGTCGCGCAGCGCCACCACGTGATGTTCGCAGGGTCGGCCGCAATCCTTGTAGCTGGTGCCGGTGGAGAGGAATCGGCAGAAGACGCAGTGCTCGGTGTGGAATACCGGAAGGTGCTGGTAAAGGATCGCTTCAATGCGGGCTCCTCCGATGGCGCGCGCGAGGTCGGCGGCTTGCGCGGCGTTGAGATCGTGGGTCGGGGTGAGGGACGCGATCCCGAGCGCGAAGAATTCGGCGGCCGAAGCGGCGTTGGCGGCGTTCAGGCTGAAGTCGCCCGCGAGCCGGTGCGGAGAACGATCGCGCAGCGACTGGAGCAGGCCGGCGGAGCGCACCAGGATCGGGCAATCGCAGCTGAGAAGGAACTCGGCGATGCGCTCTTCGCCCGGCTTGAGGACGCGCGGGCTGGCGACGCGCGGTGCGATGCCGGCGGCGCGGACACGCTCGATGGATGGCTTGAGGCCGTAGAGATCGAGATAGTCGAGTGTGATGCCGGCAGGGCGGATCGCGATGGCGGCATCGAGTTGCTCGGGTGTGCGGACCAGGAGATGGAGTTGCGGCGGCCCAGCCGTTTGGACTTCAGGCGGAGCGGAAAGCTGAGGCGCGATCGCCACGGAGCGGTGCTGGATGTCGCCCTGCGCTTCCTGCAACTTCTCCACTGCCTGGCGGCGCATGCGATTGAGCAGCGAGCTAGGCGCGAAAGGACGGCCGGCGAGTTCCAGTTCGACATCGGCGAGTTCGTAGGGCGTGCTGCCGAGGCGGCCTAGCTGTTCGCGCAGGTAAGCCTGGTCGACGGTGCGCTGCGTCGCGGCTTCCAACGGAGTTTCCGCTTCCACGACGGCGGTGACTCGGCCCACGCGCCACTCAGTGCGGAGCGGCGCACCTTCGCAGGCGGTTACACGGACGGAAACCGGCTGCTTGCGAAGCGGCGTTGAGGCGTTGACGAAGGGGCGGACGAGCTTATCGAGATCGGGATCGTGGGTGCGCCACACCAGATCGCCCCGGCGGATGCGCTTGAGATTGAGGACGCCGTTGCCAAAGCGCAGTTCGCCCTGGCGGAGTTCGAAAACGCGCCCACCCTCTTCGGGCTCCTGCGGGCTGCGCCAATCGGCGGCGTCGAACACCACGCCATCGCCGGGCTTCAACCGTGACGTACGATCGAGGGCGACACCCTCGGCGGTGACGCGCGCCACCTTCCCCATGAGGACGCCGCGGTGGCGCGGGGCGCGGCCATTCACTACGGCCTGGTGATTCGTGCCGGTTAGAAAGTGGGGAGCGAGGCCGCGCGAGTAGACCTGTTCGAGCGGCTGCTTATCGGGCTCGACAGGGCGGCCGGCCCATGCGTCGTCGACTGCCTGGCGGTAAGCGCGCGTGGTGAGAGCGACGTAGTCGGAATCCTTGTAACGGCCTTCGATCTTGATGGCGGAGACGCCGATGTTGACGATTTCGGGGATCTGCTCGAGCGCATACAGGTCGCCGGGCGAGAGGAGATAACGGGCGTCGGCGAGGGGGCGCGGCTGGCCGTCGACGATCAGCTCGTAGGGCAGGCGGCAGGCCTGGGCGCACTGCCCGCGATTGGCGCTGCGGCCGCCCCAGGCTTCGGAGGAGAAGCACTGGCCGGAATACGCCACGCAGAGCGCGCCGTGGCCGAAGATTTCGAGCTCGCAATCGGTGGCGGCGCGGATGGCCCGAACCTGGTGAAGCGAGAGTTCGCGCGCCAGAGTGACGCGGCTCGCGCCGAGACTTTGCGCGAGGCGCACGCCATCGGCGTTGGTGACGCTCATCTGCGTGCTGGCGTGGATTTCGAGCGAGGGCGCGATGCGGCGCACCAGCTTGAGGATGCCGACGTCCTGCACAATGACGGCGTCGGCGCCCGAATCCGCAATGGCGGCAAGGACGCGCGCGGCTTCCTCGAATTCATGCTCGAAGACGAGCGTGTTAAAGGTGACGAAACCCTTCACGCCGCGGCGATGAAGAGAGGCGAAAACCTCGGGCAACTCGGCGAGATCGAAACCGACTTTGGCGCGCGCGGTGAAGTGCTTGAGGCCGAAATAGACAGAGTCGGCGCCGGCTTCAATAGCGGTGCGAAGCTGCGGCCAATAGCCCGCCGGGCTCATGATCTCGGGCTTGCGCGGGGCGATCATGGCGCAATCAGGGCGCGCAGGTCGTCCACCCAATAGTCAGGCTCGAGGCGCGCCATTTCCTGCTGGTTGCCGTACCCATAGCGTACCGCGCAGGTCTTGACGCCGGCGGCGCGTCCGGCGGCCACGTCGGCGACCGAATCGCCCACCATCAGGCACTCCTCGGGGTGGGCGCCGAGCGCCGCCATGGCGGCCTGCAGGACATCGGGCGCGGGCTTATAGGGGATGCCGTCGGTCCCCTGCACGTGATCGAAATACTGGATGAGTCCAAACTGCGTGAGCACGGCGCGGGTAGTCGGCGTGCCCTTGGTGGTCGCAGTGGATTTGCGGCCGCCGAGCGCCGCGAGCGCTTCCTGCGCGCCCGGGAAGGGCCGGGTTTCACGATGGCAGCGACCCAGATAATTGGAGCGGTATTGCTGGATGAGCGCGTCGACCTGCGCCTTTTCCATCGACGGAAACACGTCCTGAAACAGGTCGATGAGGTGCAGGCCGACGAAACTCTTGAGGTACGCGAACTCTCGTTCGGAGGCGCCGTGGGCGACGATCACATCCTGCACGGCGGCACAGATATCACGGGCGGAATCGAGCAGCGTTCCGTCGATATCGAACAGGTAGACCGCGAAGCGCGGGATCACGCCGGCTGCGGCCGCTCTCCTTCGGAGAGCCCGGGGAGGCGACGCCCGCCTTCGGGACGGATCACCTGCTGGGTATGACCTTCGGCATCTTTGCCGCCGTCGTTGGAGCGCGGCGGAAGGCTGTCGCCTTTGATCAGCGTGAGCACTTCGGCGCCATCGAGAATTTCCCGTTCCAGCAGCGTTTCGGCGATCTTGACGAGGGCGTCGGAGTGCGTTTCGATGATGCCGGCGGCAGTGTCGTACCCGCCCTGCACGAACTTTTTCACCTGCTCGTCGATGCGGATGGCGGTCTCTTCGCTGTAATCGCGATGCTGCGCGATCTCGCGGCCGAGGAAGATCTGCTCTTCCTTCTTGCCGAAACTCAACGGCCCAAGTTCGCTCATACCCCACTCGCAGACCATCTTACGGGCCATATCGGTAGCGCGCTCGATGTCGTTGCCGGCGCCGGTGGTCATGTGGTGCATGTACTTCTCTTCGGCAATGCGGCCGGCCATGAGGATGGCGAGCTGCGCCAACAGGTACTGGCGATCGTAGGAGTGCTTATCGTCGATGGGCAACTGCATGGTGACGCCCAACGCCATACCGCGCGGAATGATGGTCACCTTATGAAGCGGGTCGGCTTCGGGCAGCACAGCGGCCACCAGGGCATGGCCTGCTTCATGGTACGCGGTGTTTCTCTTTTCGGCGTCACTCATCACCATGGACTTGCGTTCCGCACCCATCAGGATCTTATCCTTGGCGAGCTCGAAATCGAGCATCATGACAACCTTGCGATTCTGGCGGGCGGCATTCAGTGCGGCTTCGTTCACCAGGTTGGCGAGATCGGCGCCGGCGAGGCCCGGTGTGCCGCGAGCCAGTACGGAGAGATTGACATTATCGCCCAGCGGGATCTTCTTGGTATGCACGCGGAGGATCGCTTCGCGCCCGGCGACATCGGGACGGCCAACCACCACACGGCGGTCGAAACGGCCGGGACGGAGCAGCGCGGGGTCGAGCACGTCGGGACGATTGGTAGCAGCCACCAGGATGACGCCTTCGTTAGATTCGAAGCCATCCATTTCCACCAGCAGTTGATTGAGGGTCTGCTCGCGCTCGTCGTGTCCGCCGCCGAGGCCGGCGCCGCGATGACGGCCGACCGCATCGATTTCATCGATGAAGATGATGCAGGGGGCATTCTTTTTGCCCTGCTCGAACAGGTCGCGGACGCGGCTAGCGCCCACGCCGACGAACATTTCTACGAAGTCGGAACCGGAGATGGAGAAGAACGGCACGCTGGCTTCGCCGGCGATGGCGCGGGCCAACAGGGTCTTACCGGTGCCGGGAGGTCCGATCAGCAGCACGCCCTTGGGAATGCGGCCGCCCAGCTTTTGGAATTTCTGCGGTTCGCGCAGGAATTCAATGATCTCCTGAAGCTCTTCCTTGGCTTCCTCCACGCCGGCCACATCCTTAAACGTGACCTTTTTCTGCTGGGTGGAGTGCAGGCGCGCGCGGCTCTTGCCGAAACTGAGCGCCTTATTGCCGCCGCTTTGCATCTGCCGGACCATGAAAATCCAGAAGGCCGCCAGCACGATGAAAGGAGATGCCTGGAGAAGGATGGAGAGCCAGGTGCCCGAGGAGGTGTCCTTAATAGAAGTCTTGGAGCCCGATTCGTCGAGCTTCTTGTAGATGTCGGGATAGTTCAACGGAATGACGACGTGGTAGGCACTGCCGTCAGTCAGCTTGCCATGGACGTCGTTTGCCGCGATAGTGGCGTCGGCCACATGCTTGGCAGAGACTTCATTCATGAAGTCGGAAAAGATCATTTCCTTTTCCTTGGGACCCTGGCCCTGCCTCACGACGAAGATCAACATGACCGCTACGGCAATCAGAACTACCCACAACATTAAATGTTTAATATTTGAATTCACGAAACCTCCAGGACCCTACTCCCTTAGACGTCAGCCGTCCAATTACCGATTCCGAATTCCGCCGCATCCCGCTGCCGGATGCGCAGCAGCCTGGTAGAAGCAGAACTCGCGGCAAAGGGCGCCGCCACACCGAACTGTCCGGCCCATACGATTGCAGACCCGTTAGTTACTACCGGCCAGCCGCGGCGCTCCCAGCGGGGAATTCGCGCTTTCTGGAAGAGAGTTTTGATCTTTTCCTCACTGGCGCCACCCCTAGGCTGATACTGGTCGCCCGACCGCCAGTTCCGGATTTCCAGCGATCCGGACAGGGCATGCCAGTCTAAACAACCTGTCTCACTATTATATACGGATTCCAGCGCACCAAAAGTTTCCGGTTTTTCAATGAGTTCCAGGGAGATCGCCTGAGAGGTACCAGGCAGCCGGACCTCGCCCGGCACGGGCGCAGCAAGACGGTACCCCTCGAACGGTTGGCGCGCCTCGCGGCCAGTGATGAAACGAAGCCAGTCGAGCGAGCGCTCGGCGTCCACACCGGGAGCCTGCACGCGTCCGTGGCCCAGCGGACCGAGCGCCATGTCGGCGATGGCCGCGACGTGGGAGAAATCGATCCCTCGCAGATCGCCTTTGACAGTTTCAATGGCGCGGCGGAGCAATCGCCGGGTCATGGCCAGCGGCAGTTGGCGCAGCACTTCAGTGCGAACGAGTACGGCGCCGTCGCGTGGCAACAGGAATTGAGCAGCCATGCGCCCGATTTCGGCGTCCCAATATTCCTCCTCGGCCAGCGCCCAATCGGCGGCGCGATGAAGCGTTTGGGCGATGGCGGGATTCCACTCCGCCGACAGTTGAGGAAGCAGTTGACGGCGGATGCGATTGCGCGCGAAGCGCGGGCTGGCATTGGACGAATCCTCACGCCACGCGATCGCGCGCTGCCGGAGGTAGTGTTCGATGTCGCCACGGCCAGCGTCGAGCAGCGGGCGCACGAGTCCCTGGGGAGTGACCGGACGGATGGCCGCGAGCCCGGCTCCGCCCGATCCGCGGAGGAAGCGGAAGAGCACGGTCTCCGCCTGGTCGTTCAACGTGTGGCCGGTGGCGACCCGCGAGACGGCGCCGCCGGCCAGTTGTTCACCGAAGAAGGCGAGGCGCGCTCGGCGCGCGGCCTGCTCGAGATTATCGCGAGCGGCGGCGACCTCGACGCTGCTCACCACCACGGGCAGCGCGAGCCGCGCCGCGAGTTCGCGGACGAACTGCTCGTCGGCGCACGACTCGGCGCCGCGCAGTCCGTGATTGAGGTGCAGGACGGTGAGGCGCAGATCGAATTGCGAGGCGAGTTCCACGAGGATGTGGAGGAGGCAGACGGAATCGGCGCCGCCCGAGACGGCCACGCCGACCGCATCCCCAGGGGCGAACATGCGATAGCGGCGGATGGTTTCGGCGACGCGCGACGGCAGCATGATTCCGGCTTCATCCTACCGGATCGAACGGAACGGCGTCCAACCCACCAAGAAACGGCCTCGATACGTTCTCCACGCTCTTGCCCGCTCGCGGAACGAACTGGTGCTGCTTCGCAATCGAGATCTGCGGGAGACTCCCGCCGCCTGTCGGTATGGCGGCTCTGTACGTAATGGAAATGGCCGTGTCGACACAAGATTTCCGGCTGCCGGTTGCCAGCCGCGATTTCACATTCTCTGCGATTCCCGTATGGGCAACCGCTCACCATCCCTTCCTTATTTACCTGGCGGGACTGCTGCCGCCTATCGCGTGCGACGCGGTTAGCGCTGGGTGCGGGCGCTGGATATCGGTCCGGCTGGCGCTGCCTGCCGAAACGAAGGCGGTGGATGGCGACGGCCCTGCGTGAGTGGCGCATGCGGTGGCGCGCCGCTCGCGGGAGATCGGCATCCGGATGGCGCTGGGGGCGGAGCGAGTGCGCGCGATCGGAATGATGATTCGCAATGCGTTTGCGCTGGCGGCTGCGGATTGCCAATCCGCGGCAAGCTGACAATGTCAAGGCAAAATAGAAACTTCCGGTTATCAGCAAAGTAGAACGTTCCGCTAATATAGCTTTTTCAGGTTGGATCTGGTGGAGATCGTGATCCCGTCGGAGCCGCCCCGTCGCGTGTGCGTCTTGCCGGAACGGAGCGGA
>DATAUB010000047.1:0-1621 GCA_036268475.1 Bryobacteraceae bacterium | reverse complement strand
TCATGTTCTGCTTTTCCTGCCTCTATATCGCCTGCGCCGGCGGCGGACCGTACGGCGTCGACGGCATGCGCAATAAGGCGTGATCTGAACGAGACGCTGAGACTTCGTCATGGCCGGGTTGTCCCGGCCGTCCACGTCTTTTGCCGAGAATAAGTAGGTGGGCAAAGGCGCTCTTGCGCCGTGCCCACCGACACAACTCACGGCGTGCAGTGTTGAAATGTTTTGGTGGGCACGCTTCGCTTGCCCACCCTGCGGCCTCACAATGACGGTTTACCCCGCCACCTTCAGTCCCAGCGGCACCGCGGCTTCGTATTTCGAGTTATGCAGCACCAGCGATGTGCGGACGTTGCGCACGTGCGGCGCGGCGGTCAAATGGGTAACGAAATCCTGGAACGTCGCCATGTCGGGCGCCACGCATTTCAGGATGAAATCGACCTCGCCCGACAACATCCAGCATTCCCGCACCAGCGGTTCGGCACGCACGAACTCCTCGAACGCGCGCAGGTCGGCGTCGGCCTGGCTCGACAGATGCACCGAGGCGAACACCGTGACGTCGAATCCCAGCCGGCGCGGATCGAGCAGGCCGCGATAGCCCTGGATGTAGCCCTCCTCCTCCAGCGTCCGGACCCGACGCAGGCAGGGCGGCGGGGAAATACCGACGCGCTTGGCCAGTTCGACATTGGTGATTCGGCCATCGGCCTGGATTTCACTGAGAATTTTGAGGTCAATTTCGTCAAGGTTCTTCGACACGCGGGTCCAGATCTCCTAGGCAGCCTGGGCTGACGGTACTTGCGGGGTTGGCTGGCAACACTCTTAGCGCAGCGCGGTCACCCTGCGCAATTTTATTGCGCGTGCGATGCGACATTTACCTCGCGCACGGGGAAAATCCGCCGATATGGATTGCAATTCTTGCATAGCTATCCAGATGTCCTAGACTTGGATTTGACACTTTCAGCGCCGTCGCGATGGCTTTTCCGGGCGCTTTCCGCTCAAACGCCGACCAAACTCCCTTAAGAAAGGGATCGACCCTATGCCTGCCCCGATCCATGCCAAGGTTGTCATCATCGGCTCCGGCCCTGCCGGCTACACTGCGGCGGTCTACGCCGCCCGGGCGATGCTCGAACCGATCCTGATCCAGGGCATCCAGCCCGGCGGCCAGCTCACCATCACCACCGATGTGGAGAACTATCCCGGCTTCGCGGATGTGATTCAGGGCCCCTGGCTGATGGAGCAGATGGAGAAGCAGGCAGCCCATGTCGGCACCAAAATCGTCACCGATCTGGTCACCAAACTCGAACTCGGGCAGCGCCCGTTCCGCCTGACCTGCGACAGCGGCGACATCTATCTCGCGGAAACCGTGATCCTTGCCACCGGCGCCCAGGCGCGCTGGCTCGGGATGCCCTCGGAAGAGAAGTTCAAGGGTTTCGGCGTATCGGCCTGCGCGACCTGCGACGGATTTTTCTATCGCGGCAAGGAAGTGGTGGTGGTCGGCGGCGGCAATACCGCGGTCGAGGAAGCGCTGTTCCTGACCAATTTCGCGTCGCAAGTGACGATCGTGCACCGCCGCGACCATTTCCGCGCCGAACGCATCCTGCAAGACCGCTTGTTCAAGCATCCCAAG
>DATAUB010000046.1:0-70301 GCA_036268475.1 Bryobacteraceae bacterium | reverse complement strand
TTCGCTGAGTCCCAACCCCATGACGGGGTCGGCCGCTGCGCAGACACTCACTATTAATGGGAGCGGTTTCGTGTCCGGCACGGGGTTGAAAGTGACGGTTGGCGGGATGGTATATCAGGGCTCGGCGGTGACGTTCGTGAGCACGGGGCAGGTGACTGTGAGTGTGATGGTCGGGACATCGGCGCAGACGTTGCCGGTGGTGGTGACCAACCCGAACGGGGCCGCGAGCGCCGCTGCCAACCTGACGGTGGCCGCCCCGGCGGCCGCACCGAATATCGTTTCGCTCAGTCCCAATCCCATGACAGGATCGAATTCCCCGCAGACTCTCACCATCCACGGGACGGGTTTCGTGTCCGGTGCCGCGCTGAAGGTGACAGTAGGCGGCACAGTCTACCAGGCCGCGCAGATCACATCGGTCACCGCCACGCAGTTACTGGTGAACGTGGTGGTGGGGACCGTCGCGCAAACGTTGGCGGTGGTGGTGACCAACCCGAATGGACTCGCCAGCGGAGCCACGGCGCTGGTGGTGAGCGCGCCGCCGCCTGCCATCCTGGGCTTTACTCCAAACCCCATGACCGGTTCGACTTCCGCGCAGACTCTGACTGTTATCGGCTCGGGATTCGTCGCCGGTAGCGGCCTGAAAGTAACCGTGGGCGGAACGGTATACCAGGGCTCGCAGATCACGTCCGCGAGCGCGACTGCGATGACCGTAAGCGTGGTGGTGGGGGCCGGCGCACAGACGTTGCCCGTCACCGTGACCGATCCGAGCGGCCAGGTCAGCAACGCCGCCTCTCTCACAGTGGTGGCGCCGGTGGCGTCCGTGGCGATTACGACCTTGAGCCCCAACCCGATGACCGGCTCGAACTCGCCGCAAACCCTTACTATTAATGGCAGCGGATTTCAGTCAGGACTCAAGTTAGTGATCGGCGGAACGCTCATTATGAGCAATCAGCTCGTATTGTTGACAGCGACGCAGCTTAAAGTCAGCATCGTGACCGGATTGACGGCTCATACTTACGCGGTGCAGGCGATCAACCCCAACGGCGCCGTGTCGAATAGTGCCGTTCTCCAGGTGATTGCGACGCCGGCCGCGGCCACGGTCGACCGGACGAACTATTAATCGGGCCCGGCCCCACATCCGTTAATGCGCGGCGTTTTTCTTGGACTCGGCCGCGTCCAGGCCGCGCCGCGCGGATTGTAGGTTCGGCTGCAGGCGCAACGCTTCGGCATACTCGGCGATGGCCTCGTCCAGCCGGCCGACGCCCGCCAGTAACATCCCCAAACTATTGTGTAGTGCGGCGTCGTCGGGGTTGACGCGCGCTTCGGCGCGGAACTCGGCGATAGCATCGTCCAGCCGGCCGCGCCCGGCGAACGCCAGCGCCAGCGCATGGTGCGCTTCGGCATAATCGGGACGCAGCCGGACGGCCTCCTTCAACTGCTGCACTCCCCGATCGAAGCTGCCGATGGTCACCAGCACACGTCCCAGGTCGTAATGCCCCTCGGCATTCTCCGTCTGCAGGTCGACCGCCTGGGCGAACTCGCCCGCGGCTTCGCCCAGGCGGCCCTCCTGCAGCAGGAGCGCGCCGTACCCGGCGTGCGCGTTGGCGTTGATCGGCTGAAGTTGGATGGCCTCGCGATATTGATGCTCCGATTCGCCCGTCTGGCCGGTGCGGCGGAGAATGGTCGCCAGATTGACGTGGGCCTCCGGATAATTGGGGTTCATGCGAAGCGCTTCCAGCACAGGGGTGCGCGCCTCCGCGGTACGGTTCTGGGTGAGATAGTAATCCGCCAGATTATTCTCGGCAATATAGTTATCCGTAGTAACGTCCACCGCGTGCCGGAAGAGAGTGCCGCTATTCTGCCAGTAAGATGTCTGGATGGCGGCCAATATGCCACATACACAGACAGACGACGCGGCAACCGCCGCCACTGTGTGCCGCGCCTGCGGATATTTCCGGAGTAAGTCGTCCGCGCTCCACGCTAACATGATTGTAAGTCCGATGGAAGGCAGGTAGGTGTAGCGATCGGCAGACGCTTGCCCGCCCACCTGTACGAGCCCGATCACCGGCAGGAGCGACCCGAGATACCAGAACCAACCGACCGCGAGGTATGTGCATTGCCGCCACCGGCGAACGGTGGCATAGGTGACGCCCGCCAGCACGATGACGGCGAGCAGCAGGTGCCACGCCGGGATCTCATGTACGTAAGGGTAATAGACCGCAAGGCCGCCCGGCCAGAACATCCGGCCAATGTACAGAACGTAAGTCCACGCGGCGTTTTCCACGCGCAAGCCGAAGGGGAGCGATGCCAGCGATCGGACGGCGTGCGCTTGCGATTGCGAAAACAGCGTTAGGAGCGAAACACCGCCGGCCAGCGCGACCAGGGGCGCTTTCTCCCACAGCAATGTGCGCTGCCAGGATCGCCGCAGCGGCCAGAAATCGAGCAGCAGGAGCACCGCCGGCAGCGTCACGATCATCGATTTCGACATCAGCCCGCCGCAAAACGCCAGCACCACCCAGGCGTAGGCCCGCTTTGACGGCCGCTCCGCATAGCGCGCGTAACACCACATGGTGAGGCACCAAAAAAATGCGCACAACACATCCTTGCGTTCCGCGACCCATGCCACCGATTCGACATGTAGCGGGTGCAGGGCAAACACGAAAGCCACAAACGCACTCGGCCAGAGCGCTCCCGTCATGCGCCGCAATGCCGCCAGCAACAGCAGGCTGGCTAGCGCGTGAATCAGCACGTTCAGCAGGTGATGCCAACCGCTTGCCAGTCCGAAGAGCCGGTAGGCCGCCATGTGCGAAATCCAAGTGAGCGGAAACCAGTTGGAGGCAGCGGTCGAGGTGAACGCCCATTTGAGGCCCGCCCAAGTCATCCCGGCGCGCACGTGATTATTGCCGGCGAGGTATTCGGGATCGTCGAAATTGACGAAGTCGAAATGCCGGACCTGGAAGTACACCATGCCGACGGCCACTAGCAACGCCGCATAGATCCACCATTCGATTCGCCTGCCTGGATTGCTAACTGGAGCGGCCGCGGGCGCTTCCACCGGTGCGGCGGCGGCGCGGCTGGCCCGTCTGGCTCGTTTTCCCACTTGTCGGCCATTTTACCAGTCGTGCTCCGTCGAACATCGGAAGGCTGCGTGCACTATACCGGCACATGAAAACCGTCGCTGGAGTTTTTCGCTATCCCAGTTCGGCGCGGGATGCCGCCATTGCATTGCGGCAAGCCGGATTCGCCGAGGACCAGGTCAACCTCTTATACCCGAATGCACCTGAGGAGGCGATCCACTCCATTGCGACGTCACAGACCGAAGAGCCGGGCGTTGGTGGCGCAATTGGGGGTGTGCTTGGCGCTGCTTTGGGAATGAGTGCGGGGTTTGAACTGGGAGTCGCCGTTACCGCACTCATCCCGGGAGTAGGGCCGATATTCGCCGTGGGCGTCGCTGCTGCGGCGCTGTTCGGTGTGGGCGGCGGCGTTACCGGCGCGATTCTGGGAGAGACCGCCGACGTAGAGACCACCGATGGCGTTCCCGCCGACGAGATTTTCTTTTACGAAGATGCCCTGCGGCAGAAAAAATCTGTCGTCATCGTGCTGGCGAAAGATCGGCACGAGGAGAAAAGGGCGCACGAAATTCTCGCGGGGGCAGGTGCTCAGAGCATCGATGCCGCCAAGAAAGATTGGTGGCTGGGATTGCGGGACGCTCAAGCGGAACATTATCGTTCGCTGGGCCATGACTTCGAACAGGATCAGGACGTGTATCGCACCGGATTCGAAGCGGCGCTGCGGCGTGAATGCCGCGGGAAGTCGGTGGAATCGCTCCCCGACTGCCTGAAATGGTGGTACCCGAAAGTCTGGGATACGGAAGCGTTCCAGCAGGGCTATGAGCGCGGACGCGCTTATTGGAATGAGGAGACCGCCGGCCACGTGCCCGCGGTGCAGTCCCACTAAGAGGGAGCACTTTTTATATGTCATCCAAGTCGCGGAAGGCGATCGCGAAAGGGGCACTGGCGGGGGCCGCCGCCGGTGTGGTGGCGTCGTTTGCCATGAATCAATTTCAGACGGTGTTGGAGAAGATCAAGCCGAAAGAGGAGAGTCCGAGTCAACCGGCCGAAGGGGAGCCGGCCACCGTGAAGGTGGCCAATGCGGTCTCACACGCCGTTTTGAGCCGCGACCTTTGGCGCGATGAGAAGGCGCCGGCGGGCAGCGCCGTCCACTACGCATTCGGCGCTGCTATGGGTGCTCTCTACGGGGCGCTTTCCGAGGCGTCCGCGGCATCGCGCCTGGGCTTCGGCACTCTTTTCGGTACGGTGCTTTGGTTCGTGGCCGACGAGATAGCCGTGCCCACGTTCGGGCTTTCGAAGCCGCCCGGTACGTATCCACCTTCGGTACACGCTTCGGCTTTGGCGTCGCACCTGGTCTACGGTGTCACGACAGATCTGGTTCGACGGGGACTGCGCGCGATTTAGAACGCCGCGAGCGCGCTACTCATATCGCAAGGCGATAATCGGGTCGATACTCATGGCGCGCCGCGCCGGCACTAAGATCGCGACCGCCGTCGCTGCGAGCAGTATCAGCGGAATTCCAATGAAGGTCACGGGATCGCGCGCCGTCACTCCGTAAATCAACGACTGCGTGACCAGCGCCAGCGCGAACCCGATGGGCAGCCCCACCGCCAGTCCTGCGAGCGCCGTCAGCATTCCGCGCTTGAAGATGGCGCGCAGCACCAACACGCGCGGCGCTCCCAAGGCCATCCGTAGGCCGATATCGTGGGTCTGTTCGGAGACCATGAACGCCATCACGCCATAGACTCCAACTGCCGAAAGCACTAGCGCCAGCACACCGAAAGCGCCCATAAAAATCTCCACGTATTGCAGGCCGATACTGCGGTCGTGAATGGCTTTTTCCATGCTCTGCATGTCGGAAACGGGTTGCTCGGGGTCGATGTCGCGAATGGCCGCGGAGACATTGGGCGCCACCAGCAGGGGATCGCCCGCGGTGCGCAGTCCGATGTCCATCCACAGCGCCGGCTCCTGCAGATAGGAAACGTAGAGGCAGCGGCGCGGTTCGCGGTCGTAGGTATTCTGCACCACGTCGCCCACCACTCCCACAATCGTCATGGGCGGCCATTTGGAATCGACGATGGTGAGGTGCTGCCCGATGGGCGATTTGCCGTGCCAGTAGCGCTGCACGGCGCTATCGCTCACCAGCACCACCGGCGGGGCATCCGGGCCATCGTTGCTGCTCAGGAAGCGGCCTTCCCGCAAGGGCGCGTGTATCATGGAGAAATATTCGGGGCTGGCCACCTGGAACATGGCGTTGGGAACATTGCCGGGCTCTACCGGCTGGCCCTCGATATTAAAGGTGCGCCAGTTGGAATGATTGCCATACGGCATGGCCGTCACCGCCGCCGCAGAGCGCACGCCCGGTAACGCGTTAAGCCGCTGCAAAACGTCCTGGTAAAACCTCGAAATCTGGTGCGGTTCTTTATATTTGCTCTCGGTCAGCCCAAGCCGCAGCGTGAGCAGTGTGGACGGTGCGATGGTCTCGCCGGTAGCCAGGATCCGGTGGAAGCCGCGGAACATCAGGCTGGCGCCGATGAGCAGGACCACCGCCAGAGCGATTTCCGCGCCCACCAGCAGATTGCGCAGCAGGTGGCGCCGGCGGGATCCGGAGGATCCACGTCCGCCCTCACGCAGCGCGTCGGTAAGATTGGGCCGCGAGTTCTGCCAGGCGGGTGCCAGCCCGGCGATTATCCCGCTGGCCAGGGCCGCCAGCATGGTAAATGCCAGCGCGCGGGTATCGAGACGCATGTCATTCCAGCCCACGATGTAGCGTTGGATCTCGGGCGGCATGCCGCCGCGAATCAGGTTGAGGCTAAAGTACGCCACCACCAGGCCGAGCAGTCCGCCCGCCAGTGCGAGCATCACGCTCTCCGTCACCAGTTGTGTGACGATGCGGCTGCGGCCGGCGCCCAACGCGGTGCGGACTGCGACCTCACGCAGCCGGCCGGTGGCGCGCGCGAATTGCAGGTTGGCCACGTTCACGCATGCAATCAGCAGCACGAACGACACAGAGCAGAGCAGCATGACCAGGTAATTGTTGGTTTCCTGGTCCACCAGGTAGCGGTGCGACGGCCATACGGCGAAGTGGCGGTTCTGATTGGTATCGGGATAGGCGGCGCGCAGCCGCGTGGAGATGCCTTCCAATTCAGCCGCTGCCTGGGCGAACGTCGTGCCCGGTTTCAGCCGCGCCATGCTCTCGATGGACTGGCGGGTGCGCGAGGTGCGGACTTCCGGCTTGAGAGCCATCGGAGTCCAGAGATCGGCGCCTAGCGGGAAGGCATATTTGCGCGGCATAACGCCGACCACCAGGTAATTCTCGTCGTCGAGCCGGATGGTCTTGCCGACAATGTCAGGGTCGGCGCCGAAACGATTTCGCCACAAGGCGTCGCCGAAGATGACTTCGCGCTCGCGCCCGGGCTGGTCTTCGCCCGCTTGAAATGCCCGTCCCCGAACCGGCTGCACGCCGATCACATCGAAGAAATTGGCGGTGACGATGCCCTGCTGCACGCGGTCGGGCGCGCCGCCCGCGCCCACGATATTCGCCAGCCCGAACTGCCAACTGGCGATGGGACCGAGGGTAGCGGTCTGGCGCCGGAGGTCGTCGATATCGGCCGGCGTGGCGTCGTTGAAATCGCCGGGATTGTCCATGCGCTGGCCAATCATCACCAGGCTGTCCAGGTCAGGCAGCGGGATGGGTTTCCAGAGCAATGCGTCGGCGCAACTGAAGGTCGCGGTGGTGGCGCCGATGCCGAGCGCTAACGTAATAATCGCGGCCGAGGTAAATGCCGGCGACTTTAAGAGCATGCGGGCGCCATAACGCACGTCTTTCCAAAGATTCATGAAGGCCTCGCAATGCACTTACGATGTCACGCGCCGATTAGTTGCAAAAAGATGGTGCGATGGTCCGCCCGGCCGGTACCGCGAGAATCGATGTTAAACCAAGGGCGCAGGCTGTGGGCCCTGTGTGACATTCTTTAGAGCAGGTCGTGACGCTTCCGCTTTTCGAGCGTTTTGACGATCTCGCCCACTTGCTGTGCGCGGTCGCGGGAGGCCACCAGGAGAGCATCCGAGGTATCCACCACGATCAGGTCCTTCACCCCGAGCAGCGCGACTA
Source organism: Bryobacteraceae bacterium (assembly GCA_036268475.1). Lineage (GTDB taxonomy): Bacteria > Acidobacteriota > Terriglobia > Bryobacterales > Bryobacteraceae > PALSA-129. The sequence continues at coordinate 63,116 of DATAUB010000046.1, read as the reverse complement.
ACTTGCCGCGCGCGTCCACGAAATTGTCGTGGGCTGCCAGGCAAACGGAATCGCTGCCCACCACGTTGCCGCAAGCGTCCCTGCCCATCAATTCGTAGACGGCGTTCCAGCTTCCCACGTCGTTCCATCCGAACTCGCCGGCGGCGATTCCCGCCACGTTATCGGCCTTCTCGATGACCGCGAAATCGATGGAGATGTTGTCGCACAGCGGAAAGGACTTGGCCAGATGGTCCGCAAAACGCCGCGACCCGAACGGCGGCAGGGCGGCCAGAATGGTCGCCGTCTTGGGAAGATACTGGCGAAGTCCATCCAGCAGAACGCTGGTGCGCCAGAAGAACATGCCCGAATTCCAGTAAAAGTTGCCGGCGGCGAGATACCGTTTGGCTTTCGGCAGCAACGGCTTCTCGTGAAAGCGCCGAACCTGGATGGGTGCGGTGCCGCCCGATTTCGTCCCCCGCGGAAACTCCACGTATCCGTACCCGGTCTCTGCCCAGCGCGGCTCGATTCCCACCAGCATGAGATGCCCGGCCGCGGCCGCTTTCATGGCGGCGCGCACCACCCCGCGATAGGCCGCCTCTTTGCCCACCACGTGGTCGGATGGAAACACACCCATGATGGCGTCGGGATCTTGCGCTTGCAGAATCTGCGCGGCCAAGCCAATGGCGGGCGCGGTATTGCGCTGGTCCGGTTCGGCGAGGATCTGCCGCTTGGGGATCTCGGGAAGTTGCCGTACGATCACATCCCGCAGGTGATTGTTGGTGAGCACCCAGATGCGCTCCGGCGGGATCACCGGCGACAGGCGATCGACGGTGGCTTGAATCAGGGAGCGCTCACCGACCACGTTGAGCACCTGCTTGGCGGAACGTTTGCGGCTCAGCGGCCAGAATCGCGTGCCGCGTCCCCCGGCCAGTATCAGACCGTAATGATGGCGGTTCATAAGTAGTAAGTCGCCGGATTACTCCAACGGATATGAGTGTATCAAACGGAAAGTCCGCTTCCACCGCGTCTTGGTGGGGAAATGCTCCAACAGGTCGAAAATGTGGTGCGCGCTGATGGCGGTATTGGTGAGATCGTCGGTGTTGGCGTCGTACGACCAGTAAATTACCAGCGGCTTGCCGATGATATTGGCGCGCGGGACAAAACCCCAGTAGCGGCTGTCCGACGAGAGGTCGCGATTATCTCCCATGGCGAAATAATAGCCCGGCGGCACCACCACTTCGCCGTTCACCACGTGATGGCGCAACATATCCGAGGCGGGCGAGGGCACATGGATGTTGGGCATGGGAAACTCATCGCGGTACGGGTCGAAATACTCCGCCTTGTGGACCACGTACGGCTCGTTAACGGCCTTCCCATTGAGGATCAGATTCTTGTCGACCAGGCGGATCCGATCGCCGGGGACGCCGATGCAGCGCTTCACGAAGGTCTGGCTGATATCGACCGGATAGCGGAACACGATGATGTCGCCGCGGTGGGGTTCACTGTACGGCAGCAGGTGACGGCTCGCCGTGCCGGGTGGCGCGAAGGCCAGCTTATCGACCAGCAGATGGTCGCCTACCAGCAGCGTGTCCTCCATCGAGCCAGTCGGAATCACGTAGGCCTGAAGTATAAAGGTGGTGCCGAACAGGAGCAGCAGAATGGTGACGGTCCACTCTGCGATAAAACTGCGCGGCTCCGTGTCCGCGGCCTCTTCGGGGGAGTGTCCCTCAGATTGAGGCTCGTGCTGCGTCTCCTCTTGCGGAATGGTTTCGCCCGGTGCGGCTTCCTCCTGTAGGGGAGTGCCGGTTGCCTCAATACTGTTCTCTGGATCCACTCTTCCGTATTTTAACGAAAATCCTTGCTATCCTGTTTCTGAGATTGTCAGGTTTCGCTACGTGAGTACCATTCCAGCTAATCCCCCATCGCCATCCACTACAACCGCGGCGCGCCAGCGTGCGGCCATCGTGGTCGCCAGTTGCACGATTCTGGGCGCGGTGGCGCAGCTTTTGATCAAAGTGGGGATGAGCCCGGCGCATTTCGACCCCACCGGCAAGGGCTTGGTCGAGCTGGCAATGGTGCTCGCGACGGATATCCCGCTGGTGGCGGGCTATGCCTGCTACGGGCTATTCACGATCGCCATGGTGCTGGCTTTGCGGGAAGGCGAGCTGTCGAAACTCTTTCCGATTATCGCGCTGACGTATGTTTGGGTCACGCTGTTTTCGTACTGGCTGCTGAAAGACACACCCAACTGGTACAAGAACGCGGGTATTGCCGTGATCGTACTGGGTGTGGCGATTCTGGGGCAGGGGGGCGAGGGCAAGTGACGCCGTTGATGCTGCGCTCCATGGCGCTGGTATTCTTCGCTTCCATTGTGGGATCGTTCGGCGCGGTATTCCTGAAGATGGGCGCCGCGAAGCTCAGTAAGAGTATCTGGAGCTTCGTGAATTCGCACCTGATTTTAGGCGTAGGCCTGTATCTGGCATCGTCGGTGATTTATGCGATGGGGGTGCGCGGCGGCCAACTCTCGGTGCTCTATCCGCTGGTCTCGCTGGGGTACATCTTCACGCTGGTCTGGTCGAAGATCTTCTTCAACGAGCCCATCACGCGCTACAAAGTGACAGGGCTCTGCCTGATTCTGGTGGGCGTATTCCTGGTGGGCGTGGGCGCGTCACGGTAAGTCCGGCGGATTGCCAACGCCGTTGAGAATTCAGGCCGCGCCGCCCCACGCCTCTTATTCCTTATCGAAAACGTATTTCTGGTCGGTGAGTGTGCGCCGCTCGCCAGTCTTGCTGGCGTCCATAGTGCGCCGGAATCTGGTCAGCACCTTGCCGTCTGGAGAGAGCGTCCACGATTCCCGCACGTAGAAGAGCACCTTAGCGATATCTTTCTTGCTGTCCTTGTCCGCCAGTTCGAACACCAGCGTTGTGCCTTCCCAATACGCGCGCAGGGAGCGGTAGGCCTGGCCTTCCTTCGCGATGCGAAACTTCTCGCTAATCGGAAAGGTGCCGTCGAGGATGTTGTGCACGCCGTCGGCCTTGGTGATCACGGCTATGGTTTTCGGTGTCTGTACGATATTTTCTACATAGACACGGTCCGCCGGCCCATCCTGCGAGCTCTTGCCATTATTCAATTTCCACGTTCCCGAAAAATCCGGCTTGCCGGTTTCCGCAAATGCCAGGCAGCAGAACAAAGCCGCCGCAAAAACAATCTTCGTTCTCCGCAATTCCAACCCTCAGTCCCGCTCCAGACTTTCCTCTTGTTCTGCCGCGACTTCTTCTTCGGCCTGGAGTCAATCGTCAGTTTCAGACCCGGACTCGTTGCCGCGCTCGATGTAAAGCTCGTGCGCGCGTAATCGGATCCGCTCTTCCAGCGGAAGCTCAAGGCTCCCGGCGGCATGTTTGGCGGATGGATTTGACTTCATAAATCACCTCCGTACAAAATCCGACGCTATCCATTCTATCGCTGCCCGCACGGGGCGATGGATGGGGATCGGAAAACGCGCCTACTTCGCCTTCGAGGTAAACTCCGACAGTTCAGCCACCTTGCGCTGCGCCGCGCCGCTGTCGATCGACACTGTCCCGATCGCCATGCCTTCGAGGAAGGTGTCGACCGCGCCTGCCGCCACCAGTGCCGCCGCCGCGTTCACCAGGACGATGTCGCGTTGCGGACCGCGTACGCCGGCCAGCACCTGGTTGGCGATTTCGAGATTGCGCGCCTTGTCGGCGCTCTTCAAGTCTTCAGGCGACGCCGGATGAATAGCGAAATCGGCGGGTTCGAGCGTGCGCCGCGCCACTTGTCCCTGGCGGATCTCGAAGACCAGCGTAGGGCCGGTAGTGGTGATTTCATCGAGACCGTCGGAGCCGTGCACTACGAATCCGCGATCGAGTCCGAGCGCCGCCAGCGCTCCCGCAATCAACTCCCCGGCGCGCTCTGAGGGCACGCCAGCCAATTGCGCGGTGGCGCCGGCAGGATTGGTCAGCGGTCCCAGCAAGTTGAAAAACGTGCGCAGCTTGAGATCGGTGCGTACCGGCGCGGCGTGCTTCATGGCAGTGTGGACGTGCGGCGCGAAGAGAAATCCGATTCCCACTTCGCGAATCGCGCGCGCCGATTCCGAAGGGGGAAGCGCGATCTCGATACCCCACGATTCCAACAGGTCGGCGCTGCCGCAGCCGTTGCGATTACTCACCGAACGATTGCCGTGCTTGGCCACGTGCACGCCCGCACCAGCCACCACAAACGCCGCGACGGTAGAGATGTTGAACGTGCCGGCGCCATCGCCCCCCGTGCCGCAGGTGTCGAGCAGCGTCTGTCCGGCGAGTCCGTGCTCCACCGGGACCGCCATTTCCCGCATGGCGCGCGCGAACCCCACCAGCTCATTCACGGTCTCGCCCTTCATCCGCATGGCCACCAGAAAAGCCGCTAGTTGGGGCTGGCTGGAGTGGCCGCCGAGGATGGTGTGCATGACTGCGCGGGCCTCTTCGACCGTCAGGTCGCGCTTCTCGGTAACAGCCTCAAGGTAGGGCAGAAGGGACATGATATAGTGAGAGTTTCAAAGTGCAATCTCAGGCTAACACAGGCAATTTTTCCAATGAAAATTCACGAGTATCAGGCTAAGGCCATTCTGGCCCAGTACAATGTCCCTGTGCCGCGGGGCGAGGTGGCATTCACCGTGGAAGAGGCGGAAGCGGCCGCTAAAAAGATCGGTGGCAGCGTAGTAGTGAAGGCCCAGATCCACGCCGGTGGACGCGGCAAGGGTGGTGGCGTGAAGGTGGCCAAGGATGCCGCCGCGGCGGTCGAATTGTCGCGGCAGATTCTGGGAATGCGGCTGGTCACGCACCAGACGGGTCCGGAAGGCCGCATCGTGCAGCGCTTGCTGATCGAAGAAACGCTGCCCATCGATCGCGAATTGTATTTGGGCATCGTGCTCGATCGCGTGCTCGGCAAGCCGGTGTTTATGGCTTCCGCCGCGGGCGGCATGGAAATTGAAGAAGTGGCCGCCAAGACGCCGGAGTTGATTCTGAAGGAGACCATCGAGCCGGGCTTCGGCCTCTCGCCCTACCAGGCACGCAAGCTGGCCTTCGGCATTGGGATTCCCGGCCCGAGCGTGAACGCCGCGGCCGCGGCCATGATGGCGCTGACGAAAGCGTACATCGCGATGGACATGTCCCTGGCCGAGATTAATCCCTTCATGTTGACCAAGGACGGCAAGGTCTACGCGCTCGACGCCAAGGTGAATTTCGACGACAACGCGCTCTTCCGCCACAAGGAATTGATCGAGCTGCGCGACCTGAACGAAGAAGATCCGCTGGAAGTGGAAGCCTCGAAGTTCGGCCTGAATTACATCCGGCTGGACGGCACGGTGGGCTGCATGGTGAATGGCGCAGGCCTCGCGATGGGCACCATGGACATCATTAAATATGCCGGCGGCAGCCCGGCGAACTTTCTCGATGTGGGCGGCGGCGCCAACGCCGAGCAGGTGAAGAACGCTTTCCGCATTCTGCTTTCCGACAAGAACGTGAAGGCGGTATTGATCAATATCTTTGGCGGCATCCTGCGCTGCGATACGCTGGCTACCGGCGTGGTGGCGGCGGCGCGCGATCTCAATATCAAAGTGCCGATTGTAGTCCGCATGGAAGGCACCAACGTGGAACTGGGACGCCAGATTCTGATGGAATCGGGTTTCAATTTCACGGTGGGCAAAGACATGCGCGACGCGGCCGAAAAAGTAGTCAAGCTGGCGGCATAACGATAAAACAATGAGCGTACTGGTTGATCGTAATACCCGACTGATTGTGCAGGGATTCACGGGCCGCGAAGGCACGTTTCACGCGCAGCAGGCCATCGCCTATGGCACGAAGGTAGTGGGCGGAGTGACGCCCGGAAAGGGCGGCACCACGCATCTCGACCTGCCGGTGTTCGACACGGTGGAGCAGGCAGTGAAGGCCACCGGCGCCAACGCCACGGTGATCTTCGTGCCGCCGCCGTTCGCCGCCGACGCCATCATGGAAGCGGCCGATTCTGAGTTACCGCTCGCCGTCTGCATCTCGGAAGGCATTCCGGTGCTCGACATGGTGAAGGCGTGGGCGTTCCTCCAGGGCAAAAAGACACGCCTGATTGGCCCTAATTGCCCAGGCGTGATTTCGCCCGGCAAGTGCAAAATTGGAATTATGCCGGGCAAGATTCACCTGGAAGGGCACGTGGGCGTGGTTTCCCGCTCGGGCACCCTGACCTACGAAGCGGTCGGCCAGTTGACTTCGCTCGGGATCGGGCAATCCACCTGCATCGGGATCGGCGGCGACCCGATCATCGGCACCAACTTCGTCGATGCCCTGACCCTTTTCAATGACGACCCCGATACCCACGCCATCGTGATGATCGGCGAGATCGGCGGCAACGCCGAAGAGACGGCGGCGGCGTTTGTGAAAGCGCGCGTGAAGAAGCCGGTAGTAGGCTTCGTCGCCGGGCAGACCGCGCCTCCGGGACGCCGCATGGGACACGCCGGCGCGATCATCGCGGGCGGCTCGGGCAAGGCGTCCGACAAAATTCACGCAATGGAAGAAGCGGGCATTACGGTATGTTCGTCGCCCGCCGAAATCGGAGAGAAGATTAAGAGCCGGCTATGAGTGTGCAACGTACGTTTTCGATTATCAAACCCGACGCGGTAAAGGCCGGGCAGGCCGGAGAGATTCTGGCGATGATTCAGCAGGCCGGCTTCACGGTGGTCGGTCTGCGCATGACGCGCCTTACTGAGGCGCAGGCGCAGGCCTTTTACGGCGTCCATAAAGAGCGGCCGTTTTTCGCCGGGCTGGTCAAGTTCATGACCGAAGGGCCCATCGTGGTAATGGCGCTGGAGCGCGAGGACGCCATCAAGAAATTGCGCGACGTCATGGGCGCCACCAATCCGGCGAATGCCGCCGAAGGCACGGTTCGCAAGCGGTTCGCTGAGAACATCGAGCGCAACTGCATACATGGGTCGGATGCTCCTGAAACCGCGGAAGTGGAGCTCCGGTTCTTCTTCACCACCGCGGAATTGATTTAAGCCATCGATGGGAATCAAGGTCGGGGTTGTCGCAGAGCGGGCGCCGGGGGAACGTCGTGTGGCTATGGTTCCCACCGCGCTGCCCGTGCTCAATAAGACGGGCGCGGAATTTCTGCTGGAAGCCGGCGCGGGCGACCGGGCCGGCTTTCCCGATTCCGAGTACACGTCGAAAGGCGTGCGCATCGCCGGCCGCGAGGAGATCTTCGGCGCCGCCGACGTAGTGCTGCAAGTGCGCGGGCCGGGCGCCAATCCCGAGACCGGCGACCAGGATGTGGCCCAGATGCGGCGCGGTCAAACCGTGATCGCGTTCGGTGAACCGCTGACGTCGCTCGATGCGGCGCGTGCCCTGGCGCAGCGAGGCGTCAGCTTTCTTTCCATGGAACTGATGCCGCGCATCACGCGCGCACAGAGCATGGATGCGCTCTCCTCGATGGCCACCATCTCGGGTTACAAGGCGGTGCTCATCGCCGCCGATACGCTGCCGCGCATGTTCCCGATGCTGATGACAGCCGCGGGCACGGTAGCGCCCGCACGCGTGCTGGTGATTGGTGCGGGTGTCGCAGGCCTGCAGGCGATCGCCACGGCGCGCCGGTTGGGCGCGGTGGTGAGCGGGTACGATATCCGCGCGGCCGTGAAGGAACAGATCGAAAGCCTGGGCGCGCGCTTCGTGGTCCTCAATGTGGATGCCGGCGGGTCGGAAGATAAGGGCGGATACGCCAAGGCGATGGGCGAAGATTTCTATCGCCGCCAGCGCGAGGCGATGGGCAGCGTGCTGGCCGAGCAGAATGTGGTGGTCACCACCGCCGCCGTGCCTGGCCGGAAGGCGCCCATCCTGATTACGCGTGAGATGGTGGAGCGCATGGCGCCAGGGTCGGTAGTGGTGGACATCGCCGCCGAACGCGGCGGCAATTGCGAATTGACCAAACCCGGCGAGACCATTTTGCACAACGGCATCTCCATTGCCGGGCCGGTGAATCTGCCGTCGTCTGTGCCGTACCACGCCAGCCAGATGTACGCCAAGAACATCGCCACGTTTTTGAAGTACCTCATCGCCAAGGATGGCGCGCTGGTGCTCAATCGCGAGGATGAGATTGTGCGCGAAACGCTGGTGACGCACGGGGGCGAAGTGGTGCACGCCAAAGTGCGTGAACTTTTGGGCCTCGCGGCGCCGCAAGCGGTCTAACAGGATTGGCCACGGATGAACACCGATAAACGCGGATAAATACATGGAGCATTTTTAAATGGATCTTTCCATCGGGCTCTTCGTATTCATGCTGGCTACGTTCGTCGGCCTGGAAATCATCCGCAAGATTTCGCCCCTGCTGCATACCCCGCTGATGTCGCTCACCAATGCGATCTCGGCCATCTCAGTAGTAGGCGCCATCCTGATTACCGGCGCACAGGGTGCCACCATGCTGAGCAAGGTGCTGGGATTCATCGCCATCACCTCCGCGGTCACCAATATCGTCAGCGGCTTTCTGATTACCGACCGCATGCTGAAGATGTTTAAGCGGCGCGAGGAGAAGAAGTAATGGCGCCGCATCCGGGCTCTTACCTTTACATCGTGGCGGCGGGGCTGTTCATCCTCTCGCTTAAGTGGATGAACACTCCGGCCACCGCGCGCCGCGGCGTGTTCGCCGGGGAAGCGGGCATGATCATCGCAGTAGTGGCCACCCTGGTGATGAATCACATCTTCAATTGGGAGTGGATTCTGGCGGCGTTCTTCATCGGCACGGCGATCGGCATCCCGATTGCCTACATCATGCCGATGACGGCCGTTCCGCAGCGGACCGCCATGTCGCACGCCTGCGGTGCGCTGGCGGCGGCGCTGGTTGGTACGGCGGAGTTTTATCGCGCCGACCGATTGCATGAGACGCTGCCCAAGTTCGTACTGATCGCGCTGGTGCTGGAAACGCTGCTCGGTTTCCTCACCTTCACCGGAAGCTTGATGGCCATGGGCAAGCTGCAGGAAGTGCTGCCGCAGCGGCCCATCACCTATCGCAATCAAAACGCCGTCAATTTCACGCTCTTCACGATTGCCGCGGCGCTCGGTGTGCGCCTCATCTTCGTCCCCACCGACGCCTGGATCTTCCCCATCTTTGCGGGACTGGCGCTGCTGTTCGGCGTCCTGCTGATCATCCCCATCGGCGGCGCCGACATGCCAACGGTGATCGCGCTGCTCAACTCGTACGCCGGCTTGTCGGCCTGCGCCATGGGTTTCGCGCTCGGCAATAATCTACTTGTGGTGGCGGGCGCGCTCGATGGATCGTCGGGGCTGATTCTCTCCATCATCATGTGTAAGGCGATGAATCGGTCGTTCGCCAACGTGCTCTTCGGCGCGTTTGGACAAGTGCAGGTTTCGCACGCGCAGAAGGAACAGCGTCACTATCGCAGCGCCACTGCGGAAGAAGCGGCGTCGATACTGGAATCGGCCGGCAGCGTGATTATCATTCCGGGATACGGCCTGGCAGTAGCGCAGGCGCAGCACAAAATCCGCGAGCTGTACGACAGCCTGATGCGCCGCGGTGTGGACGTGAAGTTCGCCATCCACCCGGTGGCCGGCCGCATGCCTGGCCACATGAACGTGCTGCTGGCCGAAGCCGACATCCCCTACGACCGCCTGTGGGAGATGGAGGACATCAACGGCGAGTTCCCGCAATGCGACGTGGCGCTGGTGATCGGCGCCAATGATGTCACCAATCCCTCCGCCCGCACCGATAAATCGAGCCCGATTTACGGCATGCCGATTCTCGACGTCGACAAAGCGCGCACCGTGATGGTGATCAAGCGGTCGATGAATCCCGGTTTCGCAGGCATCGACAACGACCTCTATTACATGGATAAGACACTGATGCTCTTTGGCGACGCCAAGGCGTTCGTCGGGGAACTGATCAAGGAACTGCCGGCGAAAGTCGGGGCGTAAGCGGGCGGCCGCTTTACTGCGCGACCCAGATCACCACTCCCGGGCCGCGCAGCAGGAAGACGCCGTTGGCATCCCGTAGTTCCAGCTTCACCGCAGTGGTCGACGTTCCGGCTTGCAACTGCAACTGCAGGACACTGGCGATCTCGCCGGGCACAGTTTGCGGCGCGAATGTGCCGATTGCTCCGGGGCTGGCAACCGCCCCTACGGGACTTACGGCGATGGCCGCCGGGCTGGTCGCGCCAGTCACTTGCGCGGGGCTCGTGACGCCTGCGCCATTGAGAAAAATCGTGACTGGGCTGCCGGGCGCAGCTGGATTGCCACAACTGTTCATCGTGCCATCCGCGTTGAATGCCAGCGGCTGAACTCCGGCGACGCTCGTGCCGTTACACGCTGCGAAGTCGAAGAGCGGCGCGCCGTAGCTGCCCGCGCCCACGAAAATGCTCGGCTGGCGGTCGACCACTGCGAAGATATACGATTCCGAGATCGCCGGCGAGACGGATTGGCTCGACACTTCCATGGTGACTTGACTCTGCCCCGCGATCTCATATGGCGCCTGCAGGTTGATCTGATTGGCGGCGGTGTACAGGATCGGCGCAGGAATACCATTGAAAGTGATGCTCACCCCATTGAACGACGTTGGGAATCCGGTGGCCGGCGCAGCAGTGCCTTCAGGCGCGAGATTGCTGCCGTAGAGCGTCACTAATTGGCCAGGCGCCACGCTCACCAGTTTGGCATTATCGGAGGGATCGGAGATATTCGTCACCCGGTCAGATGCCGGCGGACCCACGATGACGACCTGCGATCCGTCCACGACTGCGCCACCGCCGGCGAGTGCGGCGACTGCTCCGCCGGTCGGTTCGGCCAAATCCCGCCGTAAACCGGTGAGGACGCCAGTGGCTGAAATCATACTCCCGTCGGCGCTCAAGCGTGTCACGAAGCCAGCCGGGGCCTGTCCGTTCACCGCGACCGGTCGCGAAGCCAGCGGTGTGGTCCAGAGGCCCGGAAGATCGGCGGAATAAGCTGATCCCGCGATCCATACGTTTCCACTCGCGTCTATCGACGCGCCCGCAATGGAGTCGCCTTCCACGAATTCCCGGACTCCGCCACCCGATCCGCCGAAGAATGTGGACCACACCAAGGCGGTTCCCGTAGCGTTCAACTTAGTGACGTAACCCTGCGAGGGCGGCGCCACCACAGATGCCGGCGGCGCAACCTGCGGAGACGGATTGGCAAAATATTCCGGCTGAAAGGCGGCGGGCGTGGTGGGATAGTCCGGCGAGTTGGTGGTCCCGGCGACAATTACATTTCCGGCGCTATCCAGGGCGAGGCCGCTGGGCGTCGCGCCGTACGTTCCCGAGAGATACGTCGCGAAAATCAGTCGCGTGCCGGTGGGGTCCATCTTTGCGACGTGCTGATAAGCGCAAGGACTATTGAAAAAAAGGCCCGACAAGCATTCCGCCGACACCGCCTTGCCTTGGAACGCGCCGGGAGTGGTGGGCGCCTGCGGGTTTTCGAATGCGCCTGCCGCGTAGATGTTGCCCGCAGCGTCGAGCGAAATTCGATTCCCGCCGAAACCCGCGATCGCCACCAGCGCTGCCGTTCCCGCCGGATTCAGCTCGACGATGTACGCCGTTCCGGAGCGTGCCTGGATCGCGTTTCCGACGCCGGAGACCGTCCCTGGCGTCGCCTGGAACGCATCGCTTGCGGAAAGCGGACCGGTGATGAATGCGTCGCCCGCGGAATCCACCGTAATGGCCTGCCCGCTTGTGGTGGCAACATAGGTCGAATACACCACGGCGCCGCTCGGACCCAGCTTCGTTACGAAGGTGTTGCCGGCGGTCGCGAAGGCGCCGCGAGTGGTGGGGAAGTCCGCGGATTGCGTTTTCCCGGTGACGTAAACCGAATTGTCGGAGCCGAGCGCCAGCCCGAATGCGCGGTCGTCATTCGATCCGGCGAGCGCGGTCCACCAGATGGTTTGCGACGCATCGGGCGAGAGCTTGGCTACGAACGCGTGCGCCAGCGCGTTGGGATTTTGGGTGCTCGCGATGGAGAACCCCGCGAGGTATAGATCTCCGGCCGCGTCTACTTGGACAGCATTAGCAACGGTGTTGTCCGGAAGGGGCGTGGTGCTCTGAGCGAAAACATTCGCAGTCAGCAGGAACAGGAAGAGTTGGCGCAGGGTGCGGGCCATGCCACCCGCGATGCATGCGAATGGCCAAAGATACGCATGGAAAGTCGGCCATTTCGATGCGCGATCTGTGTCGGCCTGCTACACCTCGCGGCCCGAACGACTCGAAAATCGGATCTGAAGCCACTGCCCGAAAAGGCACAAGCCGGCCGGGCCATTACGGTATGCGCGTTCAGGCATGGCGCGTCGCTAGCCTTCGCCCTGTTGGTCGAGGCCAAGAGTGACGCGGCCGTGACCTTTTATTGCAGGTATGGACTTCCGGTGATTGCCCGCGGCGCATCGGTCTGAGCGGCTCGCGGCGTCTTGCCACGCGACGGAAGATGTTACAGTACACGTTGTCATGACCCCACTTACTCCCCGCGACCGTCGGCGTCTCCAGCAGGCGCGTGAAAACGGATATCTGAACGCCGCGTGCCGGGATAGTCGCGCAGTGGTGAAGGCGTACGGCTTGTGGTGCTGGCGCCTGAAATTGCCGATGCTCTGGTTTGAGCGCCTGAGTCCTTATTCGCGATTCGCCAATCTGCGGCTGGATATGCTCACCACTCCCAACATGCTGACTGTGGTGGGGCAGCAGGCGCTCGCCGCTTTGGCGGACGGCCAGATTACCGCGCACGACGCTGTGTGGCAGCGCATTCCAATGGCATTGGCGCCGAAAGTAGCGCACGGGGCTCTGCGCGCCGTGCTCCAGGTGGAGCACTATCGGTTGAATCGAACGCCCACGGCGAAGATCGACGCGCGGCGCAAGCAGACGCTCAAGCTCGTGCCACGCAAGCGCGCCACGGCGTAAATCGAATAGCCTTCGCCCATCCCAACGCGATTCAGATTCAGATATCCTAATCCTGTGATCGCCTTCCGAGTGGCTTCCCTGGCCCTAGCTGCTTTGCTCCTTCCCGCCGCGGAGAATTTACCCTCACGATCGAGATCCGCGATCACCGGGGTGCATCCGCCGATGGCGCGATCGTCGAGGTCCGCAGCGCGACCGCCTTGGTGAGTTCACTCGACGCGCCGTCGGGCCGGGTCACGATCTCGCAGTTCGCGCCCGGCGATTACACCGTCGCGGTGCGCTTCCATGACGTTTCCGCGGTCTGCAAGAGTTCGATTCGCGTAACGGGCGAGAACGCGTCGCTGATTCTTCAGCTTTCAGCCGACGGGAGTCTGTCGACCGTCGACGGCGCCGCCGTTCAAACCGGCACGGGCGGCGAACAGCTTTCCAGTAAAACCGTCGCCGATCTGCCGCTCAACAAGCGCGACTTCAGCCAATTGCTGCTGCTGGCAGCCGGCACTATGACGGACACCAACGGGTCGGCCAACTTTACGCAGCAGTTCGCTGTCAACGGACAGCGCGGCCCGGCGGCGGTCTTCGCCATGGACGGCGCCGATTCGGGCCTTCGTTTCAGAATCTGGATATCGCGCTGATCAAGAATACGCCGCTCGCCACGCGCGGCGCGAGTGAACGCGCCGCTCTGCAATTTCGCGCCGAGTTTTTCAACATTTTCAACCTGGGGAATTTCGGATTACCGGCGAGCGTGGTAATGGGGCCCGGCTTCGGAGAGATGAATCACACGGCCGGCAATTCGCGGCAGATTCAGTTTTCGCTGAAGGTGATCTATTGAAAAAAGGGCGCCGGCCCAAATGGACCGGCGCCCTCTAAAGATTCGGCTGTTAGCTCTTAATCGGTACGGGCGCCAGATCGCGGCTGGTGATCACCCGATCGATCATGCCGTATAGCACCGCGCCCTCGGGATCCATGATGTAATCCCGATCCACGTCTTTAGCGACCCGGTCCATGGGCTGCCCGGTGGCATCCGCCAGCATGGAGTTTAACGTTTCCCGCATGCGCAGGATTTCGCGGGCGTAAATGTCGATATCCGCCGCCTGTCCGGCCAGACCCTGCATGGAGGGCTGGTGGATCATGATGCGCGAATTCGGCAGGCTGAAGCGCTTGCCCTTGGTGCCCTTGGCCAGCAGAACCGCCGCCATCGAGGCCGCCTGCCCTACGCAGATCGTCACGATATCGGGACGGATGAACGCCATCGTATCGAGAATGGCCAGACCCGCGGTGATCGAGCCTCCCGGGGAATTGATATAAATCGAAACGTCTTTTTCCGGGTCTTCGGCTTCCAAAAAGAGCAACTGGGCGATGATCAGGTTGGCGACCTGATCGTCAATCGGGGTGCCCAGAAAGATAATGTTCTCTTTCAACAGCCGGGAATAAATGTCATATGCGCGTTCGCCCCTGGAGGTCTGTTCGACCACCATGGGGACCAGGACTGATCCCATCTTGCCTCCGGACTACCTAATAGAGTGCGGGTTTTTAGGCCCGTTTTGCGGTAACAGTACGTTTGGGTTTGCGCTGCTTGGCTGTCGCGATGGCCTTCTTTTTCTGATCCAACGCCTTGGCCAGGTCCAAAATCGTATTCCGCCCCAGATAATCCATGATACGCCCTCGAAGGGCTACCCAGCTATCGTGCATGGAGCAGGGCATGTCGTCATTGCATTCGGAAAGCCCGCTGGCGCACTGCTGGTAAGGAGCCAGGCCGTCGAGGGCTTCCACGATGTCAAGCAAGCGAATTTCGCTCGGGTCCACGCGGAGGGCGAAGCCGCCGGTGGGGCCTTTGCTCGAACGAAGCAGACCCTTGCGCGCAAGCTGCTGCAGGATCTTCGCCAGAAAGTGGGCCGGAATGTCTTCCTGCTCCGCAATGTTCTTTACCATGGCGTATTTGCCTTCGTTCACCTGAGCTAAGTGGACGAAAGCACGGATCGCATATTCGGCCGAACGAGAATAGATCATCCTGTTTCCCCCGCAATATTCGGAGTAACGTTACTCCGTTATCTTAAAATGAATTCCGCATGCCGTGCAAGTGGGCAAGTTTTTCCTGCGTTATTGAGTGACGGGAATCCCGACTGACGGTCACAGCCGAGTCGGCATTCAGGTCTGAAACTGCCCTGACTGGTATGACGCGTCCAGCCGCGAAAAGGATGCATATTTTGCAGGCGGCGGTCGAAGCGGACCCTGCGCGATCTGCCCGCCTTGCCGTCATCGGCAATCGATAGGGCATTTTACAGAGTTAAACGCCGCGGTTCGCGAGGGCGGCCGCGTGCTGAAAGACCGATGGCGTACTGTACGTCGCTGTACCGGATGCCACTTCGCTCGCAGGCCGCGCAGCTATCGCGGCTGGGTCGGGCGGCCGGCCGGCCACTCGCCTCTGGATGCTCCGGAGGAACGAACCCACTTTTAGTGAAGAGGCCGGAGATTATGTTGCCGCAATGCATCGCCACCGCCATCGCCGGTCTGCCGCCGGTCGTTGGATTCGGCGTCTCCCGGCCCGAACAGGTGACGGAACTGGGTTGTCAGGGCAGCGCGATCGTGCGGAAGTATAGCCCAGCGACGCCCAGGCCGGAAAACCCGCGGGCCGTCCGGATCGATTCTCCGCGGTATCGACCTTTGGTAGCCTACACGCTCCGCTCGAGAATTTCGCGCAATTCTCCATCGGTGAGGACGATCGGGTTGGCCTTCATGCTGCTCGCCTGCGCCGCCTTCGACGCCAACTCGCCGAAATCCTCGCGACGCACACCGTAGCTGGCGAGCGGCGGAATCTCCAGCCGCCGGCAAAGATCGTCGACGAACCGGATGGCGTCAGCCGCGCCGGCGTGCGGATTCCCGGTGAGCAGCCTCCCCACTTCGTCATACCGCCGCAGGGCGTCGCTGGCCGGGGCGCGCTCGCGCAGCGCGCGAATGTTGATACCGATAGCGTGCGGCAGAATGGCCGCGCAGACCGCGCCATGCGGGGCAGGGAACATGCCACCCACCGGCGCGGCGAACCCGTGAACCGCGCCCAACCCCGCATTCGCCAGGGCGAGGCCGCCCAACAGGCTGGCCCACGCCATCTCGCGGCGCGCGGCACGGTCGCGGCCGTGGTCGAACGCTTTGGGCAATGCCGCGGCGGCGCGGCGCATGCCATCCACGCAGTAGAGGTCGGTCATGGCGTTGGCGCGCGGGGAAACATAAGGCTCGATCAACTGAGTGAGCGCGTCGAGACCGGTGGACGCGGTGATGGCCTGTGGAAGTTCCCAGGTCAACTCAGGATCGACCGCCGCCACGCGCGGCAGCATGGAGGCGTGCCGCAGGCTGGCTTTCACGCGATGTTCAGGCGATGCCAGCACGGCATTGCGCGTCACCTCCGACCCTGTACCGGCGGTCGTCGGCAGCGCAATCATGGGCGCCGGGATGTGTTCGAACGGCTGGCCGCGCCCGATCACTTCCAGGTAATCGAGCGGGTCGCCGGTGTTGGTGAGGAGCGCCGCCAGCGCCTTTCCGGCATCGATGACGCTGCCGCCGCCCATCGCCACTACCAGTGCGCACTGCTCGCCGCGTGCGAATTGCGCGCCCTCGCGGACCAGGTCGACCGTGGGTTCGCCAGCCACCGCAAATGGCCGGCACGACACGCCCGCGGCCTCCAGGGCCTTCACCAATGACGCCGCGCGCTCCGGATTGGCGCCCGTGACCACCAGCGCCCGACGCCCCAACGCAGCCGCGGCCGGCGCCACTTCGCGCACCGCTCCTTCGCCGAAGACGATGCGCCCGGCGGAGGTGAATTCGAATGGCATGGACGTCAGAATTCCTGGTCGGTGGGCGAAACGTTGCTGTAGAGCGCACGCGTGCGCGGCTCCGCGAACACATCGTCTACCGCCTTCAGCCAAACCTGGTAATGCGCCGTTTCCTTATGTGACGCCACCGCCGCCTGGTCGCGATATGCCTCATACAGCACGAAACGCGACGGGTCTTCCGTCTGCTGCAGAAGGTCGAAACGCGTCACTCCCGGTTCCTGCCGGCTGTGGCGCGCATTCTCCATGGTGGCGGCCTTAAAGGCCTCGATGCTTTCCTGCTTGATATGGATGTTGACGATGAGAATCAGCATAGAACATCCCCACTGTACGTCACTTCGGCCGGTTGGTGGGCGGAGGGAAATACCAGAGCATCACGCCCTTGCCCACGCGCTCGCCCGGCGGCACGCGATCCGGCCAGAGCGTCACTTCAGGATGCGTCTCCATCAGTCCCATGCGCCGCACTTTCCAAAGCGAGAGGCTGACTGCGTTCCATCCCACCGAGGGCGCCACCGGGCTCGACTGCGCCATGTGCGGGAATCCCAATTCGCCTTCGAAATCGGCCAGGATCACCGGCGAGAACGCCACCTGGGTGGCGCCCACCTCGCGCAGACGCGCCGAGAGACGCTTCATGTCCTGGCCCCAATCCAGGTCGGAATCGGCGAGAATTTTTTCGGGTGCGCTGCCGGCCAGAACGTTGGTATACGCCAGATAGTCGGGATGGCAGGCGAGCGATGAGGCGGCGAACCACACCACCAGCACTCCTACCGCGGCGCGGAGCCACATCCGCGTATTGGCGCGCTTCAGCCAGTCCACGACGGCCGCCGCGGTGAGCAGCGATAACGCAAAGTATACCGGCAGAATGTGGCGGACGCCGATATTGATGCGGCTGAACATGGCCACCAGCAGGATGCCGCCGGCGAATGCCAGGAGCGGCCAATCGCGCCGGCGGCGGCCGCCATCGCGGCAAGTCCACCACAGGGCCGCGGCCGCCATCAGCAAGAGGGCCAGCGGCGTTTTCACGCTCAAGACGACCGGGTAGAAATCCCAGAAGCCGGTATTGCTGCGCTGTCCCAGCAGGTAGGTGGGGTGGCCTTCGGCGTTGTGAGTTTCCACCGCGCGGATGCCCGCGAAGAATGCCGCGAGCGAAAAGCGATAGATAGCGGCGATGATCAGCGCACCCACCGCCACCGCAAGCACGAACGACGGCAAGCGCTCTTTGACACAAGCAATGAGGGTGGAAACTTTCGGCCGGTAGAAAACGAAATATCCAGCCAGAGCCAGCACGATAGCGGCCGGAAAAAATACCAGGCTGGAGAACTTGGAGATGGCCGCGAGCCCGGTAGCCGCGCCAAACCATACGCCATTCTTCCAGGAAGGCGCGTCCGCCCAGACCAGGGCTGCAAGGAAAGCGGCTCCCAGGAACGCGGTGAGCGCCATGTCGGTAGTGGCCAGCTCGGCATGCGCCAGAATAGGCGGAAGAAAACTGAAGAAGAAGAGCGCCAGCACTGCGGGAGCGCGCCCATATACCCGCCTGCCCCAGCCGTACACCACGCCACACGCGATCCAGAAGAACGGCAGAATGCCGAGACGCGCCAGAGCCACGGTAAGGTCGTAATGCCGGTCGCGATATAGAATTTTCGCGCCTTCCTCAGACTCCGCTTCGAAGCCCGTACCCGGCGTACCCTGCGAACGAATGCCCAGCAGGTATGGCCCCAGCGCCGCCGCCACTCGCGCGAGCGGCGGATGCTGCGGCTCGTACAGATAAACGTGCCGGTCGAGCCACTGCATTCCGCTGGCGATGTGCGCCGGCTCATCGGTAGTGTGATTGAAGACCGTGTAGGTGGAGACGATGCGCGCCGAAGCGATCGCTACCAGCAGCAGCGCTATCAGCCCCGCATACCGTTCCAACAGCGGAAGCGGAAACGGCAGGGGCGATTCGGCAGGTGAGGCTGACGGGCGTCGTTTCGGCGGTCTGGACGGCACCCTTTTATGGTAACGGGAATCGGCCGGCCGCTACTTTATCGGAATAGATTCTCATTGAGAGCGCGCGCCACCGCTTCCGACTTGGAGTGCACCTGCAACTTGCCATAAATATTCTGAATATGGAAGGCGACGGTGTTGATGCTTACGCTCATCTCATTGGCGGCAGTTTTGTAACTATGGCCCTCCACCAGTAACTTCAGGAGGCGCAATTCCTGCGGCGTCAGATTGTGCGTAGCTTTTTCGGGCGGATGCACGCGCCGGAAGACTTCGATCACCAGGCGAGCGATCTCAGGCGACATAGGGGCGCCGCCGCGATTCGCCTCGCGCAAGGCCTCTACGAGTTTGGCGGGCGCGGTGTTCTTCAGCAGATAGCCATTGGCCCCGGAGCAGAGCGCGCGGAATACGCGGTCATTATCTTCGTATACCGTGAGTACCACCAGTGCCGCCTCCGGACACTGGCGACGCAGGATGGCGATACCTTCGATCCCCGACATGCCCGGCAGACCCAGATCCACGAGCACGACGTTCGCCTGATCGCGCCAATCGGCCGCCAGCGCCTCTTCCATGGAGCCACACGTGCCTACGCATTCGAACCCGTCGCTCGAAACGATGAGCGCCCGCAAACCCTCGCGGGTTCGCATCTGGTCTTCAATGATGGCTACACGAATCTTAGCTGGTGTCCCGGTCAAGGCAGTTTTCATTCTAGCGGCGAACTCTGCCGGGAAGTCCTATCAGTTCATGTAGGGCCTTCCTCGCGGGCAACGGCAGGATGGCAGTGAACTTCGTCCCTTCGCCGGGCACCGACTCCCAGGTGGCGGTCCCGCCGATCTCGCGCATGCGCCGCGTCACGCTGAGCACTCCTTCACCCGATTGCGGCGCTTCGCCGGGATTGAAGCCGCGGCCGTCATCGGTCACCGTCAGTTTCAAATCGCCATGCGTCAGTTCCAGCCGGATGGCGGCCTTGCGGGCTCCCGAGTGCCGCGCCACATTGTTCACCGCCTCCTTGAGCACCAGGTAGAGCGGCCGCCGGGCGTCGAGCGGCACCGCCACATCGGCCGGCAGCCCGACCGCTTCGAACTGCACGTCGATATCGGCGCCGCCCAGCACGTCGCTGGCGAAGCGCCGCATGCGGTGCACCAGCCCTTCGAAGCGGTCGTGCCGCGGATTTACCGCCCACACGATATCGCTCATGTCGGAGACCAGCCCGCGCGCGATATTGGCCACGTCGGAAAGCACCTGCGGCGCGCTGCCGTGGCGCGCCACTTCGGTAAGGATTGAAATCTGCGTCAGGCTGGCGCCGATATCGTCGTGCAGGTCGGTGGCGATGCGCGTGCGCAAGCGCTCCATGGCGAGCAGGTGGCGGACCCGGTAGCTATAGATTTGCACGATGCCGGCGGTGAGCAGAATGGCCATCGCGGAGAGGAACCACCAGCGCCGCCACACCGGCGCGGCGATGCGGAAATCGAACCCGGCAGTTTGCCGGCTGATCTGTCCGTCGGCGTCCACCGCGCGTACTTCGAAGCGAAACTTCCCGGCGGGAAGGCTGGCGTAGTTCACCTCCTGGCGCTCAATGGCCTCGCTCCAATCGGCATCGCCTTCCGTCAGGCGGTATTGGTAGAGCAGCGAATCGGGAGAACTGAGAGCCACGGCCGAATATTCGATTTCCACCTGATTGCGGTCCGCCGCCAGGTCGAGGCTGAGCGCCTGCGCGCCTTCCCACGGCAGCGGGACGTCTTCGCCGCGAATTCGTACGCGCGTGAGGTGGATTTGTGGCGCCGGGCGGCGGGTCGATTTTCCCGGGTCGAACTCCGCCAGGCCGGCCAGCGTGCCGAACCACAAATGGCCGTTCCGATCGCGGAGGGCGGTGTTCTGCTGGCTTTCCGGCAATCCATCGCCCGAGTTGAAATGGCGAATTAGCCGCGACTGGACGGGCCCCCGCGGATCGATGCGGTCCACGCCGCGCGCCGTGCCGGCGTAAATATATCCCGCGGCGTCTTCCACCAGAGAACTCACGTAATCGGTGGAGAGCCCCTCCGCCACGGTGTAGTGGCGAAACACCGGCGTGGCATCGTTGGGATTATCGCAGCGGAAGATGCCGGAACGCTGGGTGGCGAACCACAGGCGGCCGCTGCTATCCACCAGCAGATCGCGCACACTGGGGGAGGGCTGCCCCGGCGCCAGCGGAAAGCTTTCAAAGCGTTCGTTGCGGAAGCGCAGCACCATATCGTTGGTGGCCATCCATACTTCCCCATCGGGCGCGGCCCGGTAGGATACCGGCGCGGTATCTTGCGGAAGGCCGTCGCCCACCGTCCAATGCTGGAAAGAATCGGTTTGCCGGCGCCAACGAATGATCCCGCGAGCCGGCGAGACGCAGGTGATCCAGATATCGCCGGCCGGCGATTCCCACGCACGGAAAATTTCGCGGCATCCCAGCGCGGAGTGCTCGTCATAGAAGACCGGTACAGTGCGGGCCAGGTCCTCCGTCTTTTCCAGCTTGGGGAAACGCAGCATCCCCAGACCGCTCGGGAACCACCAGGAGCCGTCGCGTGCCGCCACCACGTACTGATTCCAACCCCAGCCGAAATACTGAATGGCCGGCGGGTGTTGCACGCGCACGTTGCGGAAGGTGTCGCCTTCTTTGATGCGAACCTCGGGACCGTGCACCCAGGAGGTCACCACGCACAGGCGCTTCTGCGAATCTTCAGTGATCTCAGCGATACGCGCGCTCCCCAGGCCATCTTCGCCGGAATACGAAACGAAGCCGGATTTCTGCACGCGAAAGACTCCCGACCCTTCGGTGGAACCCCACAGGTTCCCTTCGATATCCTCCACCATCCCGTCAATTCCGGCCGCGGGCAGGCCATCGGCGACGGTATAACGCTCGCCCGGTACGATCTCCCCGTTCGGCCCCACTACCAGCTGCGTGATGGCATCGCCCACCGCCCAGATACTGCCGTCTTTGCGGCGCAGGATAGCGTTCAGGCGGCCCGTTCCGGCGGAAGGCACAGACGTCAGTTCGACGTTACCGTTCCGGTGCCGCATGCGGTACAAGCCCGCAGAAGTGCCGAGCCAGTATTCGTCCGCGCTGTAACGGTAAAAACACACAATGCCGACCGTCCCGAGGGAACTGCCCAGATTTCGGGGCTCCTCACCGGGCCGCCAGGCGTAGAGCCCCAGATCGCTGCTGATCAGCAGCTCGCCGTCCCATCCGTCGGCTATATCCCCGAGGAACGCATTGGACAGATTCAGCGAGGCGCGCTCCAGCCGCCGGCCGTCATTGGAAAGCCGGAACAGGGCCGTGGCATTCGTCACCCAGGTCTCGCCGGTCTCCGATTCGAAGATGGAGCCGAGGTTAAACGGCGCTGCCTTGGAGTCGGCCTCCAGCAACCGGCAGGGTTCCCCGATTTTCGCACCGGGCGTGAGCCGGCAGAGTCCGCGATCGGTCAGGATCCAGAATCCGCCGCGGCGCGCCACCGCCATGTTCACGATATTGCGCGACGGCAAGCCCTGCTCCGGACCGAATACCCGGAAATGATAGCCGTCGAAGCGCACCAGGCCTTCGGAAGTACACAGCCAAAGCGATCCGGCCGGAGTAGGCAGCAGGCATTCCACGGCGTTTTCCGGCAAGCCCTGCGCTGACGTGTAGACCTGAATAGGGAGATGCCGGGCGGCTAATGGAAGCGGAGCAAGCGCCAGCAGGACCGCCAGGCCATACCAACGTAAACGGCCTGCAAGTCTGTTCCGCACCGGAAAATGAACGTCCACTCGCGCCTTCCGAGACAGGATAGCACCGGACGCCTGCCCACAGGTGCGCCATCTCAGCTACAATCCTTAGGACAAGGGGAACCACATGAAGCTCATGATTGCCGCGGCTTTTTTCTCGGCCCAGTTCGCCATTGCCCAAACGCCCGGGGGCAAGCCTGCCGAGGAGGTCTACAAGAATATCCAGCAGCTCAAAGGTACGCCCGCCGACCAGTTGAATTCCGCCATGCAGTTCATCTCGGTATCGCTGGGAGTGGAGTGCACCGAGTGCCACGTGCCCGGGAAGTTCGAATCCGATGAGAAGAATGCCAAGAAGACCGCGCGTGAAATGATGGCGATGACCGCGAGCATCAATAAGGACAGCTTCCACGGCCGTCAGCAAGTCACCTGCAACACCTGCCACCGCGGATCGCTGCGTCCCGTGAGCGTGCCTTCGGTGCAGGAATCCGATAAGCCGATGCACGCCGCCGCACCCGCCCCGCCGGCCGGAGGCGCCGCTCCCGCGCCCACCGTCGACGACATCGTCAATCGCTATCTCACCGCCGTGGGAGGCGCCGACGCCATGAAGACCGTCAGCAGCCGCGAGATGAAAGGCACGTTAATGGCGATGGGCAGCGAGACCGCCATCGACCTCTATACCAAGGCGCCGAATAAGCGCGTCTCCATCGCCCACATGTCGCCTACGGCGGACAGCTACACGGCCTTCGACGGCACCGCCGGGTGGTTAGCGACGACTGGCCGCGCGGCGCGCGAAATGTTGCCCGCGGAGGCTTTCGCCTCTTCCCTGGACGCCGACTTCTACCTGGTGGCCGATCTCAAGCAGATCTTCCCGCAGATGCGCCGCGGCCGTCCCACGGAAATCGACGGCGCAATGTGCGATGTCATCAGCGGCAGCAAACCCGGCGAGCCCCCGGTGAGTTTCTATTTCGACTCGAAGACCGGCCTGCTGGTGCGTATGGTGCGATACACCGCGACTCCCATGGGCCGCATGCCGACGCAGATCGACTACGCCGACTATCAGGCGGTGGGTGGAGTGAAGATTCCGTTCCGCTGGACGCTGGCGCGCGCCAACGGCCGCTTCACGATTCAACTCAAGGATGTGAAGGACAACGTGGCGATCGACGACTCGAAGTTCGCCAAGCCCACGGGCGAAGCGAAATAGCGGCCGCAGTTCGCCGCCCTCAAGACTCCGGGTCGCCCGGGCGGCAGCTCAATCTCGACATCCGTTCGCGCGCACCGCTCGCGCGAGTACTTTCGCTCTTGTTCGCCTACAGGTCCCAACAGGTCCGTCGCTCTTCGGGCGGCGCATTCGGTTATCGTTTGCAGCAGGCCGCCAAGATCGGAATTATCGATGGTATACCGTGGGCTCTCAGCGCAGTCAGGAGGCCCCGGTGAATGCTATGTTCCGAGGAGTCATAGATCGCGCCGAATTCTGAGCGGTCGATGAGGTCGTGAAGGCGAGTTGTGGCCACAGACGCCTTGGAATAATTCGTGGTCAGGGAACAGGCGCTGAAGGAAATGGCCATCAGCGCCGTTGAGAGTGTGGCCGTCAAGAATCATGTCTCGCCCAGAAAGCCGCATGCGCTGCTGGCTCCGGCACTTGAGTTCTTTCATCGCTTTGGGGCAGGGGAAACAAGCACCGTCGGTTGGGCTTTGAGTCGGAGAGTTGGCGGGCAAGGTTCCCCGGGCTCGTTGACCGGGGGCAGGGTAGGCTCGGAATTGGCCGCTCCGGGGTAACGGGGCAGGATTACAAAGAACGTGCTGCCGCGGTTGATTTCGCTGGTTACTCCTACGCTGCCTCCCTGGGCTTCGGCGAGATTCTTGGAGATCGCCAGGCCGAGGCCCGATCCGGTCTTAGTGGTTTCGCTGCGGCCGAGTTGGCCGAATTCGGAAAACAGCCGGGGGATATCCTCGGCTGCGATTCCAATTCCGGTGTCTTTTACAGCGATGCGGTAGTGGTCCTCCGTCTCGGCGGAAACGATGACATCGATCCTGCCGGCCTGAGGAGTGAACTTGAGCGCGTTCGACAGGTAATTGTACAGAATCTGCTTCAGCCGGCCGGTGTCGGCCGTCACCGAATCGACTTCCAAGTCAGGCTGGAAGACAACTTCGATCTGCTTGGATTTGGCGATGGTCTGCAGGGTGTCGATCACTTCACCGATCAGCGGCGTCAGAGACACAGTCTCATAGTTGAAAGTCATTTTGCCGGATTCGACTTTCGCGAGGTCCAGCACCTGTCCAATGAGAAGACGCAGTTGATTCGAACAGCTCAGCATGTCGCCGAGACACTCGCGCTGCACCTCATTCACGGGACCCACCACCCCGTCGTAAAGCAGTTCCGCGAAGCCTACGATGCCATTCAGGGGAGTGCGCAACTCATGGGACACGCTGGCGAGGAAGCGCGTTTTGAGGACATTGGCTTCGCGCGCCACCTCCAGCGCTTCAATGGTGCGCTGCTGCAGGGCGTTGGCCAGTTCGATTTGTTTCTTGCCGGCCTCCAGGTTATCCATATACATACGATAAGAGTAATAAATGACATAGATAACCGGAAACAGAACCAGTTCGTTCAGCCACTGCGTCCGCACGTCGACGCTGCGCACAATCCACAGCAGCGAGGCCGCCAGGAGGTAAAACGGAAAAGACCAGAAATAACACTCTCTCCAGGTTGCAGTGAGCGATTTGTTTTCCGTCAGGGCGATGACTCCCGATACGCCGGCGGTATTGATCCCAAAGTAGAGCAGGGACGCGGCCATCAACGAAAGGGGAGTGCCGTGGTTCAGTCTCTGCACCAGCGGGAAATGGTAAAAGGCAAAGGCGGCCACTACCGCCACCGCCACATTCATGGTGCTGAACCCCGCCTGCACCAGCTTGACCCGTTTCCTGGCATTCCACAGACACTGAATGAGGGCGCTGGCGCAGCCAATAGCGATCGCTTCGCCACCGGTTAAGTCCGTAATCCCAAGCAAGATGAAAAGAAAATTGACGGAGAGAGTGCCGAAAATTCCCGGCAACCTGACTTTCATTCCGGAGGCGAATACGGCGACACCGAATACGCACAGGAATTCCCACGGGCGCAGCGGACGCCAGTCTGCGCCGGCGGCGCCCACTATTCCCAGTAGGATCACAGCCGCGATATAAACTTTGGCTGCCGGGCGCATTATGCCTGTCTTCCCGGCGCGGTCAACTCGAGCGTTGACTGAGACCCGGGCCGCGGTTGGTAGCTGCTCGTCTGCATTGCGGGCTCTCTTGGCTAATCAACTGTGGTGTGAGGGCCTTTTGTTTTCACCATAACAGAACGTCGGAAAACGTACCAGTTGGCCTTTGTATACCCGCGAACTTCCCTGATTGCTTCCCATAGGAGTTAGAGTCAACCCGATCGGTAGCGAGAGGGGACTTACGGAAGTTATCATTCGTCCTGGCCGCGGCATTTGTCACACCCGGCGGGGCAGGATCACGCGCCGCTCAGAGGGGCGGTTCCAGCAGGCCCGCGCGCCAGAGGTGATCGAGAACGTATGGAAGCTGTGCCTGGATTTGAGCGACGGATGGGCCGCCATCGGTTTGCGCCAGGGCGGCCGCGAGGGCGTCGAAGTCGCGCGTGCCGTCCATCAGTTCGATGAGGGCCCGGGTGATCTCGTCCAATTTATTGGCGGTGTGATCGGTCGCGGTGACCACGCCGCCGTGCGCACTCTCCCAGCGCGCGAGGCGGTTGGCGCGAGGCATCGCGGGGAGTTCCTCGGACGCTTCGAAGCGGTGGGTATGCAGGGCCGCGAAGCCGCTGGAGATTAAAGTGAACAGAATGCCGCGCAGCGCGTCGCGGTCTTGGACTGCTTCCAGGAGTTCGTCAAACGCCACCGGCACGGGGTATGCCGCTCCCATGGCGGCGGCCACGCGCGCCACCGGTTCCGGCGCTTCCGACATGCAAACCGAATGCCTGCCCTCAATCTGCCCATCGCGCTCGCGTGCGGGCGAGGAGAACAGGAAGTGGTCCATACGTTCGGGACCGGCGGGGCGCTCCAGGCGGACGTCGCTCTTGCAGAGCAGCGTTTGGCGGAACGCGCGCAGACAGAGGAAATCGAAGTACTGCTCGCGCTCCAGTACGTCATCGCCCACCCAATCGATGGGCATTCGGGAATCGAACATGAGGTGCGGACGGGCGTCGCCGAGATATTGCAGCGAATGCTGCGCGGCGCGGGCGGCGAAATCGCGGAAATAGAAGGGATCGTTCACCGGTTCCAGGTCGTCGTGGTAGAACCAGCCGTCATCTTCCGTGAATGCCAGGTTGATTTCGGCTTCGACCATGGGTTGCCAGGCGCCGGAGACGAGATGCGCTTCGCCCAGCTTGCGGAGGAGCCAGCGCGCCTGGTCCATGCGCTGCCGGGGATCCTCACAATTGCGCGTGTGGTAGATCATCATCTCACGCAGCATGGTGCGGACGTAGCGGCCGGGAAGCGCGTTATAGCTGATATAGGCTACGCCCTGCGGGGCCAGACGCTCCCGGCAGACTGCCAGCAGCCGTTCGCGGACGGGGTCGGGCACCCAGGAGTAGACGCCGTGGGCGATGATGTAGTCGAATTCGCCCATGGGGGGACCGATATCGCGGAGATCCATCGCGATCAGGTTGAGATTGGAGAGCGCGAGTTCGCCCGAGAAGCGCTGTCCCTCGGCGATCGCCTGGTCGGCGAGGTCGATGCCGGTAAAATGGCTGCCGGGGAGACGGAAGGCCATGGGGATGAGGTTGCCGCCGCTGCCGCAACCGATTTCGAGGACCCGGCAGGCAGCGATGGGAGCGGGCGTCATTCCGAACAAGGTGGCTACCGACGCCAGACGGTCGGGATGACTGTCTACCATTGGGCCGGTAAGGTAAGGAATCTGGTGATACTCGTTTTCCGACATCATCTCATTATGTTAGAAAGCGGTCCGCGTGAGTTGGCCGCGTGCGGTCGGCTTTTGGTAGACTGATCTGGCACGCGCACGGGGCGCGTCCTGTCCGCGGAAAGGGCTGCGCCCACCTGTAGATTGTGAAGCTCACTTGTTGAAGCTCCTCTTTCGCCTGTCATGCGGACCAGGCACACGAAGGAGGCAGTTTTGAATCTGGAACAACAGAAGAAACAAGCCCGCGAACTATTACGCTCGGTGCGGTCGGGACGCGGCGATGCTCTGGCCCGCTTGCGACGGCAGCATCTGCGCTGGGCCCACGTGGAGGATGCCATCGTGCGGCAGGAAATGGCCTTGCACGATGCGCAATTCGCGATCGCGCGGGAGCAGGGGTTCGCCAGTTGGACGAAACTCAAAGCCTACGCCGAGCCTTCCGCGCACGCGCGCCACACGCGTCTGTTCGTCGCGGACATGGCGTGGATCGCAGACCGGGTGCAAGGGCTTTTGAGGACGCGGCAGTCCGCCGGTCCGGCCGCGCTGGAGCAAATTCGCGAATGGCATCCGCGATTTGCCGGATGCTCCGACGAGGAGATTCGGCAGGCGCCCTTTCAGGAAGCGGACGCCCAGCTTGTCTATGCGCGCGAACACGGGTTCGATACGTGGGGGGATTTGGTGCGGCGGGTGAACCTGTTGGCAGCGGACCCGAGCGCGCAGGCGGCGGAAGCTTTTCTTCCGGCTTTCCGGGCATTGGAGACCGGCGATGTGACGGAGTTGCGCGCGCTGCTGCAGCGCAATCCACGGCTGGCACAGGAACGCGGCACCAATGGGAATACGCTTTTGAACCTGGCGGTGAGTATCGCGGCCAGGGCGAACGTCGATGCCGGTTCGGAGCTGGTGGAAGCGCTGCTTTCCGCCGGTGCGGATGTGAACGAGGCGAACGATCGCGGCTGGACTCCGTTGCACGCGGCGGGCTACTCCAATCAATCCGCTATCGCCGGCAGGTTGATGGAGAGCGGCGCGGACTTGGAGGCGGAAGCGCATGGCTCGGGAGGCACTCCGCTGATCGCCGCGCTCTTCTGGGGCCATCGCGAGGTGGCCGACCTGCTGGGCGGCCATTCGGTGGCGCCCGGAAATTTACGTGCTGCCGCAGGGCTGGGCAACGCGGACCTGATGGAGCGGTTATTCAGCGGCGAAAAGTCGCTTACCGTGGAGGCCGGCGCGGCGCGCGGATTCTACCGGCCCCATAGCGGGTTCCCGGATTGGCGACCGTCGGCCGACCCGCAAGAGGTGCTGGATGAGGCGCTGGTGTGGGCCTGCAAGAGCGGGCGAACGGGAGTGCTTGCGCGGCTGGTGCGGGCCGGAGCGCGGCTGGACGCCGACCCGTACCGAGGGACGGCGCTCATCTGGGCGGCATTCTGCAATCGTAAGGAAACGGCCGCCTGGCTGATCGATCACGGCGCGAACATCGACCGCCAGGGCACGTTCGGCGGCCTCACGCATGGACAGGGCGTCACGGCGCTGCATATGGCGTCGCAGCGTGGGCATCTTGCGATGGTGCGGCTGTTGGTGGAAAGAGGCGCGGACCTGGCGATCCGGGACGATCTCTATCACGGGGACGCCGAGGGGGCGGCGGGCCACTTCGGACAGATCGCCGTGCGGGACTACTTACATTCGCTGCGGAAGTAATCGGGGCAGTGGCGATTGTGCAGGGCGCGGTATACTGCCTCACATGCGATTTTCGAAAACCTGGTACGTGCTGGCGTTCGCGGTCTGCCTAAGTGCGGCCCAGCGGGGAATTACTCCCGAGGACTACTTCGCGTTCGAGAACATTTCCGACGCCCACATTGCGCCCGGCGGAAAGCAGGTGACCTATACGCTGACCACCGTGGACAAAGCGAAGAACCGGCGCGATTCGTCGATTTGGGCGGTGGCGGTGGACGGGCGGACTGCGCCGCGCCGGCTGACGGCTGAGGGCGTGAACTCGAGTTCAGCGCGATGGAGTCCGGACGGGCAAAAACTGGCGTTTCTTTCGACGCGGAGCACGGGCACAGCATCGGCCGACGATCCGGCACGGCCGCAGGTCTGGATTCTGCCGTTCGCCGGGGGCGAGGCGCAGGCGCTCACGCATTTGAAGAACGGCGCGGGCGCGTTTCAATGGTCGCCGGATGGGAAGCGGCTGGTGGTGGTGAGCCGGTCAGGGCCGAGTGACAACGTGAAGGCGGCGGACCGGAAGAGCGACGTCCGGCACTATACGCATATCTCGTATAAGTTCAACGATACGGGCTGGTATGACGATAAGAGGGCGCACCTTTGGGTAGTGGACGTAGTCAAGGGCGACGCTACGCAGATTACTTCGGGCGAAGATTGGAACGATGCCGACCCGCAATGGTCGCCCGACTCCACACGCATCGCGTTTGTTTCCGACCGGACCGGCAAAGAGTATGACGGCGGGCAGAATAAAGATATTTGGGTGATAGCGGCCGAGGGCGGTCCACTTACTAAGATCTCCGACCATGAGTTTGCCGACACTATGCCGCGCTGGTCGCCGGATGGCCGGCGGATTCTGTTCGCGGGGCAGACGGAACGGCGCATGTTCCCGAAGCTGTATATCGCCCCGGCGGCGGGCGGAACGGCATTGACACTGGCGAGCGAGGACACCGACTTGATTCCGGGCGCGCTGGAGTGGGTGGGGGAGCACGAGGTGCGGTTCGAATCGGGGTATCACGGTACGACGCAGGTATTCCGGGTGGATCTGGAGACGCGTAAATTCGCCCCGGTGACTTCGGGAGAGCGCGGCATCCACGGGGAGGACGCCAATCGCGAGGCGGGGATTATGACCTATCTGGCGAATGACTTCCAGCATCCGGATGACCTATATGTCGCGGACCTCTCGGGTAAGAGCGAGCGGCAACTGACTCACCTGAATGCCGCACTGTGGAAGGACTTAGAGCCGGCGAGCGTGGAACGACTGCCTTATCAGAGCACCGACGGCTGGAACATCGACGGATTTCTGGTGAAGCCTCTGGGTTGGCAGGCAGGCAAGAAGTATCCTCTGATCCTGAGTATTCACGGCGGTCCGGCGGGGCAGTACGGAGTGGACTGGTATCACGAATTTCAGGTGTATGCGGCCAAGGGATGGGCGGTGTTTTTCTGCAATCCGCGCGGGTCGACCGGGTACGGGCAGAAGTTCGAGCGCGGGATCGAGAATAACTGGGGCGGCATGGACTACCAGGACATCATGGCGGGGCTGGACAGGGCGGTCCAGCAGAATCCTTGGATCGACACCGATCGAATGGGCGTGACAGGCGGCAGTTACGGCGGGTTCATGACGAACTGGATTGTCGGCCACACGACACGATTCAAGGCTGCGGTAACTCTGCGGGGCATCTCCAACTTCATCAGCGACGACGGCACGCGCGACGGCGCCTACGGGCACGAGGACGATTTTAAGGGGATCGTGTTCGACGACTTCGACCAGTATTGGGCAGCCTCTCCGCTGAAATATGTGAAGAACGTGAAGACGCCGATCCTGATTCTGCATTCGGACAACGACTATCGCGTGCCGATCGAGCAGGGGGAGCAGTGGTTCCGGGGGCTGAAGCATTACGGGGTGGACGCGGAGATCGTAATTTTCCCGCGGGAGAATCATAACTTGACGCGGACGGGCGAGCCGAAGCACCTGGTGGAGAGTTTGAACTGGCAGTGCTGGTGGTTCGATCGGTTTCTGAACGGGAACATGGGGGCTAAGGCTCCGGACGCGATGTAGATGGGATTCACCGCGGAGATAAGACGACTTACCGCTTGAGGTTTACTATTTCACGTGGATGATGTTGTCTTCGCCGGATTTTACCTGGACTTCGACGGTAAGGCTTTTCAGCGTGGCATCGTAGGTCCACTTGTATTTGCGGTCTTCGAAGGCGACTGCCGTGGGGCGATCGGTGTGGTGGATGACCCAGCGGTACGTGCGGGACTGCTTCGATTCGATTTCCAGGCGGAGGACGTCTGCGGCAGGGGCGGCGTGAATTTGGGTATAGGCGTCGAGGTCCTTTTCCAACAGGAAGAACTCGCCGCCTTGCGGAGGAAAGTAGTGCAGGGCGATCGCGCCATCGGGGGCGTCGAGGGGGACGATGGCGCCGTTGTGCGCATAGACCGGAAGTTCCTCGGTCTCGACCAGGGCGGTGGCGCGGCCGGGATATTCGCGGCCGGTTTCGAGGCTGGTCCAGGCGCCGGGCGGGAAGTAGACCTGGCGCTTGTTACCCGGTTCGTAGATGGGCGCCACCAACAGTTCATCGCCTAAGAGGAATTCGTCTGCGCGGAGCGCGCATTCGGGATCGTTGGGAAATTCGAACGGGAGCGCGCGCCAGATGGGGAAGTGCCGGTCGCGGGTCTCGATCGCGTAGATGTCGAAGAAGCTGGCGAGCTGTTTGCGGAATGCCGACGGTTCGAAGAACGGTGGCAGGCGCGGCGTCAGGGACGCGATCTGGTAGATGCGGGATTTCAGTTCGGCGGGCGCCTTGTCCTGCCCGGAAAACGAAAGGTATGGCATTTCGGGCGAGGTCATGGCGCCGTGGACGGTTTCGAGCAGACGGTATCGGAGTCCGTCCCACGTGGCGGGGAGTCGATAAAGATCGAGGCTGGGAGCGGCGACGGAGATGCGCTGCTTGAGAATGTCCTTGGGCTTCACGCCATAGAAAAAGTAGTAATCCACCTGCGGAGTTTGGATGCGATAGCGGTCGGGCAGGGTGAAATCGAAATGCGCGGGCGCGAGGTGCTGCTCGCCATAGCCCGCGGTGGAGATGAGGAAGGGATCGAAGGAATCGATGCGCTTGCCTCGCAGGTCCATGGCGGGTTCGTCGAGCATGCCGAGGCCGTAAAAGCGAATGCCTGCGGGCGCCTGGCGGTCCCAGCCGCCGGGCTTGGGCTCGCTGAGATCGGCCATGAGGACGCGTCCATCGGGGCCCGCGACTTTCAGCAGCAGACCGCGCTTTTGCAACTCGATGTTGAGGATGCGCGAGCGGAGATGGAGCGCGGCCGGAGTTTCCTCAATGCGAAAGGCGACCGGGCCGGAGAGATCGGGCGGTGCGCCGGGAAGCGGACCGTCCATGGTGCGGCGGAAATGAAATGCCGTGGGGCTGACCCAGACCAGATCGGCGCTGCCGCGATCGAGTTTCAGCTCGACGCGATTGCCGTGGTGCGCAAAAGAGACGAGCGTGGCGAAGGCGGCCAGCGCCTGCGGCGTCATGCCAGCAGGACCGGTTCGGTCTGCACCTCGCCGGTGACCACCGCTTCGCTCTCGCTGATATACATATTGATTTCGTTGCGGACTCCGAAATCGGGCAGGTAGATGCCGGGCTCGATGGAGAAGCAGGTGAAGGGGCTGACGCGGCGCACGTCGTGATTCTCGAAATTATCCATATTGGCGCCGTTGCCGTGGACCTCGACGCCGATGGAGTGTCCGGTGCGGTGCGTGAAATATTCGCCGAAGCCAGCCTTCTGGATGACCGCGCGAGTGGCATCGTCCACCTCGAATCCGCACAGCGGCTGGCCGGCGGCGATGGCTTTCTGCACGCGGTCGATTCCGGCGTCGCGGGCGTCGCGGACGATATCGAAGATCTGGCGCTGGCGGTCGGATGGGTTGTCGCCGCAGAAAGCGGTCCAGGTGACGTCGTAATAAGGTGCGCCTGGCTGATCGAGTTTGGCCCAGTGATCGATCAGGAGCCAATCGCCGCGCTGGATGGTGGCGCAGGTGTCTTCCATGGGCTCGTAGTGGGGATTGGAAGCGTTGGCGTTGACGCCGACGATGGGGCCGTGATCGGTGACCAGACCTTCGGCGGTGAAGCGGTCGCGGAAGAACATTTTCACTTCGAACTCGGTGAGGAGTTGGCCGTTGGCGAGGCGCTCCCTAATGAGATTGAAGGCGTCATTGCGGACGCGGTCGACGCGGCGGCCGGCTTCGAAGTGCATGTCGCGGGCTTCGGTGCCCCAGCGGGCTTCGAAAGTCTGAATGAGTTCGGCGGAGCTAACGACTTCCACGCCGAGGCTGCGGACGAGATCGATGGTACCGCCGTCCACCATGGAGACATAAGGGATGGCGCACATGGGCGAATACTGCATGGCGACCTTCTTCATGCCGGCGGTGAGTTTCTTGAGGGCGTCGACCTGCTCGGTCCAACTGGAGTAGGCGATGCGATCGCCGGGGAGTTCGCCGAGGGAGTTGCGCTCGATGCGGTGCTCCATGCCGCGGGGTTCGCCGGTGGCGGGGATCATGTAATACCAGCGGCGCGTGGGGGAGGCGGCGGGGAGGCCGAGAACGCGATAGGCGAGTGGGTCGCGGTGGTGGTGGTCGAAGAAGAGCCAGCCGTCGAAGGACTGGGCTTGGAGTTCGGCTTGGATTTTTTGAAGGTCCATGGTGAATATTCAGTCTAGCGGGAAATGGGTCGGAGGATCGAGCAGGGCGCGGACTTATCGATTCTGCCAGCGAAAGACGAGGTAGGAAGCGACGGCGAAGACGGCGAGAAGCACCGTGGGGAGACTGAGTTCGGCCCACTCTATGGCGCCATCACCCTAAGAACTCAAATCGGGTGGGGGAATGTGTCACACGTGGTCGATATACTGTTGCGCCCTGCTGTCGCTCCGCTCTGGCCGCGATCCACAAAATGCTGGTGGCGCAGCCTAAGCCGGCAACAGCGCTGATCGCATAGATCCGAAACGGCGCATGTGCGATTTTGTAGCGCGAACAGTGGGTGCAAAATACCTGTGTGAGAGCCCGCTTCCGAACCGGGCCGAAGGGTGGTGCGCATTAGCGATGCGATCAGGCAGCGTGGGGGAGCCGGCGGGCGCGAACGGCGTAGGGCAGACCGGTATTGAAAGACAGCCACAGCGGAACTTCCTGCAGGCCAAGTCCGGCGACAGCGCTGACCGGGCGGCGGGCGGACCAACCGTCGATTCGGGCGGGGAAGCTGACCCAGCCGGTGCAATCGTCGAACACGTACCAGTGTTCCAGATCGCGTGCGCTGCGGTAGAGATGCGGCATGGAGTTCAGGCGGCGGGCTTAGTGGGAGGCGGCAAAGGTTTTGGGAACTGGCGCAGCACTCCCATCTTTTTTCGAATAGAAATACAAACAATTTTCTTATTCATTATTTGGGAATTTACGCGACTTCTAATCTGATTGCAAGTGAAATAATGCGGTAAGTGCGCGGTTACCCCCATTTGAGGGGGCATCTCCGCGCGACTATTTCAGCGCAGCCCGGGCATTCCGCAGGTTGAATTTCGCGTTGGCGTGATTGGGATCGATGCGGAGCGCGGCGTCGCAGTGGGCGATCGCTTCCTGGGGGCGGCCGAGATGGGTGAGTGCAAAGCACAGATTGCTCTCGTTATCGGCGTCCTCTGGAGAGAGGCTGAGGGCGCGCAGAAATTGTTGGCGGGCATCCTCGAACTGGCCGCGGGCGGCGAGCAGGACGCCCAGGTCGCCGTGGGCGGTGGCGAGGTTGGGGTTTTCGGCGAGCGCCTTGGTGAGATACGGTTCGGCTTCGGCGAACTGTCCGGCCTTCAGCAGTTCATGGGCTAGATTGGAATTTGCCTCAGCGTAATTGGGGACTAAGGCGAGCGCTTCCTTATAAAGATCGACGGCGCCTTTGGAATCGCCCTCTCGTCCCAGAACGACGCCGAGATTGTTCTCGATAATGTGATTGTCGCGGGTCACCGCCAAGGTGTGCTCAAACAGGGTGCGGCTGGACTTCCAGTATTCCGTCTGCCGGAAGGAGATCGCGCTGAGCGCCACCAGCGCCACGGCAGCCGCGATGCCGGCGGTGAGGCGCAGGGGGCGGCGGCCTTCCACCACATCGGCGACGGCCCATACCAGCGCCAGCGAGAGCCCGATCGTCGGCATGTAGGTATAGCGATCGGCCATGGACTGCACGCCCACCTGCACCAGGCCGATGACCGGCACCAGCATTCCGAGATACCAAAGCCAGCCGACCGCGAGATAGGGCCGCTTGCGGCGCCAGACCCAGGCGAGAACCGTGACGGCGGCGAGGACGAGGGCTGCCAGGAAAGCGGAACTCGCGTCGGGATTGTGTTCGGGGTAGAGCACCGCGAGATCGGCCGGCCAGAGGGACTTGGCGATATAAACCACGTAGGCGATGGCGGCGTTGGCGGCGCGGGCGCTGAAGGGGAGATAGGCGAGCGACGCTACCGCGCCATAAGTGCGCTGCGCGAGGAAGGTGAATATCGACGCGACGGCGGAGAGCGCGAGCAGCGGCAGCTTTTCGAGGATCGCCTGACGCGCCGCGCGGCGCTCGGGCGGCCAGGAAAAGCGCTGGAGGGGCCAGTAATCCACCAGCAGGAGGACGAGCGGAAACGTCACCGCCATGGGCTTGGCAAGCAGGCTGAGTGCAAATACGGCGGCGACGGCGAGATAGCGG
The DNA here is from genome assembly GCA_036268475.1 of Bryobacteraceae bacterium. Lineage (GTDB taxonomy): Bacteria > Acidobacteriota > Terriglobia > Bryobacterales > Bryobacteraceae > PALSA-129. The sequence goes on along the minus strand of DATAUB010000046.1, from coordinate 27,336 downwards.
GTCAGTGCGGGCTTCGCCACATAGCGCACGTACAGAAAGAGCGTGAGCATCTGGAAGAACGTGGAGAGCACGTCTTTGCGCTCCGAAATCCAGGCGACGGATTCGACGCGCAGAGGGTGGAGCGCGAAGAGAGCGGCCACCAGCGCCGCGCGCCACGGACGGCGCGTCATGCGCGCAAGCGCGACGAACAGCAGCAGGGCGGAGCCCAGGTGGAACGCCACGTTGACCAGATGCTGCGCGCCGGGGTTTTCGCCCCACAGGCTGAAATCCAGCATGTAGGAGAGCCAGGTGAGCGGGTGCCAGTTGGCGTAGAAAAACGTCGTGAAGGCCCAGGCAATATTGGCCGCAGTGAGCCCGGCCTTCACCCAATGGTTCTGGTAGACATACTGGTCGTCATCGTAAGCGACATAGCCGTGACCGGCCGTCTGCGCGTAAATCGCGACAACGGCCGCGGCCAGCAGCAGACAGATGAGGGCCAGCAACTTAGCCGGGACGGCGGACGCCGGCGCGGGTGCGGGTGCGGCTTTGGACGCGGCGCTTACCGCGGCTCTCCGCTTCTTCATGCCTTACTTCTGCTGCCCTCCGCCGGTGGCCGATTTTGCCGGCTCGGCCGCAGACGCCGGTTGATTCATTTCGGTGACGCGCTCATCCAGGTCGTCCTTCATCTTGAGTAAGGGAATGCCGTCGGTCATCCACTTAGGCGCCGGCTTGTCCATGAGGTAATGGTCGAACCATTCTTTCATGCGGACGGTGTAATCCTTCATGTTACGGGGCTTGGCCAGACCGTGATTTTCGCCTTTGTACTCGAGCATGACGACCGGCTTGCCGAGGCGGCGCAGGGTATTGAAATACTCGATGCCCTGGGTCTGGTCCACGGCGCCGTCCTTGTCGTTGTGCAGGAGAAGGAGCGGGGTGTGGACATTCTTGGCGTGGTAGACCGGAGAGTTGCGCTCGTAGGCTTCCAGGTTGTCCCAATAGCCGCCGGCAAAGCGGCCCTGGCTGCTTTCGAAGATGGGCTGGTTGGCGCTGCCGCTATTGCGATAGAGCAGGCTGTACATGGTGATCATGTCGGTGAGCGGGGCGCCGGCCACGGCGGCATGGAAGGTGTCCGTCTGGGTCACCATGAAGGCGGTCTGATACCCGCCCCAGGAGTGTCCATGTAGGCCGACGCGCTTTTCGTCCACCACGCCGCTGGCCACGGCGGCCTTCACCGCCGGCACCACGCACCCCACCGAGGAGATGCCGGGATCGTTCACCTTATAGACGATATCCGGCTCAAGCACGGCATAGCCGTTACTGGTGTAGTAAGCGATGCTGAAACCATTGTAAGTGGGCTGCGGATAGTTATTGGCTCCCTGGGATAACTTCTCGTAGATCTCCACCATGGTGGGGTAGCGCTTACCGGCCTCGTAGTTGGCCGGAAGATAGAGCGCCGCCTGCAATTTATCGCCGCGGGTAGACGTGTAATCGATGATCCTGACTCCCGAGGTCCAGAGTACGTCTTTCTGCTGCGGATTGGTTTCAGTGACCTTTTGGCCGTTATCCAGCCGGCTCCCGGCGGCGTAGAGGTCAGGATAATCGTGAACGGTGCCGCGGGAATAGATGTAAGTATCGGCATGTTTCGCCTTGATGAGCTGCGGATAGCTGGCGTCTGCCCATTGCAGCATCTGGACGCCCGGTTTGCCCGGCTCGATGAGCGCAATGCCGTTTTTCTTGGTGAACTCGCCATAAGCGGAAACGTACAGGGGCTGGGAAAGGTCGATTCCGCCGCGCTCGTCGGGGTCCAAACGGAAGCGGGTACGGTAGCGGATTTTGTCTTTCTTGCCATTCATCGTCAGGTTGACGGCGTCGCCGCCCGCCACGGGCACTTTCCAGATGTCCCACTCGTCGCCGATGAGAACGGCGCTGCTGTCCTTCGTCCATCCCAGAACAGGTGTAGGTGGCTTCACCTGGTTGACGTCGCTCTCGGTGTTCCAGAAGGTGGATGGGATTTTCGAGGTGATGGCGGCCGACTTGCCAGTGGCAACATCGTAGACGGAGAAGACGCCGTCGTCGGCATAAAGAAGTTTCTCGCCATCGGGCGAAGCGCTCTCAAAGTGCTCCGCCTTCTTGAGGGCGAGCTTGCGGCCGCCGGTGGCCGGGTCCACCACATAGACGTCCTCGAAGCGCTTGCCGTCGAGGTTGGATTCCAGCTCATAGTCGCGGATGTCCACGCCGACGCCATTCTTCATGTTGAATGCGAGGGTGACTGAACGGAGGGCGTCGTCGGAGAGACGAATGAACTTGGATTCGGCGGGACGGTACTCGGCGAGATAGCTGAAATTCTTGTCGGCATTCTCCTGTACCTGCTGCATGGAAGGCAGGCGGGAATCTTTGTAGTGCCAAAGAACAAGGTCGGGCCGGTCTTCGTCGGCCACGCCGGATTCATCGTCCTTCTTCTCGGCATCGCCGCTCTTACCTTTGGCGGCATTTTTCTTGGGCTTGATTTCCTGGATGCCGAAGAGGACCGCGGAGAGGTCGTCCCGCCATGCGGGGGCACGATTGGGACTGATCGACATGTCGGCGGGGAAGGTATTGTAGGATCGGGGATCGAAATCAATCTTCTTGGGGCCAGAGGGGCCGAAATCACGGAAGGCGACGAGAGAATAGAGCTTCTCTTCGAAGCCCTTGTCTTCTACTCCGCGCAGGGCGGCAAGCGCATCGCCTTTTTCGGTCCACGTGACGTGCTTGTAATTTGCCTTGGCGCTATCGAGCACCTGGGTGTCGCCGGTGTGCATGTCGCGGAATTCGATGCCGTTGCCCTCTTTGTCGGTGGCGTCGACGATCCAGGCGAGCCGGTCGCCTGGCTTATCGAAGGCGAACTCGGAGACGTTGCCGAGGCTCATCTCGCGGCCGGAGGCAAGTTCGTAGAGAATAAGATCGGTGCCGGTGGGTTTGTTGGACGCAGCGGCGGATGCAGGCGCGGCCGCGGCGGCAGGCGGAGGGGTGGGCGCGGCGTCGGCGGGGCTGCGATGGAGCGCCAGCACGGTGGACATGTCGCCCGAGAAAGCGAACTGCCGGATCTTATCGAACTCGACTTTCCTGCCGGTGGCCAACTCCACGAGTACGACCTTCACTTCGATGGGCTTCTTGGCTTTCTTTTGCGCTTTGGCGTCTTTGGTGGTGGGGGATGTGTTGAAGGCGACCCAGTGCGAATCGGCGGAGATGGCGATGCCTGTCTGCCCGGACGCGGCGACCGAATCGCCGGCGGGGAAACGCTGCTCCTTGCCGTCTTTGAGGTTGCGGATGACGACCTCGGCGTTGCCCTCGGCGGGCGTGACGCGATACGCCAGCCACTGGCCGTCGTTCGACACGGCCGGCGCCTGGATGCGTTTCCAGGAGAGGATATCGGCGAGTGTGAGGGGGTGGGAACCATCGGCCTGGGAGATGGCGGTGAAGAGGCCGGCGCCAAGGAAAAGCGTGAGAACGGTAGCGCGATACTGCATAGTGCCGAGTATGGTATCACAGGCGGCCGCGATATACTTTCAGGCGTGGAGAACAGGGATTTGTCGCCGGACGACGAGCGGAAACGGCCAGCGGAGAGCGAGCCCATGCTGTACTGCCCGGTATGCTCGTTGAGGCTGGAAGAACGGAAATGCAAGCTGTTTTGTCCGCAATGCGGGTATTACATGAGTTGCGCGGACTATTACTGAGGACAGCCAGAAGTGCTCGGCGCGGAAACGGCGTCTCCTTCGTCCTTCAGTGAGGTGGAGGGGATGTGCTTACCGCTCTGCCGAAAGAAACAAAGCCGATCTTTGGCGAAAAGAGCGCCGCTGTTTGTTCCTTTACCAGACAGGGCGCACCGCCCGGATCGGTGCTCCGCGGCGAAGCTCTTTCCGAATGCTGCCGGACGGTGCGTCCCCGTGGCGAAGGCTCTTTCGTCTTACCCGATGGCGGCGAGCGATTTTTCCGCCGCGGCACGGGCGTTGGCGGCGGGGGTGTAGCCCTGCTTGCGGAGTGCCGCTTCCAGCGCTTCCAGAATCATCACGACATTCTGTGGCGTCGAACCGTAGCCCATGGTGCCGATGCGGAATACTTTGCCGGCCAGGGGACCGAATCCGCCTGCGATTTCCATGCCGTATTGATCGAGAAGGAATGCGCGCACTTTGGCATCGTCGATGCCGGCGGGCACGCGCGGCGTGTTCAGGGTCCACAGGCGATCGGCGGCATTGGCGACGAACATCTCGAGCCCCATGGCTTCCACGCCGGCGACGAAGGCTTCGTGATTGCGCTTGTGACGCGACCAGCGATTCTCGCGGCCTTCCTCCGCCATTATCGCCAGCCCCTCCCGCAGCGCGAACAACAACGTGGCGCTGGCGGTGTGGTGATACTTGTGGCCGGTGTAAAAACTGTCAATCAATTGCAGATCGAGATACCAGGCCTGCATGGGGGCGGTGCGCGCTTTGAGGCGATCGAGCGCGAGCGGCGAGACCGTCATGGGCGAGAGTCCGGGCGGGCAGCCGAGACCTTTCTGGGTGCAGCTATAGGCGATATCGATGCCGTTGTCGTCCACCAGCACCGGCATGCCGCCGAGCGAGGTCACGCAATCGGCGATGGTGAGGGCGCCGGCTTCATGAGCTGCTTGGCAGATAGGCTTGGCCTGGTTGTACATGCCGGTGGATGTTTCGGCCTGAACGAACCCAACCATGTGGGGCTGCTCGCGGAGGATGAAATCGCGCACCTCCTGCGGGTCGAAGGCTTGGCCCCAAGGTTTGGCCAGCTTGACCACTGTGGCGCCCTGGCGGGTGGCAAGCTCGCCGATGCGGTCGGCGAAGAATCCGTTGGAGAGCAGGGCGAATTTGCGGCCCGGCTCGGCGAAGTTGGCCACGGCGGCTTCCATGCCGGCGCTGCCGGTGCCGGAGACGGCGAGGCAGAACTGGTTGGTGGTGGAGTAGGCGTAGGCCAGGAGGGAGCGGACCTGGTCGGCGGTTTCAAAGAAGAACGGATCGAGATGGCCGACGACGTTTTGCGCCATGGCGGCATATACGCGCGGCGCTACCATGCTGGGTCCAGGTCCGAAAAGCAGACGCTTGGGCGCGTGGAGTGGAGGAAATTGCTGCATAGAAGGATTAGTGTATCGCGCGGCGGGCGGAAGGGGGCAGTTGGAATGGCGCGGCGCGACCTTTATAATGGTCTTTGCGCCGGGATAGCTCAGTTGGTAGAGCGCTAGATTTGTAATCTTGAGGTCACGAGTTCGATCCTCGTTCCCGGCTCCACTTCTCCCCCCACTCATCATGCTGCACTGACAGCGCGCTCGCCCCTCCGAGACGGCGCTCACGCTGTCAGCAATCTCAGTTTGCGCGAGTTTTTTGCGGCGGACCAATACCATCCGATGGGAAAAGTAATAGGACCCGGGGGACACGGCTAAGGTTCCGAACTGTTGGCCGATGGTTAGAATTCCGTCAGACGGCGGACGGTTTCGTGCAGGCGGCCGGCGAGTTCGCGGTCGGCCAGATGCATTTCAGCGAGCAGTCCGGCAATCGCCGCGTCGAAGGCTCGCCGGAGTTCGCGCTCGTCGAGACGACGCACCAGTGCGCCGGCGAACTGCGCCGTCACATCGGGCGGGAGAAAGTCGATACCGCGGCCGTGGCTGGAGGGCAGTCCATGACGCAGGCAGGCGAGCGCCAGGGCGTGATCGCGCACTCCGCTGATCATGTATTCGGCCTGCCAGAACCTGCCGCGCGCCATGGCGGGGCGGACGTGGAGCGCATGGAGCCAGGCCATACCGATGAGGTCGCCGACCTCTGCCGGCGGACTGTGGCGCGCCTCGTTCGCCTGGCCGGACACCAACCGGAAGGAAGGTGCGAGTGCGCGAAACTCAGGGGCAGGGACGAAGGCGAGATCGACCTGGAGGGTATCGGGCAGGAGAAAGACGCGGTAGGTCCAGGCGCCGGCACGCATATCGACATGATGGACGGCAGCGTGCGCGGTCGACATGTGAGCCGTCCAATCGGCGAGGACCGTGGGCAGTTCGTCCGCGGTGGCAACGGCGAAGGCAAGGTCGATGTCCGACCAGCGATCTTCGCGATCGACGGCGGCGGACCCGGTGATGGCGGCGCCGGAGATGCGCGGGTCGGCGGCGGCGCGTTCGAGGAGCGCGGTACGAAGGGCGGCGCGGCGGCCGGGCGTGAACATAAAGTCAGGTGGCGTCTTCCAATTGTGCACCTGAGGCTGCTATCGCGCGAGGTTTTTTCCCATGCGCACGATTCGTAAGGGCGCGGCCGACGGCAAGGGGACGTCGATGCTCCCAAGCACGCTATAGCCCCGCGCCCGGTAGAATGCAACTCCCGTCAGGGTGGCGCCCATCTCCAGCCGGGTAAAGCCGGCAGCGGCGGCGGCGGCCTCGCAGGCGTCCAGGATCATGCTCGCCACCCCGCGACGCGTCCATTGCGGATGCACGAAGAACGCGCGGATTTTCGCGGCGTCGGTCCGCGGATTGAGAAGCGAGTCCTCCCGGCCTGCAATCTGGTCGCCGCCGTAGAGCGTTTTTCTCCGGCTCCATCCGCCGCACCCGACGATCGCTTTGCCGTCTTCCACCGCAAAGTAGGTGCCGTCGGCGATCAACTGGCTGTCCACGCCGTAGATCGCTCGCAGAGAACCTTCGATTTGATCGGGCGTGTAGTCTCCGCTCTGCAGCCCACGAACCGAAGTCTGAATGAGTAGGGCGAGGGCAGGGGAGTCGTCGGCCGCGGCCTGGCGTAGAGTGAGCATCAGGCCTCAATCTAGCAGCGAACGACGGCCTTTTCCAGCAGCAAAGCGGCTGTCAGGCCGCCGGCTCCTCCAGCCAGTGGCGCACCAGGTCGCCAGGGTCGCTCGTCAGGTCGAGCGGCTCGCAGCGTGTCTCGGCATTATTCTCCAAGTACGCGGCGACTACGCCTTTATCTGTGGGCCGCAATTCCAAACGGCGGTCGCGAGCCTCCAGCCGCAGCGTGGTGCCCAGCCATGCGATGTGGACTTTGGTCCGCAGGGAAAATCCGATACGCGTCGCCTGCTTGAGCAATTCGGCTGTGAAGGGTCCTTTTTTCAATTCATCGGCCCATGGCGCGGCAGCCTGCGCGGTGGCCTTGGCGCTGTCGCGCGCGCGGCGCGAACGCTCGGCTGCCTCTTTCCCTTCCTCTTGCGATTCCAGACTCTTGAGGTTGTTTTCGAGATTATCGAGAAAGCTCATTCTCCCTAGTTTCCCCCAAGACGATGACGGCACGGTAACATAAAACCGAATGTCCGATTCGATCCGTTCGCGACTCACCGCATTGCGCAATGGGCTGCTGCGCTGGCACAAATCTCTGCTCGATTCGGAACGCGCCGCGTATGAGCGCGATGTGGCGCGCATCAACTCCACCGGCCAGTATCTGCAATTGGTGCTCGACGACCCGTGGTTCGCCTGGCTGCGCGAGATTTCGCAATTCATCGTGATTGTGGATGAGACACTGGCGCAGAAGGAGCCGGCCACATCGGTCGACGCCGCGCGCCTGATTGCCACGGCGCGCGATCTGTTGCTGCCTTCGGAATCGGGCTCGGAATTCGCGCGCCATTACGATAGCGCCATGCAGCGCGATCCGGCGGCGGTGCTGGCCCACGGCGAGATGATGCAGGTGTTCGCGGGGCTCGGCAAGGAATAGGTTCGCCGAATTACTCCGCCTTCGCGTCGTACTGCATGGCGCCGGCAAGATTGCCTTCGGGATCGCGAAAAAAGAGCAGACGTCCTACCCCCGCCAGCGTGCAGGTTTGCATCACGACCGTGCCGCCATTGGCCTCCACCGCGGTGGCCGCGGCCTGAATGTCGGGCACCGAAATCGTGCACTCGAAACCCGTCATGCGGACGCCCGGCGCCAGTTCGCGACGCTGCTGCAGAGAGCCGCGGAAGAGCGGCATCGGTTGGGCCTCGCCCATGTCGATCATGTAAAACCCGGGCGGTCCCCAGGCCTGAAATTTCCAGCCGAAGACGTTCTCGTAGAAGCGGCGTGCGCGCGGCAGATCGTCGGCGTTGATGGCGAAGTGGGCAACCGGAGTGGACATGGGCAATCCTTTCTTCTGGATAGTAGCAGCCGCGCGCATGGAGCGTGTATGGGGATTGCGGGCTCGCCCTCTTGACTAACGAAGACTATCGTAGTAGAGTCTTCGTAGATGCCACTCCCGAACCAACCGCCCCGCCCCACCGACGCCGAACTGGAGATCCTCACGGTGCTTTGGAGCCTGGGTCCGAGCACGGTGCGCGATGTGCATGAGACCATCGCGCGACGCAAACCCACGCAATACACCACCGTTTTGAAGATGCTGCAAATCATGGCCGAGAAAGGCCTGGTGAAGCGCGACGAGAAGCAGCGCGCGCACATATACTCGGCCGCGCGTCCGCGCGAATGGACGCAGCGGCAACTGGCGGGCGACCTGCTGCAGCGGGCGTTCGGCGGGTCGGCCGCCAGCCTGATGCTGGGGGCGCTCTCAGCGCAGCGCGCATCGAAGGAAGAACTGGCGGAACTGCGAAAATTCCTGGAAGAGTACGAGAAGGGGAAGTCATGAGTGAGCTTGCGAACTGGATTCATACACCGTTGGCGCGTGCGCTCGGCTGGGCGCTGGCGCATTTTCTGTGGGAAGGCGCCGTGCTGGCGGCGGCACTACTGGCCGCGCTGCGGTGGATGCGCGCGGCGCCGGCGCGCCGGCGGTATACCGCGGCCTGCCTGATTCTGGCAGCCATGCCGGCGGCCTTCGCCATCACCCTGGCGGCGATCTGGCTGGCGCGGCCGTTGGCGATCGCGGCGCCTCTCACGTGGTCTCCGGTGCCGCTCGGGGATGGGGCTTTGGCCGTCGGGCCGGCGCGATTCTCATGGGCAGCGCTCTTCGACCACATCGCCTGGCTGGCGCCCGTGTGGCTGGCGGGCGTAGCGTTTTTCTATGCGCGCGGCTTGGCGGCGTGGGCGTCGGTGCGCCGCTTGCGGCGGCGTGGGGTATGCGCGCCTGCCGCCGAATGGCAGCAGCGGCTTGACGGGCTGGCGGCGCGGCTGCGCATCGGCCGCCCGGTGACGCTGCTGGAATCGTGCCTGGCGGATGCGCCCGTGCTGATCGGCTGGCTGCGCCCGGCGATCCTGCTGCCGCTCGGCTGCCTGACTGGGCTTTCGGCGGCACAGGTAGAGTGCATTCTGCTGCATGAGTTGGCGCATGTGGTGCGGCGCGATTACCTGGTGAATATGGTTCAATCGCTGGCGGAAGGACTACTCTTCTACCATCCGGCAGTGTGGTGGGTATCGCGCGTGGTGCGGATGGAGCGCGAGAACTGCTGCGACGACCGGGTAGTGGAATGGACGGGCGATGCGCGGGCCTACGCGGCGACGCTGGCGGTGTTGGAGCAGCGGCGCGTGCTCCATCCGGAATTCGTGCTGGCGGCCAATGGCGGAAACCTGATGCAGCGGATCCGGCGGCTGACCGCGGAATCGCGCGGCGTGCAAACTACGATGGCGCCGGCAACATCGGCGGCGGCGCTGCTGGTGATCTTCGCGGCGGCTATGACGGCGCTGCCGGCCAAATTGCCGGTGGCGCGGCGCGTCCACACTCCGGCCGGAGTCGCGATGGCAGCGGCGGCTGCGCAGGACGCCGCCGCGCTGCCGGGGCCGTATCGCAAGTGGCTCACCGAAGATGTGGCCTACATTATCACCGCCAAGGAACGGGCGGAATTTCTGGCGCTTACGAGCGACGCTGGGCGCGAGACGTTCATCGACCGGTTCTGGAAGCGCCGCGACCCTACTCCCGACAGCGAGGAGAACGAATATCGCGAGGAGCACTACCGGCGCATCGCCTATGCCAACGAGCATTTTGCCGGGAGCGTGGCGGGATGGAAGACGGATCGCGGGCGGCTGTACATCACATACGGGCCGCCGGATGAGATCGACGACCACTCCACGGGAAGCACGGCGGTTCCCAGTCCGCACCAGCAATGGCGCTACCGCTATATCGAAGGCATCGGCGCCAACATCATCGTAGAGTTTGTCGATCGCAACGGCACGGGCGATTTTCAGATGACCAGCGACCCGTCCGCGAAGCAGCAGGTCCCCGACCCATACCGCAAATGGCTAAATGAAGACGCAGCGTACATCATCACGCCGCAGGAGCGCGCCACGTTCCTGGGGCTCGACACTAAAGCCGAGCACGACAAATTCATTGCGGAGTTCTGGCAGCGGCGTGGAGAAGCGTTCAAGAGCGAGCATTACCGCCGGATCGCATATGCCAATGAGCATTTCGCCACGGGAACCCCGGGGTGGAAAACGGATCGCGGGCGGGTTTACATCGTGTACGGGCCGCCCGATACCGTCACGAGTCTCGACGGCCGCACGGTGGAGTGGACTTATGGGCATCTGGCAGATGTGGGGAACAACGTCCGGGTACAGTTCACGGATTCGAATGGCAGCGGCGACTATCGCATGACCAAGGACCCGGCGAAGGCACAGGCTGAAGCGCGGGAGTTGCAGGCGCAACTGGAGGTCATGCGCACGATGGAGATGCGACTCAAGGCGCAAAACGGGGCCGCCGGGCCGGAGATCGCGGATCTCCGCAAGAAGTTGGAGGAGGCGCGCGAGCAACAGGATAGCTCTGCCATGCTGGACCTGCGGGCCGGGCAGGCGCGCGACAATATCATGTTGGCGAAAGAGGTTCAGGAGAAGAGAGCGGCGGAACTGCAGGCACGGACTCGGTCGATGGACCAGCTCAATGCTGCCGCGATGGCGGGCGTGCGGATGGAGCAAACGGGGCCGCAGACGGCGACCCTGGTGGTGCCGCTCGACTCCTCGCCAGGCACTTACCATATCCTCGCTGAGATCACTCAGGACGGCCGTGCGGTGCAAACCCTGGAGCGCGACGTCACGGGAGAATCCGAGATCAGGAAGGAGTTCCCCTTGCCGGCCGGCAGCTATCATCTGCACGTGACGGTTACCGATCGGGCGAAAGTGAAGAACTGGCAGTATGCGAGCGATTTCCCGGTGCACTAGGACTCGCTGGCCTCCGTCGGCACTGTGGCGCTGTGTAACCGTGTGGAGCGTCCGTTTGGCCGCAACGGGTGCCGCGCGCCTATCGGGGGCGATTTGAGTCTGCGCGCTGTCTAAGTGTCGGCGGCGAGCTTGGGGAAAAGCATGCGATCCAGAATGCGGCGTGTGAGTTCCTCCATGGTGAGGAACTTATCGCCGTCCTTATAGAACATCTTCTCGCCGGGCAGCAGTCCCAGTTCGAGGTCGAGGACATCGCCGTTGCGATCGACGTGCAGGCTCGGAGGCTTGGTGAGAGTGCAGATCTCGATCTTGGCGACTTTCTCCCATTTTCCTTCCTTCAAATCGCGGATGGTCACGCGGGCCTTGTGGAGGAAATAGCTGAGTTCGATGGATTCGGGGCCGAATGCCGCGGCATAGGCGGCCACACACTCAGCGACCGCCTGGTGCACTTCGTCCATGACGGCGGGTAGGCGTTCCAGGGTTTGCGCTTCCCGCTGGCGCCGCTCGTTCTCTTCGGTGATGCGCATCTGGAGCCACTGGAAAGACATGTGGTTCTATAGTAGCGCGGGGCTTACGGTACGGATTCCAGCAGGTTCTTTTTGGGCAGGCCGCTCGGAGTACGGAGCTTTTCAGCCGGATGGAAGCCTGCGCCGGCGTCCATAGGCATCGACACCGGATCGAAGTTGAACCAGCCGGCGAGTGTGTCGTCATCGATGCGGCGCCGTTGCATGATCGTCCGGCGGGCGCGGAGGGCTCGCGGCAGGCATTTTGCGAGAAGCCAGAAAGCGGCCAGCGAGCCCGGTTCGCAAAGTAGCGCGCCGCCGATCACCAGCAGGTCGCGCAACGTCATGGGAAGCCAGTAGCGGCGATAGAGTCCCGGGCTGGTATTCTTGAGCCGCATCAGAAAACGGTTCTTCACCGAATGCATGTTGATGGCGCGCGGTACGTCGCGGCGGCTGCCGGGGACCACGCTGCGCACGTGGTAGGAAACCGCGGCGGGCGTATAAATGCAGTTCCAGCCTTGCAGCAGGGCGCGCCAGGCCACGTCGGCGTCTTCGCGATAGCAGAAGAAATCGGGATCGAAGAAATCGCCTTCGATGGAAACGTCTTCGACCATTTCGCGGCGATAGAGGGCGGCGGCTGCGCTGGCGCCGAAAACGTACTCCGCGGTATCGAACTGCGGACTGTCGGGCTCATGCCAGCCGCGGTCGAAATGCCGCATGTTGGGAGTGAAGTAGATCCCGGTGGAATCCAGGCGCTGGTCGTCGAGCGGGCGGAATCCGGCGCCGATGGAGAGCAGTTTGCCGCAGACGGTGCCGGCTGACGGGTCGGCCTCGCCGGCTTCCCACAGGGTGCGAAGGAAGTCGGGCAGCAGCAGGACGTCGGGGTTGAGGGTGAGGACCCAATCGGCGGTGCCTGCCCGGATGGCCTGATTTTGCGCCGCGGCGTATCCCAGATTGCGGTCGTTATAAATGGTGCGGATGCGATTCTTGAAGCGTCGCAGAATGGAGCGCGTGCCGTCGGAAGAGGCGTTATCGACCACCACAATTTCGGTGTCGACCCCTTCCTGTTCAAGGACGCCTTCGAGGCAACGGCGAATGTACCGCTCGCTGTTGAAGGTGACGATGGCTACGCATACTTGGGTGTGACGGATCAGTTTCAAGGTTTCGAAACAAAGACCCGGCGCCGGGCCGCTTCAACTACACTGGGTTACGAGAATGCGGAAAATTGCGCGAAAAAAATCACAAAAAAAATTTATTGGCGAGGTGTAGTGTAAATGACGTGTTGCGGGGTCTTTGAGATGACTCGACGCGTCCTTAGGCGGTTCCAATAGGTGACCAGCAGTGGCAATCTTCCGCCAGCCGCCATCGGGTCTGGAGTTACAAGACCAAGTGGCTCAGTTATATACAGAGACCCGCGAAGACGTTTACCGGTACCTGCTGACGCTCGGTGTACATCCGCCGAAGGCGCAGGAAGCGGTACAGGAAGTCTTTCTGCGGCTGTATACCAGCCTTAAAAAAGGGGAAAAGATCGAAAGTCTGCGGGGGTGGGTATTCCGTGTGGCCCACAACTACGGGCTAAAGGTGCGGGCCCGCCAATCGACGGAAGAACGGTTCGATCCGGCCTTCGAGGCGCGCCTGGTGGCGCCGACTGCGAATGCCGAGCGGGACCTGCTGGACCGCGAGAAGATGACCCGCCTGAACACCGCGGTGGAAGGCCTCTCGGAACAGCAAAAGCGTGTTCTTTTCCTGCGGATGGAAGGCTTGCGCTATCCCGAAATCGCTTCCACGCTGGGAATCAGCGCGTCGGCTGTGGGGGAATTCCTGCGGCGCGCGTTGTTACGGCTTAAGAAGGTGCGCGATGAGTAGCGTCTTCGAGCGCCATCCCGAGCACGAGTTGGTCCCCTACCTGGACGGCGAGCTATCCCGGCAGCAGGCAAAGAAGGTCTCCGGGCACCTGGAATCGTGCGGCCGTTGCCGCGCCGAACTGGAAGAATTGCAGAATGCGGTGGCGGATTGTGCGAGTTACCGCACCGCCATCGTGGCGCAGACGTCGGCGGCGCCGGCGCCATGGCGCGATCTCTACCGCGACTTTTCACGAATTGATGAATCTTTGGCCAACAACTCTCTCCTTGTACGGCTAATGCGCCCCCTTGTACATTCGGGTGTACCGAGGTGGGCGTTTGTAGCGGGCTTGACGGTGCTGATTGTTCTCCTATCGCTGAATCAGCTCCGTCAAGCCCCTTCTGTTCAAGCCGCGACATTGTTGAGGAAGGCCGTAGCAGTTTCCGGGAGCCAGCCGCGCCCGGCGCATCGCATTCGCGTGCGATCCAGCCGCCACGCCGATTTTACGCGGGCGGCGAATGTGCCGGCAGTGCTGGTGGAAGTGGCGCAGGCGCAGGCCGTGGCCGCGCTGTTTCAGAAGGCCGATTGGAATTGGAACGACCCGCTGAGCGCGCGCTCTTTCGAGCAATGGCGCGACCGGCAGGTCCACAAGACCGACGAAGTGTCCGCGGTGCAGGATCCGCAGGAGCCGTCGGAGAAGTTGACACGGATTCGCACTGCCTCCCCTGAGGGGGATGTGGAAGCTGCCAGCATTACGTTGGATACCGCCAATTACGATGCGGTGAGCGAGCGGCTGGAATTCCGCGATAGTGAATGGGTTGAATTGAGCGAGATAGCGGAGACTCCCACGGACAACGCCGGTGGTTCCGGCGTCGATAGCGTGGGGGTTCCGGTGCGTGCCGCCGAACCACCAAGCCGGCCGGCCGCATTTACACCCGGGTCGCCAGCCTCGATCTCAGACGAGCTACAAGTGCTGTCTGCATTAAACGGGATCGGGGCCGACCTGGGTGATCCGGTAGAGGTTGCACTGGCCGATGGCAAGGTGATGGTGACGGGGCCGGCGGATATTCCAGCAGGGCGGCAGAGCGAAATTCGCGCCTCGGTGGCGAGTCTCCCGCGCGTCGAAGTGGCCTTCAATTCGTTGCCGGCGGTATCGTCCCTCGCGAGTGCGGGCGCACCGGCTGCCGGCACGGCGACGTCGCCGGCGGAAACGCGGCTCGAGAAGCACCTGGGTCACGCGGAGTTCGACCGTGTCAGCACGCAATTGCTCGATTTGGACGATGCTGCGATGCAGCGCGTTTTCGCTCTACGCAGGCTGGCGCTGAAGTTCCCGGACGAGGCTGCGTTGAGTCCACGGGATTTGAACGTGTTGCGCGATTTATCCCGCAAGCACGCCGCGGTGCTCTCGCAAGAGGTTGGCAGCATGGAAAAGATACTCATTCCCACGCTGTCTTCGTTAGGTGGCGCGGCGGTGAGTGTTCCGGCGACGGCGCATGCGGGCTGGCAGCCGGCGGCCGAAGACGTTTATCTCAGCGCGCGGCGAGTGGAAGTGCTGATCTCGCAGACGTTGGGGATGACGCCCGGGAAGGCATCGCCGTCCGAGTTGATGACGGCACTGAGTCAGTTGCAGGCCAACCTGGACGATTGCCAGCGGGCGCTGAAGTAGATCGCGCA
The DNA here is from genome assembly GCA_036268475.1 of Bryobacteraceae bacterium. Lineage (GTDB taxonomy): Bacteria > Acidobacteriota > Terriglobia > Bryobacterales > Bryobacteraceae > PALSA-129. Next base: position 12,308 of record DATAUB010000046.1, on the reverse strand, counting down.
AATAAAACTGTTCCCCGTCACGGCCCTGCAATTGTGCAAACATAGGCGTCCGATTCCGGCCGCGCGTAGGCATTCGTAGGATCTCTCGCCAGGTCGCCAACCGGCCGGGACATTCTCGGATTGCCGCTCAAATCGTAGGCCTCACTTGCGGCTTGGACGATTGCCAGCGGCCCGCGGAAGTAGGCCGCGGTCACGGCCTTAATAGTGAGTAAACCCAGGCGCCCGATTCCGGCAGGACGCGTAAGCATTCGTAGGATCTCTCGCCTAGAACTCCAACCGACCGGGACCTTCTCGGATTGCTGCCCAAATCTTCGGCGTGCCGGGTAACGCGCGTAAGCCTAGGTCTCTCGCCAAGTAGTCAAGAACGCCAACCGGCCACTTCGCAGGCGGCACTTTGCGACTGACCGCGTTCGCCGGCGCTTACCAGTTCACCCGGAATGACACTTCCACGTGGCGGGCGCTGCTCCCGAACGGATAGCCGTAGGACGCCGTCGGGGTGCCGACACCGGCGACCGGCGAGAGGACTCCCAGGACCGCGGTGTACGCCAGCGTATCGACCGCCGAGTAATCGCGGTGATTGGTGGCGTTAAAAGCATCGAAGGCGAAGGTGCCGCGCAGGCGCGAGGTGAAGGGCACCGTCTTACTGAGACGGGCGTCCACGTTGAACTGCGAGCCAAGCGGCAGGATGTTGACGTCTTCGAACGGTACCCGCGACCAGCCGCCGCTGCCATTCAGAGTGTTGGGAAAATTCATCACGATCGCCTTATTGGTCGTATTGACGGTATTGGCGGTGAGGAACTGTTGCCCTTGCACTTCCACGGTGGGCGTCTGGTAGATGGACGACGAATAGGTCACAATGCCCGAAACCAGCCAGCCGTTGAGCAGGTAGCGGGAAAGCGCGTCGGTACGGTTGATGACCGGCTGCCACACGAAGTTGACGACGGCGTGGTTTCGTTGATCGAAGGCCGAGGGTCCGTAATCGCCGCGGTAGCTGCTGGTGAAGAGGTTGGACGGGACAATCGTATTCAGTACCGGGGGGCCGCTCATGGTATCGAAAGCATGCGACCAGGTATACGACGCCTGCGCGGAGAATCCTTTGAGCGGCGCGGTGCGGATCTGCGCCACGCCGGCGCGATAGCGGGCGTTGCCCTCGGCATCCACTTCATACCGGTGGCCGGCCTGGGAGGCATTCCAGACGATCGTCGAGTATGTGCCGGTTGAAACGCCGGCAGCGTTATTGATGGCGTACGTCTCAGTGGTCGAGGTCGAGCCCACCAGGTTCAGGTCCTGGGCAACCCACATGCGGTTCGTCGTGCTCTGAATATAGGTGAGGGCCAGGCTGACCCAGCGGTTCAGGCGGCGCTCGATGGCGGCCGTGCCCTGAATGGTATAGGGATTGCGAAACCGGATGGCCGGGAAGAACTGTCCGATCAGCGCGCTGTTCAGCGTCTGGATGGCGGAATTCCCCAGGGTTTTCGGATACACCACGGTGCCGGTCTCCTGCGGGGTGAGCTCGTAGTAGGTCTGATAATTGCCGCCGCCGATGGAGAGGTCGTGCAGCAACTGGCCGGGGAAAGGCTCGTAGTAAGTGCCGCCGCCGATGCGGAAGACCGTCCGGCTGTCCAGCATGTACGCCAATCCGAGCCGCGGCGAAACGTCGGTATTGGGCGAAGGGATAATGGTCGTCAGATAGCTGCTGCTGGGCTCGAGGGGAGTGGGCAGGCGGGACTTTTCCCAACGAACGCCGGCGTTCACGGTGAGGCCCGGCTTTACCTTCCAGGTATCTTCCGCGAACACACTGTAAAACCAGTCGGTGGTATCCACCACGGGGTTGCCGAGCGTCTGGCCGAAGGTGGCGTAATCCTTAAGCGCGCGCGTGTTGGAGCTGAAGTCCTGAGCGAAGGCGGTGAGGGAATCGAAGTTGTAGCTTCCGAAGCGGGCGTACATCTGGTCCATGGTGTCCTGGCGCCGCCAGACATCGCCGCCCGCCCGAATGGTGTGGGAGGCCAGCGTGAAAGTGACGTTGTCGGCGCCCTGAAAGCGCTGCTCGCGCTGATTGAAGGGCACGTTGGGATTGCCGCCGAGAGGAGTGCCGGCCACGTTGATGGCCAGCGGTCCGGTGCCGCAGGACTGGCAGGTGCCGTCGGAGACGGGAAACTGGCTGGTATTGGTGGCGGCAGTCATGGTGTCGCGGAACCAGCCGCCGTGGAAATCGTTCACCACGTTTTCGCCGATCACATGGGTCCAGCCGAAGGAAGCATAACGGGTGGAATTGGTAACGTTGGCGTTCGAGCCCAACAGGCCGCCATTGGTGGAGACGGTGGCATTATCCAGATTGTTGACGCCGCGGCCGGCCACGATAGCGCCGGAGAGGCTGAAATTCTCGTGCTCGTTGGGGCGGAAATCCATGCGCGCGAAGCCGTTGGTGGAGTTCTCGGTCTCCGGAACTTTGAAGTTCAATTGGCGGCCGATGAAATATTCGGCCTGCTGGCACTGAGCGGCGGTGGCCGTGCATGCCGAGTTGAGCACGTTATTGCCGTCGGCGGTGGTGAGTAAGGGATTGACGATGCGATTCAGTTCCTGCGAGGAATCGTTGAGGTGCTGTATGTTTCCGTAGAGAAACAGGGTGTCGCTCGAAATCGGTACGCCGACGCTGAGGCCGCCGTTGTTATAACGGCCGGTCGGTTTGAAGCCGTTGCCGAATAAATCGGGCGAGTCCCAGGCATTCTGGGCGTAGTAATCGTAGGCGGAAACATGCATGCCGTTGACGCCGCCCCGGGACACCGCGTTTACCATGCCTCCCATGGTGTGGGCAAAGTCGGCGTTGGCCGCCGCCGAAATCACCTGCATCTGCCCCATAGCTTCCTGCGGGATGAACGGCGCCACGCCCGGCGCGTAGCGGAAATAATTGTCGGTGATGCTCAGGCCGTCCAGCAGAAAGAGATTGCGGGCCAGTTCGCCGCGGAATACCAACACTCCCTGCGGGCTCTGGACCACGGCAGGAGCCAGCGCTACCAGGGGCTCCACCTGTTGGTTGGCGCTCGGCAGATCGGACAACTGCTGGCGGGTAACCAGCGCGGAGACGCTGGTCTTGGTGTCCTGGACGGTCGCGATGGAACGCTGCGCCTCGGCCGGAGTGGAGGGCCGGTCGGCGTAGAGATGGATGCGAAAGTTCACGGTTTCGCCGACCGCCAGGTCGAAGCTCGTCAATTCCCAATCGGAGTAACCGCGGCGAGTCACTTTCAGGTCGTAATTCGAGCCGGGGACCAGCGCGGGCATGGTGAAAATGCCGTCGTCGCTGGTGAGCATGGTGCGCTTGGCGCCCAGCGTCTTATTGGTGAGCGAGATGGTAGTCTCGGGGATGCCGTCCCCGTACTTGTCCATGACGATTCCTGTGATGGCTCCGGATCCGACAACCGCTTGTGCGTACACCGCCGCCGACGAGACGAGCGCGAATAGAGAGACCGCGAGTGTTCTTCTCATGCATTCATAGCCTGTTGAGGCAATTACCCATTGTATGTTAGATTTGCGGACTCTTGCGATGTGAAACGCAGGTGACACTGTGAATAATGAGTGCCGGTGCAGGCCGTTATAATGATCGCGGTACATCCATGAAGAAGAGACTCGCCTTGTTTGCCGCGATGTTGGGCGGGGCGGCCGCGTTTGCCCAGCCGGCGGTTTGGACCGCGCGCTGGATCGACGTCCCGGGGACCTCGGGGCAGGATTACGGCGTCTACCACTTCCGCCGCACTTTCGACCTGGCCGCGAAACCGGCGGCGTTTCGTGTCCACGTCTCGGGAGACAATCGCTTCGAACTGTTCGCCAACGGCGTGCGCGTGGCGTGGGGTCCGGCGCGCGGCGACTTGCGGCACTGGCGATACGAGACGGTGGACCTTGCGCCGCAGTTGCGGGCAGGGAAGAATGTGCTGGCGGCGGTGGTGTGGAACGACGGGCCCTACAAGGCGGTAGCGCAGATCGCGCTGCGCACCGGCTTCGTGCTGGAGGGTGACGACGCTTCCGTGAACAGCGGCCGCAACTGGAAGTGCACCGTCGACAAGGCTTACACCGCCCAGCCATTGCCGCGCGACCAAAGCACCGGCTATTACGCCCTGGCCGCCAATGAGAAAGTGGACGCCGCGCAGTATCCATGGGGTTGGAATCAGCCTGACTATGACGATTCGGCGTGGGTGGCAGCGCGTGAGATCGGGCCGGCGCTGCTCACTTCCACCAGCGATCAATCGCCGCTGCGGATGCTCGAAGAGAGCCCGATCCCGCTGGAAGAGCAGACGGTGGAGCGGTTCGCGGCGCTGCGGGAGTCGACGCCGGCAGCCCTTTCGGACGGGTTTCTGAACGGCCGCGGACCGCTGACGATTCCGGCCAACAGCCAAATTTCGCTGCTGCTCGACCAGGGATACGAGACGACGGCATTTCCCGAACTGACGGTGAGCGGCGGGCGCGGCGCGCAGGTGGACGTCCGGTATGCCGAAGCGCTCTACCTGCCAAGGGTGCCGGGCAAGGAGCGCGAGAAGGGGAATCGCAATGAAGTGGATGGCAAGCAATTCCTCGGGCCGTTCGATACCTATCTGGCGGATGGCGGAGCGCACCGCCTGTACCGTCCGCTGTTCTGGCGGACGTATCGTTATGTAAAGGTGGATGTGGCGACGGCGGGGGAGCCGCTGACTATTGAGGATCTGCACGGCGTGTTCACGTCGTACCCGTTTCAGCGCAAGGCGGTCTTCCAGGTGGACAACGGCGCCGGGCCCGATCGGGAAGTGCAGCAGATTCTGACGGTGGGATGGCGCACGGCGCGGCTGTGCGCGCACGAAACGTACATGGATTGCCCGTTCTACGAGCAGCTCCAATATGGCGGCGACGCGCGCATCCAGATGCTGGTCTCGCTCTACACGGCGGGCGACCCGAGCCTGATGCGCAACGGCATCACGCTCCTCGATTCCACCCGCAATGCCGATGGGCTGACCTACAGCCGCGCGCCTTCGAACCTGGTGCAGTATATCCCGCCGTTCTCGCTGTGGTGGATCGGGATGGTGCACGATTACCTGATGTACACCGACGACCCGGCGTTCGTGCGGCGCATGCTGCCGGGCGTGCGCTCCGTGCTCAGTTATTACGAGAGTTTCGAGAAGCCGGGCGGATCGCTGGGGCGAATGCCGTTCTGGAACTTCGCCGACTGGGTGGACTCCTGGGAGGGCGGGGAAGCGCCGGGCGATCGCGACGGGTCGGCGGCAGTCTTCGATTTACAACTGGCGCTGGCGTACGATTGGGGCGCCGGGATCGAAGCCTCGGTGGGCAACGCCGGGATGGCGGAGGCGTATCGCGGAAAGGCGGCGAAGTTGAAGGCGTGGGTGCTGGCGAAGGATTGGGATGCGGCGCGCGGGTTGTTCGCCGACCAGCCATCGCACCGCACGTATTCGCAGCACACCAACACGCTGGCGCTATTGGCGCACTTGCTGCCGGCGGCGCAGGGACGGGCGGTCTTCGAAAAGATGATTGCCGACCCGAGCCTGGCGCAGGCGTCAATTTATTTCCGGGCGTACACCAACGCCGCGCTGCGTGAAGTGGGGCTCGGCGACCAGTACCTGGAACAACTCGATCCCTGGCGGCAGATTTTGAAGAACGGGCTCACCACCTGGGCGGAGAAGGCCGACCCGACCCGATCGGACTGCCATGCGTGGGGTGCGAGCCCGAATTTCGAATTGCTGCGCACCGTGGCGGGAATCGACTCCATGGCGCCAGGCTTTGCGCGCGTTCGCGTGGCGCCGAATCTGGGGAAACTGACGAGTGTGCACGCTCGCATGCCGCACCCCGAAGGCGCGATCGACGTGGTGCTGGTGAAGGCGGGCGCGAAGCTGACGGTGGATGTCGAGCTGCCCGCGGGGGTCACCGGCGAGTTCGATTGGGCGGGCCAGAAGAAGGCGCTGGCGGCGGGGAAGAATCGGCTGGTGTTTTAGCGATTACGAACCTGCGCCGCGGCGCGGATCCAGTTGGCGGAAACGCGCGATGTGCGCGGCTGGCACGGCGACTGGTTAGAAAGGCTCCAGTGGGGCAGTCTTCGGATGCAGCGGACTTGAGTCCGTCACCGGCCGCGGCGATTGGGTTTGAAGCCGTTGCCGAGTCATTCGGCGAGTGCGTGATCACGAAGTTCATTCCGGCGGCGTGCGCGCGCTGGATCAGGTCGAGCGTCTCAATGAAGGTGGTGGCGATGCCCTTCGCTTCGGTCTCCTGATCGTCCACTTTAAAGGTGTCGCGATAGGTCCGTGGCCGGCTGACCGACGACCCGATTTACAAATTCAAAGTCGATTTCTGCGCGCGCAATCAGACGTGGTCTGGCGCTTTCATGACCACATCCACGCCCACCAGCCCGACCTGATCTGGGTCGGACTGGCGCGCGCCCTCGGCTGGCAGGAGCGGCAAGCCCCCGGCAGCCACGGTCGGTTCACCTTTCCGCAGACCACGCTCGGGGAACTGGCGGCCGCCATCGCGCGGCGCATGAACATGGGCTCCCAGGCATTCTGGGCGGAGTAATGGTAGGCGGAAACATGCATGCCGCGCCGCCTGAAGCTGGCCCCGCATGGGGCCGGGTGTCGAAAGAGCCCTCTGCCAACCCGCGTCACTTCCCGAGCATTTTCTTGGCGGCGGCCACCAGGCTTTCCGATTCGAAGCCATACTTGCGCTGCAGCTCTTTGAGCGGCGCCGAGGCGCCGAAAGTCTTCATCCCCAGAATGCGGCCCTGGACGCCGGTGTACCTTTCCCAGCCGAAGGTGGAGGCCTGTTCGATGGCGATGCGTGCGGTAACGGCGGGCGGCAGGACGCTGGCTCGGTACTCGTCGCTCTGCTCTTCGAAGATATCCCATGAGGGCATGGACACCACCCGCGAGCGGATGCCTTGGGCGAGTAGCTCATCATGGGCGTTGGCGGCGAGCACCACCTCGCTTCCGGTTGCGATGAGGATGATTTCGGGGTTGCCCTCGGGCGCGTCGGCCAGCACGTAGGCGCCGCGCGAAAGGCCGGCGGCGGGAGCGAACCGGCTACGGTCGAGCGTGGGCAGCGGTTGACGCGAGAGCACCAGCACCGCCGGTTTGTGGCGCAGTTGGAGGATGTAGCGATAGGCTTCCACCACTTCATTGGCGTCGGCGGGGCGCAGCGTGCAGAGGCCCGGAATGGCCCGCATGGACGCCAGTTGCTCGACCGGCTGATGCGTGGGACCATCCTCGCCGTCGCCCATGGCATCGTGCGTGAAGATCAGGATGGTAGGCAGTTCCATGATGGCGGAAAGGCGTAGCGCGGGGCGGAGGTAGTCGCTGAAGATGAAGAAGGTCGCTCCGTAGGCGCGCAATTTCGAGAGGGAGAGCCCGTTCACGATCGCGGCCATGGCGTGTTCGCGAATCCCGAAGTGGAGATTCTTGCCGCCCATGGTGCCGGGTTCCACATCGCCCGCGCCGGCGAACGTGAGCAGAGTCTTATTGGAACTCCCCAGGTCGGCTGAACCGCCGAGCATCCAGGGAATGTGGCGCGCCACCACGTTCAGCACCTTGCCGGAAGCTTCGCGGCCGGCGATGCCTTTGGGGTCGGCGGGGAAGACGGGCAGGTCGCGATCCCAACCCTCGGGGAGTTCGCGGCGCTGCATGCGGTCCACTTCATCTGCCAGTTCCGGATGGCTTGCGCGGTAGGAATCGAAGAGCTTCGTCCACTCCGCGTGCGCCGCCGCGCCGCGAGCTCCGATGCCGTGCGCGAAGTGTTCGTACACGCCGTCCGGCACCAGGAATTTGGCGTCTTCGGGCCAGCCGTAATTGCGTTTCGCCAGACGGATTTCGTCGTCCCCCAGCGGTTCGCCGTGCGCCTCTGGGGTGTCCTGTTTGTGCGGCGCGCCGTAGCCGATGTGGCTGTCGAGAATGATGAACGTCGGCCGGTCTTTGGTCCTATGAAAGATGTCGATCGCCTGGCTGATGCGTTCGGTGTCGTTGGCGTCGCCCACGCGGAGCACGTTCCAGCCGTAACCGAGGAACCGCGCCGCCACATCCTCGGTAAACGTAATGCGCGTATTGCCTTCGATGGTGATGTGGTTGTTGTCGTAGATCCAGCAGAGATTGTCGAGCTGCAGGTGGCCGGCGATGGACGCTGCCTCGCTCGATATTCCTTCCATCAAACAGCCATCGCCGCATACCGCATAGATGTTGTAATCGAAAATGTCGAAGCCCGGCTGGTTGTAGTGCGCCGCCAGCCACTTCTGTGCGATGGCCATGCCCACACTGTTCGCGACGCCCTGGCCGAGCGGCCCGGTAGTAGCTTCCACCCCGGAGACCCAGTGATACTCCGGATGGCCGGGGGCTTTCGAATCGAGCTGTCGGAAGTGGCGGATATCGTCGAGCGTGACCGAGGGTTCGCCGAGCGTTTCGTAGTTGGCGTTGACGGCCTGCGTCTTGGTGAGGTGCAGAACCGACCAGAGCAGCATGGACGCGTGGCCGTTCGACAGCACGAAGCGATCGCGATTGGGCCAGATAGGGTCCTTGGGATCGAACTGCATGATGCGATTCCACAGCGTATAGACTAGCGGCGCGAGCGCCATGGGAGTGCCGGGATGCCCGGATTTGGCCTGCTGGACGGCATCCATCGATAGTGTGCGGATGGTATTGATGCACAACTGATCGAGGACGGGTACGGCAACTGGTTGCGTGCTCACGATAATGGCTCCTTATTTGGGTTTCGCCGGCTCGGCGATGCGGAAGTCTTCGGCTTCATTGGTGACGGGATCGTGCCATCCCCCGGGCGGCAGGACGCGCGGTCCTACTTCCGCCGGTCCCCACGTGCCCTTCTCGTATTCATGCACCGGAATGCCGGCGTTCAGTACCGGGTCGACGATCCGCCACGCTTCTTCCACGTAGTCCTCGCGCGCGAATGGAGTGGCATCTCCGGCCATGGCGTCGGTCAACACCCGTTCGTACGCTTCCATCTCTTCGGGGCGAGGATGGCGGCAGGCCACCATTTCCACCTGTTCGCCGTGCATACCGTCGTCCTCACCCATGACGGTGGTGCCGACGGCGATGGTCATTTCAGGACTGATGCGGAAGCGCAGGTGATTCCTGGTGAGCCCGGACTGGCCCATGATGGCGGGCGGCCGGCGGAAGCGGGCCACCACCTCGGTGACCGTGCTGGGCAGGTTCTTGCCCGCGCGGATGAAGAACGGCACGCCGCGCCAGCGCCACGAGTCCACTTCCAGACGCAGGGCCACGAAGGTTTCCACATTGGAATCGGGCGCCACGCCTTTTTCCTGGCGGTAGCCGCGGAACTGGCCGCGCACCATGTGGTTGGGATCGAGCGTGGGGACGGCCTTCAGCACCTTGGCTTTTTCGTCGCGCAGGGTCTCGCTATCGAAGCGCACCGGCGGTTCCATGGCGAGATGGCACAGAATCTGGAAGAGATGATTTTGCACCACGTCGCGCAGCGTGCCGGTCTGATCGTAAAAGGAGCCGCGGCCTTCCACCCCGAAGTTTTCCGCCATGGTGAGCTGCACGCTTTCGATGTAATTGCGATTCCAAAACGGCTCCATAAAGGCGTTGGCGAAGCGGAACACCACGATGTTGTTGACCGGCTTCTTCCCGAGGTAATGGTCGATGCGGAAGATAGCGGACTCGGCGAAGGAACGGTGGAGGACTTCGTTCAGCTCGCGCGCCGATGCGAGGTCGTGCCCGAACGGCTTCTCCACGATCACGCGCGCGCCGTTCGTGCATCCGGTGCCGGCGAGTTGCTCCACCACGGTCTCGAACAGTAGTGGCGGGATGGCCAGATAGTGCGCCGGCCGTTGCGCACCGTCGAGCACCTGGCGGAGTTGGTTGAAGGTGGACGGCGCGGAGTAATCGCCGTCGACATAGCGCAGCAGTCCGCTCAACTTGTCGAACGCCGCGCGGTCCAGTCCACCGTGCTTTTCGACGCTATCGGCGGCGCGGACGCGGAGCTGATCCACCGTCCAGCCGGCCTTCGCCACGCCGATCACGGGGACATTGAGATGCCCGCGCTTCACCATGGCCTGGAGGGCGGGAAAGATCTTCTTATATGCCAGGTCTCCAGACGCGCCGAAGAAGACCAGGGCATCGGACTGAGAGTCGTTCATAGCTGTGGTCCGCTATTTGCCGGCCGTTTTTTCCAGATGGCCGCCGAATCCGAAGCGCATCGCGGAGAGCAGCTTATCCTGGAAATCCGCCTCGCCGCGCGAGGTGAAGCGCTGGTAGAGAGCAGTGGAAAGCACCGGCACGGGCACGCCGATATCGATGGCGGCCTTAATGGTCCAGCGGCCTTCCCCGGAATCCGAAACATGGCCTTCGAACTTGGCGAGATCTTGATCCTCGACGAGGCTGGCAGCGGTGAGGTCGAGCAGCCAGGAGGCGATGACGCTGCCGCGCCGCCACACTTCGGAAACTTCCTTCAGGTTGAAGTCGTACTGGTATTCCTCAGGGTTGCGCAGCGGGGTAGTCTCCGCATCGGCCGCGCCGCCGGCCTGCTTGCCGACGTTGGCGCTCTTGAGGATTCCCAGCCCCTCAGCGTAGGCGGCCATAATCCCGTATTCGATGCCGTTGTGCACCATCTTCACGAAGTGGCCGGCGCCATTCGGCCCGCAGTGCAGGTAGCCCTGCTCGGCGGTTCCGTCGTTGTCCTTGCGGCCCGGGGTGCGCGTAACGTCGCCGATGCCGGGCGCGAGCGCGACGAAAATCGGGTCGAGGTGCTTCACGATGTCGTTCTCGCCGCCAATCATCATGCAGTAACCGCGGTCGAGTCCGAAGACGCCGCCGCTGGTGCCGACATCGACGTAGTGAATTTTCTTCGGCGCCAGTTCCTTGGCGCGGCGAATGTCGTCGATATAGTAGGAGTTTCCGCCGTCGATCAGGATGTCTCCCGCCTCGAGCAGTGGCAGCAGGTCGGCGATGCTGTGGTCCACTACCGCCGCGGGAACCATCAGCCAGATGGCGCGCGGCTTCGAGAGCTTTTGCACGAATTCTTTAAGCGAGGCCGAGCCGGTGGCTTTTTCCTTCACTAAGCCGTTGACCGTCTCCGCCGACCGATCGTACACCACGCAGTCGTGGCCCTTCCGGATCAGCCGCCGAACCATGTTGGCGCCCATTCTTCCGAGTCCAATCATTCCAAGCTGCATATTCATCTCCTCAGAAATTGACTTGCGATAGTACTACGTCGCCGCGGGTTGCGAATAGCTACTCCCGCAATGTATCGAAAGACAGGAAAATCGGCTAGCACAGAAGCGTGTCCCGGCAACGGGCGAAGTCAAAGTCACTTCATAAACTGAAATTCCGCCAGCCCATCCCAGATCAACTGCACCGCGACCGCGAGAATCAAAAATCCGAAGATGCGGTTGATCGCTCCCGCAGCCGTGGGACCAAGCCGAGCCACCAGCGGCCCGCCTAGGCGTAGAAAAAGATAGACAGCAATCCCCAGCCCGGCGATCCCGAACACCATGCCGAGATAATTCAGCGCGCCGCTGGTAGTCGCCGCCAGGCCCATTACCACTCCGATCGACCCTGGCCCGGAGAGCATCGGCATTGCCATCGGCGTAAGCGAAATGTCCTCTTTCGTCGCGGCCTCATTCCCTTCAGCGGCGGTCACCCGCTCGGTGCCGGTCACCATTCCCCAAGCCGAGTGCGCGACAATCAGCCCTCCGGCAATACGCAGCACCGGTAGGCTCAGCCCGAAAAAGTTGAGGACGAACCGGCCAAGAAACAGGAAGCACACCAGGATGGCAAAAACGTAGATAGAAATTTTCAGAGCGGAAGTATTGCGTTCCGAGCGCGTGTAGCCTCCAGTGAGCGCATAGAAAAATGGCACCCCGCCGAGCGGGTTCACGATTGGGAACAGCGCCAGGAAAGTTCCCAGCGCGGCGGTCGGCAGGTCATGCAGAAAGAGATGGTGCATTCAGCTACTCGCAATGTCATGATTCCACATTGCGGGTAAAAGCGCGACTGCCGCCGTAAATTGTGCATTGGGAAAAACTTACCAAATCCACAACGCGGCATCCCGTTGTTCACATTTCATAACTTGCTTACCTTTCGCCACTTACATATTTCAGGGAACGGAATACCAAAATTGGAATCCGCCTCCACCTAAACCTGCTAGACTTATGTAAGTCTCTACAGGCAAGCCACTTAGCGAAAAGCAAATTGTTTCCCAAACTGGCACATCGGTTGCAACGGCTAACAGAGGACGGGATCGGTGTCCCTGCCCCACCCCAGCCGATGACCAAGGATTTCCAAGCTCGCTTTCTGGCCGTATCGCTCTTTATGGTGACT
>DATAUB010000045.1:0-98639 GCA_036268475.1 Bryobacteraceae bacterium | reverse complement strand
GCGATTGCGCGCCGTCGGGAGTCAGAAAGCAAAAGAGCTGATTGCCGTACTGGTCGACGCTGGTCTGATAGATGAGATTCACCGTCAGCACGCCGGCGGAACTATAGATGTCTTGCGGAGCGGTGATGGCGCTCCCGGTGGTGTATCGCGGGCAGGGCCGGGCGGTTTGCGACAGCGCCGGTACCGACGCGCAGAAAAAGAGCAGGATGAGTGGACTGCCGATTTTATCCATAACGAACCCGATTTCCCGGCGGGCGGTGCCGCCGGGCTCTTCATTATTACCGAGCGCTCCCGGCGAGCGAAACCGCCAACTATGCAGGATAGTTGTTCAGGTGCGCCGGAGCGGAAGGAACCCAAAGCGCGCGTGACGGTGTCTAATAAGGAGATGAAGTTTTTTCTTTCCGCCATCCTCCTGCCTTCCCTGGCTATGGCCGCCATTCTACCCGACGCCATCGGCCCCAGCCAGCGCGGTCCCGCGTCCAAAGCGACGATTTCCGACCAGCCGATCTGGGCGGAGTACGGTCTTCAAAAGTCCGAGACGGCCGATTACCGGAACGGCGCCGCCAAGTTCACCGTGACCGTCTGGCAGCTTCAGGACACGACCGGGGCAATGGCCGCCTTCGAATGGCAGCGGCCGGCCAATGCCACACCTTCTACGGCGGCCAAGATGGCGGCGGAGACCCCCGACAGCCTCATTCTGACGGATGGCAACTACCTCCTCTCCATAAACGGCTACAAGCCCTCCCTGGAAGAACTGGGAGTGATCGAGAACGGGCTTCGCAACGTCGACACCACGGTCCTGCCGGTGCTCCCGAGCTACCTGCCAACCACGGGTCTGGTTCCCGATAGCGAACGGTACATCGTGGGTGCGGCCAGCCTCCAAAAGTTCGCGCCGGGGGTTTCACCCTCGCTGGCGGCCTTCCATTTTGGCGCGGAGGCCCAAATGGGACTTTTCCACAATCCCAAGGGCGACGTCCAGATGCTGATTTTCAACTATCCCACCCCGCAAATCGCTGGGCAGCGGGTGGACGAATTTCAAAAATTGAACGGCGCGGTCGCCAAACGGAGTGGACCTCTAGTTGCTGTGGTTCTGTCGCCGCCGGACCCGGATTATGCCGAAAAGCTCCTGTCGCAGGTCCGCTACCAGGCCGAAGTGACCGCCGACGAGTACGTCCCGACGCAAAAGGACAACATCGGCAACCTGGTGGTAAATAGCTTCGTTCTCATTGGGATACTGCTGGTGTTCGCGACCATTTCGGGATTCGCGCTGGGCGGATTTCGCGCCCTTCGCCGGCGTGCGCGCCACGGCGAAGAGGCCGACCGATTGATCACCCTGCACCTGTAGCGGCTGCGATGCGGCTACATAAAGTTCCGCTTTTGTTCGCCTTAGACTGAAAACCTCCGGTGGAAAACCAGCCTTTTCGGGCACTTCGCCGCCTGGGCCAAAAATTAGCAGGCCCGCAAGTGACCCGCCAAGAGTGGGTTACGACCGAAAAATTTGCGGCGGATTTTCCCTTGACTGGAGAGCCGTTAGGAAATAAGATCCAACTACCAAAGTTTTTGACGGTTGCGATTCCGTCGAAAATGATTCTCCCATCGAACATCACCCCTGATTGAACAGGGGGGACACGAAATGCTCATCCTTCGGGGTGAGCATTTCTTTTTTACGGCCTCTGGCGTGCTTCCACAGCGTGAACCGGCTACCATCATATATTCGAGACAGTTTTGATGACAGATCAGAAGTTGCAGGTAATCCCCCTAGGCGGCCTCGGCGAGTTCGGCATGAACATGACCGCCATCCGCTACGCCGACGACATCATCGTGGTCGATTCCGGCATGATGTTTCCGGACGCCGAACTGCTCGGCGTCGATCTGGTGATGCCCGATATCACCTTCCTCAAGGAGAACCAGGAGCACGTCCGCGCCCTGATCCTCACCCACGGCCATGAGGACCACATCGGCGCCGTCCCCTATTTCCTGGGCGATATCGACGTCCCGGTCTACGGTACAGCCTTCACGCTGGCGCTGGTGGAGCGCCGCATGGAGGAGTACGAACTGGAGGAAGATCCCCGCCTCAACATCGTAAAACCACGCGATATCGTGGAGATCGGCCCCTTCAAGATCGAGTTCATCAACGTCACCCACTCGATTGTGAGCGCGGTGGCGCTGGCCATCACCACTCCTATTGGGGTCATCATCCACACCGGCGATTTCAAAGTGGACCCCACCCCCACCGATAACGAACTCTTCGATCTCCACACTCTGGCCGAATACGGGAAGCGCGGCGTGCTCCTGCTGCTCTCCGATTCCACCAATTCCGACCGCCCCGGCTACACCGAATCGGAGCGCGCCGTGCACCCGCGCATGGAGGAGATTTTCAATCGCGCCGATGGCCGCGTGGTGGTCTCCTGCTTCAGTTCGTCGATCCATCGCATTCAACTGGTGCTCGATCTGGCGCAGGAATGCGGCCGCCGCGTGGCGGTGATCGGCCGCAGTATGGTGTCGGTCACCGAGATCGCGCACTCGCTCGGGCTGCTGGAAATTCCCGACGGCATTCTGCTGCGCCCGCAGGACGCCATGAACATCGCGCGCAACAAGGTGGCGTTTCTGATCTCGGGCACCCAGGGCGAGCCGATGTCCGCACTCTCGCGCGTGGCGGTCGACAATCATAAGCACGTCTCGGTGGACAAGGGCGACACCGTGGTACTCAGTTCGCGCATCATTCCCGGCAATGAGAAGGCCATCTTCCGCATGATCGACCATATGGCGCGGCGCGGCGCCGACGTGTTGTACGGCAGCATGAATCCGCCGTTGCATGTCTCCGGCCACGCCAGCATGGAAGAGATGCGGCTGGTGTTGAACCTGGTGCGGCCGCGCTATTTCATGCCCGTCCACGGCGAATTCCGCCAGCTTTCCAAGCATGCGCGCCTGGCCGAGCATCTGCGCTTCGTCGGGCTGGAAGAAAGCTTCATTATGGAATCGGGCGAGATCCTGGAGATCGACCACCACGGCGCGCGCAAGGCCGGCAAAGTACCGGTGGGCCACGTGTGCATCGATTCCGGCTCGCTGGACGACGTGGTGCAGGAGGTGGTCATGCGCGATCGCCGCCATCTTTCCGAAGATGGCATCGTGCTGCCCATCATCGCCATCGATCGCGTGACCGGCCGCATGGAGAGCCCCCCCGAAATCGTCAGCCGCGGCTTCAACGCCGGCGACGGCGCGGACTTCGTCGAGAAAGCGCGCCAGTTGGTGGCCAAGACACTCGAGGGTTCGAATCAGGAGGAGAAAACCGATTGGGGCGTGATGAAGGAAAAGATCCGCGCGGACCTGAAGCGCTTCATCGTGAAGGAGACCGCGCGGCGTCCGCTGATCATGCCGGTGATTCTGGAAGTATAGCGGCGCGCTACCTGGAAGACGCCTCCGGTTTCCGCGGCAGCGCCGCGCGCCTGATCGTTCCGGCAGATGAAGACGGGGTCGCCGCCGCACTGCGCGAGGCTTCCGCGGCAGGCATTCCGGTCACCATCGTCGGCGGCGGTACGGGCGTCACCGGCGGAGGCGTGCCGCAGGGCGGCTGGATGCTGTCGGTCGAAAAGCTCAACCACCTGGAAATTCATGCAGGCTTCGCGATCGCCGGCGCGGGTGTTCCGTTGCGCGATCTGCAGGCCGCCGCACAACGCTCCGGGCAGTTCTATCCACCCGACCCGACCGAGAACTCTGCCTTTCTCGGCGGCACCATTTCCACCAACGCCAGCGGGTCGCGTAGCTTCCGCTTCGGCGCCACGCGCCGCTGGGTGCAGGCCCTTCGCATGGTGCTGGCCGATGGCGCACAACTCGCCATCGCGCGCGGCGACGCCATCGATTTCGACCCCGGCACCATCCCGCTGCCCGCGGTCACCAAGAATACCGCCGGCTATCTGCTGCGCCCCGGCATGGATTGGGTCGACCTCTTCATCGGCGCGGAGGGCACTCTCGGAGTGGTGACGGAAGCGCGCGTGGGATTGCTGCCCGCGGCTCCCGCGGTGCTCGCCGGCGTGGTCTTCTTCGCCGATGACGACGCCGCGCTTGACGCTGTCGATCAGTGGCGCGCGACAGGCGCCCGCATGCTCGAATACTTCGACCGTCCGTCGCTCGACTTGCTACGCGCGCGCTTCCCGGAAATCCCCACCGCGGCGCAGGCCGCCATTCTGTTCGACCAGGCGCTCACGTCGGAAGACGATCCCGAAGTCGACGCGTGGCTGGAGCGTATTCAAGCGGCGGGCGCCTTCGAAGAGGAGAGCTGGTTCGCGCTTTCCGCCGCCGACCGCGAGCGCTTCCGGCAGTTCCGCCACGCGCTGCCCGAACTGGTGAACGATACCGTGCGCCGCGCCGGCGCGCTCAAGATGAATAGCGATTACGCCGCCCCGATAGCGCGCAATCGCGAGATGCTGGCGTATTACCGCGAGCATCTGGAGCGCGCATTCCCCGGACGCTACGTGATCTTCGGACACATCGGCGACGCCCACGTGCACGTGAATATTTTCTCCGACCCTGCCGATCCCGGACGCGCCGCCGACCTGCTGCGCGACTTCGCCCGCCAGGCGGTCGCGCTCGGCGGCACGGTGTCTGCCGAGCACGGCCTTGGGAAGCGCAAGCGCCATCTGCTTGAACTGCAATACAGCGCGGAGGACATCGAGAAGATGCGCGCCGTCAAACGCCGGCTCGATCCCGCCAACATCCTCGGGCGCGGCACGTTGCTGCCGTAAGGGGAAAGGCGACTTGCCTCCGATGACCGGTTGTTGCACTTCATGAGCGGCGGCGCGCTCAAGATGAAAAGCGATTACGCCGTCCCGATAGCGCGCAATCGCGAGATGCTGGCGTACGATCGCGAAAATCTGGAGCATATTTCCCGGCCGCTACGTGATCTTTGGCCACATCGGGGACGCCCACGCCCGCCAGGCGGTAGCGCTCGGCGGCACGGTCTCGGCCGAGCACGTTGCTGCCGTAAGGGAGAGGCGACTTGCCCCCGATGACCGGTTGTTGCACTTCATGAGCGGCGGCAAGTGCCCATACAGAGTTGGTTGTACGCCTGGATTCGCCGTCCCGAGTCAAGCTCCCGTATTATTCCGAGGTACTTTTCCCTACTTTAAAGGATGATAATGATCTGGTAACACCAGTTTTACAGGGCCACATGATGTATCGCTTTCGCCTGAACTCGGCAACATTGGCAGTTCAACGCTGCGATGGCGGAAGAGGCGTGGCGATTCTGATGCCCATCGGAGCTGAAATCGCTACCGCCGATCTTCCCTCACCCGGCGCGCAAAACCCCTCCAGCCTGGTAAATGTGAGATGGCAGGAGAAGACCGTCAGCATCTTTCTGGTAGACTTGCTGGAGCGCGGCGAGCCAATGGACATGGACCGCGCCTGACTTCCCTTATTCCGGCCAGCTCGGAGGGGTCGGAATGGGGGTGCTCTGCGCGCGTCCCAGAATCAGCAGGAACTGCTCCAGAGTCTGCCGCCACTGCTGCTGCGTTTCACAGAGACCGCGCACCACTTCGGTAAGTGCCGCCAGCCCGGCTTCCTGCCGCGTCAGCCTTTCCCGCAAACTCTGCGATTTGCGATCGTCATCGTAATAGCTCGCGATCAGCCAGTTAATGCGCTCCTTCATATCGGGCAACTGCAACGACACTTCGTTCAGTTGTTGTCCCTGCTGCTGCACCAAGTCTTCCAGCGCGACCACCTGGTCGCCGACCAGATGCTGCATTTCCGCGAACCGGCCGAAAACCGTAGCCAGGCTGGTCACCGGCCGGCCATCCTTGGCCGCCGTGCGATTGGCCGGCGGGCTTATCACCAGAAGCCTTTGGCGATTGCCGGAGCTCTCGCCGGTTTCCACTTCGGATAGTCTGTCTGGGGCGTCAGCCATGCGAGCGTCCTCCGTCTTTGATGATTGTAGGAGCCGCCCGTCCCGAACACAATCGTCGTCTGAATCGAAAGTACTATGGCAGACGAACGGGGCTCGCTTGCAATTCGCTGCGCGGCCATGTTCTAGTTGAATTTCCGTTCGGATGCCGCTCCACCAGACTAATCGCCTCGCGATCCTCGTTCCCACCTACCGCCCATCCGACCAACTGCTGGATTTCATTCGTCAATTGCTGGCTTCGCCGGTCTCCCCAATTATCGTCGTGGACGACGGCAGCGGCCCCGAATTTCGCGAGCTCTTCGCCCGTTTGGGCGAACTGCCGGGGGTGGAGATTCTACAGCACGCGGCGCCGCTGGGAGAGGGCGCAGCGATCCGGACGGGCCTCAATCGCGCGCTTTGCCGATTCCCCGATCTGATCGGCGTGGTGACCGCCGATCCGGCGAGCGACTCGGGCGACGTGGAGCGCGTCGCCGCCAGCCTCCTGGCGCATCCCGGCAGTCTGGTAGTCCCGGCGGGACAGGGTCTGATGCCCGCCATTGCCGGGAGCGCTGCGGGGACGGGAGTCCGCGCGATTCCCGCGGCTTTGGCGACGCCAGTCTTGCAAATCGAAGCCAACGGGCCGGAGTTCCAGATGGAATTGCTGCTGGCGGCCCGCCGGATGCGTGTTCCGGTGGTGGAAGAAGCGGTCGGGGTGACGGCGCCGCGTTTCCGTCCGCTGCTGGAATCGGCCAAACTGGCCTTCCTGCTGCCACGATTCGCGGCCATCTCACTGCTCACCGCGCTGCTCGACAACCTGATCTTTATTTATTCGCTCCACCATGGCGGAACGCTTCTGCGGTCGCTGGCGTTGGGGCGCATTCTGGCGCTGGCCTTCAACTATCCGGCGGTGCATGGCGCGGCCTTCCGATCGCGCCAGCAGCACCGCACGGTGCTTCCCGCATACCTGCTGCTCGCCCTGGCGCACGCGGCGGCCACCTTCGCGGGCATCGGCTTCCTCGGCTCGGCGCTCGCGATCGCCGTCATTCCCGCCAAGCTGATCGTGGAGTCTTCCCTCTTCCTGGTCAACTTCGCCATCCAACGACTGTTCATCTTTACTCCCGGCCCGCGGATTCTGAGCGGCCGCCGCCAGACACCGGCCGCGTTTCAGGCGACAGTGGCGACGATCTTCCTCGGCGCTCTGATTCTCGAAGTGCATGGTTTCCTCACGTCCGCGCTCTTCTCCGAGGACGTCTGGGTACCGGTCGGCATCCAGCGCTTCCTGCACTACATCGGGATGTTCGTAGCGGTGGCGTTTCCTCTACTGTTGATGGTCCCCTGGACGTTCGCCGGCGCCATCGTAGCGCTTACCGCGGTGGGCACGGTCTTCGCCGTGGGACCGCTCGCGCTCCTGGCCGTAGCCTTCTATTGCATCTCTTCGTGCGCGCTCGGCTCCCGCCTCCTCGGCCGCACGCACGACGACTCGCCGGAGTCGCAGGTCTTCTCCACCCTGCTCGGTGCGACCCTGTGGATCTTGCTGATGACGCTGATCGCGCGCCTTCCGGTGAACTATCCGGCGGTGTGGGCGGCGCTGCTCGCCATCCCCATCCTGCTCGACTGGCGCGGCGCCTGGCGTCGTCTGGAGCGTTGGTGGCGGCTGCTGCGCAGCGCGGAACTGCGCCGCTATGCGGAGCGGGCCGCCTTCGCGGTGCTGGTGTTCGTGCTGTTGGCCCACTGGTTCACCGCCCTGACGCCGGAATCGAGCGCCGACGGGCTGGCGATGCATTTAGCCATCCCGATGAACATCGCCGCGCACCATCGGATGACGTACCAGCCCGATCGCGTGCTGTGGGCAGTGATGCCGATGGGCGCCGATTTCTCCTACTCCATCGTCTATCTGCTGGGCGGGGAGTACGCCGCCCACCTGCTCGATTTCACCCAGCTGCTGCTCATCTGCGCGGTGCTGTATTTCGCCATGCGGCGATGGGTTTGCCGGGCGGCGGCGCTGTGGCTGGCGGCGCTGTTCGCCTCCACCCCCCTGGTGCAACTGGTGACCGGTTCGCTCTTCGTAGAGAATCTGCTAGCCGCCCTGATCGCGGGGATGGCGGCGGCGTTGTGGCGCTTCTCCGATTCCGGCGAGAAGCGTTTCTTCTTCCTGGTGGCCGCGCTGGGCGGAGGCGCCATGTCCACCAAGGTCGGGGCGATTGCGTTCGTCGCCCTGGCGCTGGTGCTGCTTGGGGTGGAGGCTGCGCGCCACTGGAAGTCGCTGGGACCGCGCCCGGCGGCGGCCTGTACCCTGGCGGCGATGGTGCTGGTGGGCTTGGCAACGCCGCCCTATGTCATCGCATACGTAAAGACCGGCAATCCGCTATTCCCTTTTCTCTACAATAAGTTTCCATCGCCACTGCTTCCCCGAGATGCCGGGATTGAGGAGTTGCGTTTCAAACGGCCGCTCACCTGGGAGACGCCCTACGACCTCACCTTCCACACGAATCTGACCTACGAGGGGCGCAACGGCTCTTTCGGCTTCCAGTACCTGGCCCTCGCACCGCTGGGACTGGCCGCCCTGCTGGTGGCGCGGCGCCGCCGCGACGTGGCCGCCGCCCTGGCGATCGCACTCGGGGCGGCGATCCTGATTATGCGGACGCAGCCCAACGCCCGCTATCTTTACCCCGCCCTGCCGCTGCTTTCGATTCCGTTCGCTGCCCTGCTCGGCTGGGCCGCCGGCACCCGCTGGCTGTATCGCGGACTGATGGCGTTCGTGCTGGCGGCGATCGGGCTGAACGTTCGCATGCTGCCGGCGGCCAGCTACTACCATCGCGACTTCTACCTGCGCCAACCCTTCTCGCGCGCGGAACACGATCGTTTTCGCGACGAGAATACCCCCATCCGCGCGGTGATCGATTACTTCAATCGCGAGCATCCTTATTCGGCGGTGATGTTGACCGCGGAGAGCGACATCGCCGGACTGAAGGGCGATTTTTACGAGAACCACTGGCATCAACTGGCTACCATGCGGCGCCTGAAACAAATCAAGACGCTGCCGGAGATGATGCAGCAGATGCAGACCTGGGGGGTGGAATATTTCATCTCGCCCGCGCCGGAATTCGGCAACCCCCTCAAGCCGCGGGCGCTCAACGAAATGCTGGAACGCTGCACCGAGACCGTCTATGAATATCGCGGCGAGACCTTGGCACACCTGGACGCCGAGTGCCGCGCGCCCAAACAGCGTCCGGTGACGATCGTCAAACCGGGTTCTTACGACGATTCCGACCCGGCGCTGATCTTCCGCGGCGATTGGAACAACGACCGTAGCTTCGCCGAGCCCGATAACCACACCATCAGCTACACCGACGTGGCGGGGGCCGAAGTCGAAATCGACTTCGAGGGTAAGGCGCTGACTTACGTTTATACGAAGGCGGTCAATCGCGGGATCGCGTCAGTCACGGTGGATGGCATCGTGCGGGGGACAATCGATCTGTATTCGGCGAGCACACAATGGCAGAGCCGCACGCGCTTCTGCTGTTTCGGGCCGGGGCGCCACGTGGCCATTGTACGCGCCACCGGCAGGCAGAGCGCGCAAGCCAAAGGCAAGTTCATCGACGTGGACTCATTCGTGGTGGAGTAGGGCACCCTGCCCTACATGAGCTACGCTTTCGTCAGGCCAAGGCCGGGGCCCTTGGGGAGAATCAGCTTGCCCTTCTCGACACGTACGCCGTGGTAGGGGTCGTTGGAGATCAGCAGATTCCCGTCGAGATCGGCGTAATCGACCAGCGGCGAGAGGTGCGCTGCCGCGGTCACCGTCACGGAACTCGACACCATGCAGCCCAGCATGGTCCGCATCCCCAGCGCCTTGGCGATCTCGAGCATGCGGCGGGCTTCCAAAATGCCGCCCGATTTATCGAGCTTCACGTTGACGCCATCGTAGGCGTCCTTCAGCTTGGGAATGTCGGAGGCGTGCTGGCACGCTTCGTCGGCAATGACGGGAATGTGCACGCGGCTGCGCACCCAGCGCGTCTCCTCGATCATCTCCGCGGGCATGGGTTGCTCGATGAATTCCACTCCGTGCTTTTCGAGCCAGTTGATTTTGCGAACCGCTTCTTCTTTATCTTTCCAGCCCTCGTTGGCGTCCACGCGCAACTTCTTATCGGTCACGCTGCGTACCGCCTCGATGGTGGCCTCATCGGTGGAGAGCCCCACCTTGATCTTGAGGATGGGGAAATCGGCCGCCTCGCGCGTTTTCTGACGGGTGATCTCGGGGGTGTCGATGCCGATCGAGAAGGTCGTCAGCGGCGCGTCGGCGGGGTCGAGCCCAAGCCATTCATAGAGCGGCACGCCGAGCTTCTGTCCGACCCAATCCATGAGCGCGATGTCGATAGCAGCCTTGCCGGCCCAATTGCCGGGGACGCGGTGGAACACCTCGGCCATTACCTTGGTGAAGTGCAGCGGATCGCACGGCACGATCAGGTCGCGCACCGACTCGACCGCCTTGCGCGCACCTTCGGCGTCCTCGCGATAGCGCACAATGGGAGCGCCTTCGCCGTGGCCGGTGATGCCGTCGCGCGAATAGGCCACGTGCAGGGTGTCGCGATACTGGCTGGACGACATCGTCGTGGTCCAGGTGTGTTGCAGGTTGAGGCGCAGAATCTTGGTTTCGAGGCTGGCAGG
Organism: Bryobacteraceae bacterium; assembly: GCA_036268475.1. Taxonomy (GTDB): domain Bacteria; phylum Acidobacteriota; class Terriglobia; order Bryobacterales; family Bryobacteraceae; genus PALSA-129. The sequence continues at coordinate 88,099 of DATAUB010000045.1, read as the reverse complement.
CATGGCAGGAGTGGCGCCGGCGGGAACGCCGGGCAGCAGTACGGCGGGTGCGGCGGCCGCGGCTTTGATGAGGTCCCTTCGCTTCACTTCACTCTCCTTTGCGCCACCAGAAGCCGTGACCAGTATGGATCGCTGAGGTCATCGATGCGAACCATGGGGGTCTCATGCGTGGTCGCGTCGATAAACTTGTTGTCGCCCAGATACACGCCGGTGTGGGTGATGTGCTTCTCGGAGCTGCCGAAAAACAACAGGTCGCCGGGCTGGAGATCCCTGCGCTCCACCGGCGCCACGCCGCTCCACTCGGCTTGCGGGCCGGCATCGCGCGGCATGGTCACGCCGCGGCGGCGCTCCAGCATCTGGGAGAAGCCGGAACAATCGTAGCCGTAGCTGGAAGTGCCGCCCCAGGTGTAGGGCGAGCCAAGAAACTTGTGCGCCAGAGCGAGCATAGCCGGGATGTCGAGCGGCTTGACGTCGAAGGCCACGTCGCCCGATTGAATCCAGCCGGCGTGATCGTCGGGGAGGCGTACCTGGATCCACCGGCCGCCCGAGGGCGGCATGGACGATACTTCGAGCCTGGTCTCGAAGGGCACGGTGAGCAGCGGCGCGTGCTTCGTCACGTCTGCCTCGCGGTAGATATGCGCGAACATGCTCATCACTTCGGCAATCTTCCCCGATTCGGCATAGGGCGCGGCGGAGCGCAGTTCCGACAGCGGGATCCAGCCGGTATATTGGTCGGCGGTGCGAACGCGCGCCCACGCGTCGTGCTGCTCCATCAGTTGCACGTTTGCGCCGTAGATTGCCTGCGAGACAACGTCGTCGTCTTCACTGGGGTGCGAGTACATATTCGCCACGGGCTTGAGCACCACGGCGTTCGGCAAGGCGGTTGCGAAGAGGGCCAGCACGGCGAGGGTGGACATCACTTTCAGGGTACCGCAGGCGATTGATTGGGATGGCCGGGATGCGTCTCCACGGGGTTGTGCACGGGCGCGACAGTCCGCAAGTAGGCATAGATCGCGTCGAGATCGTCGGGCGTCTTTTGCGAGAAGCCGAGCCAGGGCATGAGCGTGAAGGCGTCCGGACCGGACAGCTTGGGAGAGCCGTTCTCGACGTACGTTTTATAGTCGTAGAATTTCTTGCGGAAGAAATCGGCGTCCCATTTTCCGATTCCGGTTTCCCGATCGGGCGTGATGTTGGCGCTGACCACCGTTCCCATCGGGGTCGCGAACACCTGGCCGCCGGCGAGAGTCTTGCCAGGCAGCGGGTTGCCGTGGGAGTCGCTGGGGGTGTGGCAATCCACGCAGCCGCCGAGTTCGACGAGATACTCGCCGTAATGCCGGGGATCGGCACGGTCGGGCGATGCCACTTTGCCGGCGGGCTGCGGTGCCGATTTCATCATCAAACCCGGCATGAATTGCAGGTGAGTCTTGGGCAGCGGATTCCGCACCGGCGGGAGCGAATCGAGAAACGCCACCACGGCCTGCACGTCGGCATCGCTCATGTGACGGAATGCCTGGTAGGGCATCATGGGAAAGAGCGCGTTGCCATCGCGATCCACGCCATCGCGGATGGCGCGAATCTTTTCGCCGTCGGTCCAGGAGCCGATTCCGGTTTCGACGTCAGGCGTGAGATTCGAAGCCACTACCACGCCGGGGAGTCCGCTCATGAGATCCGAGAGTATGGCACCGGCACCGCGGCCGGACATGACGAGCGGGGCGCCCACCAGTGTGTAGTCGCGCTGCGAGTGGCAACTGTCGCAATCGGAGATGCTGCGGAAAATATACTGACCGCGGGCGATGTGCTCCGGAGTCATGGCAACTTTGATATTCGAGGGATGGACTTGGGCAGGCTTGCGTACGTAGAGGTAGGTTACTCCACCGGCACCTAGAATGATGACAAGCACCACCAGCGCGGCCACAATCTTCAGCGCTCTCCCCACCATCGAGGAGGACTATAACACATAAAAACGCGGCGGCGGAGAGTTGATTTCCGCCGCCGCCAGGCACTACAGGCGCCGGCCGTTGCCGGCGCCATGAGGAGAATCTTGATTATTGGATCGCCATCGTGACTGCCGGACTGGTGTGGCCGTTGATGGTCACGGTTACCGGCACCGCAGATCCGGTAGTCGTTCCAGTCGGAATCGTCACATTGACCTGGTAGAGGCCGGCAACCGAACCGGATGCGAAACCGGCCCACAGGACTCCGCCGCCCGTAACGTCTGCCGTTTTGGGTGTGCCGTAGGGGTCGAAAGTTACCGTGACATTGTCGATCATGCAGGGAGCGAAAATGTTGGTCTTCAACATCGAGGACTGAATGACGGCGCCGTCAATAGCGGTCCACGCAGGAGTGGGCGGCACATAGCCGGTTCCGGTCACCTTGGTATTCACCACCTGGAGGTATCCAGGGGTGGTGGCGCCGGCGAGGCTGATGGCTGAACAACTCCCCGGGAAACTGGCCGGTGTCTGGCTGGCGACGTCGGGCGCGGTGCTGTCGGGAGCGCCCAGACCGGTCATGTAAATCTGAACGAAATGTCCGATCGATTCGCGGTTCGACGCGGTGTTTACGGTGTAGTCATGGTTGAGAATGGCGCCTTGGCCGGTACCGTCCGAGGCGAGCGTGAAAACGCCGGGGTCGGCCTGTACAACGGTGGCCTGGAAAGTGCCGTCGCTGACTGCCGCTCCCGAAGCCACTGCGATTGAAACGGTATCGGACACGGTGACACCCGAGGGCACGATGGCGTTGATCTGGTTCTGATTGGCGAACAGAATCGGCGCGGCGAAGGTGTTCTTACCATCCTTGAACGCGACCGACAGGTTGACCGCAGTCTTACCGCTGCCTGAAACGAGCAGAGCGGTAGGAATCTGGTTGTAGGAGTTTAGTGTGGCGGTATTGAAATTCGGGTTGAGCGAAGCATAACCGAAGTTGTCGCCGAAGATGCTGATTAGTTCATACGGCGCCAGCCCGGGGTTGCTCCCGATGGCGGGCTGCACATAGGTTGCGGTGCTGGTAACGGCATAGACTACGGGCGCGGCGGTGACGTTGAGATTCACCGACACCTGCGGCACGGTGGGCGCTGTGGCGCCGATCTGGTTGGCCAGCCCAACTGCCAGCGTAGTAGCAGTCTTGCCCGACGGATAGGATGGGAAAGATGCCTGTGGGATGGTGACCATCATCTGGGTGGGGCTCAACACCACGACGCTGGCTTGCGGCAACGCAGTGGCGGATGAACCAAGCCAAACCTGCGTGGGAACCACGGTTGCATTCGCAATATTCTGCGGCCCGACGAAATTGGCGCCCTTCAGCAGGATGACGATCGATGTGTTGTGCGCGATCTGCGCTACCGTTGCCGGACTCAAAGACGTCAGCGTGGGCGCGATCGGCTGGAACGTATATTTGTATGCCAGGCTGACGGTGGCACTGCCTTGCGGAACCACTGTAACAGTAACCTTTGCCGTGGAGCCGATGGGTAAGGCAAAAATGGCCGAATCGAAGCTGACCGTCAGACCGTAGCCCCAAGTATAGGCGACGCCGGCAAGCGGAGCTAACGCAGTGGCCTGGCTGCCGTTTAACAGGCACGATGTGGCCGTAGGAGTGTAGGTGGTGCTGCTGGTAACTACCACCGCGCAAGTTGCCGTAAAGGGCAGAGGCTCATTGGTGGAGTACGGAGTCACGGTGGGAGCGGGGACGGCGGTTCCGTAAGACCAGATACTGTCGACCTCGGTAGTGCCTTCCTTCAGGCCGACGCTGGGAGCCGTGTTCGAAATCGAGAACGTGATGGGAACCAGCAGATCGGAAAACCCGGCGGCGAAGAAGCCGACGTGGGCGCTGTAATTGCCGGTTGCCATGCCGGCCGCGACCGCGGTGTTGACCGCGAACCCGACGGAAACTCCGGCGGTGGTGGCCGTGAGACTGGCGGGAGTGACTGTGAGCCAAAGCGGCACGCTAGCAACGTCCACCGCGTAGGTGGTATTGGCGGTGCCGGTGGCGACCGAAATGTTGGTGGTCCCGCTATTGGTTCCTCCACCGCCTTTGGTGTAGGTAAGCGGTACCGCAGCCGCGCTCGAGATCAATGGCTGGGAAACAATCGCCAGAGTGGTCAAGGTTACAGTCTTGAAGGTCACGCCGAGATACTGGAGCTTCACGGTACATCCGCTCACCGAGGTGGGCGTGGCCGCCGCACCGCCGACAGCGTTTATGGAGAGCGTTAACGTGTCGGAGGCGCTGGATTTGGCCTGTTTGGTATTGGCGGACGCGATATCTAGCCAGGAGGGGCAGGCACCTGCCACCACCGTGGTGTAGGTGTCGTACGCACTGTCCGAATTGGTTACCGTGACGGTTGTCGTCGCGGAGGCCTGGCTGGCTCCGCCCGTTTTCACGAAGCTCAGGAGGGCATTCACCGCAGCCGTGCCGGTGAACGGCGAATTGACCGTAAGGTTCACGGTAATGACAGCGGTACTGGAATCGTTCGAATCGGTAAGCGTAACAGTGGCCGAATAAGCGCTTCCCGGAGCCATGACCGCAGTCACGGTAGGGTCCACGGCTACTCCGAGAGTGTCAGGAGTAGTGCCGCTACCTTCGGTAAGCACGAGCCATTGATGGGCTCCGCTCGCCAGATTATAGGCGATGTTATTGGTATAGCTGTTCATACCGGAATCGGTAATAGCGGCCGACTGCGCGGCCGTGACTGCGCCGTTCGTATAACTGAACGTGACTATAGCCGTGTCGGTGGCGATTGTTTGAGCACTTGCCGTGCCTGCCCAAAGAGCCAGTGCGAGCACGACTAAAAGGAGTTTCGAATATCGTGTGATTGACATACAACCTTTCCTTGTTACCCGCGCTTACCCTGTCGCTTGGGTACGTCTTGCATATCGACGGAGAGCGGGAAGAACATGAGGGACGGGAGGGAGAAGGATTCTGGGGAGCCGGTACCGATGTACCTGGGGTGCCGGCGCGGAACTACCCGAAAGAAACGGACTTAGGGGACGGAGGAAAGCTTGGGGGATAGAAGGCGGGAATCAATCTAGGTGGGTCGCAGTCGCAATCTAAGATAGAAAATTTGGCGATTGGGAGGTAGTCACCGACGCGTATGACAGGATGGCAAACGGCGCCACTTCCGGCAGTCTACCCGCCGGCGGCTCGCGCGTGCGTCGCGGCGCCCGGCGCCCAGCGGCGCAGCGCCTCTTTCAGATCCTCGGGCCGCACCGGCTTGGCGATGTAGTCGTCCATTCCGGCCGCCAGACAGTTCTCGCGGCAGCCTTCCATCGCCTCCGCCGTCATGGCGACGATGGGCACGCGCCGTTCGGCGCCCATCTGTTTGCGAATGGCCGCGGTGGCCGCGTAACCGTCCATTTCCGGCATGTGGCAGTCCATGAAGATCAGGTCGTAGGGCAGCATGGCGCACAGTTCCACCGCCTCGCGCCCGTTGGCGGCGACATCGGGCCGCACACCCAGCCGTTCCAGCATGCGCACCGCGACCTTTTGATTGACGGCGTTGTCCTCTGCCACCAGGACGCGCAGCATATGCCCGGCCGGATCTGGCTGGGCCGGCGCCCGGACGGCCGCCACCGCGGGCCGCGCGCGCGGACGGCCGCCCGTGCCGGCTTCCCGTTTACGCGCCCAGGAAGTGGCCAGCGTATTGAGAAGCTGCGATTGCCGTACGGGCTTCACCAGGCACGCGTCGATGTCGCAACCCTGCATGTCCAGCACCTCGGCCCAATGGCCCACCGAGGTCAGCATGATCACCAGCGGCTCGCCGAATGAGGAGTCCGCCTTAATGGCCGCCGCTACCGCCGCGCCGTCCATTTCCGGCATGTGATAGTCGAGCAGCACGAAGCGATAAGGGTTCCCCGCACGCCGGGCGGCGCGCAGCGCTTCGAGAGCCGCCGGGCCATCGGCCTCGCAGGCGCTCGGCATTTCCCAACCGCAGAGTTGCTGCTGCATCACGCGGCGATTGATTTCGGTATCGTCCACAATCAGTACCGGCAGGCCGTGCAGCTCGGCTGCCGGTACCGGCTGGGCACGCGGCTGGGTATCCAGCTTGAGCGGCAGGGTGAACCAGAAGGTGGAACCTTCGCCCAGAACGCTGTTCAATCCGATGGTGCCCCCCATCAGGGTGATCAACTGCTTCGAAATGGCCAGGCCCAAACCCGTGCCGCCGTAGCGGCGCGTGGTGGAACCGTCCACCTGGCTGAACTTCTCGAACAACGCATAGATACAGTCCTGCGGAATTCCCACCCCGGTATCTTCTACCGACACGTGAATATCGGCGATGCCCTCCGCCTCCGATTCGCATTTGATGGCGATCAGCACGTGGCCGCCGGGCGTGAATTTCACGGCGTTGCCCACCAGATTGGTCACTACCTGGCGAATGCGGCCGGCATCGCCGATGAAATGGCGCGGCACGCCGGGCGGATACTCCAACACCAGCGCCAGTTTGCGGCCTTCGACTTTAGGCGCCAGCATTTCATTGACTTCTTCGATGACCAGGCGCAAATCGAAGGGGAAGGATTCGATGGCCATCTTGCCGGCTTCGATCTTGGAGAAATCGAGAATGTCGTTGATGACCCCCAGCAGACTCTCGCCCGAGCGGCGCACGGTCTCGGCGTAGTCGCGCTGTTCGGGCGACAGATCCGTGTCGAGCAGCAGGCCGGTCATCCCAATCACGCCATTCATGGGGGTGCGGATTTCGTGGCTCATGGCTGCCAGGAAAGAGCTCTTGGCGCGGCTCGCGGCCTCCGCCTGGCGTCGCGCGCCGCGCAGGCGTGCAGTAAGCCACACCATCACCGCCAGCATTATCAGCAGAATCGCCACTGCACCCAGGCACACGGCGGTATAGACACGTGCCCGGCGGTAGGCGAAAATCGTGGTCACTTCCTGCCCGACTTTGGTGTTCCACCGGAAGTCGATCGCCGCCAGACGGCCATCCAACGCCATCTCGCCGATCTCGTCACGCAGGATATTGGCGGCCGCGATAGCGTCGCGGCGCTTGGGGTTGGCGCCCACGCCGAACCAGAAGGCGGCGCCTTCCACCGGCTGGATGCGCAGAGTGCCCGTCTCGCAATCGGGCATGTGGGCGTCCACGAACGCATTAATCGTGATGAGCCCGGCGTCGGCCCGGCCGGTGCAGACCGCTGCCTCCACCTGCATCACTCCCGGTACCGGCACGGCGATCGCGCCCGGAAAGTACTGCCGCGCGATGCGGGCGTCGCTGCTGATTTTGACGACCGCCGCCAGACGCTTGCCCTTCATTTCGTCGGCGCCGATCTCCGCTACGCGCGCCGGCACCACCAGCGCGTAGCTCATGCGCGTCCAGGGGGGGCTGATGTAGACCAGGCCGCGGCGCTCGGGCAGATCGCCCAGAATCGGCCAGAGGTCGACGGCGCCGGAAGCGAGGGCGCGCTCCGGGCCCTGCGGCGAGAAGACCCACTTGAGCTTGATGTTGCGCCGTTGGGCGGCGGTGCGAACGATCTCCGTGGCCGGGCCGGACGCTTGCCCCACGAGATCCGGAAAGTGATAGGGCGCGGAATTCTGAAATCCGATCCGCAGAGTCCGCGTTACCGCCAGGTGGCGATCGGCCAGAGACACTCCGGCTACGGCCAATGCCACGACACTCGCCGCGGCAATCGCGATATACCTGAACCGGATGCGGACCGTCCGCTGCCAGATCTCGCGCAGCATCCCTGTATGGGCCTAATTGTAAGGTAAGTGGCCGCAAAACCCAGCCACGAAAGTAGATAGCACCTATTTGATATCCCCGCTGATATCCGCACGCAATTTAGGCAGTGGGATTTACGGGCAGCACCGCCCAGAAGCGGCTGCCTTTTCCGAAAGTGCTCTCGACACCCACGCGCCCGCCCTGCTTCTCCACAATCTGGCGCGTGATAGCCAGACCCAGGCCGGTGCCCGAGTCCGATGTCAGCGGCGTCCCCACCTGGCCGAATTCGGTAAACAGCCGCGAGATGTCCTCGGCACGGATGCCCATGCCGTTGTCCTCCACCGCGATGCGATAGCTGTCAGGCGCTTCGGGCGTCACGCGCATCAGCACGGAACCGCCATCCGGCGTGAATTTGAGGGCGTTCGAGAGGTAATTGAACAAGACCTGGCGCAGTCTCGCGGGGTCCACGCGCACCGTGCCGATGCCGGGGTGACACTCGGCGCCCACCGCGATGCGCTTGCGGGCGGCCAGCGCCTTCAGGCCATCCTTCACTTCCTGCAGGAGCGGCGCGAGTTCCATCGCCTGGTAATGGAAGTCCATCTTGCCGGACTCGATCCTGGTGAGATCCTGCACCTGGTTGATCAGCGTGAGCAGATGCCGCGAGCAACTCAGGATGTCGGCGAGATACTCCTGCTGGTCGGTGGTGACCGGGCCGGCTTTGGCGTCGTGCAGCAGTTCCGAGAATCCGATAATGCCGTTGAGCGGCGTGCGGATTTCGTGCGTCACGCCGGCCAGGAAACGGCTCTTGACCTCGCTGGCCCGCCTGGCGGCCTCCATCGATTGCGCCATGTCGCGGATCTGCTGGCGGAGCACCATGGCGGAGGCGGCGACTTCCTGGTCGATGCGGCGCAGCGTCACGGTCTCGCGGGCCAGCAACTCCACCAGCATCCACTCGCACGAAGTAGCCAGCGCCACGCCCACGCGATATTCGCCGCCGCGCTGCTGCTGATAGCGGACTCGCGCGTAGATTTCGCGGTTGGCCCACTGGATTCGCACTTCGGAATCGAGCATGGCGGGATGCTCCAGGATCAACTGCATGCCGCGGCGCGAAACGTCGGCGATGCGCGCCGTCCATACCAGTCCGGGCACGGCCGCGCAGGAGACCAGCGCCGGTTGATTCACCGGAAAGCGGCGATATTTGCGCTTGCTCGCGGCGGGGCCTTTTGCCTGCGATGGGGTCATAGCTTTTCGAGCATCCAACCGGCATCGAAAGACGCCGCCTCGCCGGTGTCTTTCGGGGGTTCGGCCAGCAACAGGAGGGAATGGCCAAGCTGTGCCAGTTCGCGCCGGTTGCGTGCTCCCGTCTTGCGGAAAAGACGGGCCAGGCAGCCCTTGACGGTGCTGGCGGTAGTGTGGAGATCGGCAGCTATACCGGCATTGCTGGCGCCGCCCGCCAGCACCATCAGTACGTGCCGTTCGCGGGCCGAAAGCTGCATCGGCTTGGAGGGCGAAATGGCTCCCGAATCGGCGTCGAAACGCAGGATCCGTTCGCCCTGGCAGATGCGCAAGAGCGCATTCGACGCCTCCTCCAGCGGGAGGCGCGTGGAGAGCAGCCCGTGCACGCCGCATTCCAGCGCGATGCGCAGCAGGCCGGCAGTGGGTTGCGCAGCCCAGATCACGAACTGCGCGGCCGGGTAGGCGCGGCACAATTGCGCCAGCCTTTCGCCGTGCGGCAGCGCCTGACCGTCCAGAATCACCAGGCCCCCGCCGGAATCCGCCAACATTTCATGTAAGCCCTCGGGCGCCACAATGCGCGGATCGGCCGGCATGCCGGCGGCGGACAGAACTTCGCGCACTCCCGCGATCAGGAGGGGATTGGGCGTGACAAAAATCGGCCGGCGCATTGTCACGGTTCTTCCGGTAGGTTGCATTCCCTGGCTCATCCTCGTCGTGATCGTGCGAAAGGTTATGAGAGTGCTATAGCCATCGGGTTCAATCTATAGTGGCAATTCGGCGAGAGGCAAAACAAGAGTTGCAAATACTAGTTAGGTACTGGGTTGAATTGGTACTTAGTTTTCTGAAGTCTATAAAACTATGTTATCGAAAGGTAAGCTTACTGCGGCAACCGCCGCCGTAGCGCGAAAACGCCATGGCGAAGCCGGCAAACATTGGCGGCGGCCTCTGTCCGGCTTTTTCTTACAGCGCAGCCGGCGGCAGCGGCCGCGACCGGATCGACCGGAGCCCGCCGCCGATTTCCCACCCGGCGGCCGCAATTTTCGTTGTATGATGTAAAACACTTTGCGTCGCGTGGCGCCGGATCGGAGGGATTCGCTGCTTTTATGCGTGTGCCGTTGCTGGGCGTATTCCTGGCTGTTTGCGTCTACGCCTCCAATCCGTGCGACGTCAACCAGAGCGGCGCCAGCGACGTCAACGATGTGCAGGCCGCCATCGACCAAGCCCTTGGGCAGACGCAGGCGACCGCCGATATTAACGGTGACGGCGCCCTCAACGTCGCCGATATCCAAGTCGTGATCCAGGCGGTACTCACCGGCGCCTGCACCACTACCTCCGTTGTTTCGGTTTCCAGTTTCAATCCCTCATCCGGCCCCATCGGCACCGTGGTTACGGTAAATGGCGCGAATTTCGGCTCCGCGCCGGCGGTCACTCTTTCCAAACAGGGCGGCGGATCGCTCGCCCAACCGGTGGCCACGGTATCTGCCGGCGCCCTGGCCTTCGTGGTAGCGGCCGGCTCCGCGGATGGCGCCATCACTGTCTCGAACGGCGCCGCCAGCGGGAGCAGCGCATCCGTCTTCACGGTCACGGCTGCCTCCACTTTCACGCTCTCCGCGCAGCCGCCGACGGCCACTTTGATTGCCGGCCAATCCGTCACCTATACCGTCAGCCTTGCCAGCCAGAACAGCTTCAGCCAGCTTGCAACTCTGGCGGTCAGTGGCCTCCCGAGCGGTCTCACGTCCTCCTTCTTCCCCACCTCCATTACCGCGAACCAGAATTCCATCCTGACGGTCTCCGCGCCGGCCGGTCAGCCGGTGAGCAACAACACTCTCACCATCAGCGCTTCCAGCACGGTAAATGGCATCGCAGTTTCATCGAGCGTTGCGGTTTCACTTTCAGTTGGCGGCGTCACTACCAGTCTGCTGGGGCGCACTACTGCGGCAGACAATCTGGAAACCCCGCTCAAGGGTGTCACCATCACCACGCTCGGGCAGGACGGTAACGGCTATACCACCTCGTGTCCCACCCTCACCGCCACTTCCGATGGGGGCGGTAATTTCGCCTTCACCAACCTGCCGATGACTTGCACCGGGCCCCAACTAGTCAACTTCAACGGCGGTACGGTCACATCGCCGCCCGGAAAATACGCCGGTGTCAACCTGGTCTTCACCATCACGCAGAATCAGGTCACGGTTTCGCCCATCAACGTTCACCTGCCGCAGACGAATACCGCGGAGACGTTTTACGTCCAGCAGAACGCTTCCACCGATCAGACTCATTCCTTCGGCACGATTCCCGGGTTGAAAGTAACGGTGTACGCCGGCACCACCATCACCATGGCGGACGGCACCACGCCGAATCCGTTCCCATTGGCCGCCATTGAGGTCCCGGCCGACCGCCTGCCCGACGTCAAACCGCAGGTCACCACCATGATGATGGCGCAGATCGTCGCCTTTCAGCCGGAGAACAGCACAGCCAGCCAGCCGATCGCCGTGTATTATCCCAACGCGCTGAATACGCCGCCGCACACCGATTCGGCGCTGATTACGCTCGATCCGGAACGGGGAACGATGGTGCCGTACGGGACGGGCACCGTGTCCGCCGACGGCACCCAGGTGATTCCAGACGCCGATCCGGCTCACCCACCGCATCTCTACGGCCTGGTGCGGCCGGGCTGGCATTTCTTCGCGCCCCCTCCCCCTCCACTACCGCCACCGCCGCCTCCGCCGCCCGACCTTAGCCCCGTCGGCGGCGACCCGATCTATCTCTCTTCGGGAATGGAAATCCTTTCCCACACGGATCTGGCGATGAATGGGTTGCCGCTCTCGCTGCAACTTACTCGCTACCTCTATAACACTTCGTATCTCGGCCCGTTTGGTCTTGGCGGCGATCATAACTTCGACTACACCCTATCCGTCCCTGTCGGGAATATCGCCACCGCTCAGATGCTCAACCTGTTGTTGCCGAACAGCGCCCGGCAGGTACCCTTCACCCGGCAGACCGATGGCGCCCTCATTAACCCGGTAGACCCGGCATACGCCGGCGCAGTCTTCACCACCAATTCCGACAACAGTTCCAGCCTCCGGCTCCGCGACGGGCTTACTTATTCGTTCTCGAGCCAGGGCTTCCTGGCCGGCATCGCCGACCCGAATGGAAATTCGATTGCCGTTACCCGCAATTCCGTTGGAGAAGTTGCTTCGATATCGGATTCGCTGGGCCGCTCGCTTACCTTTACCTACGGCATCCAGCATCCGCCTTTGATCACCCAGGTACAGGATTCCAGCGGCCGGATTGCGAGCTATACCTACAACAGCTCCTACCAACTGACTTCGTTCACCGATGTCAACGGCGGTGTCTGGCAGTTCGGCTGGAATTCCTCCGGCCTCGCCAGCGTGACCGACCCGCGCGGCGTGGTGGTCGCACAAAACACTTACGACGGCAACGGCCGCGTCATCTCTCAGAAACAGGCCGACGGCAGCACCATTCAGCTCGCTTATACTTATTACAATCCCACCGTCCCGGCCAATAGCCCGATTCTCACCACCACCCTTACCGATCAACTCGGCAATCGGACGATTTACCGTTTCAATTCGCAGGGATACCAGATTCAAGCCACCGATCCGATGGGGCAAGCGCGGAATTTCGAGCGCTCGCCGGGCACCAATCTGCTGCTCAGCCGCAGCGGCATGGGGGTCTGCGGCATCTGCGGCGATTCCGCCCGGGGCGACACATCCTATACCTACGACGCCAACGGGAATCTGCTCACTAAGTCCGATTCGCTCGGCAACACGTTCACTTATACCTACGATCCCGTCTTCAGCCGTGTCACTACCATCACCGATCCGAACGGCGCCCTCACTCAATATCAATACGACAACCGGGGCAATCTTACCGGCGTTACCGATCCGGCCGGAAACCAGACCACCATCGGCGTCAACGTTCTCGGTCTGCCCGATTCGGTAACCGATGCGGCCAGTCAGACCACCCATTTTGCCTACGATAATTCCGGAAACCTCACCTCGTTTCAGGATCCGCTCGGGGAAACCACCTCAATCCAGTACGACACGCTGTTCCGTCCCAGCGGTGTGACCAACCCTTCTGGCGCCAGCGTTTTCCAGAGCTGGGATCTGCTCGGCCGCCTGGCGCGCCGCACCGACGGCAATGGCGGCATCAGTCAATGGACCTACGACCCCGACGGCAACCTGCTGACCGCCACCGATCCGCGGGGCATCGTCACGACCTATACTTACGATTCTCTCTCTCGCCCCATCAAACGGAGCGATGGGCTCGGCAGGCAGGAACAGTTCGCCTACGACTCGCTCGGCAATCTCACCAGGCACACCGACCGCCGCGGCCAAACCGCGCAATTCAGTTACGATTCGCTCAACCGGTTGACCGTCGAGACCTATCCGGACTCCTCGGTGGCGCGATCCTACGATGCCAATGGCCGCCTGATCCAGGTGGCCGATTCCGCCAGCGGCACCTTCGTCTACCGGTACGATTCCGCCGGGCGCTTGCTAAATAGCGTCACTCCGGTGGGCGCCCTCACCTACACGCGCGATCCGCTCGGCCGGGTGGCCACCCGCCAGGTGAACGGCCTTTCGCAGCTCACTTATCAATATGACCTGGCCGGGAACCTCACCCAGGCGGCGATGCCGCAGGCTACCGCCGGCTTCAACTACGACGCGCGCAATCTGCTGTCTGCCGTCACCCGATCGAACGGTGTCTCAACCAGCATCGGCCGCGATGCGTTGGGCCGCATTCTTTCCATCGCGCACCAGGCGGGCAATAACACGCTGGCGAGCTTCTCTTACGGCTACGATGCCGCCGGCAACCGGTCTTCGGCCAACAGCACGCTGGCTCAGGCGCTCACTACGCCGGCCGCCAATGCCGTCTATAACTCCGCCAACGAAATGGCTTCGTTCGCTAACCAGGCTTATACCTACGACGCCAACGGCAACCGGCTCACCGGCAATGGCTCCACTTACACCTGGGATGGGCGCAACCGCCTCGCCTCGATCGTGCAGTCTTCCGGCACTTCCATTCAGTTCACTTACGACTACGGACGCAACCTGATCGGCGAATCGGTGACCGGCAGCGGCGCCACTGCCAATACCAGTTATCTGCTCGACCAGACCACCAATGTGGCGGCGATCTTGTCCGCCGGCGCCACACCGCTTTCGCTCCTCAGCGGCGTCGACCCGGACTCCCACCTCGCCACCATCAGTTCCACCGGAAAGGTGGAATTTTCGATGCGCGATGCGATTGCCAGCATCGCCGGTACTGCCGGGTCGCCGGCGGCGCTCGATTCCAACAATTTGTACGAACCATTCGGCGCCACCACTTCCAACGGCAATCCATTCCCCTTTGCGTTCGCCGGCCGGGCAGCGTTCGCCGGTAACACTCTCTACTACAACCGCAGCCGCTATTACGATCCGGCAGCGGGACGGTTTCTGAGTGAAGAAAATCGTCTGTTTCCGGGGGACCTGAATCTCTATCGATATCTCAACAACAGCCCGGCCGCGGGTCCCGATCCGTTCGGCGCCAGCCCGGGGAGCGATCCATTCGGCGGGCTGGGCGCATGGTGGCAGAAACACATCGGCCCCGTCGGCCAGGGTTCGGCTGGCGGCATCGATCTGGCGCCGAGGGTGATCTTGTGATGCACCGCCTTGCCGCCCTCGTTGCGCTGTTTCTCTCGGCCGCTGCCGGCCAGCAGTCCTTCCGCTATTTCTACGACAGCAACGGGCAACTCTTCCGGGTTCTCGATGCCAGCGGCAATCTGGTGGAGTACGATTACGACAGCTCGGGCAACGCCACGCACATCCTGCGGTCAACGTTGGCGCTGGGATCGCTGGCCATCTTGAATCTGGCGCCGCAGCGCGGGAACGCGGGCGCCACGGTCACGATTTACGGCCAGAATTTCAGCTCCGTGAGCTCCGGCGATACGGTATTGTTCAACGGTGTCACGGCCACGGTAGTTTCCGCCTCGCCTACGGCCATCGTGGTGCAAGTGCCGTCGGGCGTCTCAACCGGGCCGGTGAGTATTACCGTAGCCGGTAATACGGTCACCTCCGGTACGTTGAATTTCACCGTTCCGGGAGTGCCGGTGATCACCTCGATCTCGCCGGCATTCGGCTACCCGGGCCAAACCGTCAGCATCAGTGTGCAGGGCAGTGGGTTGACCGGCGCTACGTACGCGTTTCTCGGCGCGGGGGGAATCGGGGTCAGTGATATCAACGTGGCCAGCGACAGTTCTGCCAGCTTCACGGCGACCATCGGACAAGTGGGCGGTGTATTCGTGCTGGTGGGTACCGGCGATAACGGCCCGGGGTCGTCCGTTCCTGCGCTGGCGAATACCTTCCGTGTCTATCAGTCGCCCGGCAATAACTTCACGTCCACACGCCTGGCGATTTTCAATACTTACTATCCGGCCAGCAGCCAGCCGGGCGTCCCCACAGGTTCGCACGCCGCGGCGCAAACGCTCTCGATATTCAATGGCTACATCGCGCCGGGCAGCCAACCGGGCGTTCCCGCCGGGTCGCACGCCGCGCGGCAAACGCTCGCGGTATTCAACGGGTACATCGCGCCGGGCACCGAACCGGGAGTTCCTGCCGGATCGCACGCCGCGCTCCAAACGCTCTCGATATTCAATAGCCGAATCGCCCCCGGGAGCCAACCCGGTGTGCCGGCGGGCTCCCGCTATGCCTTCGAGATGCTTTCGGCGCAAAACGACGCCTCCAGCGGTTCGATGGGCGCGATGCTGACGATTCGACCGCTGCTTGCGACTTCGGTATCCGATTCGGTTTCGGCGAATAGCACGGCGAGCCGCCTGATTTCGGGCCAGACGGTAGCCATCGACATCAGCCTGCCGGCCGGCTATCTGCCGCAGCTCGATTTCCGGGTGAATGGCGCGGTGCTGGCGTCCTCGGCCAGCGGCAGTTTGCAAACCTATTTCACGGTGCCGTACGGTCTGAAGTCGCTCACGTTCGAGGCGACGGGAGAGAGCGGCTATGGGCAATCGGTAAGCTCCGGACCACAGGAAATGGCGGTAGCGGCGGACGTCGGGACGGTGCTGAGTGGGCGCGCGCTCGATGGCGACGGTCGCCCGCTCCCCGGGGCCGCGCTGCGCTGGCAGGCCAACGGTCTGACCGCGGAATACTACCGCTTCGCAGGCGCTCTCGATTCGGTCCCGGATCTGACGGGAATGCGGCCAGTGCGCACCGGATACGTGAGCGCGCTCAACTATCCGAATCCGCAGGAGGTATTTGGCGCGGACCCGATGGGGGTTGGGCTGGGACCCGATTACGCCGTACGCTTTTCCGGCAAGCTCTCAATTGCCAGCGCGGGGGATTATCGATTCCAGCTCAATGCGCAGCCGGGAGCGCGGCTCACCATCGACGGCATGGTGGCGATCAACGGACAGATGGTAACGCTCGCAGCGGGTGATCACCAACTGGAAGCGATCTATTACGAATCGGGGGCCGGCGCTGCGGCGCAGCTTCTCTGGACGCCGCCCGGCGGAACGCAGGGCGTGGTGCCGCCTTCGGCGCTCGTCACATCGGGGGCCGCCGGCGCGGCCGCCGCGGATGGCAGTTATCGGTTGAATGTGCCGGCGGCGCTCACGGGAGCGCACGTCGTGGTAGTGGACCACTCAGAGAGGAACTGAAGATGAAGATGCGAAGCTATTGGGTTTTGGTATTGGCGGCGTTTCCGGCACTGCTCCAGGCGCAGTTCTCCAGCGGCTCGACCGGGTCGGACGGAGCGCTAAACATAACCTCGGGCACCGTAACGCTCGATCCCACCATGCTGCCGAACCAGTGCGCCAACAACGTCTGCAACTTCAGCAGCATCATGATCGGCCCCAATGTGACGGTGGTGCTCACCAGCCAGCTCTGGCGCAACTCATCGGTGGTCTGGCTTTCGCAAGGCGCGGTGAGCATCCAGGGGACGATTCACGCGGATGGCAGTGGCGGCGCCGCGATGAACACGCAAAACCCCGGGCTGACGCGCTTTCCCGCGGCGCCCGGCCCGGGCGGTTTCCCCGGCGGGGTAGGAGGCTATCTGAGCCAGCCGTCGCAACCCGGAGCCGGCTACGGGGGTGGCGCCGCGGGCACACCCAACGGCATCAACGGCGGACCCGGAGTGTACTCGTATTACAACAATCAGCTCACACCGCTGCTGGGCGGCCCCGGTGGCGGGGGCGGATACCAGGACGGCGGCGTGGCGGGGGGCAATGGCGGCGCCGGCGGAGGAGCGATCCGCATTGTCAGCTCTGTCTCGATCAGTGTTACCGGCAAGATCACCGCGAACGCCGGCGGGCTGAGTTGCGGGATCGGCAGCGGCGTCGGCTGCGGCGGAAATGGGAGCGGCGGTGTGATTCACCTGATTGCACCGGCGGTGAGCGGCACCGGTACGCTGCAGGTGAATGCCTTCGGGAACCAGGGGATCATCGAAGTCAGTTCCGCCAGCAACACCATTCCCAATGACAGTAGCCACTTCTCAGGGCCCTACGTCAGCGCCGGACTGTATAGTCCGCCTCTTCCCACGGGCGTGCCCAGCGTGCAGGTGACCAGTGTCGCCGGAGTGACGGCGCCCGCTTATCCCACCGCCAACCCGATGGTTCCGGACGTGACCATCAATTCGTCCGCGCCTGTTACCGTGGCCATCGCCACACAGAACATCCCCACCAACAGCGTTATCACACTCTATTTGACCGCTGAGAATGCTCCCGATTCGGTGGCCATCTGCGGATCTCTGACCGGCACGGTGGCAAGCGCGACGGCCACCTGCACCGCCGTAAACTTCCCCAGCGGTGTCACCATCACTAATATTCTGGCTGTCTGGTGAAACACGGCCGACGGCAGTTTCCGCAGTTACTTGCGCAACGCCCGGAAAGGGGGCACTGGCCGTCTCAACCGCCGGATTCAGCTTAACTTCTATGCTGTTCAATTTGAGCTTGGGCCGCAGAAACGTCTCGGCAGGAGTGCCTGCGGCACGGGTGATGGCCCCCAATGGCCGCGAACTGAACAGGAAGTTAATTAGATACGACCGGCCAGGGCGCGGCCTCGACAGAGGTGCGGACTTACATGGCTTGCGGCCAGATACCGGCGATTAATCCCGCGATTCCCAGAAAGGTGCCGAACGGCAGTTCGTAACTCGACGCGTCCTGATGGGTCAGCTTGATGTAAGAGAAGCCAATCACGGCCCCGCCAATGGAGCCGATCAGCAACGTAAACAGCGCCGCCTGCAAGCCCAGAAAGGCGCCCACCATGGCGATAAGTTTGACGTCGCCGAATCCCAGGCCTTCGCGATGGCGCACTTTCTCGTAGAGATATCCGCCGCCCCACAAAAAGAACGCCGGCACCGCCGCGCCCAGCAGCGATTGCGCCGGCGAATCGTAGCGCGCGGGCACGTGCAGCCCGAACCACCACTGCATTAGGCCGAGAATGGCCTGGCTGCCGATATCCTGCAAGGGGACGAACCAGGCCAGGATCAGCCCCAGCACGATGCCGCCCTTGGTCATCTCGTCAGGCAGGATTCGCTCCTCCAGATCGCAGAAGATGAGCCCCACCAGCAATGCCGAAAACACGCACAGCTTGATGCCCGCCGCGGTCAGTCCGTGCGCGTAGACAGCATAGAAAAACAGCCCGCCGGTCGCCAGTTCCACCACCGGATAGCGCCACGCAATGCGCGCGTCGCAATAGCGGCAATGGCCTTTGAGCAGCAGATAACTCAGCACCGGAACGTTGTGATACCAGACGATAGTCTTACCGCACGTGGGGCAATGCGACCGCGGCTGCACCACCGAAAGATCGCGCGGCCAGCGGTAGATACACACATTCAGAAAGCTGCCGATCAGCAGCCCGAAGACAAGCGCCAGAATCGCTTCCATCATGAGAGGACTCGCCGGTAAACTTCCATAGTACGCGAGACCATGTGCTCCACGGTGAAATTGTCGATCACCCGCTGCCGCCCCTTGGCGCCTAATCGCCAGGCATAGGCGTGATCGATGCGCAACAGCCGGATGGACCCGTAAATGTCTTCGTTGCCCACTAACAGCCCGGTATAAGTGTGCTCCACCACTTCGGGCAGCCCGCCTACATTGCTGGCGATCACCGGCACGCCGGCCGACATCGCCAGCAGCGCGCCCGACCCGAGGCCTTCACTCTGCGTGATGTAGAGGAAAATAGCGGCCTCGTTCAGGTCGCGGATCAGATCGTTCGAGAAGCGCAGGTGTTCGCCCGCCCGTTCAGCCGCCTGGCGCGCCAGGGCCGACCCTTTTCTCGGATCGTCCGACGCGGGCGCCATCAATTGCGTGCCGGTGGACGGGTCAAGCAGCGGCACGCCGTCGTAGACCACGGTGATCTTTTCCTCGGGCACGCCACCCTCTTTAAGTACGCCCTTAACGAACTCCGATACCGCCAGGAAGTGGCGCGCGCAGCCGTATTTCAGACGCGAGCCGATGGGGAACGCCACCCGCCGCGAGACCACCAGCTTCCCCGGACTGGCGATGGCGCCGACGGTATGTCCGTGCGCGTCGTGCGCGTGTACCAGGTCGTGACTGCGGGCCAGCGCCATGGCGCGCGCGATTCCGAGCGGCTCCACCCGCCATCCCCGCTCGCGCGCCACGCGATACAAGGGCGATTCCCGGCGCGAGAGCAGCGTGGATTCCACGCCGGCTTTATACAGACCGCCGATAAGGTGCAGCACCTGCCACTGTCCGCCGCGCAGTTCCTTTCCGCCATCCAGGTGCAGAATGCGCATCAGCTCATGTTTCTCGCTTTCGAGTACTTGAGGAAAGTATAAAACGCCGCCATGTAGGCGATGGTCAACCCCTCGGGACCGTCCAGGAATCCGCGCTGCAGAAAATAGCTTTTGAGGAACGCCCAGGCCGGGTCGACGATGACGCGCGAGAGCGGCACCTTCAGTTTGCGCGCCGCTAATTCCTGCGCCGCCAGCGTGGTGTAGCGGTCGAGAGTCTTCACGTGCTCGGAAAGCGAGTCGCAGGTGAAGTGCAGGATGTTGCTTTGCAAATGGCCCAGGCGACCGCTCGCCTGCACGCTTTCATGCACGAACTCGCCCACGAACTTGGCTTTGTCGCGGCGATAGAGGCGCACCTTGCGGTCGGGATACCAGCCGGAATGATAAATCCAGCGGCCCAGGTAACGCGCCAGGCGCGGCATGGTGTAGGCGTCGTGTTCCGGCCCGGTTTTCTTGAGACTCCAGATCTCCGCTTCGAGCGACTCACTGAGAGCCTCGTCGGCATCGAGCGAGAGAATCCATTCGTTGCCGGCATGCTCGGCCGCCCAATTCTTCTGCGCGGCATATCCCAGCCAGCCTGCTTCCAGCACCCGCACGCCCAGCTTTTCGGAGAGTTCGACGGTGCGGTCGGTGGACCCGCTATCGACAATCAGAATCTCGTCACAGCAGCGCAGGCTCTCGATGGCACGGGCCACATTGCGCTCTTCGTTGAGGGTGATGATGGTGGCGGTGATCTTCATGCGACGCTGTTTGACGATTCCATCCCCCGAGTAAACACCGTCCTCCCTGAAACTACAGAGCCGCGCGCAAGCAAGCGGTCCTGGTGCACTGCTGACGGCGTTATCCGTTACTCACCGGTGCGAACATAAAGCACAGCAGAAAAATAGCCACCGCCAGCCATCCCAACTGCTTGCGCCCGGCACTCATCTGGGAGGAGTCCACGATGATCGGATGGTATTTCCCCAGCCATAGCATGCCGACGGCCCACAACGCCCACACCCACCAGAAGTAAGCTAGCGGAAGCAGCAACGCGGCCATTACCCGCGACACCAGCTTGTGGCGCGAGGGGAAGAACGAATAGACCACATGGCCGCCGTCCAGTTGTCCGATGGGCAGCAGATTGAGCGCCGTCGTAAACATGCCCACCCACGCCGCCCGCGCCACCGGATGGAGGAAAATATCGGCGGTCGGGGTGCCCGGAAAAACAATCCAGCCCATCAGGCGCTGCAGCACCGGCACTCCGAAGATCAGCATGCCCTGGTGGGCGATGCCCGGAATCACTTTGGAAAACGCCATCCCGATGGAGAGCGCCGGCAGGAGCACGATGAAGCCCGCGATCGGGCCCGAAATGCCGATATCGAACAGCGCCCGC
Source organism: Bryobacteraceae bacterium (assembly GCA_036268475.1). Classification (GTDB taxonomy): domain Bacteria; phylum Acidobacteriota; class Terriglobia; order Bryobacterales; family Bryobacteraceae; genus PALSA-129. The sequence goes on along the minus strand of DATAUB010000045.1, from coordinate 67,082 downwards.
TTGGTATAGATCGGGGAGCGTACTTTGATGAAGGCGCCGAACGTGCCGAGCAGGGGCGAGGGAATGAAAAATGGCAGGCTGGCGTCCACCCGATGATACATCGCGGCCCAATAGTGGCCGAACTCGTGCGCCAGCAAAATGGCGAGCAGGGTGAGCGAAAACGGCAGCCCCAGCAGCAGTCCCGCCGGATGGTGCCAGAGCCAGGGGTAGGTGCGGATGAAGGCGCGCTCCACGTCGAAGGGCAGATTGCGATCGAAATCGAGCTGCATGGCCGCGCCCGCCGCGGTGGTGGTCAGCAGCGTGACCACGAACAGCAGGGTGTGCAGCCAGTAGCGGTCGCGGGTGCGCGGGACCGGCCAGGCATAGCCGTCCCCCGTTCCGCTAGCGGCGTAAAGGGGGTATGGCGCAGGAGAAAATTCTTGGGAGGACACAGTCGGCCGCCACCTGGCGGTACACGCCGTTGGACGCGCTACTGCAGCGTCTGTAACTCTTTGCCGGGCTTGAAGCGCACGGCCTTTCCGGGCGGAATGGAAACTTCCGCACCGGTTCGCGGATTCCGTCCGATGCCGGTTTTGCGCGGCTTCACATTGAACACCCCAAATCCACGCAGCTCGATGCGGTCGCCCTGTTCGAGCGCCTTTTTCATCGATTCGAAGACCGTCTCCACCGCCATTTCGGCTTTGGTTTTCGTGATTCCGGTCCGATTTACAACCTCGTTGATGATGTCCAGCTTGATCAAAACATCCTCCTTATCCGGGCATCGGATACTGCCAGGGGCGGTGAGCCAGATTTTTCGTACCGTTCAACCACATGATATGATTGAATTTATCTACATGTCAAGCGAGGGATTCACAGGGCAAGCGGCATCCGTCTCCAGCGTGGAATTCCGGCATGCCTGCGGGCGTTTCGCCACGGGGGTAACCATCGCTACTGTTCTCGATGCCGACCGGCAGCCCCACGGCCTCACGGTGAGCTCGTTTACCTCGGTCTCACTCGACCCGCCGCTCATCTCCATTTGCCTGGGCCACGCGGTCAGTCTGATCGAAACCTTCCGCGCCGCCAGCTTCTTCGGGATCAATATTTTAGCCGGCAGCCAGCAACATCTTTCAGAGCGCTTTGCGCGCAAAGGGCTGGACCGTTTCGAGGGCGTGGGCTGGACTCTTGGCACGCACAATGTGCCCCTGTTGGAAGGCGTGGTAGCGGCCATGGAGTGCGAAGTGGAACGGCGCGTCCCCGCGGGCGACCACGATATTTTTATCGGGCGCCTGGTTTCCACTCAGGTACGCGAGGGCGAGCCGCTGCTGCATTTCGCGGGCGCCTATCGAAAGCTTCAATTATGAACGATCCTCTTTCTTATCTCCACGACCAACTGGAACAATGGCACCGCGAAGGCACCTATCAGCGGCTGCGCATTTTGGAAAGCGAGAGCGCCGCGGAATCCACGTTCGACGGCAAGCAGGTCATCAACCTCGCTTCCAATAATTACCTGGGCCTCACCACCCATCCCAAACTGCGCGAAGCGGCCATCGCCGCCATCGAGAGGTTCGGGGTAGGATCGGGCGCGGTGCGCACCATTTCGGGCACCATGAGCATCCACATGCAGCTCGAAGAGCGCATCGCGGATTTCAAGCACTCCGAGGCCTGCGTGGTGTTCCAATCGGGCTTCGCCGCCAACGCCGGTACCGTCTCCGCCCTCCTCACGCCGGAGGACCATATCGTCTCCGATGAGCTGAATCACGCCAGCATCATCGACGGCTGCCGTCTTTCGCGCGCCAAGATCCACGTGTTCCCGCATAAAGACGCGGCTGCCGCCGAAAAAATTCTCAGCGAACTGGCTTCCCTGCCCGGCCGCAAGCTGGTGATCACCGACGGCGTTTTCTCCATGGATGGCGATATCGGCGCGCTGCCCGGGCTCACCGAGGCCGCCGAAAAATACGGCGCCATCATGATGGTGGACGACGCCCATGCTTCGGGCGTGTTGGGCCGCAATGGCCGCGGCACGGTCGATCACTTCAACCTTCACGGCCGCGTGCACGTGCAGGTGGGCACGCTGTCGAAAGCCATCGGAGTGCTGGGTGGATACGTTTGCGGCTCGCGCGATTTGATCGAGTTTCTTTACCATCGGGCGCGTCCGTTCCTCTTTTCGACGTCGCACCCACCGGCGGTGGCGGCGGCATGTCTGGCAGCGTTCGATGTGCTCGAGCAGGAGCCCGAACGCATCGACCAGCTCTGGGACAACACCCGCTATTTCAAGAAGGGCCTCACCGCCGCCGGCTTCAATACCGGCATCAGCGAGACGCCCATCACCCCGGTGATTGTGGGCGAAGCTCCAGCCGCGCACCAGCTCTCGCGCGAGTTGTTCGCGGAAGGCGTGCTGGCCACCGGCATCGGCTTTCCCACCGTCGCCAAAGGAAAGGCGCGGGTGCGCACCATCGTGACGGCGACTCATACCAAGGCGGAGCTCGACCAGGCGCTCGAGGTCTTCCGCAAGGTGGGCAAGAAGCTCGGGATCGTGGAGTAGACGCTCCCGCGGCTCCGGGTGAAGCGCGTGCGCGCTTTTCCGCAAACTCAGCGCCGCGCGCGCCAGGGTCGGTGAAATGGGCAAGCGGTGTTGCGCTCTGTAACGGGCGCAGCCTTTATCGAGCTGCGACCCTCGCCGGGTAATGGCCCCGTACCCAAGCCATACCCGCGAACGCCATCACCATCGTGCCAGCGACTCATACAGAGCGGAGCTCGATCAGGCGCTGGTCTTCCGCAAGGTGGGCAAGAAGCTCTGGATCGTGGAGTAGACGCTCCCGCGGTCGGGTGAAGCGCGTGCGCGCCTTTCCGCAAACTGAGCGCCGCGCGCGCCAGGGTCGGTGAGGTAGGCAAGCGGAGTTGCGCTCTGTAACGAGGACAGCCGTTATCGAGCTGCGCCCCTCCCCGGGTAATGCCCCCGTACCCACGCCACTCCCGCGAACGCCAACACCATCGAGATCGCCAGTGCGTACCAGTAAGCCCCGGCGCCCACCTGAATGAGCGACGCGCCCAATAGCGAACTCAGCAGTCCACCGGTGCGCCCGATGGTCGCCGAGTAGGCCACCCCGGTAGCGCGCACACTGGTCGGATACACGTGCGCCGCCAGCGCATACAGAGACGTCTGGACGGCGTTCGCCAGCAGGCCGTTGATTCCGAGACAGGCCATCAGCAGGGTGCGATCGCCGTGCGCCTGCATGGGCACCACCAGCAGCGCCAGCGCACTCAAGGCGCAGGCGAGGCAGCCCCAGAGCAGCGGCCGGCGCGACCCGAAGATGGTCAGCAGCACCGCCCACAGCAGGACGCCGAGCACGCCGCCGAAATTGTACAGCGCGAGGCCGGAACTGGCGGTAGCGAGATCGAGACCGCGGGCGGTCAGCATGGCCGGCAGCCATCCGAAGACCAGATAGATGGAGCCCAGACAGAAGAAAAAAGCGAACCACAGGCCGGCGGTGTCGCGCGCAAACGCGGGAGCGAACAAGGTCCGCACCGATGCACGCTTCGCGCGCGCGGTCTCAGCGCGGTCTTCAAACCAGGCGTCGGCGGGCACGGCGTGGCCCATGCGCGTGAGCAATCGGGCGAGTTGCCCCCGCAGCGCCGGCACACTCGCCATGAAGCGCGGCGATTCAGGCAGGGCGGCCCACAACACCAGCACGAAAACCAACGGCAGGGCACCACCGGCCAGATACAGGCCGCGCCATCCGAAACGGGGCAGCACCTGCGCCGCCAGCAATCCGCCCAGCATGCCGCCGAGGGGCACGCATACCAGCGTGAGTTTCACTGCCGTGGCGCGACGCCGCAAGGGCGCAAACTCGGCCGTCAGGGTGCTGGCGTTCGGCAGCGCTCCGCCGGTTCCCATGCCGGTGAGGAAACGCAAAATCGCAAGCCCCAGGAAGCCGTGGACAAACGCTGTCGCCACCGTGGCCAGGCCGAAGACCGCCACCGAAACGATCAGTGAGATGCGGCGCCCGAAGCGGTCGCCGCATTGTCCGGCGAGCGGGCCGCCGACCGCCATCCCTGCGAGGCCGACCGCCAGCACCGCGCCGAACTCAGAGCGCGCCACATGCCACTCGCGCATCAGCGAGGGGATCGCGAAGCCGAGCACCTGGATATCGAACCCGTCAAAAATGATGGCCAGCGCCGCCAGCACAGTGAGCCATTTCTGATACGCAGACCAGGCACTGCCATCCAGCAGTGCCGCGACATCGACGGTTTGGCGCACGGGAGAACTCATGGTTCCGGGTATGCAATCGTATCATTCCCGGCTAGAGCGGCGGGGCGGCGCTGGAACTTTTTGCCGGAGTGCGGGCGAGACTTCCGGCCAGAGCCTCCGTGGCTGCCTCGACGAATTTGTCGGGCGAGAACGGCTTCAGCAGATACGGCGCGCCCCCGAATGCCCGCCCGTCCACCGCATCGGGCGCATATCCGGTAATGAACAGGACGCGCACATCGGGGCGGCTGGCGCGCAGGCGGTCGGCCAACTCGGTGCCGAGCATCCGCGGCATCATCAGATCGGAAATCAGCAGATCGATCCGGTGGGGATAATTGCGCGCCATCTCCAGCGCCTGCGCCCCATCACCGGCTTCCAGGACAGACCAGCCGGCCATTCGCAGCACCGTGGCGCCCATCGACCGGACCCCCGGTTCATCTTCCGCGAACAATACGGTGGCCGCCGGCACCGCCGATTCAGACGCGTCCGCAGCTTGCGGGGAGTGGTGGTTCGCGACCGCGTCGAGAGCCGGAAGATAGATGCGAAATGCCGTGCCCAGCCCCAGCTTGCTTTCCACCTCGATAAATCCGTTGGCCTGTTTCACGATGCCGTACACCGTCGATAGACCCAGACCCGTGCCGCGGCCTCGCTCCTTCGTAGTGAAGAAGGGCTCGAACATGCGATTCTGCACCTCGCCGCTGATGCCGCTGCCGGAATCGCGCACCAGCAGCAGGGCGCATGCCTGGGTTGCGGGGGATCGGGCTCCGCCTGCCGGCTCCCGATACTCCACGTTGGCAGTCCGGATGGCCAGGACGCCGCCTTCGGGCATGGCATCGCGGGCATTCGCCGCCAGGTTGATGAGCACCTGTTGAATGCTGCCGAGGGTGGCCATCACCGCTTTGAGGTCGGAAGCCAGGTCCAATTCCAGGGCTACCTTCTCCCCTACCGTCTGCCGCAGCATGTTGACGGAAGTGCTCACCACCTGGTTAAGATCCAGCACTTCCGGCTCGATCATGCGTCTCTGGCTGAACGCGAGCAACTGTTCGGTGAGACTCTTGGCGCTATTGCCGGCGGTCAGTATGTGCTCTACCTGGGACCGCAGATCGGGCTGGCCGGTCAGCTTCTTCAGCAGCAGCCCGCTATAGCCGTTAATCACGGTCAGGAGATTGTTGAAGTCGTGCGCCACACCGCCGGCAAGCTGGCCCAGGCTTTCCAGACGGCTGGCGTCCTGGCGCTGTTCCAGCAGGCGCCGATTTTCTTCCTGTGCGCGCCGCTCGGCGGTGACGTCGCGCAACACTCCCAACACGCGGTCGTCCTCTATGGGGATCAGGCGATACTCCAGCACCCGGCCCTCACAGATTTCTTCCCCCGCCTGGGTTTGCCTGGTCTGGCAGGCGGTCATCACGTTGCTGCGATGGCTGGCCGACACAGCCAACGCCGCCAGGCAGTTCTTGGCGCGCGCGCTCTCCCCGGCGGCCGGCGGCTCCACCAGCCGCCCGTCTTCATAGGCGCGGTAAATGGTGTCGGGGAGCACTTCCACCAGAGACCGGTAGTAATTCTCGCTCTGCCGCAGAGCGTCCTGCGTCTGAGACAGGGAATTCCGCTGGCGGTGCAGGCGCAGCGTCAGCCGGCCGGTATAGGCCAGCAGGCAGAGAAGCAGCAGGACGCCGGCTTCCAGCAGGCGGGATGCCGAGCGGGCGTTCGCCAGGTCATGGATCACATCCAGGTTGACGTTCTGGAAGTAGCCCCATCGGTCCACGATTTCGGAGAGCGAACCGTCATCGGCCATGGTGCGGATGGCGTCGCGAATCCGGTCGGCGACCGGCGCGGTAGCGAACGATGAGGCCAACGCCAGTTGCGTGCCGGAATCCTGCGCCGGGAGCATCCGTAGTCCAGCGCGATTCCCGCCGCTGAGCAAAAGGGCAGTAGCCGCGTTCTTATTTAACAGCAGGGCATCGATGAAGTGATCGGCCAGATCCTGCCACGGAATCTGAGCTGAGTTAGAAGGCAATGTTACAGGAGTCGCTTGCGGGAAGTATCTTCGAAGATAGATGACATCCGCGTTGGGATAAGCCTCAGGCAGGATGCTACCGGGTTCGCTCACGGTGTCACGGTATCCGATTCGCGACCCCACAAGGTCCTTGGGCTGCGTAATCTGCCCCCCTGTCAGAACGACGAAGCATCGCTCGGCACTGAGATAGGGTTGCGTAAAGTGGACCTGATTGCGACGCTCGGGAAGATTGGTCAGCAATACCCAGAAATCGACATCGCCGGAGCGAATGGCGTCAATTCCCCCTTGGGCGGGATCTACCCAATCCAGGCGGACGCCTCGCCGGGCCGCGGCTGCCTTTACGATATCTACAGCGACGCCGGTCGGACCGCCGTCCGCTCCCCGGAAGTGGAATGGAACATCGTCGCCGAATCCGATCCGGTAGACCTTGTCGGAACGGGAAGGCTGGCCCGGTCTCCAAACGGCCACCATCGCAGCGCCGGCGCCCAGACAGGCACAGACCAGTCCGATTTGCCACCGTCTGGACATTACTTATCAAGAATAGATGATTTCGCAGCGAACAGAGTAGCCTCGCACCCGCCGAAATCGATCTCTTTAAGCGTTATGATTTCAGAAGGGCAGCATCGCCCGACGCCATGGAAGGAGCACACCAACAATGAAGCCAAAGAACACCATCTGCCTCTGGTTCGACAAGGACGCGGAGCAGGCGGCGCGTTTCTACGCCGCCACCTTTCCGGACAGCCAGGTAACCGCTGTTCACCAGGCGCCCGGCGACTATCCGGGCGGCAAGAAGGGCGAGGCGATCACGGTGGAGTTCACCGTGGTGGGCATTCCGTGCCTCGGTCTCAACGGCGGCCCGGCGTTCAAACACACCGAAGCCTTTTCCTTCCAGATCGCGACCGACAACCAGGAGGAGACGGACCGTTATTGGAACGCGATCGTCGGCAATGGCGGCACCGAAAGCCAGTGCGGATGGTGCAAGGACCGCTGGGGCATCTCCTGGCAGATTACCCCGCGGGTGCTCACCGATGCGCTGGCGGCCGGTGGCGCTGAGGCGAAACGGGCTTTCGGGGCGATGATGACCATGGGAAAGATCGACGTCGCCGCCATCGAGGCAGCGCGGCGAGGTTGACAGGGGCCGTCACACCAGATTGATGACGGTAGCGTTCTTCAGGAAATCCGGGTCGAATTCCAGGCCCATCCCCGGCCCGGAAGGCAGCGGTATTACGCCATTCCTGATATCGAAATTGGGCGTGTACCACGACTCCGGCTTGGGCGGCTTACGCGACACGTACTCCATCCACGGTCCGATATTGCGAGTGGTGGCGGCGAATTGCAGGATGTTCACCGTGGCGGCGCCAGTCTGGGTATCGTGCGGGCAAATCCACATGTTTGCCTTGCGCGCCATCCGCGCCACCCGGGCCGCGCGGATGAATCCGCCGTTATAGTTCAGATCGGGCTGCACCACGTCGAAAACCTTGTTGTCGATCATCCATTGGAAGAGCCACAGGCTGGAGTCCTGCTCGCCGAACGCCACCTTCATATCGAGCGCATCGGCCACCGCCTTGGTCTCGCTCAGTTCCTCCCACGGGCACGGCTCCTCAAACCAGAGGTACTTCATTTCCTGCAGGCGCTTGCCGATCTCGATACCGTTTTTCGCGTCGTACGAACCGTTGGCGTCGGCCATCAAAGTAACTTTGCCGGCCAGTTTCTTGTGGGCCAGTTCGAGCAGTTTGTCGGTGCGCTCGGGATAGGCGTCGCGGTTATCGCTCATGCGGCCGCCGATCTTAAATTTGACCGCTTTGGCGCCGGTGCGCTCCACCTCGCGCACGTAGACTTCGACTTCCTCCTCGGCAGTGGTGTCGCGGCCCGAACCCGAGAGATACACCGGGATCTCTTTTCGCAGGATGCCGCCCATCATTTCACCGGCGGGCTTCTTGAGGGACTTTCCCATCAGGTCGAACAGGCTCTGCTCGATGTATGCCACCGGGCACCAGAATTCCTGGCCGGCCAGCTTGTAATTGGAGTCGACGGCATAGACTTCGTCGACCAGCGATTCCAGATCGCGCGCGTCTTTGCCCAGGAAGTGCGGCCGCACGCGGTGCGCCAGGATCTGGATGTAATCCACGATGTCTTTGGTGCGCACGATCCCTTCCGCGCCGTCGGCCGAACGCGTGCGGAGAAAGTATTGCCCGTGTGCTTGGAGTAGATCGATGGCAGCGATTTTGACCGGCGCCCGAAAAAAGCTGTGCAGGTCAAAGACGGGCTTCTTGTATTCCAGAATTTCCGACGCCATGTCGGACGCGCTCCAGGCCCGCCTCGCCTGACTCGCCAGCAGTGCGCTGCCGGCCGCGGACTTGCAGAAATCGCGGCGCTTCATAGCTCCGATTGTAGCGTCAGTAGACCGAGCCGCCGGCTTGCGTGGAGCGGACCGTTCCCTGCTCCACGTCTAATTGGTATGCCACGCCTCCCTCGCCGCGCCAGCTCTTCACGTCGAAGTGTCCGGCGGCGCCGATGCGATACACCTGAATGCCGGCGAACGTCAGAGGCTTGCCCGGCTCGCAGACCGCGGGGCTACCGGTGGTTCGCAGAAAATACGCGAAACCGGGCCCCGACATGCGGGCGCTGCCGTCGCCTTCGAGCATTACCGCATTGCCTTCATCCACCGCGATGGCCGATGCGGGTCGCGCGCGCCCATCCGCCACCATCCTCGCCAGGAACACCAGCGTGCGGCCCTGGCGGTCGCGCTTTACCCAGTGAGTGTCGGTGAGGATGCCCTTGAGCAGCGGGATATGAAGGAAGTCGGCCGTAATCGCCACCGCCGGGTCGAAGGGATTGGCCAGCGCCTGTTTCGACGTGATGCTGTCATGTTCCGCGGAAAACGAGAATTCCCCCAGTACCGCCAGGCCCGCGCTGGTGCCGCCCAGCGGCACTCCCTGGCGGATGCGCTCGTTGATGGCGTCGGCGACGGGCGTCCCCTTCCACATGGAGATATACTTCCACTGATCTCCGCCGGCGATCCACACCGCGGAGGCTTTGCGAAGGCGCTGCACCACGAAGGGATCGTCCGCCGCGTCGCGATTCTGAAAGAGAAAGGTGACCGCCGAGTTGAGTCCACCCGATTCCAGCAGCTCTTTGTTCATCGCGTCGGCGCCCGAGGCGCGGATGGTCACCGCGTCGCCGCCGCCGGCCTTCAACGCGAACCAGCGGTACGCCTCATCGGTGGTGTTGCCGCCGCCCGCCAGCAGGTACCCGGGGAGCGGATGGCCTTGCGCCGGCGTGTCATTGCCGAGATGAAAATAGCGGTAGCCCTTGTCCTGCGCCGCCAGGGTTAGCAGGGCGGCCAACATCAGAAAAGGAATTGCGCGCATCTTATTGCACGTTACGTTTTGCGTGCCGTGTGCTGGACTTGAGGCACAAAGCCAGAATCAGATACACACCGGCGATAGAGGCCAGAGTCTCGCAGAGGGTCGTCACGAAATCTGCAGTGTCCGCCACTACGCCCAGCCGTAGTGCCAGCTTGGCAGGCAGGACTGCCGTTACGATGCCGGTGGCCACCTGAGGCAGGCAGATCAATAAACAGAGAACCAGCATCCCGACCGCAAGGACGATGGAATAAGATAGCCACGCTTCCATCTGGCTTTGACGGCTGAGGCTGCGGTCCAAGTAGACGCGGCGACGGACGTAGGGCATGGGCTCCTCCTGATCATGCTCCGGAATGAACTTGATTGTACAACCGAACTGCTCTCTTCGGGTGGCTGATGTTTCTATCTCCGCTCAGGCCGTTGGCGGGGCAGGCTACTTCCAAAGCTTGTCCGACGTGAAGTAGCGCGCCGTTCCCCCACTGCGCCAGGGCTGGGATTATACACCGGCGGTGTCCCGGCTGACGCAATTTATTAGGCGGTCTGCGATTTCGGGTACTATCCGCGCGGCCTTCGGACAGGCCTGACCAACGAATTCGGCGCTATCCGCCTGTGCTATCTTTATATCCGCTTAACTGCTGCTTTGCGAGTTCCGCTTCGCAAATATAGAGATATCCGGGAGGAGGAAAAACGATGTCCAGAATTCAAGACGATTGGAACAAGACTGTGGCGGGCGCCAAGAAGATCCTCGGCGCCAGTGCAAAAATTTCAACGGGGAAAATGGCTGCGGTCTTTAAGAACGCAGACGAAGGCAACAAGCATTCCGCACAATTCAACGAATCGAGATCGGCCATCGAGAAGAAGATTGCTGAAATGCAGACCTCGGCCGCAAAAGTGAAAATTTCCTTATCGCAGGCCGATGATGAGATTTCGGACGACGACTACAATCTCGACCCCAAGAAGCCGGACGAAAAGAAGAAGATAGATCAGGCGCAGGCGCTCTTCACGAAGTTTTTCCAGGAAGAGAAGAGCATCATGGACGATTACAACAAGACTCTGGATGACCTGGATAAACACATCATTCAGCTCACGAAGTACAAACCGCCGTCCTGATTCCCGCCAAGCAGCATGCCCCCCGGACGGGAACGCGGTGGGGCATGCTGCAACGGGGCCAGTATAATCGAGCCCGGAAGTTACGCCATCCGGGGAAATATTTCCACGTTTTCACCGATGCCGGCCTGGGTGCCCCGACGTGAATTTCCTCAAGTGTGGCCTTTCGGCACAGTTTTTTCGTTGCAATTTACGATAAAAAGGTAATAAAATATTTTTATGAGCCCAACGCCCCCAGTCATAGGCAAATTTCAGGCTCAGGAGCAACCATGCTGACCAAGTTTTTTATCGCGTTCTGTGTGCTAGCGCTGATGGCCGCGTTTGCCGGTACCGTCCCCGCCGTCGCCCACGTAACCTTCTATAAGACCGTCGTGGTGAGTGGCACCACGATCCCGGCCGGCGAGTATCGCCTGATGATTAGCGACAGTAAAGTTACCTTCAGTTTCAACAAGAAGTCGTTTGACGTCGCCGTCAAGATCGATGCCGCCCCCAAGAAATTCGATAACACCGAAGTCATGTACGGCGGTGGGACGGATCAGGAAGTCGTGCGCCAGATCAACATCGGGGGCACCAAGACGACCCTGATCTTCAAATAGGCCCACCACCCACAGTTTTCCACCCGGCGGTCGCGTCCCTTCTTCGGGTCGCGACCGCTTTTTCATGCCATGACGACTCCGGCGTTAGTGATGCCGGGCGTGCAAGTTAGAAGATTGGTAGGGCCGCGCCACCGGAAAACGATGGTCCGCTTCCACCGGGCGCGCCAGAACCCACGCCGAGAGTTTCTGCCAGAAACGAAGCAGCCGATTTAGCATAGCTGACTCCTTTTCTCGAAAATTAGCATAATTCCCCGCCGGAGTCACGCCCCCCACCGGTTTGTTAGACTCGACCTCATGCTTCGCCTCTCCGTCACCCTGCTGGCGCTTTCCACGCTCGCTCATTCCACCGTCCGCAGCATCGAAATCACCGAACGTTCGTCAGTGCTCGACGGTACTTATCAGCGCATCGCAGGACGCGTCCACTTCGGGCTGAAGCCGTCGCTCGCCGCCAACCGCATGGTGCGCGATCTCGACCTGGCGGTGCTCAATTCCGCGGGCGAAGCCGACTGCGCCGCCGATTTTTACATCCTGCAGCCCACCGACGCGGCCAAAAGCAACGGCACGGTACTGTTCGAAGTCTCGAATCGCGGCGGCCGAGGCATGTTGAGCCGCTTCAACCTGGCGCGCGCCGGCGACGAATTCGGCGACCGCTCGGTAATGAATCAGGGCTACACCCTGGTCTGGCTTGGCTGGGAGTGGGACGTGCCGGCGTCCAACCCCGACGCGCTTCATTTCTCCGCCCCGCATTACCGCCCGGGCGCGCCGACCGCCGGCCTGGTGCGCTCCGAATTCACGCCCGATAAGGGCGGCACCTCCATGCCGCTGGGCGACCGCAATCAGGACGCGATCCCCGTCGGGAAAGCCATCGCGCTCTACGTACGTAATGGGCTCGATGGCGCGCCGCGCCAGATTCCCGCGGCCAACTACTCGGTCGACGCCAACGGCCACTCGCTCGACATGCCGGGCGGGTTCGAGGCCGGCATGCTGTACGAGTTCGTCTATCAGGGCAAAGACCCTGTAGTGACCGGCGCGGGACTCGCCGCCGTCCGCGACTTCGTGTCCTTTCTGAAATACGGCGGCGACGTCCCCGGCTGGACCGGGCGTTCGGCTGCCAAGCTCGCCGTCGGCTTCGGGATTTCACAAAGCGGCCGCTGGCTGCGCGAGTTTCTCTACGACGGTTTCAACGCCGACGAGAGCGGACGCAAGGTCTTCGATGGCGTATGGGCGGACGTGGCCGGCGCCGGCCGCGGCAGTTTCAACTTCCGCTACGCCCAACCTTCGCGTGACGGCTGGGCATACCTGAACGTCTTCTATCCCACCGACCTTTTTCCGTTCACCGACACCGCGGAAACCGATCCTGTCACCGGACGGACCGCCTCGCTCCTGGACCGCGCGCGTGCCGAACGCGTGCAGCCCAAGCTGTTTCTCACCAACGACTCGTCGGAGTACTGGGGCCGCGCCGCGGCTCTCATCCACGTGACCGCCGACGGCAAGCACGACGCGCCGATTTCGCCCGACACCCGCATTTACTTCATGGCCGGCGCGCAGCACACGCCCGGATCGCTGCCGCTCGCCAAACGCGGCACCGTCAACGATCTCGATGTAGTGGACCACCGGCCGGTGCAGCGCGCGCTGCTGGCCGATCTAAAAGCCTGGGTGAAGGACGGAGTCGCGCCGCCGGATTCGGTCTTTCCGCACTTGGCCGCAGGCCAGTTGACGGCGCTCGCGGGACTGCGCTTTCCTGCCCTCGAGGGAGTGCAAACGCCGCAGCACCCGCGGGTGGCACGCCGCCTGGATTTCGGACCGGAGTTCGAATCGCGCGGCGTGATCCTGCAGGAACCGCCCAAGGTAACCGGCGCCTATCCGCTGCTGGTGCCGCAGGTGGACGCCGATGGCATCGACCTGGGCGGCGTGCGCCTGCCGGAAGTGGCGGTCCCGCTGGCCGCCTTCACCGGCTGGAATCTGCGCGCACCCGAGCGCGGCGGCGCCATCGAACTGGCGGAGTTTTACGGGTCCACCTTCCCGTTCGCTGCTAATCGCGAGGCGCGCACCCAGTCACACGATCCCCGGCCCTCAATCGCCGAACGCTACGCCAGCTTCGAAGCGTACCGCGAGCGCGTGGCGGCAGCGGCCGATCGACTGGTGAGCGAGCGCTTCGTCCTCCTGCAGGATCGCGACCTGGTCATCGAACACGCCACACGCTTATGGCAGGCGCTGGTGCATTAGGCGCGACGTAGACGGGCCGCGCGCCCGCTCAAAAATCGAACGCCTTGATCGCGGCGTCGATGGCGTCCCTGACTTCTTTCGTCCGCCCGTCCAAAGTCTCCCACAGTTCCTTGGGAGCGAACTGCGCGATGGTATCTTCAGGCTTCTCGCGGTCACGGCGTAGAACTGTCGGGTAGTCCAGGCCATTGGCCAGCCGGCAGCAAAACTGCACGAACGCGACCACGTCGTCCGTGCAATTCCGGTCGTGATGGCGTTCCGCCACCCGTCGCACCGATTCCGAGAGAAACCAGGCGCGGCAGAGCAGGCTTCCCGCTTTGCAATGCGTCATTCCCAGCTTGGACTGCTCCGCCTCCAGCACGTCCGCGGCGTTTTCATAAGCGGCCAGTGCCAAAGCGCTGTACTCCTGCGGATGCGCCGCCAGCAGACCCAGGCGGCCCAGATCGTGTAGCAGCGCGTCGACGTAGACTTCATGCGTGTTGAGGTGAAAGAGCGGACAGAGATTTTGCGCGATGGTAGCGGTTGCCAGACTGTGCAGCCAGAACCGTCGGACCACCGGCGTGCGGGCCGCGCCCTGCGCCATACCGCGCATGCCGATGGCTGCCGCCAGAGATTTTACAGTTCCAAATCCGAGAATGTTCACGGCCTGTAGCGGACTCGTCACCGGAGCCCGCAGGGAGTAAAGAGCGGAATTCACCACCGCCAGAAGATCGGCAGTGAGGGCCGCATCGGACTCGACCAGCCTGGTCACCTCCGCCGCCGAGACATCTTCGCCATCGAACAGCTTCATCAGTTTGACGATCACCGGCCGGAATGGCGGTAACTTCGCCAAATCGCCCAGTTCCGACCGTTCGACCCCGTGTTTCGCCAATATGGCGCTTCCCCGCGCCTGATCCTCTCCACGGGAATCCGGAACTTCCGCCACATTGATCAATTGGGCGGCCTTAGTCAGGGAAAGCTTCTTAGCGGGATCTTTACGCCATGGCAGCTTCACAAATATATACTCCCAACGAGCACCGGAGACCTAAGATTTCCAGCACCCTCCTCAATCTGAGGAAGCTCTGATTCTCCCACTCTTCGCCGGGGGCGGCAATCGTCCATCTGGAGAACGAAGCCTGTTCGAGTGCGGACGAAACGCCGTACAATTGTCGAGGGAGGGAACCCGGTGCGACTTCTGCTGTCACTTTTCCTGCTGCCGACGCTTCTGATTCCGGCCTTCTGCCAATCCGATCGCGTCGACTTGATCTCCAACCGACCGGGCCGCGCTGAGGCGAAGGTTGCCGGCATTACCTTACGGGCCGATGAAGCCACGCTCAACCGCGAAACCGGCGAACTCAAAATGCGGGGCCACGTCCATGTCATACTCCCCGCCCGAGAAGACCACACGGTAGTGCGCTACGGCAAAGGTGTGCTGCTCACCAAACAGGCGATCGGCCTGAGCGCCGACCAGGTGACCGTCAAGAGCGGGCTGCTCGAAGCGTCGGGAAATCTGGTGCTGGTGCCCGTCGATCCGGACCTGACTAAGGTGCAGTTACGAAGCGACGGGATGTATATGTATCTGAAAATCGGCGATGCCACACTGCGCGGAAACATCCGGCCGAGCGGAATTACCGAACGTCATGGCCGTGGCGTGGACTTTCCTCCGGACATCATTAAGTAGCGGGTGAGCCGGCGCCAACCCGAGAATGGCTACGACGGGGTGCGGATCCTACTAACATCCGTGCTGCTTGTGCACACCACAACGGCACTCTATTCGCAGTCCACAAGGTTTGAGGTCGCTTCGTTCAAGCGTGTGGACCCTGGCGAGCTGCAGCGTCTGGCCGCCGCCGAGCAAAGCGGCCAGGGAATAAGGGTGGGATGGTGGGGCGGCCCAGGCACCAGCGATCCCGAACGCTTCACGGCTCAATACGTGTCATTAGTTCCTCTCATCTCGCGAGCGTACGATCTCAAGCCATATCAGTTCACGCCGCTTGAATGGATGGGCGTTGAGCGTTACACCTTAAACGCCAGACTCGCGCCTGGCGTGAGTGAAGAGCAGTTTCGTTTGATGCTTCAGAACCTCCTGGCCGAGCGGCTCGATCTTAAGGCCCATTGGGAAACGAAAGAGATGCCGGTCTATGAGTTGGTCGCTGCCAATCGGGGGACGAAGTTCGAGGACGCTACCGGAAAGCCGCGTCCCGCAGCACGAGTGCCGGAGGGGTATCCCACGCTCAAGCCGGGCGAGGAGACGGCCGTCGCGGCGGCGGGTGGCAGGGTCGTGCGACGGGCCCGTGGAGAAACCTTGGAGGCGACCGCCGCGGTCCTTTCCGCTTACTTGAAACGCCCCGTTATCGACGCCACAGGACTCAATGGCAAATATGATTTCACCCTCTACTGGGTGCAGAACCTCGGCATGCTGCCCTCCGATGCCGAGCCCGGACCCAGCCTCCCCGAGGCACTCCATGAGCAACTCGGGCTCAAATTCGAACCGAAAGATCGCGGTCCATTCGCATTCTCGTTGTTGACCACTCAGAGAAAGTTCCACGCGCGAACTGATTTCTTCCTCGTCGAGAAGCAGGGCCGCGCATTCGCACCCAAACCAAATTTCGCGTGATGCCGACGGTGCTAGACTTATGGCATGCTACACCCATCTTCCAGCGCACCAGGTCCGCGGAGTATGGTCGCGATACTGTGCATTTTCGGCTGCTCCTTACTTGAAGCGCAGACACCCGTACGGGGTTCGGCGGTTCCGCAAGTTGCCCCTCAACAACAAACATTGTCGCAATCCGGTGGCAGTGCGATTTTGCTGATGCAGTCCAGTCCCTCACCTGACCCCACGAGTCCATCCGCGAATGCTTGGGTCCGTGGCTCTGCCTCCTTGAACAAGGCCACTGGAGCAGTAGACTTCTGTGTGAGGATGGCGAGTGACGATCTGAACCTGGGTCCAAAAGCTCGCATGGGTATCGCGCTGCTGGACTCCTCTGACAAGGACACCGCCAGTATCGCGGTGAGTGAAATTGCCAGGGGAGGCAGGCAGCACAGCAAGTCCGAAAATGACGTCCAAAAGTTCTGCGGTCAAGCCACGGTTCCCCCTGACGTCGCCCAGCGGACAAGCAGCGTCGTCGTCACCGTCCACATTACTGGAATTGGCACGAAGTTAGTCGGAATCCGGCCGGGAGGCGTGATCGACCAATCCGGAATTGCAGTAAGTGTCCCGCAGGACTAGCCGGAGCTCCGCGCCCTATCGTCCCTTCGATGTAAACCGGAAGAATCGCCAGGGGCGCCCATTGACCATTCTTCCCTCCTCTACATAAGACCCAGGAGACTGTCGCGAAATGGCAGTCCTCCAGAAGAGGACCGCTGCCACATTCCGTTCCACAACTCGCACCAGCCATTCGCCCGGATGTTCGTTCCAAACCTGCGTTGCCATACTGTGGCCGAAACCGCTTCTGCGAAGTCTGCGGATGACAAAGAACTCGCGCATGTCATACGCGGAGCTATCGCCGAGCCACTCCACTGCCGATCCGACCTGGGCGAAGCCGGCGATTGAATCGCTACTCTTTGCCAGGTATACGTGGTCGCCGCGCGTCCATATCGCGGACGTGTCATAAGAGTAACTGCCGTCAGCCCCGGTATCGATATCGAAGAACTCGGCCATATCGTGGATGTAGTGTTCGAAGAGATTCCGCAGTAAGACGTTCGAGTCGGGGCCGATTTTAGAGATCGAGAGATGGGGCGCGGGATTCATTCAGGCAAGTACAGCATAGCTCAACGGCGCTCGTTGGTTCGCGCCAGCTCCGGATTGAGTGCAGACGTGATATAAAGCTGTGGGGGGATGAATGGACGAGGAAGAGCTCGACGCGGCGATTGGCTCGCGGCCGTTCGGCACCGCGGACGCAACGCGCGCCGAAGCTCAGTTTCATCGCTGCATGAAACTCGGTGCCGCGTTATGGGGCGAGAGCTCTGGCGACTTAGAGCGTCAACTGCTCGCGCCCCATCCCGCGATACCTTCAGGCTTCGACCTGGCCGATTTCCGGGAGCTGCAAAAGACGGTAGAGACGATCTCCGCAGCGGCCTCAGGCCACCCCCAGTTTGCCTGGTTGCCGCGTTCGGTTCTTTATTCGCCGACCATTCCGGTGGGCGCCCAACGCTTCACCATCTGGGAAGCCAGACGCGAAATTGTTCGCCGCGCGATTGAGTACTTAGGCGGGCGATGACGAGCGCTGCCGCATGAGGCGCCATCCGACCAGCGCCGGCGCTAGAATCACGGCGGCCAACACCGCATAGGAATAGATGGCGAAGACGAATCCTTCGCGCGGCACATTCGCGAGGTTGGCCGCCGCCAGCGCCAGCGTGAAAATGACGGCCGGCGTTTTTCGCCCGGCGAAGCTCAACGTCGCCCCGGCCGCCAGCGACCCCGCCATCAACCACAGACCGGCGAGCGCGAGTTGTCCGCTCTCCTGTGCCAGCACCCGCCAGAAGCCGTAGTTGCCGATATCGGCCATTCGCCAGTTGCCCACATACATCCAGAGTTCGGTGGCGCTCAACTGTATCAGCCAGAAGGATTGCCGCACCAGCAGCAAGCCCATGGCCGTCGCGAACAGTAGCGCCAGCCCCCGGCGCCATTGCCTCCGCGCCGCCAGCCCGAGCACTTCGGCAAGCGCGCGCCACCAGGGTTCGCCCGATTCCGCCAGGTCGCCGCACACCGCATCGCGCTCATCCTGCAAGAGCAGAAGCGACGCCAGCCACCAGGCTGGGCCAGTCATCGGGCCACCGCCGTGCCATCGGCTTCCCAGGAAACGCCGCGCGTCGCGCGCACCACCGCGGCAAAAAATGCCGCCGCTTCCGTGCGACCCTCAAGCGTGATTCGCACCATGCGCTTGGGACGCCCGCCGCGCTGCGGTGTGGCCTCGCCCATCCAGGTTTCGATCAGTCCCTTGGCCTCCAGCCGGTCGAGCGTGGTGTAGAGGGCGCCGATGGAGCAGAGTTTGCCCGTGGCCTTTCCGGTTTCCTGACGGATGGCAGCGCCATAAGCGCTCTCGCCCAGTTTCGCCGCCGCGCTCAGCAGGAGGTATTCGAACTCGCCCAGCATTACCCACACATTGTGTGCGTAATGTCAGACAGTGTCAACCCGGACCCGGAAACGAATGGCTGACGACAGGCGCTGCGAAGGCCGCTCGACGTAGCGATAGAAGATCGCCGCGGCGGCAATCGACGCGCCTACCGCCAGCGCGAGGAGCGCAGCCAATTCAGGTGCGCCATGGGCGAAACGCCCGCCGAGATTCATGATCTTGCCGCCCACCGGCACGTGCAGCAGATACAGCGAGTAACTGATCGCCCCCATAGCGGTGAGTCGCGACGCCGGCAGTTCGACATAGCGAATGAGGAGCGCGGTGACGATGCCGACGATGGCGATGGGTCCGGCGACCCCGGTCGCGCCGAGGCCGACGAATAATGCACTCCGGGAGATCAGTCCGGCGCGCGACTGAAACGCCAACATCCCCGCTGCGAACAGCGGCAGGTAGCGGAAGAGCAGGGCCTCATTGCGAATCAGCAGGGAGAGCGCCAGCAGCAGGGCCAGGAATCCGAAGCGAACCGCCGGGCGGCGCGCTACCAGCAGCGGGAACGACAGGCCGGCCAGCAGGTAATACTGGAACTCGATTCCCAGGCTCCAGAAGACTACGTTGATCCAGCGCAGGTGCACGAATGAGTTGACGTACGCCACGTGCGCCGCCAGTTGTCCCCACGTGTAATGCGGGGGAGCGCCGCGGAATCCGGGCGCCAGCGTCACCAGGTACGACAGCGCCAGGCATACCAGAATATCGGCGAAATAAGGAGGATCCAGCCGCGCGATCCGCTTGAGCAGGAAGCGGCCGAAATCGGCGCGGCAATAACCGGAGCGATGAAGCGAATAGGGAATGACGAAACCAGAGATGGCGAAGAACATCTCCACGCCCAGCCATCCGTAAGAGCCACTGCGATAGAGCCAGCCATCGTGGATCACCCCGCTACCGGCGGTGCAGTGAAACCAGACCACGGCCAAGGCAGCGATGCCGCGGAGGTAGTCGATGGTCGCCAAGCGTGAGGACACGGAAATGCTACGTGTGAGGGCGCCGCGAAGGGTCTCAGAAGTTTTCGAAAAGGGGCGCTACTTCTTCACCGGGCCATCGTAGGTGACGGTGGTGTCGGCGGAGAACTTGCGGTATTGCAGAAAGTCCGTCTCATTGCGGCGGCGGTAGGGATGCGCCCACAGAATCGTCTCCGAATGCAGGGGCAGCAGGTAGCTTGTGCCGCCGACGTCGGTGAAATCGTAGTCCAGACTCTGGATCACCTTACGGACATCGAAGCCTGCCGGGAATTGGTCCGCCACGGTGGTGAGCCGCACCACCATCTTACTGGCATCGTCGATGTACACATAGCCGTGCTGGCCCACATTCACGCGATCTTCGTCGCCCATGCCGCCGGCCGTGACCTGATAGTCGGAGTTGGCCGCAGCGATAGCGAACGTGTAGACGTGGGTGGGACGCGAGCGCAGCAGCGTCCAGTGGTCCCAATCGCGATTGGTGCGCGATTTCAGCGCAAAGATGGCCGCCAGCATGCTCCCGAACTCGCCCTCCGTGACGGCGCCGTGCAATTGCTCATACGACATCCCGGTGGAGTGGTTATTCACCGTCATCAGCTTGTACTCTTCCTCCCGGTTGAAGTAAGTGAGCTGGAGCGCCAGCGTGTCGTCGAGCTTCCACCCGCCCTTGCCGTTGGAGTCGAAGTAGCGGCGAATCAGCTCGCTGCAGATGAAATCGGGGAGCCTGCCGGTATAGTGCAGCGCGTTGTCGTGGGCTGCATTCCAGAACTGCACCTGCGCGGCGCGCTCCGGCGGCGGCGGCTGGGGAATGGCGGGCGCGGCGGGGCGCGGCATGCGCTCCGACCGGTCGCGCAGCAGCAGAAGCTCCTCCACCGTCTCCGGTCCGGCGCCTTCGCTTTGCAGGATTTCGATGGTGCGGTCGTCCAACCGTTCGGAGAGCGGCGCTTTGCGAAGATCTTTGGCGATACGGCTATCGCTCTGCGCGCGTTCGAGATCGCCGCGAACCTGGGCGACCAGGCGGCTTACCGAGCCGCGACTTTGCGCCGCCGCGGCGATCGAAATGGCGATGAGTGCGACGGGTAAGAGCAGGCGCATATGAATGCCGGAGACAATCGAATTGCCCCTAACGGCCTCATCCCAATTCTTGCATGACGCTCCAACGGCCGGTTTCACGGAAAGCCGGTAAGCCGTCCTCACCTACAATGGTATTGATCGTTGGTTTAACCCAGAGGATGATGCCAAGATGACTGCCCGACTCACAATCGACAGGGCTGGCCGTATCGTCATCCCCAAGCCACTGCGCGAAGAACTCCATCTGGAAGCCGGGGACGCGCTCGAGATGGAGAGCGCCGTGGAGCAGATCACGCTGCGGCCAGTTCGGGGTGCAGGTCCGCTCACAAAAGAGGAGGGAGTCTGGGTGTTCCACGCCGGGCAACCGCTGCCCGCGTCCGCTACCGACGAGATGTTGCAGCAGATCCGCGAAGAGCGCGACCTGGCGAATCTCGGCCGGGGCGAATGAAGGCTTTCTTCGATACTTCGGTGCTCGTGCCGGTATTCTACGGCGATCACGTTCACCATAACGCCAGCCTTGCGCTTTTCATTCAGTTCCGCAAGTCAACTGGCTGTTGCGGTGCGCATAGCCTGGCGGAAGTCTATTCCACGCTGACCCGGATGCCAGGCAAGCATCGCCTGACCGCGGAGCAGACTATGCTCTTTATCGGCAGCATACGCGAACGGCTGTCCGTAATCTCACTCAGCGGCGATGAATATGCGGACGCCCTGCAGACCTCGTCCGCCATGGGAATTGTCGGCGGGGGAATCTACGACGGCCGAGACGATTTATAGTTGGAACAGCCGGCACTATTCACGATGTGGCCCCTATGTCGTCCAGCGTCTGCAGACGCCTTGATTCGAGTTCGCCATCGAGGCCCCCGTCGACGATGGCGCACCCACCGTTACGCGCTCTCCAGGCGCGGACGCCGCCAATAGAATGGCTCTCTCGATTCGGCATTTTTCCCCAAAATAAGGGAGTCACTTAGCGTAATATGGTCTCATGAATCGGCTTCTCGGGGCGGTGTGTCTGGGCATCGTAGGTGTGGCGCGGTGTACTTTTGCGCAGGCAATCGAGGTCCAGAACAATGGAATCAAATTCCAGACGCTCACCAGGTCCGGGATCACCGTGATGTTCAGCCACCTGCCCGTGACGCTGCACCAGTACGCCATTCTACAGGTGGCGGTGTCCAACGGTTCGAAGGGGCCGTATATTATTCGGCCGGAAGATTTCACCTTCGAGCGCGCCGACGGGGAGAAGATTCGCGCCGTGCCGGCCCGCGCCGTGATCGAAATGTTGCGCCAGAAAGGCAACGGCAACGACGCCATCAAGCTGGTGACTACCTATGAGAACGCCATCTACGGGAACCCGCACCCGCAAGCGCTGAAGGGGTGGGAATCGCGCCGCCAGGCGGCCATCGCCTCCAGCGGCAATAAGGTCACCACGTCGCTGATTGCCAGCGCGCTGGCGCTGGTGCAAACCAAACTGGCGGTGGGCGAAACTACCGATGGCGCAGTCTTCTTTCCCACCGAAGGCAAGCCTTTGGGCGCCGGCCGCCTGGTGGTCCACACCAATACCGACACTTTCGAATTCAACGCCGAATCGAACTGACCGTCACTTTAACGGATAGCCGCGTGTCAGTTTGAAGGTACGCGACCAGCGCGTCTTGGTAAAGAAGTGCACCACCACGTCCACAATGTGGTCGAGCCCGATATTGCCGTTGGTCAAATCGGCGGTGGAAGCCTCATACGACCAGTAAATGATCACCGGCGTTCCCACGATATTTTCGCGCGGCACAAAGCCCCAGTAGCGGCTGTCGGAAGAGTCGTCGCGGTTGTCGCCCATAGCGAAAAGAAAACCCGGCGGCACTACCAGGTCATTATTCACCACGTGATTTTCGAGCATATCGATGGCCGACGGTGGGAGGGCCGAATTGGGCGGCGCAGGAAAATTGTCGCGGTACGGATCGATCATGCTCGAGGAATGGATGGCGTACGGTTCGTCCACCGGATGGCCGTTCAGCCACAGTTGCTTGTTCACCAGATGAATATGGTCGCCGGGCACGCCGATAGCGCGCTTCACGTAGTCCTCTTTGATATCGAGCGGGTAGCGGAAGACGATGACGTCGCCGCGGCGGACATCGCGGTAGGGCAGCAGCAGGCGGGAGACCGGCCCGGAGGGCGCGTAGATGAGTTTATCCACCAGCACATGGTCGCCGATGAGCAGCGTTTTCTCCATGGAAGCGCTGGGAATGACGAACGCCTGCACCAGCGTGGTGGTGGCGAAGAGCAGCAGAATGATGGTGACGGTCCATTCTCCGACGAAGCCGCGATTCACGTCGTGCGAGATGTCCTTGTAGCGGCTCCACAGGGCCCGGATTCTGCTTGTCTCGGTAGTTTCCACAGCAGCCATTGTAGCGAATGAGCGCTATTAGGTTCGCGAAAAAGCTTGACTTCGCCGCGCCCAACTGCTAGATATTGTAACGCTACAATGCTTAACACCAAGTCCCGCAAGCCGCTCACTCCTCTGGAGCAGTTCCTGATGGACTTTGTATGGACCCATCCCGATTGCACCGCCGAGACTTGCCGCGAAGGGGTCGCCCGCGAACGCGCGCTCAAAGACTCCACTATCCGGACCATCCTGCGGAATCTGGAAGAGAAGGGTTACGTGGCGCATAAAGTGGCGGGACGCACCTTTGTATACCGCGCGGTGGGCAACCGCCGCAATGTGGCGGTGGAGGGAGCCCAGAAACTGATCGACCGGTTCTGCGGCGGCTCGGTGGAGGATTTTCTGGTGGGTCTGGTGGATCATCAGGTTTTGCAGCCCAAACAATTGCAGCGGCTGGTGGAAAAGATCGCCGCGCGCAAGGAAGGGAAATCATGATTGCCGCCCAGTTTCTGGCCCAATGGGCGCTTCGTTCTTCGATTCTGATCGCGAGCAGCGTCGTGCTGCTGAAAGCGCTACGGGTGAAGGACCCGTCGGTGCGTCTGGCGGCTTGGACGGCGATTCTCTGCGTCTCGCTAGCGCTGCCGGTGCTCAAAATGTCGCTGCCGTCGCTGCCGGTGGAGACGCGGACGACCATCGCGGCGCCCATACCGGACTTCCAGGCGCCACCTGCCCGGCAGGTACGAGTGGTGACGGTGGAAGTTCCCGCAGCGCCAGCCCCGAGGCGTTTCGATTGGCTTGCGGCGGTCTATTGCGCGATCGCCGCGGCTCTCCTGCTGCGTCTGGCCGTAGGTCTGGCGCTCAGTTTGCGCCTGTTGCGCCGCGCCGAGCATACGGAACTCGCGGGAGTGCGCGAGTCGGACCACGTCTCCTCTCCGGTAACTTTAGGAATCGTGCGCCCCATCATCCTATTGCCGCCCGACTGGCGCGAGTGGAGCGCGAGCAAATTGGCCGCCGTGCTGGCGCATGAGCGCTCGCACATCGCGCGGCGCGATCCGGCAGTGCAGGCGCTCTCTGCCATTCATCGCGCGCTCCTCTGGTACAGCCCGCTGAGCTGGTATCTCGACCGCCAGATCGTGCGCCTGGCGGAACAGGCCAGCGACGATGCCGCCATCGCCGCCGTGGAGGATCGCGCCACGTACGCCGAAACGCTGCTGGAATTCATGCAGCGAGGCATTCGGAGGACAAGCTGGCAGGGTGTGCCGATGGCCCGTTACGAACGCCCGGAGCGTCGCCTGGATCGCATCCTGGATGGCGTCTCGCTGTCGCGCGGTACAACACGCTGGACAGTCGCCGCGATTCTGGCGCTCGGACTGCCACTGGCCTACGTGATCGCGGCGGCGCAGGAGCGGCTCACGTTCGAAGCGGCGTCGGTGAAGACAACTACTGCACCGCCGGGGCTGGTCGTCGCGAATGGCCGCGTCGCCTTCCTCACAGATGCACACGTCGACTCGTCGCTTTATGCGAACAAGGGAGGTCCAGGCTCCGACGATCCCGGCCGCATCCACTACCCGCTCATCCCTGTCACTGCTCTCCTTAAGCGTGCCTACCGAGGGTACTTCGACGTCAGGACTCCCGACTGGGCCGATACGGAAGTCTTGGCCGTCGACGCCACCATGCCACCCACCACCACCAAGCAACAGTTCCAAAAGATGCTCCAGAACCTGCTCGTCGACCGCTTCGCATTGCAGACCCACGTCGAGACGAAAGAGATCACCGGGTACGCGCTGACGGTTGTGAAGGATGGTCCCAAGTTCAAGGCGGCGACTCCCAATACCGGGCCGGACGACCGGAATCACAAGGACCATGTGGGCGCGGATGGATTTCCCGCGACTCCGCCGCACATGAAAGGAATCGCGGTGATGGCCGCGACGAATCAGCGCGCCCGGCTGGTCGGCCCGCAAGCCACCATGGCGGAGTTGGCGAAAGAATTCGGCGATCTCTTGGATTCGATTGTCGAAGACCGCACCGGCCTGAACGCAAAGTACAACATCCGTTTGGATTATGCCGGCCATCTCGGCGGACCGCGCGGCGCGACCGCGCTCTTGCAGCCTCTCCCGCCATCCGACGATCCTTCCGCACCCGAGCCACTTCCCGATATCTTCAGCGCCGTACAATCGCAACTGGGCCTAAAGCTGGAGAAGCGGAAGGTCTCAGTGGAAATTCTGGTGGTCGACCACATGGAGAAAACGCCCAGTGGGAACTAAGCTGGCGGCGATTGTGGCTCTGGGGCTGCGGATGGCGGTGGCCGCACCGCAGGATCCGTCCCCTGTTTTTGACGCGGCGTCTATCAAGCAAGCATCGCCCCCAGTGCCCGACAGCCACGGTAGAATTACCATCCTGCCGAATACGGGAGGTCCCGGCTCCAGCGACCCAGGCCGGATTCACTATCCTGCCAGCAGCTTACAAGCCCTCCTGATGGAAGCGTATGCTGTCAAAACGCCTGCACAGATCAAGGGCCCGGGTTGGTTGGACGAGACGTACTTTCAGGTTGATGCCACCTTGCCGCCGGACACAACCAGAGACCAATTTCGCGTGATGCTACGGAATTTGCTGGCAGAGCGATTCAAATTGCAGGCCCATATCGAGACGAAAGTGTCGCACGCTTATGTCATCTCAGTGGCCAAAGGCGGCCTGAAAATGAAGGAATCGAAGGAGCCTGCTAACACCCCCGGACCGCCGGAGCCGGACGTCAAAGAGGAGCCGCGGCCGCGCCCTCAAATCGGCCCCGATGGTTTTCCGGTGCATCCCAATGTGCCCAAGACCGGGGCCGGTCTCTTCAGCACGATCGGGGTGACCGCCGTCCGCCTCACTGGCCGCGAACAAACAATGCCGGATCTGGTGCGGACGCTGAACGCGCTTTCGAGCCGGCCAGTGGTGGACGACACCGGGTTGACGGCGAAGTACGACTTCGTCCTGACCTTCCGCAAGCCGGGAGTTGCGGTTGAAGCCACGGATGTCCCGGACATCTTTGCGGCTATGCCGGCGCAGCTTGGACTCAGAATGGATCCCAGGAATGAGTCCGTCGGATCCCCACAGCCAATTAAGGAGGCAAATCATGATTGCCGCCCAGTTTCTGGCCCAATGGGCGCTTCGTTCTTCGATTCTGATCGCGAGCGGCGTCGTGCTGCTGAAAGCGCTACGGGTGAAGGACCCGGCGGTGAGGCTGGCGGTGTGGACGGCGATTCTCGGCGTCTCGCTGGCGCTGCCGGTGCTCAAAATGTCGCTGCCGTCGCTGCCGGTGGAGACGCGGACGACCATCGCGGCGCCCATACCGGACTTCCAGGCGCCACCTGCCCGGCAGGTACGACTGGTGACCGTAGAAGTTCCCGCAGCGCCGCCCCCGAAGCGCTTCGATTGGCTGGCGGCGGTCTATTGCGCGATCGCCGCGGCTCTCCTGCTGCGTCTGGCCGCGGGTCTGGCGCTCAGTTTGCGCCTGTTGCGCCGCGCCGAGCATACGGAACTCGCGGGAGTGCGCGAGTCGGACCACGTCTCCTCTCCGGTAACTTTAGGAATCGTGCGCCCCGTCATCCTATTGCCGCCCGACTGGCGCGAGTGGAGCGCGAGCAAATTGGCCGCCGTGCTGGCGCATGAGCGCTCGCACATCGCGCGGCACGATCCGGCAGTGCAGGCGCTCTCCGCGATTCATCGGGCGCTCCTCTGGTACAGCCCGCTGAGCTGGTACCTCGACCGCCAGATCGTGCGCCTGGCGGAACAGGCCAGCGACGATGCCGCCATCGCCGCCGTAGAGGATCGCGCCACGTACGCCGAGACGCTGCTGGAATTCATGCAGCGAGGCATTCGGACGACAAGCTGGCAGGGTGTGCCGATGGCCCGTTACGAACGCCCGGAGCGTCGCCTCGATCGCATCCTGGATGGCGTCTCGCTGTCGCGCGGTACAACACGCTGGACAGTCGCCGCGATTCTGGCGCTCGGACTGCCGCTGGCATACGTGATCGCGGCGGCGCAGGAGCGGCTCACGTTCGAAGCGGCGTCGGTGAAGCCGGTCGAAGTCGGCGGCGCCGTCGGTGGACCAGGCAGGGCGGTCAGACACATCACAGCCGCCGACCGCCCGCGCCGCTACCAGGAACCCACCGGCGGACCCGACACGTCGGACCCCGGAAGAATTCACTACGCGTTCGTAACGGCGCGCTTCGTACTGACGAAAGCCTACGGCGTGAACGATTTTCAGATCGCCGGGCCGGAGTGGCTCGACCGCGAGCACTTCGATATCGATGCCACCATGGCGGCAGGCACGACCATGGAGCAGTTCCGGAGTATGTTCCAGAATCTGCTTGCCGACCGCTTCCAAATGGCGGCGCATCGCGAAACCAGGGAGGCTTCGGGCTTCGCGCTGGTGGTTGGCAAAGGAGGGCCGAAGCTGAAGCCATCGGCCGCCTCCCCGGTGCCGAAAGACGATGGCTCTCCCGATCCCCCGCTGAAGCCCGGCCCCGATGGCTACTTTCCAGCGCCTGACCGCGCGGGCATGTTCCTGCAGCTAACGGGGCTGCCCGGCACGGCGGACGCACGCGCGAATTTCCGGCAGTTCAGCATGCCGCAACTGGCCAACATTTTGCAGCATCAACTACAGCGGCCGGTGACGGATGAGACCGGGCTCAGCGGGAAGTACGATTTCGTTCTGAACTTCTCCACGCAGGGCCTCAACTTGGGCAGCGGCCGCATCGCGGTCAGTCAGGGCGATGGCGAGCCCCCGCATCAGCCGGACATCGCCGGCGCCTTGCAATCGCAGGCTGGGCTGAAACTCGAAGCGAAGAAAGTCTCGCTAGAGATCATCATCGTCGACCGCATGGAGAAGACGCCTACCGGGAACTAATCTGGATCTTCGTACGCTCGCATGTAGAACTTGTATGCGTCCTCGTGCGTGACGCGGAATCCCAGGCGTTCATAAAGGCGAATCGCCGGATTCATCTTCATCACAGCCAGAGTCAATGCCTTCGAAGAATGCTGGCATTGAGCAATCAATTCACTCAGGATGTACGTACCGATACCACGACGTTGCATTTCAGGGATCACGTAAAGTGACCCGAGAAAAATCTCGCGCTCATTTGTGCGGATTTGCATCCACCCGGCATCGCAGCCATCGGCCACAATGATGCGGGCTTCCTGAAGATCGAACCACCCCGCGAAACTCTCCTCCTGGCGGCGTCGATCCCAACCGAACAAGGGCTCAATCGTCGCGCGCATGGTCTCGAAATAAAGCCCACGAGCAAAATCGACGTCGCTCGGGAGTGCGGGGCGCACAAAGATCTTCATGACGGGCCGGACTCATCGGCAGCGCTGAGAAGGTGCGCTACCGGCGAGCGGCCACTTACCGGTAGCGCGTTTGGGGACGCTTACTTATCTTCGTCCTCACCCTCCACCTGTTCCTCGTCGTCCGTCATATCCAGGGCGACCGCATCGCCGCCCAGTTCGCGCAGTTTCAGATCGCCCAAAGCCTCCAGCGCATCCAGGTACTCGCGCATTTCAACGTGCTCTTTCTTGTCAGTCTCGTTGAGCGGCGCGAAGCCGCTGGCAGCGGACTTGATTTCCGCCACCGCCGCCAGAAAACCCTTCTTGCTCTCTTCCAGATTCTTCTTGGCGTCTTCGATCTTGGATTGATCGATCGCGTCTTGCTGGATTTGCGCCACCGTTTTCGGGGCGACAATCTGCCCTCTCTTTCGGGGATCGCGCTTGGGGAGTTTGCCCATCTCGGTGGAGACGATCTTGTCCATCTCCGCCTTGGCTCTGTCGTATTCTTTGGTGGCCGCCTTGAACGTCTTCTCGGCAGTGTTGTAGTTGACGAAGGCCTCGCTCACCGCGCCTCCGGAGCCTTTGGCGAGGGGCGGCTTGGCCTTGGTGGTGGCGGCGCCCAGGAACGCCGTCCAACTCACGAACGTCAGCACGGGCTTCTTGTTGGGATACCACGCCTTCTTTACCGGCACGGCCCGCAGGATGATGAGATCCTCATCGAACATGGTCTCCAGGTACCGCTGCACTTCCTGGACGTTGGCGCCTTCAGTTTCCAGGATTCTGGGAGTGATCCCGCATTTCTTGAGCGCGTCCTTGGCGAAGACATCGCCGCCTTCGATCGCGCCCCAGGCCAGCGAGTACTTGGCGAGCGTGGGATTGTCCTCGATGGCGCGGCGGGCCGCCTTGCGATTTTTCGGATCCTTGAGAGCGGCCTGGAATAATCGCCAGCCCTTCTCCATCTCAGCCTCGTCAATCGCCACCTTGGCGAGTGCCGCGGCGGCCAGCCCCACCTTCGCGCCCGCGGTCATCGCCATGCCGACAGGAGCGCCGTGCGCGCCCACGGTGGTGACGATGTTGCCGATGCCGGCCGTGAGGTAGAGTGCCGCGTTAATGCTGTGCTCGGTGGCGCGCCGTTCCGACATGCCGACGCGGCTCAACATGGCGTGCACCTGCGGAGAGGCGCCCCACTTCGCGTTCTTGGCGTTGTCCTGCCATACCAGCAGCGCGCGGGCATGTTTGACGGCAATGAATACTTCGAAGGCGAACTGCTTGAAATTGAGAGCCGCTCCGGCAGGCGGGAAGAACTCCGCGGCTATCTGCAACGGGAGCGAGGAAAGCGTATTGATCAGCTTGAAGATCTTCTGGTCTTTCTGCAATTGCAGAATCAGTTCCTGAAGCTTCTTCGGCGGCGTGGCGTCGTCATCGGAATCGTCCACATCATCCTGGCTGATGTCGAGGAATTCGGGATCGTCGGCTTCCTTGAGCTTCTTGATCATCTGCCGGTTTTCCTGCAATTCGAGGATGGCCTCGGCTTTCTTCTTGCAGGCTTCCCGCCTCTTTTCAGGGGTGGTGGACTTGTTCTCGATGATCTCGTCCTGCTCTTTGATGGACTTCTTCAGTTCGAGCAGTTGCTCCTTGTCCTCGTCGGAAACGCCCTCTTCTTCTTCCTCGTCGTCGCCGAGGAGCGCTTCCTGCGCCTCCTTGGCGCCGTCGGCTGCCGATTCCACCAGTTCGTTGATGGAATCGGCCTCGTCCTCGTCGGGCTGCACTTCACTCACCACGCCCTTAGTCGCGTTGGCGATGGTTTCGATGCTGCTCTCCAGCAATTCGGCGAGGGCCTCTTTGATTTCCTTGTCGTCGCCTTTCTTCAGCGCGTCGCGATAGCGCTTGGCTTTGGCGCCGGTGACGATGGCGCCGATGACCGCCGGCGCCAGGTTCTTTAGTTCGGGCTGGCCCTCGGCGGTAGCGGCGGTGGTGAGGGCGGCGCTGACCGCGGCGGCGAGAGATTCGAAGGCCGCCTGCGGGTTTTTGTCGATGATACTGCGCACCATTTTGCCGCCCGCGATGGCGGCAGTGATCGACCCGCTGACGATTTCCGCGATGTCTTTATGCTCGTCGCCGAGCGCCGTGGAGCAGATGCTGCTCACGTTGCCGAGGATGGAGTTGATGATATCCTGCGGGTCTTTTTTCTGGGCGAGCTGCTTGGCGGTCTCAATCACCATGCCCGAGGCAAGCGGCAGCAATTTCACCGCGGTGTCTACGTGTTCCACCACGCTCCCATCCACCGGCGGAGGGAGCGCTTTCAGGATGGCCGACCCCAGATTGGAGGCCTTCTCGATCACATTCTGGGAAATACCGAGTTTGCGAATCAGTTCGGAGCCCTCACCCGCTTCTTCGGTGTATTTTTGGAGCCGCTCCTCGTAGCCCTTTTTCGCGCCTTCGAAGGTGCGCTTCATGTTGGAGTAGCGGTCCGGCACCAGGTTCTCGGGCATCGCTCCCTGACGGACCAGCGGCGTGAAGACCTCGTCCGCAACTTCGCCGTCGATTTTGTCCGCTAGTTTCTCGAACTCCTTGATCTCCTTTTCCGAAGGCGAGCCCTTGGGCAGCGGCTCTCCGTTTTGAAAGGCCTCGAGCGCGGCCTGCATCTTTTCGAGTTTTTCGCCGGAGTATCCGGCTTCATCGAATTTCGCGGCGAGCGCCTTGTCCTTGATAGCGGTGATTTTCTTAAGCGCTTCGGAGGCCGCTTTCATGGTCTTGGTATCGAGAGACTTGAGGTTCGGGTTATCCTCCTGGGTGTCGATTTCATTCATGGCATTGCCCTTCTTGTCGAGCGATGACATGGTGTTCTTGCCCACCAGGCCCTTCAGATGATCGAGAGCGCCCTGCGGGATCTTTTCCATGCTGAAAGTCATGGCGCCGCGGATTTCATCGACGTCGAGATCCTTTAGGGGGTCGGTTGGCTTCGGCGATACCTTCGAGCCGACAAGTGCGGCTACCCACACCTTCTCGGGACTGATTCCGGTTTGGGGCGTGCTCATGAATTCATCTCCTCTTCACTGTGCTTAGCTCTCACGAATGGCCTTGGTGGTTCTCAACTCGAGATGATCGAGGTAGGCCGTTACCGGAGTACTGGATATTTTCTTGTTGAACGGGTTGACGCGCAGTTGCAGCAGCACCTCGTTCGACTCTAACTGCTTGCGGATATAGCGAATCTCCGAGATCACCTTCTCGCGGGCAGCCTTCTTCTTGTTCACATCTTTAGCGGCCAGCAGTTCGTTGATGGGACCCTGGAAGCTGGAGGTGAAGACGGCGGGGCTGAACACGTCTTTGGTCAGCTTGTCGATGGTGCTCGTGACTTTGCTGGAGTCGCCGTCCGCTACTTTGAGGGCCTCCACCTTGATCTCGCCGATCTTCGCCACCACGTTCTCGATGGCATTTCCCCAGCCGCCGGCAGCCTTGTCGCGGAGATAGACCTCGCTGTCATCGTCGGCGCCCGGCTGTTTCTTTTTGAGGCGTTCAATCTTATTGTGGGCGGCGATGATCTTCTTGTTCGCGTCCGCCACCTGCTTGGATTTCCCCATCTGCTTCGCAGACTTGAGAAACTCCTCGGCGAGGGCGACTTCGTCTTCCAGGGCGGGGTCGCCCTTCAGCTTGCTCTTCAGCTCCTTCAGTGACTTGCTGAGTTTCTTGCGGCGTTCGTTCATCTCCTTGAGCGCCTGGGAGCGTGCATTGCGCTGCAGTTGGAGTTTGTCGCCGGCGACTTTGTCGGCGTTCAGGGCCTTGTCCAAGCCAGCCTTATCGGGAGGAGTCTTGTTCTTCATATTGAACATGGAATTCGCCTGCCCCTGCAGTTTCAGAATTTCCTTGTCCACTTCCTTCATCACGGCATCGGGTTTGGCGTAGGCGGCGTTGATCTCCTTCCACTTTTGCACCATGCCTCTCTTCTTTGCCTTGCCGGTGATGAACAGTCCCTCATCCAGCACGTGGGCGATGCGCGCATAGAGCGTTTGCATTTTCTGCTTGGTGCTCTTCTGCCACTCCACTTTTTTCTTGGTATCTTCCACCAGCTTGGTGACCTTAGGACCGACGGGCTCCAGAGCGAGCTCGGACGGTTCGATCTCCAGCGGATCCGCATCCTGCGCCAGCTTCTTCAAGCTTTCGATAAGGGCGGAATGTTCCCTGGGGAAGAATGCCTTGATGTTCTTGTCTCCGAGTTCTTTCTTCAGATCGTCGATCGTCGAGAAGAAGGTGGCGACCTTGGGATCCGACGAGGCGTTCGAGGTGTCCTCGGCAAGTTTCTCGGCGGCCTCAATCACCTTGCGATTGCCGGTGCCGAGCAGCGCCTGCGTGCCGTTGGTAGTATTTTCCAGGTCTTTCAGCTTGGCGCGGCGGTCGCCCTTCGCGCCCTTACGCGCTTTCGTGACGCCCTCGGCCTTGGTATTGAGCGACTTCTGCTTGTCCTTCATTTCGGTCGGCGGCACACGGAGGTAACGGAGGGCGAGTGTGATCGCGGTATCGATCTTCTCCACCGTTTTGGTGCTGTCCGCAGTTTTGAGCTGGGCTTCGAACTCTTTCGCCCGATTCACATCCAACTCGCGCATCGCCGCGAGTTTCTTGCGGGCCGCCGCCAGGGCCTGCTTTTTAGCCTCGGCGTCGCGATCCTTTTCCCTGGGCTTCTGCTCGCGGCGAACCACGTGGACGAACCGCTTATTGTCAATGATGCCTTCGATGCCTGCGCGGGTGTCCTGCAGCTCTTTGGTGTATTTCGATGTTGTCTGCTTCTTCTTCTTCTCGCCGTCCAGGGTGAGATCCTGCCGGTAACCGCTCAGGAGTTTCGCAATCGGCACGCTAATGAAATTGATCTTGGCCTCGGTGGAGGCCGCGATCAGGCGTTTCTTGCGAAGGGGGTCGGTCTCGGTTTTGGACAGCGCCAGGGCGCGCTTTTGTGCCCGGTCGACTAACGCGGTTTGCGCTTTCCCGCAGGCTACTTCGAATTCGCTGAAGAGCCTCCGGCTCTCGTCCGCCCACTGCTGCGAGTCGCCCGCCCAGCCGTTGTCTTCGACATCCTTGAGGCTCACCTCGAGGTCGTCGAGGCGGCTCTCGATGGCCGACATTTTATAGCCCGCCTTGATGTCCTCGCCCAACGACTCCAGCTTGCCCTTCAGGGCCGGGGGGATTACTCCTTTTATGGCTTTGAGCCGCTCGCTCAGCTCCTTGTGCTTCGTTTCCAGTTTCTTTTTCAGCTTGGTATTTTCGACGGGCGAAGACCCGTTGGTCTCGGGCTTGGGAGTGCCGGTGATCTTGTATACGGCCTCAAGCCATTCGGCATCGACCGGTTTGACGGCAAGTGTAGACATCGCAAATTCTCCTGGTATTCAAAATCTGGACGCGCGCGAAAATGCTCAGGCCGGCACCGGCAGCGATTGCTGGACGCGTTGCAGAGCGGCCCCGAGCGTTTTCTCGATGGACACATTGACGCCGAACGGATTGGAATCGGCGCGCTTGATGAGCGGGCTGGCGGCAATCTCGTTGAGATACTTCTTCAGGCTCGCCTTCACCGCTTCCGTCAAGGGCGACTCCTGGTCTTCCGAGATCGACATGGCGTCGTCAATGGCGTCGCCGATCTCTTCGTTGAGGCCGCTGAGCTGCT
This sequence comes from Bryobacteraceae bacterium, assembly GCA_036268475.1. Classification (GTDB taxonomy): domain Bacteria; phylum Acidobacteriota; class Terriglobia; order Bryobacterales; family Bryobacteraceae; genus PALSA-129. The sequence goes on along the minus strand of DATAUB010000045.1, from coordinate 33,098 downwards.
CCTCGATGTCGTCGGCGAGATCTTCGTGGTCGGGCGAAAGGGCGGTGACGGCTTGCGAGAGCGCCGCCACTTGTGCCGCAACGGCCTTCTTGGCCTTGTCGAACTCCAGCAGGGACTTGCGGTATTCCACGATGCCTTTGTAGGGCATGCCGTTGCCTGTGGTTCCCGGTTCAGGCGTTTTCTCGAGGAGAGACTCCAGACGGTCCAGAGCTTTCTCCGCGGAGGCGAAGTCGCCGGCTTGCGATTTCTCCTTAGCGAACGCCAGGGCGGCTCGCAGGCCGCCGGCATCGGCGGCGGGATTCTTGACGGCTTCGAGATAGCGCTTCTCCAGGGTGTCGTAGCGCTCCTCGAAGGCCTTGGCTTCCTTCTCGTTATGCGGCGCCGTGGTGTGCTCCGCCAGCAGTGCGGCGAGCGCATCCAGTCTCTTTTTCGCCTCGGCCGGATTGGACTTGATGAGGTCTGGGATGCCCGCCGCGGCGTGCTGAATGGCTTCCTTGCGAGTGGGGTCGGCAGCCACCGCGGCCTGGCATTGCTTCAACAAATCGTTCCAGGTGGCGGCCAGGTTGCCGCCGCCCGGCGGCGGCGGGGGAGGCGGCGCCTGTAGGAGTGCCGTAAGCGCGTCCATCCGTTTCTTGGCTTCGGCGGGATTGGATTTGATGAGGTCGGGGATACCCGCGGCGGCGTGCTGGAGTGGGTCCTTGCGGGCGGGATTGGCGGCCACCGCGGCCTGGCACTGCTTCAGCAGATCGGCCCAGATGGCGGTGAGGTTCCCTCCCGGCGGCGGAGGCGGCGGAGGCGCCTGCAGCAGGGCCTTGAGAGCATCCATCTTCGCCGTGGCCTCTTTAACGTTGTTGGCCTTGATGAGATCGGGTATACCGGCCGCGGCATGTTGGAGCGCGTCTTTGCGCGCCGGGTTGGCGGCTACGGCTGCCTGACACTGTTTGAACAGGTCGGCCCACACGGCGCCCAGGTTCACACCCGGCGGAGGCGGAGGCGGAGGCGGCGGAGGAGGTGGTGGTGGTGGAGGCGGCGGAGCCGTCGGATCGGTCGGCGTGGTCTGTTCTTCTCCGTCGATCTCGACTTCCTCGCCCTCGTCAGCCTCGGCATTCGCCGGCATATGAAGCGGCTTGCCCAGATAGAGCGGAATAAAGGTTTTCAGCTTACTGTACGGAACCTTTCCCTTCAGCGGCTGAAGCTCCACCTTCCCCGCTTCCAGGCGGCAGGTGCCGGAACAGAGGAGCTTCTTCCCGCGCATGAAGCCGCGAATTCCGGCATCTTCCACCAGCGCCAGGAAGGCCGGGAGTTTCTGTTTCTTACCCTTGTCGTCGGGAATTTCGATGTCTTTGTAAACCCAAAACTTGATAGCGCTGCTATCGGTAATCTTGCTCACATCTGCATGGATCGCTTTTTTATACGTAGCGAGAGTCTTTAGATCGACTTCTTTCAGCGGCAAACTCTTGCCCTCCCTTTACCTGTCGGCGCAATCGTTCGATCGCTCCCTGCCGGCCAGCTCTCTGTTTTGAGAATTCGCGTTGATTATACTCTACCGGGCGGTGTTCCGAAAACCCGCGATGCTTCGAGGCCGCCATTCCGGCAGGTGAATCGGTTGGTTGGAAGTGCTTCGAAATGCACGGCCAATCGGTAAACGGAATGTCCGGCCGCCAACCACCTGCGAACAGTACTATCGCCAGTGCCGCATCAGGTAGATGTCGGAGCCGATCCGGTCCAGCTGCGCGTAGACCAAGGACTTACCGTCGGGAGAAACCGCAAGTCCGCCGTCCCATCGGATCGGCTGCTCCAGGCGGAACAGGCGCTGCGTCTCGCCGCTTTCGGGACGATACTGCGCCCACGCTTGCCTCACCGAACCTTCTGCCACCCAATCGACGAAGTAAACGCCGGAAGCGCCTGCCACCCAATTCCCCCACATCCCCGAAGTCAGTCCCGCCACCACCGCCGTTTCGGCGCCGCCCGCCACCGGCGCGCGGAACAGCCCCGCTTCATTCGGGCCGCGCGCATAGTAGAGATACCGGCCGTCGGGAGATTCGGTGGCGGCAAAGGCCCGCTCGCGAACCTTCTCCGCCGGGCCGCCCTGGCCTGAATTCCACGGCTTGCGCCAGACATTCCAGGCGCCGTCTGCGTCGCTGCTGTAGTATACGAACCGGCCATCGCGCGAAAAGCTCGGCACCACCTCATTGGCGGCGCTAGAGGTGAGCGGCCGCGGCGTCCCGCCGTCCGGCGATACATACCAGATGTCGGAGTTTCCTGACGCGCGCGAATCGAAGACAATCCATCGTCCATCGGGCGACCAGTGGGGAGAGCCGGTCAATGGACCCGCGAAGTGCGTCAGACGGCGGGCCGTGCGGCCGTCATTTTCGGCGATCCAGATCTCGCTTTGCCCGCTGCGGCTGCTGCGCAGCGCCAGCCGCGTACCGTCCGGCGAGAATTGCGGGCTGGAATCGAGGCCGGTTGCGGCGATCCAGGCCTTCCCTGCATCGCCGGGATCTTTCGAGTCCAGCGGGCGGCGCCAGAGGTTGACATCGTCGGTCTTATGGGAAAAGGCGATACTGCCGTCCGCGGGCGAGACGGTTGGAAACAGCGATGCCTCGGTGCCTTCCGTGAGCCGCCCGGCAGCGCCGCCGCTGAGGGGGATGCGCCACAGAGTATCCTGCCGGCCCTCTTTGGTTGACGAAACGATCAGGTCGTGCGGACCGGCCCAGGCCAGCCCGCGGATGATGGCGTGGTCCGAAGTAATCTGCCGCTCATGGCCGCTCGGGAAACCGGCAACGAACACATCGTTGACACCAACGTCCGGATTCTTGACGTAGGCGACGTATTTTCCATCCTGCGAAAACGACGGATACAGATAGCCGGTGCGCGCGCCGGAGTCTTGAAATATCTGCCGAGCACCGCTGCGCGGCGAAAACAAGACCAGCCGCATGGCGTCGCCCTGCCCGGTGGCTTCGGCGGTAATCAACCAGTTCCCGTCCGGCGACCAGCTCAGCCCGGGCGCCGTCGAGGGCAGTGAGACAATGCCGGCGATCAGCCGGTCCTCGCCGCCCGATGCCGCCACAATCCGGATTTCCATCCGGTCGGACGCCGTCTTGCGCAGAAAGGCCAACTCCTTTCCGTCGGGCGACCACACCGGAAAGTATTCGCGATCGTTCGATTGCGTGAGCCGTTGGAAATGCTCGCCCTTCAGATTCTCGGTGTACACCGCCGGGGTGCTTTTGGGATTCCAGGTGAAGGCCAGCCGGTCACCATCGGGCGAGAAGGCCGGCTGATTCTCGATCCCGGGAAGAGAGGTGAACGGGCTGGTTTCCGGCATGGGCGCCGGTGCAACCCGCGCCGCCAGCGCCAGGATTATGGCCGCCACCACAATCAGGCCCGCAGCCAGGTACATCCATCGGTAGCGCGTCCCTGCCGGCGCCAGCGTCGTGGGCGCGGCCGGCATGGGTGCCGGCAGAACCTGAAGGTCGTAGTGCCCGGGCGGCAGTTGAAATTGATGCGGGTCGCCGCTGCCGGACTGCTGGTAATATTCCCGCAGTTTGCGGCGCAGCCGGGTTGCCTCCACGCGCACAATCGAGTCCAGCTTGGGGTCGTAATCCAGATTGCGGCCGAACACCGCGGCGCCGATTTCGGTTTCCTTAACCCGTCTTCCCTGGCTCGCGCTCTCGGCAAGAAAGCTCAACAGCTTGCAAATTCTCTCCGAGCGATTGAATTGCGGGCTGGCGATCACCTTCTGGAGCAGGGACGCATCGATGGGGGTAACCTTCTGCATTTTCAACGCCAGCCAGGGGCTATCTAGCCTCAGAACGGGAGGCTAGATAGCTCATTTTAGCCCCATCTAGCTTTCCGACAACTTCGCAACGTGGAAAATTCGAACTCGGGAGGGATACCCACCGTGCGAACGCTACTCTTGCTCTCGATTGCATTCTTCGGTCTGGCCTTTCGCGGTCAGTCCAGTACGCTACTGCTCGATCCTGCGGATGGAGCTTTGACGGGGCCTCCAGGAATAACCGTGTCCTGGTTGTTCCAAATGTCCAACACCACCGGTGACTGGGCCATCCTGTCCAATTCCACATTTTTCCCGGATACTTCCCTCGGAGTTTACATCGATGAAATTTTCTCCAACTTTCTGGTGGTGGCTCCGAATTCCACGCTCCCGCAGTCGCTGCTCGGAGATTTCCAAATCGATCCCGGGGCGAATCCCGGAGACTCTGTCAATGGTTTGCTGACCCTCAGTTTCGATTACTTTACGACCGACCCGAACAGCCCGGACTTCGACCCCAACTCATACGACTTCTCCGATAGCGCGTCCCAGACCGCATCCGTCTTTGTGGAAGCCGCACCGCAGACGACCCCGGAGCCTTCGATGTTCATCGTTATCGGCATCGCCATGCTGGTCGCAATCGTCGGGATCCGAAGACGGCCTCGCGCCGCCCTTACCGGGATGGCGATGCTCCTCTTCGCCGGCTTCCAGGCGCAGGCGCAAAGCAGCCAGGCTTATAACATCATCCGCAACTCGGAAGCCTTCGGTTCCTCCACCTGCCATCCCGACAGCGACACCACGAAAACCGCGGGATGCTGTGGCGCGCCCGGCATTCACGGCTGCGTCTCGGTGGGTTCCGTTTGCACCGCTCCATCCGGCAATAAGTTGCGCATCGATCCCTACAGCAGCGGCAACATCTTCTGCAACCTTCCCGCTCCGAGTTGCAGCGGCGCGGTGGCGTCCGCAATCGCCAATGGCGGCGACACGTTTTATGCCACCAGCGACATCCACTTCTTCCGCCCGGAATTTGCCGTCAAGGACCAGATCAACCACGTAGCCGAGATCAACGGTTTTGCTACCGGGAACTATCGCTGGGGCAGCTTTTTCGGCCTCAATAGCGGTACCGATTCGGACACCATCGCCGCCCCGCGCGCCGTCATCGTGAACGGTGACGCCACACTCGACTCCAGCATCGGAAACCTGGGAGCCTTTCGCCTGCTGTATGAGCAGGGCAACCTCGCGGAATCTCTCCAATACCCCATGTTCTTCGGGCTGGGAAATCACGATTCCAAGACGCAGGTTCCCGATTCGAGTGCCGCCCGGCGCATGTTCGACTATTTGACCAGCCGCATGAACTGCGGCGGCACCAACATGGACAGCGGCAGCAACGGCAGCGGCAATTACTCCTGGGATTTCGGAGGCACCCACTTTGTGCAACTGAACGTCTGGGCGGGAAATACCGCCGATAAATACCGGGACAGTCCAACCGGGCTCGAGTGGCTGCAAAACGACCTGATTCAAAATGTCGGCAACAGCGGACGCCCCGTGGTGATCAACCAGCACTTTCCGTTCAGCATGGTCGGCGGTTCCGTCAGCGATGATGTCGATTGGAGCACGGACGATTTCAACTCCTTCTGGAGTGTCATCCAGGACTTTAACGTCATCGGCATGTTCGCCGGCCATACCCACCAAGAAGCAGTCGATCGCGCCTCCCAGAATGGCCTCACCACCAAGGACAGTGCGGGCAATTCAAAAGTTTTCGAGGAGTTTGTCAGCGGCACTGGAGGGGCAGACAATCACGGCAGCTTCATTGTTGCCCGCATCACTCCGAACTACCTCGATGTCGGCACGGTCCAATGGAACTCCGCTACCACCAGTTCTCCTTACCCGCCCTATCCACTTGCCCTATACTTCGATGGCAACCAGCAAGCCGCGCAGGGAATCAGTTGCCGGAAGCGCATCAACAGCCGGTTTGTAACGCTCTCATCGAACCTGGCCGGCGTTACCCTCCAGCAGAACCCCGGCGATCCCACGAAATTCACGGCCACGGTCAGCCATTCCGTCGGCAGCGGATCGATTCCCGGTCCCGTGGCGGTGGCCGTTTCAGCGCTCGCGAGCCTGGCCAACCGCAGTTTCGTAGACTATTGCACCGCCGGCAGCAATTCGCACGCCTATATCCTGCTGACCGATGCGCAATTGGCCTCCTTGAATCAGGGCACTGCGGTTTCCCTTCCCCTGACTTTTGTCGGCTCGGGTGCGGGAGCAACTGCGTCGCTGGTCCAGCTGACCCCGCTCAAGAGCGCCAATCCAGGGGCTGTCAGCATGGTGAGCGGAGTGGGCGGCGGCAGCAGCCCCGCGCCTACCGATCCGGGCTTGCAGACCGTGGTATTCAGCGGGAATCCCGGCACCAACCTCAACGCCAGCTTTGACTATCCCAATGGAGGTCCCAGCAACTGGCTGACATCCTTGAACGCACCCGCCCGGTACGATCAATTCGGGTTCGCCACCATTACCTTCCGGGTGAACACGCAGACGGTGCAGGGGCTATCGCCCTCTGCGCAGGATACTCTTCAGGCCACACTCTACGTCACCGGCGCACTGCCGACGGACTTATACAGCCTCCCCATCGCGCTGCATTTCAAAGTGGCTGCCAGCGTCTCATTTTCCATCGATCCGCCCATTACGGTGAACACAGCAAACGTCCGGCCCATTTTCACAACTCAGGTCACCTATGCGAACAAAGCTCAATTGATCGATGGTTCGGTGAATCCCGTCGGCACCATGACGTTGTATGTAGCCACCCATGGGAGTAATCCCGAAGTCTTCACGCCGCTCTCGTACTTTTATGTGAACAGCACGAACGACTTTCCCGATTGCAACCTCCCTCCCACCGATACAGTCTATTTCAACTACGCCGCCAACAATCAGAAGAACTACTGCCAGTCTTTCCAGGGAGCGCCTACCGCTTCGACAAGTCCCTTCAATTGGGCTCCCTTCGTCGCCATCTACGACGTGTATGCAAGTTATAGCGGGGATGCCAACTACGCGCCGGCGGTTTCGCCCGTCATCACCTATCGGGTGGGATCCGATCCGGCGGTCATCGGGCCTCTCACCGGTGCGCAGACCTCGCCCATCGGCGGCGCCTTTGGCACGGTGCTCAAGGCCTTCGTGCACGATAGCACCGGCCGCGCCCTCAATGGCGTCAACGTGGTGTTCACAGCGCCTGGCTCGGGCGCAAGCGGCACGTTCGCCGGCGACGGCACTACCGTGACGGTCACTACCGGGGCCGACGGGACTGCGAGCACGCCAATCCTGACCGCCAATACCATCCCCGGCGGCTACTCCGTGACGGCGACCGTCTTTGGTACGGCGATTAGCACCACCTTCGCGCTCATCAACACGCCCCTGGCCAACGCCCCGCAACTCACGGCAGCGATTGTGAGCCGCACCGGCGGCTTGAGCCAGCGCGAATGGACGGTGGGAGTGACCAACCATGGCGGCACGGCCAGTTCGGTGACGATTACCGGGATCGCCCTGCAACAAACCGGCGGCCCTCCATGCTCAGCGCCACCCACGGTGCTCGACTCGTTCCCGCAGTCTGTGAATGCCGGCCTGCAACAGACATTCCTTTTCAATTTCGGAACGTGCGCGGCCACATCGCGTTTCACGGTGGTCATCTCTGTGGCGGCCTCCGGCGGATACACATCGTCCACCACCATGGGCAATCAGTTCCCGTAGACGCCCTTGGGGATCGCAGACTTCGAAAGAGCGCCGGCGACCACACCGGCGCTCTCGCCTTTTCCCGTGCACTCACCCACGAAATCGCGTCCCTCTCGGTTTATGCTGGAGCGAATTCGGCCCAATCGTGGCGATCGACTTGTGGCATCTCACGATGTCGGAGCGAGGGCTCTTCGGTCTGTTGCGCGATTCGTTCGCGCGCGTTCCGGCACGATTTTTCCGCCTCTGATACAATCGCCAGCATAGGGGGCATGCTTGTCTAGAGCCATTCAGGAATCACCCCGTACCCTCGGCGCACTCCGCAAGAGTTCCTTCCCGGAAGCGCGCCTGGCCACCCGAACCGTGAAGGACGAACTTCGCAATAATCTGATCTGTAAAATTCAACGCGGCGAGGAACTCTTCCCCGGCATTCTCGGCTTCGAAGATACCGTGGTGCCGCAAGTCGTGAACGCAGTCCTTTCCCGTCACAATTTTATTCTGCTGGGGTTGCGCGGGCAGGCGAAAACCCGCCTGGTGCGCATGCTGACCACGCTGCTCGATGAGACCACTCCGTACATCGAAGGCTGCGAAATCCACGACAATCCGTATCGCCCCATCTGCCGGCGCTGCCGCGATCTGATCGCCGAAATGGGCGACAATACCCCCATCGCATGGCTGGCACGCGAGCACCGCTACGTCGAGAAGCTGGCCACGCCCGACGTCACCATCGCCGACATGATCGGCGATATCGACCCCATCAAAGCGGCCCGCCGCGGGCAGGACATCTCCGACGAATTGACCGTGCACTACGGTCTGCTGCCGCGCGCCAATCGCGGCATCTTCGCCATCAACGAACTGCCCGACCTCGCCGGCAAGATCCAGGTGGGCCTGTTCAACATCATGCAGGAAGGCGACGTGCAGATTAAGGGCTATCCGGTGCGTTTGCCGCTCGACCTGATGCTGGTCTTCACCGCCAACCCCGAGGATTACACCGCGCGCGGCAAGATCGTCACACCGCTGAAAGACCGCATTGGCAGCGAAATTCGCACGCATTATCCCGCGGCCATCGAGCAAGGCATCGCCATCACCGCGCAAGAAGCGTGGGTCGATCGGTCATCGCCCATCGAACTGCGCGTGCCCGATTACGTGCGCGAAGCGGTGGAGTCGCTCGCCTTTGTGGCGCGCGAAGACAAGCGAGTGGACAAGCGTTCCGGCGTCTCGCAGCGGCTGCCCATTTCGGTGCTGGAGAATGTCTGTTCGAACGCCGAGCGTCGTGCGCTCAAGAACGGCGAAGGGCTGGCCGTTCCGCGCGTGCTCGACCTTTATTCCGCGCTGCCCTCCATGACCGGCAAGCTCGAACTCGAATATGAGGGCGAATTGAAGGGCGGCGACGCCGTGGCCCATGAGCTGATCCGCTTGGCCGTCGGCAAGGTGTACAACCATTATTTCGACGGCGCCAACATGGCGCAGATCGTGCAATGGTTCGATCTCGGCGGCTCGCTCAAACTGGATGAGAATGTCGATTCCGAAACCATGGTGCGGCAGCTCGGCGGCATTCAGGGCCTGATGGAAAAGACTAAAGCACTGGGCCTTTCGGCCAACGAGCCCGATGCTGTGCGCGCAGCGGCGGCGGAGTTCGTGCTCGAAGGTCTGCATGCCCACCGCCGCATCAGCCGCAATGAGGAGCGCGGGTACGCCGCGGAAGATAAGAAGCGCGATTCAGGCCGTGAAGAGCCGAAGCCGGAACGGCCGAATTTCCGCCGGCAATACAACTAGCGAGGGGCGCCCATGAAATCGGTCCGCTACTCCAAATATACCGGCGAGGACCTTGGCATCGATGCCGAGGATCTCCTCAAAGCGTTAGCCGATTTTCTGCTCGGCAGTGGCTTCAACAATCCCTATTTCTCCTTCGGCGAGATGGACGAGCATACGCTGGAGGAGCTCAAGAACGCCATCCAGCGGGCGCTCGAACAAGGCAACCTCTTCGACAACGATCGCCTCCAGGAAATGATGGAGCAGATCCAGAGCATGAGTTCCGAGCAGATCGACCAGTTGCTCGATCGCCTGGTGCAGAAGATGGTGGATGAAGGCCACATCACTGTCGAAGAGGCTGCCAACCAGGAAGGCGGCGGCGCCGGCAGCGGCCCCGACAGCAAGGCGCGCTTCGAAATCACCGACAAATCGCTCGATTTTCTGGGCTTCAAGACGCTCAAGGACCTGCTCGGGTCGCTCGGCAAGTCGAGCTTCGGCCGCCACGACACCCGCGACCTGGCGACCGGTGTCGAAACTTCCGGCTCCTCCAAGCAGTACGAATTCGGCGACGCATTGAATCTCGATATCGGTGAGACGCTATTTTCCGCCGTGCGGCGGGAGGGCGCCAAGGTGCCGCTCAATCTGGAGTACGAGGACCTGTACGTCCATCAGTGCGAATATCAAAGCTCTTGCGCCACCGTGCTGATGCTCGATTGCAGCCACAGCATGATCCTCTATGGCGAGGACCGCTTCACGCCCGCCAAACGCGTGGCGCTGGCGCTGGCGCACTTGATCCGCACGCAATATCCCGGCGACAGCTTGCGCTGCGTGCTGTTCCACGATTCCGCCGAGGAACTGGCCATCAGCCAGCTCGCGCGCGTGCAGGTGGGCCCCTATTACACCAACACCCGCGACGGCCTGATTCTGGCGCAGAAGCTGCTCATGCAGGAGCGCAAGGACATGCGCCAGATCGTCATGATCACCGACGGCAAACCAAGTTGCCTGACGCTCGAAGACGGACGTGTCTATAAGAACGCGTTCGGGCTCGATCCGCTGGTGATCAGTAAGACGCTGGAAGAAGTCAATCGCTGTAAGAAGCAGGGCATCCTGATTAATACCTTCATGCTGGCCAGCGACTACGGCCTGGTGAACTTCGTCCAGAAGGTGACCGAGATGTGCCGCGGCAAGGCGTACTTCACCACGCCCTACACGCTCGGACAATACCTATTGATGGACTACATGAATCGCAAGACCAAGACGATTCACTAAGACCGGCTCTCCGGGTCTTAATTAGTTGGGCCGCGTAGTATCGACAGTATAGGGAGAAGGCTCGGGCACTCCATGCTCGCGGTTATACTGCTTATCGTAATCATCCATCTCTTTCTCGGCGTCGCCCCGCGAAATCTTGCCTTTGGTCAGCTTTAGATACAGCTCTTCCCGTTTGATCCACATCACGAGAGTCTTGTGGAGTTTTGCATCCAGCTTATTCAGAATGTTCGGATCTGCATATGTCCCCCAATGGCTGGCCACGTCGTTTGCCAGGGTTTCGACATCGGGTTTCTGGGCAACAAACCGGTCATAGGCGGTTTCCTTGAGCTTTTGAATAACTTTCGGTATAGCCTTGATGGCGTTATCGCGCCCTTGGTAGACAGCGTCGTCCGCCTTGTCCGCGATCTTGATCATGAGACCCTTGGCCCGATCTTTCAGATCGGCTGCATCGTCCTTCTTCTGCGTAACAACTCCGGTCTGCACTCCTTGTTCGAGCGCGTTCACGACCGCCATCGCGACGGCAGCCTCCGGAAACGCCGCGCCGATGACACCGGTAATGCCGCCAACAAGGGCTGTAACCAGGCCGCCTGCGAGATCCCCGGGACCATCCGACATGGTGTCGATGGTTTCGTGGCTATCGTGACGGAACCACTTATCGATGGCGTCGTGCATATCCTGGTGTGTACCTCTGACCTTTGTTTCCGCCCGATTCGCTACTTGCGTTTCGGTGTTCCGCACACGTTCGAGATCCATTTTCAACCGCACGCCGGGATCGGAGACCAGAGGATCGTCCTTGCCGTGCACCACGATCGGATCGTCCACCACGGTGACGTGTGGGGCCTGCTTTGGTTCTCCACCGGGATGAGCCTGATCGAAATCCTTCTCCGATTGTTTCAATTGCTGGTCGGCGGCGCCCCGCGAAAGTTTCCCGCTTTTCACCTTGCCGTTGAGCTCTTCCTGCTTCAACCTCAGCATAAGAATCTTCTGGAGCCGCGTTTCCAGCTTGCTCAGGATACCGGGATCGGCAAAGGTTCCCCAGTGGCTGGCTACCTGTTGCGAAAAATCTTCGACATTCTGGTCCGTCCTGTCTGCGAATTTGTCGTAGTTGGCATCCTCCAGCTTCTGGACCATTGCCGGTATAGCTTTTACTGCATTGTCCCGGCCGATATCCACCTTTTTTTCGGCCTCCGCGGCCATCCGGCTCATGAGTTTCGCTGCCTGGGCTTTGGGGCTTTCGGACCCGGCCGGGCCCGATTCCAGGGAGGATAAGGCTGCTAGCGCCGCGGCAGCTTCGGGATAAGCTTTGCCGAGCACACTCGTGATGCCCCCAACCAGCGCGGTGACCAGTCCGGTGGTAAGATCGGCGGGCCCATCCGGCATCTTCCCGATCATGTCCGGGCCGGTACGCTGGAACCATGTGACAAGCTGCGTACGCATCAGGAAATGCGTGCGGCTGACCATGCGTTCCGCGTTCCCCCGGATCAGGTTCTCTGAATCTTGCACGTTCTGTTGATCCCGTCTCGCTTGTTCTTTATCTATGTTGACGTTGACCGGCTTATCGATGACCACCACCGGCGGCTTGCCTTTGCCTGCCGGTTCCATATGGGTCTTCGACTGGTCATTCTGCTTCGAGGCATCTGCCGCGGCCTTGTCCTGGGCCATTTGCTTCGCCTGTTGCACCAGCTTGTCCTGCTCCCGCTGCATATTGGCAGCTTGAGCCGGATCCACCTTCTTGGCAGTTTCCTCGCTGTCGTAGGCGGCGTCAAAAGCGGCTTTAATGCCTGGGTCCAAGCCGATCAACCACTGATCCATTTCCGATCTGGTAGACATATTCCCTCCCCAATCTTCGTCTTTCCCAACGATGCCCGCCCCTGGAGGACACGTACAACCGGGCCTTCATTCTCTACCTGCGTGAAACGGGCAGAGAATTAGCGCTCTGCGCAATCTTTTTTCAATCGAGGGCGAAACATCGTCAGCGCGGCGCAGATGGTTATAATCCAGTTTGACACCGAAAACCGCATTTCTTTTCCCCGGCCAGGGTTCGCAGTTCGCGGGCATGGGCAAAGGCCTGGCCGATACCTTTCCCGCCGCGCGCCGCGTCTTCGCGGAGGCCGACGAAGCACTCGCCTTCCCACTGTCGCGTCTCTGCTTCGAAGGGCCGGAGGACCAGCTCAAGCTCACTGAAAACACCCAACCGGCGCTGCTCACCGTCTCGCTGGCGGCCTTCGCCGTCTTACGGGAAAAGGGCCTCGCACCCGATTTCGTTGCCGGCCACAGCCTGGGCGAGTACTCCGCCCTGGTGGCCGCCGGCAGTCTGAAATTCGTCGACGCCGTGAGGCTGGTGCGTCAACGCGGCCGCTACATGCAAGAGGCAGTGCCGCCCGGCGTGGGCGCCATGGCAGCCCTCCTCAAATTGCCGGAAGGTAAGCTGGCAGGCGTCCTGGAACAGGCCGCGCAGGGCGAGACGCTCAGCGCCGCCAACCTGAATACAACCGAACAGGTGGTGATCGCCGGGCACGCCGGCGCCGTAAGCCGCGCCATCGATCTCGCCAAGGCGGCCGGGGCGCGCCGCGGCGTGCTGCTGCCGGTAAGCGCGCCGTTCCATTGTGCCCTCATGACGCCGGCGCAGGAACGTCTGCGCGCCGATCTGGACGCCACCGAGTTCCACGATCTCTCCTGCCCGCTGGTAAATAACTGGCAGGCAGTCGAAATCCGGACCGGCGCGGAGGCGCGCGAAGGCCTCTTCCAACAAGTGCCCAATCCGGTCCGCTGGGTGGAGTCGATTCGCTATCTCGCATCGCAAGGGGTCGCCCGCTGCCTCGAAGTGGGCGCCGGCGGCGTCCTCACCGGCCTGCTCAAGGGCATCGAACCTTCCCTTACCGGAGCACGCTTCGGCGAGCCGGCGGAGTGGGCCGCCATCGAACAATCCGGTTCCACAAATTAAAGAGTTTGGTGCAATGCGAGATAGGACAACTGTGTTAAGTTGGGCGTAGAATAGGAGAATCGCGGGAAAGGTCTGGACCTTGGAGAACGAGTCTGAACATGTGACGCGGTGCCCGAAGTGTTTCGCAAGGGACATCCGGCCCTCCCGAAAGAGTGGTTTCCTCGACTCCCTGATGGGGCGGTTCCGACGCTCGCCGTTCCGCTGCCGTGGCTGTCACAATCGCTTCTACGTTTACTTCCCCTTGGAAAAAGAGGAGGAAGAAGAGGATCTTGCCGCGGCCACCGCCGACGGCGAGGTGTCTCCCACCGACGCAGACGCCCACAACAGCGATCTCGCTAAACCCGCCGAACCGTAACCCCAGCCTCGCTGAACAACGTTTCTGTCATGCCGAAGTGCTCGTTGTAATATTCGCTGGAATACTGCACCATGCGCGCCGAAGACACCACCACCTGGATGATCCCCGCCTGCACGATCGCGCGCGCGCAATCCATGCAGGGCATGATTTCCACGTAGATGGTGCAGCCTTCCGTGGCCGTGCCGGCGCGTGCCGCGTTACAGATGGCATTGCGTTCGGCATGCTCAATCCACAAATACTTGGTGGGGCGCACCAGCCGCTCCGGAACGTCGTCGCGGATGCCGCGCGGAAACGAGTTATACCCCGTCGTGCGGATCTCGTGATTCGGCCCCACCACCACGCAGCCAATCTGCGTGTTCGGATCCTTGCTGCGCCCCGCCACCACCTGGCAAATCTCCAGGTAATACTGGTCCCAGCCGGGTATGGTTCGCATAGCTTCCTCAATGTAGCAGGTTCCCGCGGCAGGCAACCCGCTGCCACTCCGCCAATCCGGCAACTTTACCCTCCGTGTCCTCCGCTCACTCCGTGTCCTCCGGGTTCGACTTTATCTTTCTCCGTGGCTCCGTGTCTCTGCGGTCAAACCCGGCGCACGGTCCCCGCCGTCGTACACCCGGTGCTTGTCGGTTGCCTGAGGATGGCGGATACTAAAAGTGAACCGGCGCTGCCGGCTTGCATGCCGAAACCCATTGTCGCGCCCGATACGGAGGTTCACGAGCGGAATGAGATGGTTCCGCTCTATCGTGTCGTGCTGCTGGACGACAACGATCACACCTACGATTACGTCATTGAGATGCTGCAGCACATCTTTATTTTCACGCTCGATCAGGCCTATCGCCACGCCGAAGAAGTGGACCGCTGCGGCCGCACGGTTCTGATCACCTGCGAACTGGCCGAAGCGGAGTTCGGCCGCGACCAGATCCGGGCCTATGGACGGGATTGGCGGCTGGAGCGCTCGCGCGGATCGATGGGGGCGGTGGTCGAACCGGCGGGATAACCGCGGGTCCGTTTCCCCCTGTCTGGCGGCCGCAGGCAATCGCTTATCATAAGACTATATGATTTTTTTCCGCAGTCTATTTGTGCTTGGCGCAGCCTCTGTCCTGCTGGGCCAAACCCCTCCCCCCAGTACACCAACGGCGCCGCCGCCGCCGATGCCGCAGGTTCATCTCTCGGTGGAGAATCCCCCCGAAGTAAAGCAGCCGGATGTTCCGCCGGACCGCGTCGTAATCACCGTGGGCGATATCAAGATCACCGCCGGTGAGTTCAACGCATTCGTCGAAACGCTGCCCGCTCAGTACCGCGCCATGGCCCGTGGCAACGGCCGCCGGCAGCTTGCCGACAATATCGCGAAGACGCTGACACTTGCCGAAGAGGCACGCAAGCGCAAACTCGACCAGACCCCGGGCTTCAAAGTGGAAGAGATGTTCCAGCACCTCAACCTCATGGCCAACGCCATTGCCACCCAGACTACCGACAGTTTGCAGGTCACCGACGCCGACCTGCAGCAATACTACGAAGCGCATAAGAATGAGTACGAACAGGTGCATGCCAAGCACATCCTGATCCGCTTCCAGGGCTCGCCCGTGCCCTTGCGGCCGGGAGAGAAAGATCTTACCGACGAGGAAGCCTTGGCCAAGGCGCAGGACATCCGCAAGAAAATTCAGGAGGGCGGCGACTTCGCGGCCATCGCCAAAGCGGAATCCGACGACGTAGGCTCGGGCGCCAACGGCGGCGAGCTTCCCCCGTTCCACCACGGGCAGATGGTGCCGACGTTCGATAAAGCGGCCTTCGCCATGAAGACCGGCGAATTGAGCGAGCCGGTGAAGAGCAATTTCGGGTACCACATCATCCTGGTGGTATCGCACGACACCAAGCCGTTCGAGGAAGTCCGCCCCACCATCGAAAGCAGCCTCAAGCCGCAGGAATCGCAAAAGGCAGTCAACGGCTTGATTTCGGAGTTGCAGAAGGCCACCCCGCCGGTCCTCGACCCCGAGTTCTTCCCCGTGGCGCCCCCGCACCCCATGCCGGCCACTCCGCCCACGTTGACGCCTCCGGTCAAGAAGTAACGTGCAGACTCGCAAGCTGGCTCTCGCGTGCCCGGTGTGCAGTTCGAACGACGTGTTCTATAGCTGCACGCCGAACTGCTGTTTCAATCACGTTTGCGCCGAATGCGGCACCACATTCGAGCCCGCGACTGTGAAGGCGGGAGGGACGGCGTCCGGAATCGTGCCGCCCGACCCCCTGCCCGAGGCCGCCGACCCCACCGTCGCCTGCGTCCGCTGCGACTCCACCGAGGTCTACATGGTGGATGACACCTCGCTGGTGTGCGCTAAATGCGGCACCCTGCTGAAGTTGGAAATCAACGAGGTGGCGCCCGGCTAGCGGCTGGTATCTTCTTATACAAGCCATTGCGTCCGCCACCCGGGAAATGATATTCTGAAAGTACCGCGGGTTGACTGTGGGCACTCCCAGCCCGGTCTGCCGCGTTTTCGGTCTGTTTAAACTTTTAACCCTGGCGCCGCCTCTGGCACCAGGGTTTTTTCTTTCCGCTCCCACTTTATTTCCGCGCCACTGTTAACCTTCGCCCAGGCAGCATCGGCCGCTGTGCGCGCTATACTTCCCAGATCGCGCAATTTGCGCCATAATACAGATCGACCGCGGGCCTGAGGGAGAGACCGGCGGAAAGCGGGTGGCGGATGGAACCCAAGTCTTGCATCGGATTTGGCGGGGGCTGGAATCGGACGCTGGCAGCCTGCCTGATATTATTGCCCTGCGGCTGTCTGCACGCGCAGGAGCTGATCGCACCTGCCCAGGGGCTGGTGCGCCTCATGCCTTCCGACGCCACGATCCTGGAAGCCCCCGAAAATCGCAAGGATCTGCCCTGCACGGTCAATCCCGATAAGCCGGCCCTCGGTTTCGACCTCAAGTTCCACATCAATTACGAAGTGACCGTCCCCATCAAAGAATTGGTAGGCGCCGGAAACCAGTTGACCATTGTCTTCCGTGTGACTCCCGACGGCCAGCGCGATGGCACTTATTTTTCGCAGCATTACTCGGTGCCGCAGATCGATAACGACGAAGGCGGTCCCGCCTATCTCAATGGCACATTCAACGTGGGCGAGGGTAAGTATCACGTCGACTGGCTGATGCGCGACCGGGCCGAGCGCATGTGCTCCTTTCATTGGGATGCCGATGCCACCCTGCCGCCACGCGACAAGCAGATGAGCCTTGATGTTGCCGCCGGCGCCGTGCAGCCTCTCGATACCGAGATCTTCCGCCAGGAGCCGCCCATTCAGCGGCAACCCAAGCCCGCGCCGCTCAACGTCAAAGTGATGGTGAACTTCGCGCCCCAGGACGCCAACGGCTCCGCCCTCCAGCCGCTCGATACCCGCGCGCTGCTTTCCATGCTGCGCAGCATCGCCCGCGAGCCGCGCATCTCCAAGTTCTCGGTGGTGGCTTACAACATGCAGCAGCAGAAAGTCATCTTCCGGGAGAGCGAAGCCTCGCAAATCGATTTCCCGGCGCTCGGGCAGGCCGTCCAAGCCCTCCGCTTGGGCACCGTCGACTTGAAGCAACTGGTGCAGAAACACAGCGATACCGACTTTCTCACGCAGCTCATCACCAACGAAATCAAGGATCCCAAGGACGAAGTCGACGCGCTCATCTTCGCCGGTCCGAAAATAATGCTCGACGATGCCGTATCGGCGGAAACCCTCAAGCAGCTCTCCGACGTCAAATATCCAGTGTTCTATATGAACTATAACGCCAACCCGCAACTCAACCCCTGGCGCGACGCCATCGGCAACGCGGTGCGGGTCCTGAAAGGGGCGGAGTACACCATCAGCCGGCCGCGCGATCTGTACTTTGCCTGGTCGGAGATCATTGGCCGTATTGTAAAATCGAAGGTGGGGCGGGCTGCAACCGCCGAAGCTACCCTGCACTAATCCTATGCGCTCCCTTTCAGTTGCGCTTCTGTGCCTCTGCGCCGGGCTTCCCGGCTATGGCCAGAAATTTTCTCCCGAGAACCTGGCGCCCGATATCCCCACGCCGCCTTCGGTGGTGGAGCGTATGCTCGAAGTAGCCCACGTGAAGGCCAGCGACGTGGTCTACGATCTGGGCAGCGGCGACGGCCGCATCGTCATCGCCGCGGCGCAAAAGTTCGGCGCCAAGGCAGTAGGAGTCGAGATGTTGCCCGACCGGTGCCGCCAGGCGCAGGCTCGGATCCACGAGCTCGGCCTCGACGATCGCGCTTCCATTGTGGAAGGTAACGTGTTCCACGTCAATTTCAGCCCGGCGACCGTAGTGACCATGTATTTCATGACCGATTCCAACGAGCGTCTGCGCCCCAATCTCGAGAAATATCTCAAGCCGGGAACGCGCGTGGTTTCCAATCAGTTTCCCATCAAGGGATGGAAGCCGCTAGAGGTGGAGCACGTCAAAGACGGCATGGTATACACCATCTATCTCTATGAAGTGGGCAAGACGAAGTAACCGCTACTTCTTGCCGGCGTTATCCACCACCTGCTGGGCCAGGTAATTCAATACCTTCGCATTGTTGCGCGCCACTTCGTAATAGGCGGCTTGCAGCACCTGCTCCTTGCGATTCATCAGGGTGTCGCGGATATTCTGCTGCACTCGCGGGTCGGTCAATTCGCGCTGTCCGGCGGGCTCGCGTTCGAACACCTTAATGATGCGGTAGCCGTCCCCCATCGCGATGATCGGAGAAATGCTGCCGGGCTGGATGGCGTCGATGGCCTTCCGCACCTCCGGCGCCAGCTTTTCGAGATTGGCCGCCGGCACGAACCCCATATCGCCGCCATTGGGCGCGCTCGATGGATCTTCGGAATAGCTCTGCGCCAGCAGGTTGAAATCCTCCCCCTGCTGCAGGCGGCGCATGATGTCCTGAATCTTGGCCTTGGCTTCGTTCGGATTCTGCGCCTTGCTGTTCTTGAGATTGCGTACATTGGGGTCGGCCTGCGGCGTCACCAGAATCTGCGCCATGTGAACCGTGGGCTCGGCGGGATCGAACATCGCCTTGTTGGCGTTGTAGAAATCGGCCACGTCGGCGTCTGTGATGCTGATGTGCGACGTGATCTCATGGTTGATGAGTTTGTTGATGGTGAGATCGCGCCGTACCTGCGTGCGCAGGTCGTCCATGTTCATGTGGCGCTCGGCCAGCCGCTTGTCGAATTCGTCTTTAGTGTAAGGCGCGCGGCTCTTGTTGATCTCGGTATCGACATCGGCGTCGGTAGCGGTGATACCCAGTTTCTCCGATCGCTGCCACATGATCTCGGCCGTGATCAGGCGGCTCAGCAGGTCGAGCCGCTGCGCCATCACCTGGTCCTCGTTCGATTCCGCAATCGGTTCGGGGTATTGCGACTGGTAAATCTTCTCCAGATAGGTGGTGGTGATCGCGTAGCCGTTCACCGCGGCAGCAACTCCCGCGGGCACCTTGTGGCTGCACGACAACTCACCGAGCGCGGCAAGCCCCGCAAGGAAAACAAGAAAATATCGATTCATGCGAACCCCCTATTGTAGCTAGAATGGACAATCATGCGAGCCGGCATCGTCGGGACAGGGGCAGTGGCGCGTAAACATGCCCGCGCGTATCTCAATATCGGCTATCGGGTGACGGCCTGCAGCAACTTCCACGAAGACAGCGGGCGGCGCTTCGCCGCCGAATTCGGCGCGCAATTCGTGCCCGCCTGGCAGGATCTCTGCCGCCATCCGGAAGTGGACTTCGTCGACCTCTGCACCTTCCCCGAGTTTCGCCTGGAGGCCGTAGAAGCGGCCGCCGCGGCGCGCAAACACGTGCTCGTCGAGAAGCCGATGGCGACCAATCTGGAGACAGCCCGCCGCATGATGGACGCGGCGCGCGCGGCCGGAGTGCTCATCGGAGTGGTGAGCCAGCACCGTTTCGACGACGCCAGCCTGTTCCTGGCGCGCGCTATTCCGCAAGGCCGCCTGGGCCGCCTCATCGAGTGCGATTGCTACGTGAAGTGGTACCGCTCCGCCGAATACTACGCCCGCCCCATCAAAGGAAGTTGGAAGACGGAAGGCGGCGGCGCGCTTATCGGACAGGGGATTCATCAGGTGGACCTGCTGCGCTGGCTGGCCGGACCGGTACAGGAACTGTTCGCCGTGTGGCAGGTGGGCGCGCGCAATCGCATCGAATCGGAAGACGTGGTGAACGCCGTGGTGAGGTACACCAGCGGAGCCACGGGCGTGATCCAGGCCGCCACGGCCTTCTGGCCGGGATACACCGAGCGCACCGAATTTCATGGGACCAGGGGCACCGCGATTATCTCCGGCGACAAACTGACCGCGTGGGACGTGGAAGACGATGCCGGCGAACCGGCCCCGGTGGTGCGGGAATCGGCATCGGGCGCGTCCGACCCCATGGCGATTTCGCTCACGCCCTTCGAACGCCAGTTCCGCGATTTCGGCGATGCCATCGCGGAAGGCCGCAAGCCCCTGGTATCCGGCGAGGAAGGCTATCGGGCGCTGGAACTGGTGGACGCCGTCTACCGGTCATGCCGCACGGGGGAGAAGGTGGTGCTGGAGGCGTCGGACAAAACTGCTAAAATGTCAGACGAGCAGGCATGAAAGATCAACGCATTTCAGTTCGGCTTTCCCTCGATACCCGTTCCCGGCTTCGGGCCGCAGCCCGGCGCAGTGGAAAGCGCGAGTCTGACCTGATCCGCAGTGCGGTAGAACTGACACTTTCAGAGGAAGAAGCATCCCTTACGGCGTACGATCATGCCAGAAAAGCCGGCCTGATTGGCGCTGCCAGGGGTACAATTCGCGACCTCAGCACAAACCCCAAACACTTCGAGGGATTCGGCCGCTCTTGACCCGTCAGGTACTCGTCGATACCGGCCCGATCGTGGCTATCCTCCTGGACTCCGACCAACACCACGACGAGTGCGTGGAACAACTTCGGCGCATCGACGTGCCAATGCTCACTTGCTGGCCGGTCATTACCGAGGTCGCGTGGCTGTTACGAGCCTACCCCGAGGCGATTCGCCGGCTCCTCTCCTCTTTTCGGGGCCGTCCCTTCGGACTCCTCGATTTGAACGACGAGGATATCGCTCCCGTTGCCGGCATCCTGTCCAAGTATCGAAGCCTCGGCCTGCAGATCGCCGACGCGGCTCTACTGCATCTGGCGAACCGGGAAGGCATTGGGACCATATTTACTCTGGACAGGCGCGACTTTGGCGTAGTACGTCTGGCGAACGGGAAAAAGTTGCGATTGATTCCGTGAAGCGGCCGGGCCGTTCCAGGCGCCCGCGGCCGGCCCTGGAGTCTGGGTCTCACCTCGTCAATGGCCGTATTTGTGCCGCCTTGAGACTCGCGTTCATTGCTTCACGCTTCTATAATTCCCCTGACAGAGAGAAATCGCCCAGGCGGAACATCAAAAGCGCGTAGCTCCAGAGCTCCGTAGGACAAGCTTCAGCTTGTCCCTGCCGACCAGGCCAAAGACTCCGGCGGCAATGGCGCTTTGCTCCACCGGGAAGGTCTGTATTCTTCCCTGTTGGCGGGATTTGGCGGCCGGCGCTCACATATAGATGTAGCGTGGGAACCTTCGCTTTCCTCAACGGGAATAACTCGTACGATCCCGACAGCCAGCCGCGCGAGCGGGACACGGGCGTTCTCCAGGCGCTGGCTCGCTAGAAGCGCGGTCCCCGGTCCAAACGCGATCCCGCCGCTGAAGAAATCCGGCAGTTACGTCGCGAGACCGCGCGCCTCACCGAGCAACCGCGCAAAGCCGCGATCGGGATCGACATTCAAAAAAGGGCCACTCTGTTGAGCCGCCCATTCTGTCCGTCGACCCGGAGCAGCGGTGGACGCGGTTTACCGGTCATGTCGCACGGGCGAAAGTCTCTACCTTCATTGCTTCACGCTTCGATAATCGCGATCGCTGACCGGCCCCAGCCAAATCGTCTTGCCTTTCGAGGTCGGCGTAACCGCGATGTAGGCAAACGTGCTATCCGGCGCCGCGGCGTGCCAATGCTCCACCCCGGCAGGGCACTGGATCACATCGCCTTTACGAACGATCCGCACCGGCTTACCCTTCTCCTGGTAGTAGCCGACGCCTTCGGTGATGAGCAAAACCTGTCCGGCAGGGTGGATGTGCCAATCGAGCCTTGCGCCGGCATCGTAGGTCGCCAGTGCAATTCCCGGATCGAACGCGCTGTTACCGGCTACCAGTTCATTCAGCCAAATGTTACCAGTGTGGTTCTTCGCGGCAGAAAGCTCTCCCTTAGGAAAGATCGCGCCGCTTGTTTGTGCCTGCGCTTGGATAAGGCATCCCAGCGCCATCCCAATCGCCACCGTTCGTAGCGCCTTCTTCATTGTCGGTTGTCTCCTTTTCATCTTCTTGCCTGAGTCGCGATAACCACCAGGTCGTCGATTCGGCGAGCGCTTGTCTATTGATCGGCCCGTTTGCCGGATTCGGTGGCTAACTGCGTCACATCCAGGCGCGCTTTCCAGGGGTCCGGGATCGCGGCGGCCGTCCCATCGGGAAGAAAGTCGAAGATCGAATCCTTGCCCGGGTTATAACGTGGCCAAGCCGGCAACCCCGCACCGTTCGGATCGCCGGTCTTGGCGAAGTTGACCCAGTAACTTTGCGCCATTCTGGAAACCGCCTGATCCTGCGCTGTGGGCGGCGGCGGTGGCGGACCGAAGCCTCCGCTTCCCAAAGTGCCGAATACGAAGCCGATCTCGCCGCCGTGCGGCGTGCCAGCCCTCAGACGTTCCCGCATCGCACTCTGAACGTAAGAGAAGCGGTAGAGATAGACCGGCGAACCGTCAGCCGCGAAGGCACTCGCCGCGAAGCGGGCCGGTTCGGCCTGGCCGAAGTCGTCGTTGGCCATCGCCACCAGCGTGGCGAGACTCGCCGATCCGTCGGGGTCGTACGCCGCCTTGGCCTGGGCGCTCCACTGACCATATCGGGCGAATAGCTGCTCCTTAGTGGTGGCTCTCACCCGATTACCTGCGGTATCCGCGCTGTTGCTTCCCAGCATGAGCGGAATACGCGGCTCGCGATGGGCCTTATAGGCGGTTTCCGCCGTCTCCGTAATGAGCTTCCCGTCCAGGATCGGCGTCGTCTCGTAGGAGGGAGCCCTGCCCGCCGCGCCGCGAAGAACTTCTTCGGCGCTCAACCCGCGCAATTTGGCCAACGCGGCCTGATTCGTTCCTTCGATCCCCATCGATTGCGCGAACTGGATGCCAATCGTCTCGGCCGATACCGGGTAGTTCGGATCGACGCCATCTTTCTTCATAGGCCGCGCGGTCAGCACGCTATCCCGCGAACCGCCGGACTCCACGATTGCCTTTTGAAACAGGCCGCGCGCCATCGGCGTGGCCATGAGGCTGTGCACTGAGACGCCGCCGGCCGAGAATCCGAAAATTGTGACGTTGTTCGGATCGCCTCCGAATGCGGCAATATTCCGCCGCACCCACTGGAGAGCCGCGATCTGATCCATGTAAGCGTAATTGCCCTTGAGCTCGCCGGGCCGCTCCTCACTCAGTGCCGGAAAGGCGAAGAATCCGAAACGTCCCACACGGTAATTGGCCGCCACCAGCACCACGCCTTGTTTCGCAAACTGAGTTCCAGAAGTAGATGGCGCGGCGCTCGACCCGCCGGTGAATCCGCCACCGTAGATCCACACCATCACGGGCAGTTTTGCGTTCGACGCGGCGCCTGTGGGCCGCCATAGATTGAGAAACAGGCAATCTTCCGATGAGGTCCGTGACATCGTTATGGAAGTGGCGCCCGGAGTAAATCCCGCCTGCGCGCAATCCGCGCCGAACTTGCTGGCGTCGCGCACTCCCTGCCACGGTGGCAAAGGTTGGGGCGGGCGCCAGCGGTTCTCGCCCACGGGCGCAGCGGCGAACGGAATCCCCTTGAAACTGGAGACATCGCCTTCGGTTACGCCGCGCACCGTTCCGCTGGCGATCCGAACCGTTGGCGCTGCTGTCTGCGCAAACATCCACGTCGCGCCGGCGAGGAGGCACACCACGAGAGTTGGCAATTGTGATTTCACGTTCTTCGTCCTTTCTTGTCTCTTCGCTCCGGCGGAAGAAGTTCCTGACAGAGCACCGCTTTGGTCCCGCGCGCCGCTCACCCAGCAACTTACCGGCCCGCGAACGTTAGTAAGCGATCTGCTGACGACCGTCTTACCGAGCCGTGCACCTAAGTGAGCGACCGGCCCTTTCCGCATCCTCCTAAAGTCCCGTCATCTTCAAAGCCCCCTCGGGCAGCCGGGCGCCCTCCAGCGCAATTGCCTCTGCCGCCTCGTTGATCCGCTGGATCTCGCCCTCGCTCAGCGCCACGTCCGCAGCGCCAAGATTCTCTTGCAGGCGATTGAGCTTCGTCGTTCCGGGGATCGGCACGATCCAGGGCTTCTGCGCGAGCAGCCAGGCTAAAGCGATCTGCGCCGGAGTGGCTCCCACTCGGGCCGCCGCCGACCTCACTACCTCAACCAGCGCCATATTGGCCTTGCGAGCCTCGGGAGAGAAACGCGGCACGTGGTTGCGGAAATCGGTGGCATCGAACTTGGTATTCTCGTCGATCTTGCCGGTGAGGAAGCCGGCGCCGAGCGGGCTGAACGGCACGAAACCGATGCCCAACTCGTCGAGAGTGGGGAGCAGTTCCTGCTCCGGTCCTCGCCAGAAGAGTGAATATTCACTCTGCACAGCAGTCACGGTCTGCACCGCATGTGCGCGGCGGATGGTCCCCACCCCGGCTTCCGATAGACCGAAATGTTTCACCTTGCCTTGCGCAATCAGATCCTTCACCGCACCGGCCACGTCTTCGATCGGGACCTGAGGGTCGACGCGATGCTGGTAGAACAGGTCAATGCGGTCGGTCTTCAGGCGGCGGAGCGCCGCGTCAGCCACCTGCTGAATGCGCCCCGGGCGGCTATTGGCGCCAGGGCGTCTCTCTCCGGTCTCGAGGTCGATGTCGAAACCGAACTTGGTCGCAATCACGACGTTCTCGCGGATCGGCTCCAGCGCCTCACCCACCAGCTCTTCGTTCTGAAAGGGGCCATACGCCTCGGCCGTGTCGAAGAAGGTAACGCCATGATCGTATGCCGCGCGGATCAACTCGATCATCTGCTTTCTGTCCGCTGGCGGCCCGTAAGCCGAAGTCATGCTCATGCAGCCCAGCCCCAGCGCCGATACCTTAAGCCCCGATTTTCCCAATGTGCGCGTTTCCACGATTAGCTCCTCTTCTTTGCTTCGACACCCGATAGAGATAGCACGCCGGCCGGCAGCCGCGCACCTTGTACCGGGACTCGGTCAATCGCGGCGGTCAGTTCTCGCTCTTCGTCCGGCGTCAGTCGAACGCTATCCGCGCCGATGTTGTCCAACAGATGGGGCATCTTCGTGGTGCCCGGAATGGGGACAATCCACGGCTGCTGCGCCATGAGCCAGGCCAACGCGATCTGCGCCGGCGTGGCATTCTTGCGGACCGCCCACTCTTTCACGACGGCGACGAGCTTGAGATTCCCCGGCCGATTCGCCGGTGCAAACCAAGGCACCATGCCTCGGAAATCGCCCCTTTGAATCGTAGTGCTCTCGCTGATATCGCCCGTCAGGAAGGCCATCGCCAGCGGACTCCAGCAAACCAGTCCGATTCCGAGTTCTTTGCATGCTGGAAGAATCTGCGCTTCCGGATCGCGCGCCATCATGGAGTATTCGTTCTGGACAGCCGTCAGTGGCTGCACGGCATGCGCACGGCGCAATGTTTCGATCCCCGGTTCGGACAGGCCGAAATGCAGCACCTTGCCCTGCGCAATCAGGTCCTTCACCGTTCCCGCCACATCTTCAATGGGCACATTGGGGTCGACCCGGTGCTGGTACAGCAGGTCGATCCGGTCCGTCTTCAGCCGTTTGAGCATTCCCTCGACCGAGCGCCTGATGTGTTCCGGCTGACTGTTCAGGCCGCCCAAATTCCTGCCCGTATCGGGATCGATATTCCAGCCGAATTTCGACTCGATGACCACCTGATTCCGAATCGGGCTCAGCGCTTCGCCCAGGATACGCTCCACTTCCAGCGGCCCATACGCCTCAGCCATGTCGAACAGCGTCACGCCGCGGTCGTGAGCTGTGCGCGCCAGCACGATCATGTCGCTGCGAGTCGGCGCAGTAGCGTAGAACGTTCCGGTAAAGTCCTGGCAACCGAGTCCCACACTTGACACCTCAAGGGCGCCCAGTTTACGGCGGCCCACAACTTGCGCTTTTCTCCCCGTCGCGCCGCCCTGTTGAGCAAAGGCGCGAAGCGGCGTGGCGGCGGCCATCAGCCCGCTTGCACTCACACCCGCGCCCCACAGGAATGAGCGACGGCTCACTCCGTTTCTGCGGTTAGCCTGTCCAGCTTGGTTGTCTTCCACGATGACCTCCGAAAAGTTTTGCAATGAGCCGACAGTTCCAAGGTAGCCATTTCGCCCGCAGCGCGCCCTGCAAAACACGTCGATCTTTCTTCCGATCGCGACACTCCCGAAAACCCCGTTGACGCCTTTTGCAGGCGCTTTGTCGTCTTGGGCGTGGCAGGGTCCGTTCCGTTTCGCTACGATTCATGAGGGGGATCTCGCATGTTGAAGCATTTTCGGGTTCCAGGACGTCTCGCGCTCAAGCTGAAGGAACTTGACGTGCCGATCCCAGCAGTTCTGCGCAAAGCCGGTCTCCCGCGCGATCTCTTCGAACAGCCAAGGATCCTGGTCTCCACCGACGAGCTCTTCGCACTCTGGCGATCCATCGAACAGGTCAGCGCCGATCCCCTGATCGGTATCAAGATAGGGGTAGAAACCAGGACGGAACGGTTTCATCCCATGGCAATTGCGGCTCTGTCCACAGAAAACCTCGTGGCTGCCTCTGAGCACATGGCTCGCTATAAGAAACTGACCGCGCCGGAAGAGATTCTGCTGCGGCTCGATCGCGACGAGTTTAGCGTCAGCTTCCGTTGGCTCCTCGCGGTGGAGGCGGAGCCGCGTGCGCTCACCGATTATTGCTTTTCCTGGATGCGCTCCCTGGCGCGGCATGGGACCGGCACGGAACTGAACCCGCTGCGGGTGGAATACGTTCAAGAGCGCCCGAACCGCCGGCAAATCGAGCGCAGTCTGGGTTGCGAAGCGGTCTTCAACGCACCGTGTAACGCGATCGTCTTTCGTGCCTCGGATGCCACGGCGCAGTTTGTCACCAGAAATGCCGAGTTATTGGAATCGCTCGCGCCTCACTTTGAAGAACAGTTGAAGCAATACCGCGAGGAAGATAGTTTTCTCGAGTTAGTGCGCCGCGCGATCCAGGATAAGCTGACCGGCCACCGCCCCTCCATCGACTCGGTCGCTCAGGTGCTGCACGTGACCCCGCGCACGCTGCAACGCCGCCTGCAGGATTCGGGGTCCAGCTATCAACGATTACTCGATGAGGCACGTCACCAGATGGCCTGCTATTACCTGAGTAACTCCGCCCTTGAGTTGAATGAAGCGGCCTACCTGCTTGGCTTTGAAGATCCCAATTCCTTTGGGCGGGCCTTTCGCGTTTGGGAAGGCGTGCCGCCCAGCGACTGGCGGGAAAGCCATCGAACAGCGAAACCCAATTGACCCGATAGGACGTGCGCGAGGTTCGAGTTCTGGCAATCCGCCCGAAGAACCCGGTTAGTGCCCTGCGAGTGGGCGGCGCTCCCGGGGCGACGCCGCCATCCGAAAGGGCAGCGGCTTTCTTCATGCGCCTGGCGAGTCAGCTACCCCTCCGGCCGGCGCTCTGTGGTGATCAGCGCCACCGCACTCACCGAACTCGCCAGCGCGAGCCCCACTGCCACCCACAACACCGTGCGATATCCCATCACGAATGCCTCGTCGATGGCATGGCGTCCGCGCCCATCGCTCGTTTCGGCGGCCGCGAGTTCGGACCGCTGCGCGTCGATATGCGCCCGCACTGGCGCCGGCAGCGCGAGACGGTCCAGCCGGCGCGTCAGGTCGCTCTGGAAAGTACCGCTGAGCAATGCTCCAAAGACTGCCACGGCCATCAGACCGGCGAAGCGCGAGACCGCGTTGTTGATTCCGGAAGCTGTTCCCGCATGGTTCTGCGCCACCGCGTTCATGACGGTCGTCGTCAGCGGCGCGACGCTGATCGCCATACCCAGTCCCAGCACCAGCACCGCCGGAAAGAACGTCGTCCAGTAGGATCCGCCAATATCTGGCCTCGTAAACAAAGCAAATCCGGCTGCCGCAATCACCGGACCGGCTACCAGCGGAATCTTCGGGCCATATCGATCCAGAAGCCCGCCTGACCAGCGCGACAGGAGGAACATCAACAGAATAAAAGGCAGCAGCGCAGCACCTGCTTCGGTCGCCGAATAGCCCTGCACCTGAATCAAATTGAGAGGGAAGAAGAAAAGAACGCCGCTCAACCCGGAGTACAGAAACAGAGTGAGCAGGTTCGCGCCGCTAAAATTGTTGGAACGGAAAAGGTGGATCGGAATCATCGGTGAGGCAGAGTGCGCTTCCCAGTAGAGCAAGCCAATCAGGGCGGCCCCGCCAACTGCTCCGGCAACGGCAGACGATTCAATCAGCGCGAATACGATTCCGCCGAAACCAAGCGCGGCCAAGAGACCGCCCAGCCAGTCCAGCCGCTGGTCTGGGTTACCGGCGTTGCTCTCCGGGACCTTCCACAAAGTGATCCAAAGGACCGCCAATCCCAGCGGTACATTGATGAAAAACACCCATCTCCAGGAACCGTGCTCGGTGAACCAGCCCCCCAACACCGGACCGACGGCTGCGGTAATGGACGTAAATCCGGACCACGTCCCGATGGCGCGTCCGCGCTCTCGTTGGGAGAAATTGGCGCTGATAAGAGCCAGGCTGCCGGGGACGAGGAGCGCCCCGCCGATTCCCTGGAGGCCCCTTGCCACGATGAGCTGGCCGATATTGGGGGCGAGTCCGCACCACGCCGATGCGACGGAGAAAAGCAGGACTCCGAAAACAAAGATTCTGCGGCGGCCGTACAGATCGCCCAGGGACCCGCCAATGAGGAGCAGCGCGGCGAGGAAAAGGGCGTACGACTCCACAATCCATTGAACGTCCGACAGGTTCGCACCGAACGCCGTCTGGAGGGCTGGTAGGGCCACATTCACGACAGTGCTGTCGATAAAGGCCATGCTCGACCCAAGAATGGTCGCCGCAAGAATCCAAGGGCCGTGCGTCGTGGCCACAGGCTCGCAGGTGGCGCCAAGGATCGCCGCTTCGTCGCATGGGGGCCTGGCGATGTAAGCCATAGTCCATTCTCTCCGATCAGAAGCGGACGTTATGCGTCATTAGCCGGAGTCAAAATTGCGAGGCAACCCGGACCTCTACCCCAAACAGCAATGTGACGTTTCCTGGCTCGCCTTCGTCCCCACGACGCGACATCTCCCAATCGTCCAATGTTAAGCAGGCCTGCGTGCCTTTTACCTCCGCCACGGCCCAGTCATGTAACCCGCTTGCCCGGCCTCCACTTGTCGATCGGAGAGCCAGGTAGTCGGGAAGAAAGCGAATAGTGCTGCCCGGGGTCCGAATCGCCGTGATCCGACTACTGGGAAACGAAGGGTTCCACGCCGACAGGTCTACTGGCTGGATTGCGATAGGTAAAACGCACTGAGCGGAGCTACCCACTGGTAGCCTTCAGCCTTGAGAACATGCCGCGCGCCAGCGACACCCAACATCCACGATAGAACCCTCTTCCATTGACGATCGCGGCGCCCAGCTTGGGCACGAAGAGCAAGAACAGAATTCGCGCCGATGGTAATCGGGTCGAGCAGGAACGGCGGCCATCCGATAAATGATGAACCCACTGCGGCTGGAAGCGATGGCACCCAGTCGGTTAGAAGGTGCCCACAAACGTCTCCACCGTCGCGGGCAATACCCGCGCAGCGTCTTGCCCACCGCCCAATACTCAACGCATGTCCCAACCACGGCCGTGTCCTAGGATCTCATACCGGAACCACAGGTTGCTGTGGGCTTAGTCAAGTCGCACCGAAAAGGGCCTTACCGAAACCCAAATATAAGGCAAGTTGCCGTTCCGTCAGGTGGATGTTCCTGATGCCCCCCTATAGGCTCCTGAATCACGGGCAATCCGTAAGTTGGGTGGTCCGCCGGGTATCGCAACCGCACCAGCCTGATGTCCGTCATTATCGGTTCCCGGCAAGCCCGCTATTTCACGAACACGCCGACGCCGCGGCATTCTAATGCAGAAAAACTCTCTTCAAGCCGTTGATGAGCGTGGCGTGCTCCGTCCCGGAGGGCAAATCATTTGCCGGTAACGCCGTTCGGCAACTGAGAACCGGGCACCATACAATAGGCAGGTGGAAAACGATCGCAGTTCAGCAGCTACAGATCTGCGGGCGGCGATCACACTCGCTTTCCCACCTGTTCTTTTTCCCGGCGCTGTTACTCCAGCAGACGAAGAAAAGTGGGCGGAGGAACTTGACGAAGACCTCGATCTCCGGGATAGCCTGCGTGGCCGCTCGTGGCCTCAAGTGACGAGTGAGCTGATAGACAGGCACGCGGGCGGTTTGGCTCTCCTCACGCCGGAGGCATTTGCGGCTTTCCTGCCAGCTTGGCTCACACGCTCACTTGACCAGCCGAGCCTCGAAAATGATGTTCGCGAATTTACTGTGTACACATTTTGCCGCTTTCGACAAAATGAGGAGCCCGAACTTACCCGGGTAATGGACGAGCACTACTCGCGGCGGCTTCGCCAGTTGACCGCGGTCCAACTGGCCGTTGTGAAGGAATTCCTGAACTGGGTCGGCGCGCAGGAACCGCGCGACTTGCGAGAGGACGTGGTTGAAGCTCTTGCAGAAATCTCGATGCAAGGGCTGTCCTAAAGTCGGGCGATTCGCGCGGACGCAGATCCCGGAACCAGCCGCAAGGGTGAGCGAGACAATAGTGGTTTTTCGGAAAATGACGCCAACCGCGCCTCCGTTGTCCAGGGTGGTCGTAACGGGCGGGGGGGCAATGTTCCAAGAGCATCGGATCGCACCATACGTCGAGATAATCGCCGTCAAGAAGGACTCGATATCCTGGGGCAGGTCCCAGCAGCCTCAGTTTTTTCGATCCTGGACGCCAGCGGGTCCGTGCACCCCACGTTCCCGACTGGTGTGATCTACGGCATTGAATTCGCGGACGGCGAGGCAGTGGAGATTCACGAGAACGACCTTGAGCCAGTCGCCGACGACGCGCAGTGAGGGGTTCGGATCTCCGTTAGCCGCTCCGGCGGTCAGGAGCGGCTTGAGAAGCGCTCTTAGGCGTGGCTTTTCAACTCTCGGATTGCCGCGATCAGCACCGGTACATCCTGCCTGGCTGCCGCGATGAAGTCCTGATCGGCGAGGGTCACACCGGTGAGGTAAATGTCCTCTCCGGCTGTGCCGATGAAATGGTCGCCGCTCTCATGGTCGCGCCCCTCTACCCAGGATTTCCATGGTCCCGGAGTCGTTGCCAGGCAGCGGGCATCAATCAGATTCAATTCCTCATCGGTGATCATGCTGTCACCGTATCACGGCAAACTCCCGATAGGTGGGTTTCCCGTCCATAATCCGGCCGAATGAATCCATAAGCTCCCGAAATGGACGGGACGCCGTCTATCGTTCAAAAATTGCTAGACGCCATGGCTTGCGTGCCAGCGAAGGCGCTCTGGAGCCGCTTCAGCAAGCCTGGTAAGAATATCGTCCACTGCCAGCCACACTTGCCAAGGCTCATCTCCGGAAAGGGTTGCGATTCGATGCACCAACGCCTGCTCTAGCGCGTCGTCGCGTTTCCCCTTCCAGACTTTGTCAGCGGCTGCCACGAGGAGATCCTCCAGCGGATCATTCACGCCAAAATCGCCTCCATGGGTCACAGTAAATCTAGCGAGTTTCTCTGCCCAGCCATGCTCGAGTAAAAGCCTTCGCCCTGCAGCTTCGTGCAAGTGGCCCGGCTCACTCAGTTCTTGGGGATGGACGGTCTTGCCAATGTCGTGAATGGCAGCACCCAGGTGCACGAGCTTTTCATCCAGCGCCAGGTGCGGCCAAGCACGGTGTATATGTGCCGTGAGTTGGCACGCAACATCGTGAACAAGGACAAGATGTGCACGCAGGCGCGGGTGGGAATTGGTTTCGGCAAGCAGGTCCTCAGCTTCTTTCGGGAACGGACTCAGGTCCATGGGCGGTCCTAAATCAAAGCAACGGTACGGCTGGCCGAATGCCAATTCGGGAACGAAAGATTGCCCGTGCCGGACCTGGCAGTTCCGCAATCGCCTCCGTCTTCCTGCTCGACATGCACCAACACAGGATAGCCTTTCCGCCGTGTTTGCGGTTAATCTCGGCGCGACCCGCTGCGGCATGCTAGTGGCGGAGCCGTGAGGTGAGGTCAGTACTCTCGCTCTAGCCAAAAAGATCCGGCACAGATCAAAAAAAAGAATTTCAGCACCGCCGGTTTGGGTGTAGACTACCAGCTACCCTGGGAAGACCAAACGAAGCGAGCCGATTAAGGAGGGTACTCCGATGACAACCATGCCAGCTCTGTTTCTGCAAAACGATGCTGCGAATACGGCTATTGCCGGTGGCCTGCTAGCGTTCGCAGGCGTCATGATGATTGTGGCCCTGGCGATTGCCGTCATAATCATCGTCGGACTTTGGAAAGTTTTCGAGAAGGCCGGGCAGCCGGGATGGGCAAGCCTCGTCCCGTTCTACAACGCATATGTTCTGTTGAAGATTGCCGGGCGGCCGGGTTGGTGGCTGATCCTCTTCATGATTCCACTAGTGAATATCGTAATCGCGCTTCTGGTCGCGATCGATATCGCCAAGGCGTTCGGTCAGAGCGCGGCGTTCGGTGTCGTGCTGCTTTTTCTGCTCGGCGGCATCGGCTACCTGATTCTCGGCTTCGGGAACTATCGCTATGTCGGGCTGGCGCTCGCGCCACCCGCTAATGCCCGCGGGGCCCACGCCTAGGCTACTCAGTCGGGTAGGGCGAACCGGAATTGACGGTTCGTGTGCCGGAGAGGGATCCAAAGAACATTGCCGGCCGGGTACATTCCGGCGAAAGCAGCTTACTCGAACTGCCATCCAGCCGATTCCCGCTTGCCGGACCTCCCTGCCCTCGCGCTGCTTACCCGGACCGTTCCCCAGTTCTTGGAGAACCACTTGCAGAACTCAAAATAACCGATCTTGACAATCGACCCCGAGAATGCAAGTTTCGCTATATCTTCGCCATTTTGCTTGTAAGTAAGTCATCGATGGCGGAATTACTCCAACCCTAAGACATAGCTCCGCC
>DATAUB010000044.1:0-83835 GCA_036268475.1 Bryobacteraceae bacterium | reverse complement strand
CAACCCGTCATTGAGGAACTCCGGGAGCATCCTGCTCCCGGTGGATATCTCCAGTACCTGCGCCTCAAGCTCCGCCACCTCATTGACGCCCACGGGCCGGCCAAAGTCCAAAATTCTACGCTTTCGGATGATCGCTAACATGTACAGCCGTGGCTCGGTAAAATCGAGCCCGCGCTCCAGTAGATCGCCCAATAACTCGTCGAGCACCGTTGTTCTCGGTGGCTCCTTGCCGTATCCCCAAGATCGTTTTCTAACTGGGTCGCTCAGAGTCGCATCCAAACTGAAAACACTAGCGACGCCGGTTCAACAACTCCGGTCGAATGGCAGCAGAATGCCCTACCTCGAGTGATGGCGGGCGATTTTGCAGGTCATTGCTTAACAGCAAACTGACAAGCCGCAGAGGAAAGTGGGCACCTCGCGCACAGTCAGGGCCTACTCTAGTTTGCCTTCGCGGCTTGGGCCCGCTTCGCCGCCCATCGCTTCTTAACCGCGGCGATGATGGCTTTTCTGCCAGACGCTGAGAGCTTCCGCTTCTGTTTGGAGACCACTTCTGGCGCGACTCCGGCAGATGCTGCTTTGGACGCCGCCCATCTCTTTCGCTGCGCTTCACCGATTGCCGCTCTGGCGGCGGCACTCATCTTCCGCCGCTTTCTAGGTGAATCAATATTGGGCTCCGTTTCAGTTGAGGAACCGCCCTGCATTGCTCGGAGCTCCGCAATCCGGGTATCGAGATGGCGCTTTTGTGCCTCGAATCCGAGAATAGCTGCGGCTATGATATCGTTCGTGAGTTTCGGTGTGGCCATATCAGTCTTTCCAAGGTAACGCACTCTGCGGGGCTTTTGTTGCCATTTTTGGCTCACATCACCAACAAAAGACAGGGAGTAAGTATTCGTTAGAATTTTGTGATTTTCTTGAATTGCTTTGGCAGAATTCGCGACAAGGTCTCTTCGATGAGACCACCGCCGACCACACTCGCCCGCAATGCTGGGAGCGCGGGCTCCCCGCCTGCGTTTCTAGATGAAGGACGCCAAATCTGGCTCAAATTCGCCCCAAGCGAATGCCAAGTCTTCCTCTCTTACGTGGTACTTTATTTCCGCAATGAGAATGACGCGGAACCGGGCATTGTTCCAGGTTGCGCTGAATTCATCGGTGACGGCGACTTCGGTGCCTATGCGCAACGTTCGGCCTTCCTGCGTGGGAAGATTAGCTGAGAGTTTGCGAGCCGGCGTTATGCGCACTGGGCCTCCTTTGT
This sequence comes from Bryobacteraceae bacterium, assembly GCA_036268475.1. Classification (GTDB taxonomy): domain Bacteria; phylum Acidobacteriota; class Terriglobia; order Bryobacterales; family Bryobacteraceae; genus PALSA-129. The sequence goes on along the minus strand of DATAUB010000044.1, from coordinate 82,583 downwards.
GCGGGAAGAATCAGTTGGTCTAACGACCAAATCAAAAGATCTTACGTAGACGACCCTTTCGCCGTAATCCGAGTGGCTTTGACCCCGCTGGTGCCGACACATGGGCTGCCGCCTCCAACATGATATCGACGCGATTCTTGGGGTCGGCGACATATTGGTCGGCGGCATCCAAGATCTGGGAAATCTCATCGCCAGTGAAGTCCTTCTTGCTGGACATTATGCCCAGTTTTTCCTTTATCTCTGCCAGCACCTGAAAGCTATAGGGTAGGCCTTCTGCTTTCCGAGCCATCGTAGCTAGCACCCAAAGAACATATGCCTTCGATCCAGTCGGCGGTGGGTTGATTGCAACGCGCAACTCGACCGCCGGCACGGCGTTGGCCTTTGCCGCCGACTCGACGCGCCGCCTGGTGGCGCCATGGTCTGTCGCTCTTCGCATTTTTCAATCGTTTCAGGACCTTTACGCTTCATTGCGAAGCCGATGCGGGGTGACACAGGGCAATTTGTCGGTCGTGCACCGATTCTCCGACAGGGCACCGGCTTACCAAATGCGCTTGAGGGAATTAGATCACTAAAGCGGCTGCAAAACAAGGCCCACTGACTGTGACGCAGCCAAAACGAACTGTGCCGGGCGGCCCCGCTCGATTGGCCGCCACGAGGTTCCTGCAATGGCCTAAACACCGTCGCACCTATTGATAACGACGCGTTATCTTGCATCTCGGAATCGGGCGTTGAGAATATCGTCGCGGCCGACGACTACGATCTCCACAGCCTGATGACGCATCTGGATCGGGCGGTCATCCAAGTGACCGTTGCCGAGCGGAGGCCCTGGGCCAAAACGCGCGCCCGGCTGCTTTTGCCGGGCGTTCACAATCGGCCTGCCCTGGCTGGGATACATGCTTTGCCCACAGAGGCGAGTATCCTATCCCACCGACCAACACCATATCGCCGCCCGCGCCAGTCTGAATGTGAGAAATCGGCTGGGAATCAACCTGAGAACTTCGACGGGAAATAACCTGGCCCGTTACAGGATCCCCCACGCCGCGAGTTCCGGAGTGAGATTTTGGCACCAAAGACCATCATAATGTCCGGCGGATGAGCCGGCACACCGCGTCTAACAGATGGCCTACACTATAGGATGTTCCCTTTTTGTTCCAACTGGTCTTGGAGCTTTATGGCAAAAGTGAAGATTGGTGTGTACCGGCTCCTAATGCCGCAGGGACAGGGTTCTCTGCTCGACGTCATCAAGACGGTGCAGAGCCTTCCGGGTATGAAGCGTTCCGCGATGATCATCGACGATCCGATCCGACCGCGGAATAACATGAGCATTACCAACGAATGCTGCATGGTCGACTTCTCGCGCATTTCGCGGATCGACCGCATTGAGACAGGCGACATACGAGGTAATGAGGGGCAAATCCAATTCGCGCCCGACGATTTGCGGCCGTGCCGCTATACCGCCGTCCTGTTCGATCAGCATTCCAACGCCATGTATATCCACGAAGGCGCTGGGGTCGGCCACACGACCGTCGTCAAATACCTGAAGGCCGTGGGCAAGCTGACAGACCTTCGTCTGGAGGTCGTCCTGCACGATACGGAGGCGTTGGAACGTCTGCGCGAAAAGAAACATCGAAGTTTCAAGGTGCGCATCGCCGGGCTTGAAAACGCTTTGGCGCTGAAAGCGCAGGGCGAGGGCGATGGTGCCGTCCTAAGCACTATGAAGGTACACAGGTCCCCCAACGCCGTTATATCCCTTTGGCTTGAGGACCGCCAGGAAGGTTACCTGGACAACGTGCTTGAAACCGCTGCGGCCCTCATCGGATGGAACAACCTGCCGCACATTTTTGGGAAGAATAAACCAGTCAAAGAGATCTCTATCGGGGACGACGAGGAGACCGAAAATGTCGTGAATCTCTTGGATGACCGTATGTGCTTCATCGAAGAGATAAAATTGGATCACGGCCAAACGCTCACGGACGCGCAGCGCCATGGAACTCTCCGAAAAGCATTCGAGAGATACCGGCACGATCTCCGCCGCCGATATCCGGTCGGTCACAATGACCCGCCGTAGAGCCGTCGAGAACGCGTGGCCCTACCTAGCGGGCGTCAGCGTCTCGGCGGCCTATTATCTTCTCTGGGCTCCCCATCACCCGATCCCGGCCGGCGTCCGAGACGTGTTGTCGGCATCCTCCCGGGCGGCAAGCTCGCTCTTCGGATTCCTGCTGGCCACAGGGTCGATTCTGGTCGGCATCAAGAACTCCTGGTATAAAGTGAGGGCCAAGGAGTCCGGCGTCTACTTTTCACTGGTGAAACGGATGTTTAGCGCGATGTGGTGGTGTTTAGTTTCGACGGTGCTGAGTATTATCGGGCTGTCTTTCGACGTGTCCTGGAAACTCTCATGGTACCCGATGGCCCTTGCGGTCTGGTTGCTGTGTGTCGTCACGGCACTCGCGACCACGATTCGCTCGATCGGTCTCTTTGCAAAATTGTTCGCGCTCATTGCGGAGGAATGATGGGCACGAGCAAACCTGGCCTCGGAATTGCGTGACTACAGAACGGATTACAGTGTTGGACGGTTATGCGGTCACGAAGGCTGAAAGAGCCGGGAGCCTCGCTTTCCTTTTTCGCAGCTCTGCCTTATGAGAAACGTAATCTTTCCAGGTCCGCGCAGGAGCATCCGCATGGGGCCGCGGTAAAGATAAACCGACTGGGTTGTTTTCTGTGAATTGGCTTCATCGCGTTCGACGCCATTTCTCTGCTTGTCATCGCGCCAAATGGCAGTTCGGCCGTTCTCTGTGCGCGCCCTCAATCGATAGAAGCCGCCATTCACTCAAGGCGCGTAACAGCGACCGACAGCCGACTGTCAATGGATCATCTAGTTTCGTCCGACAACGCCAGTAGGAGTCTGCCCTTCCGCATCCCCTGCGCCGCTCGGTTCGATTCTCCAGGGTGTGATTCTGCCCGCAAGCTGACCCAGTCCCTAAAGATAACCCGCCAGCAGGCCAGCTTTCCGAATTGCAAAGACTTACCCCGTCACGGGTCAAGGCCCGGATTTTGTAGCATCCCCATGTGACTGGCCCGCAGTAACAGGTGTCGCTAAAACGCACACGTCTTCCTCGGGCCGGTTGTGGGTAAACGGCACCTCTGCGAGCGAGTCGCACATTCGTAGCTCGCAAATGCCCTCAAAAAGGCCGCTCGTTGATAAGACTTGATGAAGCCCCTCGTAATCGTAGCACCACTTGTGTGGTTCATCTGGCGTGCTATGCGCAAATATCGAAAAGTAAAAACTCGCTGGCGACCCTTCCGGTATCCGTGTTTCCGCCCAATGACATTGGGGACACTTCTATCCAGACGCCAGAGCGTGCCAATTTGTCTCCGGACATCCCGCCCATGCCCGTGCTCATGCTTGATCCCATAGCCGGCCCCCACTTCGCTTCTACGAGGACGGCCCTGATTAGTTCAGCCGTCCGCGCTGGCTCAAATTCGCTAATTGTGTGGATGGAAAAGCTGGTGCCCGCGAACTTTCGCAGCTTAACTGCAGCCTCCAATATGATTTGCCGTTTGATTTGCTCGTTCAAGACGTTGCTCACATCGACGCAGGGTACTCGCCCTCACGCCTGAGTTAACGTCCTGGTTTAGCGGTTTATCGTTGGCCGGTTTTGAAAGTGACCCTCTATGGCCGGTTTTGGGTGACCCCCGAGGATCTGCGATGTTACCGATTGCCTGTTTGGCAAGGCCGCGATAGCGATAGGCCAGAGAAAAGTCTGGCTGCAGCGCGATCGCTTTGCTAAAGGCTTGAACCGCCTCAACATATCTGTGTTGACCCAAAAAAGCATATCCGAGGTTAGACGAGTGGCGAAAGCCCGATGGTCATCCCTTGCTCGCTGACCTTGAATTCGCCGGCCAGTCTTGTCACGTGATCATCGCAGGGCGAGGTCACTTTCAGAGCTTTGATAGGCGCCCGAAGCAGCTTGGACGGCATCAGCGGGCAGGCCGCGAACTGATGGCTTCGCCTTCCTTCAGATATACGCCGGTACTCGAGTCGTCAGTTCCGCGGCCTGACCAAATGTTCGCGATTCGACGTGGACATGCTCGCCGGGTTCGAATTGATTGCGCAGGTGGGTGATGGGCGATCTCATGCGCAAATCGTAAAGCGCTGCCGGTTGGGGGGCGCTCTCCTGAACGGCAACGACAGTCGAATCGAGCTTGCTGATGAGCAGGCCGGAGAGACCCCGTGTTGACCGGACGGTTTCTTCTGTCGTGGCCGAGGAATAGAAAACTCTGGTCCATTGGATTGCAGCGAACGGTGGCCGCCGATGGATTATATACATTCCAAGGCAAAACGGGCCACCGTTCGAGTCTTCCAGCGAGGCCGAGCGCGAGATCGACCAACGGATGCCGCAACTGGGCTGGAACATCAGCGAGTGAAGAGAATTCCGCTCCAAGGCGCCAATAGGAGACACTTTTCACACCTCCGCCAATTCTCGCTAAGGCATCCGTCGGACGCAAGTGGCGGAAAGTGCGCCCCGTCGGAGCCCGAAACTTGTGGCGGCTCCCGTCTAGACCTAGACGAGGGCGGGGACCCGGGGTGCGGCACGAAATGGGCCACAGCAGTAGATCTCCACCCCACCGCAGGGGAAAGACGGGTGTGATCGTCGTGATCTCGTCGGATGTGTTCTCGGAGTGATTGGTCCCTGGGGCATTATCCCGATCAAAGGCTAGAGCGGCGAAACGGGCAAGCCGGCGAGGCTGCGCCGGCCCATCCTTAGACTGCGCGCCAATGATCGGGCTTTCTCTTGTCATTCAAATACCGCACGCGAGCAACAAGAGGCGCGTGTCCTCTACCTTGGGCCCAGGCAATTGCTTCTTGCTGGGTCCGAAAGCTCCCGAGGACCTGATCCATATGATCTTCGACGACGTAATCATCAATTGGACTTCCCTCGGGACGACCTTTGGGCCTTGCTTCAATGTAGACGTTTGCCATGTTCTTTCTCCCGACAAGATAATCTTACACCATATAGATGCCGGTCTTGTGAGTCCGGAAAACCTCGCTCCCTTATGCCCTGCGGCCAGACACAACACGACTGGCGGAGATTCATCATGGCCTTGAGGCGCGAATTCGGTATGGTGCGCCTATTTAGTGGTCTGTCGGACGTTTGTTACCCCATTTTGTAATTGATGCTGTTTGCCCAAACGCGAAGTAACCGAGCGACCCACGGCCTCCAACCCAAGCCAGGTCCAAAGTCGATTTCGGAGTCGGTCGCGGAGACTGTGAAGTACGGTGCGGATCATGAAGTCATCGCGACACACTACAGGGTTCCTTGAAGTTCACGAGGTCTTACCGTCAGCGGGTGCGGACTCTGCGCGGCGATAGCCGTCGATGGATTATCTAGCTTTCCAAGCAATGGCAGGCCATTCGAGTCCCCGACGCTAGCCCGAGACGGGACATACATCGAACTTGGGATCGTCTTATCCCTCTGATGATAAATCTCATCCAACGCAAACAGGAGTCGCAAGAAAAGATTGCGGACTGAAGTTCTCCTCCATGTAGTCCGATCAAACTCAGCCGTGCTCGACAACGATCCGCATCGCAGCCTTGGTCGTCGCGTGGGTACGTGGGTACTGTAGCAACACTCAGCCTTCTGCGAAGGAGGGAAACTTTGGCTCGTCCGCCATGATTCGGGATATTGCGTGGATGGCCAGCCGCGAAGCGAGGCTTCAGATGATGCCATACATCTTGCCACGCCGCCGGAAGGCTTCATCGGCCCCTTCTAAGATTCGGCAGACCGTGGCTTTGGTCTTCACGTCGTCAATTGAGCCTGCGGCTACGATGCTGCTCTTGTCACTGGAACTCTTAAGCGCGATAATTTGCTCAGCATCGCCTAAAACCGCGATATTGGCGTTGTGGGTTACAACGATGACCTGCCGGCGCTCCTTTGCAGCACGAATTACTGGGACTAACGAATTGAAGATGAATTCGCTGTAGCGACGCGCCTCTCATTATCGATCAACCTGAAGATAACCTCGACTGCTGCTGACCGAGAGAGAGTTTTCCAAAGTCCCTAGATACAAACTGCGCCTTTCCGGCGACCTCCATTTTCTTGGTGACGGTAATTTTAGGTCGGTCATCGACGTCGCATCGCTGCAGGCGGAACAAAACTGTTGGTTGATTGAGCATTTGGAGGAGTTGGAGTGCATCTGTCTTGTTGAATGGTTTCACCCCGTCGAGGGCCGTCACCTTTATAATTGGAGCGAGGTCAGTTTTGCGAATTGCTTCCAACAGCCCTGGGACCGTGACTTGTTCAATGAGGAGGGCACATCTCGGCACCTGTGTTGCCCGCCAACCGGTTGCCTGCTGTACAATCTGCTCTGCCTCCTGGCATAGCCCGTTCTCAACGAACTTAATGCTCACGGAAAGGTCGACGAGCGCGTGTTTTAGCGCAATGTTGGCCTTAACTGCGTAGGAGTTTCGGGATGTGAATATTAGGCTTCGAAGCTTGACTCGACGATTTAGGACTTCGTTCCGTGTCTTCTGGAGTTCCTTTAGACGCGTTTCCCAACCGGCCAATGTCTTCAATGCTTCCTTATAGGTGGATTCGTCTGTGGCGAGCTTCTTGATATACGCGTGGTCAAGCTTGATGCCCTTGGCCTGAAGTTCCTTACGCTTTTGGTCTATGTCAGCGAGCGTTTGGTGCTCTTTCGACTTCCACTGTTCAAGCTGCTGCTTGACCTTTGCCGAGAACGCGTCAGCCTTTTGGGCTAAATCTGTTTCCGACTTCCTGGCAGCTTCTTGAAAACTGTTCGTTAGGACAACGATGGCGGCGAACTCAGTTGCGCCTACTTTTAGGTCCTCGGACTTGGTCGCGGTGCCGAGCGCGCTGAGCGTCGTGACAATCGACGACTTTTTCATGTGCGGCCCCAGCCCAGCAATCTGTTTTTCAATGGTCTCTCTGATCGTCCGCTCTTCAGCGACCTTTCGCTCCAGGGTCACCACCTCTGTAGCGTGGGCCGTTTCCAGGGCTTTGAGCTGCTGTTGTACATTAGCAAGAAGCTTCTTATATTCTGGAATCCGATTGACGTGCGTTTGTGCTTTTTCGATATCTGTCTGGTTTTCGAGTAGAGATTCCCTTAGCTCTTCATCCTCCGTGCGGAGAGCGGCGATATCCACAAATTGGTCCAAATATGCCAAAAGTGCGCCGGGGTTGTCCTGAGCATTTACGCTCGTCTGGGCGGTTTCGTTTTGGCCATAGGACTCAATAGGGAACACGGTTCCAACTTCGGGAGATGTGAGGTTTTCGGATTCGTCGTTGATTCTCCGGCGGATGATATGTTGCTGGCCAGCCTTGTCGACCCATATCAGGTGAAGGTTCTCCGGCCAGATCTCAGAATCAATCAGTTTATTGGCGCTCGGTGTGGGCGCGAGACATCGAACAGCTTCAAAAGCTGTTGATTTCCCAGCACCGCGGCCTCCGATTATACAGTTGAGGTTTCGACTGAAATGAACGGTTTGGCCGTCGACGAATCCGCCATCCAGTTTCATCCCCATCACGTAGGCAAAGAACTGGGGGATTTCTTCTTCCAGCCTGATGCGAGCGTCTGCATCCTGGAGGGCGATTTGGAGTCCAGCAAAGGAGGGCGTGTCCATTTTTATTCTGGTAAGACGACGCTGTCCCTTAGCGTTCTTCCCAAGCGCAGCTAAGGAATGCGAGTCAGAGAAAAGAACACGCGCCAGAAACTGTTTCTCGCCAAGCGACAATGCCAAGGTCCGAGCCTTGCCAAAAGCGCGCCTTTGAAGGTCTGGATCCGAATCTCCGAAGGAAATAGTAGACGCAGCCGACTGCAGTTCGATGCCGAGCAACGCGGGGTTGCTAATGACATCTCCTTTGTGCGGGGGTGCGCCTGGAACTTTCTTCTCTAAGCCACCTTCCGCGTCCACATGGGCGAGAATCGCAAATCCCTTGTTCAGGTCGATCTTTTTTAGGCACTCCAACAAAGATGTCTGGCAGCGGGAATCAGCGGTACCCTGTCCAGCGAGATCCAGCTTGCCGTAAAATGCTCGCAGGTCCTTGATACTCCCGAAATAAACAAGGAGATGCCCTTCCGGAGTACTCAACTCCACGCCGGGGATAACCATGAGCGATTTGCCAGCGGCTGCTTTGATCCCTGCATCAACGTTGGAGATTTCGTTATGGTCGGTGATGGCTATAACGTGGAGTCCCTCGTTGAGTGCGGTTTTCACGATCTCATCGGGAGTCATGCTTGGGTCCCCAACATCGTGGGACCCCCCAAATGAATGAATATGCAAATCGGCGCGATAAAAGCGTGCGCCCGCGGGCAACATCGCAATTTCATCAGCAATTGAACTCATTGGATTACTGTTAGAAGTATACGACTGAACCTTACATTTGGTAGCGTAACATTCTTTTGTGACAACTGGCAAGATCTCACACTGTCGGTGGAGTAGCCGTCCTACAGACCATTGTTGGCACGGAACTGAACTTATCACACCCACCGGGTAATGGAGTTAGCCGGACTTCTGGCCTTCTTGGCCTTGCCCGGGCCAAAGAAGCGCAGCATTCTCACTACGGAAAGGGCGGTTTCTCGCTTCGCGGTCGCCCTCTGTTTTCCCTGGCGGCTAGCGTTTCGGAAAGGCGATATACTCAGCTTATCGTGGAATTGGAGCCCGATGCCATTAAGCTGTTGGAATTAGACTATGGAGATCTCACTCGGCCACTTTTCCGGATTCTGTCCGATCGAGGATGGGGCCAGTGTACCAATGCCACCGATGAGTATCTGGTGGTCTATGGTCCCAAACACCATCGGGATCGCTCAGTCTGCGACACGTCCCCATACGTTCTACCGCCAGGAACGACGACGCCAAGTCGCTGGGATTGTGACGGCTTCTTCCTGCCTTCTGACAGGACTATTCGCCTGTGGCGGGGAGCTCGACAGGGTCCGTTGGCGCTTAAATTCTGGGACTTTAGGCATTTCAAAGTAAAGAGGATAGCGGACTCAGTCTACAGCGCTTCCCCGCATAACGGTCTTTTCCAGCCGAGCCAAATCAACTGGGCTATCCCGAATATTTCCTATGGTGAAATAGAAGCGAAAATCGCGCTGTCAAACGGATCTGCTCGCTAGGCGGCTCCCCAGGCCTTTACCCAGTCGAAACAAAAAACAAACTTTCTCTTTTACTTTTGACAACTTTTGACTTATTATCGGTCCTTACGAGGCTTCCCACATGCGGCAACCGGTAGATGCATATCGTGAAGGCTACGATAAAGCCCGCACGGATAATCTTGGTGGCGTTACAGGTGAGGTCCTCATGGGGATATTACGGGATGACCCGGGCCGCTATTTCGAAAGAGGATATCATGATGGCCGTGCCGGCAAGCCGTTTAGCCCGCCTATAGAAGTTCGGGAACCGCCTGCCGCAGAAAACCGGTTCAGCAAAAAGACCGCAGTCAAAACTAATTGTCCCAACTGCGGAGTTCTAGACTGGTTCGAATGGAAGTTCCTGGGTAGGCTTACTGATCCGGTCTGCGGCTACACTTGGTTTGCAGGTTCCGGGACCTACGCCTGGATGCAGCTCAGGGCATCCCTATTGTCTGGAGCTGAGACGGCCAGATATTTCACCTCAGAGTTATCCGGCCAATCCGAGATCATGGCATCGGTATTCAAAGGCCTCGGATGGCTTCTTGGTGCGGTTCTCGGCACTTTCATCAGACTCGAGGTCGGTCTGCCGATGGTTCCAATCCAAGCGGTGGTTGGTCTTTGCCACGACCGGGACAAGAAACACCCGGGCCGATATATCGCGCTTGTTCTATCTGGCATTGCTGCTATTGTGATCACGTACGCCATTCGGCACAACCCGTCGGGACAGTATGCAACAGGTCAGCAGCGGGCAGCGACAATTAGGCCGATGGTCTCGACAGTATCGTCTGCCCTCCCAGCTTCCGGCGCTCGCGCTGCTTTAACGCCGACCTTCGATACCATCTTCGATGAGGCTTATTCGAACCAATGGTCTTACACAGTGGGGGAGGGCGCGCCCAGGATTAACTGGAGCAAAGGCGACCTGAGGATACAGGCCCCGGTTTCCGGCAGCAGCATTATATTCCTGTCCAACCAGCAATTTTCCGGTGATATCGACGCGGATTTTAGGTTCAACCATCAGGGTTTCGGCAGAACCACGGTCGGAATTTATTGCGCATCCGCCAGACAGTGGCTGGCCGAAGCTGATCTTGATACCAACGACACGGCATATCTTGGTCTCGGCTCGGGCGGTCGATCCAGCGGTTACGCATATTCCAGCGCTCCGTATTTGAACACGCTGATCACAATCAGAATAATAATCAATGGTGACCATGCCAGAGTCTATGCGAATAACGAATTGATGGTGTCATATCCCTTCACTCCGGTGGTCCCTTATCAGCTAGGGTTGGCTGTCAATAGCGTTTCCTGGAAATCCGGCGATAACATAACGGATTTCTATAGAGTCACCGCGGAGTGCGTGCCTCCGCAGTGTTGGATGGCCCATTGAAAACTCAAGGCGCAGTGATAGGTGGCAGCGTTTTCCGACTAAGCCAGCTACGCGATGCCGTTGGTATTCGGGGCGGTACAAAAACGGTGTAAAGAGCGTGATACCATGTCTCAAGTTTCACATTTGGAGACTGTCGGAAAGATACTATGACGGATGACTTAGCCGATGACAATAGTCTGATTAAGATCCTTGTAGAGTGTATTGTTAACGCGATCGTGAGCGAAACAATCACGCCCCACGGTCAGGACGGAACGGAGACGAAGAAGAAAAGTCGATTTGAGGCCAAACTCTTCTTCCAGCGCTGGTTTCGCCAACACGGTTCTCCGTGGTTCTTTCTCTTTAAGAAGAACCAAAGAGTGACCAACATTCAGTATGCCGAACTGTTCGCACTTATCAGAAGCAACGCCGATCGCTCTGGCCGACGGATTAAGGATGTTCAGTTCGTTTCAGTCTCCGAATTCAATACTTATGCTGAGCAAGTGGTTGGCTCGTTTTCTGTAGACGAAAGCGCCCTTTCCGAAGCACCGGTCAAACTTGCCAATTTGTTCTTGGGCCTCTTAAAGGATCTGGTTGCAGTAGACCCATATTTTGGTTCATGCTCCGTGTTTCTTCCTCCGCAGATGACAATTAACCACACAGTCATATGCGGAACATCAGGTTATATCCACTCGTGTGGAAGATCCGTCTTCGTTCGGAATATAAGCAAGGCAACAAAAGAGGAACTATCGAACAACCTGTATGAACTGACCCAGAGATATTCTCACCTAAAGCGGATTCGGTTGATTGTTTACGGACATGAAGACTTCACTTCCGAGGACCGTCACCAGGCTGAATACCTTAAGGATGGACTCGACGATGTAAAGTTCTATATTGAAAAATACTATATGGGGCCCGACCCTTTGGTTCGTGTCCTAAAGGAAATTGGAGCTTCAGATCGTTTCGGAAACAAGCTGACCATCCCACCCCCGAGAAGGCTCGTCCTCCGGGGGCAAGGTGACGGCTTTAAGCCAGAATCGAATTCCGCGCCCATCGCTGCCGACGAGGGTGTCGTGTGGCTGATCGTAGATCACGGCTTAGGGAGCCACCCAGGCCAACGGGGGCCAGGCAAGTATTTCATCGCTTACCTGCAGGAGATGAAGAATGATAACGTCTTCCAGCTATTTGATGAGAATAAGCCGGCATGGATAGATCACACAACGATTCCTCATACCCTCATGGGCGCGATGCTGAACATAACGCGGCCTTGGTGGCCCGCAAGCGGCTGTGTAATCGGCGATCCATTCGTCGGCACAGGCACTACTTGGTTTGAAGCTCTTAAGTATTCGGATGTGACGCTTGATTGTAGCGATAAGTCTGAGCTTGTTACGATGCTAGCGGAGGACAATGCTAGGTTTTTTTGTTTGGGCAGTGCTGAACTAAAAGACCTCATAAGACTAATTCGTGAAGCTGAGGAGATGGATCCTGCTGCTGTCTTGAGCCAGCCATCGCGACTGATGTTCGATTCTTTTCAGGACAGCGGAACGAAAGTGAAATATAGGTGGGCGATTAAAAGGTATTTAGCATTGTGTCCTGAAGAAGATAAACACGGTTTGACGCTCAGCGAGGAAACGGTGTTAGCTCTCGCCACACAGGAAGATCTCCTTTCTAAGCTACTGCTTTATATTATTCTTCGCACGCACAGACGGAACCTCGTAGCTTTCAGTAGGGGCGAGGTGTGGAGGGACGCGTTTAGGCGGGAGGCTGAAGGGTTATGCTTGCAGATCCAGGAGCTGGTAGCGGTAAAGGATTTTCAAGTTACTGGTGCAACTAGGAAAGGAAATCTCCTAGTGTCGAGAGGGCGGTACTCCGAGACTTGTGGAATATTTCTGCCCGCAAGTGGCGCGGACCTCGTCGCTCGGATTAAGCGGGACGTCAGCAAAAGGTCCGTAGCTCGCTGTCCTGCCGATAAGTTTGATCTAATTGTGGCAGATCCGCCATACGGGATGAACGATCCGATTCCAACCGAGGACCTGGCGGCACTATATAAAGAAGCGCTTGAGAGAATGTTTGAATCGCTGAAACCCGGGGGGCAACTCGTGATTGCATTGCCAGATTCTTCATATGTTGGCAAGTATATTCCTTACTTCGTTCGCGCCAACATTGTCGCTCAACAGTTTATTGCAATTGCGGAACGGGCGGGCGCCGAGTTGTTTTCGCCTCAGTACTCCGGCGTTCATCAGCCATACTACTGGGAATCCCAGAGGGCGCTGCGACGGGCTATATTGCATTTTCGCGTGATTAAAGTGCAAAACACTGAGGGCATGGAGTGACGAGCTGCTTAAGGTAATAGAAGGTAATAGATCTACGAGTTAGCTATTGACGAGATATTGAAGATATGTCTGCCATAGTATATACTTATGACATGAGAGGAGGAGTAAGTATATGGATATGTCGGAGCTGATTGTGAGAAGTGGCGTGCCGGCGTTAAGCTCCCAGCATGCATCGAAAGGTGCGATTGCCTATGTGAGGCTGGTGTCCCCAGGTTCATCGTGGGAGTGTTACATCAGTGAGGCGTCCATGACCACAGACGGGCTGGTGATTTACGGGTATTTTATCGCCGATACCCGCTTTTGGTACCAGATGACACTAACAAAATTAGTACGCCTTTTGGCTGAGAGTGGACTCAGTATTGTTGTGGATGACGCTTTTACCCCGTTGAGTGTCAGCGACGCTCTCAATATCAGACGACCGCATGCAGCATAGGTAGGGGTGTCTTCAGAACGGATTTGTAGGCTTGACTACGATCCGTTTTTTGTTGTTTTCCACCAATCCGGCATTTCGAAACATAATATGAAAGGGAGCGTATTGCCGACGTGAAGGTGTGGGCGCGCGCCCAACCCGCACCAATAGATCTTCCGGCCATCTGGGAAAGATTGTTTTCAAAAGCTCTTGGATAGGCCTGCGTGTTGCGGCTTAAGGGTTTCTTCAGCTACTAAATTATCTACACGGAAATTTGCCGCGGTAGACGGTTTCAGTGTATCTCACGAATTTGCCGTGGTTTACGAGGAAACAAAATATAGCCCTACCACTTGCTTGGGCACAGTGGATCGTTACTGTGAGCCGAGTTCCCGCGATATGGCTTCGGTCATTCCGGCTTTTTGCGGCGGTTGACAGGTGCGCTACCAAGAGCATTAGGCAGGCGATCTTGAAGGAAATCACAGCTACAAGTTTATCTACAGCGAGTTTTTCCGGGCATTCTGAATGGGCCGTAAACTCCTGATTTTAATGGTCGGGGCGGGGCGATTTGAACGCCCGACCCCCTGCGCCCAAGGCAGGTGCGCTACCAGGCTGCGCTACGCCCCGACATTGAAGGACCTCTTCATTCTAAACTACTTTTGAATCCCAGTTCCATTCCGAAACCCGTTCTCAGCCTCAAAACGTATTAAAACCGTATCAAAACCCTTTCCCCTCGTTCGCCTGCCGGTTGATCTTTTCCAAAGCCTCGCGCTTCATCTGCGACTCCATCTGCGAGTACTTCTTGAAGGCCTTCGCGTCGCCCTGCCGAAGCCTTTGAGTCACCCATTCGTCCGCCACCCCACCGGCGCTGAGCCGGGTGGCATACGTCGAACGGAGATCATCAATCCGAAAATACGGAATCCTCGCGCGCCTCAGGGTCTTTTGCCGAACGGTTTTCAGTGTCGTCCGGTGCCCTGATTCATTCTTGTCGCTGGGAAAAAGGTAGGCGCCTGAACCGGCGATTCGAAGTTGGTCCAGAAATCCCTGCACTGCCAGCGGCGTCAGAGGCACGTCCGCCACACCATTCGGCGTCTTCGAATCGGGAATCCAAACCACGGCGTTGTACGGCATCTCTGATTTACCGCCAAAATTGCGACGGCCGGCCGAATTTCACAATGTGGCTAGTCTGCTGGCCGGCGGCCCGCGCGATTCCCGGAATTCAGCGTTCATTCGCTGTTTGTGGCCTGCCGTCCCGTCACCCTAACCGTTAACCTCTCCTCGGGATTTCAAGGGGCACCCCTGGTTATAGCTACTAAACTAGAACACAAACCGCGTGGAAATCTGAATCTGCCTGGAGGATGTGGTAGTGCTCGTGATCTGTCCGGCGGTACCCAAACGGGCTCCCGTACTGTCGAAGAGTCCCGTGCCGGAGGGGACTTGGAAATTGGGATGATTGGCGATATTGAAAACCTCCGCGCGAAGCAGTAAGGCGCGGCCCTCTTTCTTCCTGAAGCTTCGCTCCAGTGCGAGGCTGGCGATCGTCAGGTTCGGCCCCAGCAGAACATTGCGTCCCAGGTTCCCGTAGTAGCCCGCCGGTGGAAGCGAGAATGCGTTCGGGTTGAAGTATTGCGCCGGATTTCCGGTGATCAGTGGCTGCCCCAAAACCAGGTTCGGACGCTGCCCCTGGTCGCCCGAGTTTCCTCCCAAACCGGCATCGTCAAAGCCCACCGTGGGACTAAAAGGGTTACCCGATTGCGCCCGGGCCAGTCCGTTCAAGCGCCACCCTCCCAGAATCGGACTGGCGGCGCGCCAGGCGGGCGATGGGATTTCGTAGGAGAAGTTCGCGGCGAATACCAGTGGGGTATCGTAATCCGAGCGGCCGCGGTTCGCTCGGAAATTGAAGATTGTCGGTATCTTTTCGCCGGTATAGAAGTCCATATGAGTCACGATCGAATCGTCGTCAATCGACTTACTCCAGGCGAACTTACTTTGAATCCGCAGCCGCTTCCCGACTCGCGTCTCCACGCCGATGTTCAGGCTGTGGTAATTGGAGTCGAAGTTGGTGGTGCGATAGGAAATCGGGCCGAACGCGGGATTGATGGACGGTCCTTTGGGCGGGAAATACACCTGTCCATCCGCCAGGAATTGCGGCCGCGTGGTGTTCACATTGCCGATATCGCCTTCCAGGTGAATTCCTCGCGAACCTGCGTATCCCACCTGCAGGGTGGCGTTTTGCGCCAGCTTGCGCTCGATGGTGAATTGAAACTGCGCCACGTAAGGCTGACGAGGGCGATAATCGAGATCGTCCACCGAGAGCAGCGGGATGACGCCTTGAATCGCCGCCGCGCCGTTGGGAAAGGCCGCATTTTTCACGGTGACCTTTTGGAAAAACGGCGGCATATTCGTTCCTGAGACCGCCAGTTCGCGCGTGCCTAGAAGTTCGTCGAAGATCCCCGCGCCAGCGCGCATCACAGTTCGCCCATCCCCCTTTACATCCCAGGCGAGCGAGGCCCTGGGGGCAAACGCCAGGCGGGATGGATTGACCCACAGCGGGCCGCCTACTACAACCTGCGAATCGTTCGCGGGATCGTGCAGGGAGGCCACTTTTCCGTCGCGCTCCACCGGCACCGAAGCTGTCTCATAGCGCAGCCCGACGCCCGCCGACAAGCGGGCGGTCAGCCGGATATCGTCCTGCACATAAGCCGAACCCTGGTTCATCCGCCAATGGCGCAGCGTATCCGATTGCAGCGTCATGGCGGCGAAGCTTAAGGGCTGGGCCGCCAGAAATCCCTGCAGGGAACTGAACTGGTAGTAGCCGTTGCGGTCGACATTTAACAGCTCGTTCAGCAGAATCCGGTCGAAACTCGCGCCCGCGAGAATCTTGTGAATTCCCGCGATTTTCGTCACGGAATAACTGAGTTGCAGGTCGGTGTTCTGGTAGTGCCGGGGTGTCGTACGAGCCAGGTCGCCTCCGAAATTCGCCAGCCCGGGCACCAGAATCGCCCCAATTCGCTCGCCGGGGATAAATGCGAGTTGCGCGGAAACCGCTGGCGGCGCCGAAGCGCTCTGGCCGTTTTGGATCTGGCTGAAGGCGGCGCGAAAATCCTGCACCAGCGTGGCCGAAGAAACGAATTGTCCGGTGGTCTGCAACAGACCGTAATGCGAGTCGTTCGCGAAAGTCCAGACTTTCAGCGGTTCGCCGCTGTTCTCGCTCGAAGTGTCGAAGGTGTAGCGGGCGCCAAAGCGCCAGCGGTCCGACGGTTCGTAGTCGACCTTGCCCGACGCGTAATCCTCGCCGGTGATCGAAGGCACCGCGTCAATGAAATTTCCGGTACCGTTGCCCAAATCCGGACCGTTCGGCAGCGGGTACAGCTTCAGATACGGGACCACTGAAGCGGCCACGGCGACCGGGGTCAATACGCCGTGAATCGGGAGCAGGCCGCTTCTTGCATTCAGATCCGGCGTAGCGGAGGTTTGTGTGTCGCTGGTAGAGATTCGCACGCCTTCGTAGTTCAAGAAAAAAAACAGGTGGTCTTTCATAATCGGACCACCCAGCAGACCGCCGAATTGATTCCGGCGCAGCGCCGGGATCTTTTCACCTGCCTGATCGAAGAAATTCTTGGCGTCGAACGCGCTGTTGCGGAGATACTCGTACACGCTCCCCCGAAACTCATTCGTGCCGGACTTGGAGACCGCCGTGACCGTCCCTCCGCCGGCGCGTCCGTACTCGGCGCTAAAAGGACTGGAGACGATTCGCAGTTCGGCGATGGCTTCGATGCCGATCAGGTTACCGGCCGCGCTGGCCGGCGCCGATCCGGTGGTGTCATTAATATAAATTCCATCGAGCCGAAAGGCGTTTTCGCTGGGCCGCGATCCGTTGATCGAAAGATGGACGCCCAGGCCCGAATCGATCACCGGCGTGGCGCTTGCCGGGGCAATGGCGCCGGTCTGTTGCGAAGCGAGGTCGAATAGATCGCGGCCGTTCAACGGGAGGGACTCCAGTTGTCGCCGGCCGATCGAACTCCCCCAGGCGCCAGCCGATGTGTCGATTTGTTGGCCATCGGCCGTGACTGAAACGGATTCATTGACCGGACCCACTTTCAGCGTGAAGTCGGCGCGAAGCGTGAGCCCCGCCGTGAGCGCCAGGCCCGTCACTTGTGCCGGCTGGAACCCCGCGCTGGTGGCTTGCACACGATAGTTGCCGGGGGGAAGTTCGGCGGCGGTATATCGTCCGTCCCGGCCGGTCATCAGGCGCCGTTCGGTGTTGGTGGAACTCTCCGCGATCAGAAGCTGTGCGCCGGTCACCGTTCGCCCGGAGGGGTCGGTCACAGTCCCCTCGATATTCCCCGAGAGTTGCGCGTGAACGCCAAATGGCGCCATCAGCAGCGCCGCAACCATCGGCAATCTTCCGATGCCAGGTGTGCATCCCCGCAACCGGAGCATCCCCCGCCGGTGAGAATTATCGTTCATCCTAAATCCGGCGGTTCGCTCGCTCGGTTCCGCGCCTGGGGCTTTGAGGCCGGCAGATCCAACTGCGGCGCAGATCACCTTCCGGGTGACAACCGCCTCGGCAGTATCCGGTTGCGGCCTTGCGATATAGCGATTCTGTCCCTGGGCAACTGGCGAATTCAGGTTCATACCGCGCCGCTCCTTGTAACCGGAGCGTCAAGGGCGCTCCGTTGTTGCGCGGCGAAGCGAACCCTTCGGCCGGCACCGTTCCAGACCGTTGGAGACGAGGGAAAGCCCGTGAGCAGTCCGGGGCGCGAATCCGCCTCGATCGCCGGTAAAGCTCGTGGTCCGAGAGAACGCCGGGCGATTGTCACAAGCTCCTGAGAAACCGCGTATCGATCAGCTGGCTGGCGTGCATGGGCCGCGGGCAATAGCCGCGCTTGACGGCCCAATCGATATAGAACTGCAAGCTCTCCTGCTGAATGTGGCCATCGGCGGCGGCCGACGACCGGCAACCATGGCGGATCTTCGCGGTATCGAGGCCGTTGGATTTCGCGTAATCCTCGAGGAACTTCGGGGTCTTTCCGTTCACGAAGTCGCGGCATCCTCGCAGATAGGCCCGCAGAAATCGCGTACCGGCGTCATCGGAGCTCTGCAACAGGCCGGCGCCGTAATAAATGTAGCTGAATTGGAACCCGGGTAGGACGGTAATCATGCCGGGGTTGCGCAGCACTCCGGGAACTTGTTCCGCGACGGTCGGCCCGTAGAGAACCTGCGACACCAGCGCGTCGATGTGCTTTCCCCGCAGTGCTGCCAGCGCCTCCGGTGCGCCCAGGTAAGACAGATCCAAATCCTTGAGGCTCAGGCCGCGCTTCTCCAGCAGCACGTCGAGCGCAAATGCCGCCAGGCTGGTGGAGAAGCTCACGGCGACCCGTTTCCCTTTCAGCTCGCGCAGGTCGTCCAACCCGTGTGGAAAGGACTCCGGCCGGCCGTAGATGGACCCGAAGTCGCCGCAACCCTCGGTGAGCATCTCGCGGCCGGCGACGATGCGGACCTTCGCGCCCTGGTCCACCGCGTTGATCACCGCGGGAGCGAAGCCGGCGAAGGCCAGATCCAGGGCGCCGCCCGAAAGCGCGGGCATGGAGGTGGGCGGGCCGCCGCGGATCTCCTCTACTTCGATATCGAGAGCCTCTTCAGCGAAGTATCCGGATTCCAGCGCGCAATAGAATGTAGCCATGGAGGGATTGTCATTGATGCCGGCACGGATCTTGCGAACGGCCGGCCTGGGAGTAGCCCATGCGCCGAGCGCGGCCGCGGCGGTGGCAGAGAACAATCGCCTGGTGGAACCGCCCCTGCGGCCGTGCGGAATGGTCGTCATATTCGTCCTCCAAATCCCAACAGGTGGAGAGGCAGCACTTTTCCGCTGCGGGTCATGTAGGGCTCTCCGTGCACTACCCGGAACCCTTCCGTCTGCGTCCATTCGCGGCCCGTCAACGCTCCCCCCCACATCTGCTTGATCTCGCCCAGAAAGAAGCCTTTGATTTCTTCCGCCGGGGCCGTGTTCAAGCGCGGATGAACACGGAGCTCGATGGCAGTTTGGGAACCTCCTTCTATCTCCACCAGTTGATAATCGGTGGGGCTGCCGCCGAAACGCGCCGGCAGCGTCCGCTCCAGGATACGCAGCAGATCTCCCGAGAGCAAGGTCGTGCCTTGCCCGGTGAGCTTGCCGTAGCTGTAAATATTGCGGATCTGCCGGCGATACCCGAAGCGCGATAACGGGCAGTCGCAGGGAGCCGGGCCGATCTCGCCGCTATCGTCCATCTCGGCGTTGATGAGAACGAAAGGGAGGAAGGAAGCCAACGTTGTAAACAGCAGCGAATCGAGCTCGAGGTCGCACAGGGGAGCCTTGCGCCGGCGCGAGATCACCGCGTAATGGGCGTCCATCATGTGGACGCAATTGTCCTTGTTCATTTCCCGGCAAGCCATGCCGACGAAGCCGATCTCGCTCACCAGATAGCAGGGCAGCGCCGTGCAGCCGGCCTCCTCGATTACGGCACGTTTGGCATCGGTCAAGGCCTCGCCGGCTACCAGGAACACGGTCCCGGAAATATCCAGGCGATGCTCGCGGGCCGCGGCGGCGACCCGTACTCCCTGGCTCACCATGGTGTCGAGAATGCGATCGCGGCCTTGTCGCTTGAGCTCGGCCAGGTAGCGCGCCACCCCGCGAAAATCGTTGTGCGGGAGGTATCGCGGCGAAGGGACGGTGGCGCCGTGCCACCTTGCCGAGAGGATCAGCAGTTTGGTCAGGACGCGATAGTGGGCGGAGTTTCGCACCGTGCCGCCAAGCGTGAACCACGCGCCCTGCGGCTGATTCATGCGGGAGGCCGTGAGCGCGCGGCGGAGGCCATACGACGCCGGCATTATGGCCTTAAGTTGTACCACCGTGTGACGCTCCAGCCCAAGCGCCGGAAACAGAAAGCGATCCAGACCCTCCCGGTACAACTGCCAGTCGAGGTTTCGCCGCACGGGCGTGCCGCGGCTGCGGCTCCCGCTGGAGGACCCGACCACTCCGCCCAGGATCAAAGGGTTGGAAAACGATTCCGGCCCAGCGCGAATGTGCCGGCCGGCGCGCACGATTTCCCGCTTCCCTTTGAACTCGTCGTGGCTCAGATAGACGCCGGCCTCATAGAGCTTTTGCAGCACGCGCTCCAGCCCGTCGCGCCGCGCCTCCTCCGCGAGAGTGCCATAATCGCACCCGGCGATGTGGAACATCTCGTGAAACGGATTCGACGGCACGTCGAAGATCAGCTTCCTGGCGTGCTCCAGAAAAATGGCGTCGCGGTTGCCGCGCTTTTCCAGAAGATCCGCGCGAGCGTCGGCAATGGGCGGAGTGCGCAAAAAGCGCCCGGTCTGCCGCGCCATGCTGGCGTACTGCTTGAGTTCCCGGATCATGGGGTCAGGCGCGACGCCACGGCGCCGCGTACCGTTCGGCAAGTTTCAGCGCGGTATGCGAAGCGATGCCGAGCAGCGCCGTGAGAATGACGCCCAGATAAAGCTTATCGGTGGCGAACGTCTGCCATGCCATCACGATCATGCTGCCGATCCCTCGCTGGCAATTAAACAACTCAACCGTAATGGTGGCGAGCAATGCCCGGCCAAAAGCTAGCCGGAAGCCGGTAAGAAGCTGTGGCAGCACCGCGGGAAAGTAGACGCGGCGCCAAGTGAGCCACGTTCCCGCGCCGCAAGAGCGCGCTACCTCGGAATAATTCGGGTCGATGGCGCGCACCGCGTCGGCGGTCTGAATCGTCATGGTAGTGAAAGCAGCCGCGGCGATGAGCCCCAGCCGCGGCGCTTCCCCCACGCCCAATACCAGGATCAGCAAGGGCAGCACGCTGATTTTGGGGGTGGTGTAGAGAGCCGAGATGACCGGATCCAGCGCACGCCGCACAAGCGCGATCCGGCCCATCGCCAGACCCAGAGCGAGTCCCGGCAGGACCCCGAGAATCAGGCCCAAACTGAGACGCAACAAGGTGGCCCGCAGATGCATGGGGAGTTCGCCGCTCGCCCAGAGCCGGGCGGCCGCCGGCAGGAGACGCGCCGGCGGCGGAAAAAAGAGCGGGTCGAGCACACCCGCAGTGGAAAGCATTTGCCAGCTCACGAGCACCACGAGAGGAATCGCCAGGGGAGCCATCCACCGTTTCATAGCTCGGCCAACCCCAGGTCTTCGAGCAAGGCAGTTCGCAGTTCCATGTACTCCGCCGACCACCGCCGCGCCACTCTGCGCGGCCGGCCCAGACGGACTTCGTAGTCGCGCACCAGCGTTCCCGGCTGGCTACTCAGGACCACGATGCGATCGCTGAGCAGGATCGCCTCGTCGATGTCGTGCGTCACAAAGACAACCGTGATCGGTTGGCGTTCCCAGAAAGCGAGCAGATCGTTCTGCAGCCGCAGCCGGGTCTGCGCGTCCAGGGCGGCAAACGGCTCATCCATCAACAAGAGGCTGGGACGGCTCAGAAAACTTCGCGCGAACGCCACGCGCTGTCGCATTCCCGCGGAGATCTGGTGCGGGTAGGCGCTTTCCCTGCCCCCAAGCCCGAATCGTTCGAGCAGAATTCGCGCCTGCGCTGTGCGCTCCGTTTTGGGCACGTCTTGCGCTTCCAGTGCAAACGCGGCGTTCTCGATTACCGTCATCCACGGAAACAAACCGCCATCCTGATGGACCATGGCGATGCGATGCTGGGAGCCGACCGGAGAGCCATCAAGTTCGATCCTTCCTGAATTCGGCTGCACCAGATTGGCGAGCGTGCGCAGCAGGGTTGTTTTTCCGCAGCCGCTCGGGCCGATGATAGAGAGGAACTGACCGGGCGCAGCCTGAAAGCTCAGATTTCGAATTGCTTCGATTTTGGACCCGTTCGCCGAAAATCCAACGTTGAGTTCCCGGCAACGGATGCCCAGCGGGCTGGCGCCTGTCGCCTGCCTCGCCATCGCACCGGTCAACTGTCGCTCCCAACCATTCCAGACATTTTATCATTGCTCCTGGACTGCCACCGCTCATGGTCCTTTCTCCAGATTTCACCCGGCAGCACCGCCGGCACTGGCAGTGCTGCCCAGGTGGGTTGCATAGGGACCCGCACGGCCCGGCGGTGGACCGATCCGGCCACATCTAGGTCGCCGACATTCGCAACAACCCCATCGTCGAGTGGAGCGCATCGGCGCTGCAGCTTACAACGTTGGTGTCCGCCGGACTGTCCAATCCTTCAGGAGTGGCGGTGCGAGCCGCGTTTTCGCTTGGCCAGGATCGCCGGAAATGACTTAGTAAGTTCATGATGTTAGCTAGCCGAGACTCAACAGGTCAGCGTGACCGTGGCGCGGAGATTTGCCACTCCGGCAGTGTAGCGGTCGCCGCTCACGGCGAAAGATACCGCGTCTTCCAGCCAATCGTGCCAGACGCCGTCTGGGTCGTGCGAGGCCACTGTCAGACTGTAATGGCCAGGGCAGAGCTCACAGCGGAAAGCGTAAGTGACCTCGCGCGTATCCCCGGCGGCGCAAGGTCCCAATTTGACTCGTTCGAGCTCCGTATTGGTGCCGTAAACATTGAGCCCGATGCGCGTGCGGATCATGATGCCGATTACGGGATCGGCCACCGCCTCGCGGAAGCGGACCTTCACTTTCACCACCGCCAGTTCGGACGAACGCCAGACCACCGTGGGCGCGCCGTTCTCGCCGACGGTCGACACGTTGACAATCTCGGCGCGGCCGTCGCCGCGGCGCCAGCGCGGAGCGAGCGGGGCGGAGGCGGTCTCACCCCAGGCACGCAGGCGGTCGGCGATGTGTTTGCGATAGGCGGCCAGCACCTCTTCGGGGTCGCCGCGTCCGGCGAGTGCGCCCTTATCGAGCCACCAGACTTCATCGGCCAGGCGGCGCAGCAGCCCCTCTTCGTGGGAGATGAAGATGGCCGTTTTGCCAGCGCGCCGCAGACCGTCGAACGCCATAGCGGCCTTCTCGCGTTCGAGTGCGTCCTGGCTGGCGAGGGTTTCGCCGAACAGTACCACCGGCTCCGCCCCGGAGCGCTCCACCGACCCCGACGACGGCAGCTCGATTCCTGCCGCGAGGCGCAGCAATTGCCCCTTGCCCGAACCATTCTCGCCGATGAGGCCGATCAGTACGCCATCCGGCACATAGGCGTCGAAATTGCGAAGCGGCTCGGAAGTGACATGGCGAAACGCGAGGGGCATAAACGTTAGAATAACAACTGCACGATGGACGACCCTAACGTACTCGAGCGCATGCGCGCCGATTGGAACGAGCGCGCCGGCGAAGACGCCAACTATTACGTCGCGTTCGGCCGCCGCGAACAAGAAGAGGCGGAGTTCTTCGCCACCGGCGCCGACGTGGTGCGCGAACTCGAAATGGATCTGAAGCGCCTGCCGGGGCGCGACGCCGCGCTCGAGATCGGCTGCGGACCCGGCCGGTTGATGCGGCCGTTGAGCCGCCACTTTCGCGAGATCCACGGCGTCGACGTGTCGGACGCCATGATCCGGCTCGCGGGCGAACGCCTGCGCGGCACCGCCAACGCGTTTCCCCATCACAGCTCGGGCTCCGACCTCGCGATCTTTCCCGACGGGGAATTCGATTTCGTCTATTCGTACGCCGTTTTCCAGCACATTCCGAGCGGCGACGTGGTGTTCCAGTACCTGCGCGAGGCGCGCCGCGTGCTGAAGACGGGCGGCATTCTGCGCTGCCAGTTGAACGGCCTGCCACAAACCGCCAAGCAGTACGACACCTGGGCGGGCGTACGCATCGCGCCCGCGCAGATCCGTGAGTTTGCGCTTGAATACGACTTCCAGTTACTGGCGCTCGAAATGATCGACACGCAGTACATGTGGATCACTTGCCGCAAGCGGCCCTCCGGATGGGCGCGTTCGCTGGCGGGGCGGACGGCCGCGCCCACGGCGGCGATTCGCAGCGTCAGCAACGCCCACACCGGCGAGGCGGTGGCGCCGGCCAGCGGCCCGCTGGCGGCGCTTTCGCTCTGGCTGAAGGGTCTGCCGGAGGAGTGCGACCTCAACCACATCAAGGTGACGGTCGACGGCAGGCCGGGACGGCCGGAATATATCGGCGCTCCCGCAAATGACGGCGTATCGCAGGTGAATGTGCGGCTGCCGGACGAGGTTCGGACCGGAATCGTGCCGGTTGAAATGGCGTGGCTGGGACAGCCGGTGTGCGCGCCGGCGTGGGTGCGGATCATTCCCGCGGGGCCGGCGGTGGCGCGGCTCGAAACCGTTACCGACGGCGTGAACCTGCTGCTGCACGCGCGCACCGAATCGGGCTCACTGAAGGTGACCATGATGGAAGTGCCGCACGCCGAACACTTCTATGCGACGTTAGACGGCAAGCCGGTGCGCGACACCGAATCCTTCTGCACCGACCCTATTCTGCGCCGCTTCGAATTCAACTTCCGGATGCCCGAGGGCGTGGGAGCGGGACCGCACGTGCTGCGCCTCGCCATGGGCAAGCGCGAGTTTCCGCCTATGTCGATCGAGGTGGTGTGAGGCTGGTCGCGATAGCGGCCCTGCTGGCGGCCGCGGTGTTCCTGATTCTGCGCGGGCCCGGCTCGCGGGTGGTCGAACTGCCCGCCGGCACCATCGAGATGCACCGCGAACTTCTGGTGGCAAACGGCACGGAACTGCGAGGATCGCCGCGGGGCACGGTACTGCACGCCGCCGCCGATTTCGACGGGCGCGCACTGCTGGTGGTGTATGGCGCCGGGGTCACCGTCCGCGACCTCACGCTCGACGGTAATCGCGAAACGCTGGAACACCGCACGGGACTGCCGCGTGCCGACCGCCCGTTCTCGGAATTCACGCGCGGCAACGGCATCCTGGCCCTGGGCGCGCGCAATCTACACTTACTCCGGCTGCGATTCCGAAACATTCCGGGGTTCGCGGTGCTGGCCAGCCGCGGGCGCGGCGTGCACATCGAGCGCGCCGACGTGGCGGACAGCGGATCGCGCGATGCGCGCGGGCGCAATAATTCCACCGGCGGGATTCTGCTGGAAGAGGGCACGCGCGATTTCGGCGTGACCCACTCGCAGTTCCGCAATATTCGCGGCAACGGTGTGTGGACGCACTCGCTGTTCACCTCGCCGCGCAACAGCGATGGCGAGATCGCCTTTAACGAATTCGCGGACCTGGCGCGCGACGCCATCCAGGTGGGCCACGCGACCAACGTCAATGTCGAAGACAATTGGGGCACACGCATCGGATATCCGGCGGAGCTGGTGGACCTGGAGGACCAGGCGTACCCGGTGGCTCTCGATACCGCGGGCGATGTCGACCGCACCAGGTATGCGCGCAATCGCTTCACCGAGGTCGACGGCAAGTGTATCGACCTGGACGGCTTTCACGATGGCGAGGTGATCGACAACGCGTGCGTGAACCGGCCCGACGGATCGCTCTACCCGTACGGCAATGTCGGGATTTTATTCAACGACAGCAATCCGCACACACGCTCGCGGAACATCCGCCTGACCGGCAATCTGCTGGATGGCGTCAAATTCACCGGCATCTATACGTTCGGCACTGGCCATACCATCGCGCGCAATCGGCTGTTGAACGTGAACCTGGCGCACTGCAATGAGGAGGCGGCGAAATCCGGTTGTTATTACCCCAAGGGCGAGCCCGATGCGTTACAGAGCGGCATTTACCTGGGGCGCGGATTCCTGTGGAGCGAGCCTTCGCAAGCCATCGTGGTGGAAGACAACGAGATCTCGGGCTTCGGGATGAAGCAACGGTGCATCGGGTACGCCCCGGGCGTGAGCCCAGGCGCAAACACCGTCCGCAATAATCGCTGCGAGTAACTCTACGCAGCGCCGTGGCACTTCTTGTATTTCTTGCCGCTGCCGCAGGGGCAAGGATCGTTGCGACCGACCTTTGCGCCGGCCTGCACGGTCTTGGGAGCGCTGGAATCGTCGCCGCCGAATTGCAGACCCGCCAGTTCCTTGTCCTTCTTGCGCTCGACGTTACGCGTGAAGTCCTGCATCTGCTGGCGGGCCACGCGCTTCTTCTCTTCTTCGGCAGCGCGAGCCGCTTGTGCCGCGGCCTCGGCTTCCTCTTCCGCGGATAACGGCGCGTGGCCGTTGGTCCCGGGAACTATGCCGCCGGCGTCGAACTCCTCGTCCTCCGGATAGGGCATCACCGGGCCGCTGCCGCTGTGCACCTGGAGGAAATAAAGGAAGCGCACGGACTCGTCTTCCACGCGATCCATCATGGCGGTAAACAGCTCGTACGACTCCTTCTTGTACTCCACCAGCGGGTCTTTCTGACCGTACGCGCGATTGCCGATGCCCTGCTTGAGCTCGTCCATCGACAGCAGGTGGTCCTTCCACTGGTTGTCGATGACCTGCAGCATCACGATGCGCTCCGTCTGGCGCATCACTTCGCTGCCCACCATGTCTTCCTTTTCCTGATACTTCTGTTTTAAGCGCTCCAGCAGGTAATCGCCCAGCTCGATGCGCGTCATCTGCGAGACATCCTGCAGTTCGATGCGCGCGCCGAACTGCGTCAGAACGTCGTTGCGGAGGGTAGCCAGGTCCCAGATGTCCGGGTGCTTGTTGTCCGGGCAGCGCATGTCGACGAACTGGTCCACGATGCCCTGCACCATCTCCATCACGCGCTCTTTCTGGTCTGACCCTTCGAGCAGTTGACGGCGCATTCCGTACACCGCCTGGCGCTGCTTGTTCATCACGTCGTCATATTCGAGGAGGTGCTTGCGCGCCTCGAAATTCTGCATTTCCACGGCTTCCTGGGCCTTGGCGATGCGCTTGGTGATGAGCTTGCTTTCGATCGGCACGTCCTCTTCCATGCCCAGCCGCAGCATGAGATTCTGCATGCGTTCGCCGCCGAAAATGCGCAGCAGGTCATCCTGCAGGGAAAGGAAGAAGCGTGAACTGCCGGGGTCGCCCTGGCGTCCGGAACGGCCGCGGAGCTGATTGTCGATGCGCCGCGATTCGTGGCGCTCGGTAGCCACAATATGCAGCCCGCCCAGCGCGATCACTTCATCGTGCTCGGCGTCGGTCTCCCGCTTGAACTCACCGTATAACCCGTCCCACTTCTCGCGAGGCACGCGATAGAAGAGATCCTGGTGGGCGAAATAGTAGAAATGCTCGTCGGCGATATACTTCGCTTCGCTCTCGGGAATCTGCTGCGCGAGTTTCTGCTTGAGGCAGACGTCTTTCGCCATGAACTCGGCGTTGCCGCCGAGCAGAATATCGGTGCCGCGGCCGGCCATATTGGTCGAGACCGTTACCGTGCCCCGGCGGCCCGCCTGCGCCACAATGCTGGCTTCGCGCTCGTGATTCTTGGCGTTCAACACCTCGTGCCTTACGCCCATTTTCTTGAGGATGCCTGAGAGTCTTTCGGATTTCTCCACCGAAATGGTACCCACCAGCACAGGCTGCCCGTTGGCGTTGAGTTCCTTGATCTCCTTGGCGGCGTTGCGGAATTTCTCATCCTCGGTGCGATAGACCAGGTCCTGATTTTCCTTGCGGATCATCGGGCGGTTGGTAGGGATCACCACCACGTCGATGTTATACGTCTTCTGGAATTCCGCCGCTTCGGTTTCCGCCGTACCGGTCATGCCGGAGAGCTTCTTGTACATGCGGAAGTAGTTCTGGAAGGTGATGGTGGCGAGCGTCTGATTCTCGCGCTGGATCTTCACGCCTTCCTTGGCTTCTACCGCCTGGTGGAGACCGTCGGACCAGCGCCGGCCGGGCATCAAACGGCCGGTGAACTCGTCGACGATGACCACTTCCGGCCCCTCATCGCCGTCCTTTACCAGGTATTCCTGATCGCGCTTATACAGCACGTGAGCACGCAGCGCCTGCTGTACGTGGTGGTTGTACTCGATATTGTTGGCGTCGTACAGATTGCTCAGCCCAAGCAGTTTTTCCACTTTCAAAACACCGTCTTCGGTGAGGGCGGCAGTCTTGTGTTTTTCGTCGATGGTGTAGTCGCCGGTGGTGTACTGCTCGCCCGGTTCCTTGCCTTCGATCACCTCTCCGCGAACCAGCTTGGGAATGATGCGGTTGATCTTGTAGTACTTGTCGGTGGATTCCTCGCTCGGGCCGGAAATGATCAGCGGCGTACGGGCCTCGTCGATCAGGATGGAGTCCACTTCGTCGACGATGGCGTAGTTATAATCGCGCTGCACGCAATCGCTGATGCGGAACTTCATGTTGTCGCGCAGGTAATCGAAACCGAATTCGTTGTTGGTGCCGTAGGTAATATCGGAATCGTAAGCGATCTTGCGCTCTTCTTCCGAAAGATCGTGCACGATGACGCCGACGTTCAGGCCCAGGAAGCGGTATAGCCGGCCCATCCATTCGGAGTCGCGCTTGGCCAGGTAATCGTTGACCGTGACCACATGGACGCCCTTGCCGGAAAGCGCGTTGAGGTAGCACGGCAGGGTGGCCACCAGGGTTTTTCCTTCGCCGGTTTTCATTTCGGCGATGCGGCCTTTGTGAAGCACCATGCCGCCCATTAACTGGACGTCGAAATGGCGCATATTGAGAATCCGGCGGCCGCCTTCGCGAACCACCGCGAATGCCTCCACCAGCAGGTCGTCAAGGGAGGCTCCCTGGGCGACTCGTTCCTTAAATTCAATAGTCTTATGGGCCAGTTCGGCGTCCGACAACTCGCGCAACGCCGGTTCCAGCGCGCCGATGGCTTCCACCGCCGGCCGCAGATCTTTTACTTCGCGTTCGTTCTTAGTTCCGAAGACTTTAGCTAGGACTTGATCGACAATCATGAATGGTCTCAGTACGGGAGGAAGTCCGCAAATTCTATTTTAGCGTGTCTGTAAAGGGGACGGATGCGTTCGCCGGGGCTTAGCGGCGCCGGGGCTCCCCCGGGTGTCCCGGAGGGCGTCGAGCGACGCCGGGCGGATGTCACTTTTTACCCAGGGCGGCGGCCGTCTCACGCAGGGTATTCTCCAAGCTTTCCTGCGGCAGGCTGCGGATAATCGGCTCGATCAGCCACCCGAGCCCGGTGGGAATGTCGCGCGTCAGCGAGATCGCCTGGCATTCCATCCAGGTGCCGCCGTCCCGTTGTTCGAAGCGCCAGAAGGTATTGAGTTTCCATAAAAAACCATGCCCGGTGCCGGGCGGCAGTTCGTGCTCGTCGCGTTTGCCGACACTCTCCACTTCGGCGATCTTCACGGTATGCGACTCGCTCCGGCAGTGCGTGGCGTCGATCCGATCGTAATGGATCTGGTGTTCGGTATCGAGCACCACAGTCATCATTTTCTTCTTCATGAGCCGCATAAAGACCAGATACTCGTCGTCGTGGTGCTCTACGATGTGCGATGCCATCACCTCGCGATGCTGGGTGCGCGCGTTGCCATAGTCCTGCACGTGTTCGAGCGTGGTGGCCAGGCTGACGCCGGGGACAAACACCGAGCCGATCCAATCGTGAATGAGCCCGTCGGTGACTTCCGTGATGGCTTGGCCGCGCGACGGCTGCACCACGATTTCGCCGTCCCGCACGCGCTTTCTGCGGTCGGCCGATTCGTCCGCCCAGAGAAAAGTCTTGCGGTCCTTAAGTCGCTGTTGCGTCTGGCCGATGTAGCTGTCGAACGCCGCCACGGTGGCCGGTTTCAAATCGGCCGCTGGGGCGAAATGCACAGTCCCGGATAAAAGCAGCGCTGCGAGCGCTCGCCATCTCATGCATCCATCGTAAACCGGCGGCGTAAACCGGCGGCGTAAACCGCCGCCGTAAACCGCCGCGTAGCTGCTAAGATCCCATACATGGACTTGCGTTATCCGATTGGCCCGTTCGACTGGTCCGCACCGGTCGATCCGTCGCATCGCCCGCAGTACATGATCCGCATGGCCGAGGCTCCCGGACACTTTCGCGAGGCGGTGCGCGGGCTCGACGACGGGCGGCTCGATACCCCCTACCGCCCCGGCGGCTGGACCGTGCGCCAGGTGGTCCACCATATCACCGACAGCCATATGAACTGCTTCGTACGCTGGCGCCTCGCCCTCACCGAGGACGAGCCGACCATCAAGCCCTACGACGAGGCTAAATGGGCGGAATTGCACGATGCCCGCACGGCTCCGGTGGAGGTTTCGCTGTCGCTGCTGGAATGCCTGCACGACCGGTGGCTGAACCTCATGGGCGCCATGTCAGCCCATGATTTCGAACGCAAACTGCGTCACCCCGAGAATGGCGTGCTCGATCTCAACACCATCCTGGCGGGATATGCCTGGCACTGCCGCCACCACCAAACCCACATCACCGCGCTGCGCGAGCGTATGGGCTGGAGGTAACGTTAGAACCGAACCGGCGCGGCGTGCGTCCAATGCAGTAAGGGACCCTGGCGTATAATATCTTTAGGCTTCCGGAGAGTTTTCACACCTATGAACAGCCGCATGAAATGGTCCGTGGTTTTGAGTTCCCTGTGTATCAGTGCGTTCCTGCTAACGGGGATGATGTTGGGCAAGAGCTCGGACCAGTCGGCCGACACCTATAAGCACCTCAAGGTTTTCAGCGAGGTGGTGGCGCACATTAAGGAAGAGTACGTGGAAGAGCCTGACATGAAGGCCGTGTCGCTGGGCGCTCTCAACGGCATGCTGGAGGCGGTCGACCCGTTCGCCAGTTACCTCGATTCGCGGCAGTATGCGGATTACCAGAAGGCCCAGAGCGCGCATCGCGCCGATGTGGGCCTGGTGCTCTCCAAAAAGTTCGGCTACCTCGGCGTATTGGACTCCATCCCGAACTCTCCCGCCGCCAAGGCCGGGCTGGGATATAGCGACGTCATCGAAGGCATCAACGGCACCACCGTGCGGGACATGTCGCTGGCCACAGCGTACACGCTTCTGCAGGGCGATTCCGGCACTACGGTGGACCTGACTGTGGTCCGTGTGCGTCATCCCGACCCGGCGACGATTAGTCTGACGCGCTCGGCTATCGTGCTGCCGCCGGTAGATTCCAAGATGCTCGACGCTCAGGTAGGCTATATCGATATCAACGCGATCTCTCCCGCGTTGGTGAAGGAGACAGCCTCCGCCATCCAGAAACTACAGCAGAGCGGCGCCCAGAAGCTGATTGTGGACGTGCGAGACTGCGGCACGGGCAGCCCGGATGACGGCGTGGCTCTCGCCAACCTCTTCCTCAAACAGGGCCGCATCACTTATCTGAAGGGACAGAAATATCCGCAGAAGAATTTCGAGGCCGACCCGTCGAAGGCCGTCACCGCTTTGCCGCTGGCAGTGTTGACCAATGCCGGTACCGCCGATGCCGCCGAGATTCTGGCCTCCGCCATACAGGACAACAAGCGCGGACAACTGGTGGGCGAACGTACCCACGGAGACGCGGCGTTGATGCAGCCCCTCACCATGGAAGATGGCGGCGTGATCATCCTCTCGGTGGCGAAGTATTACACGGCCGACGGAAAGGCCATCCAGGACGTGGGCGTGACTCCCGCGACGGTGGTGAAGCAGGCCGATATCCAGGTGGATTACGACGACAACGGCCTGCCGATCGCTCCTCCGCCGGATGAGGTGCAAAAGAAGAGAACCGAGAACGATCCGGTGGTGAAGAAGGCCGTGGAAGTTCTGGCCGCTAAGGCATAGCCGTTTCAAAGCCGCGACCGTGAGAGGCGGGGCCGGACAGATCGTCCGGCCCATGCCCTTGAGAGCTGCCTAGAGCGTCTTCAGGTAGGCGATCAGATCTTCCTTCTGTTGATCGTCGAGCACGTCTTTGTACGGGGGCATGCCGTTTCCGCCGTCGTCGATGCGCGCGCGGATGTTGGCCTCGTTGACGGCTTTACCGTCGTTCAGTTTGCTCTTCTTGAAGAGGCCCTTGAGGCCCGGCCCCATTTTCTTTTCGTCGCTATCGGCGTTGTGGCAGACCGAGCATTGCTCGAAGACTTCCTTCCCTTTCGCCGGGTCGCCCTTGGCTCCCATCAATGCCGTTACAGAGCCGGCGGCCATCGTCATGCAGACTGCCCATACGCGAAATCGGATCATATAGACAATCTTACAATAGCGGCCTGTGCGGTTACGCGAGTGCTTTGCGATGGGGGCGGGGAATATCGGCAATATTGACGACTGCCTTATCGAACACTGTCATGTCCTGCACCAGACGCTCGACATCCGCACCGTCGTCGAGCGGAATTTCGTGCTCGATCCAGTCGGAAAGCGGCAGATTGCGGAAGCACATGCGTTCCTGCAGCACCACGCTGCGCCGATTGTGCAGCAGCAGGCGATTCTCACGCGTGTAGTGCCGCTGCTCCACCTTCAATTCGGCGAGGAAGTTGTCCAGCGCCTGGCGCTGCGCCCGTTCTTCGGCGGCGTGCACGGCGATCGCCACGGAATCGCGGACGGCATTGCGTTCGGCATCCAATGCGCCGCGCGATTCGGCCAGACGCTCGCGCTGTTGGGCCAGGGCGACATCCATGCGAGATTGCATGACGAACCAGGCCAACAGACCCGTGGCGACAGCGGCAAACCCGGGAAGGAGGATCCAGATTAGGGCTTCCATGGGGTTAATGTTATCCAGGGGCAGGCACTAAACGCTAGATATCAAAGGTAAGCCTGCGCCTGTCAACCGCCGGTATCGGTGCGCGAGCACGGGGACTATTGTCCGCTGAAGAACTCGACTGCGCGTATAAGGTCGGAGTACTGATAGAGGCAATAGTCAGCCGCGATCTGCTCCGGCCCGCTGGCAGTGCCGCCCGGACAGAACAGGATGGTCTTCATCCCCACCTCACGCGCCCCGCCGATATCGCGGAAGTGATCGTTCCCGATGAAGAGAGCTTCCTGCGGTGAGACGCCTAACTTGTCCAGGGCCGCCTGAAACAATCGCGGATCGGGCTTTCGAAAACCGTAGTCGCCGGAAATCACGATCGGGTCGAAGAACTCCGCTAATCCGGTGGCGCGAAGCTCGGGTAGCCCATAGGCGGTCTGCGCATCGGACACGATCGCCAACTTATGCGTGGTCTTCAAATGCGCGAGCGCTTCCAGCGTCTGGGGAAAGGCCCGCAGACGTTTGCGCGAAATCCCGCGCTGCATCTCGGCCAGGAAGAGCGGCATGTGCGCGAGCTTCTCGGGCGGCAGCGACCGGGTAACGCCGGTGGCGTGGCGGTCCAATATTTCGCGCCACACCGCCACCACATCGAACTCCGGGTATTTTTCGGTCTTGCCCGCGAACTGCTCCTTCATGGTCTGAAAGTACAGGTCGCGAACTTCGCCGCGGCGCAGGCGGATGCCCTGATAGGTAAGATAGTGGCCAACCGCGCGGTAGGCCTCCTCCATCCATTCATCCGTTTCAATATCGATCAGGGTTCCGTTGACGTCGAACAGCAGGGCACTTATTTTCGTCATGGGGTACGCAGTGTAATTTTAGCCTCTTGCACCAGGCGTCTGCGCTGGTGTTCGCCCACCCATGAATTGCGCGCGATGCGGAGCAGCGTGAGCGCCATCTGGAACGGCAGCCGGCCGGTGATGGCGCGGAATGCGGCGCCGCGGTCGGGGAAGTGGCACGCATATTCCCACAGGAAATGGCCGACAAACGGCTCTGCGCCGCTGCCGTTGCCGGTGGCCTCCAGGAAGGAATGTTGTAACTCGCCTGTAATGCGGCCCAGGTCGAAAACGCGATCGGCGCGGGTCATGCGCTCCAGGTCGATGGCGATTACGCTCAGTCCGCGGCCGAACAGCAGATTGCTCGGCGTGGCGTCGCCGTGCACCAGCACCTGATTATCCTCCCACATGCGCGGTTTTTCGCGCCAGCGGTCGCGCAGCCAGTAGAACTCGTCCGCGTCCCAGACGCTTATGGTGCGCTTCGCCACCAGCTTGCGTACAATGCGATCGAGATAAGCGCAGTCCTGGTTGAAATCCACGCGGTGGCCATTGGCGGACCGGTTGTGCAGGGTGGCAAGAAAGTACGCCAGGGCGGTGAGCTTGGTGTACAGCGTCTGCGACTGCCCATGGTGGATGGCGTCCGACACGAAGGTGCTGAGCGGAACACCCTCGGCGTACTCCTCCACCAGCATGCTGTTCAGCCCCTCATTCGTGCCGAGTGGGCGGACCACATGGTGCGGGTATCCTGCCAGTCCGAAACCGCGCGCGGTTTGCAGATTGTCGAACTCGCGCCGCATACGTTCGATGGCCGCGGGTCTGGGATGACCGCCGTTGACGAAGAACTTACCTACCACCTGCGCGCAACTGTCGCGCTCTTCATAGAGGTAGACCTTGTCTTCCTTCATGCTGAAGACGCGGAATCTCGCTCCGCGGTGCGTATCGGCGCCCATTTGCGGCAGAACGCACTGAGCCAGATAGGCATGCAGGGGATCCTGCGAAGAGAGATGTCCAAGATATTGTTTCGCCATGGGAACAACAACTCCCAAAAAAATTCGCCAGTTACCCAGGGGGAAGGGAACCCAGATCGACGTCATCGAATTGTAACACGCGCTGAAAACGCAGGACTGCGGCGCGGCTTCGAGAGGGTACTATTGGTGATTCTTGTGAGTGGCGGTAGGGAATTGTGACAGAAAGGTTACAGCGACTTTCTTGGTGGGTACACCGGGAGCAGACATTCGCCCGATCGCCGGGGCGATTCTCGGGGCAGCGATGGGGGCTTGCCGACCACTCGATTTACCGGCCCGCCGAGTGCCACGCGCGGGCCGGTAATCCGGTGGCCGCTTATCTCCAGTAACCCTGGACGAAGATGTATCCGCCGTTGCGGTGTTCCCAACGCGGCGCTACCCATACAGCATGAGCTCTGGGCGGAACTTCCCAACGGCCCGGCTCCCAGGCATACGCGCGGCCGTCCCACCGATGATATCCGCCCACCCAAACATAATTGCTGCCCGGACGTGCAGAGCGATGCTCAATGCGAAGAGCCGGCGGCCTCACATGCACCACAATATCGGCCGCGCTCGCGGTGCCAAGGCAAAGCGCCGCTCCCAACAGACCGGAAAGAATGAAATTTTTCATGTGTCGAACCTCCTGCGAGACAAAAAGCATATCGAGGCCCATTCGCGGAGTGCCGGCGCGCCTAAGCGTACGGGATCGAACCGGCGCGAGACCTTGTATAATACCCTCCAGAATATGGCGTGCGCCGCTGTGCAAGCACTCCTGACGATAGTGCCTCTTTGCGGAGGACTGCTCTTGCCTGCGACCGCGGCCGCCCAGCAGGATCACGCCCCGCAGACGCGCGGCTTTTCGCGCGAGACCGCACCTGCGACCCCGCCGCGGCATTCCGTCGCCCTGGTAATCGGCATCGACGCCTACGTCGACCTGCCGCCGCTGAAGACCGCCGTCAACGACGCCCGGGCCATCGGCCGCGTCCTCAAAGAGCAGTACGGCTTCGACGTGCAGGTCATGATCGATGCCGGCCGCGACCGCATTCTGGGAGCGCTCAACACCTATCGCGGCAGCCTCACCGCAGCCGATTCGTTGCTTATTTATTATGCCGGGCACGGTTATATGGACAAGGAAGTGGGGCGTACGTACTGGTTGCCCGTGGATGCCCGGCCTACCGAGAATACCCACTGGATCAGCGCCGACGAAATCACCGCCGACCTGCGCCCCGTCGCCGCGCGCCACATCCTGGTGATCTCCGATAGCTGCTATTCGGGCGCTCTCGCGCGCGATGCTCCGGTCTCCCTCGCGCGCGGCGGGAGCCATGAGGTCTACATCGAGAATCTGAGCCGCCGCGGTCCTTCGCGCATGCTGCTTTCGAGCGGAGGAAACGAACCCGTAGCGGACGGCGGAGGCGCGGGCGCCCATTCCGTATTCGCCGACGCGCTGCTCAACGGACTCTCGGCGATGCAGTTCGCCCGGTTCTCGGTGGAAGAACTGTTCACATCCTATGTACAGGAGCGCGTCGCCGGCCGCTCCAATCAGGTGCCCGAGTTGGAGCCGCTGCGGAACTCCGGCCATGAAGAAGGGTCTTTCGTATTTGTACGCGTGGCGACACCGATAGTGGCCCCGCCCGTGCCGCCGGTGCCCGCCCCCCGCGTCGAAACGCGCAAGCTGCCGCCGCCGGACATCGGAGCCGGCGTGCTCCCCGGAACCAAGACCGCCGGCTGGTCGCCGACAAGCGGCCTGGCATATGTCAAGATCCCGCCGGGGACCTTCAAAATGGGGTGCTCCTCCGGCAATACAGGTTGCCTTTCGGACGAATCCCCGGCGCACACGGTGAGGATTACGAAAGGCTTTCGGATGGGGCAGACACCGGTCACACAGGCAGCGTATGAACTGGTCACCGGCCACAACCCGAGTCACTTCAAAGGGCCGAACTTGCCCGTGGAATCGGTGACATGGGGCGAAGCGCAAGCGTTCTGTGCGGCGGACGGCGGCCGGCTCCCCACGGAGGCGGAGTGGGAGTACGCCGCGCGCGCCGGTACCGTGGGGGCGGCCTATGGCGAACCGAATCGCATCGGCTGGATCGAAGACAGAGGATATATGAAGACTCACGATGTGGGCCGGCGCGACCCCAATGCGTTCGGACTTTACGACATGCTGGGAAACGTTCTGGAGTGGACCGCGGATTGGTTCCATAGCTACCCCAGTACGGCGCAGACCGATCCCGTGAGCACCGTGCCGGCGAAATATCGTGCTGCGCGCGGCTGGTGCTGGCTCTCGTCGATGTCCCTCCGCGTCTCGGAACGCAGCCCGGCGGAACCCGATAAGGGTGCCGAGTACCTCGGCTTCCGCTGTGTCCTGCCGTGAGCCGGCGGCCGGCGCTATCATAAATCGCAACATGCGTGTTACGCGATACGCTCTCTTGCTTTTCCCTTTGCTCGCCTGGTGCCAGCCCGCACCGCAGGACCTCGAAGCGGTGGTTGCCACCGATCTCGGGACGTTCCGCTTCGACTTCGCCGCCGACAAAGCTCCCAAACACGTGGAGCAGTTTCTGGCGCTGGCGCGGCAGGGGTACTTCGATGGCAGCGCATTTTTTCACGTGGTGGCGAACGGCATCATTCAGGGCGGCGACCTTTTGTTGAAAGATTCCAAGACGCCGCGCACGCTCTGGGGCACGGGCGGCCTCAACCTGCTGCCCTCGGAAATCAGCGATCTCAAAAACCAACGCGGCGCCGTCTCCGCCGCGCGCATCCCCAACAAGCCCGATAGCGACGGCGCGCAATTCTTCGTCGTGCTCTATCCGCAACCCTCGCTCGACGGGCAGTACACCGTGTTCGGACACATCACCGAAGGTATCGAGGTGGCCGAGAAAATTTCGCGCGTGGCGGTGGGCGCCGACGGTATGACGGAAACGCCCGTCCGCATTCTCAAGGTCACCATCGAGCCGAAAAAGGTAGAGCCGTTTCTGCACGCCACCCCCGATGAGATGCGCAAGACCGTCACGCTCCAGACGACGTTGGGCTCGATCCGCATCCAGATGGAGCCCGACTGGGCGCCCAACCATGTGCGCAATTTCCTCAAGCTGGTTTCCACCGGCTGGTACGACGGCACGGCGTTTCATCGCCTGGTGAAAGGCTTTGTGGTGCAGGGCGGCATGGGCGATACCCGCGCTTCCGGTCCCACTCACCCGGCCGACCGCTGGGTGCACACCCTGAAAGGCGAGTTCCGCCCCGATATCAAGCACGTTCGCGGGATCGTCTCCATGGCGCGCGGAGACGATCCCGATTCCGCCGACACCAGTTTCTTCCTCATGCTGGGCGACGCGCCTTACCTCGACGGCAAATACTCCGCCTTCGGCAAAGTGGTGGAAGGCATGGAGGTGCTCGATGCGTTCGAAAAAGAAGAGGTGGACGGCGAAAAGCCTAAGCGCCACCTGGAACTGATTCGGGCGACCATCGACAAGTAAGGTCTACGCCGTCAGCGGCGGCACCAGCGTCTTCAGGTAGTCGTGCGCCATATGGAAGCCGCGTTTGTACTGCTCGGTAAATTGGCCGTTCTCGTAGGCCGGGTAATAGAACTGATCTTCGTTCTCGATGTTCATGGCGCCGGTGTAACCCACCTCAGCCAGCACGGCGAAGAACTCCTTCCAGTCCACCGACCCGTTGCCCGGCAGGCGGAACCGCCACCAGCGCTGGCCGTTCACCGGCTGGATGCCGCCGCGCTTCACCAGATGCCAGAGAATCTCAGTGTCCTTCAGATGGACGTCGTAGATCTTGTGCGCGAACTCGCGGGCCGCGGCGATGGGGTCCATGAACTGCCAGACCAGGTGCGACGGATCGAATTGCAGGCCCACATTCGGGCTATCGTTGAAGGCCTTGAAGAGCGCTTCCCAACCCACCGGCCCGGTGGCGATATTCGGGCCGCCGGCGTACGGCTCCCACAGGATGCGCACGTGGTTCTTCTCGCACGACGGGAAGTATTTTTCGGTGTAGACCTTGACGATCTCGTCCACCTGCTTGGGCAGCGCCATGCCGGGAATGGTGCCGCTCTGCCCGCCGATATTGGGAATTCCCAGCTTGCCGCACAGGTCCAGGCACTTGAGTGTGTATTCGTTCTGGTGCTCGCGTTTGGCGGGATCGGGATCGACGTGATTGCCATCCACCGCCAGCGACGAGATGTAAATGCCGCTCTTGGCGATTTTGTCTTTGATGTTCGCGATGGCCGTGTCGTCGAGTTTATCGGGGTCCAGCCGCAGTTGCGCGCTGGTGAAGCCTTCGGCTTTGACGAACTCCAGGTTGGCGTCCGAATACTGCATCAGCACGCCGAGTTTGGGTTTCCAATTAGGCGGCCGGCTACGTTGGGCTTGAGCGGCAGCGGCCGCGGACATGGCGGTAAGGACGGTGCGTCGTGTGAGGGTCACGAAATGACGTTACTCCCATGCGGGTTCGCGCGCAAGTCCGTTGTATAGTGTACTGAGCGGAGGACGTACAAACGAATGAGCGATGTATTGAGTGGAGCCGAATTCAAGGCGCAATTGCGCGCCGGTCAACCCAAGATGGGGCTGTTTTTGAATTCCCACAGTCCGACGGTGGCCGAGCAACTGGCGCACAGCGGCTATGACTGGCTGCTGGTGGATACCCAGCACGGCCCGATGGGGAATCTGGAGCTCTCGGGAATGCTGGCGGGCATATCGAATGGCGGCGCGAAATCGATGGTGCGCGTGGCGGGCTATCACGATCGCGGCGGCATTCAGCAGTCACTCGATATGGGCGCCGATGGGGTGCTGGTGCCGTACATCAATACCGTGGAAGAGGCGCGCCAGGCGGTGAGTTGCGCGCGCTACCCCACCACCGGCACGCGATCGGTCTATTTCCCGCAGCGCAGTATGAATAAGGCCGGGCTGCTGGGATACGCGGGCGCAGCCAACAGCAACACCATCCTGGCGCTGCAGGTGGAGACGGCAAGCTGCATCGAGAACATCGACGAGATCGCCGCCGTGCCGGGTGTCGATATTCTCTTCCTGGGGCAGAACGACCTTTGCATGTCGATGGGCCTCTATGAGAAGTACGAGTTCCCGCACATGTACACCTCGCCCGAACTGCAGGCCGCTACCGAGAAACTGCGCGCCGCCGCGCATCGCAATCACGTGATCCTGGGGCTGTTCCTCTTCGGCACCGCTCGGGTGGGCGAATTCCTGGCCAAGGATTTCACCTTTATTAGTGTCGGCAACGATCTGCACCATATTCTGACGCAGGCCACGGCCTATGTGAAGGACATGGAAGGCATCGCCGCCGGCAAGTGGACGCGCCGCGCCACTGCGTTGATGTAGGATAGCGCCAGCAATCTGCGGCGAGCTTAACAAGCTGCCGCACGTGTGGCACAATCTACCAATGACGATTCGTGCCTCTCTTGCTTTCCTTGCGCTTGCCGCCACGGTCTTCGCTCAGGCGCCGGTGAGCGGGCGCCGCGTCCATCGCCTGCTCATCCATAACGCCACGGTGGTGGACGGCAACGGCACGCCGGCGGCCGGGCCGAAGGACATCGTCATTGAAGACAACACCATTGCCGACGTGATCGCGCTCGACCCGGTGGCGGTCTCGCGCGGGGCGCGCAATCAGGCCCCCGTGGATGCGACGATCGACGCTACCGGCAAGTACGTGCTGCCCGGCCTGATCAACGCGCACGCTCACTTACAGGAAGAACGTGGCGGCAAGCCGCAGCCCATCGAGTACGAACTCGATATCTGGCTGGCGTGCGGCATCACCACGGTTCGCGATGTGGGCAGCGACACGAAGCGCGCTTTCGAACTGCGACGCCTGAGCGAAGAGGGCCAGATCGCTGCGCCGCGCATCTTCGTCTACCCCATGTTCGGCCGGCCCAAGACGACGCAGCAGGCCATCGCTCACGTGCGCGAACTCAAGCAGGCAGGTGCCGACGGTATCAAGATTCTCGGCATCGACCGCGACACCATGCAGGCCATGGAGGCCACCGCGCATGAGCTCGGCTTGCGCATCGCGCACCATGTGGGCGTGGAGGAGACCAATGCCTGGGACGACATCCACTTCGGCACTACCAGCATCGAGCACTGGTACGGCATTCCCGACGCCGCCATTCCGGATGGCGTGCAGCATTTCCCCTCAAGCTATAACTACAACAACGAGACCGACCGCTTCCGTTACGCGGGGCACCTGTGGCGCGAGGCCGACCCCGCGCGCCTCACCAAAGTGCTGGAAGCCATGGTGGATGCGCACGTGGCCTGGGATCCTACGCTCGATATTTACGAAGCCAGCCGCGATCTGCAGCGCGCGCAGACGCAGCCCTGGTTCGCCGAACTGCTGCATCCCACCCTGGAGGAATACTTCCGTCCCAATCCTGCCAATCACGGGTCGTATTTCATCGGCTGGACTTCCACCGATGAGACTTACTGGAAAGAAAACTATCGCATCTGGATGGATGCGCTGCGCCAGTTCGACCGGCTGGGCGGGCTCATCGGGATGGGCGACGATGCCGGCTTCATTTACCAGATGTACGGCTTCGGCCTGATTCGCAGCATGGAACTGCATCAGGAGGCTGGCTTTCATCCGCTCAAGATCATCCAGCAGGCCACGGGGAACAACGCCCGCATCCTGGGGAAGGAAGACGAACTCGGCCGCGTGCGCGCCGGCTGGAAAGCCGACCTAATTGTGGTCAACGGCAATCCGCTGGAGAATCTGAAGGTGCTCTATCCTACCGGCGTGGATGAGATCCGCGACGGCAGGCAGGTGCACACCGGGGGCGTGGAGTGGACTATCAAAGACGGCATTCCGTACCACGCGCCGGAGCTGTTGGCGAAGGTCAAAGCGATGGTGGCCGACGCGCGCGCCGCCAAAAAGTAATCCACTACCGGTTAAAGGGCCGTTCGCTTACCCAGTGGAAGCCCCGGCTGAGCAGCGTAAACTTGCTCTCATCGAGCCGCTTCATTCGGATGTTATAGGTATCGCCGCCGATTGTCCCGGTGAGGACCAGATGGCTGGTGTCGGGCCGCGACCAGGTCAACTCCAGCGGAACGGCGACATTGTTGCTCCAGATTTTCGACCGGGCGGTTTCGAAGCGGATGGTATAGCTGTGCCGCGCATCGTCCATGCCGCGGATCGCAATGCTGGTGGCGTTCTGGTTGATGAACTGCCGCCAGCGCACGGTGTCGGTGAGGAGCGGCGGCAGGGTCACGCCATCGCGCGTAAATTCCTCCACGTCCCAGATGCCGTAAAGCGGCGGCTTCCTGGCGCCCTGTCCGTACTGCGAGTATCCCTCTACCATCCCCATGGCGCTGGTCACTAACAGATAGCCGACAGCGAGTGTTTTAGCGACCCAACCGGCGATGCGCCAGCGTTTGGCCGCAAAGTGCGCCCGTACCGGCGCGGGCGCAGCCGGCCGGTTGCGAACCAAGAAGTCGAACAGTGCGCGCAAATCGGGGATCGCGAGATAGCCGCACATCAGCACCAGGTGCGTGGCGAGGAGCTTCACGGGAACGTCGTAAGCGTAATTCAGCATCGCCACGTTGAACATCACCGCGCCGGTGACCAGCGCGCCCAGCGTGGCGGTGCGGCGGAACAGGAGCAGCACGCCGCCTAGCAGTTCGCACGCGCCCGCGAAAAATGTGTAAGCGGTGGAGGCGCCCATAAAGGTCCAGAGCAGGCCCATGGGCGAGAAGTCGTGGAGGGGTTGGATCAGCTTGGTGGGGTACGGATCGGAGAATTGCAGCTTGACGACTTTGGCCGACCCGTAGGCGAACATGTTCGCCGCCAGCGAGTAACGGATCAGGACGTGCAGCCACTCATTGAGGCGTGCATACTCTTTGCGGCGGTCGAAGATACTCCACACCAAGGTGGCGAAGAGTGAGACCGCCAGATGGCAGAAGAGCAGCACCCAGTCGGACGTCTTGTCGCCGCTGCCGCTGATGAAATAGGTAATGGGCTGCGCCAGGTGCAGAATGTGGCGTCCCACCCAGGGTACGAACAGTTGCGAGAAGCGATCGTACGGCAGGAATTCGAGCACGTTATTGAATGCGATCAGGCAATACAGCACCAGATAGCAGAACGCGAAACGGAATGCCACTCGCGTGAGCGCGGGCCACTCGGTGGGCTTGGTTTGCACGGGCGGGGCGGCGACGCTGGCCATTTCGAAATGATAATACGGCGGGAGGGCAAACGCCCGGCGGCGTCAAACGCAGCGGGCAGGTATCGGCAGAAAGTGCCGCAGGCGGGCAGGCCGCAAGGTTCAATCTGCGGCGCCTTGCTCTTGTAGACAGCTTAGGCATCCTATTGTAGACTGATTAGGGGTGATCGTCCGTGAGCAAACCGTCCGACCTGATCCATGGAACGCTTGACCTGCTGATTCTGAATACCCTCTCACTGCAGCCGCAGCACGGCTGGGCTCTCGCCAAACGCATCCAGCAGGTGTCGAACGAAGTGCTGCAGGTGAGCCAGGGCGCGCTCTACCCGGCGCTGCATCGCCTGGAACAGCAAGGCTGGATCCGCTCCGATTGGAAGGTCACCGAAGGCGGCCGCGACGCTAAATTCTACGCCCTCACCAGGGCAGGGCGGGCGCAATTGCAGAAAGAGCTGGAGCAATGGGAGCGGCTGTCCAACGCCGTCGGGCTGGTGATTCGCATGGCGCCGGAGACATCGTCATGAGGCGCCGCCTCGACATCCTGCGTCTGCGTCTGCGGACGCTTTTCCGCCGCGGACGGGTGGAGAGCGAACTGGATAAAGAGCTCGCCTTTCATTTTGCGCAGCAGCTCAAAGAAAACGCCGCCCGGGGAATGCCCGAACAGGAGGCGCGCGAGGCCGCGTGGCGCGCGCTCGGAGGCTACACCCAAGTTCAGGAGGAATGCCGCGATATGC
This sequence comes from Bryobacteraceae bacterium, assembly GCA_036268475.1. Lineage (GTDB taxonomy): Bacteria > Acidobacteriota > Terriglobia > Bryobacterales > Bryobacteraceae > PALSA-129. The sequence continues at coordinate 39,133 of DATAUB010000044.1, read as the reverse complement.
GCCGCACCAACTTCGTCGAGAGCCTGGCCAACGATCTTCGCTACGCGCTGCGTTCCCTGCTGCGCACTCCCGCCTTCACCGCCATCATCGTGCTGACGCTCGCCCTCAGCATCGGAGCGAACAGCGCCATTTTCAGCGTGATTCAGGGCGTTTTGCTCCGTCCCCTAGCCTACCCGCAAGCCGACCGGCTGGTCCGTATCTACTTTAAGAGCGACACGCAGCCGAAATTCCCCCTTAATCCCAACGACTTTCTCGATTTTCGCCAGCGCAATCGCACTTTCGAAAGCGTCGCCGTGATGACCCGGCACGATGTGCAACTTTCGGGCCGCGGCGAGCCTGCGATGTTGCGCGGATTCCAGGTGAGCGCAGGCTATTTCCACATGCTCGGCATTGCGCCGGCACGCGGCCGCGACCTCACCAGAGATGATGAACTGCATGGGCGCGGACGGTCCGCCGTGATCAGCGACAGCTTGTGGCGCACGCGCTTCTCCGCCGACCCTTCGACTCTTGGCCGCACGGTGATGCTCGACCAGACCCCATTCACGGTCGTCGGCATCATGCCGCCCGGCGTCGAACACCCGGGCAACACCTATCACGCCCTTGCCGCCGGCGAGACCGTGGACATCTGGTGCCCCTTCGATTTCGGTGCAGATACGAAGGACCGCGGCTCGCATTACCTGGACGCTTTCGGGCGCCTCAAGCCCGGAGTATCGGCGCAACAAGCCACCGCCGATCTGAGCGCGGTGTTGTCGCAGATGTCGCAGGATCACCCGAATGAAAAGCAATGGCGGATTTATACGCTGCCGCTTTTTCAGGAGACGGTGGGCCGGACGCGGAACATGCTGCTCATGCTGTTTGCGGCGGTGGGCGTGCTCCTGCTGATCGCGTGTGTGAACGCCGCCAATCTGCTGCTGGCGCGCGCCAGTGCCCGTGTGCGGGAGATCGCCGTGCGGTCGGCGCTGGGCGCGGCGCGCACTCGCATCGTACGCCAACTGCTGACCGAGAGTATGGCGATCGCGGTGGCGGGCGCGGCGCTGGGGACGCTGTTCGCATTCGGCGGAGTGCGGGCGCTGGTGTCCTGCCTGCCGCGGGCATTCCCACGCGCCGGCGACATCCATTTGGATTTCGGCGTGTTTGCGTTCACGCTGGCGGTAGCAGTGCTAACGGGCCTGCTCTTCGGGCTTGCGCCGGCGCTCATCGCTTCGGGCGGCGATTTGCAGAACAGTTTGCGTGAGGGCGGACGCGGCACCACTTCCGGCGGGCGGCAATCGGGAATGCGCAGCGCTTTGATCGTGGGAGAGTCGGCGCTGGCCTGCATGCTGCTGATCGGTACCGGCCTGTTGCTGCACAGTTTCGTGAACCTGCTGCGCACCGATCCCGGTTTCCATCCGCAGCATGTGCTGACAGCGTCGATTGCGCTCCCGCAGGAGGAGTACCGCACCGGAAACCAGCGGCTGGAGTTCTTCAATGGCCTCATCGACTCACTTCGGAAGGCGCCCGGCGTGGTCGCCGTGGGTGTGGGGTCCGATCTGCCGTGGACCGGTTGGGACGAAAACTACGGCGGCTATACCATCGAAGGCCGGTCTGACGAATACAACTCCAAGACGACGGCCCGCTACCATGGTGCATCGCCGGACTACTTTCGCGCCCTCGGCATTCCGCTGATCGCCGGCCGTTACTTCGACGACCACGACACCAAAGATTCGCCCAAGGTAGTGGTCATCAATGAAACCATGGCCAAGAAATATTGGCCCGGCGAAGACGCGGTGGGCAAACGCATCTCGTTCGAAGATCACCCGGCGGCGGACAAGGACTGGATTCGCATCGTGGGAGTGGTGAAGGACGTCAAGGACCAGCCGGACAGCAACGGACTTCGCCCGGCCTTCTGGATCCCCCACGCGCAATTCCAGGACAGCCGCGAGTCGGTGGCCATCGACGTGAATTCCTCGCCTTCGGAAGCAGTGGCACAACTTCGCCAGGCGGTCCGGCAACTCGATCCCGATCTGGCTATCAGCGATGTGCGTTACATGCAGCAGATCGCGGATGACGCGTACTCCAGTCAACGTTTCGCGCTCTACCTGGTTGCATTGTTCGCCGCGCTGGCATTGGCGCTGGCCACGTTCGGGATGTATGGCGTGATCTCCTACTCGGTCAATCGCCGCATGGGCGAATTCGGACTGCGTATGGCGTTAGGCGCCCGGCCGGGCGACTTGAAACGCATGATCGTCCGCCAGGGGCTCACGCTCGCAGCAGTGGGCACGGCGCTCGGTCTGGCGTCCGCCATCGCGTTCGGACCCCTGCTGGGTACGCTGCTCTACGGGGTGCGAGCCATTGACCCCGTGACATTGGCGGCGGTGGCGACGGTGGCACTGGCATCGGCGGCGATAGCTTCTTATCTGCCCGCGCGCCGCGCCACCAGCGCCGACCCGCTGCGCTCGCTTCGGACGGAGTAAGGCTCACTTGAAGAGGAGGTGAAGGCCGTTACGTCCATATCGACAGGCGCGGGCTCGCTTCTCCGCCGGTGCTCTGCGAGCGCGCAACCGCTGAGCGCCAAGAAGCCGGCTCGATCGTGTCCGGACGCTGCGGAGTAGCAGATCGCAACTTTCCGCGTGGGACTTATCCTTGTCTCAATGCTCGTGATCGAGCAGTTGCCGGATCACCTCGGCATGGTCACGCTTCTTTTGCGGCTGTTGCGCTTTGTCTCGGTCGAGTTCCGGTGCAAGCCTATCCTCTAAGCGGGCGGACTCGATCAAGGTAACCATCGCGGTGCGCAATGACTGCTCAACTGCTTCGTCGTACACTTCCTTCAGCGTGAGAGGGGAATAGACGTGGCCGATCCGGCAGCGGTATTCCACAATCTTGCCCTGCCGCTGCTCCCACAGCGGGCCGGAACAATCCGGGCATTTTTGTTCCAAGAGTGTTTGTTTCACAGGCTCCTCCACCTCCGCTCCAGAGCGCTCCTGGACCGCCAGTTTGGAAATCACGCCGGCGATCTCATTGATTGGGGTGATATAGTCCGCATCCACATGCTGGATCGCATTACACGGCATGCTGGGAAACAGCGCCGTGGAGGGATCCTGAACGATGGCGACGCCGCCGCGGCGCTTGATCTCGGCAAGTCCGGCAACGCCGTCGTCCAGTAAGCCGCTCAGTATGACACCGGTGACACGCGACCCATAGGCTGTTGCCGCGGACCGGAACAAGGGATTGATGGCCGGCCGTGTGCGGTTTTCCTTCGGACCGTCTACCACGCGGATCTTGCCAGGCTCCAGGAGCATATGGCAATCGGGCCTGGCCACATAGATATGGCGATTGCGGATTTCATCGCCGTTCCTTGGGTGATGGGACGGCAGCGGTCCTGCTTTTGTAAGAATCTCCGGAAGGGCGCTATACCCGTCGGTGCCGGTTCCAATATGAAGAACGACGAACACCGCTGCGTCCAGTCCCACAGGAAAGCCGCTTGCCAAAATACGGAGCGCTTCCACCCCTCCAGCCGATGCGCCGACTACGACGATATCTTGTTTAGGCATGCATCCTCCCGCGGCCACACACTGGATCGCTAACAGTCTGTTTGCAGGTTAGTCGCCGATGAGGGCAGGAACGCCACTCTGGCAGGCGCCTGGCCCCCACCGTTTGTTTAGGAGCGAACAGTTCGCGATCGCGGAGTACGGAACCGCTCGTGCGATGGCTGACAGCGGGCGCTGCGTGACCTGGTGAAACGCGCACAGGCCGCATGGTCTAGCGGCAATTCAGCAAGGCGGGAGAGGTAGTATCGGCCACTGGCCAGAACTCCCCGGAAGACCTCGCGATCCGAATCGTTCGCACGGCCGTCGAACGCGGGGCATATTTTACGATGTAGAGGTTGTGGCGACGGGAATCTGCACCGTCTGGGGTAAGCCGCGAAGGGTCCTTCCTATTAACACCCTCGACAGGCAGCAAGGGGAAAGATCGGCCACCAGGACGGAACCCGCTTTTCCGCCAGTGGCCGGCGAACTGGCTGGATTCGTTGGCCTATCGAGTTGTGCGCGCGGGGACCGGAACCGCCGTCGTAGGGGGGCGCATTAAATTAACCATCAGTCGCTTGCGCCCGCGGCTTCGTTAGTCTCTAGCCACGAGACGATTCGTTTCCGATGAACACGCTGACGCAGTTGCGGAAGCAGAGTCCACATCGAGGAATCTGAAAGCGTCGCTGTACAAATCGTGCGAGAGCGGCTCGGTTGGCTAGGCCAGCGCAAAGCGTAACCTCCGAAGGTTCCCTCAAATACAAACCTGGAGTTGGTTTGCGTATGAGCGACTTCACGGTGTGCTGGCGGCCAAGCGACAAAGTAATCCCCTACGCCAAGAACAGCCGCAAGATCCCCGAGCGTGCGGCCGACCAAGTCGCGGCCTCGATTAAAGAGTTGGGGTGGCGGGCTCCGATCGACGTCGAAAAGCACGGTGTGATCATCTGCGGCCACGCCCGGCTGCTGGCTGCTAAGAAGGTTGGAGGGAGGAAACGCGGCGAACTCGTCCATGAGGTATTCCTCGGCAGGCGATCGACCCGAGCCCGATTCTGGTCCCTATTTCCTGACGCGTTACACCCGATCGCCGGCTTCGTTCTTCACGGACTCTATGGTGATGGCGTGCTTTGGCGGCGGTCGAGAGAAAGCCGCGGAGCCAGTTGATGGCGGCAACGTAGGCCGGCCTGGCTGCGAAGTGTCAAAGCGTACGGAAACGCACGGCGGCACCGCTTCCAGGGAAGAGGCTGGGATCGAGCCGTGCTCTATTCTATGCCCGTATGGGATCGTTATATGTGCATATCGGCCAGCAGAAGGCCGCGACGATGTGGCTCGAAAAGAGCGCGAAGGAGTGGCGTGAAATGACAGTGCCGGCCGCACTGGAGGAACAACGGCGGAAGGCCATGGCTGCCGTCCAGTACGATCTGGATAACCGCTGAGCGTGCTTGGGTTCCTGGCAGGACCGGCCCGAATGTGCGGTAATGCAAGAAATCCGGCCGCTCATCGCTTGTGTAGATAAGGAGGACAGACGAGAAGCCTGCTAACCCCGGGCGCTCTTCTGCGAGATCTATGAAACCACTGATCAAGCTCGAAATCGCCGTGGCGATACTCTCGTTCGGTCTGGTCTTCGTCGCCGCTACCGTTGGACACCTCTTTGTCATACGGGGCAGCGATCCCAAAACCGTAGACCCCATCGTGCACGCTGCCATGCTTGGGTTCTTCTGCTTTTTTGGATTCTCGTGCATGGGCCTCATGCTGCACGCCTTCACCGTCTTGCAGACCGGCATCGGCAACGGCAACGCGCCCATGGTCCGCTTTATAGCCGTTCACGAGACGGGCATTACCTTTGCCGTGTGGGGCTTTCTGGGGCTCGGCACGCTGGTGGCGATGCCCTTCGCCTTGCGGGACGCAGGATTCCAAATGCCACTGCGGTCTGAAGGAACTCTGTCCGCGGACATCGGGATGACAGTTGACGAGGTCCGGCAGCATTCTACAATCAAAATCGCCGAACTGCAGCGGTACGTCGACGGATCGCAGAATAGCGTTGGAACACTCGTGTTTGAGTTTCGCATCGGCGATTCTCCAATACGTTTTCCCCAATCGAGATTCTACCTTCTGACCACGCCGAAGAACGACTCGCACATTTCGGTCCTCCATATCGGCATTACACCGCGAAAAATGGCAAAGCGGGACATCGAAGCGTTTCAATATGCGGCACAAGCAAAATTATTTGCCAACGGTTGGATGCCCGGCCACCTCGTCGCGGATTCTGAAGAGACGGTACACATGTGGGGCGGTAAGCGCACCAGCCAAGACGGCCGGTACTGGCTGAAGGGCAATACCGTGCTGGGTTTCGAGCGCAAGCGCATGGACGACGAACAGCCCGGAGAACCTCCCGATTCGGGTGAATATGTCATCGACATTCATCTGGAAACCAAGGCAGCAAATCGCGATCTGGTCTTCGAACCATCGGCATGGAGTCCGCGGCAACAGTGAGATGTTGGGAGCCAGCTATTCTGCTCTGCGCAATCGTAAGGTTGAAGATTGCCGCCGGAGCGCAGGATAGCCTTCCCACTGAGCCGTTGTGCCGGGCTGCCCCGGCAGGCGACCTGGCCCGGGTCCGCACGCTGCTCAATCGAGGCGCAAATCCAAATCTGCGCGACGAACACGCCGTACACCACTGATGTGGGCATCGGTGGTGCTGGAGCGCTCTCCGCAGCTTGTATCCAGCCAGAGCGATTACTTAGACGCCGCCAGGACTCTGTTGGATAAGGGCCGATGTGAATGCGCGCGGCCGCTCCGGACGCACGCTGTTGACGGCGATGCGAGGGGCGTGAATACCCAGGATGGGGAAGGGCGGTCGGCATTATTGGAGGCCGCGAATCTGTGGGTCGAGCGACCGAAACCGATCGCGCTTCTGATCTCGCGGGGGCGAACGTAAGTGCCCGCCTGCAAGATGGCCGGACCGCCTCATGGTCTCGCCGCGCCTGGCCAAGACGGAACGGCTGGCAACCCTGCTCGGCGCCGGTGCAAATGTGAATGCCTGCGATGCGAAGGGTGCAAACCCGAATCTCACCGACGTGCAAGGCCGCACGGCATCCGATCGCTGTGCGGAAGCCGGCTATTTAGCCCATTCACGGGTTCTGGTGAAAAACGGAACCAGCGTACCGAATCCGGCCGCCTTTCTGGCGAAAGCGCGAAATCCGGGATTGCGCCATGAGATTTCGCAGGGGTCGGTGGAGACGGCAAAAGCCTTGCTCGATGAAGGTGCAGATCCAAGCTTTCGCGAAGATGACGGAGCCGCCGGCGGTAGCTCTGCTTGATGTCACCGGCACAGCCCACCACCTGGCCGTTCACGGCGGGAACGGCACTCATGCTCCCGCTCAGGCACGCGGATTATTCGGCCCCGACGGCAACCTATATCTGACGTTTACCGATGAGTCCTGCCCTAACTAGCAGCGTGACGGGCCTTCCGTTGACGTCAGCGCCTACTGCGCCTGCAATCAATTCCTGACAAGAGCGCGAGCCGCGTAACTGAGTGTTGCCTCCAAGATCGCAACGGCATGGCGCAACCAATATGTTGGGGATGCGCGGCTGCCGGCTCCGTCAGATCAAACCGTCGCGCAAGGCTCGGGCAACTGCTTCCGCGCGCGAATGCACATGAAGCTTTCCGTAGATCGACCGCAGATGGAACCCCACCGTGTGCACGCTGACCCCCATTTCGACCGCGGCCGTCTTATTCTGGTGGCCCTCGGCCAGCATTTTGAGCAGCTTCCGCTCTTGCGGAGTGAATTCGGCCGCCTCTGGTATTTCGGTTCCCAATTTCTTTCGAAACAGAGTCAGCACGCGGCCCGCAATCTCGGGCGACATGGCCGCGCCGCCCTCCGTGACTTCGCGGATTGCGGACAGAATTCGCTCCGGCCGGGTAGTCTTCAGCAAATATCCGCACGCGCCGGCGCAGATCGCCCGGAATACACGATCTTCGTCACGAAACACGGTCAGAATAATAATCGCGAGGGATGGCACTTTTTGCCGCAGCAATCCCACCCCTTCAATCCCATCCGCGCCCGGTAGTCCGATGTCGAGCAGCAGCACTTGTGGGGGACAATTCTCAAAATTGGCCAGCGCTGCTTCCACCGAGTCATAAACGTGGCGGCACACCAACCCCGGCGCGTGATTCAACAGCAGCGAGAGGCCTTCGCGCGTCTCATGCTCGTCTTCGATAATGCCAACCTGCACTTCTTCCATGTGGGCGCGGACCAATCAAATCTAATACAGGAACCTGGACAACGCAACCTGCGCGAATAAGTAGAATTACGCCGCGCCGCGGCGCCCTAGCAAGCCGGAAGTCAGCGGAACGAGCAGGCTGACGCGACAGCCCGATCCGGCATTCCCGTCGATCTCGATTCGGCCCCGCATGATCTGCGTCCGGCGCTTCATGCCGGGAAGTCCGTTGCCGCGGGCCGGCGTGCCCGGCGGCAACCCGCGTCCATCATCGCTCACGGTGAGCATGAGGTTGCCGTCGGAGAGAGCAAGGCAGGCGCGCACGGACCGGCAGCCGGAATGTCGGGCGGCGTTGTGAATGCACTCCTTGAAGATCAGCAGAACGTGGCGCCGTACATCGATGGCCATCTGCTTGCCCCGCAGAGCGTCGTCGCAATTCAAAGTGAATTCCACTCCGCCGGGGCCGAGCACGTCGAGAGCAAACTCGCGCATACGCCCCACCAGGGAGTCGATGCCCGCTTCGTGCGAGCCGATCGACCACACAATATCGTTTAACGAATCGAGCAATTCGCGCGCGGTTCCGCCAATGCGCCGCAGCGGCGCGTCGGCCTGCTCCGGGTTAGACGTCACATGCAATCGCGCCACTTCGCTCAGAACCGCGATGCGCGTCAAGCTCGCGCCGATATCGTCATGTAGGTCGGCGGCGATATTGGTGCGCATATGTTCCATCGCCAGAATGTGCGCCACCCGGTAGCTGTGCAGCCAATATGCGGCCCCTATCGCCATGAGCATTGCCGGCAGTTCAAACCACCAGCGCAGCCACACCGGCGGCAGAATGCGGAAATCGAACTCCGCGGCCGAAACTCCCTGCACCCCATTGCGATCCACGGACCGTACCCGGAAACGATAGGCGCCCGATTTCAGATGCCGGTAATCCACGCGATTTTCCGCACGAGGCCCGCTCCAGGCAGAGTCCGCCCCATCCAGCAGGAATTGGTAGCGCAGGTTTCCAGCTGCTTCGGCCCCCGGCGACGCAAACTCGATCTCCACGTGATCTTTCTCCGGCCCAAGAATCGCCTGCGGAGGGTGCTCGGCTCCCACCGGCGAAACAACATAATCCTCATCGGCGATGCGGATTCCCGTGAACACCACAGGCGGTGGCGGGACCGCTGCTTGTTCCCGCGGAACGATGCGCGCCAGACCCGAACTGGTAGCGAACCAAAGGGCGCCGTTATGGTCGCGGATAGCCGATGGAAATGATGCCGCCGGCAACCCATCTTCCACCGTGAAGAGACGGGCGCCTCCGCTGCGGGGATCGAGGTTGACCACTCCGCGCACTGTTCCCGCCCAAATGCTGCCGAATCGGTCTTCCACCACGCTGGTCACGCCCGTGTCTTTCAGGACTTCTGTCTTGCTGTACGAGTGGAACCGCGGAGATTGCGCGCCGGGCTCGTCCACCACCGTTAGTCCAGCCGCCGTGCCGATCCAGAGGCGTCCCGCTGAATCGCAGAGCATCGTCGAAACGGCAGCCCGCGGTGCGCCGGAAGAGTCGCCGAAGTGCTGAATGCGCCCGTCGGCGTAGCGCGAAACGCCGCCGTTCCAGGCGCCCAGCCACACGTTTCCCTGGCGATCTTCAGCCATGGCGCTAATCAGTTGTCCGGTATCCTGGGGCTCGGCGAATTCGGCGCCCTCGCGCGAGAAGTACCGCACTCTTCCGGATTCCCGGTTCCAGCGAAGCAGGTGATTATTAGCTGCGGAGGCCCAGATGTTTCCGTGCGAGTCTTCGAACAAATGGTAAACCCGGTCGGGTGCATAGCAGGCCTCGGGCTGCTCACGGGCCAGGGCTGAGGCCGGAGACGCGCGATAACGGCACAAGCCATTAGCCGTGCTTGCCCACCATTCGCCGGAAGCAGTCTGAATCAGGAATCGCTGCCAACTCCAGGGTGGCGCCGGCCCAAACAGCGTGCCATCCGTTTGATGGAAGCGCTCGCCATCGAAATAAGCCAGCGTGCGCCGCGACAGGCTGTCGCTTGTTCCTATCGCCAGCAACGTGCCCTGCCGATCCTCCAGCACCTGGTGCAACGGCGCACCCTTCAGCCCGTCCGCTTCCTGGTATGTGGTAAAGCCCAGGGTCTTGATCAGCATCACACCGGCCGTTTCCGTGCCGGCCCACACGTTGCCCGCGCGATCTTCGGCCAGAGTGGTGACACGCTTGTCGGTGAGACCATTCTCACGGCCGATGTTGCGAAAACGCGGATGGTCGGCGTCGCGTTCCGCGAACAGGCTGATGCCGGCGAAGGTACCTATCCAGATGGCGCCGTCCGCTTTCCGAAGCAGCGACGTCACTTCAGTTCCCACCAGCCCCTCCTTCAAGCCGAAGATCCCGGTGAAGCGCCATGGCGTCTGGCCGGGTTCGCGCTGGTAGCGCAGCAAACCCAGATTAGATCCCACCCACATGTATCCCGCGGGTGCTTCCACCATGTCGTTGACATTAGTGACGCCCTTCGGCAAGGCAATCGTCTGGAGGGGTTTGCCGCCGGCTTGCGAGGGGTCGTAAAACATCAGCCCGTCCGGAGGAATCGCGAGCCAAATGTGGCCGGTAAGGTCTTCGGCGATCGCTCCAATTCCGACGCCGGACCGCAGCGGTTCCGGAAACGCCAGGCGCCGGATGCTCTTGCCATTGACGATCTCATAGAGGGCGCCGTTGTTGCCCGCGATCACCCGCCCGGACCGCGTGCGGAGCAGCCCGGTAATCCACGGCGTCGGCCCGCTCGGAGTGAGCAGATCGTTGTGTTCCGGGCCTCCTTCGCGAAAGTGCCGGGCTCCCTTTGCCGTGCCTACCCAGAAGTCGCCGCCGGAATCGGCGAGGAACGCGAAGGAACCGCGGTAAGAAACCGCAGGCCGCACTCCCCAAGTGAGAAAGCGATACCCGTCGAAGCGTGAAAGTCCGCCATTTGTGGCGAACCAAACGAATCCCCGCGTATCCTCCATGATGGCGTTGACGCGGTCTTCGGCAAGCCCATTGGATGCGTTGTAGGCGCGGATGGGCAGAAGTTGGGCCCGTGCCAGCGCGGTCGCGGCCAGGAGCAGCGCACAGGCCTGTAGCGGCCGGGTCATAGAGCGAGTATATACGGAAGGTACAGCGGTCCTGGCCGCGGCGGACTACGGAATTCACGAATTTGTACTATTTGCGCACCCATGCCACTACGCGAATGCGTAGCTTGTTTCACATGCGGGCTTAGCGTTTCATAGCAGAAGTGGAAATCGTTGCGGAGGGTTGCATCATGAGAGCGAGCTGCGCTGCATTCGTCAGAATAATTCACGCGATTGGTTGGGCTGCGATTGCCATGGGCGTCGTTTCGCCCGGCAGCGCGCAAGTGTTCACTCCCTATCCCGTGAACGCGCAGGCGGCCTTCATTACTTCCGGTCCCGATGGCGCTCTGTGGTTCCCGGACAACAATCAAAACGTGGATCGGCTGACCACGGGCGGCGCGTTTTCTTCGTTTGGAGTGTTGACGCCACTCTCCCAGCCGTACGGAATCGTCACCGGACCGGACGGCGCGCTTTGGTTTACGGAGATCAGTGGCAACAACATCGGAAAAATCACGACTGACGGCCAGGTAACGGAGTATCCGATTCCCACCGCCGGTGCCGCTCCGTTCACCATCACCAACGGTCCGGACGGCAACCTCTGGTTCACCGAGCTTGGGACAGGAAACCTCGGGCAAGTCACTCCCGCCGGTGCGATTACGGAGTTTCCCACGTTTCAAGCCTCTGCCGGCGTGACTGCCGGCCCGGACGGGGCCATGCAGGCAATCCGAAAAGGCCAAGTCCGCTGGGCATCTAAGAATAACCCCTTCGGCCAGCGGCAATTCATCCACGCGATATTCGCTGTCGCCGCGTAACTCTCCCCGGTCACAATTCCCGGTGACCTTCCGCACGCCACCTATTTGCAACAGAACCCTCAATTCCAACCGTTTGGCCTCAAGTTTCTGGAAGACTCAGTGCTCCCGCAGCAGAATCGAGAGAGAGATCCCGCCGATTGTGCTATGCGGCGGCCTGACTACTCAAATGCGTAGGTTGTTTCGGCAACGGGCTTAGTGTTTCATAGCAAAAGCGGAAATCCCCATCGGGGGGTGGCTGCCGGAGCGCCTCTAGTTGTACGCCGGGTATCGCGAGCGGCTCGGAGTCCGCCATCGGTCGAGCTTGCACGCATCGTGCTGGTTTGAGGTATGAGGACCCATGAATCGTTCTATAGCGGGCCCGGTTCTTCTTTTTCCGATCGTATTTATGGCGTTGCAAGCCATGCCCGCCACGGCCGCACCGTCACCAACCTCGCCGTGCAACGTTACTGGCGATTCGGTCACCAGTGTCGCCGACGTCCAGATGGAAATTCGGGAAGCGCTGGGAATGGCGCCGCCCGCCAACGATTTGAGTGGCGACGGTCTGGTCAACCTGGTCGACGTTCAGATCACCGTTGAAGCAGTCCTGACCTCGGTCTGTGCGGCGAACACCGGGCCAGTCATTATCGATTTCAATCCGAAAACGGGTCCTCTCGGTACTCTGGTCACTGTTACCGGGACCGATCTGGCCGCCGCGACGCAAGTTTCCGTCGTGCAACTCGGCGGCGGCACGCTAAATCCCGCGCCGACGAGCGTCTCCGGGAACACGGTCCTCTTCGTGGTGCCTGCGGGCGCGGCCACGGGTCCCATTCAGATCGCGACTTCCGGCGGAACGGCAACCTCGGCGGCTTCTTTCACGGTGACCCCGTCCACCGGGTTCACTCTCACCGCGACGCCTCCTTCGGCCACCCTGATACAAGGCCAAAGCGTGTCGTACGCCGTGTCGCTCGCCAGTACGAACGGATTCAACCAGTTGGCGCAGCTTTCCGTCAGCGGTTTACCTGCGGGAGTGACAGCCGCCTTCGCACCATCGAGCATCACCGCCGGGCAGACCTCGGTGTTGACTCTCACCGCCCCGGCGAACCAGCCCATCGTGACTGCCAGCCTGGCGATTTCGGCAGCGGCCACCGTGGACGGGCTGCCGGAGACACAAACCGGTTCGGCGTCTCTCTCGGTCGTGGCGCCAACCACCTCACTCATCGGCCGCACCGTGGTGGCCGACGCCTTGCAAACGCCGTTGGCCGGCGTCACCATCACCACGCTGGGCCTGGACGGCGACGGTTATACCACGGGTTGTACCGGCAACACGACGGTATCCGATGCCGCGGGCAATTTCGCGCTCACCAATTTGCCCCTTGGCTGCATCGGACCGCAATTGATAGGTTTCAACGGGACCACGGCCTCCGCACCTCCCGGCCAATACGCCGCCGTCAACCTGGTTTTCACGCTACAATCCGCGCAGGTGACAGCGTCGGCTGTGCTGGTACACTTGCCGCGCATCGATAACGTGGAAACGTTTCCTGTCACGCAGAACTCGCCTGCGGACCAAAGTTACTCGTTCGCTACCATCCCCGGGCTCTCCCTGACGGTGTATGCGGGGACGACATTTACCATGCCGGACGGCACTCAGCCCAATCCGTTTCCGTTGGCGGCGGTTCAGGTTCCGGTGGACCGGTTGCCGGATAACAAGCCGAATGTGCCGACCATGATTCGCGCTTTCATTGTCGCGTTTCAGCCGGCCAATGCCACCACCAATCAGCCCGTCGCGGCTTATTTTCCGAACACCCTCAACACCGCGCCGGGCACCGACATGGCGCTGATGACCCTCGATCCCACGCACGGCCTGATGGTGCCTTACGGAACCGGCGCAGTGTCCCCCAACGGTGCGCAGATTGTCCCCGACGCCGACCCGGCGCATCCCGGACATCTGTACGGGCTGGTGCACTTCGACTGGCACGGCCCGATGCCGCCGGCGCCTGCCCCAGACCCATCCCCCGATCCCTGCGGGCCCGCGACATCCAACCCAGTCGATCTTTCCTCGGGACTAGAGGTCCTTACAACATCCGACGTCCTGGTCAAGGGCTTGCGCGGGTCTATGCAGATTATCCGAACTTATCGCACGCTTTCTTCGAACCCGGGACCATTCGGAATCGGTTCGGGTTTCAATTACGGGTATCAGTTGGGGACGATCGGGTATGTTGCGGGTCAAGGCCTGGTTTATCTGATACTCCCGAATGGGAGCCAATATCCGTTCACCTTGCAGCCGAACGGAACGTTGACCAATTCCACCATCCCCTCATATAGCGGCGCCGTCATTACCAGTCCCTCAGCGGGGTTGTACGTTCTCAGTCTCAAGGACGGTACGATCATGCAGTTCCACACTCCCACAAGCGGCGCACTTGTCGCGTACCTGGACTCCATCTCGGATACCAACGGGAACACGGTTTCGCTGTCGCATGGCAAAGCAGCGCATCAGGAGCAGGTGACGCAGGTGACAGACCCGGTGGGAAGATTCCTGACCCTGGCCTATGACGGCTCCGGCCGCATCACGTCCATCACAGACCCGGTCGGGCGTGTCGTGAGCTACACATACAACGCGCAGGGAACGCTGGCCACAGTGACGAACCCCGCGGGAGGGGTTACCAGCTACAGCTACGATACGCAGAACAGGGTCACGCAAATTACCGACGCTCGAGGGGTAATCGTAGCTCAAAACAGCTACGACGCGAATGGCCGTGTGATTCAGCAGGTCCAGGCGGACGGCGGTGTGATCGCTTTTGCGTATACCCTCTTGAACCCGCTCGCGCCGACCAGCCCGGTGATGACCACCGCGATGACCGATCCCCTGGGCAACACGACGACGTATCGTTTCAGCCCTAATGGCTTTATTCTCGGTGTGACCGACCCAACCGGCCAGCAGCGTCTGTTCACGCGCGACCCCAGCAACTTCCTGACCGGTATAAGCGGCGCCGGCATGGGGCTCGGCTGTGGCGACCCGCGCCGCGGTGACATGACTTTCACCTACGATCCCAGCGGAAACCTGTTGTCGTGGAGTAATGGGTTGGGAAACACTACGAGTTATACCTATACACCCACTCTCAACAGAGTGGCTTCCCTCACCGATCCCTTAGGGAATGTTACCAGACTGACCTATGATTCTTCGGGTAATCCGCTGGCGGTGGCAGATCCGAACGGCCATGGCGCGACATTCGCTTACAACTCGCAGGGTCAGGCGAACGTCTGGACAGACGCCCTGGGAAATCGCACCACGATATCCTACGATGACTTCGGAAATCCCGTCGCCAGCACGAATCCGCTTGGTAATTCGGCGGTCATGGCCTACGATGGGGCGTCACGACCGATGCTGCTGCAGGATAGTTCCGGGAATATCACAAAATTCAACTATGACAGCCTCAGTAGGATCCTAAGTGAAACCAATCCCCAGAATAACGCGGTTAGTCTCACCTACGACCCCGTCGGCCACGTTCTGTCCACCGCCGACGAACGGGGGAATGTTACATCCTTTACCTACGACTCGATGAATCGCGTGGCATCGAGGACCACGCCCCTCGGGAAGACCTATACGTATTCATATGACTTGAACGGCAATCTTACCCAGTTCACCGACGGGCGGGCCCAAATCAGTAGCTTTACCTACGACGTGGTCAATCGCCTCACCAGCCAGGCTTATCAGGACGGAACGGCTGTCGCCTACTCGTACGACGCATATAGCCGTCTCGAGCGTGTGGTTGACTCTATGGGCGGTACGTTCGACTTTCAACATGACGCTGCCGGCCGCCTCACGAGTTCGGCGAGTCAGGCCGGCGCCGTGCAATTCTCCTATGATGCCGCCGGAAGGGTAGTCTCCCGCGAGGTGACCGGACAACCGGCGGTAACTTACTCCTACGACGCTGCAAGTAATTTGCTGAACGCCTCTATGGGTGCGGCGGCGACCGCCTTTTCCTACGATGCCAAGAATCAAGTCAGCAGTCTGGCCCGCCCAAGCGGCGTCTCGCAATTCACGTATGACGCACTCGGGTCAATTCTATCCATCGTTCACTCGGGCGCAAGCGGAGTACTCAGTTCGGAGACTTATACCTACGACAGCAACGAGAACAGGCTTTCGGCCACGAGCAACACGCCGCCGGCCTTGGCCACACAACCGGTCAGCGATCAATATGACGCCGGGAACGAGCTTTCCCAGAGCGGCCCCACGGCTTTTGTCTACGATGGCAACGGAAACTTGATCTCCTCGTCTAACTCGGACGGTATCACGTCCTATGTCTGGGATTCTCGCAACCGGTTGCAGTCCGTCACCACTCCCAACGGCGAGAAGACATCGTTCACGTACGATTTCCTGCGGAATCTTATCGCGCAAACCGATTCCGGCCCGGTCTTGAATCGAACGCAGAGTTTTATCCTGGACGACCTCTCGAATGTCGCATTTGTCGGCCGGAGCAACGGCGACAGCCTCTCGGTTCTGGCGGGCAGGTCGATCGACCAGCACCTCGCCGTGATTCATAGCAACGGCCAGGTGGAATATGGGCTCGCCGATGCGGTGAATAACACCGTGGCAACAGTGGATCAAAATGGAATGCTGGTATCGTCGTTTTCCTACGATGCCTTTGGGCAAACCACTACCAGTAGCACCTATCCTTTTCAGTTCACAGGAAGAGTGCCGGTGTCGCAGAATCTCCTTTACTATCGGACCCGCTATTACGACACCACGAAATCGCGCTTCTTACAGCAAGACACTGTCACTTTCCCCAGCCTTGTAGCAACTCTTACAGGAGGATCGTTCGGTGCTTCCGGGGGTGAGGTGAATTCCTATGCCTATGTCGGTAATAACCCCGTCAATCGTCTCGATCCCTCTGGCACCAACGGGCCTTGGAGCTGGGTTGCCGCCGTGGTGATGAAGGCCTTCGAACTGTTAACCGTCCCGGGAGCCGACCCGAGTGGGCCGCCAGATCCCGAAGTGCCCACTTCACCGGGCCCGCAACAAGGCCCGACTAGCCCTGGCCCCGGTGGCGGCGGCGGTGGGGGTGGTGCAGGCGGTGGAGGTGGAGGAGGTGGTGCGGGTGGGGGTGGTGCTGGTGGAGGCGGTGCGGGCGGCGGAGGCGGAGGAGGCGGCGGCGGAGCGAAGCCGCCCCTGCTACCTCCTCCGGGCGTAGAATGTGCGCCGCTTATATTTCTCTTTAATTCCTGTACATTTGGGGGCATATGCGCCTAAGGCCAGGGGTGCGAGCTTTATCGGCTAATGATTTCGGAGTGGGAGGTATCCGTTTTCTGTGTGTAGCGATAGCTGTGTTGGCTCCATGGTTGCTGCTCGCGCAAAACCCCGCGAGCGTGCGCTATTTCTATGACGGCCTGGGGCAACTCACTACGGTTGTCGACCCGCAGGGCAATGAGATCAACTACACATACGACCAGGCAGGTAACATCCTTCAGGTCACTCGTTCGACGCTGACGGCGAACGCGCTTGCGGTGCTGAATGTTACTCCCGCAACCATGTACTCGGGCTCGACCATCACCATCCTGGGCCAGAACTTCAGCCCCGCCACATCGGGCAACACCGTCACCATCGGCGGTGTTGCGGCAACCGTGATAGCCGCGACTGCCACTTCGCTGACCGTGGTGTTGCCTGCCAATGCAGCCAGCGGAGTGGTGAGCGTCACCGCCGGTGGAGTCACCGTCTCCTGGTCGGGGAGCACGGTGTTTTATACTCTTCCGGCAATCACAACCATCAGCCCGATCGGGGCGTTGGCGGGAACCGTCATCCCTTCCCTTACCGTTACCGGCACGAATCTGAATGACGCGACATTCTCCTTCTACGGCCGGAATGCGTACCTGCTTTCCATCACCTCCACCACCATATCGCCGTCGGGTACCTCCGCGACGCTGGCAGTGACTACGAGCTCAGCCGCTTTCGGGCGTTTTGTCTTGCTGGCCGCCAACTCTTCGGGCAGTTCCGCCACCACCGGTGTGCGCGGCAACACTCTCGTCGTTCCGGGCTCCGATCCCACGGCCGACCCGGACGTGGATGGGCTGACGAATGCCCAGGAAATCGCCATGGGAACCGACCCTCTTAATAGCGATACCGACGGAGACGGCTTCGGCGACGGGGACGAAGTCCGGTTCGGGACCGATCCCTTGAATCCGTTGAGCTACCCTCACTTGATCCCGACCGCCTATCCGCAGTTGGGGTCCGGGCTGCCGTTCTCCGTCTTCAACCAGCAGCCGCAGATCGCCAATCCGCAGACCGCCCCGCCGATGTTTTCCGGCAGCCTCGCGTTCTCGGTTTTCAACCAGCAGCCGCAAGTCGCCAATCCGCAAACCACGCCTCCGTCCCTCAGCCAGAGTCTGACGTTCAGCGTAGACAATACGGCCGGCGGGATGACCGAAATGGCGGTAAAGGTCCTCGACACGAATGGTGACGGGTTGCCGGATTCTGTGAGACGGGCCCTCCGCAACGAAGGCATGAGCGACCGTCCGGGTGACGATCCCGACCACGACGGACTCACCAATCTGGAAGAGTTTTGCCTGGGAACCGACCCACGGAAGACGGATACCGATGGCGACGACGTCCCGGACGGCGAGGAAGTGCTGCGCGGTACGAATCCCCTATCCATCGATAGCGATGGCGACGGGTATTCGGATTGGGAAGAAATCCTGGCGGGAACAGATCCTCTGGATCCGAACAGCCATCCATCGTACCTGCCAATGTTGATGCCCGCTACCGTGCTGGCGCCTGCGTTCTTGCGTCCCGCGGTCTGGCCAGCCTGCGACACGGCATTGGCGGCCTTGCAGAAGAGAATGGCGGTGTTGCGAATTCAGCGCGGAATTCCACCCCTACAGAAGGAGAAAGAGGAGAACCCATGAAAGTACGCTCTTATAGAACGAACCTGTGGACGATGCTGTTACTTGGCGGATGCATCGCGGCGCCCGTGCCGGCGCAACCGAGCTTCAGCAGCACTTCGACCGGATCTGACGGGGCACTCAACTTTACGACACCGGGCACGGTTATGTTCGATCCCACCACCTTCCAGCCGCCGCTTAATCCTTCCGGCAACAATATCTACAACTTCACTACCATCAACATTGCCGCTGGTGTCACGGTGCGATTGTCAGGCCGGAATCTGACCGGCCCCGTATACTGGCTTGCCTCGGGAGCGGTGACCATCGCAGGCACGCTGGATTTGAACGGCGAGAATGGACCGGCCTTTTCGCAATCGGACGAGACCCGCATTCCGGCATATCCCGGGGCGGGCGGGTATGCGGGCGGCGTGGGAGGTAGGCCGCTCTCCACTCCCCCGCTCACTCCACAGCCCGGAAGCGGCCCAGGCGGCGGCGGAGCCGGCAGCGCGACTAGCGGCATGTTTAACGGAAACTCCGGCAGCAACGGAACCTTTGCAGGAACTAACTTCTTTCTGGTGCCGCTGGTGGGGGGATCCGGCGGAGGGGGTGGCGACGGGATCGATGCGGTGACCATCGGTGGCGGGGGCGGAGGCGGAGGGGGCGCAATCCTCATCGCCAGTTCGAGTTCCATTACAATCGCGGGCGTGATTCGGGCAAATGGGGGAGCGGGCGGAACCTGCGGCAGTAGCGGCTGTGGAGGCAACGGCTCGGGTGGGGCAATCCGTCTGATTTCTCCTCTTGTGAACGGCGCTGGGTCGCTCTCCGCCGCGCAGATACGCATCGAAACTTCCAGTTATCCGAACACGTTAACTGTAACTCAGCCACTTACCGTCTCAGCTACGCCCAATCTCTATCTTCCGGCCATCCCGCCCGGGGCGCTCAAGGTGGTGAGCGTTAATGGGGTCGCTCTCCCTGCCGCTCCGGCCGCCAGTTTCACCGTGCCGGACGCCACAATCAATGCGTCGGCCGCGGTTCCGGTGGTAATCCAGGCGGCTAATATTCCTCCAGGGACCGTCCCGACCCTGCAGTTTATTTCCGATTCCGGCGCCGACTTCACCGTCCAGGCGCCGGCCCTGACTGGGACGATGGCACAATCGACTGCTACCGTCCAGGTGACCTTTCCGGCCGGCTTCTCGCGGGGGTACGTATTAGCGACATGGTGACGCGGGTGTAAGAATCCTCCAGCGTGCGTTTCGTGGTTCCTATTTGCCAGCATCACCTTAAAAGCAGCTGTTCGCAAATCCGGAACAGCCGATTTCGTGAGCCTTCGGTTCGAGGTGAGCTACATGATCGGCGCCTGGTCGTTGTGTACCAGCGGAGCCCGTTAACCAAAAGTGCAGGCCCATTCGGAGAACGTGAGAGGGTCTTCGCCCGTGAGATTGCTGCGCAGCAGATAGTGTCCATCGCGCTGCTCGGCAGCCTTGAGCTTCACTTTGTCGGTGTGAAACGCGAAGGTATCGCGCCTGACCTCTTCATTCTTCTCCGCAAGCTGAATCTTCACAAAGCCGAAAGCGCGGCCGGCTTCCTTCTTCGCCGCGCCGATACGCATCAGCAGTTCGTCGCGCTGGGGCAGACTCAAGATTGGCATTAGCCGCCCGAGAACTGCACACCGGCAGTGTCGGTTCCTTTGAGCAACTCGCCGCGGAGGAAGTCTAAACGCGATGGCCCGGCGGCGGAAGCCTAGCTACTTTGTTTCCAGAATGAATGTCGGGACGATGCCGGCGGCTGTGGAGAAGCCGCTCTTGCCGCTCGATACCCAACTCGAGCAGCCCTGCACCTTGCCCAGAAAGGCGTGCGGATGAACGTCCACCTGCATCTCGCGAAATTCCATGTGGCCGAATGCCATCAGCGGAAATACCGAGCGCACGGGCTCTACCCGCTCCTGCACTACGTAAGGCGCGCGCATAGCCTGCTTGAGGGCGCGATCCCACGAACCGGCGTCCATCTCCCAGCCGAAGTAGGTGTGCTGTTCGCTGTAGTCGTCGTTGGGCTTGAGCGTCAGCCGTTCCCGATTCTGCACGATGAATTCCGGTAAGTCGACGGTCTTTTCATCGTAGGTCGTCTTGGTCGCCGCCACCAGGCGCGTCCACGGCACGTGCTCGCGAATCGCCTTGCGTTCGGCCGCCGGAAATCGCACCGTGAGCGTCTCGTCGGTGAGGAGGCCGAACATCGCCTTCTTATGCGCCAACTCGGAACGGAAGCTGTTCACCACGCACACCGCGCGTTCGCGATAGGCCTTCACCAGGGGATGATTCAGATCGAAGCGCAGTAGGAATTCCTGCACCCCCAGCCGGCGGTAGACCAGATCGATCTCGAATGCGCCGCGCCGCAGCACGCCGTTGCGATACTCCAGTTGCTCGGGCGACACGATCTCCACCGCGTACCCTTCGTCGCGGAAGAAGTCGCGGTAGAACTGGAATTCGCTCTGCCCCGAATGATACGTGGACCGGAACTCTACGATCGCGATGTTGGGCTTCTTCGACGTGCCGCCGAACTGCTTGTACGATTTCAGCAGCGCGTGTAAAAGGTGCTTGCGGCTGGCGGCGCGCGTCAGAGTATATTTCTTACGGAATTCTTTTACCGGAGGGATATCGTAAAACAGGTCCGCCAGGGCATCGGCATACCCCGCCCCGGTGGGCGAATCGGCATTGTACTGCACGAAGTGGAGGTGCCCGTTCACCATGTGCGAATCGAGCCGCGCTGCCACTTCGAGCGCCTGATACCCGGGATCGATCGACGCCAGCATTTTCTCCGCGGGCAACAGGTCGAGCCGCGCCAATAGCGCCGGCGTCTCCATCACCATCTGCTGGACGCGATCGATGGCACAGATCAGCGCCTCGCCGGTCTTCACCAGATTGTCGTATTGCCTCCGGGAGACAAAGTTCGGCCGCAGAAACGGACAGATCAGCCGCCCGCCGGCGGACAGATTCCCGCTCTCCATGCGCTGGTGCAGCGCTTCCGCCCAAGCGAGATCGCTGAGGGGTCCGGCTTCCAGCAATTTATTGTATTTGACGACCGCTTCGTCCAACTGGGACATTCTGGCTTGGATACCTTGCGTTATATCTTGAGTATCCCACAGAAGTCCCGAAAACGATAGATTCCGAAGAGCTTGTAGCTACGCAAACTATTCAAAATAAGATGGTTAGTTATTACAATAAGGTGTCACACAGCTAAGGCTGTCAACCTCGAAGGGGGTCCTGCAGAGCGAAATGTGGGGCACGGCAGGCCCGAAACGGGTCTCCGTTACCGCTTTTTTTCCTGCGCCAGCTTTACGCGCGCGGCGTCCAATTTGCTGGTAACGCTGCTTACTTCCGCCGGGTCCAGGTCGGCCACCGGCTGATCCTTGAAACCCTTCATAGAAGCGTTCCACTGCGCGATGGCTTCCTGTGTCTTCCCCAACTTCATATACACATCGCCCAGATGATCGTGCACGGTGGGATCCTGCCCGGTAAGATCCACCGCCCGTGTGAGGGTCCGCTCGGCTTCCTCGAGCTTGCCCTGGCGGTAGTAAACCCAGCCTAAACTATCCAGGTAAGCGCCGCTGTTCGGCTTCAAGGCCAGCGCTTTCTGCACCAGTTTCAGTGCTTCGTCCAGGCGCACATTGCGATCGGCCAGCATGTAGCCCAGATAATTCAAAGTTTCGTCACTGTCCGGGTTGAGCGCCAGCGCCTTACGAAAAGCCTGTTCGGCCGGGTCGAATTTCTTTTGCCGTTCCAGCATCGCGCCACGCATGAAATAGATGTCGACCTTCTGTTCGTCGGTGCTCGCCAGTTTCTCGGCGTCGTCAATTGCCTTGCCGGCATCATCCCACCGCTTGGCCTGTTCATACAGTTGCGCCAGCGCCATCAGAGTTTCGCGATCGTGGGGACCGTTCAACAGACCGCGCAGTTCTTTGGCGGCGTCGTCGATCTTGCCCATGTCGCCGAGCACGAAAGCGTGTTCCTGAACCACCTCGGGCTCGTCGGGGAATTTCTTGAGCGCGGCGTCGGCTTCTTTCTCCGCATTGGGAAGATCCTTGGCCGTGCGATACGTCTCGATGATGTGCGCTTCGATGGTGGGACCGCTATCCTTAAGCACAATCATTTGCCGCGCGGCTTCCACCGCTTCCGGATAATGCTTGGCCTGCACGTTCAGCCGCCACAACTCTTCGAACCATCCGGCGCGCGTCTTCTGCTCGTCCTTGGAATAAATCTTCTTGGCGGTGTCGTCCAGCAGAGCCTTCAGCGAAGCGATGGCGCTGTCCATTTTGCCCTGCACTTCGTACAGGCGGATCTCAGCCAGTTGCGCATCCTCGTCACCCGGGTCGATCTTCTTAGCCTTCTCAATCTGTTCGAGCGCCTTGTCGTAATCCTTCTTCGCCCCGTAGACATCGGCCATGCGCAGCGGGTACTTGGTCTCTTTCGGATTGTGGTTCGCCAGTTCGCTATAGATCTGCAGAGCTTCGTCGTACTGATCGGAGAAGTACAAGTCATTGGCCAGCGCGTCCGACAGTCGCTCGTTGTCGGGCTGCATCTCGAGCGCCTTCTTTTCGGCTTCGGCAGCGTCCTTGTAGTCCTTCTGATTGCGATACGCCTCCGCCAGAATCATCAGCGAGCGGGGATTCGGATTCTTCTCGGTAGCCGCCTTCAACTTCTCGATCGCTTTGCCCGTGTCGCCGTTGTTGCCGTACACCAGTGCAAGGCCGGTAAGCGCCTCTTCGTTATCGGGATCGAGCGCGAGCGCAGTGTTGTACGCCTTCTCGGCGTTGGCGGAATCGTTGGTTCCCTGATAGAGGCGGCCCAGCGTTACCCAGCTATCGACGTCCTTCGGATCTTTCTCGGTGACCTTTTGAAACTCCGACATCGCCAGGCGCAACGCGCGTTCGTCGATCTCTCCCTGCGTCCCTTTATTGATCTGGCTGAAGTAAACGCGGCCCAGCATGCGATGGGCGTAGACATTGTCGGGATTCTGCTTGAGCGCATCCTGCGCCAGCGCAATGGCGTCGGCGCCGCGATTCAATGCCAGATAAAGGTCGGTCAGTTCGTCGTAGGTATCGCCGCCTTGCGGATCTGCCTTCAAGGCATCTTTAAAAAACTGGATCGCTTTGAGCGCCTCGTCCTGGTTTCCCTCAGACTGCGCCATCAGGGCGTACAGTCGCCCCATGGCGAAATCGTAATAGGCGGTGGCGCTTTTATTTTCCGCCGGAGATGCGGAGCTCTCATTCGGAGTAGGCGCGGTTTGCGCAAACGAGACGGTGACAAGTGCGCCTACGACGGCAAACGCTTTGGCTGAGCGAATCATGAATTCCGACTTTCCTTTTTTCGACCGCCCGGAGGGCTCTGCGGACCGAAGCTACGTTTCTATTGTATAACGGGGTCTCGGGGCCAACGCCGACCCACTACTCGTGACGAATCCCATTCTCATGCCCTCCCGGTCCGTTACCGTTCCAGACGCGGCGACGCTCCCTCTGGTTGCGGTTGCCGGTCCTACCGGCTCCGGCAAGAGCGATCTCGCACTGGCAATCGCACACCGCTTCGATGGCGAGATCGTCAATTGCGATTCCCTGCAAGTGTACCGCCATTTTGACATCGGGACCGCCAAACTGGCGCCTTCCGAATGGTGCGGCATTCCGCACCATCTCATCGACTTCCTCAACCCCGACGAACTCTTCACCGCCGGCGAATATGCCCGCGTGGCGCGCGAGACTATCCAGGCTATTTCCGGCCGCGGCAAACTTCCGATCCTCGCCGGCGGCACCGGATTTTACCTTCGTGCTCTATTAGACGGTCTGTTCGCCGGTCCGTCCCGCGATGACTCGCTGCGCGATCGACTATCCCGCCGCGAAGCGCGCCGCCCCGGATCGCTGCATCGCCTGCTCGCCCATTTCGACCCGGCGACCGGGCGAAAAATACATCCTCACGATGTGCCAAAAGTGACGCGCGCGCTCGAAGTCTGCCTGCTCACGCGGCGCCCGGTGAGCGAACTCTTCCAACAGGGCCGCGACGCGCTCCAGGGCTATCGTGTTTTAAAGCTCGGACTACTCCCCGATCGCGATGCGCTCTATGAAAGGGTGGACGCGCGCTGCGCCGCCATGTTCGATCGCGGGCTGGTGGACGAAGTCCGTCACATCATCGAGTTGGGCTATGGGCCGGAGAGCAAGCCCTTCGAATCGGTGGGCTACAAGCAGGCGCTGCAATACGTGCAGGGCGAACTGAATCTCCGCGACGCGATTTTTTACGCCCAGCGCGCCACCCGGCAATACGCCAAACGGCAACTCACCTGGTTCCGGCGCGAAGCGGGGCTGGTGTGGCTCAAGGGCTTCGCCGATACACCCGGAATCAGGGAACACGCGCTCGAACTGGTTGCCGCTTTCGTGGGGCAAGTTGGAAACCTGCGGCGGATTGACGGCGCGCCGGAAGCTTCGGGCATTTGAGTAATCGCCGTCACGCCCATCTTCGAAATTCGGTATGATCTCTGGACGTAGCTTCGCCGGCCCCAGTGACCGAACGTGAACACCATCAGCCACTACCAGATTCTCGAAAAGCTCGGGGAAGGAGGCATGGGCGTTGTCTATAAAGCCCGTGATACCCGCCTCGAACGCTTCGTCGCGCTGAAGTTGCTGCCGGCATCCAAGACCGCCGACCCGGCCCGCCGTCTGCGCTTCATGCAGGAGGCGCGTGCGGCGTCCGCCCTCAACCACCCGCGCATCATCACCATCTACGAGATCGACCGCACCGAAGGGACGGACGGCGCCGACTTCATCGCCATGGAGTTCGTCCCCGGCCGGACGCTCGATCAGATCATCCCCGCCAAAGGCTTGCGCATCTCCGAGGCCCTCAAGTACGCCATCCAGATCGCCGACGCGCTGGCGGCAGCGCACGCCGCCGGCATCGTTCACCGCGACCTCAAGCCCGCCAACGTGATGGTAACCGACAAAGGCGATATCAAGGTGCTCGATTTCGGCCTTGCGAAGCTCATCGAAAACACCGGCATCACCGAGACGGAGAACACGCGAACGGTAGCGGCCGACCTGCCCCATACCGACGAGGGCGCCATTCTGGGCACAGTTTCTTATATGTCGCCGGAGCAGGCCGAGGGCAAGAAGATCGACGCCCGCTCCGATGTCTTTTCGTTCGGCGTGCTCCTTTATGAAATGCTCACCGGCCGGCGCGCGTTCCAGGGAGATACCAAGTTAGCCACGCTGGCCGGCATTCTGAATCGCGAACCGGAGCCAATCGAAAAGGCAAATGCCTCCATCCCGCGTGAACTGGCGCGCATCGTGCAACGCTGCCTGCGCAAAGATCCCGATCGCCGCGCGCACAGCATGCAGGACCTGAAACTGGCGCTGGAAGAAATCAAGGAAGATTCCGACTCCGGCCTCGTCCTGACGGCGGGTGCCGCAGGCGGAGTGGCGCGCAAGCCAGCCAGCCGCCAGCCGTTTGTCCTCGCCGCTCTGGCGTTGGTCCTGGTAGCGGGCGGCACGGCGTTCTGGTTGTCGCGCCAGCCGGTAAAAATCGAGCCGCAACTGCGTGCCGTTCCTTTGACCAGTTTTCCGGGCTACGAGTCGTCACCTACCTTTTCGCCCGATGGGAGCCAGATGGCTTTCAGTTGGGATGGAGAGCATGGCGAGAACTACGACATCTACGTCCAACTGATCGGCTCCGGCCGTCCACTGCGGCTGACCACTGACGCCGCCCGCGACATATCTCCCTCCTGGTCGCCCGACGGCCGGACGATCGCTTTCACGCGCATCGGCGCCGACGGTTCCGCGACGGCCGTATTGATTCCAGCGCTGGGCGGAGCGGAGCGGGAACTGGCGCATCTGGGAACGTTTCTCCCACAATCGGTAAACTTCCGCCATGCCATTACCGGTTGGTCTCCCGACGGCCGATGGCTGCTGGCGAACACTCGAGAGCCAGGCAAGCCAGCCGCCGTATCTCTGGTGTCGGTGGAGACCGGCGAGAAGCGGCTCCTTGCCAGTCCTCCTCGCGGCACGCTACTTGATTTTGGCGGGTGCATTTCCCCCGATAGCCGCGCCCTCGCGTTTATCCGGGTGCGACAGGTGATTGGATCGGCCGATTACTTGAGCGACGTATATCTCATGCCGCTCACCGCCGACATGCACTCCGGTGCGGAACCAAGGCGCCTAACATCGGACAACACCGCTATTTTCGGAATTGCTTGGGCGGGCGACGGCAGGGACATTGTCTTTTCGTCTCGCCGGGCGGGAACTCCGGCTCTGTGGAGAATCCCCGTTTCCGGCTCGCAGCCGCCGCAGCGAGTACCGGTAGGCGATAACGTGCAGTCACTTGCCATCTCGGCACGCGCTAACCGGCTGGTCTATGAGACAGGCGTTAACATCGATACAAATATCTGGCGAGCCAATCTAACCGATGCATCGCAGCCGCCGGCATCGCTCCTCGCATCTACCCATCAGGAGGAATCCCCGTCCTATTCCCCGGATGGCAAACGCATCGCGTTCCGCTCCGATCGCACCGGCTCTCTGGAAATCTGGACGTGCGACGCCGATGGCTCCAACCAGTCGCAACTCACTCAGCGCCCCACTTCCGGCAGCCCACACTGGTCGCCCGACAGCCGGGAAGTGGCTTTCGATTCCAACGTGGATGGCCGATGGCAGATCTTTGTGGCCTCCGATCATGGGGGCCAGGCGAGGCAGGTTACGACGCAGGGCGGCTCGCGGCCAAGTTTCTCCCACGATGGCCGCTGGATCTATTTCGCATCGGGTGCGGCCGGTCGTACTGAGGTGTGGAAGATTCCGGCCGGCGGCGGAAATGCAGTTCAACTCACCCATAATGGCGCCAATAATCCGCTCGAATCGGACGATGGCGCATTCCTCTATTACAATCGCGGATCGATCTTCCGGTCCGCCGTGGATGGAACGGGAGAGACGGCGGTAATCCAGGACGCAAACCCCGGCGACGTCTTCGCCCTCACGCACGACGGCGTATATTATCGCGGGGCATCGAGCGCACCTGGTGAGATGTTCTTTTTCAGTCTCGCCACCGGGAAATCACGCCAGCTCTTTCGAGCGAACGCGCCCATCGGATTCGGGCTCACGGTCACGTCTAACGGCCGTTGGCTGCTCTATCCGCAAATCGACGGGCTGCCCGGCAGCGATCTGATGCTGGTGGAAAACTTCCACTAGCGCCGACCTCGCGAGCTTTCTGCGGCAAGAGCGTCGAGACCAGTCTCGGCGCGGCAGGCACGAGTGCCTGCGCCACGTCGGCGCGCCGAATTTACGTAGCGGCGCTTTCGGCTCGCTCGCGCGCCAATGGATTGGGCGTGGGCTCGCCGATCTTGGTGAGGATGCTGCGATCGGTATGCTCGAAGGGCACCGCCTGGCCGCGCACCATCAGAGTGGTGGCTTCGTCGTACTCCCAGGTGCCATCGGGGTTGACGGTCACCTTGATGCGATACTCCGTCGTCTGGAAGGCGTATTCGAGAAATGGATTGGAGCAGATCCCGTTGGTCGTCTCCCCGCGCCTGGCGACGAGTTCGAAACTGGTGGCGTCCGCGGCGGCGTGTCCGAAGGCCATGGCCGTCTGCCCGCGCGGGATGGCAAGCGTCTGAAGCAGGTTGCCGGTTGCCGGCTCCCACAGCCAGTAGCCAACTTGATCGTGGTACATCTCGACCTCGCCCGGCTTGACGATCCGGGTATGATAGCGCAGACCATAGAAAAGCTGCGGCCCATTAGTTTGCGGATCGATCGGCTGCAGCTCGATGTGCTCGACGTACTCCTGCCGCTCCGGCCCGCCGGCCTTGGGATTGACGTCCATACTGCGATGTCCCTCCCAGATGCCGGCCATGCCGGTGAGCGGGCCGAGATTGCGCAGGGTATGTGGATCGACATCGGATGGCTCGGTGAAGATGTCTTCCGGTCCAGGTTGGGTAGTGGCCACTGGTTCCTCCGACCCTCAATGTTATCAACCGGCGCTTACTCTTCCCGCAGCGCCACCACCGGATCCATGCGGGCCGCGCGCCGCGCCGGCCAAAAGCCTGCCAGGAAGGCCGCCGCCAACAGGACCGCGCTTGCGCCCGCTAACGTCAGCGGATCGCTGGGCGTCACTCCGTACAACATGCTGCGCACCAACCGGCCGCACAGCCACGAACCGGCCAGTCCCAGCGGCACTCCGGTCAGCACCAGAGCCGCCACATCGCGCAGCATCAGCCAGAGCACGCCCGCGCGGCTCGACCCTAACGCCAGCCGGATCGCCACTTCGCTGCGCCGCCGCGAGCCGCCGTACGACACCACGCCGTACAAGCCGGCGCAGGCCAGCACCAATGCCAACAGTCCGAAGAATGCCGCCAGCAGCGCCACCAGCCGCTCCTGCAAATAGGCCGACGCCACCTGCGCCGAGAGGAAACGGAACTCGAGCGAGATGCGCGGGTCCACCGCCCGTGCCGCTTCCTTCACGCCGCCGACCACGCCCGCGGCCGACCCCGCGAAACGGATTTCGTACGTTCCAGTTAAAGGCATGGGGTACGGCTTTTGAGTGATGGGCGTGTAGACGGTCGAGGGAACCGGGTCGCGCATGGTGCGATATTTCGCGTCGGCCGCCACCCCTACGATCTCGACCGTGGTTTCCGTGCGGTCGAAGCCGAGCGCCGAATAGGTCTTGCCTACCGGGTCTGCGCCGGGAAAGAATTCGCGCGCCGCCTGCTCATTGAGAATCGCGACGTGCGGCGATTCGGCAGTGTCAGCCGGCCCGAAATCACGGCCTCGCAGGAGCGGCGTCTGCATGGTGGCGAAGTACCCCGGCGACACCAAGTTCATGGAGCCGTACAACTGGCGCTTCACTCCGCCCGTGTCGACGCGGATCATGGTGCCCCAGGAACTGCCGCTGAGCGGCGTCACGGCAGCGCGCGCCGCGGCCACCACGCCGGGAATCGCCCGTACCCGCGTGAGCAGTTCGGCGGCAAGATCGGCCTGGCGTTCCGGGGAGTCGTGCGTCTGCTGGAGGTCGGCGGACACCAGCAAGACGCCTTCGGCGCGGAAGCCCAGACTCTGGCGCGCGAGATTTCGCAGGGTGCCCACGAACAGGCCCGCACCCACCACCAACAGCAGCGATAGGGCCACCTGCAACACCACCAGCACGCGGCCCAATCGCCATCCGCCCAGCCGTTCGCTCAGCGATCGGCCGCCCTGCTTGAGCGATTCCGCCGTGGCGGTTCGCGTGGCCTTGACCGCGGGCGCGAGTCCGAACAGAATACCGGTGAGGATGGCGGTGCCCGAGGTGAACGCCAGCACGCGCAGGTCAGGCGCAAGATCGAGCCACAAGCTCTCGCCGCGCTGCGAGATCATCGCCACCACGGCCGGACCGAACCATCGCGCCAGCACCACGCCGCAGGCCGCGCCGGCCATCGAGAGCACCACGCTCTCGGTAAGCAGTTGCCGGATGAGGCGCCCGCGCCCGGCGCCCACCGCCTGCCGGATGGCGATTTCCCTGCCCCGTGCGCCGGCGCGCGCCAGCAGCAGATTAGCGATGTTCACGCAGGCGATCAGCAGCACCAGCCCGGCGATACTCATGAGCACCAGCAACGACCGCTTGTACTGGTCGCGCAGATACGACAGGCCGGCCGCCGGCTTGAGATGCAGGATGCCCTTGCCGAATTCGGCGCGTTCCTGGCGGTCCATCTGTTCGTCCGCCGATGCGTTGTAAACGGCGGGCGAGAGCACCGCCAGACGATCGGCGGCTTGCGCAAAGCTGACGCCCGGCTTGAGCCGTCCGATAATCGAGAGCCACCAATAACTTCGCCCGTCGAGTTGCGGCCGCTCGGCATCGATCAAAGCCTCGGAGGTCAGGGGCACGATCACATCGAAGGTAGAGCCGATATCCAGGCCGAAGAAACTGCGCGGCGTTACGCCGACGATCTCAAACGGGTGGCCGCTCAGCCGGATGGTGTGGCCGGCCACTTGCGGATCGCCGCCATAGGCTCGCTGCCAGAAACCGTAACTGAGAACCGCTATGGGCGCGGCGCCGCGGCGGTCGTCGCCGACGGTGAGCACGCGCCCGACTTGCGCGCCTACGCCCAGCGTGCGGAAGTAATCGCCGCTCGCGTAGATGCCTTTGATGGGCCGCTTCTCGCCGCCCGCGGCGAGGTCGAACTCGGCGTGCGCATAGGCGAAGGCGGAGGAGAAAACGTCGTTATGATCGCGCAACTGTTCCCAGATGGCGTTGCTGGAACTGTCGTCGCCGCCGCTGAAGACGTGGCCCAGCCGATCGGGCTCCAACACCGGCAGGGGCTTCATGATGACGGCATTCAGGATGCTGAATATCGCGGTGTTGGCGCCGATGCCGAGCGCGAGCGAGAGCACCGCCACCGCCGTGAAGGTGGGACTCTGACGCAGCGCGCGGATGGCGTACCGGACGTCGCGCGCCAGGTCGCGGCACCAGCGCCAGATCCACTGGTCGCGGACGTCTTCTTTGATTTGCGCCGCCCCACCCATGGCCATGCGCGCGCGGCGCCGCGCTTCCTCCGGCGAGAGTCCGGAGCGCATCAGCTTGCCGGTCTCATGCTCCAGATGGAACGCCAGTTCTTCGTCGAGTTCCGCCTCAGCGGCGCGCCGAAAAAACAGGGATCGCAGTCGAAATAGGAGGTCGCTCATAGGTCCTCACGCCTGGTCGAGCAGCAGACCGACGGCCACCGCCAGTTTGCGCCAGTCGGCTTCATCCGACTTGAGTTGCTTGGTGCCCGCCCGGGTCAGCTCATAGTATTTGGCGCGGCGATTATTGTCGGAAACGCCCCATTTCGGCTTGATCCACCCGTGGCGCTCACAGCGATGGAGGGCGGGATAGAGCGACCCCTGCTGCACCTGGAGCGCGTCTTTGGAGATCTGCTGGATGCGTTCGGAAATGCCCCAGCCATGGAGCGGCCCGAGCGCCAGCGTTTTCAAAATGAGGAGGTCGAGCGTGCCTTGCGGAAGATCCATGCCTTCCCCTTTCCCTTCTACAGTAGTCTAGCGCCACTCTTGTAGAAGCGCAAGGGGAAGGTCCGGGGCGGCGGGCAGGCACGGGTGTCTGCGCCACGTCCTGATTTCGACTTACTTGGCGGGCTTGCCGAAGACTTCCACTTCTACATAGTGATTCAGCTTGTTCGCGTTGTTGCCGGCGCTGAACAGGCGCACATAGCGCGCCTTGACGCCTTTGGTATCGATCAGGCGGCCCTCAAACGACTCGATGTAGTTCAAGTTCTTCCCAACGCCCTGCTTGGCGAGATTGTTGACGTCGTTGTTGAACCAGGTTTCCACGCCCTTGGTGAAATCGGCATCGTCGGCGGTCTGCACCACGACGGCGTAATACACGCGCGGCTGGAAATAGTGCCACATCAGAATGCCGTAGATCTCCTGCGGCTCCTGCAGGTCGATTTTGACCCACTGCACGCCCGGGCCGAGCTCCACGTCGTTGCCTTCCACCTGCTCGGGATCGCCGTCGGTGATCATGGTCAGGTCGCCGACCAGCGGCTCTTTCTCGCTGCTGGTTACGGGCTTGCCTTTGGCCACATTGGTGACGCCTTCGGGCACCAGGAACGGCGGCCGCGGTTTGCTCGAGGGCTTTTCGAGATTGGGAATGTTGAAATTCGGCGGAGTTCCTTCGAGTCCAGGCTTGGGCAGCTCGATGGGCGCCGGCACCAGCTTGGGCGCCTGGGCGTAAAGGTTCGCCGCGCCGAAAGCGGCCAGCGCGAGTGTCAGATTCAGTCTCATTTTGGTACGCATAAAGTCCTCACTAGATTGCCGGTGTTGCTTCCAAAGTCCAAGCTTCCATGCCCACCCGCCGTGCGCGGATGGCGTCCATCACGCCGTGGGGCAGGATCATAAACGCAGTCGACAGCGCCTCCGCCACCGCGCCGGGCGAGCGGGAGCCATCCAACTCCAAGGATACCCAGGCCGCCACGCGCCGGTTCGGCGGCCGGCCGGTACGCGGGTCGATGATGTGCTCACCCTGCGCGCGAATGCCCGACGCGCTCAATGCGCGCCGCCGCGCCGCGAGCGTTCGCTCCCCCATCTCAAGCGGCCACCCGGCGAGCCCGGGAGGCGCATCGAGCGCCAGCACCGAACTGTGGCCGCCGTGGAGCAGCGCCGTGGCGATCTCCCATTCGTCGAGCACTTCCGCCATGCGATCGAGCGCGTAGCCTTTGCCGATGCCGCCGAGATCGAGCTTCACTCCGCCGGCGTGCCGCACGCGGAACTCGCGCGGCGAAAGCTCCAGGCTTTCCATACCCGTGCCGAGCGCGATATCGAACGCGCCGCCGGTTTCCTGGTACGCCGCGCGCGCCAGATCCAGACACTCCAGGGTCCAGCGGCACACACGCGCGCTTTCGCCCGCGGCCAGACGATTAATGCGCGCGATGTCGCTGTTGGGCAGGAAGCGGCTGAGCTCGCCCTCCATGCGGTCGAGCAGATCGAAGGCCGCCCATGCCGCCTGGCGGGCATACTCGCCGTCCTCATGCACGCAGAGGATTTCGAACTCGGTATGCATCGCCTGGTGGGCGAAGCGGCGCGCGCCGATGTCGGAAGGCTGGATCATGGCAGCGCATCCCATAGCGACTTCGCCACGTACCCGCGGACTTCCACCTGCGGGCGGAGTTCGACGTAGCGGTCGAACATCGGCACGTACATCTCGCGCTGTCCCGGCGGCGGGACCTCATAGATGCGGTGCACCAGCGCCGGCTCCATGTCGGGCGTGGCGAGGATCGCCTGCGCGAGCGGCGCGGTATCGGAGACGCCGTTCCACCAGCGCACGTTGGGGTAGCGGCGCAGGTACCACGGCAGCGGCCAGAGGTTTTCGTGCGTGAAGATCTGGATGGGGAGGTCGCGGCCGGCCGGCGCCACCGCGGCGAGCGCGGCGATCTGCTTGACGATGGTGAAAACGTCGGTGCCGGTATGGGCGTAGACCCAGGGGTTCCGCGGGTCTGACGCGCGCTCGAAGCTATCGGCGTACGCCTGCGTCCCCAGTTGCGCCGCGACCAGCCCTATTAGCACGATGGCAACCGCTTTCGGCAGGCGGGTCGCGATCCAGCCCACGCCCGCGCCGGCCAGCAGAATGGTGGCGTGCCAGAAGCTGAGTACATTCCAGGGCGCTTTATAAGGAATGGCGCAATAGACCGCCACCATGAGGACAGTGTAAATCTTGAAGAAGCGCGGCGTGTGCGAGGCGGCGATTCCGGCTACTGCCAGTATCGCGATGAGGGCCTCGCCGCGCAGACAGGCGAAGTAGAAATACCAGGGGTGCACGTGCGCGGTGTTGACGCCTGCGCCACGCGCGAAATACGTGCGGTATGCGAGCACGGAATCGACGATGCCGCGCGGGTGGGTGCCGAAGGAAGAGAGAAGCAGGAGTGCGACTCCGGCGAAGGCTGCTACCGCTAAGAGCGCGTGCTTGGGGAGTTGCCGCGACACGACTGCCGGCGCCACCACGGCGGCCACTGCCATGCAGGCGGCGGCGACGATCCAGGTTTCTTTGGTGGCGAACATGAGGCCGAAGAGCGCGCCCGCCGCCAGCGCCCACCGCGCCGCCGGCCGGCGCAGGTACCGCAACACCGCCAGCAGCGCGCAGAAGGTGAGCAGGACCAGGAGCATTTCATGGATGAAGTAACGGCTGTAATAGACCATGGCCGGCGAGACGGCGGTGAACAGTGCGGCGCAGGCCGAGGCCCAGATGCCGAGGTACGGAATCAGCCAGAAATGCGCGGCAACCAGCAGCACGCCGACGGCCGCCGGCAGTGCGCGCAGCACCGTTTCATTCAGATCGCGATAGTTCTGGAAGCCGCCGAGGCGCGCAAACGCCAGCGCCGCATATATTAAGGTAGGACCGTGAAAATCCACGGTGGAGTATTCGTAGCGGCCGTGTTCCAACAGCGTGCCGAGCTTGTCGGCGTTCACGCCCTCATCGGCATGCATGGGGCGGTCGGCGAGGCGCGGAAATCGGAAAGCTGCCGCCAGCGCCGCCAGCGCGAGAAACAGCAGCGCGGCACGGCGATGGGTCAATCCTTGCTCCCCTCGCGCCACGCCATGAGCGCGAAGTAGGCAAACAGCAACGCCATGGCCGCGAAAATGGGGCCGCACGTGCGATGTACGCGCAGCAACGTTTGCTGCCCTTCGGTGTCGGCGATGGGGAACATGGCGGCGAGAATCGAGACGAAAGTCGGGATGGCGAGGGCGATCGCGATCCAGAAGAACAGCTTGCGCAGCGGGAGGGCCCAGCCGCGATGCCAGTCCTGCGCCGCGAAACGGCTGCGATCGGCCCAGCAGATGGCGACCGCCACGGCGGCCACGGCGAAGGCGGGCGCGTAGGTAACGTGCGAGATCAGTTGACTGCCGGTGAGGACCGGGCCATCGTGGAAGAGCGCGGTGTACGCCACCAGCGCCAGGGTCGCCAGCCCTCCGAGATTCACGGCGACGCGCACCCAGCGCCAGCCGGAAGATGGGTGGGCGCCGCCCGCGAAGGAGCGCCGGAAGACCAGCCGCAGGACCAGGTCGGCCGCCACGATTGCCGCCACCAGTGCCCAGATCACCGCAGCCTCCCCACGGTGGCGGCGGACAACCGCTCAATGCCGCGCACCGCGTATGCCAGGAGGACCAGCAGCAGCAGCCCGGCGGCGCCCAGCCCGATCGCTTTCAGCATGCTGCGATACTTCCAGCTCGCCGCCAGGCGCGACTGGTAGCCGGTATCGAGATTCTTCTCGAAGCGCGTCATGGTCCACGAAACGGTGCGTTCCGAGGCGAGAGGCGAATCGACCTTCACCTTGCCGAAGAAGATGGCGGAATCGGCGGAGTGGCAATCCTGGCAGCCCTTGGCGCCGAGCGCCTGAGTGGCGGGACGCACATCGTGCGCGATGGGCCAGAGGTAGGGCGCCGCCTGCGCGTTGTCCTCGGCCTGGAGACGGCCGCCGGCCAGACGATGGAGCTTGCCGCCGGCGACGTAGACGGCGCCATCGCCCAGAGAGGTGAGCACCTGCTCCACCCAATGCTCGTCGATATTGAGCCAGCTTCCATCGGCGGTGAGCGGCGCGGCGAGCTTGTCCTTGGCGATGACGCGCTTCACCTCGGCGGGTGCGAGCGGCTTCACCGTGGCGCCTTCCAGCCGCCCCCAGAATGCCGGCCAGACCATGCGGTTGGGAGCGAGCTTGCCTTCCTGGTTGCGCGCGAAGACCGGGTAATACAGATGCGGCAGCGCTTCGGCATTCTTGTTGACGTTGAACTCGCCGAGACCGTGCGTCATGCCGTTCTTGAACTGCCGCGTGGACTGCTCCGGCAGCGGACCGGAATGGCAGGCCGTGCACGTCATTTTGGCGAAATGCACCGCTGGAATGCCACTGTGCGCGGGATGGGGCGCGCCCATGGCGTTGCCTTCGGCGTGGCAGCCTTCGCAGGTGAGCGCACCGGTTTCATAGCCGCGCGCCACCATGTGATCGAGCCCATTCCGATGGCACTGGTTGCACTCGATGCCGCGCGTGAGGTGGATATCTTCGTGGCCCTTGTACCGCTCCGCGCCGGTGAAGGCGGTATCGGTATTGGTGTGGCAGTAGTAGCACTGCGCGGCCTTGGGCTGGCGCACGATATCGAACGCCACTTTGCCGCCCGGCAGGAAATCGGCGGGCGCGTACTCCACGCGCGGGATCTGCGGCTGGAGCGAATCTTCCACTGAGTTGGGCAGCAGATAGTCGAAGGTGTCGGGCATGGCTTTCGCCGACCCGGTGACCAGTCCGAGTCCGCTGGCCGCCGCCGGGGCGAAGCGGAAATTCTCGCGCGCCACCTGATTGGCGTACTCCGCGGGATCGTAGGCGGGAGACGCGTCATGGCACGCCAGACAATTCACTTCGAGATTTCCGGATACCTGCCAGCGCGCGCCATTGACCTCGCTGGTCTGTTCCGGCGCAGTGAATCCGCCGGCCGTGCGGCCTCCGAAACGGATGGCGAATTCGCGCTCGCTCATGCCGATCTGTTGCGGCCGGTACGTGCCCGGCCAAGCGCGATACGACAGCGGAATTTGGGTGGCGGTGTCACGATCGACCAGCAGCCACGGCTGCCCGTTGCGGCCGGCGGGCACGTCCGCCTGGGTGGAATTGAAATGCCAGCCGCGGCTTACGGCGGCTACGTCGTGACATACGCCGCCGCAGGTCTGCGCCACCGAAAACGGGAGCGCGTGGCGGTCGCCGGGCTGAATGGTGTCGCCTTCGAAATCGCGCAGGGGAATGATGTGGGCAGGCTGTCCGCGGCTGCCGGCGCTGTTATCGCCCAGTTTGGGCTGCGCTTGGAGCGCGCACACCGCGGCAAGTGTGGCGGCCGCCAGGAATCGGGCTGTCCCCATGGTCAAACCTCGAAATCCGAAGGCTTGAACTCCAGGCGCCGCTGTGCCTCCACCGCCTCATTGACCTTGAGCACCGTCACCGCGGTCTCATATCCGATTTCCCCCGGACAGTTCAGTTTATTGCGCCCGCGCACCGCGCCGAAGAAATTCTCGAGGTGCGGCTGGTGATACTTCTTGCGCATCTCGACGGGAAGGCCGTAACTGGGCGGCGGCGCGGTCTCACGCACGTCGAGCACGGCGGCGGCAGCGCCCGGTTTGACCTCTTCCTTGGGCGCGGTGAGCAGTCCGTCTTTGACGTACGATTTCCAATCGGGCGCATTGGCGGTATCGCGATACACCGACCCGCGCCCCGCCGATTCGGAAATCTCGAGCGCGCCCTGGTCGCCCATGAAGACCTCGAAATAGCCGCCGAAGCCGTTGGTGGTGATGGTCTGGTAA
Source organism: Bryobacteraceae bacterium (assembly GCA_036268475.1). Classification (GTDB taxonomy): domain Bacteria; phylum Acidobacteriota; class Terriglobia; order Bryobacterales; family Bryobacteraceae; genus PALSA-129. Next base: position 1,849 of record DATAUB010000044.1, on the reverse strand, counting down.
AACGCGCGCGCCGCACCGGCGGGCGTCTGATAATCGAAGATCGCCATCACGGTGTCGTACCACTGGTGGGTGGCCTTGCTGTAGTAATCGGTGCCGCCGCTGGCCGTGACGCCGGAAGGGCGCGCGCCGAGGAACCAGTTGAAAATGTCGATCTGGTGCGAGCCCAGGTCGACAATCGGGCCGCCACCCAGGCCGCGATACCAGCGCCAGTTGAGGAACTGCTGCATCGAGTTGAAGCCGTACTTTTCGAGCACTTCGGGCTTGATATTGTAGCGCGCGGGAATGGTGGCGAAATCGCGCTTGGCGCGGTTCCATTGGCCGTTGGCCACGGTCATCCGCCCGAGCAGTTTGTTCTCTGTGATGAGACGCTGATAGCAAAACTGGTAGCGCGGATTGCTGCGGCGCTGATGGCCGATCTGCAGCAGCTTGCCGGTTTCCCGCTGCGCCAGCACGATGCGGCGCGCATCGGCCAGAGTGTTCGACATCTCTTTTTCGCAATAGACGTGGAGGCCGGCGTTCATGCAGGCGATGGCATGTTCGGCGTGCCAGAAATCGGGCGTGGCCACGATCACCGCATCGAGATGGTCCTTCTCCTTGTCGAGCATCTCTTTGTAATCGACGTAGGCGCGATTGGGATGGCCGCTATCGGCCAGCAGGCGCGAGACGCGGCGCTGATTGTACTCCGTCCAGATGTCGCACACCGCCACGAAGCGCACGTTAGGAATCTGCATGGACGCATCGAGCAGCACCTGGCCCTCCGCCCCGGCGCCGATTATGGCCACGCGCACCTCGTTCGACGCCAGACTGGCGGCGCGAATGGGGTTCATGCCGAGCGCCAGCCCGGCGGCGGCGGTGGTGGCGAGGAAGTCCCGCCGGTCCATAGAGGCGTTGGGAGTCGTGGCGTCGGACATGGGCACCTTCTTGGGGCAAAGAATCGGGTAAACACCAGACTATTCGATTGCAGTCGATTTGGCAAAGCAGGCCGACCGGGGGCGCGCGAATTTCGGGGTCGATGTCACAAGAGGGCGTCGCGACTGGAGTTGATGAGGGTGCGGGGCGCGGGTTCGGGCGGGTCGATGGAGGCGTCATCTTCGATTTGTGGATCGAAGCCATTTGCGGGGTTCAGGCTTTGGGGACGCGGAGTTACGGGGTCAGGCTCGGGATCCAGTTGCGGCTCGGCGGCCTGGAGGCGCTGGAGTTCGTGGAGGGCGTTGCGGTAATTGCGGTGGGTCATATCGATGCGGCGCTGGAGACGGGCGAAGGTTTCGTCCATACGATTGAAAGACTCGGCGAGGATGGTGCAGTGGACCTGGTTGCGCATGCCGTCCTGCCAGATTTCGGCTTCAACGCGGCGGAAGCGGCGGAGGAGAAACTCGCAATCGACGAGGGTGTCGACGAGCATGCGCTGCTCGGGGGTATCGGGGAGGAAGCGGTCGTGATACTCGAACTTGAGGCGTTCGAGGTCGGCGGGGGTTTCGCCGTGGATGATTTGGGCGTGGGAGTCGATGCCGGATTTGAGAGCGTTCATTGAAGAGCGCGCCTTGCCTGCGGGAGTGCGAGGTCCAGTGGATTTGAGAGCGTTGCGGCGGTTGGCCGCGATCTGTTTTTGGGTTGCCATACCGGGCGAGGATAGCTGGATGGCACAGGGGTGGGGTGCGGCGGCGGGAGGTAAGTGGGTGAAAATGCGGGAGAAATAAATGTCAGGAAATGGAGAACCACTTGCAGAACTCAAAATAACCGATCTTGACAATCGACCCCGAGAATGCAAGTTTCGCTATATCTTCGCCATTTTGCTTGTAAGTAAGTCATCGATGGCGGAATTACTCCAACCCTAAGACATAGCTCCGCC